>JBILLK010000045.1:0-46757 GCA_044376115.1 Polyangiaceae bacterium | reverse complement strand
CCGGCGTTATGGGACAACGCGGCGAACGCCAGGGCGTTCGGAAGGCGCGCCGTGAGCCGGGAAGGCGTGCGGCCGTCCCACATGTGCTGGTCGTTCGGGGCGAACCGGCGTTATGGGACAACGCGGCGAACGCCAGGGCGTTCGGAAGGCGCGCCGTGAGCCGGGAAGGCGTGCGGCCGTCCCACATGTGCTGGTCGTTCGGGGCGAACGGGCGTTATGGGACGCGGTCGCGTCGGTGGTTGGCGAGCGGCCGCGGTCACGCTTCAACGTATGGGTCGGTGCGCATAAGCCGCCCTCAACCCGCAGTCCTCCGGTTCGCGCGCGCATGCGTTGCAGCGGCGGTGGTCCTCTTCTTGGGCGCAGCCAATGACTTCCTCGTCATTACCACCTGCAGCGATCCTGCGCTGGTTGGGACGCTGGCCATCTACCGCCACGACTATGCCCAGCCGCTCAAAGGCTTCGCCTTCGACTGGTGGGTGCTGATTCGCCCGAAGACAGGCGCCACAATCGGCCCCATTGGTGCTGCGGACGAGAACCTCGACCGCTTCCTCGCCGTGCGCTGCGGGCACGGTGAAGCGCCGCCCGTCCCTCCGCCCGAGCGCTCCGTCTTCGCGCTCCCGCCGCTCGCCCAGCTGCGAAAGGCCTGCAACGACGTCGCTATCGACGGTTGATGCAGCAGACAGAAGGGCGCTCGAGCCACAGGGCCGGCTAAACGTGCTCGACCGCGGGGGGACACAACTTTACATAGAAGGGGCATGACGACCCAACGCGAGCCGCTCCAAACGGTGGAGTATTTTCAAGGCAACATCGCTGAGAGACTTGAAGAGATAGCCAAGCGGGAAGGCTATCTGGCCAATCGTGCTGAACAGCGCATGAACTGGAAGGCGATCTTGTTGGGATTGCATTCCGACTATGGGAGGTTGCTCTCCTGTTGCTACTCGATTGGGACGCCCGTGGAAGAGCTCAGGCCGTACCTCCATGCGAGCCTGAAATGGGGCGCCGGTTACTTTCAAGAGCCAGACAGCGATAAAGGGAAATACTCCGACTATTTTGACATTTTTTACCAGGCCGTAACCACCCTTTCATGGGCCATTTTGCTGAAAGCGGACGAGGGTGAAGTGTTGAACTACATCCGTTCCATTGATCAGAAGCTGAAGCCCGAGCCCATTATTGACCACTTAATGGTCTATTAACAAAAGGACAGGGCTATATCGGGTACGTTGGCCTTTCCTAAGGTCTTTGACGGTTTGCTAATGCCTGTGTTTGCTGCGTCCAAGGCTGAACAGCCTGCCATCATCAAGAACTACCTGGCGCATTGGTACGCTCGAGTGGCACGCAAGGCAAGCTGGGCCGGTACTCACAAGCCAGGGAACGGTACTTCGTTTACTGGGTATTGGTGTTGGGAGGCGGCCGCGCTTTCAGTGGTGCTTGGCCTCGATGACAGCAGCTACTGCGATATGAAGTACTACCCCAAAGATATGGTCGTGCGCGGAAGCTAACGCTCAGCCCCGCGCATAGTCCGTGGGGAAGCGCCCATGCCCAGCAGGCCTCTAGAACGTCTTGAGCAGCTCGAGCACGGCCGTGACTTCCTCTTCGTCCAGCTCGATCTCGTGGCCTTCATTCGAGAGGCCGGGAAGGCTCGTATCCACCACCTTGCGCCCGGCGACGGTCTCCAAATCGGGCGCCTCTGAGACCAGCTCGAAGGTGAGCCCAACGGCGACAGGATCCATGGCCTCGCTCGCGCGGCGCCAGCGGCTTGGGCGCTCCGCCGGCACCAATAGCGCACGCAACGTGGGCACACTGCCGTTATGCAGGTAGGGCGGGCTGGCGAATACCCCGGTAAGCGCCGGCGCGAGGTATTGCTTCGTCGACTCCATTTCGTAGTCAGGTCCGGGAATGAAGGAGTTGAACCAATCGGCTTCCACCACGCCAAAGCTCTCCGCCCGCAGCGCGTCCGTGCCGATCTCCGCGGGAGTCGAGAGCGCGTTCGGAAACACTTCATCGTTGTACGTGCCGTGACAGCTCGCGCACTTCTCGGCGAACACCGCTTCACCGCGCTGCACGAGTTGCGGGTCGACCGCCGGCAGCTCGAAGTCCTCCCAGCGGGGGGCCGGCATCGACCACACGTAACTCTGGATCGCCTTGAAGGTCGGCAAGTAGGCGGCGAGCTCGCTGATCGAGAGCCCAAAAGCCAATAGCGTCGACATCATCGTGTAGATGCCGTCGCCCGGTGCGCTGCCGTCGGTGTAGAGCCGCTCTTTGTACTTCATCGTCCACCAAGCCGGGGCGTCCTCGTAGCCCATGAAGGTCTTCAGGTCCGGCGGCGGCTCGGCGTAGTAGGTGGAGGTCACGAGGCCGAGGCCGAAGCCGTCGTTGAGGCCCGCCGCGCCCGTCGGGATCTCCAGGCTCGCATACGGCTCGGGCACCTCATCGTCGGGCAGCCCTTGCACCAGGGTGCCATACGGCGGAGGGAGGTCTTGCTTCTTGAGCGCAGCGACCGCCGCTGGGAGGGCCTGCACATCTTCGACGAAGGCACGCAGATCGAGCCGATTGTTGCTCGCCCCGATCAGCGTCTTGCCCTCGAAACGGCTCGCATGACAGAGCAGACAGTCGATACCGACTTTGCCGTTCGAGGCGAGCGCGAAGCCCGCGGGATAGTCCGCTCCTTTGAACGGGGATGGCACCGTGCCATAACGTTCATTGAAGGCGGCCCAGTAGGCGTCCGCATCCGTATAATATGTATAATAAGCGGCGAGGCTGGTGGTCCACGTGATGTAGAGATTCCGCATCGCCTCCTTCGGAAGTACGCCTTGCACCAACTCGGCGTTGGAAAAGGCCTGGTAGCCCGCATCAATCAGCTCCGGATCGGCCTCGTGGATCGGCTTGAGCTCCCCCGAGATGGAAGGCGCGCCGCCGGCCTCCCCGCCTTGTCCCCCCACGCCGCTATCGTCGCCGCAGCCCAGCAGGAGACTACCGAGCGGAGCGATCAGGGCAAGTGGCCGGCGAAACCGTAGAGCCGTACGAAGCAAAGCATGCATCGTTGGAGGATTCACCTTGCGAGGAGAGGACGTCAACGGACCCGCTGGAACGAGCACGGAAGCGTCGTGGCGGCCGGGCTCCTGCGTTCGATGGTTGCCTTCGCGCGAGGTTCATCGTTTAGCGCGCAAGGACTTTGCACCGCTCGATCGGTCGCAGTAGGGCTACGTTTTGCACGATGGAGCCGCCCGCCGCCCCCCCGAACGAGGATTCTCGCCTCCTGGCTCTGCGGTCCTATGCGGTGCTCGACACGGTGCCTGAACCTTCGTTCGACGACCTGGCGCGGCTGGCGGCGCGAATCATGGAAGTACCCATCGCGTTGGTTTCCCTCGTCGACGCTAATCGGCAGTGGTTCAAGGCGCGGTATGGGCTCGACGTGTGCGAGACGGGCCGGGATGTTTCCTTTTGCGGTCATGTGGTCGCGCAAGGGCAGCGCCTGATCGTAGGGGATGCCCAGACGGACCCTCGCTTCCACGACAACCCGCTCGTAGTCGGAGCACCTGGCATCCGGTTTTACGCCGGAATCCCCCTGAAGACGACAGAAGGCGCCGTCCTCGGTACGCTCTGCGTGATCGATCGCGCACCGCGCGAGCCCTCCGCGGACGACCTGGAGATGCTCGAGCTCCTCGCGTCCCAGGTCGTAGAGCAGCTCGAGGCTCGCCGCGGTCGCCTCGAGCTGGCGAGGGAGCGCCGAGAGGCGCGCGCTGCGGCGGATCGGTTGGCCGCAGTCCTGGAGACGATGGCGGACGGGGTGGTTCTTCAGGACGTGACTGGAGCCATCGTCGGTCATAATCGCGCAGCGACCGAGATCCTCAACCTGCGAGAAATCGAGGGCCGCACCTCTGTCGATCCTGCGTGGCGCGCGGTCCGTGAGGACGGACGTCCGTTCCCCGGCGTGGAACATCCGGCCATGATCACGCTCGAGACCGGCGTTCCCACGCGCGGCGTCGTCATGGGCCTGCCCACGGAGGCAGGCAACCTCACGTGGATCAGCATCAACTCGATGCCGCGGATGGTCGATGGACGCCTCGTGGAGGTGGTCACGACGTTCCACGACATCACCGAGCTAAAGGCCCTCACCGAACGAGCGAGTCAGCAGGAACGCTTCGCCACGATTGGCACCCTGGTGGCAGGCATCGGCCACGAGATCAATAACCCCCTCGCGTACATTCTCGGCAACCTGGAGTTCGCGCTCGATGAGCTGCGTGAAATCTCGGGTCCTTCCCCCTCGCACAGGATGCGCGAGACCATCGCGAGCCTGATGGAGTCTCGGGTGGGTACCGAGCGGATTCGGAGGATCGTTCGGGGGCTTCGAGCGCTCGCACGTGAGGACGTCGCGCTCTCGAGCATCGACATGGCCGCCGCGGTCGCCTCGTCGCTGGGGATGGCGGTGCATGAGACAAGGAACCGAGCTGAGATCGTCGTCGACTTCGAGGAAGGCGTGCGAGTCGTTGCAGACGAGTCGCGTCTCATCCAGGTCATCGTCAACTTGATCGTCAACGCCGCGCAGGCGTTCGAGAAGGAGGACATGACGTCCAACCGCATCACCATTTCGGGCCGCACGCGCCCCGACGGGAAGGTCGTCGTCGAGGTCAAGGACAACGGCTCCGGCATCCCGCTCGATCTCCAACGTCGAGTCTTCGACCCTTTCTTCACCACGAAGCCCGTTGGTGTCGGGACGGGGCTTGGACTGTCCGTCTCGCGCACGATCGTCGCGACCTTGGGTGGCGAGCTCTCCCTGGAGTCGACCCCGGGAGTGGGAACGACATTTACGTTGATCCTCGACGGTGCGGCGGACGCCCCGCTCCTCGATGGCGAGCAGCCGACGCAGGCAGGGGATGATCGAGCGCGCGTGATGGTCATTGACGATGAACCAGCGGTCGCGCACTCCCTGCGGCGACTCCTGAGCAAGGAACACGAGGTCGTGCTGTTCTTCGACGCGCGGGAGGCCTTGGAGGCGCTGCGCAGCGGCCCACCGTTCGACTTGATCCTCTCGGACCTCATGATGCCGCACTTGTCGGGCCCAGAACTCTATCGGCTGGCCGGCCTGATCGACTCGGAGCTCCAAAAGCGGTTTGTCTTCATATCGTGTGGCGCCACCAATCCCGACGCCCATGCCTTCCTCGACCAGGTCTCCAATGAACGCCTGGACAAGCCGTTCTCAGCGGAGACCCTGCTGCGGATGGCGAGACGCTACGCCAAGCGGAAACCGACGCAGCCTTAGAGCCACCCATCCTCGAGCCGCAGCCCGTCGTAGCGGTCAGTTCGCTGTGCCGACGGCCGCGGCCGAAGGTCCTTCGGGCGGTAGCGCGTTCACGCAGCCCTGGATGCAGCCGCGCTCGAGCTCGCCACACATCGCGTCGCAGTCACCGGCGCCGCACGAGGAGCGGCACGAGTCCCCGCCTCCGCCGCAGATTCGACGACACTCGGACTCGCCGGCGCTCATCACTCGCGGCTTCGCCTGGGCGCGCAGGCTGGAGTACACCAGTTGACACACAGGCTCCGCCTGCTCCATCTCCTGCCCGTTCCGCGGGTTTTGGATCGAGTCGTCCCAGCACTCATATTGGGCGACGTTTCCGCAACCTTCGGCTCGCAGCAACCGAGTCCGGACGCCGCCCTCTTCTTCCACGCGAACCTGGTCCTCCGGGCAATTGAGTTCCGTGGACGCCTGCTTCTGGGCGATCGCGCCGTAGCTCACACAACCCAGCGCGAGGAGGGGAACAGCGTTCAGCAGGTGCTTCATCATGCCGCGAACTTGCCACGCGACGTCCGAGCCCTCAACGCTGGAGCGCCCCCGAAGCTCAAACCCGAGGGCGCGGGTGCTCGGCGCTCGAGGTCGCCTTCAGGCCGGGCGATCTTCCTCGATCGAGAACCCGAGGCGCGACCCAGTTACGCTCACGGGCCGCCCATCCTCGAGCTGGGCCCGACCTCGCGCGGCCTTCGTTTGAGCCCGGCGGCTCGCCGTCCCAGCTCAAGCCAGCCGGTTTGGTACAGCGCATCCAGCTCGAGGTTGAGCTCGAGCGAGCGAAGCTACGGCGCCTTGGCCTTCCGGAAGCGCGCGAGCGCGCGCGCCGGGTCGGGCCAGACAACCTGCAGCCGCGCGAGCTTCTTCGCGCCCAGCTTGACGCCTTCCACACTGAGAGCCGCAGAATCGGTGTATCGCCTCGCCTCCACTTCTCCTGCAGTGAGCACAGCTGTCACCTCGTCTTCGGTGAGCGTCGTCTTCGTGGTCGTGTTGCTCAACCGCTCGAGCAGGACATCCCAGGTGAGCTGGCCCTCCGGACCGGCCGGTTCCGCCGCGTCGTTCGACTCTTCGGTCGAGGCGGAACTCGGCGAAACATACATCAGCAAATCCATGAGCTCACCGCCGCGCCGACCTTCCTCCTCGGTCATCCAGAGGCCGCCGGTCACGGAATGTCCCGACAACGTGAGGGCCTTCTTCGCGAGCGGCAACAACTTGCGCGGGATCTTGCCCAGAAAACGCAACGGTCGCCTCTCCTCGATGGGCAGGTCAGCCTCTTCGTCGGTGAGTTCATGCTCGAACGCCGTGGCGACGATGCCGTGCTCGTTCCAGGCGAACACCATGAGGTCTCCCTGACCGTTCGAGATCATGTAGCTCCCGCGCTCGTTGTCCCCGCGATACGCGTCCTCATTGAGATTCGGATGGGCCATCACGAAGAGCGCAGTGGCCAACGCCGTAGCGCGCAAACCCTCAATCACTTCGCGACAGCTCGGCCGCGCATCCGACTCGAAGAGCGGCTCGGAGAGGTCCTCTTCCTCTTCCTGTTCCTCGGCCTCGGGCTCAGCCGCCTTTAGCCTTTCCGCGTAGGCCTGCTCGGCTCGCGCGACGGCCTTTGCGTCCCACGGATCTGCTGGTTCGGCGGCCGTCCCGAAGTCAGCGCGCGCAACCACGAGGCCGGACGTGGTGACGTACGCCACGAGGATTGATTCGCCGTTTGGGCCGACAGCGAGCGCCGTCCCTCGCGCAACCGGCGATTCGCCCGGCGGACAGCCAAGCGCACGCGTGGTGTGTTCTCCGTCTGTCGCGAGCACGAGCAACCTGCGCTCGGTCTCTGGATCCCACATCGCCAGGGACTGGACCACCGACGCGATCAGGCCGTTGCCACAGCGACCGAACTGCACCTCGTCGGTTCCCATCAACGCCCAGCCTGTCGACCATTCGACCCCGAAGCCGCTCCAGTCGACCGCCCGCGCGACGATCGAATACCGATGTCGAAAGAGCAGCCAGGCTCCGCCCTCGCGCTCGATCAGACCGACGAGTGGTAGCGTATCTCTCCAGGCGGGGCAGGGCATGCTGCCGAGGCAGCGAACCGTCGAGTCGGCGTAAAAGACCTCTGCGACGCTGCGGTCGAGTCGCTCGGTGGCCGCGAGCCAGAGCGCGCCATCGTTTGTAACCAAGGCGCGCGCATAGCGATTCGAGAGCGCAACGGCGCCGACGGGCAGGCGTTCCCCTTCCGCCATGCGTTCGATCACGAGATCGAAGTCGTCGCGCAGCGAACAGACGAAGGAAGCTCCGCGCAGACCCTCCGCGGCGTTCGCTTCCGCGTGAGGGATCCAGCGAGCGTGGCCGCCCGGGCCCAACGCGAGTGAGCATCCGTCGGGCCACGTCGCCACCTCGATGGGACCCGCGAACGACTCGAGAGGCGCCGCCGCTTCGCTCGCTGACACCGCGGGCGGCCAAACCTCGTAAGGCGACGCGATCTCCCACGCGTACGCGCTGCCTTCGGGGCCGTACGCGCTGAGCCGGACATGACCCTCGACAACCTCGAACGAGAGCTGCGCAGCCTCGGGGACGGCGCCGAGCTGGAGAAGCTCAGACTGGTAGCGAAGCTCCTCGCGCCCAACGATCGGTGGAAAAACGGCCAGAGACATCGAGAACGGAATAGCAGATCCCGCCGAGTTCGACTGTCACCCAGCTGGACCTGCACGTGTCCGGACCGCCCGGCGGCCAATTGCTGCCGACCTGGACGACACGTAGACGTGATCCCATGACGTGCTTGCGAACACGCTCCATCGCGCTGTGGCTGCTGCTGATGGGCGCGTGCGCCCAGGTCAAGATCGAGGACGATGGCGGAGCCAGCGGTGTGGGCGCATCCGGCGGAGGTGACGGCGCATCCGGCGGAGGTGACGGCGCATCCGGCGGAGGTGACGGCGGTGCGGACCCGCAACCCCAGTGTGTCGCAGGCGCACTGACCCTTCACGGCAGTTCGGAGCTGGTGCCACTCGCCGACGCCATCGGGCACGCCTATCCAGTGCTCACGACGCTCGCGTCTGGCGACGTGCTGCTCGCGGTCAATGGTGGTTGGGCCAGCAGCAACCATGAAGTCGCAACGCTGATGCTGTCGCCTTGGGAGACGTGGCCCATCCCACTGGCACCTGCGTCGAAAGCAGGTATCGATCAGTTGTCGTGGTCGCAACTCGCCGTCGGGAGCACCAACGACGAAGGGTGGCTGGTCGCGGCGAGCGGGACGGGGACCTACCTCATCGAGGGAATCCCATCGGCGCCGACCGAACCGGTGCGGATTGGGGGTTCGGCCAACCTCGATCGAGCGGCTCGTACAGACGATCAGTATTTGCTGCGTTGGCTGAGCCCCGAGCAGGGACTCCCGCTGCAGACCTTCGCTTGGCCGAGCGAGGCCTCGGACATCGTCGAGTTTTGTAAGAGCGGCGTGAACAAGAGCGAGATCACCGCCGTCCCGGGAGCCTTCCTGGTCGCAACGCACAAACGGAGCGAGGCGAGTTGCAACTCGACGCCGATCGAGGAGTTCGTCGAGGTCTCCCGCTATCACGTGGATGAGGCTGGCGAGCTTGCGTCGACGCTCGGTGGCGTGTTCGGCGACGAGGTCGTGTACCACGTGTCGCTCACGCCTCGCAGCGACGGAGCGTGGCTCATCCTAACCGAGGGCCCCGATGTCGCGCTCGGCCCCTTCACGACGTATGCACAACGACTCGACGTCAACGGCGGAGCGGTGGGTCCGCTGCTCCCGCTGTCGACCAGAGACGCGTACCCATTTTCTGCCTCCCCCGCGGGAGATGGCTTCGTTCTCGCGTACTCGATCGGGGATAGCACCTCCCTCGAGGTCTTCGACGCCGAGGCTCAATCCGTCGCAACGGGCGTGCTCGCCGGCCCCATCGACTCCCTCGCGCTCACCGTGTCTCCCGATCGGGGATCGCTCCTCGTGGCCAGGACCATACCCGTGTCCGATGCGTCGCGTGTCGAGCTCACGCGGTTCGACTGCACGGGGCTGTAGCTCCCCAGCGTTCGGCATCTGCGGCGCGAGCGAACACCTTCGGACCTCAATCGTGTTTGCTTCGGCGGTTGCGTCGCTCCGAACGCGCAGCCGCCCGGCCAAGCGACATTCAGGCCCCCGATGGTTTATCGCCCGGCCCAATGTCGCACGGGCGCGCGCAGGCTCGATCAGGCCCTGCGCAATTGGGACGGCGCACGACTCGGGCGCGCGCGAAGCCGCAGGAAACGCCGCACGAAACGCGGCAGAGATCGCGCCGTTTGCAACGCGAGGTCCCCGAGCGTGCCGCGCCGCTCCCGGCCGGTGCGACATTCGGGCGTCCGATAAGTTATCGCGGGGCCCAATGTCACTGGCGGGTTCGCTGCACCAGTCGGCTGCACGAGGGCAGGTTCCAGTGAAACGATTGCGACGACGTCTGACTGCTCGTCATGGACCTCGTGCGCTGGGTCGTGGAGCAGAGGGCGCTGAGTCAACCCTCCCACAGAGCGGGCGCAAAGCCAGTGTACAGCTGGGACGCGCTGGAAAAGGCACGGGCCGCGGCGAGACCCTCTTCGTGGTCGAAAAGGATGGCGTCGTGGTGCCGTACGGGGCGGGGCTTCCCCTTGGTGCCAAGCGCCAGCGACGCCTTGCGCAGCTCGTCGACCTCGTCGAGCTTGATCAGGATGTGGTTCCCGTTCGACGTGAAGGCGGGGAGATAGTTGGTGGCGCCGCTATTCTCGACAAGGAAGCGGAACTCGCGCGCCAGCGTGTCGACGTCGGCGAACAAGAAGTCTCGGCGCTTGTCCGGGACCACGCCTTGGGCCAAGCCGTTGCTGATGCGGAGAAGGGTGCTCACCTCAAGAGGCAACTCAAATGGAATGGCATCGCCGAGGGCCGCCAGCTGCGACGGCGTTGCGGGCTCTCGCAACCATGCTTCTTTCGTCTCGTGGGCCGCACACAGAAGTTTGCTGGTGTTGCTCAGCCAATCCGCTAACTCCCGCAGCTCGGCGTTCTTGGTCTTCTTGCCGTACGCCTCGAGAGTGCTCGCTGCATAGTCGTACGGCCGGCTGACCTGGAACCGGACATCGCTGTCCGGCGTCGCCGATCGGAGGTAGTCGACGCGGATGGGGAAAGAGTCGAGAAGGGCGACTGCCGCATCGAGGTCCTCCCGAAGTTTGGGGAGAACGCCTGAGAGCGATGGCAGCTGCAGCTGCAAGCGGACGGACGGATCAGTGTAGGCCATGAGGCCGTTCTAGCTAGGCCGGGCCCTCCGCACAAAGGATACCGCCCGCCGCGAACGCGCGTCAGCCGATGCCGGCGGCCAGCGGTCCCGCCGCCAGCCAAAGTCGCAACCCGCACGCCCATTCGCCTTGAGATGAACCATCTCGGGCACAATCCGCCATCGTGCGCGCTGGCCTTCGCGGAGGAACGTGTGCGCAATGGCAACGGCTCGAGCGTGGCGGACGTTGTTCGAGAGGCGCTCGAGGAGAAGCGGCTCGCTTGGTGCGGCGCTGCATAGCCAGCTTGAAGACCGACGTTGCCATGCTGGACGAGCATTTGAAGTCGGCCGACTTCTTCGACGTGTCCGAGCACCCTACAAGCACCTTCGAGCTGACCGAGCTGACGAAGGACACCGCCGGCGGAGCGACCCACATGATCACGGGCAACCTGAAGCTCCGAGGCGTCGAGAAGAGCGTCAGCTTCCCCGCCAACGTCACGCTCGGCAAAGACGAGGTGAAGACCGTCGCCGAGTTTACCCGGCAAGCCCAACGACCTCATCCGGGACACCGTGCTGATCCGCCTCGACGTGACCGCCAAGTAAGGGGCGTGAGCGGCGTCAGCTCCGAACGCGCAGCCGCCCGGGCAAGCGACATTCAGGCCCCCGATGGTTTATCGCCCGGCCCAATGTCGCACGGGCGCGCGCAGGCTCGATCAGGCCCGGCGCAATTGGGACCGCGCACGAGTAGGGCGCGCGCGAAGCCGCTGGAAACGCCGCACGAAGCGCCGCAGAGATCGCGCCGTTTGCAACGCGAGGTCCCCGAGCGTGCCGCGCCGCTCCCGGCCGGTGCGACATTCGGGCGTCCGATAAGTTATCGCGGGGCCCAATGTCACTGGCCGTATGTAAGGCCAGAATGCGGATAGCGTTACCGCTCCACCATGGATCGTACGCAAGCTCTCCTCCATTTGCGCTGTTGCCGCGCTCGCCGGCTGCGGCGCTGGCGTGACGCCCCAGGACGCTTCGGCTGAGGCTTCGGCTGAGGCGCCCGCCTGTCACCCCCTTACCGAAGAAGAGCGCATCGCCTTGCGGTTCCCGGCCGACGCGGCGCCCGCGGTGTTGTGCGGGTCGGTGGAAAGCGGGACGTTCTCCTACACGACCGCGGGACCTTGCGCGTGTGTCCACAGTGTCGTGGATAACGTCCAGGAGGCGCCCAAGTGCACGCCCTGCAACATGGCTGCGCCGCAGGGTCCGCTGGGGCCACCGTCGCTGCCGCTCGTTTATGTCACACCGCGCGAGGGCTGCCCGGCAGCCGTGGGCAACTACGGACCAGAACCCGATCGAACGCCCGCACGCGTCTACACCCGGCAGAAGGATTCCACCGAAGGTGGATGCAGCAACAAGAATGACTCGTGCCTTCTCCGAAGAAAACGGCCGAAGGCCCCTTGAACCTTCGACTTGGCACGAGTCATTTGCCCCTTCGTGCAGATTGCCCTGTCTCACCGAGCGCCGTCGAGATCGACCAATCGGACCACCACATCGTCGGCATTCCGCTGCCCGGATCGTCTCTGGAAGCGTTGATGGTGGAGGGCGACACCGTGACCGCCACCTTCATGCCGATCCCGTGCGGAGCGGGCGGTCAAGACATGCCGCGCATCCCCAGGCAGGAGGCGCCGCCCGTCGTCGTACCGGATCTTCGACCTTTGTTGGTCGTACCGGCGGCGATCACCAAGATCGTCCTCGTGCCGCCAGCCTATCGGGTCTGTCCGCCCGCGAGCCCGCCTCCCGCTCGCTGACCACACTCGTGTATCGTCGTGCCGTGCGCGCTTCCTCCCTCCTCCTCGCCGCTGCGACCTCCTCCCTTTTGATCGGCCTCGCGGGCTGCGAGAGCTCCGAGACCGCGAGCACGGGTGACACAGGCGGCGGTGGGAGCGGCGGCAGCGGTGGCAGTGGCGGCATGGCGCCCGCTACCACCCCCAACGAGGCGTTCGTGCCGAAGCCGTCGGGCGCCTGCCCCGAGCTGATCGAGGGAACCATCACGGTCGCCCCCGACGGCAAGTCCCGCGACGTGAAGCTGTGGATCTCCGAGGCCGCGAAGACCCTCGACGGACCGGTGGTCTTCTTCTGGCACGGCGCGGGTGGCTCTCCCGACGAGGCCTCGTACGCGCTCAGCTCGGACGTCATCAAGGAGATCACCGACCAGGGCGGCATCGTCGCCGCCCCCGTGCAGGCTCCAGAAACAGGAAGTTTGCCGTGGTACCTGGCGCTCGGAGGCAGCGACGACGCAGACCTGCGGGTGATGGACGAGGTGCTGGCCTGCGCCATCGAGAAGGTGGGCGTCGACCTGCGGCGCATCCACAGCGTTGGCTTCAGCGCCGGCGCCATGAACACCGCCCAGCTGGGCTTTCGGCGCTCCGGGTACATCGCCAGTGTAGTGACCTATTCGGGCGCGCACGTCGGCTATCCCAGCGTGCAGGACGAGTCGAACCTGTTCCCAGCGATGACGTTCCACGGCGGCCCGAACGACATTGTCATCCTCGAGTTCGAGACGCAGACCGAGGCCTACGTCCAGCTCCTCAAGGACAGAGGCCACTTCGCCTTCGTCTGCGATCACGGAAAGGCCCACATCGTCCCGGCAGACGCGCGCGCCTCCGCCTGGCAGTTCCTGCAGGACCACCCCTTCGGCGCCTGGCCCGAGCCCTATGAGAAGGGCTTGCCCGCGGGGTTCCCGGCGTATTGCTCGCTGTGAGCGGCTTGCTGCGAAGGCGTCTCCGGGTGTGCGCATCGGTCGCGCTGGGCACGCTCTGCGCCTGCATGCCGGGGGGGTCCGAGCCCACGCAGCCCACGCAGCCACGCAGCGTCGTCGAGTGGCGCTGGCTCGCTTCCCATCGCGAGGACTGGCCGCCTTCGGCGCTCAACAACGAAGAGGGTACGCTCGCTACCCCCGAAGACCGGTTCGCCGCTCGTTGGATCGTCGCGGTCGCTTGCGAAGGCTCTGGTCCCGCCGACCCCCTCCGCGGCGACCCGAAGCGGGGGCATCGATCCAGAGGGGAAGATCTACACTTATTGACGTCCCCGTCGAGCTGACGTTCGTCGTTGAGCCCCAGCTCAAGCCAGCGGGTTTGCGTACAGCGCATCCAGCTCGAGGTTGAGCTCGAGCGACGGAAGCTGCGCGCTTTCACCGGGGCCGTATTGTCGGTACAGCCAGCCGGATTGCGCTTCGTCGCGGCTGTAGACCTCGATGCGCTGGGTCGATTGGCTTACAAGGACGTATTCACGCAGCGAGTCGATCCGTTGGTAGTGCGCCCATTTGTCGCCGCGATCCGAACTCTCGGTCGTCGGTGAAAGAACCTCCACGATCACGCGCGGGTTCGTCACTGCGTCGGTGTCGACGCTGTCACGTTCGAGTGCGCCGCAGACCACGGTGACGTCCGGGTACGTCGTGCGTCCTGTTGCTTGGATCCGCACGCGCAGGTCGGAGGTAAATGCAACGCAGGGCTTGCCGCGTAACCCAACCGTGAGCAGCGAGATGAGCCCAGCCGCCAGCCGCGCATGTTCGGGCGAACCCCCGCTCATGGCGTAGACCCGGCCATTCACGAACTCGTGCTTCGACTCGGCGTCGCGCTCGAAGGCAACGTATTCTTCGTAAGTCATTTCGAGCGACGGCACGGGCTTGCGAGAGGCTCAGGCTAGCATGCCGGTCTGGCGGGGGAGGGCGGAGGGCCACGTCGAAGAGCCGCCGCGAAGGCGAGCGACATTCAGGCCCCCGATGGTTTATCGCCCGGCCGAATGTCGCACGCGCGCTCGCAGCTCGAGGCGTAACCGCGCAATCGAGAGCCGCCGCAGGCGAGATTCCGCTGAGATCGGGCAGTAGGCCGCTGCCGGTACGCCGCTGACACGCCGCACGCACCCCGCTGGGCGACCCGAGCTTGCCGAGCCGCTCACGGCCGGTGCGACATTGGGGCGCCGGATAAGTTATCGCGCGGCTCAATGTCGCTGCTCGCCGGTCTCGCTTTGGAGGGCGGCTTGGCCGTGACTGCGCGCGACGTTCCGCCGAGTCGCGACGGCGGCGCCCGCAGGTCCTGCCTTTACAGCTCACAGCAACAATCCCCGCGCGCGGCCAACCGCGAAAGTGCTTACAACAACCACGCGAACGGCCGCATTAACGTACGCTCCGAAAGGGGCTCCAAGCCGCGAGCCACCTTGAGACAGGAGCGCGCCATGTCGATCACCCACCTAGCCTCTGTTCGCCAGTCCGCCAGCGCGGCCGTGCTCCTCCTTGGGCTCGCGTCGCTCGCCGGCTGCGGGACCACCGTCGTCGGAGGCGGGGGCACGGACGAGGGCGGCGGAGGGCAGGCCGCTTCGAGCACGGGTCAAGGGCTCGGCGGGAGCACGAGCTCGTCCTCTACGCCCGAGATGCTTGCGATGGCGATCACGCGGGCTCAGCTCGAGGTTCTGCTGGACACCGGCTACTTCACGTCGGGTGGTGGCTTCGATCCGGATGAACTCTTCCTAAAGCTCTCGGACATCGGGGTCAGCTGCGGAGAAGCCTCCGTGCTCCTCCCGTGCGGTTTTCACTGGAGCGTGAGCATCTCGCTGCCGCCGGCTCTCCAGGCGGTGGGTGTGTACGATCTCGAGAGCCCGCAGATCACCGCAGGCAAGTCGGAAACATCGGAGCTGCACGAGGATCCGATCGATGCAGAGGACTGTGGGTGGGGCGGCGGCGGGCTGTCAGGGACCCTCGAGATCCTCGCGATCGACGACAGCTCGGTGCACTTCCGCCTCACGGTCTCCAATTCCATCGCGGAGACGGATCCGAGCGGGGAGTACATCGCGCCGCGCTGTCCGTGAAAGGGGGGCGCAGCGCAGACCAGCTGCTCGAGGCTGTGAAGCCGAGCGACATTCAGGCGCCCGATGGTTTATCGCCCGGCCGAATGTCGCACGCGCGCTCGAGTAGCTTGAGGCGTCACCGCGCAACCGAGAGCGGCCGCAGGCGAGGATCCGCTGAGATCGGCCAGTAGGCCGCTGCCGGAACGCCGCTGGCACGCCGATGGGCGACCCGAGCTTGCCGCACCGCTCACGGCCGGTGCGACATTGGGGCGCCGGATAAGTTATCGCGAGGCCCAATGTCGCTCGCCGGTCCGCTGCACGAGTCGGCCGCACGACGCGCGCTGCTCGGTCCGCTGCACCAGTCGGCGGCACGACTCACGCTGCTCGGTCCGCTGCGATACCCACCCGTCCTACCGCGGCCCAAGGTCGATCTTCGTCTCCTCCATCACGCGGTCGAGCTCCTCCTTTGGGACGCGTGAGGTGAGGTAGTCGACGAGGTCGTCTTGTCGGGGTTGGCCGAAGACCATGCGGTACACGGCGAGGGATCGCTTGAGGGCCCACGCTTGCGTCTGTTCGCGGCTGAGTGGCGGGGCGAGGATGCGGCGCTCGATCTGGGCGCCGTTCTCACGCGTGTAGACCCAGTAGGGAACGATCTCGCTCTTGCCCGCGGCTTTGGCTTCGGCGGCTGCGTGTTGGAAGAGGTCTTCCCAGATGTCGCCGGTCTCGCTTTGGAGGGCGGCCTGACCGTGACTGAGCGCGACGTTCCGCCGAACCGCGTGACCCTTGAACCGATGCACGCGGCCTTCACGTTGCTCGAGGTCGACGGGGTTGGAGGGCAGGTTCCAGTGAACGACGGCGTGGCAGTAGTTGTGGAAGTCCAAGCCTTCTTGACCGACCGAGGTGGTGGTGAGCACGAACGGCCAGAACGGTGAGTTGAAGGCTTTGCGGACGAGATCGGCGCGGCTCTTCGTCCCGTCTTCCTGGGTCTCATCGGCGAACCGCGCCGCGAAGTGGGTGAGCAGGTTTTGAGGAACGGCTTGAAGCCCTCGACCCTTTGCGTCGGGGACGTAGTCGTTGATCTTCACCTGAGCCGGCCGGAGCTCGAGGGCGTCGCGAATCTGATCGGCGATCTCGTGCACGCGGTGGTGGAGGCTCCCTTCGCGCAGGCCGAGGTGGTCGCGCAAGACGTGGGCGTACTCGTCGAGCACCGCCGGTAGGCAGCCCTCAGCGCAGTAGCGGAGCGCCAGGCGCCAGTAGGGCTGCTCGGCGCGCTTCGGATCGGCGCGTAGCATCGAGGTCACGCCGCCGCGGTTGAACAGCGCGCGAAACGACCACGCGATTTGTGCCGCGCCATTTCGGCGCAGCCGCTTGCCGGCTTTCACCGCGTCGCCCTCGGCCTCGTTCTGCTGCTGCTCGCGGCCCATAACGCGCTCGAGCGCACGCAACATCGCAACGGCTGGACCGGCGACAGCAAGCTCGGCGAGCACCTCCAGAAGGTCCTCGGGCATGCGCCCAAGCGCAACGGCGCCGGGCTCATCGAGCGCGAGCTTTCGCGCCTCGAGCACGTGAAGACTCCAGCCGTCATCTTCGGCGTTACGCGCGGCCGATGGACCAGTCGCAACTTCCTCGCTGCCGTCGGCGTCCTCTTTGTCGTCCTTATCAGCGCCTGCCCAAACAGCGGCGAGATCAGCCTGTCGGAACCAGTCCTGGGTTTCGGCCGGTGCAACCAAACGATCCAAGAGCAGCGGGGCAGCCCAGTACCAGCGCTCGTCGACCGGCCCGTTGCTGTCGCCGGCCTTCAGGCGGCGCAGACTGAGTTCGAGGTTCTGCTGTGCGTCGGCGAGGATCTCCTCCAGCGAGGTGCCTTCGTCTTCGTTCGTCCCGCTTTCGTGCTTGCCGCTGCTGCGCTCGGCGAAGAGGCGCGCCGGGTCGCAAGCGCGGGCCAGTACAATGCTCGGGTAGAGCAGCGCCAACACCGGCATGCCGGTGAGTCGACCTTCGGAGCGGCTGAAGCGAAGCAGCTGACCGCGCCGTTTGCGGCCCTCCGGAGTGTTGCGCGCCTCGGGATCATGAGCGTTCATGCGCCGGTCGACCTCGTAGCTGAGGAACGCGGCGACGGCGCGCGGGACCACGCGCCAGGCGCTGAAGACGAGCCGTTTGGTGAAGTTGCGGAGCGCGGGATTCGCGAACACGCCCGATAGGCGGTAGTAGGGAAGGGAAGGCGGTATCCACAGCAGCTGCCAAGCGCCTTGTTCGACCACATCATCGGTCAGCGAGCGCATGCGTGGATTGCCTGCCTCGATCGGGCGAAACCCCTCGGCGTCTGCCCACGGCAGCACACTCCGCGAGGCCCGGATTTCTGGCGCAAGCCGAGCTCGCCCCGCTGGGCTTTCGAGCTCAGCGCTTAGGCAGCGCCCAAGCTTGTAGTCATCGTCAACGAAGCTGAGCAGGTAGGGCGCGCTCTTCCAAAGCTCCATCGTATCGTCGGCCTCAACCGCTTTGGCCACGCTCTGGAGCGCCTTGTAGCTGTGAAAGTCCTCTTCGCGCGGCGGCGCTACACAGTTGATCTCCGCTAACATCCCATTGCGATCTTCCGTCGACGCTAGCCGCTCGGTACGGACCATCACGTTGCGCAGGCGCGTCTCCAGGCCACGTTTGGCTTCTTGAATGCGGCCCCCGTTGCCTGCGCCTCGACCCAGCGCGAGCAAGCTCTCGCGGTACTCCCCGATCACGGTATCGAGTCCAGCCGTTTGCCCCGTTTCGCGCTCGAGGAAGCGCACCGTCTGCACGAAGTCGCTGTAGTGATCCTCGGGCGTGTCCGCGTTCGCTTCGTTCGCGGTCGTGTACATCTTGTACGGCGTCGCAGAGAGCAGGAGAACTCGGACGTCCTTGTATTCGAACAGCTCGCGAGCAAGCCGACTTGCGTCGTCTTCACCGCCCAGGAGGTGGCTGAAGCGCTGGAACTCGTCGAGTATGATGAGGTCAGGCTCGAGCGCGTGAACGGTGCTCGCGGCGAGCGCTAGCCGCAACTCGCCGATGAACCGATAACGCTCTTGCGACATCTCGTTGGAGATGCGGCTGTCAGCCCTCGCAAACGTCTGGCACAGCTTGTCGAAACGCACACGCATGCCCGGCTGTTCGGGTCGCAAGGCGTCGTGCAGCTCGAGCTTCTCAGCGAAGGCCTTTATCGATGGCGCTTCGATCAAGTCGTGGTCGAAGATCTCGACCAGCCGCCGAAAGTTCTCTGGCGAGACGTTGCCCTGAAACACATTCTTGGGCGGCGTCTTGTCACCAAGCTCCCATATGCGGCGGAGCATTGAGTAAAGCAGCACGCGTTCGTCGGCGCGTCCCAATCCCTGGGAAAGCTCGAAGGAGGTAGCAGGGGTGAAGCTGATGAAGTTGACGCCATTCTTCGATGCGGTGAGCCGCTTCAGATCCTTCGGCAGCAGGGTTAGACGCGAAGCCAGCGCAACGTGCTGTTCGTCCGAGACCCGAAGCCGGTTGATGTTCTGCCGCGCGATGTCACCGTTCGAGCAGATGTAGACGACGTCGATGCGTGGGATCTTTTGGTCTCGCAGACGGTCGATGGCCTTGGCGATCACGCCGCGGGCGATCATCGTCTTGCCCAGCCCCACCTCGTCGGCGACCAAGAATCGGCCGGAGGCGTCGGCGGCGTACAAGCGGTCGAAGACGTACTCGACGGTCTTGCGCTGAAAGTCCTTCAAGTCCCCCAGGACTCGGTCGGCTACGCGGTTCATGGCTTCTCCGAGGCGGTTCGTAGCGTGCTCTGGTAGGCGGCCCACAGTGGTTGCCAGACCGTATCGAACCCCGGCGGGACCAGCTGTTCACCGCCCTCACTGCTTCGCAGCTCGCGCATCAAACGGTCCACGTGCTCCAACTTCTCTGGGCTGCGATCAAACGCACGGGTCAGCGTCTCGAACAAGGGAACCTCGGGTTGCGAGCCCCCGCTTGCGGCATGGCCGTCGGTGTCGCCATCGTCCAACAGAGCGAGCGCCTCCTCGATCTCGGTCGCCAGCAACATGCGCAGGAAACGCAGCACCTTCGCAGGATCGTCCAGCATCGACTGAAGCACCCGCGCTCCGCGGTTCGCCGGCGCGCCGTCGAGCGTGGCCTTGATCACCACGACGGCCGTCTCGCCGCTGTCCTGATGCCGCACCTCGAACGCGAGAAACGGGGTGATGGCCTGAAAGGAGCAGCGCTCGAACACAACCGGGGCTCCCGCTTGCAGCGCACTGGCGCGCTCGCGCGGCAGACTGATCGGCCACACAGAAACCGAGCAGCCAGCGCCTGGCGTCCAAGGCTTTTGCGGCTCCACGCTGAAGCTGTAGGTCTCGCGAGGCGGCGCTGTGCCCGCATCGATCACGAGGCGTGTCGTCCAGCCGGCGGCGACGAGTGCTTCGGTCTCCCGCCGCAGCAACTGTTGCAACGTGAGGTCCTCCTGCGAGGGAAGGCAGTCGTCGCTCTCGCGCTGATAGGGGACGAGCAGCGAGCGCAGCCCTTCACCGTCTTTGCCTCCCTGGAAGAACGTCTCCACACCGAGCTTGCTCTTCTTGCCCGAAAGCTGCACCAAGAGCTCGACGTTCTGCGAGAACGCTGCTCTCGACGCGTTGGCCGACCCCGTCCACAAGCTCGCATCCCGCCCTTGGTCGGTAACGTAGAGTTTGGCGTGAAGGCCGCGCGCAGGCGGAAGCCCGGAGGACACCACCTCCGGCTCGTCGGACTCTTCCGGGTCTTCCGCGGCGTCGTTGAGCACGCTCACTTCACTGAAACGACTCAGCGTCGCGAGCGGAACCTTGTCCAGCTCATCCGCACGCGAGACGAGCGAGATAGCGCCTGCGCGCTCTAGCAACGACTCCAGTCGTGCCGTCGCGAGGAAGGGAGAGATCACCAGCGTCTTTCCGAGCTGGTCAGGAAACGGCTCGCGCACGCGCCCGTCGTGACCCATCGGCCAGAAGGTGAGCGACTCCACGTGCTCGGGCTTCTCGTACTCCACGCGCCTCAGCTCCTCAGCGATCTGCTCGAGCAGCGCTCGACGTGGCCCTTGGAACGCGCTCGGGTCGAGCGCCAACGATGGCAGCGCCGCGACGAACTCACTGAGCGGCTTGCTCTCGACGATAGAGGTCTTGCGTTCCTTTAGCTCGCCGTCGAGCACGAGCATCGTGTCCCAGCAACGGTCGAAGGTTAGGTTGCGACTGTTGACGAGGATCCGATAGCGCACAGGCGCGTTCGCGCACGTCAGGCGCTGCACCCAGAGCTTCGGGTGGAACACACCGCCCTCGGCGCGAGCCCTGGCTTGGACGACGCAGTCCTCGACGTAGGTCGTGACTTGTCGATAGGCCTTCGGGACGGCGATGGCGCCCCCATGGCAAAACACGACCAAGCGCTCGGCGTGCCGCCGCACAGCCTCGAGCAACGCGAGACTGTCGAGCTGCGAAACCTCCGCTTTGCTCTCATTCGACGCCAAACGGTCGTAAAGCGAGAAGGCGAGCGGTGCCGTCAGGAGCGCCAGCAGATCGAGCGAGTACGTCGTAGCGATCGCCGCATCGACGCTGAAGCCAGGCGGCGGACGCAGCGCCTCGAGCAGCGCGCCTCGGTTCTTCGGGTCAAGCATTAAGCCCCTCCACGATGTCTTTCGCCATCTGCACAGCGGTCCCCCAGCGATAGGCCAGGCGGGCTGTCCCCGATTCTCCACCCCACAACTCGAGCGCTCGCGGATTGACGAGCCGCGCGCGCGCCGGACCCTTGAGCTGCAACTCACGTCGCTCCACCAGCTTGCGCGCCACCGGGTCGTCCGTCGCGGTCTCCGGCTTGCTCCAGGTGCGTCGAGCGATCCACTGCGACACGAAGGTCTTTGTCGGTTCTCTCACGGTCGCGACCGCTTCCAGTTGCCAGAGCTCGGCTTGGTCCCACGCGTCCAACACCGCGCCACGCGGCGAGAGTTCCTCCGACCACTCCGCCAACCACTGCCGGTATTTATCGACCGTCTCACTCTTCTGTTGGCCTTTGCTCTTCTCGGCCAACATCAAGTTGTAGAGCAGCGCCGCGCCATGCATCACTTCGGCGAAGCATTGCGCATGGTGCAGCTGCCGTTGGAGCTCAGGTGCTAGGTCCCCCAGGCGTTGATGCAGCCAGGGAAACAAAGCCTTCTCGTCGGGCAAGAAGCCCGGCTCGGTCATTTGCGCGAGCAGTGAACCAGGCGTCGAGATGCGCAGGCGGTCTTGCAGATACACGGCCTCTCGCGGCAATAACGGTAGCGCCGCCTCCTTGGGAAAGCCCTCCGGCGGCCTCGGCAAATGCCCGTGCCACGCGCCGCCCGAACCAGCCTCGACGGCGTTGTTGTCGTCGTCACGCACGAGCGCCGACAGACGCCCAGCGCCCCCGGAGAGCAGCGCGTTGTACTCGCCTTGCATGGCGTTCTTGAACTTGCTGGTGCGAATGCCCCAAGCCCCGAGCCCGATCCAATAGATGCTGCTCGCCGTCCGCTTCAGCGTCGACTTCGCTACGCGACCGATCACCCCGACCTCGTCTCCGAGCGTCTCGATCAACTTGAGCTCAGCCGTTCTCAGCCGCGCGCCGAAGTCCCCGCTCGACTTCTTCTCGATCAGCCCGAGGTAAAGCCACGGCACAAACAGGAAGTAGCGCGCTCGGGTCATCAGCACGCTCGTCCCCGGAAAGAACAAGTCGGCGAAGCCGTCGCGAATCGACGACAAACCCAACTCGTCGCGCGTGTCGGTCTCCTTGAACCTGTCGAGCGCATCGAGAACCCGACGGCGCTCCTTGTCTGAATGATCCAACCACGTCAGCGTTGACGGCATGCGGTCCCCTTATCGTTCGAGGACCGGAGGGTACGCGGTTGAAGCTGTGGCGGACTAGGCTCAGGTTCACCCACCGACAAGCTTGTCGAGGTTGAGCGATGACTATGTGATTCACGGCCAGCGCCTGAGATGACCGCGGCAACGGCCTGAACTCCGATCGGAACTACGTCGCGCTCGGGAACGCGCTTTGCGCGAACCTCGACGCCCCAAAGCTTCTTCAACGCACGTCCGTGACCTTCGATCTGCACGCGAAGCTCTTCGAGTGGTGGACCGCGTCACAGCGGCGGAGCGGTGACGAGTGAGGGTGACAGGAATCCTGAACGACGTCCTTGAACGCTAGGCTTCTTTGTTGGCGATCAACAGCTGCTCGCGGACCCTGAGCAATATCTCCGCATCTGCCGCGGCATACCGAATCTGCTCCTCACTCAGCGGTCTCCGCGCCCAGTTGGAGGTCTGCTCACTCTTATCCAAAAACACGCCGAGTTCGCGCTCTGCGACCGTGGCTAGGGAGTGGCCGCCGATCGCTCCGGGGCCGCGGACCTCTCTCGACCGCACCAGTGTGTCCTCGACGGCTTCGAGCTCGAAGCCGAATTGGGCGAGGGCGCGGCGTTCGAACTTGGCGTTGTGGATCAGCTTGGGGATCTGCGACGTGAAGACACGCTTGAGTGGGTGCAAGACGCGACATGCGAGGGTGTCGATGATCCAGGTCCGGGTCGGTGTTGCGATCTGGATCAGGCAGACGGTGAGGAAGTCGAGAGCGGTCTCGACGTCGAGTCCGAGCACGGGTGCGGCCATCATGTCGGCGACGGCGGTCTCCAACGCTGCGGCATCGGCCACGAAGTGGATTGGGTTCCTGAGTTCGTAGGCCGCGCCCGCGATCGGCAGCGGCTTGAGCACGTAGGAGGCCTCATGCTCGACGCTGATCTCTTCGATGTTGGGCGCAATGCCGGAGCGGGCTGCGACGATCGGCCGGTGTTGGGCGAGAAAGCGCAACGCGCCGGGCAAATCCAAGAGCCGCTCGGCGAGTAGCCGGTCCTCGGCTGCGCTGGGCAAGCACGGCTGGAACTTGCTGATCACGCCGCGCACGGTGGCGTGTGCCCGCTCACGGGCGATCGCGTCCCAATCCAGGCCGCTCAAGCTGCGTTGGGCCTCCATGGTCTCGGTGAGCGATGCGTCCTTCGACTTCACGCTCAGGTTGCCGGCGACCCACTTCTTGCCGGTGAGATGTTCAAGCCCTGCGGCGAGCAGCCGCTGGATCGCACCGCCGACAAAGGTATGCCACTGCACGCCTTCACTCGTTTGCTCGAGCGGCGCTGGACCATCCTCGAACAGGCTGCGATAGGAGTTACGAAGCGTCGAGAGCTCCATCGTCGCGAGCATCCCAAGGTGAACGCCCGGCGTGTCATCGCTTAGCAGCGTCTCCTTCATCGCTTGGCAGAGTTCGTAGGAGATGACGTTGGTACCCCCGAGCCAGGACGGCACTTGCCCGACCTTGGCCGTCTCGACGTAGATCGCCGCCTTGGACCAATCGATGCGTTTGGCCTGCCAAGCCCTGCCGCCGAGTCGAAAGCAGAGCGCGCCGCCGCGCCCATCGTGGGCTTGAATGAACGAGGCCTGCACGTAGCCAACCTCTTCACGACCGAAGAGCACTCGCAACATCGGGGGCGAGCTGAAGACGGCGTACAGCTCGAAGAAGTTCTTTCGCCCGTAGAGCTTCTCCCCGTGGGAGCCGAGCGAGAGCACGCCGTCGGACTCGTGGAGGATCTTCTTCTCGAGCATCGTCTCGAGGGTTTGGAACAGCTCCGCCTTGCCGATGCCGTGGAACGGATACGCACCCTCGACCCATTCGAGGATGCGATGACGCGACAGCCCGCCCTCTTGCAAGGTCAGCGCGAGGATCTGGTGGGCTAGGACGTGCGCCGCGTGCGCTGCGGGACGAACATCCTCGACCCAACCGGCATGCGCTAGCCGTCCCACCGCCACGGCCTGCAACAGCGACTCGGGCTTGGTGCAAAAGAAGCTGAGGTTCGCCCGCGTACCCGCGCGGCGTCCAGTGCGGCCCAATCGCTGTAGGAACGAGGCCACAGAGCCGGGCGCGTCGACCTGCAGCACGTGATCGAGATCGCCGACGTCGATGCCGAGTTCCATCGTAGAGGTACAAACGATCGCGGTGTTCTTCCCCTCGGTGAACTGCTTCTCCGCGAGCTGGCGTTCAGCGCGGCTGACCGAGCTGTGGTGGATGAACACTTCGACACCCGAGCCGGCTAGCGAATGCGCGACCTTCTCGGCTCGTGCGCGGCTCTCGACGAAGACCAGGCTCTTCTTTCCGCGCGCGATCGCGGTGATGCCCGCGGCGGCCTCGCCCAGATCGTTGACGAAGTCGATGCTGAGCTGGCGATTGGGCGCACCCTTGGGAGGATCGACGAGACGAAAGGGTCGCGCGCTCGAGCCCTGAAGCCATTGGCCGATCACCTGCGGGTTTCCAACGGTTGCCGAGAGCCCAATGCGCTGGATGTCTCGGCCGACGATATGAACCAAGCGCTCGAGGATCGCCGCGAGGTGGGCCCCGCGATCATCTGCGGCGAAGGCATGCACCTCGTCCACGATCACCGTGCGCAGCCCACCGAAAAGGGCTTTCACATCGGTTCGCTCGCTGATCATCATGACCTCGAGCGACTCAGGCGTGGTCAGTAGGATGTGCGCAGGATCTGTTCGAAAGCGAGCTTTCTTGGAGTCACTCACGTCCCCATGCCACTTGAACGCCGAGAGCCCGACCATGCGCGCATACGCTTGCAGGCGCTCCTCCTGGTTATTGAGCAGCGCGCGTATTGGGCACACGTAGAGCGCTGCGACCGGACGCGCCTCCTCGGACAGGATGCGAGAGAGCACCGGGAAGATGCTCGCTTCGGTCTTGCCTCCAGCCGTCGGAGCAAGGACGACCGCGTTGGCCCCATCGAGCACGGCGTCGATCGTCAGGCTCTGTACGGGCCGCAAATCCCGCCAGCCGAGATCGTGCACGATCGCGTGCTGCAGGTTGGGGTGGAGTCGGAAGAAGCCGGAGCTCGCGTCGGACATCGGCTAGCCGTCGAGCCGGCGAGGGGGGTCGGCCTTCTCTGCGCGCTCGTTTACCTCGACTTCGGACACGTCGACTTCGCGGCCCTCTTTCGCAGCGAGCTCCTCGTCAGACAGCACGCCCGGATTAACCTCCAGCTTGTAGTGCGAGGCTGGGTCATACGCCTCGTGCTGCTCCACGCGATCGATGATGTCGATCAGCTCGCGGAGGAACACTCGAGGCACCACCGTTACTTTGCCGCCGAACGCGGACGTGACCTTCTCCACGAGCGCGTGAAGGAACTCGTCGGAGACCCGCTCCATCACGCGATCCGGCGCCTGCGCTGGGTACAGATCGCGGACGCGACGGCCCACCTCGAGCAGCCGGCTCGAGTCGAAGGCCGTAAGCCGAACCTGCCTTCTGCGGAGATTGTCAAACTGTGCGTCTGCGTCGAAGGTCACGTTGACCCGTTGATAGAGCGCAGGAGCCGTTTTGAGCCCCTTGTAGCCCTCGAAGAAATCCCGGGTACCCGTCACGACCAGGTATAGGCCCGGCAAGTGCTCATTGGCGAGCTGATCGGTCAACTGACGGAGGGAGGTGAGGGCCTTCTCTCGAACCTGAGCGTTCATACGCTGGATGGTCTCGACCTCATCGAGCACAACCACCAGTCCCGGCCGGTCCGTCTGCCGGAGCAAACACAAAAGGCCGGCGAGGAAGCTCAGCGCCGCCGCACCGTCCACCTTGCCACGGATACCGGCCTTCGCGGTGACTTTGGCGCTGACGTGCGGCTGCCCGGAGAGCCACGCAATGAGGCCCTGAGCGGTGGCGAAATCTCCCTCATGCATCGCTCGGTGGTAGGCGCGCAACACGGCCGGGAAGGTCTGGTTCTGCCGTGCAAGGGCGGCGAGCTTGTCTTCGAGCCGCTTCTCGGTCGCGTCGGCCAAGCGAGGATCATCCTCAGCAATCCCTTCGAGCCGCTGGACCTCGTCTCCGACCTGGTAGAGCCATGAGTCGACGATGCTCTGAAATGCACCAGCGCCGTCTGCAGACGTCTCGAGCCGCTCGATCAAGCGCCGATAGACCGTCTCGAGGTGATGCAAGGGTGTATCGCTGATTGAGATCTGCACCTCTGCGGTAGCGAAGCCGCGATCGCGCGCGCGCGAACAAAGTAAACGGGTCGCGAACGTCTTACCGCTCCCGTACTCCCCGCGGATCCACTTGTCGGTGCCTTTGCCCGTCGCGACGAAGTCGAGCTCTTGCTCGACCGCGCGCATCAAAGCCTCCGTACCGGTCGCGAGGTGGTGGAGCCCACGACGCGGCACCACGCCGCCTCGCAACGCCTGCACGATGTCTTCAGCGTCGATGCGATTCATCGCGATCCTCGGTCCGGTGTGCTGTAGCGATACAGGCGATCATTGTCTGATAGGAGTTCCACCGTTACGCAAGGAACGCCAAGCTCGTGCAGCTTGCGTACGAGTTGCTGCATGAAGCCTGAGGCGCGCATCGGTGAACGCTTGGTGTGCAGGGCGATGGCGCTAAGGCGCACGGATTGGTTGGTTGCAAGCAGGCTCATCACGGCCTTCTCGTCTGCCGAAAGCGACTCAAGCCTGGGGTCGAGATCGAACGTGAGCGTGGTCTGCACTGCGGCCGGACGCGGCGGGGGCGGAGGTCGAACAGACTTCGGAGCCGCCGGTTCGGGCTCGGGCCGCGCCACAACGACGCGAAGGTCTGGGCTCTCGTGTGACTCACTCGTCCACCACCAGGACGGCGCACGTGGACGGCCCTCCTGCGGCCCACGCACGCGACCAAGGAAGGCGAGGGGTACAGCGACCTCTTCGATGCTCGCCCCGCCGTGAAAGCCCCGCCGCTGATGCCCATACCAAGCGCCGAAGCGCGCCAGCAGGTGAAGCGGCTGCTTTGGCAACGGTCCGTTTGCGAAAGCGACGGTTCCATCGCCTGGCTCGGCCGCAAAGCGATGCCCGAGCCCCGAACCAGCGACCTTGCGATCGCTGGACACGAACGGGGTATGGCCGTGGTCGGCCGTGACGATGATCGTCCATCCCTCGTCGAGCGCGAGCGGGATCGCCTCCGCGGCTCCGGCGCCGAGCGCGGCAAGCGACCAGCGTGGCATCAAGGTCGTCTCTTTGCTCGAGAGCGCGTCGTCGACGCCGTTGAACACGACCCCAAGCAAGCGAGCTTCCTTGCTTCGCAGCGCATCGAGCAGCGGCTGCCCCGTCGTGCCGAGCTCCCCCTTGAGGAAGAGCTGGCGTGGGGTGTCACCCAGCGCGGTATTGCGCTTCCACGCGGCAGCGTCCGCCGTGGCGTTGGCAGCCGCCGACTCGGTGTCATCAAGCGCCGTGTTGCCCGGAATCTCCCCCGCGAAGAGCGCGCGACGAGCGTGGTTCGTCACCGTGGGTATCGCCGACACGGCGGCTGAGAAGGCGCCCATCGCCGAGAGGTCATCTCGCAACACGGCGTCTCGCACCTCAGGCACGCTCAGGCCGATCCGTGCATCGGCTGGCAGCGATTCGATGATCTCGAGCCACGACGCCAGGTCGCATCCGTCCAGCACCACCAAGAGCACGCGTCCGCCGTCGTCGAGCAGGCGTCGCACAATGCAGCGACTTAGCTGATGCAGCGGTAGCGCCTGCCGCGTGTCGGTATTGCGTGCGAGCGCTGCCCAGTGAGTCGCGATTGTCCCGGCGAAAGCCTGGTTCAGCCTGTCCCGCTTGCTGGTCCAAAGATCGAGGACGCGCTTTGCAGGATCACTGAGCCACGCAGGGATGGTCGTCAGCGCCCGCTTCACGCGCCGAGAGGCTAGGTCGGACCACGCGACGTCACGCAGGGCGTGCTCGAACCACGGCTGCGTGGCCTGGGTCGAAGGCGCAGCGATCTTGTTGAAGCGAGCGAGCCGCGCCAGGTCGGCGACAGCGTTAATGGACTCCGCGAGCGCCGGCGCATGCAAGTTGCGCTTCAGGCTCTCGATCGTCACGTCATCCGGGGGATTGCCTTCGGCTGCGCGATTGGCGGCCTGGCTCAACGCTGTCTCGAGCGGAATGCGCAGCAAGCGATGCTTACCCGCGTCGAGGCTGACGTGTGGTGCCTGTCGAACGGTGCGCTCGGCTTGTCCCAGGACTTCTGAGGCGCGGGTCTGACTCTGACGCCACACCTCGCGCAACGCGGTGTCGACCAGCTCGATCAGGTGGGTGCTATCGCTCTTCGCCAGCCCGGGGATTGTCGGCGCGAGGGCGGCGCCCTCGGGCGAGGCCAGCAAGGCCCCCGCCGTACAAAGCAGCTCGAGGCTGCCGTCGGTGAGCGCCCAACCAAGCAACGCGCCGGTCCGTGGCTGCGCCTCTTCGAGGGCCGCTCGGACCAAGGTCGGCACGCGGAAGGTTGGGGCGCCTTCCAGGATCCAGCGCGCGAGCAGCTCCCAATCCCGCTCGCGATCCAAGCGCGCCGCCCCGAGCTGCGCACCGACCAACATCGAGCGCACCTCACGCGCGGTCACGAGGCCGCTGCCAAGGCTCCAACGCTCGGCGGTCGACACCAGCGTGTCGATCGACTCGAACACCGCCTTGCTTAGGCTCTCATCCACCAGCGCCTCGCAAAAGCGCGTAGACAGCGCGGCCACGACATCCTCAGAGCGGATGTCGAGGATGCGTTGCAGGTACGTACGCGCGGCGATGTCCATCGGCAGCGGTGGCATCTCCGCAGGGACGATCGCGATCAGCCGGTCTGCCTCGGGCAGCGCGTCACGCAGGGTGAGTTCGCCTGTGATGCGCGCCACCCGCCACGGCTCCGCAGCGATCTCGATCTTCGCGGGCACGTCTGCGAGCGCGGGATTGTCGTGGATCAGCACGAGATCATGCTCGAGCCGCACGGCCTGATTGAGGCGGCGCACCATCCAATCGAGGACGCGCTCGCCGAAGACGGCTGTCACGACGTCCCACTCTCGCGTGAGTTCGCCTCGACCTCGTCAATCACGATCCGCACCCGTAGCTCGGCGCCTGCTGGCTTGGTGCGCACCATCTCCTCGATGGCGGCCTGCACCCTTTTGACGATGGCCTCTCGCGAACCGCTTACGACTCGCGAGCGAGCACGGTCTGCCTCCTCACGAAGCCGCTGCTCCTCGAGCCGTCGCTCTGCGGCTGCCTGCGCTTCACGCGCAGCGGCGGCCTGGGCCTCCGCCGCTTCACGGGCGTGACGCTCGACAGTCGCGCGCACTTCGTGCTCACGCGCTTGCTCGGCGGAGTCGGTGGCCACCGAGGCGAAGCGCCGCTTGGCCTCGTCGATCCAGCCGGGCCCCTTCTCGGCGAGGAGCGCGACGGTCACCGGATCCACAAGCAGGTTGCGCAAGCGGAGGACGACGGTTGTGCGGTCCTCCTCGCTGCCGTGAGAGGCCAGGTGCTCGAACGCGGTGCGCTGGCCTGCAACCGCGGTCAACGCACCCGCTTCCCCCGGCAGCGTGGTGCGGAAGCGAACAAAGGCCTCGAGCCGCGCGTCAGCATGCAAGGCTGCCAGTCTGCGTGCTCGTGAGGCATTCCCGCCGTCGGCGAGCATCTCATCGAGCCAGGCTGAGAGTTCGGAAGCGGTTCGCAACCTGCCAGAGTCGTTCATGGGCACGCCGGCCCAGCTACAGACCTCTCGCAGCCTCACGTCGAAGTCGCGAACCGCATCACGCAGTTCGCGCGCTTTGAGCGCGACGTCTCGGCATAGCTTTGCCTGCTCGGGCGGCGTCGGAAGATCTGCGAAGCGCTTCAAGTCGAAGAGCCGTTCGGTCACCTTGAGCGACCGATCCCAGACTGGCGCGTCGACAACGTCCTCCTTCACGAGGCGGAAGCGCTCTTTGACATCCGAGAGGGCGTGCACCGTGTCACTCCGCTCGCCGCTTTGCGCCTCGAAGCCGGTGACCTGCAGCAGGTAGTAGAGGAAGAAGTTGGCGATCTCCTTTGTGAAGCCGAAGCCCCAGCCCTCAGCGCCGTCCGCGTCCGCTGTCAGGGCCGCTCGCAGCTCCTGCGCCTCGAACTGGCGCTTGGAGCCGACCCAGCCTTCAATCGCAGCCAGGTAGCGTCCGTCGGTGCGGCGCGTAATGCCGGCCGGTGCCTTGTGCGCCACCTCGAGCGGCAGCAAGATCGCGTCCACAAATGGCATTTCCGAGCCGCGGAGGTCCTTGGTTGCGCCGGTCTTGGCGACTTGGATCACCCAATCGGCGACCAGGCTGAGCTCTGCCTGCGTCACCCGCCGCGTGAAGGACGGGTGGTTGGGGTAGCGCTTGTCGAGCGCCGTCTTGGCGAGACGGTCCAGCGCACTGCTTAGGTCAAGTCCCGTGGACTCGATGCCGTCGAGCGACTTGCGCATGCCGTGGATCTGCCCTTGCTCGAAGAACAAGCGACGTAGCGCCTCCTTGAGCTGAAGTTCACGCGCGACCAAGTAACCCTCGAGCATGCGGGACGCAGCGTCGGCCTCCCGCGGGTTCAGGTCTTGGAAGGCTGCGCGCGCGTCTTGCCGGATCAGATCCACCGCGGCGGCGTTGGTCAGGGCTTCAAACTCCGCTGGGCTTAGGTGCTCCGGAAGCCAGGCGACCGTCCAGTTTGCCCCGCGAGCGCGAGCACGCTGGCAATTCTCGATGTCGTCCTGTCGTGAGCAACCAGCGTCTTCGTCGAACGGGTAGTCGATCAGGATGAGGAACTCATCTTTGCCGGGGTCAAACTCGTTGGTCTGCCCGGCGTAGGAGAGCGTCCGCACGTTGGCCAGCCGCACGCGTCCCCGACGCTTCGTACCGCGCCAAGTTACCTCGACCGGTCCCTCGTTCGAGGTGCCGAGCTCCAGCCCGAGCTGATCGATCAGCAGCCTGCGCATGAAGGCGAAGCGGTGCGAGTGGCTGACTTGCGAGCGAGCCAAGTTGAGCACGCGCTCGATGTCGAGCTGCTCGATCTTGATGCTCACTGTCGGGTCGGTGTCTGCGCTCACCTGGACGTGGGGCGCTACGCCGCTGATCGCGCGGAACCACGAGGCTACCTTGCTGATCCCGGTGCGCTGCGCGAGCGCGCGGATGTCGGTCTCGTTGAGATGGAGCAGCATCGACGCGGTGAGCCGATCTCCCAAGGAGCGGCCGTCGGGGAAGTAGCCACGGTCGGAGAGCTGACATAGCAGCACCGTGCGTACCACCTGCTGCAGCTGATGCACGGTTGCACCGGTCTCCTGCGCGACCGATTCGAGCTTGGGTTCGAGCCGCAGGTAGGTCTCGTAGGTGTCGGCGAGCCGCTGGCACAGCTTGCTTGCGCCGTTACCCTTCACGTAAGCGACGTTGTTGGGCTCGAACACGAAGTCCCACAGCGCGCCGACCGGGATAAATTGACCGACCTCGATGTCGGCGTGTTTGTTGAGCAGCCGATAGAGTGCGGCGATGGCCGTGCGGTTGCGCGATAAGGCCTGCGTTACATCCACCAGGATGCGCAGAAGCGCAGGATTGAACGGATAGAGCCTGCGTACGAGGTCCAGGGAGAGCCCGCCCGAGAGGCCACCGATCTTGTCCGCGTGCTTCTGAAACGCCGCGTCGATCGCCGCCTCGAACGCCTTGCGGTCGGCAGGGGCTAGCTCACGCTTGCGGGCGAGTACGCGCTGGGCAGCGACCTCGTACAAGTCTTGATCCTCGAGCTCCAGCTGCGGTTGAAATCGATCGCGGATGAAGCCGAGCTGCTCTTGGAAGTCCTTCTGCGAGAGATCTTCCGGGCAAGTCCGCGAGATATCCATCTGGACGGCGACCGCGACGAAGAAGGGAAGCACCCGCGCGGCGTCGTGGTCGACCAGCGCAGACAGGTGATTGATCTCTCGGATGTACTCGGCACGGGTCCGGCCGCGGATCCAGATCACCAGCTCATCGATCAGCCAGGCGATCGCCGTGAAACCGTGCTCCTTGGCATGCCGCGCGATGCGATCCAGACCCTGGCGCGCGTCGACCCAAAGGTCGTCCGCGTGGATCGCGCTGTCCCCGTGGTTGCGCCAGTTCTGCAACGCCGCTGCCAAGGCCAAGCGCTTGTCCCTATCCCCACGCCGCATGCGCTCGTAGAACTCCACGAACATCGCGCCGGGCATGCTCTGGGGCATCTCCGGGACCTTGTCGAAGGCTGCATCTTTTGCCGCCTGTTCCAGCAGCGCGGCCATTCCACCGAGCCGCTCTGCGTCCCGCTCGATCAGTGAAAAGACGCGCTCTTCATCTGTGAACGTGAGCTTCGGCACCTCCACTGGCAACGAGGCGTTGTAGCCCTCGAACAGCGCCCGGGTCAGCGAGTGGGACGACATCATGTTGATGCGCACGACCAAGGTACGGTGCTTGTCGAGCCAAGGGTGCTTGGCCCGCAGCTCGCGCAACGCCGGGTGCCCGAGGTCGTAGACCATCTCGTCGCGCTCGAGCATCTTGCTGAGCACGGTCAGCAGGTTCGACTTACCGGAGCCGAACGCGCCGTGGATGTAGCGACCAACGTCGCGGTTGTCCTCCAAGCGCTCGCCCACGGTCTGCAGCATCGCGTCGAGCCGCACGCGAACCTTCTCCCCGACGACGTACTGCTGCACGTTCTGACGAACGCGGTCCGCGGTGTCCCCGAGCCGCGTGATGAACGCATCCAGATCGGTGTCGTCTTGCCACTCGAGGTAGTCGCGGATCTTCATGAGGCCTTTGCAAATTTGGGGACGATGCGCTTCTCGACTTCGTCCAGGAACTGGCCGACACGCGTGACGCGAGTGCGCAGCAGGCCCCGGTCCGCAAGGCAGCTCTCCTCACGCTCCCGGTCATTGCCGCACAAGCGCGCGAGTACACGCTTCGCGTCGCTGGCCGCATCGTTGGGTTGGGATGTGAGGAGTTGGGATTCCTTCGTCGGGTCGAACGAAAGCTGCTTCGTGATTGATGCGAGCGTCGCAATCTCGCGCGCGTCCTTGGGAACGAATCCCGCAACGAGCCAGGCCTCGATCTCCGGCTCGGGTGCTGCGACGACCACCTCGAAGGGCCAACTCAGGCTCTCGCTGCGCACTTGCTTCAGGCCGTCGTAACGCTCCCGGTCATGATACCCGTCCATGTCGCGCACGAGCACCACAACGTCCGGTCTAGGGTCAGCGTGACATAGAATCATCAGCGCTCTTCGCCACATGCCTGCCTCAGGCTTCAGTGGCTGTCCGTCGATGTGGCCGTGCACTTTGATGCGTCCGCCGCCGCCAAGGTCGATCGGTCGAACGTCGTTGGCGTCCTTCGGGTCGTACTTGTACCAGCGCTCCTCCGCGTGCCTGCCTTGCCAGGTGCGACAGCTGTGGAGGATGCCGTCCAGCCAGTCGACCTGCTCAACGAGCGTGTCATCGACGAGCCGAGTGACTGCCGTATAGTGACCTTCATCCTCCCCGACGATGCAGAGCAGCGTCATTGCGAGGCTCCCGAAGTCTTCACCCAACCGTCCCCGAGCGCGGCCCAGAGCTCACCGGTTTGGGTGCCGAACTTCCACTTCTCGTACTCGGGGTGCTCGGTAAGCGTCAGCGCCTTGGTATGACGCTTTTCATCGAGAGCAAGGAGCCGAACTTCCTCTGGCTTGAAGCGATCCAGCAGGTAAGGGGAGTGGGTGGTGCAAACGATTTGCAGCTCAGGAATCTCCTCGAGCAGCTCACGGAGGACGGTGACGAGTTTGGCTTGCGCCTCGATGTGAAGACCACGGTCGATGTCATCAAGCAAGATCATGCGCGGGCGGGTTGGCTCACGCAGTTTGGTCAAGAGGCCGAGGGCCAGCACGGTGCCCTCGCTGAGGAGGTCCGCGGGAACCGAGTGTCCATCGTCGAACTCGAGTTCGAAGCGATCTCCGAGCACCTTCTCATCGACGGAGCGCCATACCGGTTGGCCGTCCACGTCCAGCTTCTGGTGCTTTCGCCTGGCGATCTCTTGGCGGAACGTGCGAATCCGCTTCACGCCGGGGACGACACGACAGAGGTCCTTCGTTACAAGCGCAATTTCGTCTTCGGCGGCGCCCTTCATCCAGGCGAGTACAGACGCTAGGCCGCCTCCGTCCACCTGCATTTCTGGCGTCCCGGCATCTGGAACAGAAGCCTTCACCATCTTGCTTGGGTCAAGCGTTAGGTAGGCCGCCGACGTGAGGCGCTGGACCTTATTGCGCAAAATCATGGCTGTGATGGTTGGGGTGAGCAGCGCGTTGCTGTACTGCTCCCCATCGACTTCGATTTCGGTTGCCGGTCCCTGTTCCGAATCGGCGAGCCCGAACGAGAGTTCACTGCCGTCACGTTCGTGCAAGTGGATCTCGATGGGCTGGTCTTCGACTGCGCTCGCTGTCCGGCCTCGCAGTACCGACTGAAGGGCCTCATCCTGCGCCGCTAGACGGCCGGCCTGAGACGGCAGGTAGAGACCCTGCAGCACGCTGCTCTTCCCACACCCATTGTGCCCGACCAGCACCGTCAAGCGGTCGAGCTCCAGCGTGACGTCCTTCAGGCTCTTGAAGTTCTCGAAGCGGACGCGGTCGATCATGAAGTGACCCCTCGTGGGACGATCTTGAACTTCTTCTTTTTACCGCGGCCTTTGGCCAGCAGGTCACCGCTCGCGACCAAGTCATCGAGCACTTGCGCGAGCTGCTTTTCGCTGAGGTTGGCTTGCTCTCGGGCCTCCGGTGACTCGGCGAGCGGGAGGCTTGTCTGAGCCGGGGCCATTTTTGCACCCGGGCGTGAAGCCGGCGGCTCGTCCTCCATTGCCGAGCCACCCAAGCGGCCGAGGTGGTGTGCCCAAACGCCGTCGGCGTCCAGCTCCCGTCCGGGCTGGAACAAGCCAGCGACCCAGGCGCGCTGTGCCAGGGTGACTTCATCCGCCACCGGCGTGCGTTTGAGTCGCGAGCGCGGCACGTCGATGGTCGCTGCGCCGTTGAGAACCTGCGCTCGCCAGGTATCCACAACCGGGCACGGGCACTGCGGCTTCCGGCAGGCTTCGCGCGCGAGCGCCTGCAGCTCGGCGTGCTCGTCTGCAGCGCCCCAACGTCGGACGTCGGGCAGGCTCTCCCACAGGCCGAAGGTGACGCCGCAGCGTCGCGGATCGTCGGTCGAAGGAGCGGGCAGCGGCTTCTCCGGATCGCTTTCGGCCAGGGTGTACGCCTCCACCTGGGCGAGCGCGCGCTCACGGTCGCGCCAGCCGTTCCAACCGAAGCGGTTGGGCGTGAGTTCAGCGAACAGGATGAAGCGCTCGCGCGGCACGTTGAGCTTGCCGCGAACCGAGAAGTACTCAGCTCTCGAGAAGTCGGCGCGATCGAACTTGGGCGGCAGCGGGATCGCTTCGAGCTCCGTGGCAGGATCGTTGGGATCGACAAGGCGCTTCTTAGGCGGAGGCTCGCCCCGCTCCTTGGCCACGGTGCAGGCCAGCCCATGCTCGTCTTCTTGATCTTGCAGCGCCCACACGCGCTTCCATTCATCGAGCTTGCGCAGGCCCTCCTCTGAGTACAGGCGCTGCGGATTGTCCGGTAGCGCATTGGCGCGGAGGAGCTTCTCACCGACGAGGCTCACGTCCACCGAGGCGCCGGTGCCCATCAGCACGCCGGCAACCGCCGCCACGCGCGGATCACGCGACCACGCAGCGACCACCTCCTCGAGCCGATACGGCTTGGGCTCCGCGAGGGCACCGCGGGTTGAGCTGTCGCTCGCCGGCGCAAACAAATCCTCCAGCCGATCCAGCAGCCAGGACTCCGCAGCCTTCTTTGTCTCCGCGGCCCAATCCGGCAATTGCCAGCGGCGCTTGTACGGCGGCGTCTCCAGCAGCCCGAGCCGCGGGTCCGACTCGATGAGGTCGATCCGCTCTTGCAGCCGCGCGCGGTGGGCTGCCGAATAGGACTCCGGGATCTCGGTCACGCGCTCGTGCCCATGACGCGACCACCAAGCGCTCTTCTCGTCGTCGTCCGCCTCGTCATCCTTGCGCGCGAGCACGATCTCGAAGGGCCGATGGCCGGGGGCGAGAGCTTCAGTGTTCGCTGGAGCTGTGATGGTCACGGGCTCGATGAGGCCGTAGGAGCTGTAGGTCAACCAATCGAGCTCCTCTTGAAGCGCGACCATCTGGCGGGTCAAGGCGAGGTAGCGCTCATGTGCTTTCGAGAGGTCTGCGCCGAGCTCAGCCGGTGACCAGTTGCCTGCAGCGAGCAGCGCCGCGGGAAGACAGGTTGCGCGGTCCTGCGCGAGGGCATCAAGGCGCTGCGCGAGGGCTACGCGCGCGTCGCGGTCACGCGTGACGATCGGCGCTTGCTGGAGTTTGGTGGAGTCGTATTCGAGTCGATCCGACCATTCTTCTGCCGACGACCGCCCTCCGTCGCCCTTCTTGTCACCGCCCTTCGGGTAAAAGACTTGGCGCATCCAGAACCCGAGCGCGCTGCTGTTGAGCAGTCCGAGCAGGTCGAGATGGTCGTCAAGTGTGGCGGTCGCGGGCAGTTTGATGACTGGTGCCGACTGCTTGAAGACTTGGTTGCCCTCGGTCAGCACGAAGTGGTTGTGTGTCGAGACAAACGCGAACGCGAGCAGGTGTAAGGCACTGAATCGCAGCGGATAGAAAAAGGAGAGTCTGTTCTCCGGCTCTCGGCTGTCTCGAATCTTCTTAAAGCCCTTGATTGGGCGTTCGCGAACCCATCCTCGCCAATCCCAAAGGGCCCGAGCTACGTCCTTCGCCTCGTCAGGTTCGGTACCGCGATAAGAGAAGAGCGTGGCTCTATCGTTGCTAGCGACCAGATAATCGCGAACCTCGTCGCCCTCGTGCAAGTCGACCAGGCGTTCGCTAGCCACCATCCGGCCCAGCATTCGGGTGCGTTGTCTCGTGAATATGTCATCCTGGCCCGTTATACCGCCGGGCCCGACATCCTCTAGAGTTCGTCCGATGGTGCTCTGGCCGGCGGCATCGAGTGCGGCCTTGATGTCCATTGATGCACCACCACCCAGGCTCCACGGGTGTTTCGCAAGTTCAGCGCGGTTCAATTGGCGAACGGACACGAATAGGCTTGAGTCGTCCGGTTCCAACCCAGAGTGAACGATGGCGCTCCAAACCACGCCCTTTGCTGCCTCACTGGGTCGTTTAGGTTCACCACGCTTGCCCAGGATGGCACGCAGTGTTGACTTTGATGGAAGGCGGTGTCGACCGATTAGAACGACTGTGGGAGTGCCATGCCCTGGGATGTAGGCTCCCGAGGTATCAACCACATCGGTTAAATCGAGGGAGGGAAAGACAGCGCAAATCAGCGGCCGACCAAACTCTCGCTTCATGAACGAGTTTGCCGTGATTTGACCGACAAACGATGCGGCGCTCCCTAAGACGAAGAGTCGCTGGGCAAAGGGGGCGGAGAGTGCATACTTCCGAACAGCTGAATCAGGCCAGAATACGCGATAGTCATCTCGCTTCCGAACATCCTTCGGCGTGATGTACGGCGGATTGCCCACCACGACATGGAAGTCTCGGCCCAGGAACGCCGCGTTCTCCTCCCGTTGCGCCGGCGTTGCATACGCATCCAGCCGGTCCTTCGCCGGAAAGAGCTCGGCCTGCTGCCTCGCGCGCTCCCACGGGATCAGCGAGTCCATCGCGCGCAGGTTCAGCTGCAGCTTCGCAAGACGCTCAAGGTCCGTCACGCCGGTGCGGGCCACTACCTCGAGCAAGAGCCGAAACTCGGCGATGTCCACAGCGTGCGGATTGATGTCACAGCCCCACACGCCTTCGAGCGCGCGCTCACAGGCCTGCCATTCAGCGAGCCCATGTTTATCGCGCCAGTAATCGGCGAGGCGGTGGAATGCCCCGATCAGAAAGTGACCGCTGCCGCAGGTCGGGTCGAGCACGCGAAAGGTCTCGGATTTGGCGCGCAGCGCCGCCGGATCAAACTCGGCGAGGGCCGGCGTCAGCGTGTGATCGAGGATGTACTCCTCGACGAACTTGGGCGTCTGCAGCAGGGCGAAGCGCTTGCGGATGTCAGCGTCCAGGTCTTGGTAGAGATCACCGAGGAAGCGGCTATCAAAGCTGTCCCCGTTCCAATCGTAGTGCTCACCGTCTTTGTTTGGGTGGTGCCAAAGGTTCCAGAGCGCACGGCAGCCGTCTTCATCCGGCAGTGGCAGCTCGTGGTCCGCCGGCGCAAACAGGGCAGGGAAGTCCAGCGCGAGATCTCGGAAGACGAAGGCGAAGTAGGAGCGGACGCCCAACGCTGGCGCCACCTCACGGAAGGCGGCGAAGCCCCAGTCATCACGCAGGCGCTTCACCCCAAGGATGCCCACGTCCTCGAGCACGCGCACGAAGACGCTGCGCAGCAGAAAGAGCACGGTGCTCTGCCGCGCGGTGGTCGCGACGAACTCATCCAGGCTGCCGCCAACCTCCGCTTCGGCGTGAAGGCGCGCCACCCGGGCGCCGAGCGCGGGCTCGCTACGCACGCGTTTGATCTGCGACGTGACCAGCGACTTCTGGAGCTTCTGCAGGTCCTTGAGTAGCGCCTTGTAGGTTTCGGGCTTCATCGGGGCTGGGCCTGACTCTTGGCGTAGGGCTCGTGGACGGGGTGCAGCACGTCGGCTGATTCGAGGTACACCGCGGCCATGTCCGGGGTGTACGGTAGGTTGTACTTCTCGTTGAGGCGCACGCGGTCCTCATGAATTCCGCCGGGCACCGCGAGCACGACGAGGCCGTGTTTGCCGCCCCGCGCACGCTCATAGAAGCCCGATAGCCAGCTCATCAGCCCGAGCGTACCGAGCAGCGAGGGCTGCCCAAGCACGGTGATGGTCCCGGCCTTCGCGCCCTTCACCGCGTCATCCAAGGCCGCGGTGAGCTCCGCGTGGAACATCCGCCAGTCCGCCTCCGCGCGCACCTCCAGGAAGGGGACGAACTTCCACAGATCGGCCGTCTTCATCGCTTCAATCAGCAGCCGATCCACAGCCACGAAGTGCACGCGCTCCGCTCCCACGCTCTCCCCGAACCACGCGGCGAGCTGGCGGGCGAGCCGATGATGCTGGGTGGGTGAGAGCGCGACGACGCGGAAGCCGCCCCGATCGATTTGCGCCGCGAGGCCCTCGATCACCGGCGGCAGATGGCCGGCGCTCACCCGCTGCGTCGGGATGCTCGCGTCGACCTTGGGGCTGCCGAGCACGCCGGGCGCGTCGATCCGCCCCGGGTCCACCCAGCGGTCCCCATCCCGGCGGTAGCCGGCCTGCTCAATCGCCAGCTCGATCTCGTCGCTGTCGGCCGCTAAGACCCCACGATAGGCCGCGTGGACCTCGGCCATCAGCGTCTCGGTATCAATCACCGGAGAGCTCAGGCCTGGCCGCAATACGCGCAGCGCCGAGCAGAGCTGGACCGGCGGGGTGTAAAGCCCGCCCACGCGATCGAGCTGCACCGTCTCGTCCAGGCGTAGCAGACCGTCGAGCAATTGGCCGGCGTCAGCGCCCCAGCGCACGAGCGCGCGCTGGATCTCGCTGGGCGTTGCATCCCAGAGTTGGGACTCGGCCTGCGCGCGAGGTACCGGCGGCCAATTCCCGATCGAGCCCAAGCGGCTGAGCAGGGCCTGGATTGCTTCGCTGGTCCACGGCGGACGGACCAGCCAGCGAACCGAGACTGCATCCGCCGCTCGTGCGTCTGGCGAAAGCAGCAAGGCGACCAAGCGTGCGAAGCCGAGCGCGCAGGTGGTCTTCCCATCCGAGGGCAGGCGAGTCGCGAGCGATTGGCCTGCCGCGTCGAGCGTGGAGAAGCCCACCGGCGGCATGGCCTCGGTTAGGAGGGTCGTGAGGTAATGCGCCCAGCTCGCCTCGGCGCGCAGCGGGTCCAGATCGGTGAGTTGGGAAACACGTTGTCGGCTGAGGCCCAGTGCGTGTGCCACCTCGGAGGGCACCCGCGCTTTGCAGTCGTTGAGACCGAGCACCCGGGTAAACACGTCCCAGGCGCGCTCGCCAAGCTCCTCCGCCAGCCTTGCGTTGAGCTCAGTGAGGGACTCCGGCACCTCTTCGCGGCCAGCCAGGCGGCGCAGCGCAGAACGAACGCGCCCGAGCTTGCCGGGTCCGATCGAAGGCAGTCGCTCGAGCGCCGCTGGCGGCATCGCAGCGAGATCTCCGATCGAGAAGATCCCGCGCGCGACCAGCACGTCCTTCATGCCCGGCGTCAGCTCTTTCCCAAGCTCATCGAGCGACCGCGGATCCTCGGCCAACGCAGGGTAAAACCGTTCGATCGGACGCTTGTCGTGCTTTGGCTCTGCCGGCCAGCGCGCAGCGATCTCAACGCACAGCGCGCGCAGCTCCCGAATCGACTTCGACCCGACGTTGGGCAGGCCGCGCGCAGCCTCCGGATCGAAGCCAACAAGATCCGCCACCGTCGCCAGGCCCAGGCGGGCGAGGGCGCCTTGCGCGCGGGTCGACAGCCCAAGATCGGCGACGGGCGTGGTGAGCGTGACGCTGGCTGCCAGCGGGCTGCGTTCAACGAGCAGTGGCGGCTGCGTGGATGGGTGCGGAGCGGTTGCGCCGGCCGGTACCTGCGCAGCCGGTTCGTCCTCAGCGAGCGCCAGCTCCAGCTCGGCGAGCGCAGCGACCGTGCTGTTGGGCCGCTCGGAGGCGTCCGGCGAGAGAGCCCGCGCGAACAGCTTCGCCAGCTTGTCGATGCTGCGCTCCGAAAAGCTCTCCGGGAACTCTTCACGCTGAATGGTGGGACGTTGCGCGGGCTCCGGCGAGCCGCCACCGAAGGGATGCGTGCCGGTCAACAGCTCGTACAGAACCAGGAACACCGCGAATAGATCGTTCGCAGGCGTCCAGCGGTTATCGACGTAGACCAGCGGGTCTTTGTAACGAATGGTGCCTACCGCCAGATCTCCCTCGACCGGCCACTTCGCAGCCAGCCCAACGTCGAGCAGCTTCGGGATGGCCTCCGCCTCGGTGAGCATCACATTGTCGGGCTTGACGTCACGGTGCACCCAGCCGGCCTGGTGCAGCGCGCCCAACGCTCCGAGCAAGCCTTTTGCCGCGCCGAGAAAGCGCGGCGGATCCAGTGGATCTCCGGCGGCTGCCCACAGCGCCGCGGTGAAGCCCTCCACGTATTCGAGCACCAGCAGGTTTCCGCCCTCGAACGGCTCCACGTTGTGAAACCGCACCAGGTTTGGGTGATGCACAGCCCCGAGCACACGACCCTCTTCTTGGAGGTAGTGCGCATGCTCGGACTCGGCGATCTTGAGCACGACGATCTGATCGGTCTGCAGCTGCCGGGCTTTCCAGGTTGTCGCCGTCGCCCCGCGGCCGAGCCGCGCGATCAGCTCGTAGGTCTGACGCACCTCGGTCCCAGGTGCGAGCTCGGTGCGAACCGGTTCGTGTGTGAGTTCGTGCAGCGTGCGCTCGAGCCGCTCGGCGACAACCGCTGCGTTCTCAGGACGTGCGGCAGGATCGACCGCGAGCAACTCGCGCACGAGCTCGGAGACCGGACGCGGACAAGGCCGATCACCGATCAGCAGAGCGGGTACCGCGAACTGCCGCAGCACCTCGTCCACCGTCGCGAACAGCGAGCGTCCGGTGAACAGCTCCACCAGCGTGGCTCCGAGGGAGAAGAGGTCGGAGCGTGGTGTGGCCTCGCCCGTCTTGAGCACCTCCGGCGCGGCACAACGGAAGGTCGGATCACCGAGCGAGCTCCCCGTCACGGTCGGCGCAGCGCCCGTCAGATCCCGCGCAAGTTCGAACGCGCACAGCCGCACCTCGAGCGGCACGTCCTCGCTCGAGACCAACACCGCCTCCGGCGACAGTCTGCGATGAACGAGGCCCTTTTCGTGGACCCAGGCGAGCGCGCGCGCGACCCGCGCGGCGACCTTCAATCGAGCATGCGTGCCGGGTTTGCGGTCCTTCGCCCAGACGTCCATCGGCTGCAGCGGCGTCGTGTCCTCGAACTGAAGGACGATGCGCTGCGGATCCTCTTTGGTGACGAGATAGGTGTCGTAGCGAAGGATATCCGCTCCACCGCGAAGCTTGCTGTGCAGCGTGGCTTCACGCAGTGCGTGCGCGCGGAGACGCTCGCGCTCGGCTTCGGTCTCGCCGACGATCGTATAGGTGTGAAGGACGCGACGTTCGCGCGTGAGGCTCGTGCGCTCGGCCAGCCAGGCCTCGAAAGGCCGGTCCTCCGCGGCGAGCCGTTGCACGAGTCGGTAGTCCTCAAGCTGATCCGGCAGGCGGGCAGGGCGGCCGTCATTGAGATAGTCCTCGATCGCGCGCCGCTGCCCGGGCGTGATCGGCGTCGGGTGGCCGAGCCAACCGGGGCTCGTCAGCGCAGCCTTCACCCCCTCGAGGTTGACGACGTAGTCCTTGAAGTCCGCCGTGATGTCCGGGCTCGCGTCCGCCGCAGAGAGCAGCACAATCCCTTGCACCCAGACGTTGCCGAGCTCGCGGCGGCGGGACTGCAGCCGGCCTTTGAGCACGCGCGCCTTGGCCAGGATCAACGGGATGGGGGATTGCACCACCGTGCCGTCTGCGAGCGTCCAGCGGTCGCGGTTGCCCACCACGCGCCCGCCCCAGCTCTTGAGCTCGACCGTGAACAAGGCGTGGGGTGCGAGCACCACTGCGTCGTGCTCGAAGGTCTGCCCGCGCCGATCGCTCGCTAGCTCGATGTTGGAGAAGACCCAGTAGTTGTCAGGCAGGGCCTTCACCAGCGCCTGAATGCCGCGCGCTTCCGCGTCGTGCACCGGATGACCCTTCGCCACGTGACGGGCGGTCATGCGCTCATCTCGCTTCCGAGCTGAAGCCGGCTCTGGGTCATCAGGTGACCGCGGCGCAAGAGCCCGGCGGCGATGCCGGCCTCGATGCAGGTGGCCGCATACTCGACCCGCGGCGCGAACAGCCGCGCAGCGAACGATTCGCGTGCCGCCCAGCCCTCCGACTCCTCCCCACGCTGCTTCAGCTCGTTGGCGACCGCCCACGCGAACGCGACCGCGTCCGGCCTGCCGTGTTGCACTCGGGTAATGCGCTCGCGCGTGGCCCCAATGTCGAGCACGCCCACGTCGCGTAGGGCGCCTTGCAGCGTGCTGCGGGTCTTCGCGAAGGCTTCCGACGGCACGTCGGGCCGCAGCGCCGAGCGCAAGAATCGGTCCCAGGTCTGCGGCTCGATCCGATCGGAGTCATGGGGTGCGAGCGGCCGATCCATCTGCGTGAGGGCAGGGTGCACGAGCGTCTCGAGCGCGCGCTCCACCAAGGGACGGTTGCGCCAAAGCCGAGCGAAGAGCAGGCACTTTCTGCGTTGCACGCTCCCATCCTGGAACAGCCGTAGCCAAGCGGAGCCGACGATCATCCCGGCTTGGGTGTCGAGCAGCTCCTCGCGGACGATCTTGATCAGCTCGCGGCGGCGCGCCGGGCTCGCCTGCGGCAGGAGGCGGTCTCCGCGCTCGATCCAGTCGGCGACGGGGGAGTCCGGGAACGCTGTATCAACCAAGACAAACGCGTCCTCGACGTTGAGTGTGCGCGTCCACGACGTGAGAGCTTGGCTCGTCGTGACCTCGGTCACGCCCATCGTACGTCGAGCCTCAGCTGCGTCGCGACGTCCTCAGCAGCGGCATATCCTTTGATGCCAAAGACATGGTCGAACTTGGGAGAAGACGCCTCGAGCTCGGCCCGCGTGAGGATCTTCGGCGCGTTCGCGCGCAGCTCAGCCGCCGCGATCCCGATGGCGACGCGCTCGGCGTCGGTGTCTGCAACGAACACGAAATGCTCATTGAAGGAGAGGCCAGCGTGCGTCGTCACTTGATGCGCAGCGATACGCCCGCCGCAGCCTGGAAGCTCGAGCGCCCGTTGATGCGACTGCACCTTCGGCAGGTTGGCGACAGCGCCGCCTTCCATCAGCCCCAGTCCGCGGCACACCGAGCGAAGAAAAGTCAGCCGGTCCGAGCCATCCGCTTCCGCCGCTTGAAAGACCAGTTCACTCGCGCTCGCATCGGTCAAACCCTGCGTCGGGCTCGCCGACCAACGGTCGAGAGCAAAGCTCGTCGGGAACGCCTCCGACAAGTCCTCATGCAAGAGCTCGATAAACGCCACCCAGCCAAGCTTCCGCCGCACCCGGTGCCACCGCTCGTGGTCCGGCTCCGTTAGCCGCGGTGGCAGCAGCCCACCCCGCTCCATCCGAGCGATCTCGCGCAGCGTCCAGGAAAGCGCGACCGAAAGGGGCAGTTCGACAGACACGGCAGGGCATTCCTATCAGAGCACAGGGCGGATCTCACGGGGGAACGTGCCGCAGAGCAGCTGAATGACCCGGCCACGCTCGCCGTAGCGAACAACGACACTACGGACAGGCAGCAAGCTCGAACGTAAGATCCAGAACCCCCGCATTTACCTCATCGGCCTCGGCCCAAACCCCGTTGCGCTCGACATCGATCTGGTAGGTCAGGGTCAGCGGCTGGGCCACTTCACAGGCTGAGGGGTGCGTGATCGGAACCGTAAGTTCTAACGCAACGGTCTCGTCGATTGGACCATGCGGGCTCGACTGGCTCTGCTGTCTCGCTCCGTTGATATCGATCTTGGACACCAGATTTACGCCCGCTGTCGAACCGAGGGCGGCGAGCGCCGACGAGATCGCGTGTGAGGACCGCAGCTGGGTGCCCTTCGCGATCTCCGCCTGCAGCGTGACTGTGCAGTTCGCGCTTCCCGGTGCGTCCGGCCCCAACAGCGCGAGCCCGACAAAGAAGAGCGCGAGCGCATTGCCGGAGCTCGTACCTACAAGCTTGACACTCGACGCGTCCGGACAGCCGGAGCCCTCGGATTGAATCTTATGCAACTGCAATGAAGGACCCGTAATGGGGTTCAGGATCCTTCCGGCGTGTGGACTGACCCAATACGGTGTCCCCGCCGTCCAGCGCCTTTGTGCGTCACACTCACCGCCCTGGTCGAAGGTGACGCTGAATAGCGCCGACAGCGGACCACCGTCATCAGGATCACGCACGAGCGAACCGTCAGACCGCTTTGGATAGGGCGCCGATCCAGTAACCCGTCCGCGCGTCTCCTTTGCGACACAGCCAGCGGGCTTGAAGTCATCGCCAAGTAACGTTGCCGTGCGGGTCAGCTCGAACTCCCGCGCGGTCGCCGACGCAGTGGTCGCTGCGCGCGAATCCTGTGGCGGTGTGGACGGGCTAGTTGGGCATCCAACGAGGGTCAGACACAGCCCCGTCAACGATGCTCGCATGCTCAAGATCTTCATCGACTTGCTTTCAAGGGACCGGCGAGGTGGTGCAGTCGGTCGGCTCCGGGCTCGCTGATGCCTTGCACGCTTTCTCTGCCTCGGCCGCCGTCGGGTACAAATCGGAACTCTTCTTTCCCGCAGAGGTGTAGGCGAACGCGCTTGGGCAGCCCGGGATCGGGTTTTTGATCTCCCCAATGGCCAATGGGCATTTGTCTTTCGCGTCGCTCAAACCGTCGCCGTCAGAGTCAATGAGCCTCTCCTCCATCTTCTTTTGGCGATCCTGAATCTCCTGCTTCAACTTCGCGGCGGCTTCAGCTCGTGCGCTCGCCCATTCGGCGATTGCGTCGTTGCAGCTGGCCGCTGCCTTTTCTTCCGGCAGGTTCGCCGCGACGGCTGCGGCGGCTTCCAGCTCAGACGCTGCGGCGGCACGGTCGAGTAGAACGAATCCGCCTGCTGTGGCCAGTCCGGCCATCGCTGTAAGCCCTGTCGTCGCCGCGAAGTAACCGAGAACATCCAGAGTCCCGGGCTCGATCGTCGTACCGTTCTCAACAGTGGCTTGCGGCATGCCCTGGCTTGCGACTGCGCCTGTCCCGACCAGAGAGCCGGCTGCGAGCAGGAACAGCGAAACCCCACCGACAAATCGCTCGGTTGAGTCAGCTCGTGCCCCGCGAGCCACGTCCTGACAGAACACTCGGCCGTCCGCGTACTTCAGCACGTCTGCTTCGCTCTGCTTCTGCCCTGGAACGTACGGCTCGGGAACGCTGCGGCATCCCCCCGCGAAGCAGACCGTCGCGCACAGTGCGCCAATAAGAACTCCACGTGCCCCAAAAGTTCGAGTCTTCATACAATTGTCCGTCGAAGTTGGGCGTCGTCTTCAGGCCGAAAGCAGCTGTTTCCCACCCAACGGCGCGGTGGAGTAGAGGAGGCCAACGGATTGTTCAAGCTTGTTTTGTTTGGGCTAAGGAGCGGGAGGATGCATCTTGGCCCGCTGCAGCCTCACAGCTTCTTCCTCAGGTCCTTCAGCTTCTTCCCCAGCTCCTTCAGCGTCTTATCGATTCTGCGCGATACGGTGCTGACGCTGATGCCGTGCTCTTGGGCGAGGACCTCGAGGGTGACGCCTTCGATGTAGTGGCGGCGGGTGAGCTCCCACTCGTGGGGGTCGAGCGTCGGGGTGACGGTGGCGAGGGCGGCTTCGAGTTTGAGCTTGCTCTCCTTCTGTTCGTACAGCTCTTCGGCGCTGTCGGCGAGGTTGGGACGGAAGAGTACGAGGGCGGCGGCGGCGGCGACGGCGTTGTTGGCCTCGCGCTGATGAGCGGCCCGCACTTCGGGCGGGGCGAACATGTCTCCAACCTCTGAAACGACGAGCACCGGGGCCACGGCCTTGTGC
>JBILLK010000079.1:0-4542 GCA_044376115.1 Polyangiaceae bacterium | reverse complement strand
AGACACTCGACCCTTGGCTACGTAAGTCCTCTACGATACGAGCAGCAGGTGATACTCGCGGCGTGAACTTCCTAATCAACTGTCCGCTAGAGCGTGCCCACTTCAACGTTCCGGCCTTCATCTTGACGCACCACGCGCGCCCGTCCATCGAGATGGAAGGCGGCACGATATTCCATTTTGTCACGGGCGGCATTCACGAGGCGCTCGAAAGGGCACGCGAAGCGGCGGGCGAAAAGGACGTGCGCATCGGCGGTGGGGCGAGCACCATTCGGCAATATCTTGGCGAGGGCCTCATCGACGAACTGCATATTGCGATCGCACCGGTGTTGCTCGGCAGTGGAGAGCGGTTGTTCGAAGGGGTGGACGCGCGGGCAAAGGGGTATGAGTGCGTGAAGCTCGTTGCGACGGAGAAGGCCACGCATGTTGTTTTGAGGCGGCGGGGGGAGTGAGCTGGGGGCTCACGCTGCCGCTGAAGGCGAACGTTTGCCCGTCTTGCGTGGAGTCATGAACCTTGCGATCAAAATGGAAGCCGCCGGACGTGTCGGTCAGGACCGAGCAGCCGCGTTCGAGCTCGCGGGCGGCACGCTCGTGGTCGTTGCCGATGGCGCCGGTGGAGTGACCGGTGGAGCCGAGGCCGCCCAAGCCGTTGTTGATTGGTTCCGGGGACTCGAACCAACGGGTGAACAGGACTGGGTCCACGTCCTTCGGACACTCGACGCCTACCTCTCGTCGGGGGCCACCTTCGGCGAGACGACGGCGGTCGTCGTCTTGATGACGACGGAGACGATCGTCGGAGCGAGCGTTGGGGATTCGGGTGCTTGGATGCTGGCGTCTGGAATCTGGCGCAACCTTCTGGAGAGTCAGCGGAGAAAGCCGCTCCTTGGAACGGGCTCCGCCGTCCCCACGGGCTTTGGTCCGTTTCCGCTCGGCGAGCGCGTACTGCTGGGGTCGGACGGGCTTTTCAAGTATGTTGCTTTGGAGCGCATCGAACGGATAGCAGCGATGTCTTCGCTGGAAAGCGCCGCTCACGCGTTCGTGGAGGCTGCCCGGCTTCCGTCCGGGCGTCTTCAGGATGACATAACCGTAGTCATTGCTGGCGAACCAGGTTCACTGGCGAGATGCCGAAATACCGAGTGAGATCTAGGAGTACGAAGGTGGCCACGGACAGGGAGCCTCAATGACCATTACCGTCATCGACCAGACCAACAAGAAGAACCTCACATTCCTCGACCTCTACGCGTTGGAGCCTCCCGCTCCGGGGAACATCGTCATCCTCGGGGGCGTGATGGACCCGGCCGATCTCACCTCCGTTCCCGCCGAGGTCGTCGTGACGGAGAAACGGCTCGAGGTCACTGCTCTCGGGGGGACGTTCGTCCTCGACCTCAAACGGCTCGTCGAAACGGGTTCTTCCACGGGTGGCTGGGCAGACCTCTCGGTTTACGACCGTGTCGCGGGCCGCACGATCCTCGAGGCCCTGGGTGCCATGGTCTCGCGGGAGCCGCCCCCGGCGAGCACGCGCCCTGGCCCGCTCGAGCGTTCCAACGTCGGCCTCTCGGCGTCGATGACCGACGACGGACTGGTGCTCCAGATCACGACCGAGGCGCTCGGCCTTCGGCTCTCGCTGCCCAACCCTGACGAAAAGGACGCGACCCTCTCGCTCGCACTTCCGGAGCTCGAGGAGGTCTGGGACGATTTGGCGCCGTGGTGGTGCCGCCACTTCTGCGATGGACGCGCGCCCCGGGTCACCCGAGCCGAAGACCCCTCCCTCATGAGCGACGATCCCTGGATCGCGCGGACCTTGCGCCTCACGGTGCCGCCGGACACCGCCATGCGCGAGGCAGCATTCGGCGGTGACACCCTCTTCGCGATGCAGGCGCTCGACGATGCGTCGGTCGTGCTCGCCTTTGGCGCCAATGCAGCCGAGCCGCGAGAGGTCGCCCGCTTTCCCCGCGCGAGCTGTGACATCTACCCATCGCCCGATGGACGCTGGCTCGTAGTGCGGACGACCGTCCCTGGTGACGACGGGTCGCTTACCCACGGGAGCTCCGCGCTTGTCCTGGTCGACGTGGGCACGGGAGAGCAGCGTACGCTTTGCACGAAGGACGCGGCACTCGTGTTCGGCGACACCAGTCAGACCGTCCACTGGTCCGCCGACGCCAAGCGGTTCTCCTTCTCTGCAAAGCTGCCCGTCCGTGGTGACCGTGACTCGGAGCGGAACGCGATCGCCGTGTTCGACGTCACGGAGCGAGCTTTCGTCGACATCCTCGTCTCCGCGTACCTCGCCTTCGGCTGGAGCGGGACGGCGCTTGGGGTGCACCAGCTCGTCAGCACCGACGAGGGGAGCGTGTGGGAGTCGGCCTTGTGGTCGCTCGGAAGCGCGGCGCCTATCGTCGGCGAAGTCTCCGCGCCAACCCCGGACGGAGCATTCGTCGTCGACAAAGAAGACGACGCGCTAATCATCACCCCCATCGGAGGGCACGCGAGGCGCGTGCCGATTGCATCCCCTCACGCGTTTGGCACCGACACTGGAGGCCACTTTCTCGTCGACGGAGGACTCGACGCGCGCGTCGTGGATTTGGCGAGTGGCGAGTGGCGCTACCTCGCGGCTCGGAGCTCGGGCACACCGAACGTCTTTTCCAAGACGCACCCGGTGGTGCTCTTCCGTGACGACGAGGGCTGGCCGATCGGCCGCAGCTCCGGAGTCGAGGTCGGAGCGGTGGCAACGCTGGAGCGGTCCGAGGTCCAGCCCGGTCGAGTCGCCCTTGCCTCGGCGCACATGGGCGACCACGCCAGCGCCCGGGCAGCGCTCACACCCGGCACCGATTCGGCGACCGTTGCCGCGGTAACCGAGGTCATCGCGCAACGCGACGCCTCGCTAGCGTTCGCTCGCGGCATGCGCGAACCCTCGCGCTCGGAGCAAATCGAGGCGTTCGCCGAGGCGGTGCGTCTCGATCCGGACTGGCCCGCCGCCAACCGGAACCTCGCTCGCGCTCTGCGCTACCACGGCGACTTCGCGCGTGCGCTCGACGCCATCCATGCTTGGCTGGAGCGCGCCCCAGAGGACGACGTCGCCCAGGTCGATCGCTCCATCGCGCTCCAAAACCTCGCGCGCTTCGACGAAGCCCTCGCCGCCATCGATCAGGCGATCGCGGCGGCACCTACCGATGGCACGCGTCACTATCAGCGCGCGTGCGTTCTCGCTCTCGCCGGCCGGCCGGGCGACGCGCTGACCTCGGTCCAAGAGGCCGCCTCACTCGATGCCGGGCTCGCGCCCGCCATGGGGAGCGACGAGGACCTGGCGGCTCTTCGCGGACACGCGGACTTCGCGCCCTTCGAAGCCGCGGCCATCGGTGCGCGCGCCCTCGAGCGGCATCAGCAAGGTGACGACGCGGGCGCCCGGGATGCCTTCCGGCAGGCCGCTCTTCTGGCGAGGTCTCCTGTCCATCTCCAGAACTGGTGCGTTCTTGCGTCCCGCCTCGAAGACACGGACGACGCGTTGGCCGCAACCGCTGCTTTTCTCGCGCGGGCGTCGATCGACGACAACCTCGGTCTCCTCGTCGTGGCGACGCAGTTCCGGTGCCTGACCCTTCTCCAGCTGGGCCGCCACGAGGAGTGCCTCCCGCTCGTCGAGGCGGTTCTCGCACACGGTGATCCGAGCAGCGGAGTGCTGGCGACCTTCGCGCGAGTGTTCGGTGCGAACGCAAGGCTCCCAGAGGCAACACGCATGATCGAGCTCATCATCGAGGAGGCTCCCGCGGCGGCGCTCGGCATACTCGCGGAGACGGAAGAGCTTGCTTCACTCCGCGCGTCCGAGGGGTTCGCGCGACTCGTGGACCTCGCGAACGCCGCCGCGGAGCAGACGGAAGACGAGGACGAGTACGATGAGGACGAAAGCTGAGACCGGAAGACCTGGTGGACGAGAGTCACCACATGGAGATTCGGGTCACTCCCAAGAACTGGCGAAGCACCAGCGGTAAACGAGGCGTGCTCCGGGGCCTACCCCGTGTTCGTGATCCACGCGAAGGCTTCGCCGCTGTCCAGGAGAAGCGATTCGAGCTCTTCACGGATTTTGGCATCCTGCCAGACCGCTTCGAACAGTCCCTCGTAGCCTCGGTCGGAGAACCACCCGGCCATGTGGGATGCTGCGTGCGCCTTGTGGGCCTTCTCGTCCGATGGAGGTGAGGGTCTACTCGCGAGCCAGGCGTCGATGGCGTGGCCACGCCCCGGAAAGGCGCGATCGATCGCGGTGCACACCAATCGTTCGAGCGTCTGCTTGTTTGGGACTCCCTTGCTCGATTCGCTCGGAACGTGCCACTCCACGAGCCTCACGTGGGTCTCGATTGCGCCCTCGAAGATGCCGTCGGTTCGACCGCCGGCGTCTTTCAGGAATCCCTCGAACGATGCCCTTCGCGTTCCCCGCACTGCACGGGACCCATGCGCTGGCTCGAGGCCGCCACCACGTCCGACGCGATTGCACGCCTGCTCGCCAAGCATGGCCTCGGCCCTCGGCCTCCGCCCAAGGACCGAGCTCCGCACGGTCAG
>JBILLK010000001.1:0-515872 GCA_044376115.1 Polyangiaceae bacterium | reverse complement strand
GAGATTCCACTCGCTCGCCAAGCCTCGACCTCTGCGCGCTTCTCGCTCTTGCTCCTTGTTCGAACCATGCCGAGAGTCTCGCGCTTGCTGAAGAGCCTTGCGATACGGGGTCCGTGCAGCGCTTACAGCTCACCACTGCCACCGATCCATCGAACTTCGCCAGCAACCGGTTCCCCGTTCGCTCCACGGAGCTGAGGTTGGTTGGCGGTAACTACCAGTGTACGAGAGAACTCGCGATAGAATGCCTGCGCGAAGGCGATCCCCTTTTGCTCCTTCGCTGTACATGCTGCCGCGTCAGCCGCGCTAAGCGGCGGCCCTGGCAACACCTCACCGTCGTTGCCCCAGCTCCAAGAGTTCTTGCACTCAAAGCCAGCTGCAACGCCTGTAGGCATAAACTGGTTACCGACGCTGGGCAGCGTGGGTACGGCTGACTGAAGCTGTAACTGAAACCCCCGCAGCGGAGCACCCTTCAGGCGGCCTGCGATCAGCAATCCTTCGCGGTCGATCGTAACTGCCAATTGTGACGCTGAAGGCAGCTTCGCCATGGTCGCAGGCGCCTCAGCCTCGGCATCGTCCCCGCCGAAGTTGGGCAATAGATAGGTACTTTCGGCGCTCGGCTGTGTCACGGGTGGCTCCACAGACTGCTCGGGAATGGCAGCGAGGTTACCCCACTCACCTGTATCGCCATCCAAAGTGAATCCTTTTGGGCGGTCCTTGAGCACGATATCGATCGTCGTAAGATCGAGCGCAGGAGCGCTGGATACGCGCGAGGTCGTCTGTGGTTGAACGACCACCTCAGCGTCGCTTGCGGTTACGCAGCTCAGCGCAAAAGCACACAGGCCCGAAGCCCAAGAATCCACGAATCGACCCGCCATCGAACGTGCATAGTGGAGCCTCTGACATGCGGCTATGCCGGAAGCGACTGCGGGCTCCCCAAAGTAGCTTGGGAAGCCCGCGAGGTACGCTGCGCTGGTCAGACTACTTAGCAGCCAATGGGTAGCTTAGGGTCTCGAGCAGCCAATCCTGATTCTTCTTCACCTCCCCAACGAGCCGCTCGACCAGCGCTTCACGCTTGTCGAATAGGCGGTAGCCCTCTCGGGGCCGCAGATACCCACGAGCCTTGGGGTGCTTCGCGAATAGCGCCTCCTCTCCCATGCGCTCGGCCCAGGTAGCGTAGCGTTCCCGATTCTCGAGCAGGGCGCGCACGATGAAAGGCATCAGCATGGAGTAATCGGCCTGCATGCTCTCGGTCGTCTTCTTGTAGTGGTCCTTATCCACTTTACCCCAGGTGACCGCCTCTGCCGGCGGGCACCCCGAGAGGGACCCGTCGGTGATGGGCGCACTCACGATTTGCACATCGAAGAGATATCCGCGTACATCGGGCAGGCCAAGCACCTGACCGAGCGCAGGTTCAGGCTGAAGATTGTAATTCTTTGGCACGCCTCCGCCCAATACGACGGTGCCCAGCGCTTGGCCTGGCGTATCGAAGAGACCCCAGTAGTGATAAGCGCAAGCCTCGAAGACCTCCCCATGCAGGTCCAGATCGAAGTCATATTGGGGCAAGAGCCCAGCGCGCTTCATGGCCCACAACTTCATTGAGTTGAGGAATACCGAGCCATCCCCGGGCGCCCCGACGAAGATCGGTATCGAGAGACGGTTGCAAAGAGCAAGCAACCCCTCGGGAGCCTCGTTTTTGGCTTCTTGCTGTGCGTAGAGACCTCCAAGCAGGTAGCGCAGCTCGGTGCCGGTCATCTTGCGTTGAAACTCAGGGCGCTGAAGGGCTGCCGTTAGCAGCCGGTCCTGATCCAGCAGCACGTCCTCGTCGAAGGCCATATCGGTGACGCGAATGGTCTTGTCATCTCGCAGCGCGCCGTCATCTCCGAAGATCGGCACCTCATGCACAGCATCGCGATGCCCATCCAAACTGCGATGGCCATCGTGGTAGCAAACAGCGTCGGTGGTCGAGAGGTAGGCAAACCAGCCCGTCTCAAGCAAGGGATTGAGCCATGCCTGATGTTGGCCCGATACGGTGACCGGCCCCGCAACCGCGAGGGTCAGCGGAACGCCTGCGCCAACGGCCTCGTCGAGGATCGCGTAGAAACGCCTCAAATAGCCGCCGCCGAAGGCAGGTAAACACGACTCAAACAGCTCGTGAAGCGAACCGACTTCGTTCACTCGCCTCGTTTTTACGAGACTTCGACCTTCGCCGGTCGCGTTGCAAGGTGTGGTCATGCGGTACTCCAGGCCCGACGATGCCGTGAACGCTTCGGGAGTGCAACTGCGCAGCCCCCAGACGCCAGCGATCGGCTATCTTCGCGGCGGAGATCCCGTGGCAGGTACCAGTCTTTTCGCTCTACTCGACGACATCGCGTCCATCCTCGACGACGTCGCCACCATGACCAAAGTGGCGACGAAGAAGACAGCAGGCGTACTCGGTGACGATCTCGCGTTGAACGCGGAGCAGGTCTCCGGCGTAAAGGCCGATCGTGAGCTTACGGTTGTTTGGGGCGTCGCCAAAGGGTCGGCGAAGAACAAGCTGATCTTGGTTCCCTCAGCTTTGCTGCTCGGCACGCTTGCACCCTGGGCCGTCACGCCGCTGCTGATGCTGGGCGGCGCCTTTCTCTGCTTCGAGGGCTTTGAGAAAGTCGCTCACAAACTGCTCCATTCCAAAGAGGAGCTGCAACAGGAGAAGCAGGCTCTGGCGGAAGCGGTCATCAACCCCGAGGTTGATCTGGTTGAGCTCGAGAAGGAAAAGATCAAAGGCGCCATCCGTACGGACTTCATTCTGAGCGCTGAGATCATCGTGATCTCGCTCGGCAGTATGGCGGAGGCGACGATGACCACCCGCATTGCCGCGTTGGTCGCCGTAGGCGTGATCATGACCGTCGGTGTTTACGGTTTGGTCGCGGGGATCGTGAAGCTCGATGATGCAGGCCTGGCGCTCAGCAAACGAGGTGGCGCAGCAAAGGCATTGGGACGGTTTCTTCTGTGGGGTGCGCCTCGTCTGATGAAGGGCCTCACGTTGGCGGGAACGATTGCGATGTTCCTTGTGGGTGGCGGCATTCTCGCGCATGGCATTCCTCCGCTGCATCACGCGGTGGAGGGTTGGGCGGCGAAGTCGGGCGCTCTCGCGCCCATCGTGCCGACCGTGGTGGACGGCTTGACCGGCGTCCTAGCGGGCGGGGTGTTGGTGGCCGTGGTCACGCTTGCTTCAAAGCTATTTCGGCGCAGCCAGCCAGATTCGGAGGCTTAACCTCGCATGTCTGAGGATCCCGCGTCTGCCGCTACCCTACTTGGAGACCCGCGCGCCACACTCGACTCCAATGGTGCTAGCGAAGCCGAGGGACAGGTTCAGCTGCGCTCACAATTGCTTGGAGGGCGCTTCGAGATTGAAGGCCTGGTGGGCAGTGGAGGCATGGGCACCGTTTACCGCGCGCGTGACCGTGAGCTCGACGAGGTGGTTGCCCTCAAGATGCTAAAGGCCACCGCGGTCAGCGCGGAAGAGCTCGACCGCTTTCGTCGCGAGGTGAAGCTGGCTCGTCGCGTCACCCATCGAAACGTCGCCCGGCTCTATGAGTTTGGTGACGATGAAGGCCGTCCCTTCTTTACGATGGAGCTGGTTGAAGGAGAGTCGCTGCGGCAGAAGCTCCTCCGCAATAAGACCCTCTCGGCACGAGCCACGCTCGAGATCGCAGTTGCAGTGTGTGAGGGCCTCGTCGCGGCGCACGCGGTAGGCGTGATTCATCGCGATCTGAAGCCAGACAACGTTCTACTAGGTAAAGACGGGCGAATAGCGATTACCGACTTTGGTATTGCCGCCTCGAACGATGAAAGGGGAGAGGCGACAGCCGCCGTATTCATCGGTACGCCTGACTACATGGCGCCCGAGCAGGTGGACGGCTCTTCTCCTCCCGACGCGCGCACGGATGTTTACGCCTTCGGCGTTCTCCTGTTCGAGCTGCTGAGTGGTAGACCGCCATTTGCCGGAACAAACGCAGTTGCTGTTGCCGCTGCTCGGCTAACCAATAATGCGCCCTCGCTCGCTGATGTTGCAGCAGACGTCCCTGGTGGTCTTGTGTGGCTGGTTGATCGCTGCCTCTCCCGCGCACCGAGCGGTCGCTTCGCTTCAGCGAGCGAGTTGCTGCAGGCCTTGCAAACGGCAATGGCCGACCCTGCATTGACGCTTAGCGCTCCGCCAGCTTCGCTCCCGCGCAAGGCGACACCACCTGTCGCAGCCACGCTCAAGCTTGCAGTACTGCCGTTCAATGACGGCGGGTTGGAAGGGCATGAGTACCTAGCGGTCGGCCTTACCGAAGACTTGATCGACTCGCTATCAGCTTCCAAGAGCGTACGGGTTGTAGCGTACGGCGCTGCCGCCACGGCCGAGCGAGCTCATCGAGACCCGCGCGCTATTGGACGTGATCTCGGTGTAGACGTTGTCGTCTACGGATCCTTGCGCCGGGCGGAGGAGGCACGGCTTTGCATCACCGTGCGAATGGTCAGCGTCACGGACGGTATTCAACTTTGGTCCCGGCGATTCGAGAGCTCGTCGGGTGAGGTTCTACGCGTCAATGACGCGATCGCAAAAGCTGTATTGGGGGCGATCCCTGGTGGCTCCGCTCCTGCCGAGACGGAGCTCGAGGATCCCGTCGCCGTTGAGCTGTACCTGCGTGCGCGCAGTCGCTTTCGTGAGTTCTGGTACGAGAGCGCCAACGAGGCCGAGTCTCTTTACGCGCAGGCTCTGCAACGAGTGCCTAATTCACCCATTCTGGTGGCTGGGCACGCGTTGGCGCTTACGCGGTGTGCGTTCTTCAAAGTGGAGCGGCTTCCAGAAGCGCGGGAGGCGGCCATTCGAGCGTTGCTGCTAGCCCCCGAGTTAGGTGAGGCCTTGATCGCTGCCGGCGCCGTGGCACTTCAAGAAGGCCGGCTGACCGAGTCCTATCGCTACGCCCAGCAAGCCCTAGCACGGGCGCCTTCCCTCGTTGACGCCCACCTTCTCAAAGGCCGCATCTTGGCTGAGACAGGTCCGCTTGCGGACGCGGAGCAAACGCTCGAGATCGCCATTGAGCTCGACCCGCGCTCGATCGCAGGTCTGATGGAGCTTGCGCGGGTTCAAGCGTTGCTCGGCCGTTGGGATAGCGTTGCCAAGACGCTTGCCGCTGGGGCTCAAGGTGACCGCACTTTTTCGGTAGAGGTGACGCAGCTTCGCGTAGCGCTATGGACTAGCGACAGCCAATCGTTCGAAGGCGCGCGCGCAGCCGTTGCCCGAATGCGAGCAACGCTTGAGACCTCTGTTCCGCGCTTCGTTAACTTTCTAGATCAGTTGATCTCGGTAACGGTAGAACCGGGGGCAATAGAAGCGTTGATCCGTCAGCTCGAACGCACCGAAGGAGCGTCAAGGCGCGCGTTGTTCTTCCACCAAATCGGTATGGAGACGAGCGTCGCGCTCGGCCAAGATGAAGTTGCGCTTGCCCTCTTCCGCAACGCCAACCGTCTCGGCCTCACGGATCTTTCGTGGGTCGATCTGTGTCCAGCGTTGGATCGGCTGAGGGCGAAGCCTGAGTTCCTAGCGCAGCGTGCCGTGGTTCATCAGCGAGTGGCCGAAGTGTTACAACTCCATGCGAGCGGGACCCTCACTCGCTGAACCTGACCAAGTAGGCCTTGCCGAGACTGCACGACGATCCCTACAGTCCGGCCCTGGCAACAGAGCAAGCAAGAATCTCCGCTCAACACAGCACGGTGGACGTCGCCGTCGTGGGGGCTGGTTTTGGCGGTCTCGGCGCAGCTCTGCGTGCAGCGGAGTTGGGCTATTCGGTCGCGCTGTTCGAGTCGCTTTCCTACCCGGGCGGCTGCGCCAGCACCTTTCGTCGCGGTGGAGCCGAGTATGAATCGGGCGCCACCCTGTTCGCTGGCTTGGGCGACGATGGCTACTTCCAGCGCTCGCTTGCTCGTTACGGACTGAGAGCCCCGGTTCACCTGCTCGATCCCGTGCTGCACATACGAACGCCAGAGTTCCAGCTGGACGTACCAGCTGACCGTGCAGCCTTTGTCGAAACGTGGGTGAAGCTCGAGCCCGCGCACGCGCCGAACCTACGCCGCTTCTTTGCTCAGCAAGAGCAACTAGCCAAAGTGCTTTGGTCCCTGTTCGAGGACCCGAGCTTGCTCATCCCCTTTGATGCTACGGCGTTCTTTCGGCACGTTCGGAGCTCGCTCCGCTATGCACCGCTGCTGCGTTGGTTGGGGCAGAGTCTCGGGAGCATGTTGGATGCTTACGACCTCCGAGGTGCCAAACGCTTATGGAGCTATCTCGATTCGCTATGTCAAATCACCGTTCAAACGACGGTGGATGAAGCTGAGGCGTCCTTTGCGCTTGCCGCAATTGACTATCCGTTTCGCGGGACAGGTCACGTCCGAGGGGGGATAGGAGTATTGGCTCGGCTTATGGCTCAAGCGGTCGAGGCGGCTGGGGCCACTGTGCATTTCACGGATCGCGTACGTGAGGTCGCCCGTGAAGCGGAAGGCTTTAGGCTCATGACGCGTCGAGGGACGGTTACGGCTCGTTCCCTGGTGCTCAATCTATTGCCCGAGGCGGCCGCCAATCTGCTCGGTATCCCTCTATCCCATAACGCTGAGCTGCAGGCCCTCGATACTGCAGTACGCACCGGTTGTGGTGCAGCAATGCTCTATCGGGTGGTGCGCGATGAGGGGCTCATTTCGCCTGACGCGCACCACGTCGACATTACGGCTGCAGGGGATCATGCACCTACCCAGGGCTACCACGTCTTTTGCTCGCTGAGCGCGGCGGATGAAGAGAAGGCCGGGCCAGGTCTTCGAACCATGACCGCGTCCACACATATAGCCATGCCGGCGGATGGGCCAATGGTTGCTGAAGTCCAAGCGAGAATGCGTAAGACGCTCGATGAGGCCTACCCAGAGCTCGCACGCGCGACCGTGCGCGAGATGACCGCGAGCCCGCGAACCTTTGCCCGCTTCGTGGGGCGACCTCACGGCTATGTTGGGGGGGTACCACGGCGGGTTGGTTTAAGTAACTATCGTTCCCTCGGTCCGAAGACCGTACTTCCCAACGTGTGGTTGGTGGGGGACACAGCGTTTCCAGGGCAGAGCATCCTTGCAGCCGCCATTGGGGGTAGCAAAACCGCTGAGGCGCTGCGGAGTCGTCCCGCCAAGAGTTGAAAGACGCTCAGCGCTGCTCAGCGCTTGAGGTCGGCGCCGACGAGGTCTTCACCGTCGCCTGGATCCACCGCGACGGCTGTGGGCTTCGCCGACGGCTTGGCCGAACCTGCTGCGCCAGCTTGAGGCGCACCCTCCGTCTCTTCTTCAAGCGCTGGGTCACCGCTCTCGGCTGAAGCGGCCGGCGGTTTGGCCGCCGCCTCTGCGGGCGGAGGCTCCGGCAGCGGAAGGGCAGCGAGCCGCGCCTCGAGCTCGGTCTTGCGCAGCGAAAACGCGGGTCGCTCGTCTGCAGGCAATACGCGGAAGCCGTCGATCTTCAGCGTCTCCGAGTCGAAGTACTTGGAGTCACGCTTGGTCCAAAAATGCAGATGGGGGCCGGTTGAACGGCCAGTGGTTCCAACCTGGCCGATCGGAGCCCGGGACTTTACAGGCTGGCCCACCTTGAGCCCGGGCGTAATCTTACTTAGGTGGCAATAGCCACTCTCAATCCCGTTCGGGTGCTGGATCGCAACCATGTTGCCGCACGGCCCGGCATTGCCAACGAAGGAGAGCTTGCCGCTAAACACAGCGTAAACGGGAGTTCCCGTCGAGGCGCCGTAGTCCGTGCCGTTGTGTGGCATGACTTTCTTCAGCACTGGGTGAAGCCGCTTCGGATTGAACTTACTGGTGACGGGAGCGCCCGGCACCGGTGAGGCCCACCCACTACCATCCGGTTGCCGACCCTTCTCGTCGAAATAACCTTTGGCGGAGGCGCCCTGATACGAATAACCGCGTATCGGCGCTGCAGCGGGATCCGGCGGTTGGTATTCAACGGCGACGACGTTCTTGTAGCGAACAAACTCACCGAGCGTCGTAACCTCCGTCGCGATCACGCGCACGACGCCACCTTCATCAAAGCTCTCGTGGGACAGCTTGCCGATCAGCGCTTCGTCGATCACGCGCAAGATGTCGGGTTCGAGTCCGGCCCATTCCACCGAACGCTTGAGATTCTTGGAGACGTAGAAGGACCCGGAGACTTCCTCCTCGTTCACCTTCAGGTCGAGCTTCTGTGCCGACAGCATGCCGTTTTGATCGAGTGCCTGGTAGATCTCCAAAGGCGACACCACGAACTCAAAGCCGCGCACTTGATTGGTCGAACGATCGATCGCGACGACAAAGCGGTCCTTCTTGCCGGTCTTGTCGAACTTGCGGACCCCATCAAAGGCTTTGAGCAGCCGGTAAACCTGATCCTTTGGAACGCCCTTCTCTCCCAACGCGGCGATGAAGGAACGTGGCCCCATGGTGTCTTCCACCAAGCGAACCGCAGGGTCTTTGGCTAGGTCGGCGACGCGCGGGGGGCCCGGCTGTTTGACGCGAATGCGCTTCTTTGAGACCGGAGCAGCGCTCTTATCGCCTGCAGCGTCTGACGAGCCACTCGGAGCGCCAGAGCTACTCGATGCGACGGCGCTCGCCATCGACCGAACGTCTCTCGGTGGCGACCCCTGAATCAGTAGCGCGATGATCGTCGTTACCGTAGCTAGCCCAAATAGACCGCCGAACAGCGCAGTCATGCGCGGGGTTAGGGCCAACGAAGAAGCGGGGCCACGGTTAGCCTCCGCGTCGGGGGAGCGACCCACCCAACGCGAAGTCGAAGAGGCAGGCGGCATGCGCGGCGTGGCAAACCCGATGTTGAGTGCCTGGACGTTCTTCGCCGGATCCCGCTCACTAGGCGAAGGAATTGAAGGACCTGGGCCGCGCACGCTCGGACGTGAACTCACCCTACTGTTCGAGACCGGCGTTGCGACCAGCGGTTCATCAGGATCGGGCATGCGCGATTCGAGCACCCGACGACGTGCGCTCATGGTCGGGAGGTCACCGCGGGCGATCGCGTTGAGTCTTCGCAGCGAGTGCGGTTTGAGGCTTCCCGGGCTTTCACCGCCTTCTCCAGCGGGGGAAGGTTGGCTGGGCGAACCACCCGCGCCAGGTTCACTTGGAAGCTTTGCGCGCGTGGACACCGGGCCGTCGGGGGATTCAACGTCCTCTGCCACGGGCTCGGTCTACCAGCGGGATGGGGGTGGAGCAACTGAACAAAGCCTACGTTCTTAGCCCAACCAGCGGGAGCCATGCTTCACTGCCGCGATGGACGAAAGGTTGAAGCACAAGCTGCTTCTGGCAAAGGAGCACTTCGATCGTCGCGAGTTCGACCACGCTGAACCGCTCTTGTTGCAGGTTCTGGAGAAGGAACCGGGCTTGGCGGATGTGCAAAACTTGCTTGGCATCACGCGCCACGAACGCGGGGAATTCGAGCTCGCGCGGTCCGCCTTCGAGGACGCCGTACGTCTCAATCCGAACTACACCGAAGCGCTGCTCAACCTCGTCGTGACGTGCAACGATCTGGGCGACTACGACGCCGCGAAGATCGTCTACGAGGAGGTCCGAACGAGCGCCTCCGGCAACAAGGACGGCACAGCAAGGGACCCGTATGCGCTGGGAAAGATCGCCAACATGCATGCGGATCTTGCGCAGGCTTACGCGCAGGCTGGCTACATCAAGGAAGCCATCAGTGAACTCGAGAAGGCTGTCGCGCTGCGGCCGACCTTCAGCGATCTTCACGTCAAGCTCGGCGGTCTCTACCGTGACCACGGGGACGTCGCTGCGGCCGAGGCGGCCTTTCGTGCGGCGCTGGCAGTCAAGCCAAGCTACGCACCCGCGCATGTTCAGCTCGGTGTGACCTTCTACACGGCAGGCAACCTGGAGGGTGCGTCGAGCTCATTCAAAGAAGCCCTTCGGCACAACCCAGCCGACAGGATCGCTTCGATGTACCTTCGCCTCGTGGAAGGTCGGCGTTAGACTCACCGCTGCGATGTTGCGAAAACGCCTTCTCGGCCCACTGTTGGTTTGTGCTGCCAGCGCCCCTGCTGCGACGGCGCAAGCCGATGACGGGGAGGCCATTCTCGGAGCGACTGTCGTTACCAGCTTGGTCGTGTCCGATGTGGTCTTCACCGTCTATTCGGCGATCACCGTTGATGCCAATGAAGAGCCGGATACCGGCTGGATGATCGCGCAGACCTCGGTGGTTGGGCTGCAAGCCCTCGTATTGAATGGTCTTGGAGCTGGCGTTGCCGCCTTCACCGAGGAAGAGGGGCCGGAGCTCGGGATCTTTCCGCTTGCGACGCTGCTCGGCACACTATCCACATTTGGCGCGTGGAGTCTGATCGGCTCTGGCACGTCCATCGACGTAAAGGCACGCTTTGGGCTCTCCTCGGTGCTCGCCATGAACACCTATTTCTCCGGCGTGGCAATCGCAACCATGGCCGACGGCCGACCACTACCAGATTACATGTCTATCCCGCAGACCGCGCTGATGGCACCCGAGTTCTTGCTTACTACGATAAAGGCCGTCACGGATCCGGAGGGACGAGCCGAGTGGATTGGACTCGCGAGTTGGTCGGGTCTGCTGACCTTGCACGGAACGACGAGCCTCATCCTGCGCGGTATCGCCTTTGAAAAAGCGCAATCCGCAAGCGCGTTCCTCCCGTTCGCTACGACGACGGAGGGACCGATTCCTGGCCTCACCTTCGTCGGGGCGCTTTGACGGGCGTGGAACAGGCGCTGCTCGTCGAGCCGCAGCTCGACGCCTTGCCGAACGAGCCCGGTTGCTACCTGTTTATCGGTGCGCAGCTGGAGGTCCTCTACGTCGGCAAGGCGAAGAACCTACGCTCACGTGTGCGTAGCTACTTCCAAGCGAGCGGCAGTGACTCTCGCTACTTCATTCCGCTATTGCGCAGCTTGGTAGCGGACCTTCGAACGGTGGTCACTCGCTCCGAAAAGGAAGCGGCCGTCCTCGAGAACGAGCTGATCAAGCAGCACCAACCGAAGTTCAACGTCAAACTCCGCGACGACAAGGACTTCCTGTGTTTGCGTTTGGAGACCACCAAACCCTGGGCTCGCCTCGAGACGGTACGGCGCCCATCCCCCGACGGCGCTCGCTACTTTGGCCCCTATCACTCAGCCACCAGCGCGCGGCGTACGCTCCACCTCGTCAACAAACATTTCCACCTGCGCACCTGCTCCGACGCTGACTTTGCCTCGCGTAAGCGGCCGTGTCTTCAATATCAAATCAAGCGATGTGATGCGCCATGCGTATACCAAGTAGATGAACCGGCCTACATGGCCCAGGTCAAAGCTGTAGCCATGTTTCTCGAAGGGCGACATGACGAGCTAACCCGTTCGCTCGGCGCTTGGATGCATGAGGCCTCGGAGCAAACCGAGTTCGAACGAGCAGCGATTTATCGAGACCAGCTGCGCGCGGTCGAATCGATCCGGGAGGCGCAGAGCGTGGTCTCGCTGAGCGACGTCGATCAAGACGTCATTGGCATCTATCGTGAAGGAGCCAACGTCGAGATCGAGCTTTTGTTCGTGCGAGCGGGCCGCGTAAGCGACAATGTTGCCTACTCACTAACCCGTATCGAACTCCCGGATGAAGAGGTCCTGGCAAACTTTCTGAGTGAGTTCTACGCGGCGGAGGGAGAACGTGGCCCCATCCCCGAGGAGATCATTCTGCCGGCGTTGCCGGACGGTGTGGCCGGCATCGAGGAGCTGCTCAGTGAGCGACGCGGGCGCAAAGTGGCTATCGTCGTGCCCAAGCGTGGTCAGCGAAAGAAGCTGCTCGACATGGCCGAAGACAACGCACGGCAGAGCTTCAAGTCGAAACGCCGAGCACAAGAGGACGTGGAGGCGCGCCTCTTGGAGTTGCGTGACAAGCTGCGCCTCTCGACCCTGCCGCGCCGCATCGAGTGCTGCGACATCTCGCATATCGGTGGCAGCGATACGGTGGGCGCCGTGGTCTCGCTATTGGATGGGCAACCGGACAAGAAGCGCTATCGCTCTTTCCACGTGCGGTCGGTGACCAATGACGACTACGGCGCAATGGTCGAGGTGCTTGGGCGTAGATTTCGGCGCGGTCGAGAAGCGATCGACGCCAAAGAGGCGGGGGAAGAGCCCGCCGGCGCTGGGGACTGGGACCTGCCGGATCTGTTCGTGGTGGATGGCGGTCGCGGGCAGTTGAACGTCGCTCTGGCCGCAGCGCGCGATCTCGGTCTTCACGATCTTGCGATCGTGGGCCTGGCGAAAGAACGCGAATCGGCGACCGGAGAAAAGCTCGTCGACCGCGTGTATTGCCCGGGACAAAAAAACGGCATTCCTCTGCGCGGTGAGAGCTCGGCGCTGTTCTTCCTCGCACGCGCACGTGACGAGGCTCATCGCTTCGCCAATCATCTGCGCACCAAACTCGGCAAGAAGCGACGCTTCACAAGCGAGCTCGACACGATTGCCGGCGTTGGTAAAGAGGCGCGCAAGCGGCTCTTGATCGCACTTGGTTCGGTTGAGGCCGTGCGCGCGGCAAGCCTCGAGCAGCTCGTCGCAATCCCTGGAATATCGCCTGCGCAAGCGCGCAAGGTCCGCAGCTGGGCCGAGGCTCCAAACACACCAGAATGACCTCGGACTTGCCAGCCGGAGCCGCAGAAACCAAGATGCCGACGTGTCCTGGTTGCGCTCCTTTGGTGCTCTGCGCCTCGCTGCGATCGTCGGCGTTCTCGCCGTCGGTGGTTCGGCGAGCGCATACCTGCTGAGGCCCAAGGATGAACCCGTAAAGGCGCCCGAGGCCAAACCAGCGCTCCCGCTACCCGCGCTGAAAATCGCCGGGCACGTTTTGCCAGAGGGTGAAGACCGCATCGGCAAGGCGCTGGATTTGGTGCGCAAGTACGCAGCGGGCGAGGTGAAGTTACGCCTACCCGACGGTAAGCTCGTACCAATCACCCGCGCCGACCTTGGACTCGAGATCGACCGCATGCGGCTCGCTGAGTTCGTCAAAGAGGCGAGCCTCGAGAGCGGACCGTTGGCGAACGCCCAGCGCGCTCGTGGAAGCAGTGAGGCCGTCGAGGTGCCGCTGCCGCTCATCCTCTCGGGCGAACGGGCCCTCGGTAAGTTGCTCGATCTCAAGGGTCAGATTGATAGCCCGGCTCAAGACGCAGTCATCAACCTCGATACGCGCACCATCAAGCCCGAGAAGGTCGGCTATCAGCTCGATGTGTACGGCACGCTCGCCCGCTTGGAATCGGCATTTCGCAAGGGTCAAACCACCGTCGACGCCGACGTTCAGGAGCTGATTCCGAAGCGGCGCGCCAAAGAGCTCGAGGCGGTCAAGTTCGACGAGGTGCTTGGGTTCTTTGAGACGCGCTACAGCTCCGTTGGGCCAGCCAAGGAGCGCACCTACAATCTTCGATTGGCTGCCAGCAAGCTCGACGGTCTGGTGCTGATGCCGGGCGAGACCTTCGACTTCAACAAGGTCGTTGGCCCGCGTGACGAGGCCAATGGTTACCGCGTCGCGACGGTGATTGCGCAAGGGGAACTCGTGGACGGTCTCGGCGGTGGCACCTGCCAAATCTCCGGCACACTGCACGCCGCCGTGTTCTTTGCGGGCCTCGAGATCGTCGAGCGGTACCCGCACTCGCGGCCGAGCTCCTATCTAACGCTGGGGCTCGACGCGACCGTCTCCTATCCGAACATCACCTACAGGTTCCGAAACAACTTCGATTTCCCGGTGGTACTTCACGAGCGCGTCGCCGGTGGGGTTGTCCGAGCGGAGATCCTCGGGCCAGCGCGCAAACAGACGGTGAGTTACTTCCGTCGCATCGATGAGATCCTCCCGTTCGAGGAGGTGGAGCGTGATTCGGAGAAGCTCCCCAAAGGCGAGCGGGTGGTCACGCAGCGCGGGATACCCGGCTTTGTTGCGACTTCCTCGCGGCTCGTCCGCAATGGCGCGTATGGCGAGCGCACCAAATGGCGCGAGAAATACCCGCCCACTACGCAGATTGTCGCGGTCGGAACTGGTCCCGAAGATCGCAAGCCCGGCTTGAAGAAGGACTCGCACGCAGAGTACACCGTGGACGAGTACTTGGTAATAACCCAAGGTCCCCCAACCCAACCCAAAGACCCAGCGAGCGGCATGGTTTGGAATGCGGTGGATGGTCGCACCGGTGAGCGCGGTTGGATAAAGAAGCTCGGCTTCGAGAAGACGCCGCTCGAAGATGAGCCTGAAGACGAGGAAAAGGCTGGCGAGAAGGACGACAAGAAGGACGACAAGAGTGCCAAGAAGCCTGCCTCGAAGGACGCCAAGTCGGCGGAGGACTCAAAAGGAAAGTCTTCCAAGGACAAGACGGACAAAGGCAAAGACAAGTCGAAGTCGAAGAAGAAAGAACCAAAGGCCAAGTCACCATGACGGAGTCAGCCGCACGTTCGTCCGCCAAAGCCATCGCGATGATCGTTACTGGGAGCATCGCTGCCTATAAGGCGCCCATCGTCGCGCGCGGCCTGCTTGCAGCCAAAGTGGAGGTCGTGCCCATCATGACGCGCGCCGCAAAGCAGTTTCTCGGCGCAGCGACCCTCGCCGGGCTTACGGGCGAGCGGGTGTTCGATGAGACCTTCGATGGTGAAGGCGGTGAGCGTCACATTGAGATCGCTGCGGCCGTCGATGCCATCGTCGTGGTGCCAGCAACGGCCGACTTCCTCGCGCGCATGGCTCACGGGCGCGCGGATGACCTCGCCACGGCTACGGTGCTCGCCGCGCGCGTTCCCGTCGTGGTGGCTCCGGCGATGCACCCAGCGATGTGGCACCACGCTGCCACCGCGGCCAACGTGGAGACGCTGCGAGCGCGCGGCGTTAGCTTCGTTGGGCCGGTGGAGGGCGTCGTTGCCTCGGGAGATCACGGTCTAGGTCGCATGGCCGAGCCGCAGGCCATCGTTGAAGCGCTGCTTGCTCAGCTTGCGCCGGTGCCCAACGCGAGCACTTCGCAGGCTCTCGCTGGGCGTCATGTGGTGGTGACGGCCGGCCCTACAGTGGAGGACCTCGATCCGGTGCGCTTTCTCAGCAATCGCTCGACTGGCAAAATGGGCTTTGCATTGGCCCAAGCGGCTGCAACTCGCGGAGCCAGGGTCACGTTGATTGCCGGGCCGGTGGCGCTCCCGACCCCGCTTGGTGTTGAGCGTGTGGACGTTCGAAGCGCTCTTTCGATGCAGGCGGCAATGACCGCGGCGCTCGGAGAAGACCTCGCTCGAGCGGACGTTCTGATCATGGCCGCCGCGGTGGGTGACTACCGCTTTGAACGGCCCTCCTCGGAGAAGCTCAAGCGGTCGGCCGACGAGCTCGTGGTGAAGCTGCTCCCCAACCCTGATCTTTTGGCGACCGTTGGTGGGGCACGAGCAGGCAGACGGAGGCCTGTGTTGGTCGGGTTTGCGGTGGAGACCGGCTCGGATGAGGCCATCATCGAGGAGGGCCGCCGCAAGCTGTCGAAGAAGGGCGTTGATCTGGTCGTCGCAAATCCAGCGTCAGAGGCCTTTGCTGGCGATACCAACCGAGCCTTCTTGGTCTCCAGCGCTGGTGTGGACTCGTCACAAACCGTCAGGAAAAGTGAGCTGGCACAAGCGATCCTCGATAGAGTGCAGAAACTTTTGCTGGAGAACGTGTGACTGCTTCTGAAGAAGAAGAGCCGGAAGCCTCGGTGATTCCAGCCGATGAACCGGTGTCCGAGGTGGAGGAACTTCCGTTTCCGGCATGGCTACGTCCGCTGGATAGGTTCTTCCCAGCGCTGGTGACCCTACTGACGACAGTCACCTTGTACTGGGTGATGAGCCGCGCGGCGATGACCGCAGGCCGTAGCCCGTTTGGCTTGGTCTTCGGCCTGTACGTCGTGCTTGGAGCGATCACGATCCTCCGGCTCAAAGCACGCGGAGAGCTATCGCATCTGCGCCCGCGCGGAGGAGATCTCACGTTCGGGGCGCTCGTCACTTTGCTCCTCTACGGCAGCACCTACGTTTTCCACGTGCTGGTTACGGCGCCTGGTCAGCCGCGCTACGAGTGGGTCTTGCAACTCTATCTACGGCTGGGCAACCCGTTTGCGGAGGACCGTCATTGGGTTGCGCTGTTCGCTGCCGCCATCGGCGCGCTCGAGGAGCTCACGTGGCGCGGTGGAGTAACGGCCGCACTCGAGGAGCGACTAGGGCTTGGGCTGGGCAACCTCCTCGGCGTTGCGCTTTACGCATCCGCTCACGTGGCCACGATGTGGGCGCTGAGTGGCGCTCAGGGTTTAAACCCGGTGCTCTTGCTTGCCTCTGCTGGCTGCGGAGCCGTTTGGTCATATCTTCGCTTTCGCTCGGATCAACAACTGGCCCCGGTGCTCTTCTCTCACGCGCTTTTCACGTGGAGCGTCGTCGAGTTTCCGCTGTTCGGAAGAGGCTAGGGTGTAGACTTTCGCGCGGGTCTCATGCAGGTAACCTTTTGGGGCGTACGAGGCAGTATTGCTTGTCCCGCGAAGACGCATCTTCGCTACGGGGGTAACACCTCCTGTGTCGAAGTCGCCGTGGGAGATGAGCGCTTCATCTTTGATGCGGGGACCGGCATCCGGCCGCTTGGCGCGTCGCTGCTGCGTGATGACAAGCGTCAAGGCACCCTCCTTCTTTCCCACACCCACTGGGACCACATTCAGGGCTTCCCGTTCTTCGCTCCGGCCTTTGATCCCAAGCGTAGTTTTCGGATTCTCGCAGGGCATTTACCGCCAAGCTTGGGCGGTATTCGCAGCGTCTTGGCCGGGCAAATGGCCGAACCAAACTTCCCAGTACCGCTTGAGATCATGCGCGGTCATCTTGAGTTTGAGGACTTCTCGGCCGGCGACAGCTTCAATCTCAGCTCCAGCGTGCGTGTGCGCACCACCCCTCTCAACCATCCCAATGACGCAACGGCCTACCGGATTGAAGGGGAGGGCGTCGCGGTTTGCTACGTCACCGATACCGAGCACGTGATTGGTAAGCCTGACCAAAACATCCTCGGCTTGATCGAAGGCGCAGACCTCCTGATCTATGACTCAACCTACACCGATGAAGAGTTCTCAACCAAGATCGGCTGGGGGCACTCGACTTGGCAGGAGGCTGTGAGGCTCTCCGTGGCAGGCAAGGTCAAGCGACTCGCGATCTTCCATCACGAGCCTGACCATGATGACACCTTCATGCGCGCGGTCGAGGTAGAGGCGCGCGGCCTCTTCGCCAATTCCTTCGTCGCTCGTGAAGGTCAGGTCGTGAACGTAGTAAAATCCAAAGGCCGCGCTTCACGTTGAGGCGGCTTCAGCAACCGCGCTGGCTGGTTCGTGATGCTCGTGGCAGCGTTGAACTTCCACCGTGAGGTGTTGGACCTTCATGCACTCGTGCACGACATCGCGATAAAACGAGGCCTCACGTGGCTTGGCGCTGACCAGCTTCACGATGCAACCAAGCTGCCCCGGGCCGAACTCCCAGAGATGAAGGTCCGCCACCGCTACGTCATCGATCGACTCGAGACGCTTTCGTAGGACCTCCGTCGCAGCCAGTGAAGGCACAACGTCGAGCAGCTGCTTGGCAGCGCTTCCGCATAGCCCAACGGCCCAGCGGCCAACGAGCACGCCGCCGAGAATACCCACCAATGGATCGAGCAGGGCAATACCGAAGTAGCGGCCAGCGACCAACGCTACGATGGCAAATACGCTGGTAAGCGCGTCTGCAATCACATGCAGACGAGCCGCGCGAAGGTTGTGATCCTCCGCAGGCGTCTTGTCGGCATGGTGGTCAGCGTGACCGTGATGGCTGTGGTCAGCGTGGCCGTGATGGCTGTGGCCAGCGTGGTCGTGATGGCTGTGGCCAGCGTGGTCGTGATGGCTGTGGCCAGCGTGGTCGTGCTCAGCGTGGTCATGCCCGTGAGCTGCCGCTGGCGATGTATGTCGGTGGCCATGGGCATGATCGTGCCCATGACCGTGATCGTGCCCATGGTCGTGGTGACCGAGAACGAGCGCGCATACGAGATTGACCACCAAGCCAATCACAGCCACCGGCAACGCTTCCCCAAACGAAATTGGGTGGGGATGCCAAAGCCGCAACACCGACTCCACGACCATCCAAACGGCGGTGCCAAACAGAATGATGGCGCTCGTGAAGCCGGATAGCGCGTAGACTTTTCCGGTACCGAAGGTGAAGGCCTCGTGCGTTGCCCACCTTCGGGCCAGCCAATAGGCGACTCCAGAGATGCCCAGCGCCCCCACGTGCGTCGCCATATGAACGCCATCGGCGAACAGCGCCAGCGACCCTGTAGCAAAACCAACGACCAGCTCGAGCACCATCATCACGGCGCTGATACCGACCACGATCCACGTGCGTCGCTCACTCGCTTCGACCGAGGCCGAGCTACCGTGAGATTCGCGGAAGGAGTCGAGGTGCTCGTGATGCACTTCCGGAGTCTACACGCTCAGCGCACCCGATGCTTCCGCGAGTACACATTCGTTGAACTACCACGCAGAAAGCCAACCACAGTAACGCCCAGTGCTTCACCGAATCGTATCGCGAGCGAGCTCGGCGCTGAAATGCCGGCAACCAGCGAAATCCCGACAGCAGAGGCCTTCTGCACGATCTCGAAGCTCACTCGCCCAGACACGATCAATAACTTGTCGCTAAAGTTCAGCCGTCGGCGTGCCGCACAACCGAGGACTTTATCAACAGCGTTGTGCCGGCCAACGTCTTCGTACGCAGCGAACTCTGTGCCCTCGGCATCGAACAAGCCACAGGCGTGTAGCCCACCCGTCTCGGTGAACATTGGCTGGCGTTGGCGCAGCCGCGCCGGCAATTGTTGCAGCACTGAGCTTGCGACCTCAAAGGACGAGGTTACGAGCTTCGTGGTGCGCAACGCCTCTTCGATGGTGGCCTTTCCGCATACTCCGCAGCTCGAGCTCGCGTAGAAATTGCGCGGCACAACCGAGTGACTCGCTCTCCACTCCGGCTTGAGCACGACTCGAACGACGTTGTCCTCCGACTCGGGCGACGTCACCGCAGTGCAGTGACGGATCGACTCGACCATCTCGAACGACTCCACGATGCGCTCGCTCAAAAGAAACCCGGAAACGAGCTCGAGGTCGTTTCCGGGCGTTCGCATCAACACTGCTAGCGGGGAGCCGTGGATTTGGATCTCCAGCGGCTCTTCAGGGGCGACCCAATCGTCGCGTACGACGAGGGTCCCGTTCTGGTGCACGTCCACCTTCGTAGCGAAGGAGGAGGTCATGTTCGCGTCACGCGCCAGCGATGCGCTCGAGTTCTTCGTCAGAGACGTCGAAGTCGGCGTACACATTTTGGCCGTCGTCATGGTCGTCGAGCGCGTCTGCCAGGTTCAGACACAGCTCGGCGTCGCGGCCGCTGACAGAGCGTTTGGCCTTGGGTACGTAGCCAACGGACGAGGACTTGGTCGCGATCTTGCCGTCCGCCAGTGACTTCAAGACGGCCTCGAGGGAGGAAGGATCACAGAGCAGTTGCCATTCATCCCCGTTATCGGAGTAATCGTCAGCCCCTGCGGCGACTGCCGTATCCATCAGTTGGTCTTCGGTCGCGTTGGCCTTCTCAACCATCACGATACCTTTGCGATCGAACGCCCAACCGGCCGTCCCGTTGGAACCGAGCGCACCCCCGTTCTTCTCAAAGATCTTTCGGATCTCGGCGACGGTGCGGTTGCGATTGTCGGTCATCGCCTCGAGCATGAAGAGCGTCCCGCCAGGGCCGGTTCCCTCGTAGATGATCTCCTCGTAGTTGGCGCCTTCGATCTCGCCGGTGCCACGCTGAACCGCGCGCTTGATGGTGTCCATCGGCATCGACTGACCCTTGGCGTCATCAATCGCCTTGCGAAGCCGCGGATTGCCGCTCGGGTCTCCGCCTCCCATGCGCGCAGCCACGGTCAGCTCTTTGATGAGCTTGGTGAACATCTTGCCGCGCTTGGAATCGACAAGGGCCTTCTTATGCTTGATCGTCGCCCACTTTGAATGGCCGCTCATACAACTCTCCGATTGGGGCCTATTCGTTACCCGCGTCGCTTTTGGGACGCAACCATCGAGCGGTGTCTTCGCCGTAGGGCCCCCAATCCGATGAATGCCCAAGCGAAACCGAGCCCGAGTTCGCGGCCGCTCGACCCTGCAACAACGCATCCGGCGCAGCCACCACCTGGAGGCTGCATGATCGGACTCGGCGTGCTCGACGAAATGGTCGCCGCACTGGAGCTCGGCTTCGGCGATGCGCTCGGCTGCGCAGAGGCGACGGCTGGCGTTGATGGCGCCTCACCAGCGAAGGCGATCACGCTGGCGTGCGTTGCACGCGGTAACTCATCGCGAGCCGCGATGTCGTGCTGTTTAGCTCCGCGCGTGATCCACGTTCGTAACAACGTGAATTCACCCACCGTCAGTTGCGCCAAATCCTTCGGCGGCATGTGCTCGTCGCTGTCGAGCGGGAGCACGACGCGTGCGACGAGCAAGCTCTGGTCCGCTTGACCAGGCGCGACGGCCGGCCCCGAATCACCACCTTTGCGCAGCTCTGCCAAAGGCGAAACCAGCAGCCCACCGGAGCCTGAGGCACCTTCGTGACAGAGCCCACAGCGCTTGACCAACATCGGCTCAATAACCTGCTCGAACAGCTCCACGTTGGCCGGGACGCGTTCCAAGGCCGGCTCGGGATCGAGTTCGGTGGGTGCCCACGGGCTTGGTGCGACGGTTGCGCTCGCCGAGGGTTTGGGCGTAGGCGGCGTAGTACGCGGAGCAATTGGTGTCGGTCCCGACGGCGCGCTCGTTGCGCCACGTAGCTTGGCCGGCAGCTCTTTGGCGGGCTGGCTTGGTGAGGCCCCGGCGCCCACCCAATAGGCGATTAGCTCGACATCTCGGCTCGTTGGTTGAGCTTCTTTGCGAGGCGGCATGTGATCGGGATGATCAAGCGGTAGCCGCATTGTCTGAAGCAAGGGACTTGCGTCGGCCATCCCAGCAATCACCGCCGGACCACCCTTTCCGCCAGCCAGTAGTGCCTCCAAGCTATCCACGCGCAGCTTGCCCTTCTGCTTGTTCTCCCCGTGGCAACTCACACAGTTTGCACGCAAAACAGGTGCAACATGGTCTTGATAGACGTAGCCCCCTTCGCCCGAAGGTTGAACGACAGCAGGTTCTCCCGAGGTCGCGGCTGGCGTCGTTGGGGTTGAGGTAGCCGAGTGCGCCGTGGGCGTGGTTGCACCAGGAGTTTGGTCACTCACTGTGTTCCACAACAGCTCGCGCACCGAGTCGGGCGGCAGAGAGTCGCGCACGCGCAACGTCGCATTCGCCCCGCGATCGATCCAGAACGCCACGAGACTAATCTCAGCCTCGCTGACGTCCGGCTCATCGGCAGGCGGCATGCGTTCATCGTGATTGCGCGGTAGACGCATACGAGTCACAAGCAAGGAGGTATCACCGCGCCCTCCAATGACGGCTGGCCCTGTGTCCCCGCCCGCGAGCAGTCGCTCGAGCGTATCCACCCTCAATGTGCCCTTTTGCGTCTCCTCACCATGGCACTTTACGCACTTGGCTTTGAGGATCGGTAGCACCACATGGTCATATAGAAGCGGCTCGCTAACCGCCTCAACGGCCTCTTCACTGGCGACCTTCGGCTCGTAACCCAGCCACTTTTGCGCGAAGCGAGGGGCGTATTTTACTAGGTAATCCTCACCGCGCGTCATACTGCCACCGTGATGCGCGCCAAGGCTAATGGCAGTGACCGTCGCGAGCAGAAGCCCACGGTAAACGTGTCGCATGTGGGCAACACCGCGCTCAACGAACAACCAGGCCAGCGGTAGCAAGGCACAGCCGAGCACGCCTACGAATGTGCCGTTCTTGTGCGCCTCAAGCAGGTTGGGAGGAAAGCCGCCGGGGTACGCCAGTACCAATCCGAGGGTGAAGCCAACGCACGCCGTCACCGATAGGAAGGGAAGCAGCAATCCCCACATGGGATCCAAGCGCTCCCGAATCGCTCGGAACAACGTGAACGGCTCGGCGCTTGCGACGAGCAAAAGCACGCCGATCGGAAGGTGAATCAGCAACGTGTGAAATCGCCCCACGAAGCGAAGAAGCTCTCCCGCCTCGGGCGCAGGGCCTTTGAGTGCAAAGAAGCCCACGGTCGCGATCAAGCCGGAGCCCAGAGCAATGCCAGGCCCGAGAAGTGCGCGGGTGTCGGTGGAGCGGGGTGCTGTCAAACGAATCCAGCCTAGCAGCTAGTGGACCTGAATGACTGTGCCGAAGCGAGTCGGCCCCAACAATGTGCGATAGCGACCTCACTGTGCCCGCGCCAAGCACGTCTCGCGCGATCGTCGGCAAGTTGTCCCACTGTGCGTTCCGTCGCCCAGATCAGCCGAAGCGTGCTGCTTGAAGCTCCCTTTCGTCAGAACGAAGTGAGACTCAGGTGGATCGTGCCTTCAACCAGGGCGATAGACACGCAGGATGACGGTCTTCGTATGCCGATGAGGCCAAACGATCCCACGTCGCTGGACGCTTTCGAGCAGAGTGGAAAGACCTCCCACGTTGCCCAACCGTTCCCCCTAAGCGCGCAGATCGGCGACCGCGATTGCGATTAATGGCATGCCACATGCGTAAGGGCGAACACAGTCCAAGGAGTCACGCATGCGTTTAGCCTTTTCGTCGCTCGCCCTGACCGTTTTCGCTTCAAGCCTGATCGTCGCCTGCGCACCACCCGGCGCTGAGATTGAGGAGGAAGAGGCCGAGCTCGAAGAGCAACGTGAAGATGCGATTATCGGCGGGACTCAAGCCACCGCTTACCCTGAGGCGACGCTCATTGAGATGAAAGAAGGCGGTGTCGTCAGCTCCATTTGTTCGGGCGCTGTGGTCGCGCCGAAGCTGGTGCTTACGGCTGGTCACTGCGTGCATGGCTTTGATGGTTGGAATATCAAAGTACCGTTCGCCAACAACCAAACCGCTAAAGGCATTCGTGGCGAGGTCCTCGATTGGAATAACGACAGTGAATCGGTGGACCCCAACCAGCACGACGTTGGTGTGATCTTCCTCGACAAGGCCATTCAGCTGACAAGCTATCCAACCATCGCAACCACCAGCGTTACGATCGGCAGCAAGGTGCAGAACATCGGGCGCATCAACAACGGCGTTGCCTCGTACACCAAGTTGTTCATTGGCCCGCCGGTGGTCACCAAAAAGGGCTCGACCTACGGTTACCCCTTCGACTACGCAACGAACGAGACCATCCAAAGCGGAGATTCCGGCGGCCCGGTGGTTGTCCCCGGCACCCACAAGATCGTCGCTGTCAACTCAGGGGCAGGAGGTGGCATCCAGGTCCTCGCTCGGGTCGATCTCGTATCGAGCTGGCTGAAGACCAAGATTGACGAGTCGGGTGTAGCGCCGGCCCCGCCCACCGACCCTTGTGGCGGATTGACCTACGCGGGTCAATGCAGCGGTAATACGGTGGAGTGGTGTGAGGCCGGTCAGAAGAAGCAGATCAATTGCACTTCGAGCAACAAGACCTGCGGCTTCGACTCAGCAGCATCCTATTACAACTGCCTCTGATTCTCTAGATAGTTATCTTGTGTCTCTGGGCCATCGTCTTCGATGGCCTCTTCGCAGGCCACTTCGAGCAGCAAGTCGCGGTTCTGCGAGAGCACCATCTTGGCGGCTAGGCGCCGGATCTCAATGCGCGCGGGCTCTCCTTCTGTCGCCAGCATCAAGCGGGCCGAGTTGAGCTTCGCGTCTAGCGAGAGGCTCGGCTCCCGCATTGCAACCGAAAGGTCACTCGTTTGCAGCGCACGTTCCCGATAACCTTTGGGGCCCAAGGCTCCTGAGTACAGCGCTTCCCGCCAGCGCCCGACGAGCGAATTCAGCTGCGGGCCTTCGGTGCGCAAGGTTGCTTCTTTACGCAGTTGCTCCACGCTCTGTGCGGCGGCAGCGAGCGTCTCAAGACTGCAGCCTGGAGCGGGGACGATGAACGACAGCCCTTGCTTGCGTCCGATTCGCAGACCCAACGAAGAGAAGGTGGTCGCTCGAAGTTCGGCTGCAGGGATGAAGTGCTCCCTTACCGGGGTATCCACCACGACGCCGTCCAATCCGATACGGAGCTTGCGTGCGGAGGTGAGTAAGCTGAGGCTCAGTGCAACCAGGCTGCTGCAAGCTACGAACAACGCAAGCGACCAAGCGTCCGCGGTCTGTGCGTCTGCTACTCGAATACTGATGGCCCGCGCCTCAACGAGCGAGAAGGCAAAGCTGGATAAGTAGCCGCCCAAAGTAGCCGACACCAAGGCGATAGCGGCACCGATGCCTAAGCCGCTGCGCGAAAGCGAAATCTCTGTAGGGACTGCATCCAACGTACTGCTCAACGGCAGCAGGTCCACCTCTGGACCTTCGAGCTCGATCTGGTCACCCGTATCGAGGCCCCGATTGAGCGTAAAGGTGACTCGACGCCGGTGTTTTTCGAGGTGCTCTTGGTGGCCACCGCTGATTTCTGTTCGTGGAATCTCTTGGGTGCGTCCGCTTGCGAGCCGAACGGTTAGGCCCATTGGCGTAGCTTGAAGCTCCGTCACTAGCTCCCGTCGCCCACGCCGCAGGTAGGCAGTAAATACCCCAATGAACGGCAGCATGATCAGGCCCGCTCCACCGTAAGCGCCGAGCAGATCGGCGCCCTCGGTCCACGCTACCCGGGCAATGTCGGCGGGGTCTCGCAGGACCGAGAGGACGAAACTGCCGCACAGCACCGAGCCGGCGATTCCCGCGATGAAGCGTGCCACGGCCGTGATCGCGCGACGCTGGCGCCTAAAGGTGATGCCGTTCTGCTCGCGAGCCACCGCACGAACGTAGCAGACGGTGCCGAATCGGCGAGCGCTGCGAAGCGGATCAGCCGCGTGCGCGGATCTCTCGTGCGGCTAGCTCGACGTCATGGTCGACCATACGTTGGACGAGCTCGGGGAAGCTCACCTTTGGCTTCCAACCGAGAACCTGCTTGGCCTTCGAGGGGTCAGCTAGCAACAGATCGACCTCCGAAGGTCTGAAGTAGCGAGGGTCAATCTTGATGAAGTCCTTCGCGTCGAGACCAACATGCGCGAAGGCGCGTTCGGCAAACTCGCGGACGCTGTACGTCTCGCCGGTGCCAATGACGAAGTCGTCGGGGACCTCATGCTGCAGCATGAGCCACATTGCTTCCACGTAGTCTTTGGCGTGACCCCAGTCACGCTTGGCGTCGAGGTTACCGAGGTACAGCTCGCTCTGGGCCCCGTGCTTGATGCGGCCTACCGCCCGAGTGATCTTTCGCGTGACGAAGGTCTCGCCGCGGCGCTCGCTCTCGTGATTGAACAGGATGCCGTTGGTAGCGAAAATCCCGTAAGCCTCACGGTAGTTTTGCGTCATGTAGAAGGAGTAGGCCTTGGCCACCGCGTAGGGGCTTCGCGGGTGAAAGGGCGTGGTCTCCCGCTGAGGGGTCTCAACGACCTTCCCGTAAAGCTCGCTCGAAGAGGCCTGATAGAAGCGGCACTGAATGCCAAGCTTGCGGATTGCCTCGAGAATGCGAACAGTCCCGAGGCCGGTGACCTCTCCCGTGTACTCCGGAATGTCGAATGACACACGGACGTGACTCTGTGCCGCCAGGTTGTACACCTCGTCTGGCGCTACGTCCCGAATGATCGTTTGAAGGGAAGAAGCGTCATTCAGATCTCCGTAATGCAAGAACAGCTTGGCATTGCCCTCGTGGGGGTCCACGTAGAGATGATCGATGCGCTCGGTGTTGAACGTGCTCGCACGACGTACCACGCCGTGAACCTCGTAGCCTTTGCTCAAGAGCAGTTCAGCTAGGTAAGACCCATCTTGGCCGGTGATGCCGGTAACTAGCGCACGCTTCATTCTGCCTCGCAGGTAACACGAAACACGCTCGTGTTGTTCACCCGCCTACGTTGCGAGCCGACTCGATACTGTTCAGCTGACATTGATCCGCCGGATCCCCGTCAATGCGCCAGCATCGGTCCCAAAAGCTCCCTAAAGTCACCGAAATGCAACCGGAAGCCCTGCTCACGAGTTGTAGCCTTGTCCGCACTAGCGGGGGCAGTTGGGGCGCTATTGGGCGTTCCAGGGGCCAGCGTGTCGGGCACCTCGTGTCCGACCTTTCTTGAAACCAGGACAATCTGGGAGGCTGCGAATGAGTTCAGGTATCAACAGATCCGGAGGAGCAACGATTCTCCTCGGGCTCTGCTGGCTGCTTGCTGCTGCGGCCTGTGGTGACGACACAAACACCGGTGGTACCGGTGGTGGTGGTGGTCCGACAGGCGGCGGTGGTGAACAAGCCGGCGGGGACGGCGGGGGCGGAAACGGCCCCGGTGGCGGTGGAATGGGCGGCATGGGTGGAATGGGCGGCACGGCAGCTGGCGGCGGGGGTGCAGGGCCCACGTCAGTGGCCGTGGTAAGCGAAGGTCGCGTCGTCTTTGACGCCGCGCCAAGCCCCAACGCTGATGCAATCTACTTCACAGGCTTGGAGGCCAACGGCACTCCAGGGATCTTTGAAGGGTCACCTGCGGGCGGAGCTACGGTGGTGGTCACCGGCAGTCCACTCACGGCGCCCTTCGGGATCGCGACCAGCACGAGCGGCGAAACTTTGTACGTGGCTGATTCAGCTGCGGATGAAGCGGGAGCTGATCGCGGTGGCATATTCACCGTACCAGCTGCAGGCGGCACGCCGACCCTCGTACCGGGCACAGCGGGTCTATCACCGCGAAACCTCGAGGTGCGGAACGAGAACAACGTTGATCAGCTCTACTTCACTGGTCGCTCGGCCAGCGGCAGCGCTGCGATCTACAAGATTGCGAGCGGTGGCGGGACTGCTACCGCACTGATCGAGGACGGGCTCGTGGACCCGAGCGGTATCGCCGTAGCGTCGAATGGGGATCTCTACGTTGTAGACACCATCGGCTCCGGTCGAGCCAACGCGCGCGTGCTGTTCTTGGCGTCGGGCAGCACCACCCCAACGTCGATCGTAGATAGCTATGACGCTGGCTTCCCTGCGGGAGCAGCTCTCAGCCTCGACGAGTCGGAGCTTTGGCTCTCGGCGCTCGATGCTGCCACGCTTACCACCGCTGCGTTGGTCGTCGACACGACCTCCTTCGACACCACGGTGTTCACGGGTGACGCCGCTAACGATCTATCCAGCAACTTCGAGCCTGGCGGCATTCATCGCGCCAAGGACGTCGACGCATTCGGCTGGGTTGATGCGCGCGCCGCCAACGGGACTGTCTACCTGATTACTAAGTGAGGAATCGAGTTATGCGAGCTAAAAACCTATTTGCTATTTCTACGATGGCCGCGTTGCTCGGCACCGTGACGCTCGAAGCCTCCGCCTCGAGCCACTCCGAAGCTCCCGGAACCGCGAGCGACCCCGACACCGACAACACCGACCTCTGGGCTTGGCGCCAAGGCACCAATCTCGTCGTCGTTGCCGGTTACAACGGCCTTCAGGTCCCCTATGCAGCGCCGAACTGGAAGAAGTTCGCCAACGATGCGCTGTACGAGGTTCACATCGCACGAGGGCCCTCCAGCCTCGATGACGCGCTCACCTACCAGATCCAATTCTCGTCGGCTCCTTACCCTGTAGTGGACGTAGCAGACCTGGCTCTACCCCCAGGCGGCGGCAAAGAGTTCTTCGCCCAGCTCTCGGGCGGCGGCGCTTTCGCTCAGACCTACAGCGTGACCAAGATCGTTGCCGGTCAAGCGCCCGTTGTCCTCGTGAGCGACGCACCCGTTGCGCCGCCCAACGTTGGACCTCGCACCAACGCGATCGCCTACATGATCCCGAACGGTACCTCCTACGAGCAGTACTTCGTCGATAACCCGGCGACCTCGGTTATCACCAGCCTCGGGGCTGGCGAAGGCCGGGTATTTGCTGGTCCGCGCGATGACCCGTTCTACGTGGACTTGGGCGCGGTCTTTGATCTCGCCGGTTTGCGCAGCGTCATCGGCGGTAACCCTCGAGACAGCGTTCGTTTCACCAACGTCAATGCCATCGCGCTCGAGATCCCCCTCACCGTGGCCAACGGCGGAGCCATCGCCAACGACGGCACACCGAGCAACGCACAGACCGTTGGCGTCTGGGCCTCGGCCAGTCGTCGCAAGACCACCGTCTTGCGCAAGGATGGAACCAACGACGGCTTCGGTCCGTGGCGTCAGGTTTCGCGTTTGGGCCTGCCCCTAATCAATGAAGCGGTGATTGGTCTGCAAGACAAAGACCGCTGGAACCGTCTGCGTCCTTCGGACGATCTTGGCACCTTCGGAGCCTACTTCCTCAATCCGGTGATCGTCCGTGATGCCGAGTTCGCTGGCTTCTACGCGAACGGCGGACCGCTCGCTGGTTGTGTTCCCGGCGGTGGTATCAACGTCCTCAAGGCAAACCGCACCGACATCATCGAGGTCATCAACCTCAACAACATCCCGACGCCTGGTGCGCACAGCATCACCAGCATCGGCGACGTGCTGCGCGTCGATCTCGGCACCCCGGGTGGCTTCCCCAACGGTCGGGCGCTTCCCCCCGGCGGCTTCGATCCGGACGTAACGGACGTTGAGCTCTCACTCCTGCTTTGCAGGCTTGCCGCTCCGGTCCCCGATGGCGTGAATCAAGCAGGTGACGGACCAAACAAGAACACCTTCCCCTACGCAAACGCTCCCTGGGAGAGCTTCTCGGCCTCGACGCACAACGCCGCGGCGAACTGAGTAAACCTTCGGTTCTGAGCGCCCACCCAGCTACGGCTCGGTGGGCGCTTGTCTTTACTGCATATCGATGAGGGAGCTCGTGACTCGTGCCAGGTCTAACGACGGCCGTTTTCCCGAGGAGGGCAGGAGTCATCCTGTTTGCTGCAGCCGCCTTCGGCGGAATGAAGCAAGCCAAGACGTGCAACATCGGCTACCACTGCACGATGTTTTACCGCCCGCTGTTGCAAATGAAGAAGCAGTTGAAGCAAGTTGGCTCTTGGTTGGACAAGGCTGTTGCCTTCGGTGCTGCGCGTAAGTTCGATCCGGATAGCCTACTAACGGCGCGGCTCTCGCCGGATCAGTTCCCGCTCATCAAACAGGTTCAGGTCGTTTGCGACACCGTCAAACTAGGTACATCGAGGCTAACCGGCAAAGAGGCGCCCAAGCACGACGACAACGAGAAGACGATCGCTGAGCTGCGAGCTCGCATCGACTCGGTGATTGAATACCTTGATAGCGTAACTGAGGCGGACTTCAGTGACGCCGCCGGCCGCGCAATCAGCCAACCGCGTTGGGAGGGAAAGACAATGACCGGCGCGGACTACTTCTTCGAGCACTTCCTGCCCAACTTCTACTTCCACCTCGCCCATGTCTACGCCTTGCTCCGTCACAACGGGGTCGACGTCGGCAAACGTGACTACCTGGGCGCACTAACCATGCAGGCCCCCAAAGCTTGAGCATCAACGGCCACCCGGAGGCATCTGCGCCGCAGGCTCCTGCGCCCGACACAATGCTCAAACGCGCCGAGCGCATCCATCTCGAGTTGCGTTCAGCGGGCGATGCCACCGCCACGCTAGATGGCCAAACCGTGGAGGTCGGTATGCACGGCCTGGCCCTGCTGGCGGCCTGCACCGAACCATCGACAATACGCGCCTTGGTCGATGGTGTAGCTGCTCGGAGCCGCAGAGACTTTGCAGAGATCGCGGCAACGCTCAAGCTACTGATTGACAATGGGCTACTCCTCGGCGCGGACACGCCAATCCAAAAGACAGACCAGGGTACCTGGGCACACTTCCCGACCCATATTGGACTGCTCGATGATGAGCTGCGTACCAAGCAATTCCTGGCGGCGATTCGTGCGCAAGTAACGGCCGATGATATCGTGCTCGATATTGGCAGCGGCACCGGGGTCATGGCCGTGGGCGCGGCGCTTGCGGGGGCCAAGCATGTCTATGCCATGGAGGCTTCAGCGATGGCGGGCACCGTTCGAGAGCTCGCTCGGGCCAACGGGGTAGCGGATCGCGTGACGGTGCTACAAGGCTGGTCTACTCGATTGGAACTTCCAACCAGAGCAACGCTGCTGGTGACCGAGACCATCGGGAATGACCCGCTTGGTGAGCACATCGTTGACATCGTTGCCGATGCCAAGAAGCGCCTCCTTACCAAAGATGCACGCATCATACCGCACGAGATAAGCGTATACGCTTACTTGGCTAGCGTGCCCGATGAGTTAGCCGACTACCATCGCTTTGGCGCAGGTAACACGAGTCGTTGGAGCCGAGACTACGGGATTGACTTCAGTGTGCTGGCCCAAGTTACCAAGGAGTCGCTTGCCACATCCTTTGAGCAACGAGAGGCCGCATGTTTGCGCGAGCTGTCTGAACCGGTGCTCGTCGGCGGGGTCGACTTTGAAACGCCTCTCGTGTCGTCCACCGACTTCACGCTCATGGCCAACGCGGCTGGTCGCTTCGACGCTGTGGTGAGCTACTTCGAGGTCGCGTTGGCTCCTGGGATCACCCTCTCGACGCGGCCAAGCATCGCGTCCCCAACCAACTCATGGCTGACACGGTTGTGGCTCGAATCGGCCCCGCGGTGGGTTGCCACCGGAGAGGTGATTCGGCTACGCGCTCGCTTTGCCCACTCTTCTGTAGTGATTGAACAGCCAACCTAGCTACGTTGGCCGCATGGCAGCGGAGAAGCGAGGCTGGCTTGCGTGGGTTGAGCGCGTGGGAAACAAACTGCCCGACCCTGCGGCGCTCTTTGTTGGAGCGCTCTTCCTAACCTGGCTTCTCTCTGCCGCTCTCGCGCCTGTGAGTTGGGATGTCGTGGACCCCCGAAGTGGTGAGCCGCTGGTCATAAAGAGCTTGCTCACTCGGGAAGGCCTACTGACGAGCCTGCTAGGTATGGTGAAGACCTTTACCGGTTTTCATCCCTTGGGAGTGGTTCTTGTCACTCTTCTTGGCGTGGGTGTGGCAGAGCGCGCTGGGCTCGTGCGCGCAGCTGTGCGCTGGCTGCTCGAGATCACTCCAGGTTGGCTATTGACGCCTACCTTGATATTCGTCGCGATCGTAAGTCATAGTGCTGGTGACGCAGGGTTCATCCTTGTCGTCCCCATCGGAGGGACGCTCTTTCGTGCAGCGGGGCGACATCCGTTAGCAGGTATCGCCGCCGCGTTTGCGGGCGTTTCAGGCGGATTTTCGGCAAACTTTGTGCCCAGCGGGCTCGACGTTCTGCTTCAGGGCTTTACCCAGAGTGCGGCCCAAATTCTCGAGCCAGGGCGGGTCGTCAACCCACTATGCAATTGGTACTTCATGACCGCGTCCTGCGTGGTCATCGTGCTACTCGGCTGGTGGATTACCGATCGCGTGGTTGAGCCGCGGCTCCTGGCAACAACCGTCGATGGCGATGAAGCCGACGCGCACACGCTGGAGCGGCTTAGCTCGCGGGAGCGCCGAGCGCTCTACGGAACGATGATCGTCGCAAGCCTATTCGTCGCCGCCATTGCAGCGGTCTCGGTCCCAGAGCATGCCGCGCTACGCTCCCCATCAGGTTCACTGAGCAGTTTTGACGCGCCCCTGATGGTGGCGATTGTTCCACTGTTGTTCCTATTCTTCTTGCTGACCGGACTTACCTACGGAGGCTTCTCGGGGAGCATCAAGACCCATCGAGACGCGATCGCTGGAGCCGCCAAATCGATGGGGGATATGGGCTACTACTTAGTGCTCGCCTTCCTTGCGTCATTGTTCATCGAGGCGTTTGGGCGCTCCAACCTTGGGGCCCTTTGCGCACTCAAGGGCGCGCTGGGGCTGCGCGCTCTGGACCTGCCGCCAGCCGTTACCATCGTAGCGATTGTGTTCGTGGGAGCTGCCCTTGATCTCTTCATCGGCTCAGCAAGTGCAAAGTGGGCCCTGCTGGCGCCGATTCTGGTGCCAATGCTGATGAGCGTTGGCCTATCCCCAGAGCTGATTCAAGCAGCCTATCGCATTGGCGATTCAACTTCGAACGTCGTGTCCCCGCTAATGCCGTACTTTCCGCTGGTCGTGATGTATGCGCGCCGCTACGTAAAAAGCGCCGGGATAGGAACCCTGGTAGCGACGATGCTGCCTTACTCACTGACCTTCATCGTGGCTTGGACTGCTCTTTTGCTGGTCTGGTGGGGCCTCGGTCTGCCGCTTGGGATTGGGGGCTAGTCCGAGCATCTGCAATCTCACGCTGCGCGGAAGTGCAAACCCTGCGTGCGGGCTCCCGATGTCATGCGCAATAAGCTTGCTCCGGGGCTGGCCCGCAGCTTGCTCAGTCCAGAGTATGACCGACATCAACAACATCCTGGTCCCCGTGGACTTTGGCGAAGCCGCAAAACCCGCCGTCGAACTGGCATTGACGATGGCGAAGGCATTCCAAGCCAAACTGACGTTGCTCCACGTCTGTATGACGGTCCCTGTGGGGTACTTCTACGCGGAAGGCTTGTCGTGGCCCAGCTACGAGATGGAGACGCTCGCGAAGGATCAGCTGAATACTCTAGTAGCTACGGTTCGACAAAGCTCACCAAGCGCCGAAGGTGTGATTCTTGGAGGTGAGCCATGGCGCAAGATATTGGAGGTTGCCAAAGATCGAGTGGCGGACCTCATCATCGTCGGAACTCATGGGCGCACAGGTCTGGATCACCTTCTGATTGGCAGCGTCGCGGAGAAGGTCGCACGCCTCTCACCAGTGCCGGTGCTCATCGTTTCAAGCGAAGCCAGCCGTGCCGCAAAGGCAAAGCGGCTCGAGGATTAGCGCCGAACGCTGGGTAGTTCCTGTCGGCTGTTGCCGTCACAAGTAGGCGCTCGCTGTTGCAAAGAACGTCAAAGGAGCCCCGAGCGACACATGGCGTTGTGGAACCAATTGCGAAGCGGCACCCGGCTCGAAGCTTGACGCATAGGTGAACTCCCCATCGAACCAACGAGCATCAAGCAAGTTGTAGACGTCGGCCTTGAACTCGACTTCCTGCCACCGCAATCCGAGCGAGGCGTCCGCTTGGAAGATGTTGGTTCCTAGCTCGGAGAAGGGCAGCGTCCGACGCGCAATGAGCGAGAGACCAAGGCCAGCCTTCAGAACGAGCGCCCGGTTCAATATCGTAGTAAGCTCAGGTGCCAAACCGAGGTCCGAACGGGCTACGACCTGTGGCGCGTACGGGAGTAAGTCACCTTCATTGTGTTGCGCATCCGTCTCGCTGAAGGCTGCATGCGTGACGGTGACGGAGGCCTGCGAAACAAACCAGGCGTTGGGCCTTGTCGTGACAGTGGCAACCCCACCGGTCCGCTCGGTTGCGCCCACAGGCTCATTGCGCGCAAGCGCCTGATCAAAAACGAGGTCGTTGGAGAGGCGTGTATGGAACGCCGCCAACGACGCCGTCAGGTCCTGGCCTGTGCTGTAACGCGCACCGCCCTCAAAAGACAGCACCTCTGTAAACGGGGTAGGTTCAGCGTTCGCCAAGCTTCGCGCCTGCGGACTGCGAAAACCGGTACCAAAGCTAGCGAGCAAGTTGAGCCCAGTGGTCGCGAGCACATCCACGGTGACCTTCGGTCCAAGATGGAAGCCCATCGAACTCCGCTCAGCACCGGAATCTTCGCGCACTCCGTCCAACGTGCTGAAGAACAGACCGTCGGCGCGTAGCCCCCCTTTGATGCGAAGCCGGTTCCAAGCGTGGAGCTCAGCCGACGCGTACCCCGCGAGGTTCGTACCGCGTACCTCGGCGTCGACCAAGTTGGCGGTGACCCGGTCATTCACGCCGGAGAGCCGGACTTGAGTTTGGTCGATCCAGTCGCTGCGCGCGACCACGCCAAACTCAACCTCGTCACGGGGCGATAGCCAGTCAAAGCGATGCGCGTAGCGCCCCGTCAGCCCAACGGTCTTCGCTGTGTTGGTCTGTTGTGTACCATCACCGTTGACTTCATCGATTAAGTAGCCAGTGAAATTGTGCCGAAGTCGCAGGTCGCGTGCAATGAAGTAGGGCGCAACGCTGAACCTGTCTCGGGAGGCGTCATCTGTTTGCTGGGTAATCTCTGCGATCACCTGCACTCGCATTGAATCCCCGCCCTGATTCGGATCGAGCGTCGTGAAGGGGTCAAACTCGGGATCCCGCAGCTTCGCAAGTGGAACCACGCCGGCGGAGTCGAAGCGTCCAGCATAAAAGGAGGATTGCACCCGCAGGTGCGCAGCCTCGCCTAGGTCGAGCCCAAGCTGCCCAATTGCGCTCATTCGCTTCGCTGCGCGATTGGGCCCAAATCCATCCGTCGCTTGGGCCTCGAATGCAACGAAGGTCTCCTGGTCGAAGGAGGCCGGGTGATAGGCGAGAAGCAGGCGCCGCTCGAAGAACGAGCCAAGCGTAGTCGACGCCGTAAAGCCCGGCTCGTCATATCCGAAGTCGAGCTGGAGTGACCCCGCTACGGCGAAGTCCCCCTGCCGCACGTCGTAGGTGCCAGGCAAGGAACGGACTTGGCGCACAACCTCGGGGATGACGAAGTGCATATCGGCATAGCCCTGGCCGTGAATGTTGGAGATCTCATTGACGGGTACACCGCCGGCTGAGATCTCAACGTCTTGTCCGTGCTCAGCGTCAAAGCCACGTAGAAAAATCTGATGGGCTTTGCCTTGCCCGCTGTGCTGAGTGATAAAAACGCCTGGGACTACCGTGAGTACGTCACTGCCAGTCTTGTGGGGCGCCGCGCGAACCAAGTCGCGGTCGATGACGAGCTCACTCGCGGAACTAGGTCTACGCTGTCCTTCCACGCGAACCGTTACTGGCGCAGGGTGAGTTGGGTGTGGATCCGGTGGAGGCAACTCTTCCGGTTCTGGCTCTGGCGGAGCTTTCTCATCGTGGCTCCAAGCCATACCAGCCCAGGGCAGGCAGCTCAGGCACGCAAGTACTGAAGTAATGATGCGCATAGGGGCGTGGGATCGTTACGCGTCAACAAGAAGCGTGGTTGCTCGACCGTCAGCGTCGGGGCGCCGGTGGTGAGGCTGAGCGCGGTGATAGAGCCTTCGAGAAGTCGGGGGTCTTCGCTACCACACAGCGCTTGCCGCACTTACCTGAGTCGCAGCCGCCAAGGCATGCAAGGTCTGATGTACACGGTGCTCCCTCGGGCTGAGCTTCGCGGCAAGTGCGGTCGATACAGCGCAGATCCTCGGCACAAGGGAGGTCATCGGAGCATGGCTGTGACAAGCTTGCGAGGGGCCCGTTGACGCAGGTTCCCTTGCTGCAACGTCGGCCCGCGCCGCACTCGAGAGTCGAGCTGCAAGTAGCGCCTATCGCTGCTGCATCGCGACAGCGAAGCTTGTCACACACGCCTGCGCATTCAGGGTGCGAGGCGTCACCGTTGAACAGATAGGTCGCAAGACTGTCGATTGCAGTCTGACACATGCCTCCTGCGGCTTTGGGCGCGCTACAGACCCCAGCGTTGGTCGCTGAAAGACCAGCACAACTATCTCCGACCGCACACTCTAGGCTACTGCGACAAAGCTCACTGCGCTTTCGGGTTCCAGTGAGCAGCTCACGGCATTCAGTGGGTGCTTGAGGCGGCTCGGCTCCAACCCATCCGCAGCCTTCGAGTTGCGTACGATACGCTGCCTCACACTTTGCCACGGAGTCCTCTGCCAGACTGGTAGCGCCGCTTCGAAGCGAATAACTGAGCATGCGGCTGCACTCCTTGGTGAAGAGCGCCTCGCGCCTGTCGTCGCAACATTCCCGTCTGCGCATGACCGGTAGGTCGTGCAACACCGAGCAGTAGCGCTCAGCCAAAGGTAGCGGCGGTTGGTTATCCACTGGGAATACTGATTCGACCTCAGCTCGGAGCGACGCGGACGCAGAAGGCACTACGGTTGCAACCGCGGACGCTGTGAGCAGAGGTGCTGAGTTGCTTGCGGCATTGCTCGGCGACTGCTCGCCGCCGGAGGGAGAGCAACTCCACAAACCGGCTACCATCGCCCAGTGACCAAACCTACGACCAACCATGCCGACCACAGTACTCCACAGCCCCAGCGCCGGATCCACTGTGTGGTTACACGCAACCGCCGGGGCTCCCCACACGTAAGGCGCTCGATGATCGGTCGGAATTCCCTGTTCGCCTTGTGGGCAGCGTCGGCAGCGCTCGTGGGGTGTGAGAGCAGTACGGAGGAGAGCCTGACCTCCACCGCAAACTCGGTCGGTGCTCAAACGACCTCCATTTCTGTAACCAGCGCTGCTCCCATCAAGGCGGGAGGCTCAAATCGGGATCGCGCGCTTGAGGAAATAGCAGGAAACACGCAGGCCGACGTGCTCATCCGCGCCTACCAGCAGAAGGTCAAGCAGACAGACGGTCGTGACGACTGGATTCTGCTTGGGCGCTCGTGGGTGCAAAAGGCCCGCAATGATGCGGAACCAGGGTACTACGCCTACGGAAAAGCCGTAGCCGAGCTCCTGCTCGAGCGGGACCCGGATGACTTTCTGGCGCTTGGACTGCTCGGCCAGACTCAGCTCAATGAGCACAAGTTCGCGGAGGCGCTGGCTTCGTCCGAGCGTGCACTGGCCAAGTCCCCGGAGGACTTGATCGCGCTCGCCAATCGTTCAGATGCCGAACTTGAGCTCGGTCGGTACAAGGCCGCGCTAGCGACCACAGACAAGCTACTCGACCTCAAGCCTGCTGTTCCAGCGTTCTCCCGGGCGGCTCATTTGGCCTGGCTGCATGGTGATGTGGACAAGGCTAAGGCGGCTTGGAAGCAAGCAATTCAAATTGGCAACAACCCCGCGGATCCGGAGCCACGCTGCTACGCCCTAACGCAGGCGGCTAACCTCTTCTTTCACCTCGGGGACTACGACGGCGCTGATGCGGGCTACGCCAGCGCCCTGAAGGAGTGCGCGAACTACCCTCATGCCATGCTTGGCAAAGGCAAGGTAGCGCTGGCGAAAGGGGAGCCAGTGCGCGCGGTTAGCTGGCTCGAGCAGGGAGTAAAGCAAAGCGAATCGATCGAACTACGGTGGCGGTTGGGAGACGCGCTCGTTGCGGATGGCAAGCCCGAACGAGCCGAGTCGGTGTTTGCCGAGCTGATCTCTGCAGGCCGTGAGGAAGATCCGCGGACCACCGCGCAGTTCCTAGCCGCACACAATCGTGAGCCAGCCCTTGCAGTTGAACTCGCGCGCAAGGAACTGAAGACCAGAGGAGGTATCTACGCAGCTGATGCGTTGGCGTTTGCGCTGTATCGAGCCAATGAGCTCGAGGAGGCCGCAAAGCTTGTCGACCAGATGCTTGCGCTCAAGACGCCTGATTCCGCTATTGAGTATCATGCAGGCGCAATCCTTCTAGCCCGTGGCGAAACCGAACGCGGGATAGCCCTTCTAAAGTCGGCTCTAGCGCGCAATCCCAAGTTTGACGCCATCGGCGCTGCGGACGCAGAACGGTTGCTAACTCAAGCCGAACGCGGAGCGCCGTAGACCGTTGCCAGCTAGGGTCTATCAGAGTTAAGAACAGTGATGGCCAGCACGGAAGGCGATACCACGCGGCTCCCTCCATACCCCACCGGATGGTATGCGGTGGGCTTCTCAAGCGAGTTTGCGCGAGGGACCCTGCAAACTCGGACGCTTGGGGGTAGGGAACTGCTCCTTGCGCGGACGGAGAGCGGAGCGCTCTCCGCGATGGATCCCATCTGTCCACATCTCGGCGCGCATATGGGCCACGGTGGCACCGTTGTTGGGGAGTCCGTGCGCTGTCCTTTCCACGGCTTCCGCTTCGGTGTGGACGGTGCTTGTGTGGCGACCGGTTACGACACAAAGCCACCGAAGGTCTCTGTCGCGACGAACGCCGTGCGTGAGACGGGCGGTGTGGTCCTCATCTTCCTGGACCCGAACGGTGGCCCCCCCACGTTCACGTTGCCAAACCTAGACGACGCAAGCTACTCGCCCCTGCTGACAAAGTACTATCGGCTTCGCGGGCATCCTCAGGACACCACAGAGAATAGCGTAGATTTCGGCCATCTGAGCGTCGTTCACGGCTACTCGCATGTTCAAATGCGAGGAGAGCTCGAGCTCGAGGGGCCTGTCCTCCGGGCCCGCTACTCAATGCATCATCCGTTCGGGTTGGCTCGCGGCTCGCGGGGCCTCGACGCGGAGTTTGAAGTGACGGTTCGAGGGCTTGGGCACTCGATGGTGGACATCAAGATTCCTAAGGTGGGCCTGGAGGCTCGTTCCTTCGTATTCGCTACTCCCCGCGCAGAGATGGACCTCGAGCTGCGCATAGCTCTTGCTGTGAAGCGCCTTGCAGCAAGTCAGAGTCTCCACCCGCTCCTTGCCTGGGTTAGCCGGCCCCGGCTGCTTACCAAACTCGTGGAGACCATCTACCTCAGGCAAGCGTTTGCAGCGCTAGCCAATGATGTTGAACAGGACTTCGTGATCTGGAAGCACAAGCAATATGTGGCTCGTCCTGCGCTCGCGCAGGGAGACGGCCCAATTGCTCGCTATCGACGTTGGGCGGAGCAGTTCTACCCGCTGTCAAAGCCAGTCCACCTGCCGGTTGTGCCATCCACCACTGGCGTTAGCGGCTAGTCCCCTTTGTACGTCCAAAGGTTGTATCGCTTCAGCTTGTCGAGGAAGGTTGCGCGAGAAAGCCCGAGGAGCCGTGCAGCCTCTGACTGATTGTTGCCAGCTTGTCCCAAAGCATCGCGCAGCAGCCGAAGCTCCAAAGCCTCTACTTGCTCCCGAAAGCTTATTGGCGCGGACGTAGCCGTCTTGCTTGTCGACCCCAATAAGTGAGGCTCAAGTGGTCCACCCTCCGATAGCGCAACCAATCGTGTGACCAGGTTCTCGAGCTCGCGGATGTTCCCGCGGTACTGCCTTTGGCTGAGCGCAGCAGCGAGCTCTTCACTGATCGTGACACCCTCCAAGCCGAACTTCGCGGCGGACTCACGGGCGAAGAACTCCGCGAGCGCAGGTATGTCCTCTTGCCGTTCGCGGAGGGGCGGCATCACCAGCTCGAGCACCGCTAGTCGATAGTAGAGATCTTCGCGAAACTGCCCGCGGCGCGCCTCCTCGGCAAGATTTCGGTGCGTGCAGGCGATTACTCGTACGTCCACCCGCTCTATCGAAGCAGCGCCGACGGGCTGGATCTCTCCCGATTGTAAAGTACGTAACAGCTTTGGCTGGAGGCGTGGCGGAAGCTCTCCCACCTCATCGAGTACCAGAGTGCCACCATGAGCCTGAGAGAAGAAGCCTCGATGGTTGTGGCTCGCCCCAGTAAAGGCTCCGCGGACATGCCCAAATAGTTCACTCTCGGCGACCTCCTCGGCGACTGCTGCACAGTTGAAACGAATGAAGGAGCCACGAGCACGCGGACTGCCTGAGTGGAGTAACAATGCGAGTAGCTCCTTGCCCGTCCCAGTCTCACCCGTTACGAGCACAGGCGCCTCACGCTTAGCGAACTTGAGAGCCCGGTCAACGACACGTCGAAGTGCAGCTGAAGACCCTATTAGCGGCCGCCCTAGTTGAGCCTGAAGCGCGGCCGCGCGCGCATCATTCTTCCAGCTGGCTAGATCGAGAGCCCGCGTTATCACCGTATCCAACTCGTCAACGTCGAAGGGCTTGGTGACATAGTCGAAGGCGCCACCCTTTATCGCGCGAACCGCTACCCGCTCGCTGCCCCGGGCGGTGAGAAGTACGACGGGAAGATCTGGAAACAGAGCGCGAAGCTCAGCAAGCAGCTCTAGCCCACCAAGCTCCGGCATCGCCAAGTCTGTAATGACGAGGTCCACCTCGTCGGTCACCTGTTGCAATGCCTCACGCCCATTGCGAGCTTCAACGACTGTGTGACCGAGCTCCTGCGCGACCTCTTTCAAGGTAAAGCGCACACCGGGCTCGTCATCGACGATTAGCAGCTTTGCCATGTTGGAATCTCGATCGTTACTGTGGTTCCGACGCCCTGCTCACTAATAAACGTAAGCTTGCCTCCGTGCTGCTCCGAGATGCTGCGCGCGATCGACACCCCGAGACCTGTGCCACCTTCCGTGTTGGTGATGAACGGCTCCCCGACGTGAGCCAGTTCAAGCTTGGTCATGCCGCGGCCTTCGTCCGCGACGGTGATCTGGGTCCCAGCTTCAGTCTTGCGAGAACTCAAGAGCACACGCGAGCCAGTGCCGCTGGCTGCGAGTGAATTGAGAACCAGGTTAACCAGCGCCGACCGGAGCTTTGGTTCGTCCGCAAAGAGCGGCTCGTCGTCGCCATCAACGGCCAATTCGATCCCTAGATCAGCAGCTCGCCCGTGTAACAGCTCAATCACCCCTCGGAGCAGCGCCTTTGTATTAATCGTTGTTCGCTCGAGCTCTCCCAGCGGCTTGGCCATCGTTATCTGCAACCGAAGCATGTCCAACGCTCGGTCAACTTCGGCCTGAACGACGGCCAGTCGTTCGCGGTCCCGCTCGTCAGAGGTCTTGCGGGCAATGAGCTGGACCAAGCCCCTTATCGCCGTAAGTGGATTCTTTACTTCATGCGCCAATCGAGCATTCAGCAGATCCATATTGCGAGTATGCCGCTCCATCTCTAACACGGCCTCGTTGCGCATGACCTCGAGGGAAGCAGCAGCTGAGGCATGTGCGTCGACCAGCCCAACAACCCCGGTAACCAGCAACATCAGCGCCATACAGGCACTAACGCCGACCATTCGTGGGCCCCATGGGGCTGGTACTCCTTGAAGACCAGCGAAGTTGGGCAGTGCAGCAAGGGCAGCGGTCATCACCACGCCCATGCCGAGCAGCCAAAGCGTTTCACGGCTACGCCCGAAGGCAGCAAAACCCACCACGACGGGAGCGAAGATCAGCGGTAAGAACGGGCTGAGTGTCCCACCGCTGACGAGCGAGCCGAGAGCAATAGCTATCAAAGTGGCCATGAGCGAGCCAAATAGCCAGCGCTCGGTGAGAGGGTACCGACGTAGTAGCCAAGCTTCGGTGAAGAAAGCCACTAAGGCTGTGCCAAAGCAAATAGCGATAGCAGCTTTCTGGTGCGTCTCTGCGAATGAGAGCTTGAGCATGAACGCGTTCGTTAAACCGCCCACCAGCGCAATGAAGGGTCGGAGACTCAAGAATCGCCTCCCTACCGCTAAGCGGGCCGTTGAACGCAGGACAAGAAATCGCGAACGCATTCGTGAGCTACGCTCATACACCAATCTTGTTCCTGGAACCGGACTCGCGGCGCCCTGTCGGAAAACCGGCACCTGTTGCTTAACCAACAGTCGTTGTGCGAGAGATACGCCTATGCAGCCCAGTTTCTCGGTGTTGGCGCTGGCACGCGCCGTGCGAAGAGCGCAGCCATGAAGCCGGCCTCAGCCCTGGTCCAACTTGGAATACCGCTCTTGGCGATCGTGGTTGCGGGAGGTGTTGTCACCTGGGTCCATCGCAGTGCGCCGCCCACGCTTCGTTTGCGGACGACGATGAGGGTCGGTGTTGGGATAGGTCTTTGGTTCGCGTTCAGTGCAGCCCTCGCGGGGACGGGATTTCTCGCGAACTTCGATGCGACGCCACCGCGAGCACCGTTGCTACTCATCCCTACGTTGCTGTTACCAACCTGGTTGGGATTCTCACGGGTGGGTACCTACATGACCAAAGCCACGCCTATCGTGTGGCTCGTTGGCTTTCATGGGTTTCGACTGCCACTCGAGCTGCTCATGCACCAAGCCGCGCGGGATGGGACGATGCCTGAGCAAATGAGCTATTCGGGCCTGAACTTTGACATACTTACAGGAGTTTCGGCCCTGCTATTGGCTGGCTACAGCCTAGTAACGCGTCGCGAGCTTCCTCGGTTCGCCGTGCTGGCTTTCAATCTGCTGGGCACCTTGTTGTTGATTGCGATTGTCGCAATAGCGGTTGCCTCGCTGCCCATGTTTCACGCCTTTGGCACCGAGCCCGAGAGGCTCAATACATGGGTCGCAACCTTCCCGTTCGTATGGCTGCCGGCCGGTTTGGTAGCCAGCGCCACGCTTGGGCACGTCGTGTTGTGGAGGCGGCTACTCGCAAAACCGGGTTGATTCTTCTGCTGGAGACGTAGCCGCTTTACCCAGCCTCACCCGGGGTTTGATTGTAGATCGAGGCTACTCGGGTGCGTGTTTCCCACATGACCTTGTCGAAGCGGCCAAGCTTCATGCCGCGCATGCTGGTGTTCTTATCCGCCAAGGACTCCAATTGCCGGCGGTCGAGCCGGACCTCGAGTTCCAGCGAGAGCCGCAGTAGGCCGCGGAGCCCGTGACGAAGTAGAGGGAGCTTGAGCCAGCGTGAACTAGCCGCAGCGAAGGACCAGAGCTCGCAGTTCTGGTCATCAATCGGGTTAAAAAACACAAAGGTCCGCAGCGCGTTTTCCCTTCGGCTACCTTCGGGGCTTAGCCAGTAGTGATCATAGACCGAATAGATCGGTGAAAAGTAGGTCGTCCAATCGTCTACAAATGTATCTGTAACGCCAATTCCGAAGGCTGCGCGTATCGGCAGCGGGAGCTTGCGTTGACGCCCCTGGTTTACTACGCGCACCCAATCGTTTCCGGTGCTCATTGCAACCTCTACGGAGGCCAAATCGGCTGCTGCATAGCCGAGTAGAGCGTGCACGAAGCTTGTGTGTTCGACCTCGACGAAGTTGTCGAGTACCAGCTGGAGCGGCGCTGCGACTCGATGCCGATAGACCCCCGTTGGCACAAAACCGTTGAAGTCCAGCTTCGGAAAGGCCGTGTGGGCGCTCCTCGCGCGCACCCAGAGTGCGCCATAGCGTTCAGTAACCTCGAGACATTCTGCTCGTTGCGCTAGGGAAGGATTGCCTGGCGACCGGATCGCTCCGGTCGGCTGAAAGCCCCAACCGTGATAGCTGCATAGGAGCTCCTCCCCGCGCACTTTGCCTGAGGCCAAGTCGGCCCTCCTGTGGGGACACGCGCGTGGCATCGCGCCAAACTGGCCGCTGACGGTACGAAAAAGGACGAACTGCTTGCCATCGAGCTGGAACGGAAATGGGTCCTTTTTGATTTCGCCCGGTAGCGCGACAGGATGCCAATGAAGGAGCCGATTCATGCGGCAGCCTCCATGATCTCCTTGGCGATTCGTTGAGCCTCGATGCCAATCTCGCGAAGCGCCCCCGTCTGAGGGTTTGAGAACCCAATGAACCAAACGTTGTGATCGGTCCGTGTTCCGTGCCTCTTCGGTAGTTCCCTCTCGTTGAGCAGGCTCTGGTCGTCTAGCAGCGCGCTGAGTCCGCTTCGATAGCCTGTGGCTAGCACCACCGCCTCTATTGCGTGGCTTCGACCATCCACACACTCAACGCTTCTTTCGTGGAAGCGTCGCACCGCTGGAAGTACCGGAAGGAGACCCTGGCGTATGAGTGCGATCGTCCCGACGTCGAGCACGGGTATGCGACCCTTGTCTCGTGCTAGCACCGCAGCTCCACGCTGCGGCGTCATGAGGCCGTGGGGCGTCAAATCGCCGAGGCTGAACCTGCTGATCGGTGCAGCGAGTCGATCGATCGACTCAGCGGAGAGGAAGCTCATCGCGAGGGTGAGCCTTTGCAAGGGAACGCCCATGATCTCGCGCGGTACTACATGCACCGGGCCACGTACCAGGAGCCGAGGGTGCGCACCGTGCTCCCACAGATCGAGCGCAATTTCAGCACCGCTATTGCCAGCCCCAATTACCAATACGCGTTGTCCTCTGAAGGGGGCGCCCTCGAGGTAGCTCGAGCTGTGTACGACTGGCCCTACAAAGCTGGATAGCCCTTCAAACTCTGGCAGGATGGGCACGCGGTTGTAACCCGTGGCGACTACCACAGAATCGGTTTGCAGTTGCCCGTGGTCCGTCTCAACCAGCACACCCCCTCCCGGATCCGACTGGATGTTGAGCACCGAGACCCCGAAACGCGGGCGCAGATCGAAACGTTGTGCGTAGCTCTCGAGATAGCGGACAACGTCGGCTCGCGGGACCCACCGCGGCAGCTCTTCTGGAAACGGCATGAACGGCAGGGCTGACAGCGCCTTATCGGTATGAAGGTGCAGCCTTCGGTAGTGGCTACGAAACGACGCGCCGACGTTGGCCTGCCGCTCGATAATCTCGAAAGGTAGTCCCCGCGCTTTGAGACTGGCTGCCACGGCAAGCCCAGCTGGGCCTGCGCCGACAATGATGGTTGGTCTGCCCTGTAAACGGGGAGTCAGGGTGGAGCGACTCGCCTTAACCATGGCGCATGCTAACGCGAGGCCCGTCTGGACGCATCTAGCGCTTTACAGCCTGGCCCAGCTTCGCAATAACGAGCCATGCGACTTCTCGTCACAGGCGGATCCGGGTTTCTAGGCTCTCACGTAGCAGAGCGTGCCAAAGAAGCTGGTCACCAGGTGGTGTGTCTGGTGCGCAAGACCAGTAACACCCGCTTCCTCAAGGCGCTTGGCGTTGAGCTCGTAGAAGGAGCGGTGGATGGTCCGCTCGACGGCTTGCTGGCTGGAATTGATGCAGTCGTTCACTGCGCTGGCCTAATCAAGGCACGCACCCTGGCCGAGTTTGAACGAGTCCATCGCGATGGCACGGTGAACCTGGCGAACTCTGTGATCGCTCAGTCACCAGCGCTCAAGCGCTTCGTTCATGTTTCCACGGCGGGCGTGATGGGGTTAGGCGTGGAGGGCAGGCCTCATCGAGAGGCGGACCCGCCCAACCCCGTAACGCCGTACTCAACCAGCAAACTCTCTGGTGAACGCGCGCTGCTTGAGTTGCAGTCGCGCATGCCCATCGTGGTGCTTCGTCCACCGGCCATCTACGGTCCTCGCGACGACGAAATCCTCGCATTCTTTCAAATGGTGCGAAGAACTCGCATGGCGTTTCGTCTGGGCGGGTCAATGAAGACCATGTCCCTCATTTACGCAACGGACTGCGCTGACGCCTGCCTTCGAGCAGTCGAAGCGGACGTGCCATCCGGCTCGACCTACTTCCTGGATGACGGTTTGAGCTACTCATTCGAAACGATGGCGCAGGCGATCGCTGAAGCTTATGGGCAACGCCTGTGGGCCACCCCCAACATCCCAACGCCGATTGTTCAGGCCGCCGCAGCCGGATCGGCGCTGTTTGGCAAGTTGACGAACAAGGTGATGATCTTTACCCCAGAGAAGCTTCCCGAGCTCTTGATGCAGCACTTCCAGGTGGACTCCACGCGGGCCCGAGCTGAGCTCGGTTGGTCTCCCAGCGTGACCTTTGAGGAGGGTGCGCGGCTCACGGCTGCCTGGTACCGGAAGGAACGCTGGGACTAGTCGCCTGAAAGTTTTGAACGCGCCCCCTGGGCACCTGGCCGAACTGCGATTAGGGTTTCGCCATGCGTCTAGCTACTCTCGAGAACGGTACGCGGGACGGAGAACTCGCAGTCGTCCATCGCGACGGTCTTCGTTTCGCGTCGGCCCGAAGCATCGCCCCCAACCTCCAGCGAGCCCTCGACCAATGGGAATCGGCCGAGCCGCTGCTTCGAGCGCTCGACGCTGAGGTGCAGGCGGAGCGCGTCGAACTCGCTCCGCTCGACTTCGCGCGGGTCAAAGCACCACTGCCGCGCGCGTCCGAGTGGGTCGATGGCAGCGCCTATATCAATCACATCATCCTCGTACGCAAAGCGCGCAACGCAGAGCCACCCAAGACGCTCCGCACCGACCCACTGGTCTATCAAGGTGGCTCGAGTGACATGCTCGGCGCTCGCGCGAACATTGAATTAGTCAATCCCGAGTGGGGGTTGGATTTCGAGGCAGAGATAGGGGTCATTTTGACGGACACCCCATTAGGGACGAGCGCTGAAAGGGCGCATGAGTTCATCAAGCTAGTCGTCATTCTCAATGACGTGACGCTCCGTAATTTGGTGCCGGCGGAGCTGGAGAAGGGCTTCGGCTTCTTCACTTCAAAACCCGCTACCGCGTTTGCCCCGTTCGCCGTCACGCCCGATGAGCTCGGCGAGGCGTGGCGTGGAGGCCGTATGCATCGGCGCTTGCGCTCGACCCTCAACGGAACCTTGGTCGGAGATCCAGAGGCTGGCCCCGAGATGTTCTTCTCGTTCCACGAACTCATCGCGCATATCACGAAGACGCGGCGGTTTGGCGCAGGCACCATCTTGGGCTCCGGTACCGTCTCCAATGAAGATCGCGAGCGCGGCATCTCTTGCCTAGCCGAACGGCGAATGATTGAGACCATTGAGCAGGGCAAGCCCACCACACCGTTCATGAAGGAGGGGGACCGAATTGCTATCGAGATGCTCGATGAGGATGGGAAGAGCATCTTCGGGACTATTGACCAAGTCGTCGTCAGGGCCGGCGGATGAAGCTCTACAACTACTTCCGCTCGAGCGCCTCGTATCGCGTCCGAATCGGTCTTGAGGTCAAAGGCTTGTCCTTTGAGTACATCCCTATCCACCTACTGAGGGACGGTGGAGATCAGCACAAGCCCAGCTACAAGGCAGAGCTCAATGCGATGGCGCAGGTCCCCGTGTTGGAAGTTGCTGATGAGCTAGGGTCGGTGGTTCGCTTGACCCAATCGGTGGCTATTCTCGAGTACTTGAATGAGCGCTGGCCCGACCCGCCGCTACTTCCAAGCGAGCCCCTTGCACGTGCGCGGGTTCGCTCATGCGTAGAAATCATCAATAGTGGTATCCAGCCGCTGCACAACCTGGGGGTCATGGCTGATATTCGCCGCCTGGGGGGGGATGACAAGACCTTCGCTCGGGAGGCAATCAATCGGGGGCTAGTTGCCTTGGAGGCGGAGGCCAAGCGGTTTAGCGGGGAGTACCTCGTTGGTGATTCGCTCAGCCTGGCGGACGTATTCCTCGTCCCGCAAATGTTCGGTGCACGCCGCTTCCAGGCAGATCTCTCTCTCGCTCCTACACTCGTCACGCTGGACAAGCGTCTGTGCGAGCTGGATCCATTCCAGAAGGCTCACCCAGAACGTCAGCCGGATTTTGCCGCTTAGTCGCTCAACTGGAGACACCCATGTCGAAGCTCGAATCTCTTGGTCTACGCAAAGTCGAATCCATTCACTACTACGTGAAAGACCTCGCACGCAGTCGGAAGCTCTACTGCGATATGATGGACTTTGCCGAGCTTGGGGAGAGCAGCCCAGAGCTTACTGAAAGTGGCCGTCAGAAGAGCGTGCTGTTTCAAGCTGGAGACTGCAACATCATTTGCTCTGAGCCGCTCGGTGAAGGCGGTCGTGCTCACCGCTACCTGCGCAAACATCCGGACGGCATTGGGACGATCGCCTTTGAAGTCGAAGATATCGAGAAGGTGTTCCGGTTGCTCGATCAACGCGGAGGAACTCCCATCGATGACATTCAGACCTTCAAGGACGCTGGGGGCACGTTGCGGACCTTCTCAATCACCACACCATTTGGTGACACGACCTTCCGGTTCGTCGAGCGAAGAGGCTTCGCTCCGCTCTTTCCTGGCTACGTGGCCTACGAGAAGCCGCGCGGAGGTAGCAATAAGTTCAAGATCGAGTTCTTTGATCATGTGACTTCAAACTTCCAGACAATGAAGCCCGCTTTGTTGTGGATGGAGCACGTGATGGGCTTCGAAAGTTACTGGAACGTGCAGTTCCACACCGATGACGTCGCGGGGGACCGGAGCCACGGCTCTGGATTGCGCTCTACTGTGATGTGGGACGCTGCTTCGGGGATCAAGTTTGCCAACAACGAGCCTTGGCGACCGTTCTTTAAGGCGTCCCAAATCAACATCTTCAATGAGGACCATCGTGGAGACGGCGTTCAGCACGTAGCGCTAGCCGTCGCAGACATCATTCCGGCCGTTCGCGGAATGCGAGAACAAGGCGTTCAGTTCATGCCGACGCCGGACTCCTACTATGAAATGTTGCCCGCGCGGCTCGAGCGCATTGGGGTACGCAAGATCGAGGAGCCGATCAGCCTCCTCCAGGAACTGGCGATCCTCGTCGATGGCGAGAAGGAGCAGCAGTATCTCTTGCAAATCTTTCTGAAGGACGCTGCTGGTCTTTATGGCAACCGCGACGCGGGCCCTTTCTTCTACGAGATTATCCAGCGCAAGGGAGATAAGGGCTTCGGCGCCGGTAACTTTAGGGCTCTCTTTGAGAGCATTGAGCGCGAGCAGCAATCGGAAGGGAAGGCGTCCTCCTGAAGTCCACAAGGAAGCCCGCTGCTGAGGAGTCGACGAGGCCGTTGATGTTTGATTTCTATGGTGCGGTACGCGCCATCGACGCCAAGGCGTTGCGCTCGTTCTTAACGACCTATGGGTTGTCGCTGCCTCGCGACCCGAGCGAGGAGTTTCAGCTCTCCTTGCTCGAGTTTGCGGTGCGAGCAAGCAAGTCGGTGGCGTTCCTGTCGGAGGACAGCGAGCTAGCCAATGACGTACAGCAGTGGGCCAAAGCGGCGCGTAAGAGCGGCGAATGCTCAACGTCGGAGATGATGGCACTACTGCGGCGAAACCGGCGGCAAGTGCTTGCTGGGCGCGTCGAGGCCAGCCGCAAGGTGTACGAACTGGTGATCAAGACGCTCCTCGACCTCGAAGTCGAATGTGAGCTAGAGAGCTTCGCCGGCAGCTACCTATTAACGGTCTACGAGCAAGAAGAGGCGCACAGGGTCTCTGCAATGCAGTCCGCCGTTGAAAGTCTAAGTGAACTAGGCGGGGTGGCAACGCCGCTGGCCTTACTCGAGAAGGCTGCCATTCGGCCGCTTGTTGGCTTCGACGGGTTCTTGGTCGACTGGGCGAAAGCCACGCTCGAGCAATCAGAAAGCTCGATAGGGCCGGCGAATAGCAGCATCGTGCGAGAGGCCTTCGAGCGTATCGAAGGGACGGATGGTTTGGCGCGCCTTGCGCGTCAGTCGAACGATGTCGGGAGCTACCGCGAGTGGGTCTCGCGCCTCGCGCGGGCCGGCCAACTCCACGAGGCGCTCGCTGCGGTTGCAGAAGGTACAGCAAAGCTACCCGACTCGTTTGGGCGCGCGATGCTCCACGATCTCGCGGTTGCTCTTCACGCTCAGCTCGAACACAGCGTGGAGATGGTGGCGTCGGCCAGGGATGGTCTTGAGGCCGATCCAAGCGTGCAGCGCTTGGCCGTGTTCGCCGGCGTCAACGAACCCACGGCCCCGGAGCTCTCGGCGCGCCTTCAGTCGTTGGCGCGGGTGCCGTTGTCGCGGCGCATGACCGCGCTGGCGAATGCACTCGCAGGGAACAAGGCCGTACTCCTGGAGGACCTCGTCAGCAGTGACGGCGATTGGGACTCCGAAGACCACCCAACCATCATCAGCTTCTTGGCGATCGCTGTTTCTGTTGCGGAAAGGCGAGCAACAAAGGCGGTCACTGCCAGGCTCGTGCGCGGGTTTGGGGCTACTGACGGCGACGCCGTGGGCGTAGCCTTGGATTGGCGTGGCTTCCGGGCGCCCACCGTCAGCGGTTTCGAACCGCCCGCGCCCGACTTGGCTCCGCTGCTAGCGCGCGCGCTGAGGCCGGCGCACGCAGAGGACGTTGCTGAGCGAGTGCGGTCACTGCGCATAGCCGCGGCGACTCGTACGGCGGATGTGATTCGCGAGCGCAAGCGCGACAAGTTCGACCAGGCGGCAATTCTGTTGATCGTCGCTGCCGAGCTCACCAACCAGCTCAAGCAGGTGGAGGTCGCCAAGACCTTCTTGAGTGAAGTGCTTGTGGTAACGGAGGAACACCCAAGCTTCGTGTCTACGCTCAAGCGGTGGTTATCACAGAGTCCGCCGCTCATGGCATTGGGCTGATAGCTATGAAGCCAGTCTATCTGCTCAATCGGGGGTTGGTTGGCTAAGCTTTTCGAGGTGCCACTGCAAGTGCGTGGGGAATGCTTGCGCCAAAAACAGGAAGTCGTGCAGAGCCCCTGGCACGATGTGAAACAGGTCGGCGTCGGCGTCGGTCACCAAGCCTGCCTCACGAAACAAGGCCCAATAGGCTTTATTGCAAGGCAGCTGATTGTCACGGCTGCCGATGCTCATACGCAGATCGAAGCGCCCCTCTCTGCGTAACTGAGCCAGCGTTTGGCCGAACTCCAAGAGCTCGCTACGACTACCGAGCAGCCGCCGTTCGGGGTGAATGCCCCCGCACGCCATGCAATGAAGTCCGATGGTTCGGAAACTTGTTGGTTTTGCGAACGCTGCGCGGACGATTTCACGAGCACCTGAACTAACCCCATCCACCCCGATGCGTAGCGGCTTGGTTCTCGGAAGAAAGGTGGAGCGAAGGTGCTGCTCAATATCATAAGTAAGGTATTCGACGGCGCCCGACCCATGCTGGATCCCACTGGTTTCGAGCGAGACAATCAGCGATTGTTCGCTCTCCGGGGCGGAAGCGTAATAAGCATCAGCCAACGACTTTGAATCAAGTCCGCCAGAGCCTTTGTCCCAAACGGAGAGTCCGTTGATTGGTCGCAAGAAGGCGCGGCTCCTTCCGCCGTGACCACCCGGAACAATCATCAAGACGGAGTTCACTCGAGTAGGGTCGATAAACGTTTTGGCAGGCAGGTAGACGACGTAGCGAACCAGGGTGTTCTCTTGCTTTACGCAATGGGGACACTTGCGCGCGTAAAGTCTGAAGGAGCAGTCGAGCACGTGGCTCTCTGGTCGCTCTAGCCACGCCTGCTCCAACGCCGCTGCTGTTTCTTTTGCCGCAAGGCTTCCTGGCTTGGGTGGAACTCGCGAGTCGTAGAGCGGCGTCGGATCGCTCGGTCTGACCCAGTCGGCGGGCTTCGGGTAGTGGAGCCATGCTCGTGAGTAGGGTGTCGGCGCAAGCGCATCGATCGTGCAGTTCTCAACCACCCAAGGCATGAACGAAATCGACGTCGGGCGGGGAGCGCTCGGCGCTTTCGCCGACCCTGCTGGTGCCGACGTTGGAACGTTGGGTATGGCTGTTGTCACTTGCGCAGCCGGCAACTGTGCAGCCGGAACGGTGGCTGGCGCGGCGGACTCGGAGGTGGAACTCACCGCCGCGGTGCCTGCCTGTTCTGTGGTTTGCGGGCTACACGAGGTCAGCGCCAAGGCGAACATCAGGCTTCTGAAGCCGGCGAGCCGATCGTTCACAACCACTGGTCGCTGCAGACTACAACGTTCGTCGGATCACTCAATCGGTTGGCCCTCAAAATCCCGCCGCAGGCAGATCGCTCAACCCGAATGATCCCTGCGTCGAGGGCGCGGATCCGCTATGAGGGCGCATGCCGAACCCGGGACCACGTCGCGCGAGTATCGCGTTTATCCTGGTAACCCTGGCGTTGAACACGCTGGGAATTGGGTTGGTCATACCGATCACCCCGCGTCTGGTAGGCCAATTTCAAGACGCAGATCTCTCGCGCACGTCTTCGACCTATGGGCTGCTTGTCGCGAGCTATGCGGTGATGCAGCTCGTATTCGCGCCCATCTTGGGGGCGCTATCAGACCGTATCGGTCGCCGCCGTGTCATTCTTTCGTCCCTCTTCGGCGCTGGTGTCGACTACCTGATCCTTGGCTTTGCTCCCACTCTGGGCTGGCTGTTTCTGGGTCGCATCGTTGCCGGGCTGACTGGCGCCAGCTTCTCCGCTGCCACGGCGTACATTGCAGACATCACTCCGCCTGAAAAGCGCGCACAGTCGTTTGGGCTGATCGGCGCCGCGTTTGGCTTTGGTTTCATCCTGGGTCCCTTGCTTGGTGGGCTCCTGGGTAACGTTGCACTCCGCTTGCCCTTCTTCGTGGCTGCTGGGCTCAACCTCGTGAACTTCCTTTATGGCTTCTTCGTGTTGCCGGAGTCCTTAGCCGTTGAGAATCGTCGCGCCTTCGACTGGCGCAAGGCCAATCCAGTCGCAACGCTGAGCCGCCTGCGGCGTAACCCGTTGGTCAGTGGCCTGGCGATCACGGTCTTTTGCTACTATCTCTCGCAACAGATTCTCCAATCGGTTTGGGCTCTCTATCTCGAAGGGCGCTTCGGCTGGTCAGCCAGCATGGTTGGGATGTCGCTTGCGGTGGTGGGCCTATCAACGGCCTTCGTCCAAGGTGGACTCATTCGCGTGATCAAGCCGCGACTCGGCGAGCGACGAATGATCTTGGTTGGTGGAACGATGGGAGCTGTTGGCTTCGTAGCGATGGGGTTGGCGCCGTTTGGCTGGCTACTGCTGCTCATCTTGGTGCCGTTCTCAATTCGCGGGCTCAGCAACCCAGCCCTTCAGTCGCTGATGACGCAAGAGGTCTCTGTGTCGGAGCAAGGTGAGCTCCAAGGGGCAATGACCAGCCTCCTATCGATCTCATCCGTTATCGGGCCGCTTCTAGGAACGCATCTGCTGGCGACGTTTGCTGGAACGAGCAGCAGTATCCGGTTACCGGGAGCGCCGTTCATTGCGGCGGCTGCGCTCGAGTGCGCCGGGTTGGTGTGGGCGATGAATGTGTTGCGTAGCCAGCCTACAAAGGGCGCTGCTGCAGCCGTGAACATCAGCAGTCCGGACGACTCCACGCGCAGTGGCCGACCTGCGAGCGGTGTTTAACTAAACTGGAAAAGTGGATCAATCGTTACCCACTAGTCTTGACCTAAAGTTCTCACTGCTCACACCTTTCGCGCGCTTACCACCATTTATTGCCGAGCATTTGAGGCTCCATGGGGTGGATCAGCCGCTCCATAATTCATTGACCACCGGCGAACAGTGTCACTGAATTCCGGTCAATTGGACCCCGCGCCATTAATGTGGTGCTGGCATGGAGCGTGATGATGCCGGCCCGCCAGCGATTGCTGGTGGAGGTGTTCGTGGTGATTCGAAATCGGTACTTGTCCCTCTCTCTCAGCGTCATTCCCTTACTCATCGCGTGTGTTCCACCAGGAGCAGATGAAATCGATGATGATGAAGTGGCGGAGAACGACCGTGAGTACATCATCGGGGGTTCGCCTGCGACGAGCTACCCGGAAGCCGCTCTCGTCAACATGCTATCGGGTGGACAGATAGGCTCTATTTGCTCAGGCGCAGTGATCGCTCCACGCGTCGTGCTGACGGCTGGCCATTGTGTCACCGGTGGTTGGTCAGGTTGGCAAATCATTGCCCCCTTCTCCACCCACGGCCAGCAAGGCTTCAAGGCCTCGAGCGGCGCTACTCAATACGTTAGCTATGGCAATTCGGTGAACCCGAACACTGCTGACGTAGGCTTGGTCTTCACCGATAAACCAATGCATTTGACATCGTACCCCGTTGTCTCGAAGACGAGCGTGGCTGACGGGTCATTGTTGCAGAACATTGGACGTATCAATAACGGCCAAGCCTCCTATTCAGCATTGTTCCTCGGACCGCAGATCGCAGTCAAAGACGGTAGCTGGTACGGCTTTCCCCTGTCGTATACCTCTACGCAGAAGATTCAACCGGGTGACTCTGGCGGCTTGGTGGTCGGTGCTGGAAGCCACACGATCTTTGCAGTCAACTCAGGCGTCGGCGGTGGCACCCAGATCTTGGCGCGCGTCGATCTTGTGTACAATTGGATAAACCAGCAGGTCATGGCTCACGGTGGGTGGGGCCCCAATAGCGGTAATCCGCCGCCTCCCAATGATCCGCCCGCGGACGACCCGAGCGATCCGCCCGCGGACGACCCGAGCGATCCGCCCGCGGACGACCCGAGCGATCCGCCCGCGGACGACCCGAGCGACCCGCCCGGCGGTGGTTCTCAGGACGGCAGCGCACCTGAGGGTATCCCCGGTGGGTCGGGCTGCTACGGCTTCGTCGAGATCTGCGACGACAATATGTACATCTGGTGCACTGGCGGCTCGAACGGCTCCTTGCACGGCAAGCACTGCGCTTCCTGCACCGAGACGGATCCTGGTTACGAGGCAGTGGCTAGCGGCTGCCAATAAGGCTCAACACGTAGCTCGCCAAAGCCGCACTAAACCTGCGGCTTTGGCTGCTCCATGCTCGTATCACGAGGAAATGCGGACTACGCTGGCGCCGTGTCTCTCGAACGCAAGCGCAAGCTTCATAAGCATCTGTTGGAGCGGCTCATCGCGGAACGTGATGCTCTGCTAGCCGCTCAAAAGGAGATTGTGGCTGGCGTCACGCATGAAGACAATCGCGCGGAGGGCGACAAGGATATGCGCTCTACGGAAGCGTCCTATCTTGCTCGCGGTCAAGCGATGCGTGTCCAGGCGCTCGATGAGGACGTTACTCGATTGGCGGCTTTGAGCCTGCGCGCCTTCTCGGCTGGGGACCCAGTGGCTCTCTCGGCGCTCGTTACACTCGACGCTGGAAAGGGTAAAACGACTGTATTCGTTGCACCCTCTGGCGGTGGTATGCGCGTTACTGAGGGCAGTTTATCGATTCAGGTCGTGACCCCGGCCTCTCCAATTGGTCGGGCTCTGCTAGGGAGCCGACTTGATGACGAGGTCGAGGTGGACCGGGCTGGGCAGATACAGCTGATGACCGTGCTTGCGATCGAGTAAGGCTCGGGCTGTATCGTTTAATGGGCCGCCTGACGTCGTTGGCTCGAACTGTGCTTCGCCTGCAGCATGATCCTCCAACGTCATGCTCATTGGCTGCTCCTGTCCACGAGTCTGGCCTGTGTCACCGGCTCCAATCTGGCTGAAGACGGCTCAGGAAGCGGTGGAGCCGACAACTCGTTCAGCAATGGGAGTGGGCCGGGCAACGGTAACGGTAGCGGGCCTGGTAATGGCGGGCCGGGCAGCGGCCCCGGAAACGGAAGCGGATCGGGCAACGGAAGTGGATCGGGTAACGGCGGTGCAAACAGCGGGAATGGCTCGTCCGGACCCACTGGTAGTGGTTCTGGAGCCGGCCAGGGAGGCGCTGCTTCAACGGGTGGATGTTGTACCGCAACGCCAGGTGCCGCTGGCTGCGGTGAGGACGCCGCTATTGAACAGTGCGTCTGCGATCAGGACGACTACTGCTGCAGCACCGAATGGGACGAAACCTGTGTTGAGCTGGTTGACTCTGCAGGCTGTGGTTCGTGTGGCGGATCTTCATCCAACGGAGGCCCTTCTGGCGGAGGGACCGGTGGCGACCCGAGTGGCGGTGCTGGCGGTGACCCTTCGGGCGGTGTCGGCAGCGGCGGTGACCCCTCGGGGGGCGTGGGCAGCGGCGGCGGAACAGGCCCTTGTTGTACAGCGAGCAACTCCCCGGGGTGTGCGGAGGATGCGCAGATTGAACAGTGTCTGTGCGACTTCGACCCGTACTGTTGTGACGTTGAGTGGGACGACGTCTGCGTGCAGTTCATGCAGGTGGAAGGCTGCGGGGTCTGTCAGTAACCGTCGAAACTGGAGAGCTAAAACTTGGTGATCTTCTTCACGGTAATTCGCGCGAGCCGCTGTGGAGTGGGAGGGGCGGCCAGATCCTTCGCGAGGTCATAGCCAGGTGGTGGCGGGCTCGTTGGTCGCTGTGACAGCGGCTCATCTCGCAACGTGTCTTGCGCAAGCTCCAATAGGCGTTGCTCTTGCGCGCGAGCCGTGTGAATCTCGTCGCTCAAAGCCGCAATATCGTCGTCGTCTTGACCGGCAACCACCGCTAGCCGGACTGAACGTGCGAGAGCGCGCAACATCGCAGCTAATGCAATGGCGTCATCTTGGACGGTGCGGCTGGAGGTGCAGCGGGAAATGCGCTCGAGCTTCTCCGCGCTTTCGTCCGCTTCCATGCACGCCCGCTCAAACTCCACGCCCAACACTTTATCCCAAGCGGGCCGAAGATGCTTTTCCCATCTCCTCAGCGCACACTCACCGCCAGTCGGTTTTGAGCTGGCGATCAACCAGCAGAGGCCCGAACGGCAACAGGCTGGCGACGGCAAAGGTGACGACCCGCGCGAAGCCCCAGGCATGTTGCCGCCACGCAACCACCACCAACACGAGGTAGAGCACAAACAGCACGCCGTGCACCGGGCCAAGCAGCTTTACCGCCCATGGCCAGTCCATCGCGTACTTGAGCGGCATCGCTATCCCAAGCAACAGCAGGAACGAAACGCCTTCAAGCATACCGACGATGCGGAGACGTTGGATATCGCGGGGCATCAGCGTCTGTAAGCTCTCAAGGGGCGAGGAGCAACTGAGCAATTGCTAGGCAGTAAAGTCCAAAGCCAGTAACAAACAGGATGAGCCCCATCGATAGAAAGCGCGCCTTTTGATTGCGCAGCTCGATCCCAAAAACGATGGTTGAAAGAGCGTCTTCGGTGAGTGCCTGCGTCAGCCACTTGAGCCGCAGCACCCCGGCTACGAGGACGGCCGCCGCTGCGAGCACCGTGAGTAACCCAACCGTAATAGAAACGCGGGCCAGCTGAGAGGTAGAGGCGATCGCCTTACCGGAGAAGCCGGTTACTGTGATGACGATGCCACTCAGAGACAGCATCACCTGGGTTCGCAATACCAAGGTTGCATGCTGGCTCTGAATGATGTCGAAGGCGCGAAGCGCATCTCCACGGCAGAGCTCGAGGATCCTGCTGGCTTCGACTGAGGGACTCGGCTCTGCCTTCACGCGCAGGCTGGCTTCACTCGACTACGGTATCGCAGCCGACGACGATCTGCACTTCACCATCAGGGTCCTGCGAGATCGTCGAGCAGGTGTTCGGGCAGAGCAGGATCTGCGTGGGCATCGCCGGGTTGTCGTAATACCAGGCGAGCCCGCTCGCGGGGCAGGCGGAGACGGATTCAACATAAGGAATGACCTGCTCACTCCCGCCGCCTGGCGTGTAAGAAACGTTGATCTTCCCGAAGTTGATCTCCTCACCGGGCGGAGGTTGCGGAATCAAGTACGAGCACGGCAGCGCTTGGCCTTGAATCTCCGCTAGCGCGTCGAGGAAGGCTTGTTGCACATCCGGCTCGCTATCAATCATGAAGGCGTCGGTGGTGCCGCCAGCGGCGGCGATACCGTTGAGCGTATTCACCGAACCGCCAACGCCAATGACGAAGGTATTGATCTTTGGAGTGGCATTGGCGCCGCTGGCCGCTACCGAATTGATCGCACTGAGGTCTGTCTCACAGGAGGTTGGGTCTCCATCCGTTGCGAGCAGCGCAACGACAACATGGCCCGGGTGACCGAGCGCCCACTCCGTTGCATGGTCAATGGCGCCGTCGAGCGCAGGGTGGGTCGGTGTGCCGGCGCCGTCAGGGTTCTCACCGTTCATCGAACTGATGAGCGCGTTGGCATTGCCTGGTAGGAGGCCGATCTCGACTGCGGGTGTGGCGTAATCACCCGGCTCGCAAGAATCATTGTTGGCGAAGCCTTGGCAGATGCCGAAGAAACCTGGGACACCAATGCAAGGTCCACAGCCAGCCCCGCAATCTGCATCTGACATGCACATGGAGGCGGAGCAGCTGTTGCCGCTCGGCTGGGGAAAGTACTGAATACCAACTCCAATGCCCGCTGACTCGGGTTGATTGACGAAGGTGGTTAGTGCGCTAACCGCGGCGTCCCACTTGGTGCCTCCACCCGACGCTGCGTCGGTCATCGACCCGGACTTGTCGAGCATGACGAAGATATCCAGCGGCACCTTTTCAGCGGTGTTGGTGACGCCCGCGCAGCCGCCTCCAGTGTTGCCCCCGCCGGTGCCGAAGCCAGCTCCCTGCCCGCCACCGCCGTCAGCGGAGTTGTTGCCGAAGCCGCTGCTCGAGCTCGAGTTGGAGTTGGACGAGTTGTCCCCGCCCTGACTCGTCGCCCCGTCCGGATCGGTGCCAGGAGTGCAGGCTCCCAACAGAGCTGCTGTCAGGCCAAGAGTCAGGACAGGCTTGCGAAGGCGTCGGGAGAGCGTCGGATACTGCATAGTTCCATCGAACTCATTCGCAGTTGCTGCGTCAATCGCCATTCTGTTGGTCGGCGCTGGTTCCACCGAAGCTCGATGCAGCAACAAGCATGACTCGGGGCCTCCTCGAAGGAAGCCGCCGAAGGCCCTATTCAGCGACGTTTCTGCGGCCTGGAATCGGCGTCGGGGGTCGAGGCTCGCACGAGCATCGGGTCTGGAGCGATTTCGATGGTAGGCCTCTCGTCGGTGCTATCGAGGTCAGCAGCGGAGACCTCAAGAACGAGGGTCGGCTGCGGGACCGTTGGGTCAGGCTCGATCACCAACGTGCCGTTCTTCCCAACTCGGGGAGCAGGCCCGTCAAGCTCGAGCGTCCCCCCCTTTTTGCCGACCTTCCGAACCTGCGAGACCAGTTCTCCGAGCAGCTCACTCAAACGCTGTTGGCCCGACGGCGTTATCGCGAGTGTCTCGGCTAGCGCATCGAGGACGCGGCCGACTGTGTTGGCCTGCATCTCCGCCCCAACGGCGGCAACGCGCGGCGAGGTCAAAAGTACGTCCAAGAGCTGGGCGATCTTCTGCGCAATCACGCTGTCGAGTGTGCCCCTGAAGCGGAACGCGGCTGACCCGTCGACGAAGCGGAACTTCTCACAGTCGCCGTGATGTACAGCTCGGTCGAGAGACAGAGCGTAGTCGGCGTCGTTCCATGGAATGCCACGCGCAACGACAATGCAGCCATCGGCAGTAGCTGCCTCGATCGCAGAGGAGCCACGTTCTATCGGCCGCGGATTCCGGTTCTCCAGCGCCTCGAGCGCAATGGTTGAAAGACGTTCCGCGCGTGGTCGCTCGAGAGGCTCGGGCGCAAGCATGCGACCGATCCAGGAACCAAATGCGTCGCCACCTTCGAGCAAAGCAATCGGTTCTAGTGGATTGAATAGGGCCCGCAGCCAAACCGCTAATCTGGTTTTACCAGCATGTGGTGGGCGGCCAAAAATACCGTGATAAAGAGTAGCTCCAAGCGCATAAACATCGGCGGCGGCGCCTGTCTCACGCCCTACGATAAAGGTCTCTGGGGCCATGTAGCTCGCAGAACCTAGTTGCAAGCCGTCGGCGTCAGGAAAGACGCCATCGAGTAGAACGGGGCCCCGATCGCTCTTCGGATCGATGGCGATCCGATCTGGGCGCACATGTCCATGAACCAGCTCTAGGGCGTGCAGCTGGCCCAAGGCTTCGGCGACGTTAGCTGCCAATCGTAAGGACTGCGCTCGCGGCAGCGGCTGGGGCAGAAGGTCCGCCACCGAATCTCCTCGATGCCACTCGAACGCGAAGAAGAACTGACTGCGTCCGACTCGACCGAACCCGATACAACGGACCATCCCCTCGAGGTTGGTCGCCGCGAGGGCTGCAGCTTGATCGATGACGGGCTTGGCCCAGGGGCACTTCGTTGGCACGAGGACCCGCAGCCGACTGGGTTTGCCCGTAAGTAGATGACGAGCGCGATAGGTGGTTACGCCGTACTCGGTCTCGAGACAGCGCTCGACCTCAAAAACGCCCCCAAGGACCTCGCCTCGCTCAAGCGGCATGCACGTCCTGATGCGCATTCACGCGCTCAAGCAAAGTGCAGCGACCTGGTCTCGGGGACAACAAATTAACGCGCTCTCCGTAAGCAACAAACAACACAAAGCTGAAGACCCCGAGCGAGGTCGAGGTCTTCAGCTACCGACGAGACCGATCAGAGCTTGTTGTAGAGCCCGAGCGCTACGCCTGCGAGCAACTCAGCCTTGTCCTTGGGTAGTAGACCCTTGAGAGCGGCCGCTTCACCAGCTTTGCCAGCTGCAAAGCAATACGTGGTTGCTTCCTTGGCTCCCTTGAAGACCTTTAGCCCGTAGAAGCCAGCCTTGCCGTCCTTCTCGTAAAGCCAAAAAGAAACCTCGTCGCCATACGACTCCTTGCCCCACGGCTTCTGCTTCTCATTGATCTCGACGAGGGTCTTTGCATCCTTTGCTTTACCCTTCATATCGGCGAGCTTGGGGCAGCCCTCTCCGCCGTCCGACGGGGCATGGGCGAAGAACGCCATGGTCGCGCCATCAGCGGTAAGTTCACTCCACTCACCGGGTGCTGGTGCTGGGGTAACCGCTGCACCCTTGGGCGCTTTGAAGAAGTAGCCCGCGAGCGTGGTGTACTCGACGTCGACCGGGCTAGCGACTAGCCCAGTGAGCCGCTTGATATCGGCGGAGAACTCCGCGCCCCCGGCGGCAGGTGCCCCGCTAGCAGCAGGAGCTGCAGATGCCGAAGCCAAGGCCGATGCCGAGAGTGCCGGTGTCTCCGCGGTCGCGCTGGCAGCAGGTGCCGAAGTTGGCTTCGCGCTGGCAGAAGCTCCGGGCTTCGCGCTCGTCTGAGGAGCGCCGGACTTGGCGCCCGAGGCGCTGCCGGAAGTTGCGCCGGACCCTGCGTCTCCACAAGCCGCTGCGAGGATCAAAGTCGCAATCACAGAAATGTGTCTCTTCATGGGCGGCTGTATAGGCCGCCAGCCCGCATATGAGAAGAGGGCCCAGAATGGCCTATGACTTTCGGCTGCGACCCAAATTTTCGGAGCACGCCGCACGGACCCGCTAGCAGGTGTGAGCAAACGGCCTGGCAGTCGAAACCCCACTCATTAAATCGACAAAACGGCTCTCTGACGCTATTGACCCGTGGTTGATTGGCCCGCAAGGTGAGGCTCCCGAGGTGCCCTATGCGAGTAACCGGTTCGTTGTTCTGCCTTCTCGTTATGTCCGCCTGCTCGCCGAAAGCTGCAGACATCTTTGGACGCAACGACAACGAGGACGACTCCAGCCAGGGTGGCGAGGGAGGCCAGGGAGCGAGCCAAGGCAGCAACGGCTCGACGGAAACTGGTCACCACCCGCCTACGACTGGGCAAGGTCCACAGGGTGGTAATGCTCAGGGTACCGGCGGCGAGCCCGGTCAGGGCGCCGCGGGACAAGGCGGTAGCCCTCAGGGACCCACCGGTCCTGGTGCAGGAGGAAGCGGAGTGGGGGGTGGCAACGGCAACGGCTGCTACTACGAACCGTTCACCAACGCCAACATCAGCAATATCGAAAATAGTTATGTAGGTTCGCAGTGGCTACAGAAGATGCTGGCAACCCTCGATGCCCGTTATCCCAATGGCCACTATTTGATGGATCAGATGAAGAACGATCCGTGGCTCACCGGTACATTCCCCTCCTACTTTGAACTCGGCTCTTGGGAGGGCATGATCGACGCTATCGACACGGCTTGCCATGAAGAGACGCACGGCTATGACTACGATCAAGCGCTCTCGCTGCCGAACAAGCACCTTTACTATATGGGCTCGGACAACCAGGTTGAGGTTCCGAAGCTGAGCTTCTTTCCACGCAACGCCATTCTCTCACTGGTCCAACAGGGTGGGAGCGTGACTACGAACTATGACAATACGTACCTAACAGGTACGCAAGGTAGCTACGACTTCATCTCGATGGGGGATGAGCTGACGGCCTACATCAATGGGCTAGCCTGCGTCACCACCGTGCAAGACTACGTCACAAGTACCGTTTCCTATCGTGATGGCGCGGCTTCGCACCTTTACTACCTGCAGCTCTATATGCGAGTAGCCCGGACGGAGTACGCAAGCCTCTACAACCAATGGAAGGCCGATCCAGATTGGCAACGCTTCGTACGGTATTCGTGGGCACGCGGACATTTCTGGACGGCTCAAGCGGCCGGTAACCCGCACCTCGGCATCAACGATGCGGCGATCTGGGCCCGTATCAACCAGCCGCAAAACCTCGACGAGATCGAGCTCTTCACAGGGGAGTCACCAGAGCAGGTGGCCTGCACTCCCTGAGAAGAGCTCCGCGTTAGCTTCAGGGGCTCGGCGTGATCGTCAAAGCGTAGCTTCCGCTCGCTTGGTCCCCGTCGACCCACATGAATCGCGTGTCGTTCATCACAAACGCGAGATTCAACTGTTCGCCGCCGTTGCCGTTGACGTCGCTGCAGCCAACCTGACTGTTACTCACGCCGCACTGGGTGCGCACGTGCAAAAGCGAATCGTAAGAAGTCTCCGCGGGCGGCAAGGTGACCTCCATGTTCGTGATCGTCGGTGTGCGTCGACGCAGCTCGTAAACCACATCGTCAGTGAACGAGCCGCCACAGTCTCCGGCCGCCGTGGAGGTTTGGCCATTGGTGAAGCCAAGCACCTTCTGGGTCGTGCCAGCGAAGATTGGGAGCGGAATAGGGTCGAAGCAGTTCTGGCCGGTTGAAAGGTCAACGTTCAATGCAAAGTCACCTTCTTCTGTTGAAAAGGCGCCATCCACGACGAGGTAGATCGTTGTGCCGTCTGCGACCGGGAAGGACACGACCTCGCCTCCACCGACAAAGTTGTTCTGCTCGATGAGCGAGCTGTCGGAACACAGTACCTCCGAAGCGTCACTGTCACAGGTCGTACGAGCGTAGAGCACCGTGTCGAAGTTGGTGCCGGCTCGCTCGATCCATGCGGTGAGGAAACCACCCTCGGTCACGGTAACTGCGTAGACCTTGTTCTTTGCCGATGCACTAACGCCACAATCATCGCTTGTGGTGGTGAGATCTGCCGCGCTGGACAAGGTCGTCCCCGTGATCTGCGTGGTCCCAAAGCCCTGCGTGATCGGGGTGGCGAGATCGCAGGAGTCTTGCTCGAGTTGACAGCTCGCCGAGCAGCCGTCATTGGCGTCGGTGTTACCGTCGTCGCAGCCCTCAGTCGGCTCAACGTCCATATTGCCGCATACCGCTACGCAGTTGGAGGGATCTGGGGCGCAGTTGGTGCAGAGCGGCGCTCCGTTCGTCGGGTTGGTGAAGCCGAAATCGGTGCAAGAGAACAGCCCTCCAACGGGGCCGTCGCACTGTTCACCAGGCTCCATATTGCCGTTACCGCATTGAGCCTGACAGCCCTCGGCATCGATCACCGAGCATTGAATGCATGTCGCGCCATTGGGATTCACGAACCCAAAGTCCATGCAGGTGACGCCGTTGAGGTCGTCTCCGTCGCAGGCCTCGCCTGGTTCTACGTCTTGCCCGTCGCAAACAGGCGCACAGTTGCCCGCGTCAAATGTGCATCGAGCGGTACAGGCGAGCCCACCTTCGTTGCTGAAGCCGAAGTCCTGACAGGACACGCCCGCGAGATCCGCACCGTCGCAATCTTCATTGCCGTCGACTACGCCGTCACCACAATTTGGGCTCGCGCCCCCGCCGCCGTTACCACCAACCGAGCTGCCACCAACCGAGCTGCCACCAACCGAGGGGCCGCCAGCTCCTTGCCCACCCACGTTGTTGTTGCCCCCCGCTGTGGAGCCACCTCCGCCCGCGTCATCCCCACCGGTCCCTGGGCCCGTCCCACCAAACAGATCATCAATGTCTGAAGAGCAACCGAGTAGAAGGCTGGCGAGAACGATCGGGAGGTTCGCAACGAGGAGGGTACGGCGCATTCGGCGATCGTGTTGGAAGTGAGCCGGGATCGCAAGATGTCTTGACGCTTGGCTGACGGCGCCGCATCCGCGGGGTGTGAAAACCCCTTGGCGGCAAACGCTGGCGCTCGGAACGATGCTGTCGATCAGCTGCGATGGTGAGCGACTCGATGGTCCCGACACCACACCTGACCACGAACGTACGGCAGCAGTGACGGCCTCAATGGCTGCCGCTTCGGAGATTGTCGCGTCAGCGCCATCCCCGGGGAGTGCGGTGATGAGTGCGATGCCCTCTGCAGCGATGCCCTCGACCGAGGCGCTCGCTGGACCAAGCTCGTGTCGCGAGGGCATGGTGATGGTCGAAGGGGACTATTGCCCGGAGGTCGAGCAAACCTGCATCCGTTATCACCCTGAGTACGAAGCGGACCTCAGGAAGAAAGCCAAAGCCGAAGCCAAGGGCCAAAAATACAAGAGCACCGTCAGCGAGCGTTGCCTCGAGTATCAGAGCCCATCCAAGTGTCTTTCAAGCGAGCGGCGGAAGCTCAGGTTCTGCGTCGACCGCTACGAGTTTCCGAACAAGAAGGGCGAGCTTCCCAGTCTACTCGTGTCGTGGACCGAGGCCAAAGCTGCCTGCGAATCGGCTGGAAAGCGACTCTGCACCGAAGACGAATTCAACTTCGCCTGCGAGGGTAAAGAGATGCTGCCGTACACCTACGGCTACGTTCGTGACGCTACAAAATGCAGCATCGACAAGGAGTATCGAAAGCGCCAAAAGAAGCTGTTTCGCTATGCAAAGTGCATGGATCGACCAGCATGCAAAGCGCACTTGGCTGAGCTTGATCAGCGGCTCCCAGCAGGCTCTCTGCCCGAGTGTGTGTCGCCATTTGGTGTGTTCGACATGAATGGCAACATCAACGAATGGGTGGAGATTCCAAAGAAGAAATATCCCGATCGGTCAGGCTTGAAAGGGGGGTGGTGGGGGCCCGTGCGAGGACGTTGTCGGCCGACGGTCGACTTCCATAAGGAAGACGACTTTGGTTACGAAGAGGGCTTTCGCTGTTGCGCCGATCCGTGATCGTTGAGAAATGAGCGGGCAACCTCGATAAAAAGGCTGGTTTCTTCGATGAAAGGGAAGTGGCCGCTGCGCTCGAAAACGAATGTCTCGGCCTGGGGCAGCTGGGCGCGCCACGCAAGGCCCGCTTCTGGGCGGCTGAGCCAGTCCTCGCGCCCGCTGCACAGAAGAACGCGCGAGCGCAGGGTGCTCACTGACTTTCGAAATTGAGTCGATTGTAGAGAAGCCAGACCGTCGCGAAAGGCGCTCACCGAGAGACGCTCGCGGTGGAGCCGCTGTGCAACGTCGTGCGCTTGCTGGTGCGCAAAGTAGAGCGACAGCATGCAATTCCACCGTTGCGCGAGCTCGTGGTCGCTCTCCGGAAAGCCAGGAGCGAGGTAGCACGCGATCTGTTCGGGCGTGCCACGCGCCAACACGTGGGCAAGCCGCTCACCGTCGTTCGCTGACCCAGGGGGCGCGACCAGCAGCAGGCGTGGGATCCGCTCAGGAGTCGTGGCTGCAGCTTGCATCGCTACGCACGCGCCGAACGAATGGCCAATGAGGTCTGCGCTTTCGTACCCGAGTGCGTTCATCAAATGGAGCACGTCGCCCGCCCATTCGACGACCCCCAGCGATGAGTTCGTGGGCGAAGGTGAAGCGCCGCAGCCTCGCATGTCGAAGAAGACCAAGGTTCGGACGTCGGCCAGTGCGTCGAGCCAGGGCCGGAAGTAGTGGTGGTCCAGGCCTGGTCCTCCGTGAAGAAAAACGAGAGGTGGACCTAGGCCAATCACCGTAGTGTCTACGGTGCCGGTGGGGAGGGCCACACGCACTTGGTTTGCCTAGCCCTTCCGCGGACGAGGAATTGCGTAGGCGATCATCCGGTTGATCAATGTCCTCCTGGAGACGCCGAGAAGCTCGGCTGCGCGTACTTGGTTGCCGGCGCATTGATCGAGGGCCTCCATGATTCGACGACGCTCCACTTCGCCAACGTCCTCCGCCAAGGTCTTCTTGGAGGGCGGTGGCGGCGGCGCCGAAGGATTGGAGGGCGGCGCTGGAAACGAGTTGGGTGGAGGTACCGAATTTGGCGCAGAGTCTGCCGCGAGTGGACGCGGCGGAACGCTGGGGCGCACGGCTGGCCCCCTCGCGAGCTCGAGGTGCTCGGCCGTAAGCTCTTCTCCCGCGAACAACAGCGCCCGCTCGAGCACGCTGCCCAGCTCGCGCACATTGCCCGTCCATTCGGCGTTCTCAAGCTTGCTTACGACCTCAGGGCCGAGTTGCGGCACCGTTCGTCCAAGCCGTACTGCCGCTTCCTGTAACAGCGACGACGTTAGGCCCGCGATCTCGCCCCGTCGCTGGCGCAGGGGTGGGATCGAGATGGGCATGCCGGCTAGGCGGTAATAGAGGTCGCTGCGAAACCCTTCATTTACGGTCCCTGCTTCCCACCGGTTGGTCGCCGAAATGAACCGCACGTCAAACCCACGCGGCTTGAGCGAGCCGATGCGGATGACCTCCCGACGTTCAAGCGCAAGCAGCAGCTTGGCTTGAATCGAGGGGGGTAGATCGCCTACCTCATCCAGAAAAACGGTGCCGCCAGAGGCCGACTCGAGCAGGCCGATCTTCGATTGGTGAGCGCCTGTGAAAGCCCCCTTCTCGTAGCCAAAGAGCTCGCCCTCAAGGAGCTGTTCAGAGAGCGCGGCACAGTTTAGGTGCAGCCATGGCCCACCCGCTCGGTTCGACAGATCGTGGAGCCGGCGCGCGTAATAGCCTTTTCCAACGCCGGTCTCTCCGAGCAAAAGAACCGAGATATGCGTGGGCGCGACCAGCTTCAGTAGGCGCTCCACCGATGCAATGGAGGTTTGCGACTGCTCGCCGTTGCGAAGGTCACCACCGCTCACCGATGGTGTTCGCACGATAACTACGGCATGTCCGACCTCGAAAGGCTCGCCCCAGCCGACTACCACTTGTTCCTGTGGGTCCAGCCGTCGCCCGCGCACCTTTGTGCCGTTGGAGCTACCCAAGTCAGAAACCAAAAGTTCTGATCCAAGCGAAAGGCTCACGTGCCTGCGAGAGATCGATGGGTGCTCGACGACCACATCCGCTTGGGAGCCACGCCCGAGCACGGCCACTTTGCCGCGCTCAATGAACTGCGTGAAACTGCCGCCGTCCCAAAGAGCCGTTAACATCAGCCGCGACTCCGCTGGTGTTTGGACCCGCAAAGTCTCCTCATCGGAGCTGCGACCAGCGTTCGACATCGAACTCCGATTTATCACGAACCTGGGCTAGCAGCCGGCACAAGTAACCGTGTGCCTCACGGGTTTGTGCCCCCGCCCCCAGTATCTCCCGAACCCGAGGAACTCGAGGAACTCGTGGAACCACCGCCGCCATCCGGTGCTATGAGGAGTGGTGCCTGCGGATCCGATGCGGGTGGGTCACTCCGGACGGTCGTGCATCCGAAAGTGGAGAGCCCAAGCAAGACTGACGCAAACAGGAACGCGCGCATTGCGGGTAGCTTAACCTCAACTCCCCGCTACTGGAAGAAAGTGGCCAATCGTCACTCGCCACTCGGCTCGACGATCAAGTCGAAGCGGGCCATGTCGAACGGCCTACCCCCGGCTCGTTCAACCTGAACGAGCCGCTCACGGAGTCCGCGCTTTGCCAGCTCCAACGCGCGGTGGTGGCAAAGCGGGTTGTTACCAGGCCGCCCCAACAAGGACTCCCCCGTCCACGTGCACCCACCCCGGCAGCTCTCCGCATAGTAGCAAGTCCGACAAAATCCCCAGAGCTGGTCGACCGTGTGGTCACGGGTGTAACGCATGGTGGGTGCGCGCTCCCACAGATCCAAAAGCCGGTGATCACGCACGTTGCCTGCTGCCCAGTTGGAGGTGGCGAGCGAAGGACAGCCCTTGATTGTCCCGTCCGATTCGATCCCAAGGCCGGAGCGCCCTGCGCCGCACGACGCCATGTGTCCGCTGGGCATCGTCTGCCGTAACGCTGCCTCGAACGGCCCAAAGTACCCAACGTTGTTTCCCGTCCAAAGCTGCACCCCAGCTTCGCGACAGCGACCCGCAAGCCCGCCGAGTAAGGGGAAAAGCTCGAGCAGATCGTAGGGCTGCAATAGCACCTCGGGTTCGTCGGCTGCTCGACCCATCGCCACGGTCAACTGTATCTGCCAACTGTGGATTCCACGCGCGACGAGCAGTTCGAACAGCGGTTCGAGCTCAGGCATACTTAGCCGGTTGATCTGCGTGTTCGCGCTGACGCGTACTCCCGCGTTCCGCAATGCGTCGATCGCACGGACGGCCGCAGCAAATGAGCCTTGCAACCCGCGCAGCCGGTCGTGAGTTGCTTCCAGCCCATCGAGTGAGACACTCACGCTGTCGATTCCGGCCTCCGCGAGACGTCGGGCCATCGCCGCATCGATGCCGCGTCCGCCAGTCGTCATCAACGCTTGCAGCCCGCGTTGATGAATGCGCGCAACAATCGTCGCCAAGTCCTCACGAAGATAGGCTTCACCGCCGATCAGAATGATTTCGTGCACACCCAGCTCAGCGAGTTGATCCACCAGATCGAGGGCTTCGGTGGTGTTCAGCTCGTCACTGCGGGCCTTGCCGGCGCGCGAGCCGCAGTGACGACAGGAAAGATCACACGCGAGCGTGATCTCCCAAACGGCGTAGATTGGTCGGCAGCTGCGATCAGCCTCGCGCGCGGCGGGTGCTAGTGCAGGGACTGCTTGCTGCTCAGCTAAGAGCGGCAGGCTGCGTCGTGGCCTAGGTTGTGCCAGTAAACGTGCCCGTTCCTCGGGCGTTAGGGGATCAGGGGCGCGAAGCATAGATAACTAAACAGAATGACCCGCGCCCCTCTCGAGCAGTACCGCTAGCCTTCACTTCTTGATCGGCCGACCCGGAATTTTCAGAGTTCCAGGTAGACGCTCCGCCACGCAGACCTTGCCAGTTGGTGACGGCTTGCACTTGGACCCACGTGGACAATTAGCGTCGGTGGTGCACTGATCTTTGGTCGCGGTCGTAGTCGCGGTGGTAGTCGCTGTAGTGGTGGGTGTGGCAGTACCGGTATTAGCAAAGATTCCAACCACGGGAGGCCTCGGCGCGCCACGCGGCCACAACGCGGTGTAATCACTCGTGTGATTCTCCCAAGTGAAACGCGCCAGCAAATCCTGGCCCTCATAGAACGGATACACAAGCGACGTTACGCCGCCTGAAGCGAAGGTGAAGGTCTCACCACGCTCCTGACCCCGACTCACCGAGACCCCGGTTGGCGCCCCCCGCGACGAGCTCCCGCTCTTGCAGCTAACGCGCACCCACTCGCGCACTCCCTTGGTCTCGCAATCGAGCTTGGTTGAGCCGGCAACTGAGAGCTCAGGCGCAAGGCTCCACTCTTCGTTGGTGGGCGTAGCGGTTCGGCCTGGCAACGTTGGCTGAGGCGGCGGTGGCGGGGGTGCCGTGTTGGAAGCCGTAGGGGCTGTGTCGGTTGGTGCTGCCGTCGCCGAAGGGGGCGGGGGAGGAGGTACGGGCGCCGCGCTCGCGGAGGCCGTCGGCTTGGCTGAACTCTCCTCCTCATCCGAGTCGGACTCCTCGTCAGCGGCCTTCTTCTTCTTCTTACTCTTGGTGTCGCTCTCGTCCTCGTCCTTCGAGGACTTCGACGATTTCTTATCGTCCGACTTGAGCTGGTCGCAGCCAGCAAGCGGAGCGCCAACGCCCAGAGCCAATAACAACATCCAATAAGAACGATGCATTCGAGTCCTCTTCTATCAGGTCTTGCCACCATTCGTGGCTGCTGCAGTGAACAGAACGACTCGTGACCGTTGGAGAACCCTCGTAGGTACCAGTCCTTCGGCTTGGCCCGAGTCGTTATCGAACGAAATCAAGGCTTCGGTTCAATCACCACGACGACAGCCGGATTAGGAACAGCGTCGGGACCAAACGGGAATTCGATTGGCGTGTTGGTTAGCCAGTTAGGCAGAAGGTTATTGTAGAAGGGGCTATCACGGTGAAGGTCATTTCCCCCCGGAAGTTGATAGACCATCCGCGGGCCCTCTGGACGTGCTTCAACCACGAATCGAATCGACGGTCCCGCTCGGAAGGAAAAGTCGAAGGGCTTTCCCGCTTCCGGAAGGCGCACTGAAGGGTTGGCCACGTTGACAGCGTGAAGCCCGCCCGGTGCGGCATAGGGGCCTTCGTTGTAGCTGGGCACGCCAAAGTTGTCGAACACGCTGCGCAGGGTGATGGTGTGACTGAAGCCCCAGCGCCATTCATCGGGTTCGCCGAACTCAGCGAGTGCCGTGGCTGCTAGTTGCAACGCCACGCGAAGGGTATCGTTCCTTGTTTCAACGGCCCCAGTGCTGACATTGTCCCAAACCAGATCGCCAGACGCGAGGTTGGTTGGGTCCAGGAGTGAGCGCGCTATCAACGATTGGTCGAAGCCGCTTACAGAGGTAAGCCCAGCAGCCTCGATTTCGTCTCGCATTCCGGCGTAAACCGCTGCGAAGAAGACTGCATGGAATGCCGTGCAACCGATCGACTCCGCCGCGACCGTGGTGTCATCGTCTTTGGTCGGCTCCTTTGGGTCCCCTACGACGCCAGTCGGACAGGTCCCTTGCCACGCGACCAAAGCGTCAATCACCTGCTGCTGCTCCGGCGGAATGGCGCCCGCCGCTGCCGCATCAATGAATGCCTGCTTCATACCGGCGCCAAAGAGCGAATAGGTATCACCTTGAATTGCTACGAGCGAGTCAACCGTGTGCGCGTTCTCTGCTGCGAGGAGGTCCAAGATGCGACGTTGACGCGCACCGTTGGCAGTTGGAAACGTTTGAATCGACGGACCGTCATTGAGGAGATCCCCATCGAATGAGGCGCCAATCATGTCCGCGTTTGCGGTGGCCAGAAAACCGTCCGCAACGTTCTCTGCCTGGGGAAGATCTTCGAGCGCGACTGGGGGACCCCACTCGGCGCTGCCCTCACCGGGGATAGGCAGCCACGGAACTACGCTATTGGAAGCCCAGGGGCGCTCTGGGATCTTGATGTATGGAAACCACCCAAAGTTCCCTTCCACGTCGATAACAACGAAGTTCTGACTAGCGCTGGAGATGAACTCGATGGCGCTCTTCGCTTCCTCAAACGTTTCTGCGCGCGCGAGCCCAAAGAACCCGTCCAGGTCCGTTCCGCCTTCGTGACCTGTCCAGCGAATTGAGACAGCCGTCTTTGCGGCGAGGTCCTCCGAGACGATCGGCCCATGTTGGGAATACCGAAAGGTCTTCTTGATGGTATCGCCCGATTGGGCATCCAAGAACTCATACTCCTTTTCCAGGATAGGCACGTCGGTTCCGTTGATTACAACCGCGCTGCCGTCGTCATTGAGCTCCTCGAGGTAGACGTCTGCGAGGTCGTAATAAGCAGTAGTCACTCCCCAAGCGATCTTCTCATTGTGGCCGACCATGACGGAGGGAAGCCCGGGAAAGGTGCTGCCCGCTACGTGATAGCTACCGTTTCCAGCCGACTTTGCGTCGAGTTCGACGGCGAACCAAATGCTGGGGTTGGTTAATTGTAGATGCGGGTCATTCGCTAACAGCGCATTACCGGTCGCAGATTTGGTCGGCCCCACAATCCAATTGTTCGACCCGGTGTCTCCAGGTCCCTTCCAGCTTTGCGCGCCACCCACTTTGGACATCGCGCGGCGCGCCTCACTTATCAACCCTCTGGTGGCAGGGCCGCGCTCCTTGGCGTACCAACCATTCAAGAAGCTTGAGTTGCTACCGCCAACAATAGGGAGCCCCGCGGGATAGGGTGCTGGAGTGAAGCCACTGATCGTCGATGCTTCGAAAACCGGCTTGGGTGTGAACAGGTCGGGCGCTAACAATGGGTCAAATTCATTGATAGCCTGGGCCAGTGCGAGCTCCCCGTCGCTATTGTTCGAAAGATCATTGAGGACGTAGAGACCCACTGCTGCCGAGTCTTCCGGTTCCCAGTCACGGATGTTGTCCTTAACAATCAGCGCAAAGTCATATTCGGTGGTAAGGGTGGCGCCATTACGGTTGGCGCGCATGTCCGCGATCCAAGCGTTGACACCTCGGGTGTATGCATCAAAGTGACCCTTGGCCCGATCAGAACCATTCTCATACAGCTTCTGCTCGACTGGCGTCCCGTCAGGGCTAGTGAAGAAGCGACGATTCTCGTAGTCAACTTCAAGCACTGTATCCCCAGCCTTCACTAGGGAGGCGAGCTTCCCGCGAACCAAGCTGCGGATGAAGTCCATGAAGAAGAAGCGGTTGGAGGCGTGGAAGTAGCCCAGGGCCGCATAGCAATCGTCGTCCTCCTGGCAGGTAACATGGAGCAAGCCGTTATCGTCATAGGCGCCCGTGACGGCAGCCGTAAGCCCCTCAATCTGTAGCCCTGGTGCCCCTCCACCACCGGCCCCTCCAGCACCGCTACCGCCAGTGCCTCCCGCGCCCCCCGCTCCCGAGCCCGTAATCGAAAGCTCTCCGCCACAGTGGAGAGCCGCAAGAGAAACGAAGGCAACCGCTAAGCTTCCGCGTTTACGCATGGGGACATAATCCCATGAGGACCAGCGTTGGCGCACGCGCTATTGTTGCGCTGATGTCGCCCCTAGGCACGCCTCCCGGCCCCGATGAACGAACGGGAAATCTGGTCGACTCGATTCGCTACGCGGCAGCCTTTTTCCGTGACCCCTTCGAGTTTGTCGGCCGACGATTCGCTCGCTACGGCGACGTTTATTACGCCCCCGCCAAGGGTGTTGGGCTCTACGTCGTTCGTCACCCAGCCCAGCTTCGGGAGGTGCTGATTACCCACGCGGATGCGTATGCCAAGTCCCACAGCGCCTTGGAGAGTCTGTCGATTCTGCTTGGGGACGGTCTGCTCACCAGCGACGGTGACGTTTGGCGGCGCCATCGCCGCATCCTCAATCCGGCGTTCTCGAGGCAGGCGATCAGCTCCGCAGTTCCGCGCATGGTCGCAGAGACAGAGCGGACTGTGCAGCGATTCGAAGGGGGTAAGAGCGTAGACGTCGCTTTTGAGATGACCGACCTCACCTTGCGCATCGTTGGGCACGCCCTGCTCGGTATCGACCTCGAAGATGAAGTCCGAGTGGTCGGGCGTTCCATGTCGACGCTCCAGACTGCGCTCGCGGTACCTCGCAGCCTGCCTGCGTTGGCGCGTTGGCCGGTGGAGCAGGTCGTTCATCGGGCCGTATCGGAGTTGGACCGCGTGATCGAGCGAGTGGTCCACAATCGTCGTGCCAAGCCCAGCTCGCAGGTGGATCTGCTTCAGATGCTCCTCGATGCAACGGATCCTGAAAACAAGGACGTACGCCTTTCAGCACGTGAAGTCCGAGATGAGCTGGTTACCTTCCTCCTCGCGGGCCATGAAACTACGTCCAATACGTTGGCTTGGGCGCTCTACCTCTTGGCGAAGCACCCTGAATTGATGCGCGCCTGTCAGGCCGAGGTGGACTCGGTGCTGGCGGGCAGGCCGTGCCGGAGTGAGGACCTCGAAAAGCTGACGCTGATCGACCAAGTGATCAAGGAGACCATGCGCCTCTATCCGCCTGCCTACGTTCTGGCGCGAAGGGCCATCAGTGACACTCAGATAGGCGATTACGCGGTTCCCGCGGGGAGCGAGGTAGTCCTTTGGATCTACTTTACCCAGCGCGATGAACGCTGGTTCCCCAAAGCGGAGCAGTTTGATCCAGCGCGCTTCCGTAAGGAACTCGAAGAGACGAGGCCCAAGCTTGCTTACTTGCCATTCGGTGCAGGGGGCCGAGCGTGCATCGGAAAAGTATTTGCCTCAGTCGAGGCGAGCGTGGCGCTAGCAACGTTGCTCATGCGCCACTCGTTCGAACTGCGAGGCGCCGACCGGGTAGTTCCAAAAGCCCGAATTACCCTTACCCCCCAGAACCTCAGGCTCTGGGCGGTACCTCGCTAGCCGCCGCTCGCGTCAAAGGAATACTTGCGCGCAACAGCCCTGCTCAATGCCGTTGCAGACGTCCATCGGCGAGTCGTCGCAGGTCCCGAAATATTCTCCGTTCAAGAAGCACTCACAGGTAAAGCCGCCGCCTGGAGGGGGCGGGCCGCCGCCATTGCTGCTTGAGCTTTGGCCGCCGCCGGGGCCACCGTTGGCGAAGCACGAAGCAACTACCGGATTCCCACCGCAGTTGCCGCTGCAGGAACAGCTACCGCCGCCAGTGTCGCAACCTTCTGTGACGCAGCTTCCGCCGCTAAAGCACTCGTCTAGCTGCTGGCTTTCAACCGAGCAGTCGTAGTCCGGGAAATCACAATTGGGCGACAGGAAATTGATGACGCATTGCAGGTACGCCTCGGCTTGAGCCTCACAACCTGGCTGGTATACCTGCTGACACTGGTCGAAGCAGTTGTCCTCTAGACATTGCGAGAACTGGTTACACAGCGTCTCACAGGTAGAGATCGGCCCGGTTACCACCGAGGAGTTGGGGCCGCCGCCTTGGTTGGTGGTTGTCACCGAGGAGTTGGGGCCACCGCCCTGGTTGGTGGTTGTCACCGAGGAGTTGGGGCCAGCGCCTTGGTTGGTGGTGGTCGTGATCGTGCTCCCACCGGCACCGCCCTCGCCGTCCTCCGAGAACACGACGTTCCCGCCGCAGCCAGCCAGCCCAATCACGCCTAACGCCAAGCCAAAGCCAAGAGATTTCATCCCGGCCAATCTATCTCAGAAAACCTTACTCGGCCTTCTTTTTGAATGACAAGGTGACCTCCCAGCCGAGGTGGTTCCCCAACAAAGAGCAAAGCTCCATGGGGGTATAAACACGCCCCTCGACCAACAAGAAAGGCTGGTTGGGGGCGTTCGGAAACGCCTCCACGACACCAATCAACTCGTTGTTCCGAACCGAACTCGACATGTCGCGTCGCGAACGCCCCGACTCCTCGCCATGGGTCGCCAGCCCGGCGTTCCAGAGCGAGAGGATGTCCTCATCCGTCATACGCGCAAGCGTATCGGCGCCCACACGATATTGCGTGGTCTCGATGGACTGATCCACGTACTCGATGATCGCAAAGTCTCCCTCGCGCGAGATTCGAACTTCATCGGGTGTTGCCACGTGCGGACGGCGCTTACGGACCACGCTCCATTTCTATCGGACCCATGGTCGCTTGTCTTCGCTGAACGACCCCCTGCCACGCACTTAGGGCGTATGCATCGACTTTCGCCTCTTTGGCGCGAGCAGCGCCGCTCGCTCTTCAGCCTTTGGTGAGGCGTGAATCACTCGCAGTTCAGGGTCGAGCAGGTACCCGCCAGGGCGTCGAACGACGAGACTTTCCAAACCGCTACGACGAAGTACCGCGATAGCTGCATAAACGCGGCTCGCACGTACAGGAGTGGGTAGCTCGACGTCCGGCCAGCCCGCGCTGGCGAGCTGATCCATCGACAGGCCAAGCTCTGGGTCGACAGTGCGGTGCTCAAGCAGCGCAGCAAATATTCGCTGGGCCGGGCTCTTCATCTCGAGCTGCATCCACTTGCGTCGTGGTGGGCGTAGACACGTCGCGTCCGGTGAAACCAACAGCGCGTCGGGGCTGGTCGCTTGCTCGACGCCCGGCTTGTGCTTCTTGACGTATTTCTCGGCGATTCGAACCAACGTACGAACCTCGTCGGAGCGGTCCCCTTTGGACAGGCCGTCACTGCGTAGCCCTGTTGCCACTTCCTGCACGTTGGCCAACACCGACTGCGGCGAAGCCGCGTCGCAAAGCGCCAAGAACTGAGAAGCAACCTCCAAGACGGCGGCAGCCGACTCATCCCGCAACTCTGCAGTCAGGCGCCCGGCTTCCTCGAGTTCCAACGTCGCTCGTCGCTTGTCTTCCAACAGCGAATAAAGCGCTGCGAGCCGCGCCCGCACCAGAATCAGCGATTTCAGGTCGCCCATTGCCCGTTGTTCGCTGAGGGCCGCCTCGCCGTAGAAGCGCGCACCCTCGAGGTCCCCCGTCTCCATCAGCAACGTCATAAGGTTGCTTTTCGCGATCGCAGTGAGCCGTCGATCCGCGGCTTGCTCGAGTAGGCGCATCGCTCCTTCGAAGCACTCCCCGGCGCGATCGAGTTCCTCCAACTCCTGCTCCAGTACGCCAAGGTTGGTCAACATGACGCCCTCGATTCGAGCGTCCCCAACGTTGCGAGCGTGGGCCAGAGAGCGTTCGTAGTTACGGCGAGCACCATCGAACTTTCGCTCGTCATGCAGCACTGCGCCTAGGTTTCCCCACGCGCGTGCGCGCAAGCGCTCGTCGGGCTGACCAGCTTCGAGCTCGAGCGCGCGAGCGTACGTCTCGCGGGCCTCCTGCAGCCTTCCGGTGTGATGAAAGACCAACCCTAGGTCGACGAAGAGATGCGCCGCCCGAATGGACCCGCGTTGTTCCGCGAGGTGGGCTGCGCAATCGAGATGGGGTCGAGCGTCCTCGAGTCGGCCCGCTTCGGATAGGGCGCGGCCCACACCGGCCCTCAGCTCGATCTCCGAGGAGAGCTCGTGGCCGTAGCGGCGCTGCAGTGCGCTCCATAGGTCAAGCCGAACCTGTGCGGATACCTGGGTCGCAAGCACGGCATCAGCGATGAGTAGGCTCGTCAGTGCTTGGGGGTAGTTATCAGAAAGCAGTGCGCGCTCATGAACCGCAAGGAAGTTCTCGAGCTCGCTCGCCAACTGTGCTCGAGCGTGAATATCCCCGTAGCGCTCCACGCGCTCTAGCAACAGCTTTCCCAGCTCGAGGAAGTAACTGTCGTGCCGCAGCGTGGCCCTCTCGAGTTCGCCGGACTCAGCCAAGCGCTCCATGGCAAACGAGCGCACGCTCTCATCAAGAGAAATTCGCTCCCCGGTCTCGCCTTGCGTAGTTCGAACGAGCAACGCCTCCGCCTCCAGGAGGCCGATCCGTTCACCCACCTGATCTGGCTCGGACAGGCAAAGCACCGCTTCTGCCGCGTCCAGGGTGAAGCTCCCGCCAAAGACGGCTAGACCAGCCAAGGCCGATTGGAGGTCGAACGAGAGCCCATCCCATGACCACTTAATGGCGGCCTGAATGCTCATGCCACGGTCTGAAAGAGGCTCGGTGAGGCCCCGCAACCCAAGCTTTTCGTAGCGGGTCGCAGCGATCTCTATGGCCAGGGGCATCCCTTCCAACGCCCTTACCAATTGTTCCAATAGCGGGTCCGCTGCTTCGGGCGCGGCCGTCGGCGTGCCGAGTTGCTGACAGCGCTCTAGAAAGAGTTGAACGCCCGGGTGAACTCCCTTGCGCCTGCTCGTTAGCGGCCCAAGTGCGTAGTGAACGCCCGCTGATTGAAGGCCATCACGCGCGGTAACGACGAATTGGAGCTTAGGCGAAACGCTCAGCCAGACCTGCATAGCAGTCCAGAGCTTGTCTCCTAGCGTGTCGGCGCCATCGATGACCACCACGCTCTCAGTGCCAGCTGCCAACGCTCGACCCAATTGCCGCAAGCGGTCGTCCTCACTCCGTGCCGATCCAAGCGGTATACCGAGCGCTTCCGCTGCACGAGCCGCGAGCCCGTCGAGTGAGCGAAGATCGGCGACGTCGAGCCACAAGGCGCCCAGCTTCTTGAGCGCTTCTCGCACGAGTCGCGTTTTTCCGACGCCGCGCGGCCCACAAACGACGACTACGCGTTCAGCGTCGTTCAGGAGCGCTCGTAGCTCCCTCAGCTCCTGACTGCGGCCAACAAAGGAGCTCGGCTTGGTTGCTCCCTTGCGGCCAGACCTGCCGCTGGGAGGTCGCTTTGAGTTCGTGTTCACGACCGTCGATCAGAATCCGTTGGGATCGACCGACACGACCGTAAGCCGCTTCTCTGCACCGCCTGCTGCCGTGGCCGGGACCACCGCAATTTCGAAGGAATCGATCCCCTGACTCAACGGGGCGATGGGCGTGACCTGCTCGAAGATCCCCAGTTCGTTGCACCAGGCGCCCTGTACCTCGCTGTTGCTCGAGGCATCGATGTTGACGATCACCCCAGTGCGGCAACCGCTATCCACGACTGTGTAGAGACCGTGAAATTCTCCTTGCGAGGGAGCCACTGCGTCAAAGTTGAACGAAGCACCATCACGATCGACGTAGCTGCCAGCCAGAGAATCCGCGGAGAGCTGCAGCTCGAGTTGCTGACCGTTGGTTGCGTCAAGGACGAGCGAGGAGCCGTCAATCAAGGGCTGCGCCAACTCAGTTGAGTACCAACGGGTGTGTGTGTCGCGCGTGAGTTCGCCGCCGCAAACGTAAGCGACGGCGGCTCGGTCTGTGAGCGTGACAGCGATCACCGCGTCGGAGTTCTCTACTTTGCCCCAATACGTAACTTGCGAAGCTTCCGGGTCGAGCGACTCCAGCGCGCAGCCTGAAAGGCAGCAAAGAAGGACGGGCACGATTCGCCGATACATCGCCTGAGGCTACCACGGCTCGCACGAAGGTCGGAAAGCTCGGCCACGCTTGACGACCGCAATGGACGGACGAAAGCTGCCGCCATGCCGACCCTCGTTGCGTGTCCCTCGTGTGCATGCGCAGTAAAGTTCGCCGAGCTTACGTGCCCTCACTGTGCCACCACCTTGCGCAATGCTGATGGCGCTATCGCCCGTACGGCGATTGCTGTTTTGCTTGGCCTTTCGAGCGCTGCATTGCTCACCGCTTGCGGTTCAGCCAACCCGCCACCCAATGACGGTCAGCCCGCGCCCACCGCGACGGGTACCGAGCCACCAGTGAGTGCGCCTGAGTACGGCGTGCCGGCCACCACCAACGAGATCCCAGAATCCGCACCCAAGTATGGTGTTCCGGCCACGACGCAACAGCCACCACAACCCGAAGTTGTGCCGCTCTACGGCGTTGCACCAACGCCCGGCAATTCACCTCAATGAGCGACCCCAATCACGCTTAGGGTGAGCCGCGCATGAAGGCAGACGTGGACGCGGTGGTGGGAGCGCTCAATGGGCTGGTTGGGGACTACCTGCAGCGCACGTCCAACGGCCTCGCCATCGACCTCACCTTCATCGTGGATGGCGCGCCCGTCCCCCCCGAGCGCATCGTCCCAGCGAAGCGCATGGTGCTGTTCGTTCATGGGCTCATGGCGACCGAGGGCTGCTGGTCGATGTTTGGCGAAAGCTACGCAAAGAGGCTCGAGGAAGAGCTCGGTTTGAAGCCGCTTTACGTGCGGTACAACAGCGGGCGACACATCTCCGAGAACGGGTTTCAGTTGGATCACCTGCTGGAGGCTTTGGTCGCGCGGGTGGGTGATGCGCTGGAAGAGTTGATCCTGATTGGGCACAGCATGGGCGGTTTGGTGATCCGCAGCGCTACCCACACCGCAGCCGAACGTTCAGCAGCTTGGCTGACCAAGGTAAAGAGCGCCGTCTACATCGGTTCGCCGCATCTCGGCGCTCCCCTTGAACGAGCCGGCAATGTGTTGACGTGGTTCTTGCGTAAGACGGGGACCGTGCTCGCCGACCCGGTGACGGAGTTGCTCGGTGACATCATCGCGCTGCGCAGTGAGGGCATCCAAGATCTGCGCTACGGCAGCCTTCACGAGCAAGATTGGCGAGACGGCGATGCGAATGAGCTGCTGCAAAACCGCAGGCATCCAGTTCCGCTTTTAACCTCCATTCGACATCACCTGATCGCAGGGGTGTTGCCCAAGGACCCACGGCTCGCTGCCCTGTTCGGGGATGCCTTGGTTCAGCCGCGCAGTGCGTTGGGCCACGCGACGGCGCGTGATCGCAGTCCAACGTTCCCGCAGGAATACGTGCAGGTCTTCGAGGGGCTGAGCCATACGGCCCTGCTAGCGGACGATGGCGTTTACCAGCGTTTGCGCGAGTGGCTCTCGTGAAGCGAGCACGCGGAGCCGTCGCTTTGTTGCGTGATGGTGTGCTGCACGGCTCGCGCGCCATCGAGAAGGTTGGTGATCGTTACCGTGACCGCACCTACGACATCTTGGAGGCCGTTCCGGTCGTTGCTGGTCCGGCGCGGTTGGTGAGGACGGTTCATTCGCTCGCTTCGGCCAGCACGTTCATGACGATTCGTGGGGTGGCCACCGTGGTTGCTGCGGTGGCAGATGGCGCTCTCGTTGTGGCCGAAGCCATGGAAGCTGCAGCGAGCGACGAAAGGCCACCGACCGATGGGCCTGCAACAGAATCTTCATCCTCCTCGTAACAAGTCGTTGACACAGAATCCGGTCCGACTATGTTTCGCGTGCGCGGTGGAGCAGCCTGGTAGCTCGTCGGGCTCATAACCCGAAGGTCGTAGGTTCAAATCCTGCCCGCGCAACCAAGATGAAGGCAACCCCGGAGGCAACCGCCCCCGGGGTTTTTGCTTTTTCATCGGCTCGGCAGTGGGCGCCGCGTCGTCGAATTCACGCTGTGTCGCTGAGGACTTTGGCGCGGGTGATTCGGTCCAGACGGAAGTGCCTTCGCTCTCCGCTCGCGAGATCCTCGGCATCGAGCCGCGTCTCATGGCGATCCATGATCACGCTGCGGATGCGCAGGTCGCGGTTCGTCTCGACCTGATCGCCATCGACGTAGGTGATGCGGATGGGTTGGTTCTCGAACCAGGCGCGCTCGACCGCGTCTCGCACCATCGCATCGATGGGATAGGTCGGTACGCCGAGGAACTTGAGTTCCTCGAGGCGCGCCAATAGCTCGCGCTGCGCTGAGGTGGATAACGCAGAACGGAGCTTCTCGAGGCCGGCGCGCAGGGTGTTGGTAAAGGGCACCAAGCGGAGATCGATCGCATACTGGCCAATGGCCATCATCACAGCGGCCTCTCGTGCGGTGAAGTTGACGGGCGGCAGCGTGTAGTTGCGATCGAGCGCATAGCCTCCGCCGCGACCACGCTCGGCGCCAAGCGGAAGATCGGCCTCACGTAGCGAATCGAGGTCTCTGTACATCGTCCGGATCGTCACTCCGAAGCGACGGGCAAGCGCCTCAGCGGTAACGCCGGTGCGGCGGCCGCGGAGGTACTCCGTAAGGGCGAAGAGCCGCTGCGTTCGGCGCATGGATTTCCCATACCACTGGCGCCCTGGTGCGGAGCAGCTGCCGCAACTGTACTTCGCTGCGCGTCCGGCTCCGCGCCTGCGCGGGCTGTGGGGCGCCGAATTCAGCGCAAAACAGCTTAGTTGGGTTTGGCACTCAAGCTGCATTGACCGAAACGAAGTCGCCAAACACGGTGGCTCAGGAGGAACTCACAAATGTCGCGCTCATGGATCAAAGTGGCTCTCGTGTCTCTCGGTCTCGCAGCTGTTCCCGCGCTCGCTTTCGCGGGGGCCAATACTGACGAAAGCACCGCGCTGGCGAAGGGCGATAAGGACCATGAGAAGAAGTTCCCAATGAAGGCCGATACCTTCCTGGAGAAGGTGAATGGGCGCATCGCCAAGGCGGAGGAGCGGGTGACCAAGCGGCTCGAGGAGCGCAACGTCTCGGATGAGAAGCGCAAGGAAGTCCTCGCGAAGTTTTCCGCTACCGCTGAGCAAGTTCGTGCTGCAGCCAAAGCCGCCGGGGAAGACGGCACCGTAACCGCCGACGAGGCCAAGCAAGTGCGGAAGGTCGCCAAAGAGTTGCGCGGCAAGCACAAGGGGAAGAAGGGAGAAGGCAAGGGCAAGAAGGGGAAGAAGGACAAGGGAAGCGAGGCCGCAGCCTCCAACTGAGCTCGCCGACCGAGCTTGCCGTAAGGGCCACCCAGAAGGTGGCCTTCGGCGTTGTAGGAGAGCGATCGATTGGGGCTGCGAGGCTGCGGATCGACGCATCGGCTTGTGCGTGCTACCGCCGCGCGCATGAAATTTTCCAGTGCGATCAGCGGTAGGGTCTCCGGACTGGTAGCAGTCGGCGCGGTCTCGTTGACCGTGGGGTGCGCAGCTGCGCCACCGCCCGCCTGTCCGGAAGCCTCTGCCGCTCCCGTGGTTGAGAAGGCTCCTGTCGCGGCGATCATGCCTGGCACCAAGGACAAATTGCTTGGCTCGCTGATTGAGTCACTCAAGCGGTCGGGCTTCAAGTGCAACGCAGGTGAGCAGACCATTTGTGAAAAGAATGAGTTCAAGGTCGCTCCACAAGCGGCGGTGGATGATCTTCCTTGGTTGCTGCTGATTACGAGTTACAACCTCAAGCCCAACGTAACCTGCGCGCAGGCCGTCACCGCTCACACCGAGATCGGCTCCGACGTGCGCCACATCTGCAATCAGAAGTCGCGTCTAGCCACCCTCTTTTCGCAGGTCCTGGTCCCCAGCGGTGGCCTAACCGACGCTGATGTGGCCGACCTCGCGAACTGGTTCAAGACGAGCAGCCGGACGCTTGCCGCCTTGATGCATGAGCGAGGGATTGTCGAGTAGTCGTAGCGAACGCGCCATCCAGCAGAACAACAACCGCGGCCGCGCTGGCACATTCCCCGCTCGGGTCTAGGCTTCCGAGGTGCTGTTAGACCGCATTCGTCCATGGCTCTCCCTGGCCCAATTTTTTGCGGCAGCGACGCTGCTTCGAAGCCTCGCGTATGAGAGGTGGGTCACCGTCTTTGCGGCGGGGCTCATCTTGTTGGGAACGCTGGCGGCCCAGCGTAACCGCACCTGGGGCGTGGCCCTGACCTTCATGGTCTCAGTTTGGTTTCCTGTCGCAGCGTTGATTGGGATTGCGCCGCTTTGGTTCGTCGCTGTGGGGCTCTCTGCTGCGATGCCGTTCATGTTGCTGTGGCGCGCTTTCGCGAAAATGGATCGCGGCGCGAGTTTGCTCTTTGCGGGGCTCGCAGCCACGGTGGGGGCAGGGGCCGCGGTTGTCTGGAAGAACCTCGCGTGGGTGGTCTTCAGTAACTTCCCGGCCCTGGCGCCGCGTGCAGGGTTCCATCACGGGCTGCTCGTCCTGACGACGTTCCTTGCCATGGTTGCATTCGAGTGGGGGCGCCGTCGTCAGCAAAGGCGTCAAGACACGAGTGCTTCGAGTACCGAGCGCGTCGAACTCTTGGGGTCGAAGCGATTCGTTTCGGCAGCTGCGGAGGTCGGCGCTGATCATGAGGACCTAGAGTTCGCCGAGCCCCGCGAGCTTCGGACGAAGCTGTGAGCGAGGCTAACTGTTCGCGCGTTAGCGTCGACTCGCGCGCAGCGCGGCGTCGAGCGCGGTCAGCGACGAATAGGCAATGATGTTTGAGCCCGCGACCAATTGGACCATGGTTATGCCCATGCGAACCACGCGAGACTCCGTGCCGATGTGAACGGCTCGGTGACTGGCGGAGGTCGCCTTGGCCCAAGGGGTCATGCGCGTCCGAACCTCGGACTTGTAGGCAGTGACGCCAAACCAATCGTGGAACACCTCGATCGTCCCAACCGCTTTGATCAGACTCTCTGATCGGCGGATGAGAACGTCAATGAGCTCAGGCTCAGCGCAGCCGGTTACCCGTGTAACGAGCGTTGAGCGGCCCACGCGATAGAACTGAGCCTCGCACCGCCCCGCAGAAACCCGCTCAAACTCTTCCCCAACCGACTCGAACAGCAACGGCTACCCGTAGCACGACGCTGCGTACCGCAAAATAGGTGGCGCCCCAGTGTGTAGCCTACGCTGGGGCGCCGGGAGACGATGTTCATGACCCTCACAGTGTCCGTTTAAGGGTGCGGCTCAGTTTGAGGAGAGCGTGTCCTACCGTTAGACGACCTCCCAGCGAAGCCAACGACGCTTCGCAGGCTTGGCTGGGAGGGCGGGAGATGAGCCCGCATCCGTTCTCTAGGTCCACACCCGGGTGATTGAGGGTCCTCGTTTTACTTAGGAGATTGGAGCAATAGTCTGAGTTTGGTTTGCAAGGCGCTTGCCTCTACCGATAGGCCCTTGCCGAAAGGCTTGGGCCCGCTTGGGCTACCCGCCCCAAAGAGTCAGCATTGATGCATCAATGCGGTGGGCGGAGCAGGATTCGAACCTGCACTGTCAGACGCGCTGCTTCAGGTTGAGGTTGAGGTTGAGGTTGTGCTCATGAGCCGGCGTCAGCCGGCCCAAGTCTTAGCTTCGCAGGGGGGCCAGCTAGGCTCAACCCTTGAAGACATAATCGAGGAGCGCGCGGCCTTGCTTGCGCTCCTCCACTTCAGTGGAGTTGGCCTTCTCCCGGGCGAACTTGATGGCTTTTTGGAGCTCTTCTGCACGGCGCAACATCTCGTTGCGACGCTGCAAGGGTAACGCGGACGAGTACTTGATCGTCGACCAGGTGCCGGCCTGTACATCCTCGGTGATCTCTTTGACCTGTGCCGGATGCTCCTTCGTCGCTTCGTACAGCACGAGGGCACGAGCGATCTTCTTGCTGCGAGCCGTTTGCACAGGAGCTGTCGCGTAAAGATCCTGCGAGGGGTTGAACTCCCACGTCTCGGTGGGATCGAGCGTTGGAAGTTTGCGAACGAACGTCAGCAGGTCGTCGAGCCGCTTCTCGAGAAACAGCAGGTGTGCCACCGGTACGTCTTTGAGCAAAACCCTGCCATCGACTTCGACGTCAGCTTTTGCAAGACAGTTACCGTAGTCACGCGTCGCTGCCAGATCGTATTGCTCTGTGAGTCGATCGAGCGTGAGTTTGACGATCGCTTCCGCGCGCGCAACGACCTTCTTGTGCTCCTCCGGAAGCTTCTCGCCGAGAGGCGAATTCGGATCCTCGTTACGGGGCTCATAACGGCGCGAATGCCCATTAAACAGGTCACCCTTTTGAAGATCCTTGTGTGCCTCTGTTAGGTCGGCAGTTACTCGCGCTTTGACCGAACTCTCGATGGCGATGAATTGACATAGCTTCTTGATGGACATGGCTCTCTCTTCTTTGGGCTCGAGTGACGCAAGGCTCGCGGGCACCTGACATCGTTGCGTCGACAACGTATCGGGGCTCTGCGATGCTCGCCCGCATGATTCCTCGTTGGTGTTTCGTCGTCCTCCCGCTGCTCGTCGCCGCGTGCGGCAGCAAATCAAATCCAACCCCGACGCCAGGGCCGGACGCGCCGAAGGCTTGCACCGAAGAGGCAAAGGTTTGCCCCGACGGCTCCTCGGTCGGTCGGACCGGACCCAATTGCGAATTTGCCGAATGCCCGGCAGCTACGACCCCGCCCTCACCGCCGCCGCCAACCTAGTCGAGGAGCCCTGCCGCGGTACAAGCGGCGGGGCATCTGGTTTAGGCTCGCCGGATGCGTGACCTCGCGAGTGAGTTCTTTCGGCGACATCCGGAGTTGTCCCTTGCTGCGCTGGGTGCGGCCGACAACGCACGGGCGATGGACCTCAACCCACTCGGTTGCAAGGCGCAGTTTTTTGCTGCTGAAAGCCACCCTGAACTCGTTGCCCTGTATCGAGAGTCCAACGCGCTAGCGTTCCCAGGGGAGCTGTCGCTTCCCGGGTGGGTGCTCAGTGATCTTTACCTTCTACCGGGTGCGATCGGTCTGCTCACGTGTGAAGCACGAGTGCTCGATATTCCCGTTCGCAAGCGGCTTGGGTTGCGCCCCGACGATCGCGCGATCGCGGCCGCCTACCTTGGTGCTCCCACGATTCACCCGGGGACTTTCATCGGTGTATCGCTACTAAGTCTAGTGCCGCGGGTTCTGGCCGGTGCTTGGGTGAAGGCGCTCACGCTGCGGATGTTGGGGGCTTCCCGGTTGCGGGGAGTGGCGCAGTGGCAGAACCCAAGCGTGCGTGTCCACACGCGTATGGGGCCGATGCGGGTGGTTTCGTCGGTTCCAGGAACGCACGAATTCAAGGCGAAGAGCTTTGTCTATGAGAGCGATCTATCCGACGAGGCAACGTGGTCGGCGGCCATGCAGCGCCGCTACGACGGGCCAATCGATGCCAAAATCCAAGCGACCGATCACGAGGAGTTAGGCCGAATCTTGGCTCGGGCCGAAGGCGGCGAGCGCATTCTGATCATCCCCCCCGGACTCGACGCCCAAGGTCGAGTCCTGCTTCGGTTCGAGCCCTCATGACCCTCTCTGCGTTGCCGGCACCAAGCATCGAGCAAGCTGTGGCTGAGTATCGCCGTCACGGCTTCGCTAGTTTGGGGCGCGTATTTGATGAGGTCGCGCTCGAAAGGCTGCGAGTTCGCGCCGACGACATCATGTTGGGACGAGTCGACCCTTCGGGGTTCTTCTTTCAGCACGACAGTGAGAGCAATCGCTACGCAGACTTGTCCTACGGTCAGGGCTTCGTCGGTCCTTCGCTGCGCTACCGGAAGCTCGAAAAGCTCGAGCGTGATCCGCTGTTCCTTGCCCATATTCAGTCGTCCTTGTTCGAGGCCGTTGCCCGCGCCGTGATCGGGGATCACGTCGCGATCTACCGCGCCACCTTGTTCAACAAGGCGGCCGACGGGAGCTCGGAGATTCCTTGGCATCAGGATGCTGGCAGCTACTGGGGGCTCGATCGAACGCCAGAGCTGCAGATCTGGACTGCGCTTGACGACGTGCCTGAGCAAAGCGGCTGCCTGGAGTTCATCCCCGACAGTCACTTCGACGGGCTAGCCACGCCGCTAGGCGGCGCGATCCCTGCGGATGTCGTAGCTCGGAGTGCTCGGCTCGAGACGAGGCTGAGCAAGCCAGCACAAGCTGGAGAGGTGTTTCTCATTCACAACCTCGTCTGGCACCGGTCGGGGAATAACCGTTCAGGTCGCTCGCGCAGGGCTTTTACGGTGTGCTTCTTGGACGCGGCTACCCGGTGCCTCCGGCGCAAGCGCGCACCCCGACAATTCTTCACAGTTTTCTCGCCAAAGTAGGGCCTCGCGATGGTGGCCGCGCGAAGCCACGAATGCTACCAAGTGCTTTGCGCCATGAGCATTTCGAAGAGTTCGACACTTCTGGGAGTCGCTGGGTCTTTCGCAATCGGCGTGTTGGGCATGTGGATGCTCGACGAGAGGCCCACGGCCGTCGCGGCTCCAGATCCTGCGAGCCCCGCCAACAAAGTCACCGGCTCGGCTGTCGTGCGCCAGGTGAACCCGGGCGCGGTCAAAGTCGAACTCTACGCTATGTCGCAATGTCCTTACGGCGTGCAAGCCGAGGCCATGTTCAAGGAGGTGATCAGCGCCTTCGGAGCCGACATCGACTTTGCGGTCGAGTACATCGGGGACATTCTGCCAACCGGCGATCTAACCTCCATGCACGGGCCGAAGGAGGTTCGCGGAGACACTCTTCAGCTTTGTGCGCGCCAATACTCAGAGAAATGGTTCGAGTTCGTCGAGTGCCAGAACGAGAACTACAGGGCCGTTGATACGAACGGTGAAGCCTGCGCGACGCGAGTTGGTCTTGACCCGGCGGTCTTGAAGACCTGCGCCGACGGCCCGGAGGGCAAGAGCCTACTGGAAGCATCTTTCAAGAAGGCCAAAGAGCGTGATGCTTCGGGCAGCCCGACCATCTTCATTGGCGGCAAGGAGTACAACGGCAATCGGCGCGCTACCGACGTGATGCGTGCCATCTGTGGCGCGTACTCTGAGAGCAAGCCGGCCGTCTGCAATGACCTGCCCGTCCCGCCCAAAGTGGATGTCGTCATCCTTACGGACAAGCGCTGCGGTGAAGACTGCGACACCACGCCCATCGAACGTCAGCTGCCCAACCTGATGGGCAACCCCTCGGTCACCGTCGTCGACTACAGCGACCCAGCAGGGAAGAAGCTGTTTGACGCGATCAAGCCCACGCAGCTGCCAGCCATCGCCTTCAATGAGACGCTGGCTGCTGACAAGGAAGCCAACGAAAAGCTGGGCAAGAACCTGCGGAATGCAGGCAGCTATCGCGTGGCTGACGTTGGCGAGTGGAACCCGCTTTGCGCCGATAAGGACGGTTGCTCGCTCGCTGAATGCAAGAGCACATTGCAATGCAAGGCCGAAGAGCCCAACACCCTCGAGGTGTTCGTCATGTCGCAGTGTCCGTTTGGGGTGAAGGGCCTGGACGCGATGAAAGAGGTGTTAGCCAACTTCGACAAGGCTGGCGCGAAGCTCAACTTCAAGGTGCACTTCATCGGCGAAGGCAATGAAAGCAACCTCGGTTCGATGCACGGGCAGCCGGAGGTCGATGAAGATCTGCGGGAGATCTGTGCTGCGGAGCATTACGGCAAAGACCGCAAGTTCATGAACTACGTTTGGTGTCGCAACAAGAACATCAGCGACCCCAACTGGCAGTCCTGCGCAACCAGTACGACCGGGATCGATGCGGCGGTCATCAAGAGCTGCTCCGAAGGGGACGAGGGCAAGAAGCTGCTGGCAAAGTCCTTCGCCTATTCGGACAGCCTGAAGTTTGGCGCGAGCCCGACGTGGCTGGTGAATGGCAAGTACCAGTTCTCCGGGATCGATCCCGAGACGATCAAGACCAATGTCTGTGCGCACAACAAGTTGGCGGGCTGTGAGAACAAGTTGAGCGGTGACACCCCGGCAGCTCCTGGCGGCCAGGGTGCTCCCGGCTGTGGCGAGTAGCTGCGAGTTGCGCGTTCATGTTTGAAGATTCTCAGACACGAGCGATTCCGAGCGAGATCTACGAACAATCCCTTGCGGGTCTTGCTTGGGCGGCGGCGCCGCATGGTCGGGCCCTCGCGCGGGTCAGCCCGGTTATGTGGATGGGAAAGACGGCGGAGAGCAGCTACGGCTTCGTGCTGGATACGCGCGTTTATGCCGTGCCAATGGGTCAATGGACAAACGTCACCATCAAACTCGAGATGTCCCTCGAGGACAAAGGTGCGCTGCTCTTATTCGCGTCCTGGGTTATCTGTTTTCCAGCGGCCGTCGTGTTCTGGCTGCTTGCCTGGAGTGACTACTCGAAAAGGAAGCAGCAGCTGTTCTACGACCTCTGGCGCGGTAGCGAAGGAAACGCGCAACCGATGCTTGCGGCCGCCGCCGAGACGGACCCGTACCGGCTCGGCTCCGGCTTTGAACGACGCTGATTCAAGCAGCGAGCGTTAGTAGCCTTCTTCCGGCATGAACGGGCCTAGCAGGGGCAGGCCTGACTTCAAGCGCGCAACGTTCTCCACGAGCCGCTCCACGCAGCGGTCACCGTAGCGAAGACCCAGCCCTGCGACATGCGGAGTCACCAGCGTATTGGGCGCGTTCCATAGCTCGTTCCCTGGCGGTAACGGCTCCTCGGCAAAGACGTCGAGCACCGCGCCGCCAATCACGCCCGAGCGCAGCGCGTCCGCCAGAGCTCGTTCATCGATGATCGGGCCACGTCCCACGTTGACCACGATGGCCCGTCTGGCCAGCGCCGAAAGCTCGCGAGCTCCAACGAGGCCGCGCGTAGCCTTCGTTAGCGGCGCTGCAATCACGAGAAAGTCGGCCCCGGACAAGACGCTCAGCCTCTGCTCTGGAGCGACCACGGTTTGGATATTGGCGAGCGGCCTAGCGTGGAGCACCACCGCGTCGAGCTGGACGTTGAAGGCTCGCAAACGGCTGGCTACTTCGGACCCCACGGCGCCAACGCCGAGCAGGCAGCCCCGCTGACCTTGAAGTCTCCGCGCTGCAGAAGGCCGCCAAACATGCTCGGCTTGCAGCGCTGAGTATTGGCCAAAGCCGCGCAGATGAAAGAGCACCGCACCGACGATGTATTCGGCTACCTCCGTCGCGAATAAGCCTTTGGCAGTGGCAATGGCGCACTCAGGTAGGGCTCTGTCGATCAGCTCGTCAACACCAGCCCCCATCGTCTGGAGCAAGCGCAAGCGTGGAAAGCTCGACCAATCGAGCGCGGGTACTGAAGCTGAGAAGAGCACCTCAACCTCGGTGCTCACACGCAGCAGCGAGGCTTGTTCTTCGTGCGCCGTCGCAGGCTCGCCGAGGCGCTCGATCAGCGCCGTCAGTTGCTTGGCGTCTGCTCCGAACACGTGGATCATGCGGCACCTTGGATCCGCAAACACCGGCTGCCAACGTTCTTCGTCGCAGGGCGCGACTCGGTGTCGCGCCGCGTTGGCAAGGCTCGCAGTTGCTCGTGGATGCGGTGCTGCCAGGGTCGATGGCAGCGGCTGCCGGGGTCGAGCCTGAAGACGAGCTGATGGCCCTTGCTCAGGTTCCTCTTTGCTCGCGTGCCAATTTGCGTGCAGCGCTTCGGGCTGCCGCCCAAACGGCGCACGCTACGCTTGAGTTTCGTCGCCGCGGCTTGGTCCAAGCGCGTGAAGTCGTCGTGCAAGAGCAACCGCCCGAGCAGTTGAACGGTGTGCCCACGCAGCTTGAGCAGCTCGTGCAGCACGACGGAACTCGAATGCGACTTCTGGTCAACCGGCCGCCCTCGGAGAGCAAGCGGGGCTTCGTCTTGCTACTGCAAGGTCTCTCGGCTGAGTCCGCCGAGCTGCCTGTTGCAGATTCCACGATGAGGCGGACCCTTCAGGCGCTGCTGCAGGCAGGCTTCACGCTGTTGCGTCTTGAACGTCGGGGATTGGGCGATAGTGAGGGAGACATCGAGCGAACCGACCTCCAAACCGAACTTGAGGACTACTGCGCATTGCTTAGGCGAATTGAGCAGTTAAGCCCCACAGAACCCGTTCATCTGTGGGGCCATAGCCTCGGCGGGATGTTGGCGCCGCTCCTCGCCAATGAGCGCACAGGCTGTTTGATCGTCTATGGCACCAGTGCGATCGGCTGGCGCGAGAGCGTGAGGGAAGCAGGCCGTTTGCAGCATCAGCTAGGCGGTCTACAAGATGCTGCTGCTGAGGCGTTGATAAGCGCCAATCTTGCTCGGTACACGGATAGCGCTGTAATCGATGATCGGCCGAAAGCGTATTACGAGCAACTGGAGGCTAGCGATCTTGGGGCCGCCTGGTCTCGCTGTCGTGCTCGCGTACTGGCCGTTACGGGTGAATACGATTGGGTGACTCCGCCCGCTCGGTCGCGCCAAATTGCAGAGCTTGTCAGCGCGGGGGGTGGCGTTGGTGTTGCCCGGATACTGCCTTGCTTGGATCACCTCGGCGCGTATCACGGCAGCTTGGAAGAGAGCCTCGCGCGTTACGGCTTCGGGCTGCCCAGTAGTTTGCCGGGGCAGGAGACATTGAGGTTCCTCGGATGATAGCCTCCTCGCACAATGCAGCTGAACCCTTGCTCGACCTGTTTGCGCCACGTGCGTGTTGACGAATCCGTGTGCCCGTTTTGTGGAGCTAACTTGGAACCACGGTTATCGAGTGAATCGGTGCAGCTCGGCGGGCTATCCCGTTCGGCTCGTGCTGCGCTTGGCACAGCCGTGGCTTTCGCCGGGTTGGCCGGCTGTGCGAGCGCCGCGGAGCCAGAGAACGCAAAGCCAGTAGCAACCGCCGAAGAGCTGGTGGTGCCCCAACTTACAGCGGCCAGCGCCAAGGTTGAGAACGTGCCAACCAGCTCAGCTTCTTCGGTTACCGCCGTCGCGACGGCCAGCGCCAGCGCAGCCAACACGGTCGCCACAACAGCCGTTACTGCGGTATCGGCAAAGCCGACCGCGACCGTCCCACCGACTGCCACCGTCCCGACCGGTACCGTCATGCGCCCACCCAATCACGCCAAGCCCTACGGTGCTCCTCCAGTGCCGCAGATCGTCTAATGTCAGGTGCAGTAGGAAAGGACCAACCAATGAAGCTTCGCCCGTGCAGTTCCTGTTTGCGTCACGTCCGTGGTGACGAGGCGAGCTGTCCTTTCTGTGAGGCTGTCCTCGCGCCGGACAACGGCCCTGCGGCCAAATCAGCGGAGCGTCTTCCCCGCGCAGCGCGCGCGGCGCTAGGTGCGGCTGCGGTGGTGGCGCTTGCCGGTTGTGGTAGCGACCCGAAGACGACGAACAACGGCGGTACGGGCGTTACGACGGTGGAGGTTCCCAGTGCCTCGGCGACGCCTACTACGGCCGTGACGGCCATTCGCGCGGAGGAGGTCAATCAAGCCATGCCTTACGGAGCGCCGCCGATTCGAGACGAAATCGTATGAGGCCGTGGGCCGGTTTGCTGCTGTTTGCTTCAGTTGCTTGTGGCGATGATAGCGACGCCGTGGGCGGCTCCGGTGGAGCGGGTGGTGGCGCCGGAGCGGAGAGCGCTGGAGGTGGAGGTCAGGGTGGTGACGGCTGCCCAGCTACTCCCGGAGATGCACCCTGTGGCTTCGACCAGAACGCCGATCTTCAATGCAATTACGTGGTTGATGATTGCCCGGCGCTCTACGTGTGTTCGACCAGCGCTACCCACGGCGGATGGTTGATACGGCCTCCGGACATGGGTGATGCCTGTTCGAAGGAGGCGCAGCTCTGTCACTACGAGGACGCCAACTTTGATAGTGGGTTAACGACGCTGTGGGACGCCACCTGTACCGACGGGGTTTGGGTCGTTGTTGAAACGACAGAGCCCAACGGCCCGTGAGGGAAAGCCGTCAGGTCGATAATGACCAGGCGGCGCAGCCGAGCGACGCGCAATCGCGATTGTGCTACCCCTGATGAGTGGGCTCCTTACGCATCTCGTTGACCTCTGACTTTATGTGCCCGTGGTGCTACATCGGGCTCACTCGGCTCGAGCGCGCTGTCCAACAGATGGCCGTCGATGCGCAGGCAACCTGGGTGTTTCGGCCGTTCTTGCTCGAGCCCGGGACGCCAGCCGAGGGCCTGGACTTGCGAGACAACCTTCGTCGCAAGTATGGCGATCCTGAGCCGCTCTTTCGTCGCGTCGAGCAGGTCGCAGCGCAAGACGGTTTGGCGATCGACTTCACGAAAGTTCGCAAGGGTTACTCGAGTGTCCGCGCTCATACGCTGGTCGCCGAGCAGCCATCGCTCCCCTTGGTGAAGGGCATCTTCAGGGCCTACTTCAGCGAAGGAAAAGACATTTCGTCGATGGATGTGTTGATCGAGCTGGCCGAGCGGGTTGGCCTTTCACGCGACCAAACGATCAACCTGATTGAGCGTCCGGAGGCGCAACGAGCCATTCGTCAGCAGGCGGCCTCGGCCTCGGTGCGCGCTGTTCCTGCCTTGGCCTTCGGCGGTCCCGAGATCGAGGTTGGCCCCGTCGCTGGGGCGCTCAGCGTGGCCGAGTATTGCGCGCTGATCGAGCGCGTGTTGCCCAAAGAAGCTTGATGAAGCGGCTGGGCGCGCTCGCGCCGGTATTGACGCTGCTGGCTCCGGCGGAGCTCCTGGCCGATGAACAGGCCGCCCCCGCAAGCGGAGTTCAACTCAGCCTACGTGGGCCCGCCGAGTGTCCGACTGGCAGCCAGGTCATCGGTATGGTGCAAGAGCTGCTTGGGTCAGCCATGTCGGCGGGGACTCCGCTGCGCGCCCAGCTTCAGATAACGCACGGTGACGCAGGCTTTGAGCTGGAGCTCGAGACGGAGACGCTCTCTGGGCGCAGCATTCGCCGGCTCCAATCGCCACGCTGCGAGACGCTAGTGGAAACGGCGGTGCTGCTGATCGCCATCGAGCACGACCCAACGGTTGATGTCTCCAATGCGATTAGCCAACCGTTAGAGGTGATTCCGCAGCCGGCCCCGGCGCCTGTTCCAACTGTGCCGCTCGCCGTACCGAGCTTCGCCAACCCACCGCTTCCGACTCGATTGCCGCGGCCGGAAGCCCCAAGCCTGCTCGGGTTTGTGGTCAACGTTGCATTGGGAGCTGGTGCATTCGAACTGCCGACCGTACATGGGCTGTTTGCAGCCGGACTAGGACTGCGGATTGACGCATATCGGATCGAGGCTGGTATTGAAGGTAGCCTCGGCAGCACCACGTCGCTTCCAGCAGACTCCACGCGGGGCGCTAACTTCTCGCTCTTCTACGGAACATTAAGTGGTTGTCGAACCCTCTTGCCCTGGTCGAACGAGTGGCCGCGGGCGCCGCTCGCGGCTGAGCTGTCGGGATGTCTTGGCCTCGAGGGTGGCGTTCTGGCTGGACAAGGTTACGGCGTGGCAAACTCGTTGAGCGGCGAAGCTCCCTGGGTCGCGCCTCGCGTGGAACTTCGACTCGCGCTTGGGTTAGCCGGACCGCTGTCCCTATGGAGTCGAGTTGGGGCAGCGTTCCCCGTGGATCCCCGCAGATTTGTATTTGCCACCGACTCGGCTGAGGTGACCGTCGTCCATGAGTCTGGACCGGCTGCGGGCAGAATTGGCATTGGTGCTGAGGTTCAGCTCTAGGGGCGGCCGACGATCGTCACACGGAAGCGGCATCAGCCGGACACTCACCAAGAAGCCACGTGTTGTCGCTGACTATGACCGCTCAACTTGCTCCCAGCTATCCGGAAAGCGGCACGCAGGTTGCGCGGCCGACCTTTCCGGCTCTGTACGACGATCACGTGGACCTTGTCTGGCGGACCTTGCGCCGACTGGGAATCGCAGAGGCGAACCTGGAGGACTCGGTGCAGGAGGTATTTGTCGTTGCCCACCGAAAGCTGGACTCCTTCGAGGGGCGGAGTTCGGTCTCCACTTGGCTCTACGGCATTACCATTCTGGTTGCGCGCAATGCTCGACGACACGCCCGGAGACACCCAGAGGCAGAGCTGTCTGAAGCACAAGAACCTGTGATGTCCACGGGACTCCCAGATGAGGTTCTGCTGGAACGGGAAGCGGCACTCTTGGTGGAGAAGCTCCTCGACCAACTTGATGAAGAAAAGCGCGAGGTGCTGGTGTTGGCTGAACTCGAACAACTCTCCGGCGCTGAGATCGCGATCTCTCTCGGGCTCAACGTAAACACCGTTTATGCGCGTCTGCGAGCCGCCCGGCAGCAGTTCGATGCCGCGGTGCTGCGTGAGAAGAAGCGCCAACCGCGCGTGCTTGGCGTCGAAAGGTCCGCGAAATGATGAGCCGCGATACGAAGTCTTTGTTGAAGGCAGCTCGGCGGCACGGTGAAGTCCCTGACCAAGCGGCCAAGGCTCGAATGCGCAGTAAAATTCTATCGACCGTTGCGGTTACTGCGGCGGCTTCAGCCGCTGCTCCTGCCGCTGCCGCTGCCGCAACTGCGAGTGGAATCAAGGGAAAGGCTGCTATTGGCTTTGCGGCGTCGCGAGTTACCACGTTCGGTCTGGTCAAAGCCGGCGCCGTTGGTGCTCTCATCGTCGGAGGGAGTACCTGGGTCGCTACTCGACAGCCGCCTCATTCCGCTCCAATGACGCAGGTAACGCTGCCGTCTCCGACTGTCGACCTGACCGCAAACGTACCCCCTGTTCCGGTATTGCCGTCTGCGAATGCAGAACGAAAAGAGAGCCCCGAAATCGCTCGAAACGTTGAGGCGTCGGCTACCGCGCAACCGCACCACAATGGCCCCATGCAACAACCTTCCTCGGGCGCTCAGCCCGCGTCAGTTGGCCTACCGCAGGATCCGCCAGCGCTCGTCACCGAGGACTCGCTCAGCCGCGAGCGCGCCCTCTTAGCGGAGGCGCGTGTGGCGCTTGCCGCCGGGGACATGAACGGTGCACTGCGGAGTCTCGGAGCGCATGCAAGCCAATACCCCTCGGGGGTTTTGGCAAACGAGAGAAGAGCGCTAATGGCAATGGCCTACTGCGGGCAGGGTCGCATTGGCGATGGTTTGGCGATGTTCCCTCTACCCAATGACGGATCGGATACCCCACTAAGTGCAAAGGTTCGAGCTGCGTGTCGGTAGGCAACAGCGGGTGGACTGATGGACGCAGCGAACAATTTTTCACGGGATGAGCTGCGGTCGGACACTCACTGCTTGAACCGGAATTTCACCTACTTTGGAGCTTTTATGAACCTCAAGCGATTTGAACGAGCCCTCCTTGGTCTCGCCTGCTTGGCTGCACCGGCGTTTCTCATGGGCGCGGATGGCGGCGGCTGCGGCGGAGACGTCACGATTGGGTCCGAATGCAGCGGCGAGCAGCCGTTGTGCGCCGCCCCACCCGAGGGTTGTGACTATGAAGGCTCGGGTTGTGTGGATGGGGCTTGGACCTGCGGTGAGTTGGTTTGCCTGGAGGAGTGCACGGGCGTAGCGCCGCCATGCATGGCTCCACCCGAGGGCTGCGAGTACCAGGAGCCATTCTGCGTTGATGGTCAAAACACCTGCGGAACCCTCGTCTGCGACGCCTGCGACGGCGGGCCGCCGCCGTGCGCTGCTCCGCCCGAAGGCTGCAACTATGTGAACGGCGGCTGCATCGATGGAGCGTGGACTTGTGGAGAGTTGGTTTGCGAGGAGTGCACCGGGCCCGCTCCGCCGTGCATGGCTCCACCCGAGGGCTGCGAGTACCAGGAGCCATTCTGCGTTGATGGTCAAAACACCTGCGGAACGCTCGTGTGCCCCGAATGTGGTGATCCGCCGCCCTGTGCAGCGCCACCCGAAGGCTGTGACTACGTTGGATTTGGCTGCTTCAACGGTGTTTGGACGTGTGGTGAACTCGTTTGCGATAGCTTCGCCTGCGGCGACCTGAGCTGCACCAGCAACTCACAATACTGTGTCCAGACCTTCCCAGGCCAGCCGCGGTCGCCCATTGGTTACTCCTGCGAAGCGACCCCCCCCGAGTGCGTCAACGGCGCGGCATGTGACTGCATTTCAGTGCCAGGTGGCTCCTGTAACGAGGCCGCTCCGGGTCAAGTGACCGTGACGGTCGCGCTGCCCTAAAGCGGATTCTGGGGCCGAAGCTGTCTTCGGCGTAAACGCGAAGAGAGGCCGGGCATAGCCGCACCGGCCTTTTCGCGTTATTGCGCCTTCGTGGCACAGCTCATCATCACCGCCTTAGGTTCTGACCGGCCGGGTCTTGTCGCGCTTTTCACGCGCACCATTCACGAAGTTGGCGCCAACTTAGCCGACAGCCGAATGGTCAACTTGCGTGGTCACTTCGCAATCCTGGTACTGGTCGAAGGCACTGAAACCATCCTGACCAAGGTGCAGCAGCAGCTGGAAGCTGCGCGCGCTTCATTGGGGCTTAGTCTCGAGATCGCCTCGGTGGAGGCGGCTGATAAGCCGGTACGCGCGAGCGTCCCCTACCGGTTGAAGAGCTACTCGATGGACCAGCCGGGAATCGTGGCGCAAATCAGCGAGCTACTGCGTTCTCACAGCGTCAACATCGAAGAGCTCGAGACGCGAACAGAGTCGGCTCCGTTCGCCGGTACACCGCTGTTTCTGCTCGAAGCGGTGGTGACGGTGCCCACGGGCGTCAGCGTTCGAAAGCTGCGAGACGAACTCACGATGCTCGGCGACACGATCGGCTGTGACGTCGATCTCGACGCGATGTGACGGGCAAACGAAGGTGGGTCTCGGGCAACGGGCTCCGTTTGGCTTGACGCGACGCTTGTTCGGAATGAGCGCTGGTGGTCTCGTTTTCAACCAAGTGCTTGGTTGTGCCACCAATCGTCAGGAGCCGCGCGTCGGCGTCGCGCGCACCAACTTAACGGAGCAGATCGAGGTCGATACTGATGGCAGCAAACCCTCGTCCGATGAGGTTAGCGCGGTCACTACCGTAGATAGCCCAGTAGGGACTGAGGGTCCGCCACCTCCCCGTGATCAAACGCCGCGCCTGCGACTACCGCCGCGTCCCAAAGATGCCCCCACAGGGTCTGTGTTCCTCGGGCAGTTAGAAGGGCTAGGGCGCGCCGGGATCGACGCAGCCGTGCTCAAAGCCGTGCGCGAGGGCAATGTACCAGACTATCAGCGAAAGCTCGTGCCGCTGCGTTTGGAGGCGCCCTCCGGTGCAGTTGCCCTCTTGCACGTGATGTCGGACTACCTTGCTATCGGTTCCGACGACGACTTCATCCGCATGCCAATGACGTCCGCGGCAGCCCAGCAGATTTGTGATGAGCTCGATATGTCGCTGCCAACCACCAAGTTGGTTGATGCGATCTTTCAACAGGCCGATGGCCGGCTACCACCAAGCTACATCGACGGTGGACCAACGGAAGACGAGCTCGCGGACTTTCAGTTTCATCAACAGACTGTCGAGGAACGCCGGCTAAAGGCTGGCTACACCCTGGGAACGCTGCTGGCAGGGCACAAGAAGGACATCGTGCTTTCGGTACGCTTGGCAGAGCGCGAGGACCGCGTAGCGATTTACGGCTGGCACAAGAAGGACGGCAAGGTCATTCAGCCGCTGAGCTGCACCCACTCCTGCCGCTACGCCGACTACAGCCACGGCGTCCGACTCATCAATCAGTCATTCACCATCGATGGCGAGGCCCATAGCGTCAAGCAAGCCCTCGCTGATGAACAGCTGGCAGAGCTGCTGAGCGATGAAGGACCGCTCCCCTTAGTCTCCTATTCTACGACGCTCCCTGAGTACACCGGCCCCAAGAAGCGCAAGAAGAAGAGCTAATCGTTATTGGGCTGGCTCTTGCGACGGAGCCGGCGGTGGCGGAGGCGGTGGCAGTTTTGAATAGAGATATGCGGGGACATCCACCGTTTCGGCTGGGAGAACGTGATCCCCGAGGAAGGTGCGCCATTGGATATTGTAGCGGCCGGGCAACATACCCAGGAGCAAGCGCTTCTCCAGCGGCGGTACCGTGACCACCGGTATGCCATCCAAAAATAGCGTTAGCGGGTAATCATGTCGGTTGTCGACGATGACGCCCTCGATCGGAGCGTCAGGCGTGCGCGGCGCTTCTACCGCCTTGGTCCGAAACGCTCGCAGCTCGGCTTGATTGAAGAGTACCCCATCGTCTGAACCGGGCAGCGAATCCTCGCTAAGCTCGGAGTTGGGCGGTGGAACGAGGATCTCGCCTGGCCCCAAGTCGGTGCGGCGCTCCACCGAAGAAATCTCTAGGTCGAAGCCGCCACCGTTCTTCCATTGGATGGTCGCGTGGAGCGGAACCTCTTCGGGTTTGCACTCGGACGACGCAGGATCGATGCCGACGAGCTCAACCATCGCACGACACAAGAGCGGGCCGCCCAAGCCCGATTCGGGCACCGTGGCAATATCCATGACGACTGTGCCCAGGCCCGACTCGAGCTCGACCGTTCGCGTGGGGATCCCGAGTTTTGTGCTGGTTCCCGAGTTGCCCTTCGTCCCTGATATGAGCGGCATCACGTCGATGCGGCGCTCTCCCAGGGTCGTGCGCAAAGCGCCCGGCGCAATGACCCGATACCTCGTTAGCCCGGGCCAGACCGCGACATGGCCGAAGCGATCAAAACGCGCGCGCAGCTCCGAATTGAACGGCAGCGGGTGGGCGCGCGAGCTGAACAGCATGCGCATCCTGCCAAGCGCGGTCATCGTGATTGTCAGAGACGGAACCGTCGCTCTATTGGCTTCAGCGAGGCCAGGCTTGTTGACCTCCACCGCGTTCGGCGGGGCGGGCAGGTCCCGATGAACGATGGTCGCTTCGAGGATTACGCCGACTTGTTCCTCCCTCAGGATGTTGTCGGTAGGAAGCTGGGTGTTTGGTTGCAGCGGCAACGCCTTGGGCGGACCCGACTCCGGGATGATCAACCGCTTGGCAATGGGATCGTACTCGAGACCCCCGTAGGCGGAGCCCGGTGGCTCCTTCGGCCCGTCGGGTGAACCAGGCAAAACCGGCGTCGACAGCACCGGTGGCGTGGGGGGCGCCGCGACCGATGTTGACCCCACTTGGGATGGCCCCTCATTGCCGCAGGCCGTGAGAGCTGCGCACAAAAGTCCGCCAGCCCAACGCTTCACCATAGGAAATCTTCAATCACAATCACGCGGCTGTCGAGTGCCGGTGGATTCGGTGCGTGATGCGTATCCAAGAAGATGCTCAAGGCTGCTTCATGATGTTGCACGAATAGGTTGTTGTTGGCCGGCTCATTGTCAAAGGCGGCGATGATCTTCCCGTGGCGGACGAGCGCTGGCGCAACGTCATTCTTGAACGCGGCATCGGGGATCTCAAAGGCAGGCTTGGTCACGAGCGAGGTCCCCACGACCCCGATCGGAAAACCGACGTCGCGCAGGCTGGCGAAGGTCCCTAATGCCATATTCGGCAAGTCCCGCCCTGTGAGATAAACCAGCGTGGCACCGGCTGCATAACAAGCCTTTACGAAGTCGAGCGCGCCCGGGGTCGGGCGGTCGTACTGCATATAGGAATCGATGAAGAAGCGGTCCTTCCAGAAGCCCGCGGCGAACGTGCGCAGGGCAGTGTCCTTGACGTTGAACCGATCGAGATTCTCCTCCACGCCGTAGACGATGTCTTCCGCAGTGGCCTTGGCCAGGCTGGCGGCCTCTGTGGGGTTCGTCGCCTGCCAATGCTCAGCGAGTTCACGGAAGATTTTCGCAACCCGAGGACGGTTGTCGAGCAGGGTGCCGTCGAGGTCAAACACGATCACCGGAGCAGGTTCCCCCGGGCGAAAGTGCGATTTCTCAACGATGTCTCGAAGGAGTTCCGACTGGTTTTGTCGGGGCAAACGGCGATGCGAAAAGATGGATTGGGTCACTTGCGGCTCATCAGGCGAAACGAATCCTTAATACGCGTTCCTAGGGGATGGGAGCGCTAACAGCGGCTCGTTTTGCAGGCCACCAGCGCCACTGAACAGCACTGCTTTAATGCGGAGTCATGTGTGCAGATGTAGGAAATTGCTCACAGATGCTTGGCCCTATGGAGCGGCCGTCCGTACCGTTTCATCCTGGATTCAGGCTTTATGTGGAGGTCCCCAATGCGCTTTCTGCCCTCTCCGCTGTTCTTTGTGGTTCTGCTCTCTCTGGTTGGTTGTTCCAAGTCGCCCCGTGACCGGCTGCAAGGCCGCTGGGTGGGCGAGGCCATCAGCAACGTTCAACCGGACCAACAGGGTCGAGCCGACGGCTGGGTCAAAGGCACCCGAGTCGAGTTTGCGGCCAACAAGGTCACTGTCGGTATTCCGGCGGAGTCCGCGCGAAGCGGGACCTACACGGTGGCCCGAGCCGAAGGCAACGACATGGAGCTCGTCTTCAAGCGTCCCGAAGGCGTCGAGGATCGCACGCGCATGCGCTTCACCGAGGATGGTCGGCTCGCCTGGACGCTCAAGGGCGGGGCCGAAATCATGCTGCGTCGCGAGTAGTCGACGGCCGGTCGCTGATCGCGCTGGGGAGCGCTCAGCGACCATGTCCCTCACTTGAGCTAGCCTGCCCTCATGAGACTTCGCGTTACTCTTTGTGCGTTCGCTCTTGCTGGTTGTGCGTCCGCAACACCGACCCAAGAGCCAATCCTTGAAAGGCCGGATACACCTCCGGCGTCGGCGTCGGTTGTCGTCGAGTCGCAAGCAGCGCCTACTGCTTCGAATAGCGCTTCGGTCAGCGCCACCGCCAGCGCTCCCGTCGCCGCACCCAAGGTGGAAGTCGTAATGACCGCCGTCACCCTGGCCGATGAATGTGGTGGGGCGCCCTCGAGCCTGCCTGCGCCGCAGCTCGGTAAGAAGGCCATCGTCGAGGTCGAAAGAAAGGCGGACAAGAGCGCGAAGCACAAGCGCGCTTGTGAGCAGACTTCGCTTCAGCTCTCGATCAGCGCTGAGCCTGGTACTGCGCCTGCGCAACTCACGATCAAAGTGGTGGAGATCTTCGATGAGAAGGGCAAGTCGCTTGGGGTGCTGAAGACCAGCGCACCCAACGTTTGGCAGCCAGACGCAGGTGTCTACGCGCCGTGGGATGAGAAGGTGCCCTCGGGTTCGAAGCTCTCGGTGACGTATTCGATGACCCAACCTGTCTGGGCCGCTGACCGGTTCAACAAGAGTTACACGGTGAAGGCGGTGGTCAGCGTGGGTGGGATCGAACGACCGCTGAGCAAAGACATCTATCTGTCTGGGGGTTCGAGTCTGTCCCCGATGGTGAAGACCTGAGCGGCTTCGGCGGAAGCTGCGCGTGGTAGTTTGTCCTATGGTCTTTGTGCGCGGGCTCTCTACGTCAGCTGTCGGGTTGGCTTTGCTTGGCTGCAGCGGGGATGTAAAGCCGCGCACCCCTGAGGTTCCCGAGGTTGGGCCAGCCAACGTCACGGTGGTGATGGCCTCCGTCAAGTTGGGTGAGGACTGCGGCTCCAACCCTGTGCCTGTCTTGCCAACTGCGATGGCTGATCAGGAGTTTCAAGGGGAGAGCAAACGGTCTATCCCACGCGGTGAGAGCGCTTGCCGGCAAACAGCAATGCAGCTGTCGGTTACTTCGCAAGCGGGTGGCCTACCGAGCGAACTTCGTATCGAGAAGGTCGAGGTGTTCGACGAGGCGGACCGCTTGATTGGCGAGATGGTCCCACGGGAGCCTATGATTTGGTCGAATGGCAGCTACGTACCGTGGAACCAACAAGTCGCACCCAACCAACAGTTGTCCGTGAGCTACGCACTGGGCCATGCGTCGCTCGGAAGCGTTTATGAGCTTCAGGTTAGTGTTTACAAGGTAAAGGCTGTTGTCTCGGTGGGTGGAACCAAACATACGTTGAGTAAGCAGGCGACCGTCTTCGCCGAAACAATCCTCCCGGCAGACGTCGAAACCTAGCCGTCCGACTGACGCTACAGCGTAGCGAGGAACGCCAGTAACGCCTTGCGGTCGCTGACCGAAAGCTGTGTACCGGCCTCATGACCTCTCACGGCGCCTGGCCCCAGTAGGCCAGCTGCGTAGTGGGGCGCGAGACGTTCTGGCGAGAGCAGCTCCTCGAGTGAAGCGATTGAGCCGTCATGCAAGTAAGGCGCACCCGCTCCAACCGCCAGCAGCGACGGCACACGGTACGAGCCGGTCCCGCGTCCACGGCCTGTCGCAAGCGATGCGTCTGTCCCAACGAGCTCGGCGGGCAGCGGAGCTCCTCCGTACGCTGCATTGGCGTGACAACTATGGCACTCGGAAGCAAAGAGCGCGCGGCCGCGGGCGAGGTCGGAGGTGGCCGGTGGTTGCGGGCGCGCCTGCGGCTCCAGCGAATAGACGTACATCGCCAGCGCCCACGCGAGCTCACGCGGCGGGCGTACCTTTAGATGGTTCGAATCGGTTAGTTGGGTCTCTTGGCGAATGGCCAAAGCCAGCGGGCTCTGGTGTCGAATCGTCCCGGCTTGCGTGAGCCAGCGCTGCGCTCGAAGGCCCCACAAATCAGGGATCGCCACCGGATCTTCGTCGTCGTCCTCGGTAACGTCGGCGCGCCCAGGGCCCCAGCTCGCTAGACGGCGCGCCATACTGGGCTCGACCGCAACGCCGTATTCGTCAAAGAAAGCGAGTCGCAGCCGGCCGTAGTCAAAGCGACGCCGCGCCGCACCCACCACCAGCTCGCCATCGTGGACGGCGGAGTGGCACAGCGCGCAGGTGATTCCTACGCGGCTTTGGCCGTCGATGTCGGTGAAGATCACCAAGCCAGGTACCTCCCCATCGCTCGTGCGTTCGAGCCCCACGGCCTCGGCGAGCTTCGGTTGGGTCAGCGCGAACTCGGCGAACACCTCCGCGCGCATCGGGAACTCGAAGAAGACGCGCTCGCCCAGGGCCACCCAGCCCGCCATCGTGGTTGGGACTTGGCCGTCCCAAAGCGGCGCATGGTCACGCGGGATCGCCGGAACCGTGTCCAGCTCGAGCGAATGAGCCATGGCGCCGTCAACGCGCTTTGAGCGAGGGTTCCACTCGGGCAGCAGGTCCCAGCCGTACCGCACGTGTCCGTAGGAGTTGAGCCGCTGCCGCGAGTACAGGTTCTCCGGGTTGCTGAGCGATTGCTCCAGTGCTTGGCGTCGCGCGAGGTCGTCGTGAAGAAAGCTCTGACCTTGCTCGAGCAGCCAAGCGTCGGACCACGGCGGAGCAGGCTCAGCGACGGGCTCCGGGGCGCGCTGCGTGGTCGTCGGTGCAGGTGGAGAAACCGCGGAGCAACCCAGCCACAGGTACGCAAACGTCGCCGCGAGCGAGCTCCTCATCTCAGCGCCGCACGCTCTCACGCCGAACGCGTAGCGTGATCGGGATCGGTTCGCCGCTCGGCATCGGGCGCAACAGTTCGACGATGGTGTCCTCGCTCAATGGGCCACTGAGCTTGTCGCGCGCGGTCTCGATCGAGTCGATCGGCTTGGCGCCGATGGTCAGCAATTGATCTTGCGGCTCCATACCGGCAAGCTCGGCTTGTCCACCGTCGGGTACGTTCAGCACGACGACTTTGCCCGAACGTTCGGCCAACGTCAGCGCGACCGAGCCTGCGGTGAGGATCTTACGTGGCGCGTACTCTTGCGGCGGAATCACGATGGTCACGCGGCGCGTGATACGACCAGCGCGCACGTCGACATCCTTCACGCGCCCGCGGCCGAGTTCGGGGCTGTAGGCCTCCAGCTCGCACAGGCGCTCGGGAAGGCCCTTCAAGGTGAAGCGACCGTCGGCATCGGTTTGGGCGAGCTCGAGCGGGAGGCGACCCGGTGGGAGATACGTCGGTACGGCGTCGAGACCAACGCGCGCTCCCACGATCGAGTTGCCGGCGTCATCGATCACCGTGCCCTCGACCGTTCCAGCGGGAAGGAGATCGATCGTCTCGAGCTCGATCGGCCGCGAAGCGTCTCCCTCGAACGCCACCACAAGTTCGCTCTTTGCGTACTCCTCGTGTCGAACCACGATTCGAATGCGGCCCACCGCAAGATCTCCCTGCTCAAACAGGCCCTCTTCGTCGCTGACGAGGTGATGCACCGCGCCGAGCGTGTACAGAGTGATCGCGGCGCCCTCGACTTTGACACGACCTTCACCCGCTGTGATGTAGCCACGCAAGGTGCGGCCGGCCTGCAACGTGAACTGATGCTTGGCCTCCGCCGCCTGCAGCGTATCGAAGTAGGTCGCAAAACTCGGACGCTCGACCACTAAACGAAGCGGCAATCCGCGCGCGTTCGGCACCTCGACAGAGCCGTCTTCATCGGTGAATAGGGTGCGGACCAGCACAGTTTGAAGGTCGAGCGATTGCACTCGAACCTCGGCTCGCGAGACCGGTGCGCCGAAGGCATCGACGAAACGGAAGGTCGACGATTCGCGCACGCGCGGTAGCGTGATTTCGATGCGCTTGCGTTGCTCCGGTTCGATCGCCACTTCGAGCCGCGCGGCGACTTCACCGAGTGAGTCGCCGCGATACACCGTGACCAGCACCATCTCGGGAAGTCCGGCTGCAGAGAAGACGCCGTCGTCGTTGGTGTAGGTCAGTTCTTGATGTGTACCGGCTAGCGCTGCGATCTCGATGCGCGCGCCCACGACCGCAAAACGGTCTTCCTCGACCACGCGCCCTTCGAGAAAGCCGCCAGGCTTGAGCACGACTTTGAGCCGCACTTCACCGCCGGATTCGATGCTGAGCACGTCGCTGAGATACTCGGTGTACTCGGGATGGCGCACCAACACTTGCACGCGACCCGGCGTAACCGGCGTGGCCTTGAACTCACCGAACCCGTCGCTCACCCAGGGCGCGAGCACCGAGCTCGGCTCGTCATTGATCAAGGTCGAAGAAGCATGGGGAATCGGTGGTACCGGTCCAGGCATGACTCCGAGCTCACCGCGCGGCAGCAGCGGCACAGGACCTTGCAAGCTGAAGGTGAAGAGGTCCTCCCCGAAGCTCGAGCGGTCGGAGGTCTCATGAATCGGCATGCCGTCGAGGTCGGTGCCGAAGACCTCGATCGTCGCGCCGTCGACAGGGAACCCGCGCGCGTCGCGAACCTCACCGAGGATGGTGCCACCGCGCAATAGCGGGATCGTGATGCGGTCGTCGAGCACGTCTTCCGGCGTCGCCGTGCGCGGTACGAAGCCTTGCGCGCGCGCCGAGACGGTGAGCTCGCTTCCGCTCAGCGGCCCAACGATCGCCACGCCAAGTTTGCCGGTACGCGCTTCAAGTGGGAACGCGGACAAGCCGTCCTCCACCACGAGTACGCCTGCGTCTTCCACGGGTCGCGGGTCGACGCCGTCGGCGCGCATCGGGCCGTCGGTCACGGTGACCACCACATAGCGGCCCTCTTCGAGCTTGAGCGTCTGCTCGATCGTCTTGCCTTTGGGCAAAAGCACGCTCATCGCCGTCGCCGATACCTTGTCGTCGAGCTTGGCCTTCAGATCGTAGATGCCGCCATAAAGACCGCTGATTACGACGTTCCCCTGCGCGTCGGTTTGCGTCATACGCGCGGGCCACAGGCCAGGTCCTGAGATCATCACGTCCGCCATCGCGGCTGGCTCACCGTCCACATCGACGACGTGGATCTCAAAGCCGCCCAGCCGTTCGAGCTTGAATAGCAGCGGCTCTTGCTCGGGATAGACCCCAACTTTGGAGGCGGGCTCAAAGCCGTTTCCACCGGCGCTCACGCTCCACGGTGGGGCTTGCAAGCGGTCGAAATGCGCGATCCCCTGTTCGTCAGTGGTCAAGCGATGGGCAACCGTCTCACTGCCCCGCGCTTCGATCTCGGCGAAGGCCAGCGGCTTGCCTTCGTCGTCCACCACCTTCACGTCGAGCGAATGCGCTTCGAGCATTTGCAAGGTGACGCTCTTTTCTTCGAGCCCCAAGGTCACACGCGCCGTCGCGCGCGCCTTTCCTTCACCATACCCGACGACCCAAAGCTCTCCCTGCGGGACCTGCTCGAATCGAACGCCCGTGTCGGTCTCGCCCCAACGTTCTCCTGCAAAGGAGACCGCTCCCGTTTGCGCTACGAAGAAGAGGCGGATGACGGCCCCAGCAAAGCCACGCCCTTCCGCATCAATCGTACGAACGGTCAGTGACCCACTGCCGTTCAAGACGACAGCCGTGGGAGCGAGCTTGGGCGCGCGCACGAAGCGAGTGTCAAAAAGCTGCGCGGTGAACAGCAGGCAAATCAGCGTTGCGACGCTGACGAGCAGGACATCGATTCCGCGTTCCCACAACTTCGGTGGGCGCGGCTGGCTAACTTTCATCGCGGACGAGCCCAATGCGAGCGACAACAATCAACTTGGCTGAGAGTTGTTCACCTCACGTACGACAGCGAGAATCTCTTCCTCCGCGAGGTTGTGTTGTGTGGTTTTGGCCTTCGCGAGGATGGCGTCCACCAGCGCTTTGGAGGGCTCGATCTTGCGCGCCCGCAGCCAGTAATTGACGTTGGAGGCGCCCGACATATAGCCAATACAAATCTCTTGGCGGCGCCCGAACATTCCCGCGGGCACACCGCTGTAGATGCGGTCGGCGAGCCACGCGTCCCCTTTGCCCTCGGCTTTGATGATGGCCGCAGCATGAACGCCGGTTGCGGTGCGGAAGGCATCACTGCCGACCAGCGGGTAGTTGATGGGCACGTCCCATTCGACCGCTTCCGCCGCGACGCGACAGTACTCGAGTAAGTGCGTCAGATCTTGATGTTCGAGCTGATGCAAGAGCTTGAGGTTCAGCAGGATGAGCTCCATGGCCGCATTGCCGACCCGCTCGCCGATGCCCAACGCCGTGCCGTGCACGCGATCCGCTCCCCACTCGAGCGCCATAATCGCGTTCACCAAAGCGAGGCCGCGGTCGTTGTGACCGTGCCAGTCGATGCCAACGGAAGCTCCCATGCCGGCGACGATGCTCTTGGTGAAGCCGATCAAATTGCGCACGCCGTCCGGCGTGGAGTGGCCGACGGTGTCGCAAAGGCAGAGTCGGGTGGCGCCGTGGTCGATGGCGTTCTTGAACAAGTGCGCAAGCGAATCGGGCCGGGAGCGCGTCGTGTCTTCGGTCACGTAGGCGACCTCGAGGCCGGCCTTCACCGCCACGTCGATCGCCTCGGCGGACTTCTTGGCGATCGTGTCGATGTCCCAGTTTTCGGCGAATTGCCGAATCGGGCTCGAGCCGATGAAGGCGTAAACCTCGACCGGGATGCCCGCGCGCTGGGAGATCTCGATCATCGGGGTGATGTCGGAGACGACCGTGCGCCCAGCGCAGGCGACGCGAAGCTTCAGCTTGTTGTCGGTGATTTCTCGGCACATGCGCAGCACGTCGTCGAAGGCGCGCTTGGAGCTGCCCGGCAGCCCGATGTCCGCTACGTGGATGCCGATCTGGTCCATCAAGTGGATCAGCTTCAGCTTCTGCTCGATGTTCGGGTCGGTGACGCTCGGGTTCTGCAGGCCATCCCGCAGCGTTTCGTCGAAGAACGTGAGATTGTCAGGAAAGAGCCGGCCTTTGCGCCCGACCTCGTTCCAATCAAAGATGAGGTCGCCGTCGCTGTGCTCGCGTTCACCTGACGTCACTGGGTTTCTCCTCGGCTGCCGCCCAGAGTATAGCTCCGCTTGGTCTTTGGGCCCGTAGAGGACGCGGGTCAAGGCCAGTTTCCGCCGTGCTTTCGCTCGACTCCCACCCTAAGCTTGGGAACCCCGATGAACTTGCCTCGTATTCCTTGGTTTTCGCTTCCGGAGTTCGGAACCACCGTGCTCTACGCCATCCTCGTGGCGGCGGCGTACACCTTCGCTGTCTCGGTCGCGGCCGGAGCAGGAAGACCGAGGCTGCTGTCGGCCGCGCGTCAGGGAGCTTACGGAACGGTAGCTTTGATCGGCGTCGCGGTTTTGACGCTCGCGTACGCCTTCGTTAGCAACGATTTCCGGCTCTCCTACGTGTCTCGCTACAGCGACCGGGGAATGTCCACGGCCTACCAGATCGTCGCTCTGTGGGGCGGGCAAGACGGCTCGTGGTTGTGGTGGTTGTTCCTCACGGCGCTGTTCGCTGGCATCTGCGTGAAGTGGCTCGGCCGTCGCTACATCGAGCTTCAACCGTATGTACTCGCAACGCTCTCGGCGGTGATCGCCTTCGACGCGATCTTGATGATCTTCGCCGTGAGCCCGTTCGCCACCAACATTGGCGGCGCTCCCGCAGACGGCCAGGGGCTGAACTACCAGCTCCGCAACTTCTACATGATCATCCATCCCCCGAGCCTCTACATCGGGTTCGTCAGCTGTCTGATCCCGTTCGCCTTCTGTGTCTCAGCGCTGATCACCGGCCGGCTCGATTCAGAGTGGATCAACGCAACTCGTAAGTGGATGCTCTTCTCTTGGCTGTGGCTCTCGATCGGCAACATCCTCGGCATGATGTGGGCCTACGAGGAGCTAGGCTGGGGCGGAGATTGGGCTTGGGATCCGGTGGAAAACGCGGCTTGTCTGCCTTGGTGGACTGCGAGCGCCTACGTGCACTCGACGATGATCCAAGAGCGCCGCGGCATGCTGCGCGTGTGGAACGTCTTCTTGATTTGCGCGACCTTCATTCTGACGTTCTTCGGCACCTTCCTTACGCGCTCGGGCCTAATCGCCAGCGTTCACTCCTTCGCTCAGAGCGGGATCGGCACCTACTTCATCTGGTACATCGGCTTCCTGATCGCTTTCTCGGTGGGGCTCATCGTGTGGCGCCTGCCGCTTCTGCGGAGTGAAGGTCAGCTCGAGACGGTGATGTCACGTGAGGCCGCGTTCCTCGCGAACAACTGGGCGCTGCTCGGGTGCTGCGCCTTCATCGCCTGCGCGACCACCTGGCCCATGATCAGCGAGGCCTTCCTCAACTACGAGTCGGCGGTTGGGCCCACCTTCTACAACTTCTGGTTGCCCGTTCCTTTGGTGCTGATCTTCGCCTTGATGTGCGTTGCGCCGCTCTTGGGTTGGCGCAAAACCAGCCCCGAGCTGTTTCGAAAGAGCTTCTTCTGGCCCACCGTTGCCTTGTGCGTCGCAGCGGTCGCGCACTTCGCGTTGGCTGGCAAGTTGCGCATGCCGCCCTACGTGAAGATGCCCAACATCTACCCGATGCCCGAGGTGATCTCAGCTAGCGCACTCGAGCGTGCCGGTGCAGTCACGGTTCACAACGTCGGTCGATTAGTGGCGTTGATCAATGGGTGGCTCCCGCTGGTCGTCACATCCCTTTCGGCCTTCAAGCTCGCAGTCGTCATTCAAGAGTTTGCGCGGGGTATCAGCGCTCGCAAAGCCGCCGCCAAGGCTCGCAATCAGAGCGAGGGCTTCTGGGGTGCGCTCTTCCGCCTGGTAGGCAAGTCCCGTCGTCGTTACGGCGGCTACATCGTGCACGTGGGGATCGTCTTCCTCTATCTCCACTTCGCGGGTCGCGCTTGGACGAAGGACGTGGAGACCTCGATGGAGAAGGGTTCGACCTTCCAGGTCGACGAGGTGTACAGCGTGCGCTACCTCGACTCACGTCGCGAATCCGACCAAGAGAAGATGTCGATCATCGCTGAGCTTGAGGTGTACGAGCGCGGTGTACTGGTCGGTAAGCTGACCCCGGCGCGCAACATCTACAAGTCGATGGGCGGTCAGATGTCCACCGAGATTGCTCGGCACATCACGCTGCGCGATGACCTCTACCTAACGTTGGCCAACGTGGATCCACAATCCAAGGTGGCGACCTTTCAGATGCACGTAAACCCGCTCGCAGTTTGGCTGCTGGTTGGTGCTGCGATCATGATACTAGGGGCCTTCATCTCGCTGTTCCCCGACATCCAAGAGCAAGAAGTAACGGCCTTCAGCTATGTCCGCGCCGCTGCTACCGCAGCAATGACCGTAATATTCTGCATGATGCTGCAATTCTGGCCTCGCACGTCACCCGGCTTATCCACTCCGATGGATGCTGCCGCGTTTGAGTCGTGGGCTAGCGAGAGTCATCTTCCAGCCGCAACAATCTCCACGCAATGAAGCTCCAAGCCTCCGTCAAGCGAGCGCCTGGCGCTGCCTCGGTCAGAGAACCTGGGCGCTGGTTTTTGCGTAAGTGGCTGACGCTGCTAGCGCTCGCTTTCGTGCTGATTCCGCATCTGGCGAGCGATGCCGTCGGTCAGTCGCACGTGGCCAAGGGGGGCACCGTGGGCATCCGCAATGAGACGGAGAAGGAGCTCTTCTTCAGTCTCATCTGCATGTGCGGCTGTCCCCGAGAGACGTTGGGTACTTGCACCTGTGAGTACTCGGGTGAGCGCAGGGATGAACTGCGGGAGATGCTCGAGGGCGGGATGTCGATTCAGGCCGTTCAAAAGGCCTACTCGGCGAAGTTTGGCACCAAGTCGCTGGCCTTGCCGCCCAATGAGGGGTTGAGCCGCTTGATCTGGGCGCTGCCCTTGCTCGGTATCGTGTTGGGTGCGGCGCTGATCGTCGTCGTCGCGCGTCGCTGGGTGCGCCAGGGAGCAGCCGCCCAGAAAGTGAAGGCACCTCTCGAGGCGAACGCACCGCGGGACGACTACGACGACAAGTTGGATCGCGAGCTTTCGGATCTGGATCGAGAATGAGCAAGGCAAAGGCCGAACCTGAATCGACAGCCGCGGACGAAGGGCCCTCACGAGGCGCCGTGATGGGGGTCTTTGCCGTCGCCGCATGTGTCGCCCTCGGTTACAGCGGCTTCACTTACGGCGCGCCTGGCGTCGTTCTCGTGCTTGCTGGGCTCGCGCTCGTGGCAGTGATCGCCGCGTTCTGGAGCAGCGTGCGCATGCTGATCGGCGAGTCCAGGCTCTCCGGTGCGGACGCTTACGCGTTGGGCACTCAGCACACCGAGTTCGAGCAGAAGCGCGCCGTGTTGCGAGCCCTCAAAGACCTCGAGTTCGAGCGGGCTGTCGGCAAGATCAGCGAGGAAGATTACCGCGTACTGGTCGGGCGCTTTCGTGCGGAGGCAAAAGCCTTGCTCCAGGTCATCGACGAGAAGTCCAAGGAGAAGCGGGCGCGAGCGGAGAAGGTCGTGCAAGCGCACTTGGGACAAGAGCAAGCGGTGCGGTCGGACACGAAGAAGCGCGCTGAAGGCAAACGCTCCAAGAAGCCGCAAAACGAGCCGAAAGGCGCCCCTGGCGAAAGCTCGGCGCAACGTTCGGAGGAGGCGAGCGCCAGCGAGGAGCTTCAGCCGAGCGAGGAGCTTCAGCCGAGCGAGGAGCTTCAGCCGAGCGAGGAGCTTCAGCCGAGCGAGGAGCTTCAGCCGAGCGAGGAGCTTCAGCCGAGTGACGTGAAGAAGCCGTCTTCGCCGGAGAGCACCACGGCGCAGAACGAGGAAGCGCCGTCGAAGGAGTCCGACAAAGATGAATGACTCGCGGTGGCAGAGGCCGTGCGCCGTATTCAGCTTGCTTGGGCTGTTGGCGCTCACGCCCGTGGCCGGTGCTCAGCCGATGGCACCACCAGCGGCGGCCCCTAGCAGCGGCGCGCCACAGGCGGGCTCCGCAACACCCGCTGGCTCTGCGCAGCCCGTTGCAGCTCCTTCAGTACCCCGCGCGCAGCCGAACCCGCACGGGGCAAATCCTCACGGCGGGGGCAACCCTCAAGAGATGCCACTTCCGCAAGACGGAGCGGAGCCCGCGCCGGATCTCGAGCGTGGGACCATCCTAGTTTCGCTCCGTGACGCCGGTGAGCAGCCTCTCGCCAACACGCCATTCGAGGTGGCGGTGTTGCACCAGAGCGTCGCTCGGGGTGACAGCAAGGAACGACTGAAAGGCGTTACCGACGCGCGCGGCTTGGCAACCTTCAGCGGGCTCGAGTTTGGCTCTGGTCATCTCTATCGCATCATCGCGAAGAACGGTGAGGCCAGCTTCGACACGGGCGACTTCAACCTGAGCGACAAGTTCGGCGTTCGAGCGCACCTTCATGTCTATGAGTGGACGGCCGACATCAACGAAGCCGGCATTCTCGGCAAGTGCAACATCAGCGTGACCTTGAAGGACGACGTGCTCGTACTCGAGTACCAGGTCTCCTATCTGAATCGGAGTCCCACTGCTTGGGTGGCCGATCACAGCTTCCCAATGCCGGTGGGGTTCAAGGCGTTCAACACTCCGGATGGGGGAAGTCCGAAGGTCTCGGCTAGCGAAACCAACGTCATGATCAAGGGCACCGTGCCACCGGGGGAGACGCCGCTTGCGTTCAAGTTCCAGATCCCGATGGAGACAGACGGCTCGCAGACGTTGGAGCTCCCGCTTCCTCCCAACATGGCAGCAGTAGGTATCGCGCTGGAGGCCTCGCAGAAGATGAACCTGACGCTCGCGGGTTACCCCAAGCCCGAGCGGAAGACAGATCAGCTTGGAAAGAGCTTCCTCGTAACAAAGACGCAAATCACCTCGGAGGACTACCTCAAGGCCAAGTTCTTGAGCCCTCCTTCGGCAACCATTTCTGGTCTGCCATCCCGTCCGTGGGCCTCTTACCTGGCGGTTGTTCTTTCGCTTGGCGCTGTGATTTTGGGTCTGGGTTACTTGGCGGTGCGCAAACGCTCCGGCATCACCAACGAAGCCCTCGAGGACCTAAAGGAAGCGCGCAGCTCGCTGCTGATCGAGTTCGGACTGTTGGAGAAGGCCTACAAGCGGGGCGACATCGGGCCGAAGACCTACGAGCGACTGCGCGTGGCGATGTTGGACGCTCTCGCGGGAATTCTGGATCGCATCGAGCCACAGCCCCAGCTGGCCAGCGGCCCGAGCAAGCCCGCCGCTAAGCCCGACCACGACGAAGATGAGGACGACGAGGCCCAGGACCAAGCTCCGTCATTCGAAAAGCTCACACGGGACACGGAGGAAGATGGTGATGTCCAATCGGTTGTTCGTCCGCATCGCGCTAAGCGACGCGCAGATCGTCCACGCTGAGATCAAAGATGGCGCGGCTCATGTGCTCACGGATGCACCTTGGTTGGGGGGCGTAGCGACGGGAGAGCAGGTCGCAGCGTTCGAGGGCATGACCGACCGCCGGCTCGCCGCGCCAGTGACTCCGAGCAAGATCCTTTGCGTCGGGCGTAACTATGCGGCCCATGCCAAGGAGCTCGGCAACGATCTTCCGGTCGAGCCGATGCTGTTTCTGAAGCCACCGAGCTCGTTGATAGGAGCGAATGACGCGGTGATCTTGCCGCCGCCGAGCATCTCCGAGCGAATCGAGCATGAGGCTGAGCTCGTCGTCGTCGTGGGCAAGAGGCTGCATCAGGCCGATGAGGCAACCGCGCAATCGGCCATCTTCGGCTACAGCGTTGCGTGCGACGTCACCGCGCGAGACCTTCAAAAGAAGGACGGCCAATGGTGGCGAGCCAAAGGGATGGACACCTTCTGTCCCGTCGGGCCGCAGGTGGTGACCGAGATCGATCCAACGAACCTTCGCATCCGCTGCTGGGTGAACGACGAGCTTCGACAAGACGGCCTCACTTCGAACATGATTTTCTCGATACCGCGGGTGCTCTCCCACGTGAGTCAGGTGATGACGCTGCTGCCGGGCGACATCGTTCTCACCGGCACGCCAGAGGGCGTAGGTCCACTCAAGTCCGGGGATCGCCTGCGCATCGAGATCGAAAATGTGGGGACGCTCGCGGTGGCGATCTCTGCGCGGGGGTCAGCATGACGGTTGGGATCTTGTCGGTCGGGACCGAAGTTACACGCGGTGAGATCGTCGATACGAACTCGGCCTATCTCGCGGCAGCGCTCACCGATGCTGGGTTCGATGTCGGAGGTGGCTCCGCTGTTTCGGACGACGTGGAGAAGATCGCTGCCACGCTCAAGCGCATGGCGGCTGAACACCAAGTGATCGTGGTCACAGGCGGGCTCGGGCCGACCACCGATGATCTAACGGCGCGGGCTGCGGCCTTGGCCGCAGGGGTCAAGCAAACCCGTGACGAGAGCGCGTTGCTCGCGATTCGGCGCAGGGTCGAGGCGCGTGGTCGCACGCTGACCCCGCATCACGAGAAGCAGGCCGATCTGCCGGAAGGCAGTGAGCAGCTGTCCAACTCCGAGGGAACGGCGCCTGGCTTCGCGTTGCGCATCGGTGACGCCACGGCCTACTTCATGCCCGGTGTTCCGCGCGAAATGAAGCGCATGTTCCAAGACCAAGTCCTGCCAAGGATTGGCCCGTCCGCTTCGCGAAAAACGCACGTCGTGCGTTTGCGAACGTTCGGCATGCCCGAGTCGGTCGCAGCGGAGCTGCTTGCCGATATCGAAGCGAGGTTTCCCGGAGTAACCGTCGGATATCGTCTTCACGTTCCCGAGCTCGACATCAAGATCTCGGCGCGCGCCGATAGCTATGACGCCGCCCGTACGCTGGCCACCGAGTGTGCCGCGCTGACGTCGAAGGTGCTCGGTGATGTCGTGTATGGCGAGGGAGACGACGATCTCCCGCTCATCACCTCGCGCAGTCTGCGCTCGCGGGGATTGCGCTTGGCCCTCGCTGAATCGTGCACGGGCGGGCTGATCGCGCAGATGCTCACGTCCTATCCGGGCGCCAGCGACTTTCTGATCGGCGGCGCGGTCGTGTACGCCAACAGCGCCAAGACGCGGTTGCTTTCAGTGGCCGAAGATACGTTGCGCGGCCACGGTGCCGTCAGCGCCGAGGTCGCAGCGGAGATGGCCCAAGGTGTACGCCGCGTCTGTGAAGTGGACGTTGGGCTCTCGGTGACCGGCATTGCAGGGCCGGGCGGCGGTTCCACACACAAGCCGGTGGGGCTCGTGTACTGGGCCGTTGCGCACCCGGGTGGCGTGGTGGTGCGAGAGCGCGTCTTCCAAGGAGATCGAAATGACATCCAGCACCAAGCTGCCTACTCCGCCCTGGATCTGCTGCGCCGCGTGGTGAGCGGGCTCTCCGAGCAATCGGAGCCGCCGCCCAGCCAACGGCCGCCATCGCGGTAGCGTGATTTCGTCCAGCGCGAACAACTTTGCTATGGTGACGGAATGCTCGTTTCGCTGCGCAAATCTGCCGCCGCCGGCCTGTTTCTAGCCGCTACGGGTCTGCTGCTACCCCTCGCCGCTGGCTGTGGCGGGAGCCCGTACGGAGACTTCAGCAAGGTGCCCACGCGTGATAGTTGCACCGTCGAGCTGGCGATTCCGAACATGGCCTGCGGTGAAGCCTGTCCGGTCAAGGTGCGAGCCGCGCTCTCGAGTGTTGGCGGCGTGCGCGCCGTCGACGTTGACTATGAAGGCCGTTCTGCGGTGGTCGAGGCTGTCTCGCCGGCCTGTTCAGGCGACGGCTTCGAGCAGATGGTGGCCAAGCTCTATGCGCGCGGCTATCGCGCCCGAGTCGTAAGTTCGTACAGCGGGCGTGCAAGCCAAGCTGGGCGAATGGGCTTCGCTGAATAACAGTGAAGGGCGGTGTGTTCTGACTAGAACACGCTAGTTTCACGCCCTGAATGCCGAAACTGGCGGCGGGCTCGGCCGAGCTTGTAGCGTCGAAGGATGCTGACCGCTCGTCATGGCTTCTTCGCTGCGACCCTCCTGACCATCGTTGCCTGCTCGGATAGTGGCGGGACGAGCACCGGCGGCGCAAGCACCGGGGGTGGTCAAGCCGGACAGGGCGGGGGCACCGCTGCAGGCAATCCCGGCGGGGGAGGGCAGGGGGCGAACGCGTCGAACGGTGGTTCGGGCGGGGCCGGGCAGTGTGTTGCAACGGGCCAGGCTTGTGACAATCCGGACGCCTGCTGCTCGCACTTTTGCATCGACGGAGTGTGCATTGAGGCAGGTGATTGTGACCCGTCGGGAACCGAGTGCTCAGCGTCTGGTGATTGTTGTTCCGGCCGTTGTGAGCCCGAAACAGGCACCGGCTTGGTCAAGTGCTTGCCGTTCTGCGTCGGTGACGGCACTGCCTGCGAAAAGGCGCTCGATTGTTGTGACCTCAACTGCAACGGCGGTGTTTGTGGCGGGGCCCAATGTCGAATCGAGAGTGAGCCGTGCAGCACCGCCGCCGAATGTTGCTCCAACATTTGTGAGGGCGGCGAATGCCAAATCGACCGCAGCAACCCAGATTGCCGGCCCACCGGCGAGACGTGCAATTCGGGGCCGAGTAACGGTTGCTGCGAGGTTTGCGACGAGGAGCAGAACCCGCCGATCTGCGTGCATGGGCCGGGTACTTGTCACACCACCGGCGCTGGCTGCGAGACCGACGCTGACTGTTGCAACGGTAAGTGCCTTCCGAATGATGCAGGCATGCTCACGTGCCAACCGGGCTGCGTAGCGAACGGTGAGTCATGCAACTTCGACGCAGCCTGCTGCGGCCTTCAGTGCGCCGGTGATCCGCCGACCTGCGCCGCGACTGAATGCGTTCCGACTGGTGACATCTGCACGATGAACGCCGATTGTTGCAGCGGCCTCTGTGTGGCCGGTCACTGCTCGTTGCCGTGCAGCCTCGATGGTGTGGCCTGTTCGACCGCTGCCGATTGCTGCGGAGGCGTTTGCACCGGGGGCCTTTGCACCACGGTCATGTGAGCTGCGTCGGCGAGCCTGTTACAGGGCCGAGAGCGTCAGCACGCCGTGATCGAAGAGCACCTTGATGCCGATGGCGATCAGCGCAATGCCGCCCACCGCGGTCAGCTGCTTGCCAAACGCGCCACCGAGCCGCTTTCCGATCAGGTAGCCGATTGCCGAGAGCGCCGCGGTGACGACGCCGATCGCCGTGACGGTGAGACCGATGGGAACCGCGAGCGCGCGCAAGGTGAAGCCGGCCGCTAGCGCGTCAATGCTGGTGGCCAGCCCCAGCAGCAAGAGGGTGGTAAGGCTCAGCGGCTTCAGCGGCTCGTCCTCATCCCCGCCACGAATGACGTCGTAGAGCATCTTGCCGCCAATGAAGGCCAAAAGCGCAAACGCGATCCAGTGATCGTAGGAGGCCACCGCCGTTCCGACCTGCGCCTCCGCCAGCGCGCCAGCGAGCGAAAGCCCAGCCTGCATGCCACCAAAACACAAGGCGACGGCAGCGAGCTCACCATGGCCCTTGCGTGAAGCGCTGGCAAAGCCGCGCGTGGCAGCTACTGCCGTGGCGTCCATGGCGAGACCAACCGAGAGCAGGAAGACGGTTGCCACATCCATGGTTAGTGCCGAGCCGACGCTGTCATGACAGCCCTTTTACTGCCATGAGCAGCGCCGGCAATGGGAATGATGGTCGCCCTCAGTGTGGAGCACACAGTGGAACTCGCACGCAAGAAGGCTAAGCCTTCACGAACGTCAGCGCGTCGGAGCCGCGACCTACCAAGATGGTGTCGCCCGAGACGAACTCGGACCCGAGGAGCTTCCGCGCAAGCACGTCTTCGACGTACTTGAGGATGGCGCGCTTGAGCGGGCGGGCACCGTATACCGGGTCCCAACCTTGCTCGATCAAGAACTCCTTCGCCTCGGCGCTGATCTCGATCTTGATACCCCGGCCCTGAACCCGCTTCTCGAAGCGAGCCAGTTGGATGTCGACGATGCTGTGCATCTGCTCGCGCCCGAGGCGCTGGAAAATCACGAGCTCATCGAGACGATTGAGGAACTCGGGCCGGAAGCTCTGCCTCACGTCGGCGAGCACCGAGGCTCGAACGCGACTCACCCTGTCGCTTGCAGAGAGTGAGGCGTCGTCCTCGATGGCTGCTGCTGCAGCGGAACCAACGTTGGAGGTGAGGATGATCACGGTGTTCTTGAAGTCCACCGTGCGCCCCTGCCCATCGGTCAGGCGGCCATCATCCAACGCCTGCAGCAACGTGTTCCAAATGTCGGGGTGGGCCTTCTCGATCTCGTCGAAGAGCACCACGCTGTACGGACGCCTTCTCACTGGCTCGGTGAGCTGACCTCCTTCGCCGTAGCCGACGTACCCGGGCGGAGCGCCCAGCAAACGTGCCACAGTGTGGCGTTCTTGGTACTCGCTCATGTCCAAACGAATGAGCGCCTTCTCATCGGCGAAGAGCCGCTCCGCGAGGGCCTTCGCCAGCTCGGTTTTGCCGACGCCGGTGGGGCCGAGGAACATGAAGGAGCCGATCGGCCGACGCTCGTCTCCGAGACCGGCGCGCGACCTGCGGATCGCGTTCGAGATCGCCGCGAGCGCCTCCTCCTGGCCGACTACGCGGGCGCGCAGATCCGTCTCGAGGCTGAGTAGCTTCTGCATCTCACTCTCGAGCATCTTGCTGACCGGAATGCCGGTCCATCGCGAGATGACCATCGCGATGTCCTCGTCTGTGACCTCCTCCTTGAGGTAGGCCTGCGTCTTCTGAACGCCGGCCAGTTTGGCGCGCAACGTCTCTCGCTGCTTCTCCACCTCAGGGATCTTCCCGTACTCGATCTCGGCGGCCTTCCCGAGATCCCCCTTGCGTTTGGCGGTCTCGCTCTCGAGCCGCAGCTCCTCGATCTTGGGCGTAAGCGAGCGCAGCTCGGCGAGGATCTCCTTCTCGGCCATCCACTGGGCGCGCATGGCGGACCGTTGCGCTTGCTTCTCGGCGATCTCGCGAATCGTCTCTTCGATCCGGATCTTGGAGGCCTTGTCTGTCTCCCGTTTGAGCGCCTGTTCCTCCATTTGCAGCTTCAAGAGCTCTCGTTGTACCTGGTCGATCGCCGTCGGCAGGCTGTCGATCTCCATGCGGATACGCGAGGCCGCTTCATCCACGAGATCGATCGCCTTGTCGGGCAGGAAGCGCTCGGTCACGTAGCGATTGGAGAGATTGGCCGCCGCGATCAGCGCTGCATCTTGGATGCGGATGCCGTGGTGTGTTTCGTAGCGCTCCTTCAGCCCGCGCAGGATCGCGATGGTGTCCTCCACCGTCGGCTGGCCCACGAGGACCTGCTGAAAGCGCCGCTCGAGCGCAGCGTCCTTCTCGATGTGCTTGCGATACTCGTCCAAGGTAGTCGCGCCGATGCAGCGCAGCTCCCCGCGAGCGAGCGCCGGCTTGAGCATATTCGCCGCATCCATCGCGCCTTCTGCTGCGCCAGCACCAACGAGCGTGTGCAGCTCATCAATGAACAGGATGACGCGCCCGTTGGCCGCCTCAATCTCCTTGAGCACGGCCTTCAGCCGGTCCTCGAACTCCCCGCGAAACTTCGACCCGGCCACCATCGAGGCCAGATCGAGCGAGCACACGTCCTTCTCCTTCAGGCCCTCCGGAACGTCTCCGGTGATGATGCGCTGAGCGATGCCCTCGACGATCGCTGTCTTGCCTACGCCGGGCTCACCGATCAACACGGGGTTGTTCTTGGTGCGCCGCGAGAGCACCTGAATGACCCGCCGGATCTCTTCATCACGGCCGATCACCGGGTCCAGCTTGCCCCGCCGCGCGAGCGCGGTGAGGTTCTTGGTGTACTTCTCGAGCGCCTGGAATTTGCCTTCCGGGTCACGGTCGGTCACCCGCTGGCTACCGCGCACTTGTGAAAGGGCGGAGAGTAATTTGTCGTAGGTGAGGCCCGCCTTCTCGAGCAGACCCATCAGATCGCGATCGTGCTTTGCTGCAGCGAGCAGCAGGTGCTCGGCCGACGTATACTCGTCAGACAGGGCCTTCGCCTCGTCTTCGGCCTTCTGCAAAAGCGTATGTGCGCGCCGTGAGAGGTTGGGCTCGGCGCCGCCGCTCACGCGCGGATAGGAGTTGAGCTTGGCTTCAAGTGCGGTGCGGAGCGCGTTGGGATCTGCGCCGGCCTTCGTCACGACAGGGGAAGTGACACCTTCTTCTTGGAGCAACAGCGCCCGTACGATGTGCTCCGGATAGAGTTCGGGGTGACCGTTGCGGCTGGCGTAGTCGAGCGCTGACCGAACGGATTCTTGCGCCTTCGTCGTCATTCTGTCGAATCTCATGGCCGCCCGAAGCTAAGACCGTGCCATCGAAGAGCAAGTGGCGCGCAGCACGTTTGTGGCAACTCGCTTCAAAGCAACTCAGGCGCAAATCGTGCGCGAGTGCGGCTATGGTGAAGGCATGCGTAACGTCACCATCGTTCTGGCCTTGCTTGTGGTTGGCTGCGGTCCTTCGGCTACCTCGCTGTGCGAAGACACCTGTGACTGCACCGGCTGCTCGGACGCTGAGCTCACCTCCTGCATCGACGCTCTCGAGGACGCGGAGAAGGCAGCCGAGGAGGAAGGCTGCTCGGATCAATACAGCGAGCTGCAGAGCTGCGTTGCCGACGAGTTCGAGTGCATCAATGGATCGGTCGACGCGGATGGTTGCGCGCAAGAGACCGAGAACCTGATCAAGTGCGCGCTCTAGCTAGGGCGTGAAGAACTGAGCGAGGTTTAGCGCCTTGATGAAGGCCTGCAGTCTTGCTTTGGCGTTTGGATCAGGCACGCCCTTCGTGTCGTTGATGCAGGTTAGCCAAAGCAGCTCGTCTGGCGAACAGATGACAGCGGTGGGATTGTCGGCGCTATTGAGCATCGACTGCGCCATCGCCGAACAGTCAATAGAACGACTGACGTCGATCTTCTGAGCCGTGCAGAACTGCCTGCCGTTGTCGTTGTAGGTCGACACACTGTCTGCCTTGACTACAACATTGGAAAAGCCAGCTCGCCGTAGCGCGTCGACATCGAGTGAGGGTCGCCGGATAACCTCCGCGTAGCGATCGGGCGTATGCGGTGAGTCAGCAGCAGCCGTTCTCGACTCAGTCTTCGCCTCCGAGCGTCGTCGCTTCTTCCGTGACTGGGCGCGGCTAGATTCTTCATCAACACTCTCGTCGTCGGGTTCGGCGTGCTTTTGCGGTCGCTGACGCAAACCCAACACGGCCAGCGCGAGCAGCGCTCCCACGAAGCACGCTGCCAGCGCTACCAGCGGCCAGCGCAGTCGAGAGCGCAGCGTCGTAGCGTTGGTGGCGGTGCTGTTGGGGAGCGCCGCCAACATCTCGCCCGCGTTCTGAAAGCGCTCGCTGCTCGCTACGCGAAGGGCGCGCTCAACCACGGTGCGGACCTCCGGTGGCAGTTGCGGGAGGCTGACCGGCTCTCGCGTTGCACGCTCGATGAAGACGCTGATTGCTCCTTGCCCGAGGAAGACAGACTCGCCCGTCAGCATCTCGGCGAGTACGAGGCCCGCCGAAAAGACGTCGCTGTGAGTGCCGATCGGCGCTCCCGTGATTTGCTCGGGAGCCATGTAGCGCGGTGAGCCGATCATCATGTCTTCAGCCGTCAGATTGGGCTGACCACGCTGGCTGGTTGGGAGCCTGCCCATACGGACGGCCTCGAGAGCGTTGAACTCACTCGTCGCGTTCGCTGAGAGTGGGTCCTTGGCGATACCAAAGTCCATCACCTTCACCAACGGAAGGCCCAGCTGCTCAACCAGGAAGACGTTCGCCGGCTTCACATCACGATGAATGATCCCGCGAGTATGGGCCTCCGCCAAACTCCCGAGGAGGCCGTGGATTACGTGCAACGCGAGCGTAAGTGGCAGTGGCCCGCGCGTGAGTCGCGCCTCGAGGGTCTCTCCCCGCAGAAGCTCAAGGACGAGAAAAGGTGTGCCCGATTCGGTCTCCCCAATATCCAAGATGCGCGTGGTGTTCGGGTGTGACAGCTGACTCATCAGCCGCGCTTCTCTCGCAAAGCGAGCCTTCGCCTCCCGCGAAGTCAGCGTCATGAGCTTTACGGCGACCCACTGCTGACGCTGCTGATCAAACGCGCGCCGAACGACGCCGAAGCCTCCTCGTCCGAGTGGTTCGGCCAGAGCGTAACGGCCAGCGACGAGTTCTCTTGGGAGAGTCATTGCACGCAAAGCAAAAGGGCGTACACCTTGTCACGGATGAAACCGCTCCTCTACGTCGGCAATCAGAATTATTCCTCCTGGTCTCTTCGGCCCTGGTTGGTCCTGCGTTGGTCGGGGCTGGAGTTTGAAACGCGGGTGGTTCCGATGGGCGGGGTCGGCTACGGCAACCGCAGTATGCCGGCGATTTTATCGGTTTCGCCCAGCGGTACTGTGCCCGCCCTCCACCTCGGGTCGGAGGTCATCAGCGATTCGCTCGCGATCAGTGAGTGGGCAGCTGAGCAAGCCCCAGCTCTTTGGCCTGAAGACCCAATCGCTCGTATGCACGCGCGGGCCGCCGCTTGTGAGATGCACTCAGGCTTCAGTGCGATGCGAGCGAAGCTGCCGTGCAACATCCGGCGTCGCACCGAGCCACGTCAACTTGAAGCCGACGTACAACGCGACGTCGATCGCGTCTTTGCGCTCTGGACCAATCTACGTGGCCGTTTTGGCGGCTCAGGTCCTTTTCTGTTCGGCGCCAAGCCGACCATCGCCGACGCGTTCTTCACACCAGTGGCAACGCGCCTTCGGACCTACGGTGTGACCGTCCCGGAGGCCGTTGCGCCTTACGTACAGGCGTTGCTTGGTGAGCCGTCCTTCTTGGAGTGGGAGCAGGCCGGTATCGCTGAAAGCTGGACGATGCCGATCTGGGACTCGGTGTGACGCAGTGTGAAATTTGTCCGCCGCTGCATGGCTGACACACCATGCGCTGGTGAAGCTTCGACACTCGCTCGTTCTTTCGGCTGCGCTTCGACTCTCTTCCGGATGCACGCCGGTGGCAGAAGGCAAAGAACTCGACCAGTCCGAAGGGCCAACCGAAGCGACGGTCACCCCGGTCGAAGCTCCCGCAGAGCTTCCAGCCAGCGCTCCCACACCCCCCGCCGTAACCACGATCACGATCAGCGCGATCGGCGACAACACGCTCGGCGGCCCGGTTGGTTCAGAGCGCGCGAAGGGCAGCTTTCAGTTCCTTCACAGCGCGTCTGGCGGCGACTTCGCGAGACCGTTCTCGGGCGTGCTGAAAGTGCTCGAGGCCGACGACCTAACCATCGGCAACCTCGAGGGGCCGCTCACCGACCAGGCTTGTCGCACCGACCACACCTTCGCTTTTCGCGGTGAGCCCGCGTTCGCAGAAATGCTGAAACGAGGGAGTGTCGAGGTGGTGAGCCTGGCCAACAACCACGCCGAAGATTGCGGAAGTAAAGGCGTCGCGGACACGCGTGCGGCGCTCAAGGCGCACGGCGTCGGTCATTTCGGACTGGGCGTCGCCGACGTACGTAAAGTGCGCGGCGTGGAGGTGGTGAATCTCGGTTTCACCGGCGGCAACCTGGCCGTGAAGCGTGAGGTCGTCGAGGCGATCAAGGCTCATCGCAAGCCGGATAACCTGGTGATCGTCTCCTTCCATTGGGGAATCGAGGGCACGACCGCGTTCAGCTCCTCGCAGCAGACGCTGGGCCGAGCGGCGATCGACGCTGGCGCAGATCTGGTGCTCGGTCATCACCCGCACGTGCTCCAGGGCATCGAGAACTATAAGGGCAAGCGCATCGTCTACAGCCTTGGGAACTTCGTCTTCGGCGGGCACGGTCAGCCCTCCGACCTGGACACGATGATCTTTCGCGCGCGGTTCTCGTTCAGCAAAGGCGCGCTCTCAGCAACCGGCTACGAGCTTGTTCCGGCGCATCTTTCTGGGGACAAGAACCAGAACGACTTCCGACCTGTGTTGGTCTCCGGGAGCGAAGCCGAAGCGATCCGCGCGAAAGTGGTTCAGGCCTCGCCGCTGGGAGAAGCGGCAGCCATCTTCTGAGCGACGACACGGAAGCTAGCTCCTTGCGCCTCGAGCCGCCGCTGGGTGGTCTCGACCGCTAGCGCAGCGACGTCTCCGCCAATGAAGGAGCGTCCGAGTCGTGCGGCCACCGCCAACGTGGTTCCGCTGCCGCACATGAAGTCTCCGACGGTCCCTTCCTCGGTAGTGGTCGCGAGAATGAGTCGCTCGAGCAGCGCCTCGGGCTTCTGTGTCGGATAGCCGGTACCCTCCTTGTTGAGCGGCGTATTCGCGCGCATCGCGGAGATGTCGCTCCACACCGTCCCGAGTTTGCGACCAACGTCTGCGTAGTACTTGTAGCTTTTCCCAGCTACGACGCGCTCGCGATACCGCCGGCCGTCGGCGTCGACGTTGGTGAAGTGCATGTCGAGGCTCGTGCGAGCGAAGGGTTCGCGCAGTTGTGGTAGCTCCGAATTCCAACGCACGAGCTTGCGATCCGACGGACTGCGAGCGAAGAGCAAGATGGTCTGATGGGTCATCGACAAGCCGCGTCCTCGCGCACCGTTGCCGGGTACCCAGATGATCTCTCCGACGAACGCTCCGCGACCAAACACAACGTCCAACGCGACCTTCGTTTCGTGCACCGCGCGGTGATCGAGGTGGACCGCAAAGGTCGCCCCCTTGGCAAGCCGCTCCCGGAGCGCCGCCGCCGCGCGGGCGATCATCGCAACCAAGGCGTCGACGGGCTGGCTGTCGTCATAGGCGACTGGCCCGCTGCCTTCTTGTTTGCGACCACGACGCTCTCCCTTTCCTGTGCGGGCGGTCATTTCGGTGCCGACGCCATAAGGCGGATCCACGTACACAAAATCGATCTCGCGCCCGGGCGGTAGCAGATTGGGAGCCTCCCAAGCCGCAGCATGAAGCAGTAGATTGTCCGCCTTCATGCGCGTCCACCGCGGGCGTCCCCGCCAAACTGATAGGCCAGCAGCCGCCGATCGATCTCGACCAGCGCTGCCTCCGAGGCGGGCTCTGCCCAGGAGATCTGACCTTGGTTGCGGCGCAAAAGCCCACGTTTGACGAACGAGGTGAACGCGGCTTGAAGCCCGGGTGCGCTCACCGCCTCGCGCTTGTCGATCTCGGCGCGGAGGAACATCTCCCTCCCAATACCGAGCGCCCTTCCCACGAGCGCCCGCTCCTCGATCGCATTCGAGGCCGAGAGCTGCAGCGCCGCTTGCAGCGCAATACGCGCGCTCTCGATCGTCGCGATCAAATGGGCCCGATGGGAGAGCAACCAGACCATGGCGTCGGCCTCCCCATTGCCCGGCCCCACGCGCACACCGGCCTCGTTCTCTTGCAGTTCACCAAAGAGCAGCATGTCCTCGAGCGCAGCAGAGAGGCGCTCCCTCGTCGGCTCGAGCCGGTGCATCGGCAGGTCGAGCCCAAGCAGTGCATCGAGCTGTTCCGCTTCGTCGAGCAGCGAGCTTCGTTCGACCGCCCGCGACTCCTTCGCGTAAAACGCGGCCGAGAGGACGGCGCGATCCCACAAGAAGTGAAGGATGGCGTTCTTCGCGAGTTCCAGCCTCGAGCGACTCTCGTCACTCACGGTGTAAACGGGATCACGAAGTGCGCTGCCGCTGGAGCTCGCGGTGCGGGTCAGCGTCTGGTCGTGGCGATGCTCCCGCACGAGTTTGCCTCGCACGAAGATAGCCAACGTCTCGCTCAACGCGGCCGGATTGAGTTCTCCGTCCTCGAGCAGAAGGCCCTCGGCGGGCGTCGCCCCAGTTCGCAGCAGCACCTTCATTAGCCGCTTCGTTCGCGCCATCAAGCCGGCCAGATTCACGCCTCGTAGCTGCATGTCGAGCAGTTCGGTGGCGAGCAGTGTCCCCGCGGTCAGCTTGGCGTGTTGCTGAATGGAGGCCTCCACTTTGTGCGCCAAGGCCGTCACCACCGAGCGCCGTTTGGCAGGCGTGAGCTCGTGGCTTCGCGATAGACCAAGGGATTGCAAGTGCGCCTCGAGGTCGATCGGCGGACCGAAGCTCACGGTGACGGCCCCGTACGAATAGCTGAGCGCATCGGCGACGGCGAGCAGCGAGCGAGCGCTCTCGCGTTCTTTGGGCGCGCCGGCTTTTTCCAGCGCCAACTCGAAGTCCTCCATCGTTCGGTCGTAGCCGATGTGCACTGGAACGAAGGCCACCGGATGAAGCGTCTCTTGCAATGCTGCGTCGACGACGATGTTGAGCAGACCGAGCTTGGAGGAGAGCAGTTTGCCTGTGCGAGAGCGTCCACCCTCGAGAAAGAACTCGAGTGCCCAACCGTCCTTTATCAAACGCCGAATGTAGGCGTCGACGGTAGCCGCGTACAGCCGATCCCCTTTGAAGTCGCGGCGAATGAAGAACGCGCCGCCTCGTCTCAACATGGGCCCCACCGGGAAGAAGGAGAGGTTGTCGCCCGCGGCGATCATCGGCAGCTCGAGCAGGTTCTTGCGCAAGACGTACGAAAGGATCAGGTAGTCGACGTGGCTTTTGTGTGAGGGCAGCAGCACCACGGTTCCAAGCCGCGCGCGATCACGGACGCGGTTCAGCTCGAGCTCGGATACGTCCACGCGACTCCAAACGCGTTGCACGATGCGGTCGAGCAAGGGCTCGACGGCCGTCACGAGATCGGTGTTGGGGGTGGCAACGAGCTCATTCATGATGCCGGCGGCCTTGCCCATGAGGGCGCGCTTGTTCTCCAAATCGCCTTTGGCCAAGTCCTCAATCAGGCCGCTCAGTTTTGGTGACCGCAGCACCTCGGCGGTGAGCCGCTCAATCGGCTTGCGCGCAGGCCCCACGGCGGCTCGTCGCTCGCGTTCGATCTTGCGCAGCACCGAATAGCTGAGCCGGCGAAAGAGCGTGTAGTCCGCTGTCTGCGGCGGCTGCGACGCAAGAAATTGGCGCAAGCTAAGCGGTGAACAAACGCGCGCGGCGCCGTGGCCCAAGTTGGTCAGGAGTTGCAGCAGGCCACGTGCATCTCCGGGCATGTCGGTCGAGCCGAACAGCACGTCCACCGGCGAAAGGAACAGCTTCTCCGGCCGCATCGACCACAACAGCGTGAGGGGAACGAGCGTGACATCGCGACCAGAGCGGCGGTGAAAATCGAACATCACCGACAGCGGATCATCGCCATCGCTCGCGCCTCGCGGTGTCGGCTCGAACAACGAAGGTGGTCGACGCATGAAGATGATGGCGTTGGCATTCGCTTCCAGCGCGCTCGCGAGGCTCACGTGGGACCCCGTTCGATAGGCAGCGCCGATGGTGTTGCGCACGAAGGGCGAAACATCGTGCACGTAGCCGAGCGAGCGCAGTCCCCAAGCGGAGTTGAGGTGCGCAACAGCTAGCGCATCGACGATCGAGACCGAGCGCAGCACATACACGATGGGACCTGCTGCCTGCGCACGCGTGAGTGGTTCGGGGCTGGACGCGTTCAAGGACGCAAACAGCCGTTCGGTGAGAGGTCGAAGCAACTTGGCGAGCATCGGGATCCGCGCGCAGCCTAGCTCATTTGCGTCTCTTGCTTGCGTGACGGCTCAACCGGTCGTAAGGCAAAGCGTGTCCGAGAAAGCTGAAGCGCCTCGCGAACTCGAGCGTGGTGGACGTGCTCTTTGGCCCACCCTCGGGGTGTTGGCTGCCGTACTCGGTGGCGCTGCGCTGCTGCGGGCCTGTCTCGCGGAGGAGCCGACTACGAGTCAGTCGCTCGCGAGCGCCTCGGCTGCTGCAGAGCTGCCACCTCGCTGTTCCCAGCCGAGTGATCCCTTCGTCGTCGGTGATGTGGGTAAAGAGCTTGCGGAAGACGCCGACCCAATGTTGACGCCGTTCGCTGTGGTGGTGGGTCGCGCCATTCACGTCGACGCGGGGTTTGCCGTTCCAACCTTGAGTGAGGGGGATGGCGGGAGCGTGGCGAACATCGTCCGAATCGATGAAAAAACCGGTGCCGGTAGCTTGATCAAGCTCGCGCGTATGCGCGGAGACCTGGACCCACCGGCGCTCGCGGCCACAGGCAACGGAGATGAGCTGCTGGTGGCTTGGCTAGAGCCGAACGCAAGTTCGCGATCGGTACGCCTCGGGAAGATCAACGGCACACAGGTCACCAAAGGCGCTGAGCTACCTGAGGGGCGGGATGACTCGCTGGCGCTCGACGTCGCGGCTGGGCGGGGGCGTGGCGTCGTGGTGTGGGACATGACCGAGGGCGACAAGTCTTCGGTTCTGCTCGCTAGCTTCGACTCCAAAGATCTTTCGTCGGTACCCTTTTCACGGCGGATGACCGCCAAAGAAGTCGATGCTGATTCGCCTCGCATCGTCGCGACGCAGGACGGCTTCTTCCTCGTGTACTTGGTTCATGGCGCGGAGCTTCAGCGAGAGAGTTTTGCGGGTAAGCCGGCCGCGCCTGAAGTGCCGCCAGCGCCAAAGAAGCGTGGCAAGTCGAAGAACGCAAAAGCCAAGCAAGACGAAGCTCCCAGTTCGGATGAGGTTGATGAGAGCCAGGGGGGCGAGTCGATTGGTCGCGCATGGGTGTACGCGATGCCGCTCGACGGCACCGGCGCCCAGCGCAGTGAGGCGCTGCGCATCTCCCCGGAGGAGAGCACCGTGGCTGGCTTTGATGCAGCCTTGGCAGAGGACGGAGCCTTGGTCGTGGCCTTCCGTGATGACGATGCGCCCACCGGCGGCGCAGCGGGTGGGCCGCTTCAAGTGGTGCGTGTCACCGCGGGTGGCTCGATCGAGAAGTACGCAACGCCCGAGGATGAAGCCGTGGAGGGCATTCCGAGTCTGCTTCCGGGTTGGCTGAGTCTCTCGACGCTGCGAGGGCCCGACGTATTGGCGCGCGTTGGGAGCAACGGTCTGCCCAAAGAAACGCCACAGATCGAGCCGAGTTTGGGCACGGGTGAGCCCATCGCTGCAGGCGGAAATCTGCTGCTGCTGGCTGAACCCAAAGGGCGCGCGATGCGTCTCTTCACTGTCCGCTGTCTCGATGAAAATCCAGCCGTCGCAGCTGCTGCAGCTGCCTCAGCGGCACCAAGCGGTTCTGCGGCTACCCCGTCGCTCGACGATTAAGTCGCTTTGAAACAGGCCACCCGGTGGTTGCTCCCGCTCGAGACCGGTTGCAGGCTCGGCGCGTCACCATCGCACAGACCAGGCTCTGCTGCTGGGCAACGCAAGCGGAACGCGCAGCCCGTGGTGGCCGCAGCGAGGGTCGGCAGCTTGGTGCTCGAAAGTTTGGGCGGTTCGCCACCGAGCTTGGGCGCGGCGGCGAAGAGTTCTTGCGTGTAGGGGTGCCTCGGCGCAACCGCGATTTCTTCGGTGCGACCCATCTCGACGATTCGCCCAGCAAACATCACCAGCATCGTGCGCGACACTTGCTCGGCAACGGCCAGATCATGCGTGATCAGCAGATAGCTCACGTTGCTTTCAGCCTGACGATCGAGCAGAAGGTTCAAGATCTGCGCTTGTACCGATGCATCGAGGGCACTGACGATCTCGTCACATACGACGAACTCGGGCTTGAGAATCATGGCGCGAGCGATCGCGATTCGTTGGCGTTGCCCGCCGCTGAATTGATCGGGGTACTTATCGAGTGCGTCGGGTGAAAGGCCAACTGCTGAAAGCTCGGTAGCGATCAGGTCCTCCAACGCGCTACCGCTCGCTAGCCCAAATGCGATGGCACCTTCCGACACGATCGACCGCACGGTTAGCTGCGGGTTGAGTGAAGTCTCTGGATCCTGAAAGACGATCTGGAGCCGCTTTCGGTAGGGTCGAAACTCAGCGTCGCTCATCTGCGTGACGTCACGACCCGAGACGAAAATGCGACCGTACGTCGGCTCAATCAAGCGAACGAGCAGCCGGCCAAGCGTGCTCTTGCCACAACCAGACTCTCCAACGAGCGCCACTGTTCGACCAGCGCTGATGTCGAAGGAGACGCCCCAGACCGCGTGCTGGATCTCCGGCCGAGAGAGTAGGCCCACCTTCTTCGAGTAGGTCTTTGACAGACCGTCGACGCGCAGCAGCGGCTTCGGCCGTTCCTTCGTGGGTTTACGTTCGTCGGTCACGCTGAAGCTTCCTTCGGTTGCGTTTCGTCGGAGTTTGCTTCTGGGTTCAACGTGATCGCCGCGTAGCAGCGAATAGCACCGGCGACCCCCGATGTTAGCGGCGGATGATCGAGGCAGCGCTCGAATCGCTCGGAGCATCGAGGCGCAAAACGGCAGCCGCCGGGGAGCCGCTCGAAGCGCGGCGGGCTTCCCGGTAGGACGGCCAAACGACGCGAGAGCGCTGGGTCGCCCCGAAGACGCGCTGGGTTTGGACGGCTCGCGAGCAGGGCGCGGGTATAGGGATGGCGAGCGTTCTCGAGCCCTTCGCGAGAAGCTTCCTCCACGACTTCTCCCGCGTAGAGCACATAGGTGCGGTCAGCCATCGACGAGACCCGCACCAGATCATGCGAGACGAGCAGCAGCGAAAGGCCTCGACGTCGCTGTTCTGCGACGAGCAGTGAGAGCAGCGCGTGCTCGGTGGTTCGGTCCATTGCCGCGGTGGGCTCATCGGCGATCAATAAATCGGGCTCGCTGGCCAACGCCGCTGCCACGAGCGCCCGCTGTAGCATGCCGCCTGAAACTTCGTGCGGGTAGGCCGCAAAGGTTTGCACAGGCTGCGGTAGCCCAACGTTCTCAAGCCAAGTGAGTGTGCGCTCCTTGGCTTCGCGGCGATTGCAAAGCTTGTGCAGCAGCAAACTCTCCTGCACCTGCGAGCCAATCGTCAGCACCGGATTCCACGCTGACTTAGGCTCTTGCGGTACCAGCGCGAGGTGTCGGCCACGCAGCTTGCAAAGCTCGCTCTCTCCCAGCTCATCGAGCCTTTGCCCGCGAAAGTTGATGGCGCCTGAATCATGCGAGAGACCGCTAGGCAATAGCCGCAACAAAGCGCTCATCAGCACGCTCTTGCCGGAGCCCGACTCGCCGACGAGTGCCACCGCTTCACCACGGTCGACCGTGAGCGAAACGCCTTGCACGATCGGCATTGAACCGGCTGGGGTATGGGCCGATACCGAGAGGCCTGAAACAGAGAGCAGCGCGGACATGGTCGATGGTTACTCGATGAAAACCTCGAGGCGCGGGCCGCGAGGTGCACCTGCTCCGAGGTCGACCCGCACACCGATCGGGTCGCTGCCAGTGCCCACGATGGCTAGACCATACTGGCGGTTGCGAACCGAACGCAGCGACTCGGTGACGTCGAATCGCAGCGGGGCTTTGTTTGCGCGGCTCAGACGTAGGCTCGCTGTAGGAAGACCAATCGAGGGCTGACGGCCCCAGGACGTGGACGCTGGACTCCACGCCGAGAGAATCGGCGCCGCCTCGAGCACGACTTCTGAGCTCGGACCCAGCGCTGACTGCTCGCCGTGCAGCACGAGAAAGGCGCGCTGTACCTCGACCTCCGGCCCAAAGCCGGCTTCAAACTGCAAGAGGACCCTGGTTTCTCCGCGCCTCGACGTTCCGAGCGCGACCACCGCCTCGACGTCCGAACCGCCGCTTCGATCGACCACGGTGAGCGCCGTGGGGCTCAGCACGATGCGCTTCGACTCGAGCGCGACCACCTCTGCCGACGGTTGAATGCAGCGGCCGACCACGCAGCCGAGCCCATCGCTGCAAGGCCGATCCTTGTCGCAAACCGCTTGTCCGGCGCAGCCGACGACGCTCAACGCCCAGAGCCAACCGGCCACGCGAGCGGTGTTTGCTTTGAAAACCGACGGCATCGCCGACACCATATCAGGGCGCAGGGGGGAGCAGTTGAGGCAGCCACTTGTCGAACGTCTGCTTGACGGTGGCGTCGTGCGAGCGCGGAAGGTTGGGTAGCCGATCAAGCTCGCGCAACGTGCCCTGCGCGGGGGGGTGCTTCTTCGTTGCGCCCTCGAACACCTTCCGAAAGTGATCGAATTCACGCGTCCACGACGCGGTTTGCCAGGTGACGACCACGTTGGTCGTGGCGGAGGCTGCTCCGAGCGCGGAGGCGAGCGATCCGGGCATGCAGGTATCGATCGAGACCACTGCGTGAATTGGCCGGGTCGAACTGAGCGCCGCAACGATGCCCCCTTTCTCGCTGCAACCGGCGCCGGAGTGCCCAAGAACGACGATGCGCTTCGGATCGATGGGCAACCCCGGATCGAGCGCCGCGATGGTTTGGTCGACGAAGGCGTCAAAGTCGAAGATCGGAAAGCTGGAACCCGTGGACACCGCGGCCTTTTGTACCGAACCAGGTCCAGCAAGAATCGCGGGCGCGATCGCTTTGCGATCCAGTAGGTCCGACAGGATCTCGCGGACGTCCCCTTCGTTGCCGCCTCCCATCCACCGATGGGGGATCAGGTCCTTGTTGAGCCCGTGGAAGAAGACGATCAACGGCAGCGCACCGTCTGCTTCATACACCGCGCGATGTAGAAAAATGCGGCCGGAATAGGCTCTGCTGCGGTCGCGTCGGTCACTGCCGTCGTAGTCGAAGTCGATGGTGGTTCCGCGTTTTCCGTCCGCCGGTGGGGTGAAGACCGGGCGTGGGCGTTTGGCTGGCTCTTGCGGTTTCGCCGTTGGCAGCGCGGCTCCAGACGCTGAGCTGGCGTTTGCCGACGCAGGAGCCGGCAAAGCCGACCCAAGCGCTGAACCAGTGGCGGCAAGCCGACCTGGAGCGGTGGTTTGCGCCGTCCCTTGGGCGTGCTCCGCCGTGCAATTTACAAGGAGCAGACAGAGAAACGCTGGGCGAACGTGGGGCATGGCTCTCGACAAACTTCTCGCGACGCAAAACCCGCGCTAAGGTCGTCCCCATCGCGGCGGTAGTTCCGTGGGAGGACCGATGACTAGCATACTCGTGGCGTTTACACCCTCCGGCGACTCGCTGATGGCGCGCTACATCGAGCCGATTCTCTTCACGCTCATCTTCGCCTTCGTGGGGTTGATCGTCTTTGCGATCGCCTTCGCCATCATGGCTAAGGTCGCGCCGTTCTCGCTGCGCAAGGAGATCGAGCATGACCAGAACACGTCGCTCGGGATCGTGATCGGGTCGATCATCATCGGACTGTCGCTGATCATCTCGTCCGCCATCAAGGGCTGATCGCGCGTGGGCCACGCGGCCGCGCGGCCCGCTCGCGCCCTGACGGCAGGCCCCTGGATGTGGGGGCCAGCGCTCGATATCTCGGCTTTTGCAGGCGCTGCGGCGGTCGCCTTGACCTTCGTCGCTTTGGCTCCGTGGTTGGCGCCGAACGACGAGGGTGGTGCTTGGGCCTTCCTGGTGTTCGTCATTGGTATCGACGTCGCACACGTCTACTCGACGCTGTTTCGAACCTACTTCGACCTCAGTGAGCTGAAACGACGGCCACGGCTCTATGCGCTAGCGCCGTTGGGGGCGCTGCTGGTGCTCGTCGGTGTGAGCGTCCTCGCCCCCGAGCGGTTGTGGACGGTGCTCGCCTATCTGGCGCTGCTCCATTTCATTCGCCAACAGGTTGGTTGGGTCGCCATCTACCGAGCGCGCGCAGTCAGTGCAGGCCTGCCTTATCACGTTCGTGAGCGCATCCTCGATGACCTGACGGTATACGCGGCCACGCTCTACCCGGTGCTCCATTGGCACGCCCATTTGCCACGCCGGTTCGAGTGGTTCGTCCCCGGAGATTTTGTGGCGGTCGCCGACGGAGCTTGGTTGCAAGGGGCGTTCATTGGCTATCTGGCGCTGCTAGTTTTGTATTGCGTCAACGCCGTGAGGCGCGCGTTTCGCCATCGCTCGATCGAGCTCGGCAAGCACCTCGTCGTGACCTCGACCGCCCTCACTTGGTACGTCGGCATCGTCGCTACCAATGGGGATTTCACCTTCACCGCGGCGAACGTCGTGACCCACGGCGCGCCGTACTTCGTGCTCCTGTTCATGTACGCCAAGCGAAGAGCGCTCGTGTCCGCGGGGCTCGTACGCTCGATCGTTGGTAAAGGTGTGCTGGGCTTTTTGGCCGTGTTGGTGGCTCTCGCCTTCCTCGAGGAACTGCTTTGGGATCGCTTGGTGTGGCACACCCACGAGGCGCTGTTTGGGTTTCTACCGCCATTCGAGCTGTCGGAAATCGGGCTCAAGCTCGTGGTGCCATTGTTGATGGTTCCTCAAGCAACGCACTACATCTTGGACGCCGTGTTGTGGCGACGCGGTGAGACTTCGGCGGCGCAGGCTCACGCCATGGGCTTCGCTCGAAGCACGCTGCAGTAACGGATCGGGCTCAGGTCGGCTCCGGTTCCGTATCCACCTCGGTGCGTAGCGGCGGTCTTCGTTGCAGTCGTTCAGCAGCCGCGGCCCGTACGGTCACCGAGAGATTGGTCGCAGCGACCACCGACTCCAGGTCGGGTCGCAGCAGCAACGCGACCAGCGGAACTGAGATGGCCGTTGGGGTGAAGGGATTTTGCACCAAGGCGAGCCGCACACGTGGCCTGTGACCCCAACGAGGACTCCGCGCGATCTCACCTTGCACGTCGGGGTAGGTTGGGCGCCTGGCGGCGAGCCGAATGATGTCGTCTTCGATCACGCGCGGATTGGACAGTACGTTGCGAATGACCTGCGGGTGCGGATCCCGGAGCAACCTGTCGATCATGAAGCGATCTCGGCCGCGAGCGAGGCTCTTGCGTTCTCCGAGCGTCAGCGCCCTCCCTTCAGGAAGGTTCGCTAGAGGACGCTCATCAGGGTCCTTGCCGGAGTCCATGACCGACCGTTTCCTGCGACGCAGCAGCCGGCCAACTGCCAGCAGGTGGTGCTCTTCTGCGGCTTGACGCACCAACGTCCAGTAGTCGGCGTTGGCTTCGTCGGTGACGTGCGGAACCCAGGACGCCAAGACGTCCAAAGCGTGAGAGTCAGCCTGCTCCGCGCGCAAACAGATGAGCTCCAGCGCGGCGGCGATCTCCGAGATGGGGGAACTGCTGACGCTGCGCGAGATCACCTTTGCGCGGACCTCCCGGTCGCCGACTGAACTGGCGGTTGCCAGCCAAGCCGCAGCAAGCTCAGCGCCGTCGCCGGCTTGAGGTCGAGGCGCTCTGCTCTCATCAAGTCCGCTTGGCTGTTTGTTGTCCCCCATCGGCCAATCCCGTCACAATCCGGTCGCCGCTCGTGAGGGCGGGACGGTATCCAGTGCGGTTCAATTGTCGCCTGAACTCGCGTTGCGGTCGATGGGTAGCTCAAAGAGACTTCACTAGGATCTTCCCGTGGTAGATTTGACAGCGGTGCCAAACGGCACTCGAGCATGGCAGAGCACGGACCCGAAAAGCTGAGCCCGTCCAAGAAGGCGGCCCGACGTGTCGGCACCGACCTTACGGAAAAGTGGCGTATTGACCGCGTCCTTGGGGTCGGCGGTATGGGTGCAGTCTTTGCCGCAACTCACAAGAACAACGGCACACGCGCCGCGCTGAAGGTGCTCCATTCGGAGTTCGCAGCTGCCATCGATGTCCGCGAGCGCTTCCTGCGAGAAGGAAAAATCGCCAACCGCGTCGATCACCCAGCGCGGGTCGCGGTGGTGGACGACGGCATCTCGTCGCTAGGAGAGCCGTTCCTCGTGATGGAGCTGCTCGAGGGTATGACGCTGGGCGAGCTGCTGAAGCGGAGCGGAGGTCGAATGCCGCTGGAGAAGCTGCTTGGCGTGTTCGATCCAGTGCTCGACCTGCTGGGGCGCTGTCACGAACTCGGCATCATTCACCGCGACATCAAGCCGGCGAACATCTTCCTAACCAAGCAATCGGCCGTCCGCGTGCTCGACTTCGGCGTCGCGCGGATGAGAGAGGCTGAGGGCGCAGCGGAGGCCACTCGGGCCGGTATTGCGCTCGGTACCGCGTCCTTCATCGCCCCCGAGCAAGCGCTCGGGATGGACAAGATGGATGGTCGCGCGGACTTGTTCAGCGTCGGCGCGTGTCTCTACACAGGGGTCACCGGCGAGCGACTCAATGCAGGGAAGTCGGAAGCCGAGGAGTTCATCCTTGCGGCGACGCAAGCCGCCACTTCGGTGGCGAGAAAAGCGCCGGATCTACCGCTGGAGGTGGTGGCGTTCGTGGACCGCGCGCTGGCGTTCGATCGCAATCATCGCTTTCAATCGGCGGGCGACATGCGTTCGGCGCTACTGCGGCTCGCATCGGGGTTGCGCTCGGGTCAGATCAAGGCTGCCCGTAAAGGGGCGACAGGCGTCGTCGTTCGCAGCAATGACGCTATCGATGAAGGGCCGGAACTCAGTGAGTTTCAGACCAATGAGCAGCGCGACCGGCTGATCTCAATCTTCAAGCAGTTGTCGGCAGCCCTTGCGAGCGTTCGCCAGTACGGCCTGGCGCACCCTCAGACAGTAAAGGCCTTGGGCGTCACCTTCGCTGAGATCGGTTCAGCGCTGGCGAACAGTGCGCATTCGGTGCGCTGGGACGTGGATAGCAGTGGCTTCGTCTTCGAGAAGGAGCCTATTTGGAAGCCCGATCGAGTGCCGTTCGATCGCATTCCGCACCAACTCTTCGCTGACGGTATTCGCAAGGTTCAGTTCAAGCCCGGCCTGACCGAGGAGGAGCTGCGGGACTTCATCGCCATCTTGCTGCGCGACGTATCGACCATGTTTGAGGTCGATGACGACTCGGTCACTGCCTTGTGGGACCGCCGCTTTGAACACGTTGCCTACCTCGCCGTCGACTCCTTCAGTGAAGGGGAGTCACTCGAACCAGACCATGTCGCCAACTGGCACGAGCTCGCAGACAAAGCGCTGGAACTAGCGAACCTCGACAAGGACTTTGACGACGCGGGGCTGGAGGAGCAGGCGCTCGAACAGAATCTGATGGCGCGGCTTCATGAGGCCGGAGACTCAGCGCTTTCTCTGGCGCTGGACCCAGTAACCCGGGCGACGATGGGCGCTCAGCTGGCTCAGCCGCCGGAGCGTTGGCTCAGCTCCTTCGTCGACGCTTTTGTCCCGGCCTATGACGATGCGAAAGCTCGCGGCGATCATGACGTCGTCGCGCGAGCGATGCGAAGTTGGGTCGAGGATCAGCTCGCGCTCTCTGCGGCTGACAAGGTCTTCGAGTTCCATGAGAAGTTGACCGCTGCGCTGCGCGAGCAATGCGGCAAACGAGATGCTGAAGAGCTCGAGATCGAGACCGCGACGATTCTCTTCCCGATTGAGGTTCTGCGCTCGCTGATGATGGCCATGGCCAGCGAACGAAAGGGCGCCTGGGTGGGTGAAGGCAACGCGCCACCCAAGGAGCTGATCAGCTCGTTGGCGCGCGCTCTCTCTTTGGTCGGCTCTGGCGCCGTGTTTGGACTCGCCTGCGAGTGCTTGGATGCGGCCACGTACGAGCCGATTCGCGTGGTCATGAAGGACTACGTCGCAACCTGGGCGGTGGGCGAAGAGGCGCAGATCGTCACCCTCGTCCAGCGAGCGGGCCCGGAGCTGGCCAGCTTTCTCCTCGATCTATTGGCGGACCAGAAGCTAGCCAGCTTGCCGTTGGCCATGGACGCCGCGCTGAGCAACCCAAATATCGAAGTGAAGCTCGCGGCCTTGGCGCGCATGGGAGAAACCGTTGGTGAGCGTGCTCGCGACGAGATCAATCACCTCCTCGAGGCTCCCGAAAAGGAAGTGCGCGCGAGAACCCTGCAATCGGTGGAGCGGCTTGGAGTTCAGGCGGCAGGTCCCGTGCTGGTGCGCAAGATCCAGTCGGACGCCTTCCATGATCTCGCTGCAGACGAGCGTCGACAGTTGCTCGCAACCGTTTGCAGTCTGCGTCCGGCTCGCGGTGAAGCGGTGGCGATCGAGCTTCTGTCCAAGCGGCGGTTGCTCTCCAACGAAGCCGTTGAGACTTCGCGCACGTTGGCCGCGGACGCGCTGGCGGCCTTCGATTCCGAGGAGACGCGCAATGCGCTTCAAGCCGTCGCAAAACAGCGTTGGGGCTCCTCTACCACTGTTCGTGAAGCGGCTGCCAAAGCGCTAGCGACGATCGACGTGCGCAGAGCGCGCAAGCCCTCGGCTACTGTGGCGGGCAAGTCATGAACGCGCCGCGTGTCGAGGCCAGCCAAGAGGAAGACCGGCGTCAGCTTGCCGGGAAAGTGGTCAACGCGCTCTATCGCGTAATCAAAGCCTGCCAGCTTCATTCTGAACAGAACCAGGCCGTCATCCAAGTGATCGATCAGGCGGTGGTCTCGGTTCAGCGCTACTGCGAGGCTGCCGGGGTCAAAGCAGCGGCCATCCTTTTTACGCCGCACGCGGTCTTCATCAACCGTCAAATGATGCGCGCCTCGAAGGAGACCTACCAACTCGCGCTCGAGCTTGGGGCGCTGCTGGCTGCCTGCGACGCTACCGAGGTGACGGTCACCAGCGAGATAACAGCCGCTGAGGTGGCGGAATTCGGACGAGCCGCAGCGAACGCGTCACGCGACGGCAAGCCTTCCGTTCGGCTGACGAACGGCGGGTGGGACGGCCTTGGTCTACGAAAAATCGTTGGGCTCGGCACGTCGGGCGTGTTGTCGCCGCAGGTCAAGGCTGCGCGCACCTACGCGGCCGGCCTCATGATCCTAAGGTCGTTCTATTCGGATCTGCGCGACGGCAACTATGAGCCGCGACAGGGTGTCAAACGCATCGCTCAGAAGCTCGTTTCGCAATCTGAGCTCGAGGCCAGGTTGCTGCTTTCGATCGCGGCTGTGCCCAGCGTCGACGCCGATCGCACGCAGACTTTGCTCTCCTCGGCCGTGGTCGCACTGGCCATGGCAAGCCAGCTCTCAACGGATCGAGCGTTGCTTTCGGCCATCGTTAGCGCAGCGCTGCTCCACGACATCGGGCGGCCTCGTCTTCTGGGGATCGGAGCCAGCTCGCCGCGCCAACTCAACGCCGACGAGGAGACGCTGCAAATGACGAGCGCTGTGGTGGCTGCCACGGCTCTGGGCAAACTGCATCCGCCCAACCTCACGCGCGCTGTGCTTCTTCATGAGGTGCACGCCCTCAAGAACGGCCTAACCCCGTATCGAGGCAAGCGAACTCCAACGTTGGCCTCGCGCATCCTGGTGATAGCCCGCTCCTTCGTTGAGTTACGAACGCCTTCCGCAACAGGTTCTGCGTTGGGTTTGGACGACGCGATTCAGGTGCTCGACGGTCAAGCTGCCGACAACACTGGCCGAGCGCTGGTCAAGTTGCTGCTCGGTGCGCTGGGTATTTTCCCTGCGGGCACCATGGTTGAGCTTTCCACTGGCGAGATGGGCGTGGTGCTCGCGACGCCCAACCTTCCCGTCGATTTTGCGCGTCCGCCGGTGCGGATTCTCTACGACGAGAATGCGCAGCTTTTGCCTGAGCCCGAGGACGTCGATCTATCGGTCGCTGTAACCAAGGACGGAAGGGTTCGCACGATCCGTCGTGCAATCGACTCGACCGACCAACAGATGCGGCAGATGCGAGCCTACGTGATGCAGGTCGCCTCGCGGCGCTCGCGCCAGGCTGTCGAAGAGCCGCCGGTAAGCAACAGCCGGGAGGTTCCGAGTGATATCTCCTCGAGCTTTGGGTCATCGGCGCTATCGCGTCCTAGTTTGCCAAGCGAGCTCTCGAGTCCGTCGGCCGGGCAGGCAATCAGCGCGGTCAAGCTGCCGTTTGAAGCCCCGAAGGTCAAACAGCCGACGCGACGCTGGGACCCGCGCTCGGAGGAGGCCGCGTCAGGCGCACCAGCGCAAGGCAAGGCGGCTAGGCCCACGCCAAGCGCCGAGCCTCCCGCCGAGACGCGTTCGGTGAGTTGGGGCGAGATTGGTAAGGAGATCGAGAACGCACGAAAGCCTGCTGGCGATTCGGAGACGGACTCGATTCTCGCGGCCTACCTTTCGGATGAAACCAATCGGTCAAGCCAAGGTGCCGAGCCGCTGTCGAGTCCGAGCTGGGGGCTGCGCTGGACCTCATCTGGCAAATCGGCTTCGTTCGACGCAGAGGGTCCTCCCTCCAATGCAGGGGGTGCTCCTGCGGGTCAACCGGCCTTCCCCGAGAGCAAAGGTGGTGACGACGATTGGGATGAGGTCTTCGCCCCGCTTCCAGCGCAGCCTGCTGCGCCTGCACAGGAGGTCGATCCGAGCTTTGCTGACGCCAAAGCTCCTGTGGCTTCTCCGCTCGTCAAGGCCCCGCTAGCTTTGAAAATGCCGCCGGGCGCAAGGCCTCCACTCAAGGCAACCGTTCGAGCAATGCCCGCCGTCAGCCTGCGTGATGCACCGACGCCGCCTGTGCCGAGTTCTTCACGAGCAGCCGCAGCAAAGCCGGTTGAAGCTACCCCGCCTCCCGCGGTCGCAGAAGCAGGAGCCGCTGCGGTATCCGCGCCCGCACTGCCGCTGTCGAATCTTTCGGCTGCACCGCGCTCGGTTCGCGCGAAGACCACCTCCAGTTGGGCCTCACCACCCAAGTCTCGCCAACCCGACTCAGCACCTTCGGAACAACCGCCCGCAGCACCGGAAGAGCCCGTCGTTGAGGCGCCTGTTTCTTCGGGAGACCCAGCTCGCGACCGTCGAGCCAAAGCGGGGACCGCCTCATGGGCGAATCCCCGGCGGGACCAGAAGAAATGAAGCGCGGGGCGAAATGCGCGGCCTTCGCGGCGGCGATCCTTGCGGGGGGCCTGCTTGCGAGTTGTGCTCTCGAGCTCGGCGACGAGCCGTTTTCCTGCGTCGAAAGTGAGCTTTGTCCCAGCGGCTACGCTTGCGTTTCTGGCTTGTGCGTCGTCGAGGGTGAGGTGCCCCCAGAGGTGCGCGCCATGCGCGTAACGTGGATCAACTCAGCTGAGATGTACTGGTTTGCAAGCCCGAACACCGAGGGCGCAACCTTGGTCGTAAACGATGGCTTCACGCCCTCGCTCCGCGGCTTGTATGAGATCGAAGTCGACCCAACGGGTGTGGTCTCCCAGCCAAAACAGATCTTGGATTTTTCGGAGGACTACCCAACCTCTTCAGCGGTCGTAGCGCTGAGTGAAACCAGCTACGGCGTGCTGTCGCTGCGCTTTCCTGCGGTCGATGAATCCTCCGAGACGCTGCGCTTTACGCGGATAGCGCGTGAAGGAAGTGACGTCGGCACCGAGGTCTTGTTGGAAGAAACGGTGCCGTTCGTTGGTGGAACCGAGCCACCTTACGTCAGCGCGCTGGCCCGCCAGGGTGGTGCCGATCTGTGTTTTAGCGACGCCTCCGATGGTGGGCGACTGACGCTGATTCATCTCGAGGGTAGCTCGGTCCTACGTCGGCTCGTGTTGCCGCTCCCAAGCAGCGTCCTGCCGCTCTCGGGGGATTGCTACCTCTGGGAGGGTGAGGACGAGCTGTACGTTCGGGTCGGCTTGGACGTGCCTCTCCTCTACCGAATCGCTGATTCGGCGGCGGTGCCAGAGGACGTGGATGCGCCGCTCACGGTCGACGGCTTGGTGGTGCACGCTGACCAGGACCGGCTGCTCTCCGTGGTTGTCGGTGAGGCCGGTGAAGCGGAGCTCGTGCAATTCGATTGGAGCGGATCCCGCTTGGGCAGCAGCGCCATCGGCGCCACGCAAGAAACGCTCGAGCCTCATACGGCCGTTTCGTCGGTGGGCGCACTTTTGTTGGGGCCGCGCTCCTCAGGCGAGGACTTCGATCGGTTGGACGTGCTCGATCTCAGCATGCCGGACAATCCGCAAACGCTCGCATCGGTCGATCGGCGGGGCATCGACAGCCTCTATTCAGGGCGCAGTTTTCGCTCCAATGGCCGCGTGTATCTCGCTTGGACGGCTCTCCGCGAGGACTTGATGGACTTGTGGATCGCCTCGACGGGGAGTCAGTGATGTCGCGCTGGTTGCTGCTTTTCGCTGCTGGCTGTTCGGTCGATCTCGGAGAGTTCCCTTCGAAGTGTTCAGACGGCGAATGCCCCGAAGGGTACGACTGCATTCACGGCGTGTGCGCGGCGCCCGGCAGTGAAGTACCGATCACCGTCGCGCAGCTCGGCAACCAACGAGGTGGGGACATCAAGTTGGTGGTGGTTGGAGAGGACGTGCTCGTTGGCTGGGAGTCCTACCCATACGCGCCGCGCGGCCAAGCCGTACTCGGCAAGCGTCTGCGCAAAGATGGAACGCTCTCGGAAGAACTCGTGCTCGAGAGCACCTGGGAGGGCGATCCGGGGGCGGTCGAGCCCTTCTTCGACCTCTACAGCGTCGACAGTGACACCGTGCTCGTTGCCATGTCTGCCAGCGCGGTGGATGACGATCCGCGACCGCGCGTACGCGTCTTTCGGGCGTCCCTCGGTGGTGAGGCGGAGGCGGTGTGGGACCGCGAGATCCGGATGGGTACCATCGGCTACGGCAACGTCTCGCAGGCTCGCTTCGTGCGAACGGACGACGGTCGTCTCGAGCTCGGCTACTTCGAGGCGAAGGTCCTCGAAGGTGAAACCACGGGGCGACTCGCCGTGTTCGAACTTGAGGCCAACGGGGCTTTGACATCGCCCTTGGACGATTGCGCGCTCGCCGACGACACCTGCTGTGCGGCTCACATCTGTCTGGTCAGTGAACGCACAGGATCGTTGGCTGCTGGAGTCGCTTCGGTAAGGGCGACAGCCGCCGGGGCTGATTGGTTCATCGACGAAACGCGCCCTTCCTGGATGCGTCTTGGAGGCGGTCCAACCAACGAAGTTGCGCTCCCGGCTCTAGCTGTTCCGGTCTTGACCGATGAGGATGGCTTGCTGTTCGTCGAGCCCTCGCCGCGCCAGGGTGACATGTTGCCCGATGATCCCGTCGCGGGGCCGGCGAAGCTCTATCGCCGTGACTTTACTTCAAGTGCAAAACCCGAACTCGTCGGTGAACTCCCCACCACCCGTGACAACCCGGGGCTGGCCTGGGTGAACCTTGACTCGGGAAAAGCCCTGCTGGTGACGCCCGGGGCCGAACTTGCGAGCCCTGTACTCAAAGTATTGTCAGTGGACACAAGCACAGCCGAAACCAGCGTGATCGCCGAAATCCAGCGTAGATCCTCGATGGATATCGGGAGCGTCCGGGCCGTGGCCGTCGGGGACACGCTGTTTGTCGTATGGCTGGACGTGGCTGACGACAGGGCAGTCATCCGCGCATCGACCGTCACTCTTTGACGCAAATCTAAGCCGCGGCTGCGCGTTGGCGTTAGACTCGTGTTGTCCACGCTCTTTGGCGTGCTTTGGCTTCGTCGGTCTTCATGTCGCAGGCGTCACCCGAAATCTTCGCCGGAAAGTTCCAGCTCGTGCGGCTCCTCGGTCGAGGCGCAATGGGCGAGGTCTGGCTTGCGAATGAGGTGGGGCCGCGCAACTTCCAGCGCCAAGTCGCGGTGAAGCGGCTGCTCATCACCGAAGGCTTCAGCGAGTACGCACGTGAGTCCTTCGTCGCAGAAGCGCAAGTCATTGCTCGCCTCGATCATCCAAACATCGTGCGGCTGATCGAGCTGGGCGAGTCCGATGATCGGGGTCTCTACTTGGTCCTCGACTACATCGATGGCGCAGCGCTCGACCGGGTGATCCGTCGCGGGCCGCTAAGCGAAAAAGCAGTCGCGCTGATCGGTCGCGAAGTCGCAAAAGCCTTGGATGCGGTTCACACGATGTGCGACGCGAACGGCCAGAACCTCGGCGTCGTCCACCGCGATATCAGCCCCGCCAACATCCTCGTTGGTCGAGACGGTCGCGTGCGCCTGAGCGACTTTGGTGTCGCGCGTATTCACGGCTTGGGCGGTGAGAAGACCGAGACCGGCGTGTTCAAAGGCAAGCTGCCGTACATGCCGCCGGAGCAGGCCACCGGTACGCCCTTCGATGGTCGCGCCGATATCTTCTCCCTCGGCATTACGCTGTTCGAGGGGCTGATCGGGACCCGGCTTCGCAAGGCCGAAACCCAAGGCCAGCTGATCGCGATGATCGCCACCGAACGACCGCCCCGCGTCGTGGAGGTCGCTCCCCACATACGCGCGGACTTGGCGGCCGTGATCGATCAAGCCACCGAGTTCAGTTCCGAGCACCGAATGCCTTCTGCCGGACATCTCGCGGGCCAACTACACAACGTGCTCTACCAACTCGGAGCGAACGCCGAGGAGCAGGCCATCGCCGAGCTGATGGAGCGAGTGCAGGCCGTCAGCAGCGCTTCAACCGCCGCCAATCGTCAACCATGGAGCCTCGCGCTCTCCGGTGAAAATCAGGCCTACGCCAACTCAGCGCGGCCATCCACGAGCGGTTCCTATCCCAACTCCTCGATGAGCCCGAACTCGTCGATGAGCGGCGGTCCCATGAGCGGCTCCTACCCGTCGGCGGGCATGGTGCAATCGTCGCAACCGTCGAGCGGTTCGTTCCGCCGCGAGCCGACTTCGGTGCCTCCCGACGCGCCGAATGCAGCCAGCGTCACCCGCATCGCGAGCATTCGCGATGCGAGCCCGTCGGTCACGCCTTCGCGCAACTCACGCACGGTGTTCCTCGCGATCTGTGCGGCGTTGGTCCTTGGCTCCTTGTTCGGTGCAGCGTGGATTCTCTTGCTTCAACCTGGAGGCTCAAAGTCCTCGACGGAAGCTGCTGCCTCTGGCCCGGCGAGTGCCGACGCGAAGCCGACGGGCGTGGGCACGGAGTCCGCAGCGAGCGGTAAACCGGCGGAGACGGCCGTTCCAAGTCTCGCGAGTAGCAGCGCCGCTCCGCCAACCTCGAAGACCGGTCGCGTTCCCGTCACGCCCAAGACAGCAACTGTAAAGACGGCTGAAGAGGTCGATCCGGGTACGGGCACAGGTACGCTGCAGGTCGCCGTCAATCCATGGGGCACCGTTTCTGTGGATGGGCGCTCCTACGGAACGACGCCGCTCGGGGCCATCTCATTGCCGGTGGGAACGCACACCGTCGTCGTTACGAACCCTGAGCTTGGCGCAAGTCGTTCGGCCAGCGTGAAGATCACTTCCGGCAAAACGAGCGCCATCCGCTTTGATCTGAAGAAGAGCGAATGACTCGTGCGACCATCGTTCGTGAAATGAAGCACGGCACTTCTTGGTTGAGGGCGCTGCTCGGGCTGGGCGTCGTGCTTTCGTTGCAGTGTCCACGGGAGCTCTACGCTCAGGACATGTCCGCCGTGGTCGCGCGGGCGCGTGAGCAGATGGACGCCGGCAACTACACCGACGGCATGCGGACGCTCTCGAGCTTGCGAGGCAAGACGCTGCCACCGCAGCTCGCGATCGAAGTGGCGCTGCTCGAGACGACCGGCTCGCTGGTGAGTCAAACTCCGGAAGCCGCACGCGAAGCCTGTGGACGTGCCGTGGTCGCGGCAGCCTATGATCCGGAGGTCGCTCGCGAGCTGTCTCCGAAGGTGCGTGAGATCTGTAAAGCCGCAGCCAAGAAAGTCCGCGCGGATCGGCTGACCGAGGCCGGCGTCAAGCCGAGCCCGCTCGAAGTCGAGAAGCCGAGCGTCGCCTATCAGGCCGTGCGCTTCTCAGCGAAGCTCGCCAAGTCCGCGCCGTGGCTGCGCATGATCGTTCGAGTCGAGAGCAGCGCGCTCGAAGGCTCCTTCGACGTACCGCTCGTGCCGTCCGATGAGGGGCTGTTGTTGGGGACGCTGGATTCCGCGTGGATTCGGCCTAAATCCACGCTGACGTTGCGGCTCGTTGCGCAAGATCGCTTCGGCGATCTTGGGGACGCCATTCACTCGCAGACGGTCACTGTTCCGGAGAACGAGGCCGCCATTTCGTTAGGAACCATCCCTGAAGGTGGCCGCGTTCGTTTGGACGGCGACGACATCAAGCCCGATGGCGCAGGGCTCATTCCGGCGACCGCTGGCTCGCACGAGGTGCGTCTCACGTTGCCTAGCGGAGCCTACGCCGAGACCAGCGTCGAGCTCGCGAAAGGCGGTCTCGCACAGGTGACGCTCGCGCCATCGGAGCAAGAGCCCTCTCGCGTATGGCCTTGGATCACAACGGGTACAGCGTTGGCCCTGGGCGTCGCCGGCGGCGTACTCCTGATCAACTCCGAGCTGCGCAAGAATGATCTCGAGGACGCCGCGGCCGAGCGCGAGCCCGGTACCGATCTCCCCGTTTCTGACTTCGCAGACATCGAGAGCATCGACTCCGAGCGCACCACCTTTCTCTACGCAGGCATCGGCATCCTCGCCGGAGCAGGCGCCGTTGGCATCCTCGCGACCGTTTTGTGGTTGGTTCCAAGTGGCGGCGCTGAACCTGCGCAGTCCGCCATCATGCCCGTCGTCGGTCCGGGTTTCGTCGGCGTTACCGGCCGCTTTTGAGCGGCTCCGCGCGGACGCTCGGCTCCGCTGCAGTCAGCCCACGGCCGTTCAGGTCCACTCTTCGCTGGGCTTCTCAGCGCCGGTCAACACCGATGAGACCCATTCAGGAAAACGCTTGGGAGCGAGATCGGAGCCAACGCAAGCGAGCAGCGTGAAGCCTTCACACAAGAGCTCCTCGCCGCGCTGCACGCGATAATCGAAGCGCACAGTGACTCGCGAGATGGCGCCCAAGCTCGTTACCACCTCGAGCCGATCATCGAACTTCGCGGCTCTGCGGTAGCGAGCGTTGGCTTCGACCACCGGCAGATGGATGCCGGCGGTCACCCAGCTGTCGTAGCGGACGCCGCGCTTGTGAAGGTAGTCCACCCGGCCGGCCTCGAAGTAGGTGAGGTAGGCGGCGTGGTGAACGATGCCCATCAAATCGGTTTCGAAGAAGCGGACGCGGAACGCATGACTGCTCTGGGGGGGACGTTCTGCAAGCACGGTGCTTTCGTGTAGCAGCGAACCCGCCCCTTTGGTAACCCCCGAGTCATGGGACAGCGAATCGTCACGATGATCTCCGAAGAGGAGATCAAGAAGCGCGTGGCCGAGCTCGGCGCGGAGATCGCGCGAGACTACGGCAACAAGAATCTCGTGCTGGTGTGCGTCTTGAAGGGAAGCTTCGTCTTCACGGCGGATTTAGCGCGTTCCATCGATGCCAACATGCGCATCGAGTTCCTGGGTGTGCGCAGTTACGGTGAAGGCACGGCCTCCAGCGGCGTGGTGCAGATCACGCAAGATCTCTCCAGGCCGATCGAGGGGGAAGACGTGCTGATCGTCGAAGACATCGTCGATACGGGCCTCACAATCGCCCACTTGCTCGACCTCTTCCGCACGCGAAGGCCTAACAGCATCAAGGTTTGTGCGCTGCTTCACAAGCCGGCGCGCACGCGCATCCAGGTGCCGATCGACTACCTGGGCTTTACGATCGAAGACAAGTTCGTCGTTGGTTATGGCCTTGATTGGGCGGAGAAGTACCGCAACCTCCCGTCCATCAGCGTCGTAGAAAGCGGCGAGTAAGCCATGAGCAAGCGTCTGCTCTTTCTCGAGAAAATGCTCGCCGACGGCAAGGCCGACAGCTTTGGTCACTACTGCCTCGCGCTCGAGTACAAAGGCCTCTCGCGCGTGGATGACGCGCTGGCGACCTTCCAAGCGCTGCGCGCCAAAGACGCGGCCTACGTGCCGATGTACCTGATGTGCGGCACCATGCTCATCGATGCCCAGCGGCCCGATGAAGCGCGCGAGTGGCTGCAAGCCGGCAAAGAGGCCGCTGGCCGCGCCGGGGACTCGAAGGCGCTCGGTGAAATCGGAGATGCGCTGGCTCGGCTCACCTAGCGCTTGGCGTTAGCCGCCGCGCTTTAGCCGTTCGGCGATCGTGCGTTCGTAGCCGCGATCGGTCGGCTCGTAGAAGACCTCCTGCGCGAGCTCCTCCGGAAGGTAGGTCGCGCCGGCCGCTACTCCTCCCGGTTCATCGTGCGGGTAGCGGTAGCCGGCCCCATAGCCTTCGGCCTTCATCAGCTTGGTGGGCGCGTTTCGAAGATGATGCGGTACCGGCAACGCACCGTGCGTTCGCACGGCCGTTTGCGCTAGGTGCCAAGCCACGTTGCACGCGTTCGACTTGGGCGCAGTCGCAAGATAGAGCGCTGCCTGCGACATCGAATAAAGGCCCTCGGGCATCCCCAAACGTCGGAACGCTACGTCTGCCGCGATCGCGATCTCGAGCGCTCGTGGGTCGGCGTTGCCGATGTCCTCCGAGGCGAAGATGATCATGCGGCGCAGGATGAACAGCGGATCATCGCCGGCCTCGACCATGCGCATCATCCAATAGATCGAAGCGTTGGCATCGCTGCCTCGCATCGACTTGATGAACGCCGAGATCACGTTGAAATGCTCTTCGCCCGACTTGTCGTAGAGCAACGTCTTGTGTTCCGCCTGGGCGGCCAGCTGCTCGACGCTGATCGTTCGCGTGCCCTCTGCGCGCGCGATGTCAGCGCACAGCTCGAGTGAGGTCAGAGCGCGCCGCGCGTCACCCTGCGCGAGCTTGGCGATCGCCAAGAGCACCTCATGATCGGCCTCAAACTCTGCTGCGAGGCCCTGAGCCGAAGTGAGGGCGCGTTGCAGCAGCTCGACCAAGTTGTCGTCGGTGAGGCCGCTCAAGCGGAACACCTTGCAGCGTGAGAGCAGCGGCGCGTTCACCGAGAACGACGGATTCTCGGTGGTGGCGCCTACCAGCGTGAAGGTGCCGTCCTCGACGTGAGGCAGCAGCGCGTCTTGCTGCGACTTGTTGAAGCGATGGATCTCATCGAGAAAGAGGATGGTGCGTTTGCCTTCGTAGCGACGCGCCTCGCCCGCGGCCCGTGTCGCCTCTCGAACGTCGGCAACGCCCGCGAGCACCGCGTTGAGCGCGACGAAGCGAGCCTTCGTCGTCTCGGCGATGATCTTCGCCAGCGTCGTCTTGCCCGAGCCAGGGGGTCCCCACAGGATCATCGAGCGCACGCGATCGGCCGCGATGCTCTTGGCGAACGCCGCTTCACGGTCAAACAGCTTCGCCTGGCCGACCAGATCCTCGAGCGTGCGCGGACGCATGCGCTCGGCCAGCGGTACGTTGCTCGCCGTGCCCGTTCCACCGCGCGAAGCGGCTTCGAATAGCGTCGGCGCAGGCTCAGGCGCGGGCCGCCGTTTGCTCATCGCACCCGCGACCCAAAGATCGAAGACCCAACCCGTACGATGCTCGCGCCTTCCTCGACAGCCACCTCGAAGTCACCGGACATCCCCATCGAAAGTTCGAAGGGCGCGGCTCCTTCGTGCGCTCGCGCGAGCTCGCGCAGCTGTCGAAAATAGGGTCGGGTCAGCTCCGGATCGTCAGCAGCGGGCGGTACCGCCATCAGGCCCTGCAGCTCGAGCTGTGGCAACGCTCGAATCGCCGCGATCAGCTCGGGGAGCGCAGCTACGGAAGCGCCGGCCTTTTGCTCTTCCCCAGCTAGATTCACCTCGATCAGCACCGCGGTCGGCTTGGTCGCGCGCTTGCCGATCTCCTGCGCGAGTTCGATCCGATCCACCGTTTGAACGAGCGATGCGATCGGGAGGACGTCTTTCACCTTGTTGCGCTGCAAGTGACCGATGAAGTGCCAGCGTAGGTCCGCGAGGTCCGAAAGTTCCTTCGCTTTGGCGACCAGCTCCTGGACATAGTTCTCGCCGAAGTCTCGTTGGCCAGCCGCGTAGGCCTCGCGGATGGCCGAGCTTGGTTGGGTTTTGGAGACCGCTACCAGCGTCACGGGCGAGTCAAACGCAGCTCGCTTGGAAGCAGCTTGGATGCGAGAGCGGATGTCATTGAGCCGATCGACAACAGTCACCCGCATCTCTTACAAGGGCATCGGCGGACCGGCCAGCCCCATGAGAACGCGTGCCCAGCTGGCGGCCTGCGTCGAAATTGTGCCAATCAGTGCCGCAGAAGAAGCGGCTGAGCGAAGGCTTTCATTCGAATTGGCGCTGGGATTGAAGAAAGACTCTGTGGCATGGCTCATGCTGCGCGTACCATGGATCACCTTGTCTATGCTTAGCTCATCCCTATCACCACGACTCAAGTGGCTAGCCGTTTGGGGTTGCCTGCTGAGCGCGTGCGTCTTCGATCCGCAGCCAGATCCCCCGGGAGCTGACAATGCAGGCGATGGCGCAGGCCAAACCAGCGGCACGGGCGCAAACGACTCTCCTGGTGGTTCGGGCGTTGGTGGCGCTCCAGATACTGGTGGAGCTGGTGGTGGCGGCGGTGGCCTCGCTGTAGGCGGCAGGGGCGGTGCGGGTGGCAGCGGCGGTGCTGGTGGCAGCGGCGGTGCAGGCGGCAGCGGCGGTGCAGGCGGCAGCGGCGGTGCAGGTGGCAGCGGCGGTGCAGGTGGCAGCGGAGGATCACAATGAAGGCTTCGCTTCTCACAGGCATGTTGCTGATCGCGGGCTGCGTGTTCGATCCGCAGCCAGACCCGCCGAATGACTACGAGACCGGCTCAGGCGGAGGCAGCCAAGCCGGCGGCGCGAACGGCACTGGGATTGGTGGTGCCGGCGGGCGCGACGCGCTTGGTGGCGCCGGCGGCGGAAATGAGGCAGGCGCCGGTGGTGACGGCGGAGCCGGTGGTGACGGCGGAGCCGGTGGTGACGGCGGAGCCGGTGGTGACGGCGGAGCCGGTGGTGACGGCGGAGCCGGTGGTGCAGGCGGAGCCGGTGGTGCAGGCGGAGCCGGTGGTGCAGGCGGAGCCGGTGGAGCAGGCGGAGCCGGTGGAGCAGGCGGAGCCGACCCCAATTGACCTTTCAAAGCTGGCGCTCCCCCAGCGAACCGAGTAAACCAGCGCGGCACCCATGCTTCACTCGATTCTCAACGTCGTGCACGTGATCGTCTGCTTCTTCCTGATCCTCGTCGTGCTTTTGCAGCAAGGCAAAGGGGGCGGGGGCCTCGCGGGGCTGGGCGGCGCAACGGCAGGGCAGGTGTTTGGTGGTCGCGGTGCTGGCAACTTCATGACGCGGCTCACGGCCGCGAGCGCCATCATCTTCATGCTGACCAGCGTGGCTTTGGCGTACATCTCCTCGGGCGGTGACCGCGCGCTGCGCGAGTTCGAGGAGACTCCGACCGAGCCCGCTCCCTGATTCGAAGCCCGTTGAAGGGCCGTGCCTTAGAGTTGTTGCGCACTCCCTGGGCCGTATTTCCGCTCAGTGCGCTCAAATTGCTGGCTGGTGTTCTGACCATCGCGCTCGGTTTTGAGGGCATCAGCGACGACGACTACTCGCGCACGGTGATCGCTCAATACTTCGCTCGCGAGCCAAGGTTCAGCCCGAGCGAAGTCGCCGTGGAGGATCCAAGCCAGACGAGTTGGCTGCCGCTACCGTTTTGGCTCACCGGCCTAGCGATGCGGATGTTTGGAAGCAGCCTGGCCACGGCGCAGGGCGTTGGCGTTGCGTGCGGCGTCGTCGCGAGCCTGCTCGTCTACTTTGCGGCTCGCAGAGTTCACGACGGTGACGGCAGCAAGGCATTGCTCGCTGCTGTACTCGCGAGCGTTCTTCCTTGGAGTCTTCGGCTCGGTGCTTCGGCGGTTCCCGATCTATTGGTCGCTGGCTTAGTCGTTGCGGCGGTCACGTACGCGAGCGGACCGAGACCCGCGTACGTCCTTTCGTCGTCCTTCATGCTTTGTGCGTGTTTGTCGCGCTATGACGCTTGGGTGCTCGGGCTTCCGCTGGGCCTCGTGATCGCTGCATCGCTCCTGCGTAAGGCGCCGCTGTCGTGGCAGCTACGCACAGTCGCCGCCCTACTGCTGCTCGCTCTCGGACCCGCCGCGTGGCTCCTCTGGAATCAGCGAACGTACGGAGATGCGTTCCATTTTCTGCAGGTGGTCGCCGACTACAAGAACACGCTGGAGGGCGCAAATCAGGCGCTGCGCGCGCTCGAATACCTACGCGCCTTCGGGCGTGCGGAGCTCGAGCTGCTGCTCGGTGGAGCGCTCTTGCTATTGGCCGCTCCACAGCCATTGCGCAGCCAGCTCCTTCAAACCCATCGCTTGGCGCTCGCGTGTTTCGGCGCGTTCATCGTGCTGTTGACCCTGCTTGGTCTGCGCGGAGGTGGCCCAACGCATCACTCCGAGCGCGCGATCTACGCGCTGCACTTGTACTTGACGCTGATCGTCGCAGGGCTCGCCGTCGACCTTTGGCGCACCGGGATCGTTCGGCTCACGCGCCGAACGTGCGGCTACGCTATCGGCTGCTTCGCAATCAGTGCGCTCTTGCGAGTGGCCGTGTTGCGTCGAGAGGCCTTCGCCGCGCGCGAGAGTGAAGTCGTGGTCGGTCGAGCCATCGGTCGCACCATCAACGACCAGGACCGAGTGATCGTAAGCGCCACCGACTTCGGTCATTTCGCGGTGCAAGCTGCTGCAGCGCGGCCGGGCCAGGTCTTCCCCGATCGCCCGGTTGGACCACTTTTGAACGGATCATCCGGCCCTAGCGATTTTTTTTGCGCAGCCCAACGCGTCGGCGCAACTCATCTCGTAGGACCGTTCACCAGCCATCCACCGTTTCCTGCAACGACCTTGCTTTGCCATCGCGAGCTTTGCCTTTACCGAAGAGACCATGATGAATGACGTGACCCTTCATCCCAGCGCGATCGTTGAAGACGGCGCCTCGATCGGCAAAGGCACCAAGCTTTGGCACCACTGCCACGTGATGAAAGGCGCAACGATCGGCGAAGGCTGCTCGTTCGGAAAAGACTGCTTCATCGCAGAGGGCGCCGTCGTCGGTAACGGCGTTCGGGTGCAGAACGGCGTCTCGCTCTACGCAGGTCTAGTCGTTGAAGACGGTGTCTTCATCGGGCCGCACGCGGTGTTCACCAACGTCGAGCGACCGCGCGCCTTTCGTTCTGGCGTGCGCGCGGAGACGGTGATCGGCGCAGGCGCAACGATTGGCGCAGGTGCGGTCGTCGTGTGCGGTAATCGCATTGGGCGCTATTCCTTCGTCGGTGCTGGCGCTGTCGTAACGCGCGACGTGCCCGATCATGCGCTGGTCGTAGGCAACCCCGCTAAGCGCATTGGCTGGGTCTCCAAGGCTGGCGAGCGGCTCTCTGGTACAGGCCAGGTGCGCTGTCCGGTGGGCGGTGAACGCTACGACGTAAGCGAGAACAGCTGCGTCATCATCGAGGATGACGCTCCGCCCGAGCGAATTCGTATCGGCGACGTGCAAGCGGAAGTGGCCTTCTTTCGCGAGCGATTGCAGTCGGCGTTCGATCGCACTTTGTCCCGTGGGGCCTTCATCCTCGGGGAGGAGGTGCTCGCGTTCGAGCACGAGGTCGCCGCGCGTGCGCGCGTGGCTCATGCGATCGGCGTCTCCAGCGGTAGTGATGCTCTCGTCGCGACCTTGATGGCGATGGGCCTGGGTGCGGGGGATGAAGTCATCACCACGCCGTTCTCGTTCATTGCGTCGGCCACCTGCATCGTGCGAGTCGGCGCAAGGCCGGTCTTCGTCGACATCGACCCGCGCAGCTTCAACCTCGACCCAGCCAAGCTCGCTGCCGCAATCACGCCCAAGACCAAGGCCATTCTCCCGGTGCACCTCTTTGGTCGGCCGGTTCACCCGGAGGTCTTCGCCATCGCGCGGGCGCACGGCCTTCCCGTGATTGAAGACGCTGCGCAGGCGGCCTTCGCCGAAACTGAGAACGGTGTAGTGGGCACGCTCGGTCTCGCTGGCTGCTTCTCCTTCTTCCCAACCAAGAACCTGGGCGCACTCGGTGACGGGGGCATCGTGCTGACCAACGACGCGGAGTTTGCGCGTCGCGTGCGCGCGGTCCGCAATCACGGCGCTGAGCGTCGCTACGACCACGAGCTCTTGGGCGGCAACTTCCGCTTGGACGCTCTGCAGGCGGCGTTGCTTCGCGCCAAATTGCCCGAGCTCGACCGCCTTACCGAGAAGCGCCGGTCGAACGCCGCCTTCTATCAACAGGAGCTGGGCCCCATCGCCTCAACGAGCGAGCTGACCCTACCAACGCTCGAGCAGTCGGTCTTCCATCACTACGTGGTTCGTACCCCCCATCGCGACAAGCTCCGTGCCCACCTTGAGCAGCATCAGATCGAGTCGATGGTCTACTACCCGGCGCCCATTCACCGAACCACCGTGTTTCAGAAGCTTTGGAGCGACTGGGGCCAGGAGGTACCGCTCCTTCCGGAGGCCGAGGCCGCAGCGCGGGAGGTGCTGGCGATTCCGGTGCACCCCTATCTCCGGGACCAGGATCGGCGTCACATAATTGACACTTTCAGAGCCGTTTTCGGCTCGAATCAGTACAAATAGGGGCTGCTGAACGAGCGTTGCGCAGCTTGTCAACGAACTCTTTGCTTGAGCGTGAACTCCGCGAAGACCCCTGCAACCAAGTCTGGTAGGAGCAAGCGAGGGTATGAGGAGCTTTGTCGCGGCATTCTTGGTCGCAGCGCTGGTTGGGGGCATCCTCACACCGCTCGTGAGCCGGCTTGCATTGCGACTCGGCGCCGTTTCCAAGCCAGGCGGGCGCAACGTCAACGCGACCGTGATTCCTCGCCTCGGTGGCATCGCCATCGCCCTCGCGTTCTTCACTCCACTATTGCTCCTATTCTTCGTTGAGTCGGTAGTCGCGGAGTCCTTCACGGGGGATGCCAAGCGGGTCCTCGGACTGTTCGTCGGTGGCAGCGTGATGTGCGCGGTCGGCTACGTGGATGACCTGCGCGGCATTCGCGCGCTGTACAAGTTGATCGCTCAAGCCGTGGTCGCGGTTTTTGCCTACGGCTGTGGCTACGGCATTGACTCGATCCAGCTGCCGCTCACCACGATGACGGTGGGCACAGGCATCTTTGCGCTGCCAATTACTGTCTTCTGGATCGTCGGCATCATCAACGCCGTCAACCTGATTGACGGGCTGGATGGCTTGGCCGCTGGCGTCGTGTTCTTCGCCTGCGTGACCATCTTCACGGTTGGCTACGTTGGCAACGTGGTTTGGGTGTGCTTGTTGATGGCAGCCACCATGGGAGCCGTAATTGGCTTCCTGTTCCACAACTTCAACCCCGCCCGCATTTTCATGGGGGACTCTGGGAGCTATTTCCTCGGCTTTGTTTTGGCCGTCACCTCGCTCGCGGGGGGGCCGCGCGCCTCCACGCCGGTTGCGCTCCTGGTGCCGATCGTCGCTCTTGGCGTGCCCATCTTTGACGTGCTCTTGGCGATGATCCGACGCATCCTCGAGCGCCGCTCAATCTTCTCGCCGGATCGCGGGCATCTCCACCATCGCCTGCTCGATATGGGGCTCACGCATCGTCGGGCGGTGCTCATCATTTACGGCGTCAGCGTCGTGTTCACCGGCACCGCCATTGCCCTTTACATTGGTCGTTGGTGGCAGGTTGGCCTAGCCCTCTTGGTATCGAGCCTGGTGCTCGCCGCGTTGGTCCGGCTCGCCGGTTTCGCCGACTATTTCCGAGCCGCCAGAGAGAGTCGTGCGTTCATGCGTACGGTGGATGCAGAACGTTTTCGTCGCCTGGTGCCGAAGCTTCCTGTGAAACTCCGTAGCGCAGCGAACACCAACGAGATCTTTGGAGTGCTCAAGACGTTCTGCGAAGAGGCGGAGATCTCAAACTTTACGCTCAGTCGTCCGCTGACTCAGGAAGTCGTGCGGGAGCTTCAACTAGGTCCCGCTGGGGACGCTACCTCGACCTTCAAGCTGGCTTCCCTCACGGTCTGCGTGAGATGGCGTAGCGAGCAAGGCGAGGTCAATCCGCAATCGGAGATGCTCGTGCAGATGGTGGTCGACGCCCTGGAAGAGCACCTGGTGCGCGTCGGTAGTGAGCTTGTCATCCCGCTCGAGAGTGAGCGCCCCAGCGCTGAATTTGCCCGGTCTGAGGCCTGAGGCACGGACCGCGCTCTTCGAATGAAACCAGGCGAGCCGCGCTTTCCAAGATCAGGAAGGTCTTGCTCCTTCGCGAGATGCGCGCGGCCCCGTGCGGCCGCTGCGCTTCTACTTCAAGCGCTGGATGACCTTACTGATTCATGTTGCTTGCGCTCTATTGCCTACCCGGAGCACCCGAGTTTCACGGGCCACAATCGTGGAAGGTAATCCTCACCCACTAACCTTCACTCCTAACGCACAATGTGCTGCCGAGAACGCTCGTAGAAATGATGGGTGGCGCGGGTACGCCCAAGGGCATGTTGTGGCGATTCGGTTGCATGGCTAGCGCTGCACTGTTTGTGCATCACCTCGTGGAACGACCATCCCTTGCTATTCGCCAGAGGCTACTGGCGCGGATGCAAGGGCCCATGACGTCACCTCCTCAGCGACGAACGCCCTCCACCGAGTCAACGTGATCGGACGCTCGGCGCGCTGAAAATCCCATGCGTTCAAGCGCAGCGATCGCCGCGTCATGTGTGTAGCCGTGGTGGAGCTCCACCTTGATCGCGTTAACACGAGCTGCCCACTCCGTATTCTTTTCGAGGACGGAACTCTCAGCACCCTCGATGTCCATCTTCATGAAGTCGATGACGGGCGGGTCCCCCACCTCACGCAAAATGCTAGCGATGCTCAAAGCGCGCGCCGTTACACTGCGACCGCGCGTTGATTTCTCCGAGGGTGACACGGTGAAGGCGTCCTCGGAGCCAAAGCTCACTTCATAGGTCAATTGGCCGTCTTCAAACCAAACAGCTCCTTCGACGAGTTGAAGTCGGTGGCGCCAAGGGCTGATATTTCGCCGGCAGATCTCTGCGTTCTGATGGTCAAGCTCCACCCCGATCACCCGACTCTCGGGATAGGCGGTAGCAAAGTCAGCCATCGTTAGCCCAATGTTCGCCCCGAGGTCCAAAATCACCGGCGCGGGCCGCATCACGGCATCTTGCGGGGGACGATGGTAGCGGTGCACAAACGTTGTGAAGACCGTGGTTGCATCCGTCGTTCCTGGTCTCAGTGAAACTTGACGGCTGCCCAGTTGACGCACTCGAATCTGGGCAACTGCGGAGCCCGCACCATGTCCCCGCGGAGCCCGCGTCAATCTCAGATAGTCCCAATAGCTCTTGGGATCCGCCGCAAAGGACGCGTACGCAACCTGTCGGAGCCCCGACTTCAATGGGCTGGGAAGCATTGCCTTTAGCTGCCTTAACATCGAGGACACCGAGGAATTCTGTAAGGGTGGTTAACGGGGAAGCTCAATTCAACCCCAGCGCGCGCAGAAGGGCTTGAGCTCGGTGCGTGTACTTGTGCGCGGCCAAAGCAGTTTGACGCCCCCGCTCACCCACCGACTTAACGAGCTCGCTCTGCTTCAAGAGCGTGAGCGCCGTGCTCGGAAGCTGGGCGTCATCAAAGTAAAACGCCGACTCGCGGTCCGGAAAAACGCTCTCGACTTCCGGACACCGAGAACAAAGCGGCGTGGCCGAACAAGCGTACGTCTCAAAGACACGCATGTTGGCAGCTGGGTAGTTCAACGGGTCGATGAGGTTCAGCGCCAACGTGGAGCAACGCATGGCTTTGGCAACATCCTTGCCGAACAGCGGACCGCCTTGAAAATACTCTGCAACACGGCCCTTGTGTTTGGCCAGCCGCGGCCAGGTTGCGGCGGCCCACACCTTTACCTTCACCCCGGCGTCAACCAGTCGAAGAATGTCTCGCTCGCGTTCTGGTCGATGATTTCCGATGAAGCTCACGTCACTCTGGAAGGCAAGACGCTCGCTTGGGCTTATCTCGACCTGCTCCGGGAAGAGTTCGCAATCCATCGCGAAGGGCGTCCAGATCACCTGCTTGGCGCCCAGCAATTCGAGCTGGGCAATCGCGGTTTGCGAGTAACAACCGACAAGATCCACGACCCGCATGCAATTGAGTAGCGGGTCCCCCAAGTTCAAGAGCGTGTCTGGCCAAAGCAGCACGAGCTTGGTGTCGGGGCACGCAACTTTCAGCTGTGCCAACGCACCGGCACGTAGATCTGCACCGGTGAACGCGACCACCGCAGGCTTGCGTTCCATCACAGTGGTGATCAGCTCGCGGTTGGCCTTGAGAATCCACGGCTCGATCGGCAGGTAACCGGCAATCCTCTGGCCGACTTTTCCGAATCGCGCGTGGGCCGCAACGGAAGCGCTGAAATTCCAATACGAGACGTCCGCACCGATCTCGGCGAACGCTCTGCCGTAGGAGCCCATCAATCCCCAGTCGCCTTCAACGCCGAGGATCAAAACGGACGGAGCCATCAGCTTCTCCGCGAATCAACCATCCAATCACGAACGCGCACGAGGATCTCATCGAGGGTGAGCTCCGGCTTCCAACCGATCAGTTCATTGATGCGTGAGATGTCGGGCTGACGGCGTTGCATGTCCTCGAAGCCAGGAGCGTAGGCCTCGGAGTAGGGGATCTTCTGGATGGCAGACTTCCCGCCGGTCAGGTCGCGAATCTTCTCTGCGAGGCCAGCGATGCTGATCTCCTGCAGACCGCCGATGTTGAACACCCGGCCAACAGCGTCCGGATGATCCATCAGCCCGTGAATTGCACGAATCACGTCAGCGACGTCGCAGAAGCAACGTGACTGCGAGCCGTCCCCGTAGATGGGAATCGACTCCCCAGCGAGGCCGGCCTTCACGAAGCGAGGAATCACCATGCCGTAGTGGCCCGTCTGACGAGGACCGACCGTATTGAAGAGACGGAAGCACACCACCTCGAGGTTGTGCTCGCGGTGGTAAGCCAGGCCGAGGAACTCATCCACCATCTTGCTGGCGGCATAGGCCCAGCGGCTCTTGGCGGTGCTGCCCAAAAGCACGTCATCCTCCTCATTGAAGGGGATCTTCGAACCCTTTCCGTACACTTCCGAGGTGGAGGCGATCAGCACCTTTGCGCCGTAGCGCAAGGCCGTCCGCAGCACCGTCTCGGTGCCAGCAACGTTGGTCTCGATGGTGTGCACCGGGCGCTCGACGATCAGTTGCACGCCCACCGCAGCGGCCAGGTGCACCACCACGTCCGCTTCCGAAATGAGCCGATCCAACACCAAGTTGTTGAGGACCGTGTCTCGGCAGAAGTGGTAGTCGGGGTTCGATCGAAGGTGCTCGATATTCTTGAGCGAGCCAGTCGACAAATCGTCGATCACCGACACCTTGTGTCCGGCAGCGAGAAGCCTCTCACTGAGGTGGGAACCGATAAACCCGGCTCCGCCGGTTACGAGGATGGATTTGCGAGTCGACGGCTGGCTCATACGTTCACCTTTGCGGGCGCTCTCGTATCCCGGGAAGCCTCCCCCGGCAAGCGCGAGCGCTGCGCGATCAATCTTGTGGGTGCAGAAGCCTTCAAGCGAAGGCAGTGGGTTTGTTGCGGGTGACGGCGTTCACGTTCAACGGCGCGCAACCAACCTAGACGTCGCTAGTTCTGGGATGCACGTCGAGCAAGCGCGCCGAGCGCAACGGCGACTCCTTCAGAGTTGCCCACGGCTGCATGAAAGTAGCCTTCGGAGCGCTGCTCCCTGCACAAAAGGTCTACGTCCGACCGGGGACTCCCAACGAAGAGAATGTCCTTTCCCGAGGCTAAGCAAGCATACATCTTTGATGGCACTACCAAGCCAACATAGGCGTCCTTGAGCGTGATCAGGTGGGCGTCTGCGGTGTTGAGCAGGCTACAAAGATCGGAAAGAGGAACCGGCTTCGAGCGGTGGATCGGTAGCCCACGTGCGCGCACCGCCTGCTCGAAGCGGTCGGCAAACGTTCCGTCGGCGTTCAGCCACAACCCTACTCGGCCTGGCCCGCTGCGATGGTGCTGCTCGTAGCCCGCTACGAAGGTGTCAATCTCGTGCGCGTGACCTACCGCGCCCGAATAGAGCAGTATGGCAAGACCGTCCAGCGACGGTGGCCGAGCGAGCTTTCCGCACTGATTGTCCCAGGTGATAGGAGACCCGCTGCGGCGCAGCCGCAGTCGTTCGGGCGCCACCCCGTTGGCAATCATCAGCTCACGCTGGTCCTCGCCAAGCACCTCCAGCACACTCACCTCGCGCCTTCGGCGCAGCGTAAGCCCGTGAAAGGCCTTCAGCCACGTTGGCACGCGGCCCATCTCATTCATCAACACCTCGGGGTGCACGTCGGCGATGCGAAAAATCACCTGGCCCTTGAGCAGCCGTCGGAGAGGAATCACGAGGTGCTCCAAAAAAGGTGGGCTGGCCGTAAACAACACTTCGTCCGCGCTTTGCATCTGAGGCAATGCGCTCGCTACCAGCCGTGCATTCGTTTTGAGCGTCCAACCGGCTCGAGCTCGCAGGTTGTTACGCGGTAACGCGGTTGCGAACAGGCGGTTGACGATGAGCTTGCCCGTCCCGAGCTGCTCAACCTCTTGGCTGCCGCGCTCGGATGAAAGCCCCCACAGATGCACTTCATCCCCTTGCTCAGCACGCTCGCGCGCTTCCTTCAACGCGTACTGGCCGATGGCCCCATAGTCGGGCGGGAGCCAATCAACGATGTAGACGAGCTTCACAGCCACCTCGTATCACGACCGCAATGACCGCGCTGCTCTCACGCGTCGGCGAGGTCTGTAACAAGTCGAAACTTGGTGGCAGGCTCAATTGGAGCTACAGGATCACGCATGAAGCGAGCGTTGATCAGTGGAGTATCGGGCCAAGACGGCGCCTACCTCGCCCGCACCTTGCTCGACCGCGGCTACCAGGTCATTGGCACCTCACGTGACGCCCAGCTCTCCAGCTTCTCGGGCTTGAAGGCCCTCGGCATCAAACAGGACGTCACGCTCGTTTCGATGGCCCTCACAGACTTCCGCAGCGTCCTTCAAGCGCTAATGAAACATTCGCCAGACGAAATTTACAATCTAGCCGGTCAAAGCTCGGTGGGGCTCTCGTTTGAGCAGCCGGTAGAAACGTTGGAGAGCATCGCCTTCGGCACCCTCAACATCCTTGAGGTCCTGCGCGTGCTGAAGAGCAGTGCGCGCTTCTACAGCGCCTGTTCCAGCGAATGCTTCGGCGAAACGCCTTCCGGCGGCGCCACGGAGGATTCGCCCTTCATGCCACGAAGCCCCTACGGCGTGGCCAAGGCCACGGCCTATTGGACGGTAGCCAACTATCGCGAGGCCTACGGGATATGGGCTTGCTCCGGGATCCTCTTCAATCACGAATCCCCGTTAAGACCGGAGCGCTTCGTTACCCGGAAGGTGATTGAGTCGGCCAAGCGGATAGCGGCCGGTAGCAAAGAGAGGCTCAAGCTCGGTAACGTAGACATCGAGCGAGATTGGGGTTGGGCGCCTGAATACGTGGAGGCTATGGCAACCATGCTGCAGATCGACCAACCGCAAGACTTCGTGATTGCTACGGGGGAGACAAATTCCCTGCGCGATTTTATCGCGGCGGTGTTCGCGGAGTTAGGGCTCGACTATCGAGAGCACGTCGATACCGATCCCGAGTTGCTTCGCCCAAGTGATATCCGGCGAAGCTGCGGAAACCCAGCCCGTGCCCGAGCAGTCCTTCACTGGGAGGCGCGAACCAAAATGGCCGATGTCGTCCGCAAAATGTTGCGTGCGACGACGCTTTCACCTGGCTAGGGTTCGGTAGACCTCTAGGTACTGGCGGGCGATCCGCTCTGGGTCAAAGCGCTTCACGTTCTCCATCCCGCGGGCGACGAGCTGCTCCCGGTAGCCCTTGTCCTCGATCACTCTCTCGAGCCCGCTGCGAATCGAGCTCACCGAGAGTGGATCGATGAGGCAGGCCGCGTCTCCGGCAACCTCTGGCATCGAGCTGAGGTTGCTGGTTATCACCGGGCGACCAACCGCTTGGGCCTCGAGGATCGGCATGCCAAAGCCCTCGTAGGTCGAGACGAAGCTCACCAAATCCGAGCGACGATACTGCTCAATCACAGCCTCACTCGTTAGGTTGAAATAGTTCTCAAACCGAATCTGACGCTGAAGCAGCGCTTGATGATGCTCTGCCTGCAACTGCCCAATGATCACCAAGGTGCAGGGGAGACCTTCAACCGCGCTGATGAGACGATCCAAGTTCTTATTTGGAGCGGTGCCAATCGCTAAGATCCTCGGACATTCGTGATTGAATTCCTGTGGAGTCAACTGGAACCGCTCCGAAATGGCTACTGGGATGACTACGACTTTCGCTGGGTCACAGCCAGTAAGCGCTACGATCTCTGACTTGGCCTGCTGGGAGATCGTCGTCACCACCGCGCTGCCTGCTACTGGCAGCTCCAACCATACCTTTTGCAGCAACAGCCGCTTGAGACCGCGGCTCTGTAGGACGCTGCCACAGTCGAGCATGGTGAGCACCGTGCGCTCTTTTCGCAGCGGGATCGCCACGAAGGTAATGTCACCGGTGATGTGGTTGATCTCTCCCTGTTGAACGGCTGCATGCGCGGCGATCGCGACTCTGCGGGAAAGCCCGTTGCTGTACCAAGGGGCTGTCACCACGCGTGCGTCCACCTCGCCACGGAGACGTCGGCGAACGTCGTCAAAGATGAACTCCAGACTGAAGTTGGCGTTAGGCCGACGTCTGCGCTGAAAGTAGTGGACGCGCAACATCTCAGCTATGGGAGTCCCGCTAGCTCGAGCAGGAGGGCAACAGCGAACGCGGCGGAGGACACAAGGGAATCCAAACACCGCCGACGGGGTCTGTAAAGCCTCGCGCTCGCTCGGTACGCATCTCTTGCACAGCGAGTGACTTGCACAGCGACTAACCGAGTAGTACGCAAGGGCATGCCCGCAGCCGGTCGGCCCATAAAATTAGCTGCGCTGATTTCGCATCCCATTCAATACATCGTGCCGCTGCTGCAACGCCTTGCGAGCCGACCCGAGGTTGACCTTACCGTCTTTTACATGAGCGAGGTCGGTCTCAAGCCCGCAGTCGTAGAGGGGCTCGGCGAAACATTCGTTTGGGACATCCCACTACTTGAGGGATATCGGTATAGGTTTCTCCGCAATTTCAGCCCCCATCCGCATCGGCAACGGCCTACGGCCAAGCTCAATCTAGGTATTGCTACGGAGTTGCTGCTGGGGCGCTTCGACGCGCTGTATCTGCATGGCTACGTTGCCGCCACCGAGATGCTGGCCTTCGGTTGCGCGAAGGCGCTACGGATGCCGATCCTCTTTCACGGGGACACCGTCCTGGACTCGAATTCCCCGCGACCCGCCTGGCTACGCGAGAACTTCCGGCGCCAGTTTACTGCGAATATCGACGCAGCGTTGGCGATGAGCGGTCGAGCGCGAGCCTTCTATCAACACTACGGCGTGCCGGAGGAGCGTATCTTCTGGTCGCCATTGGCTGTGGACAATGAGCGCTGGATGCAAGAGGCGCGGGCGCGCCAAGGCGACCGTGAAGCAGCTCTGCAGGAGCTCGGACTCGACCCATCGCTTCCAACGCTGCTGCACGTGTCATTGATGCGCCCGGTGAAGCGGCCCAAAGATCTTCTACTTGCATTTGAGCAGCTGAAGACGCCCGCCAACCTGGTCATGGTCGGTGGCGGGCCGCTATTTGAGGAGCTGCAGACCTATTGTCGTGAGAAGGCACTCGAAAGGGTCAAGTTCGTTGGCCCACAGAACATGAGTACGCTTGGTCGCTACTATGCATTGGCGAGCGTCTTTGTACTTCCTTCCGAGCACGAGGTGAACCCTCTCACCGTCCGTGAGGCCATGTGTTTTGGCTTGCCGGTCATCACCTCCGACCGCGTTCAGTCTGCCGCAGACTTCATCCAAGAGGGCCATAATGGCTTCACGTTCCGTATGGGAAACGTGGCGGAGCTTGCTGCGAAGATTGATGAAGTGATTGCTGACCCTGAACGAACCGCCCAAATGGGTGCCAAATCGCTGGAGCTGATTCAGCCATGGAACTACGACGTTGGTGTCAACGGAATCATCGAGGCGCTCGCCGCAGTTGTTCCACGACGCGCTAGGTGACAGCTTCCTTGTCCTCGCTTGAGATGGGTTGCCCAGCAGGGTGAGCGTCTTGCTGACTGGCGTTGCCGCCCATCGACCTTTTGAGCTTCGTTCGGCCGAGCCCACAGTAGAAAGTGACTAGGGGAACACAAATTAAAGCGATCACGATCTGTGGCACCAGCCAAACGACCATGTCCAGGAAGAAGGTGCAGGTCGTGGCCACCAAGACAGTCCAGGCAACACGACCTAGCGGATCAGCAATCCGCACTCGGAACAAGGCTCCCACGCTCAATCCCAAGGTCGTGCCCACGACGAAAACGCCGAGCCATCCAAAATTCCAATACGCCTCGGCGGACGCCGGTAGCGAGATGGCAACAGTGTCGGTCGAGCTGCTACTCTGTACTCCGAGTTCAATCAACCAGCGGCTGCGGGTTCGTCCCTGGCTGGTGGGTTTATCGGGATAGAGAATCCGTGGAACCAAGAGGAGCGGGACGTCTTCGTAGGTGCGTCCAAGCTGATAAGGAATACGGTCGGGTACGACCGAATAGACATGGGCGGACAGCCAATTGTAGTCGAGTCGCTCGGCCGTCGTTCGCAACGCCCCGTCTCGAGCTTCTGTTCTCTCGATGGTTTGCGTGGACCACGTATCTGTCAGTGAGTCCTGCCACACTACCAGGGCTTGCTCGAATGTGATTGGGCCGCTGTCGGAGACCTGTTGACGGAATAGCGCCTTAGCTGGGTTCAAGATTAGAAAGGCGGCAACAGAGATAGCGACCACTGCCCAGGGAACTCGTTTGCGCAACGCAACATAAGTGAGCAATATGTCGCGAATGGAGAGTATGGCTAAGCCCAGCATGCTGGTGTAGATGGCCAAAACAACCTGAACGAACAACGATAGGTAAAGCGGAAGGCGACTGCCGCCCTTCATTAGATAATGTGCAGTAAAAAGTGGGAGCGTTAGGGAGGTATTGAAAAGAATCATTGGCAATACCCCCAGGCTGCGACCAGCGCCCAAGGACGTCACCATGGTCACCGCAGAGGTAATAACGCCAAGGATCAGGATATTGCTCTGGGTTGGACCCGAGGAGCTCGTTAGTGGGTCCGGCAGCTTCTTCGACGGACCGGGCGCCCCAATCCACAGGCCTGCCAAGAAACAGAACGTGAAGACGACGCTGGAGACCGTGGCGAAGGTGTAGGCTTCGGGGGACGGTCGCGAGTGGGCGGTTGCTCGGTCGACCTCACGGATGACCGACATACCCGCGCTCAAAAAGGTCTGAACGAGCACCATCAGGCCCACGACGCGAACAGGCTCTCTCCCCTCCGCAGGCTTCCACAGGTACACAGCAACCGACGCAGCCACGGTGGCAATCGACGCCACGATCGCCATCGGGCCGTACAGCGAATCGGCGAGCGCAAACGCAACAAATGCCCAGCCAAGCGTGATCGCGGCACCGATCAATGCGGGAACGGCGACTTTGACCTGACGCTGTTCCGCAGCGACTCGCTTGTTCAGATGAGTGAGAGAACCAGGCATCGAGATCCTTCGGGTCAAGCCGTCGGCTAGCAGCTTGCCATAGGTTGCTTCTGAGGAGAGCGGAGTTCAGGGCCAAGCACGGCATGGCGACACTTCGTTGTCACAAGCTGCGACGCAATCTTGGCGCTTGTGTCAATCGTTTGGCGCGAGTCCTAACCCGTTCCACCGCGTGTGGGTGCGGAGATCATAGGCAAATTCGCCATTCGAGTAGCTAGCACGCTTTTTGTGATCAGCCTGCCCGCTGGCCGGCATTGCTCGGGCGGATGGGATGGGGCGGCGCCTGTTGCGGCTAAGGCGCTCACGAGTGATCATCTTGGCCGAAGTTCGAAGGAGTGTGGGGTATGCGACGGTTTCAACGAACGAGCCTGCTTCTGTGTCTTGTTGGTGCGGCCTACGCAGTCCCGGCGGCCTCTCACGGTGATGAATGGCGAGTCCCAAGGCGGGACCACGGCCGCACGGCCGTTGCATCAGGCCCGGTCAATCTCGCGGCCCCCAACGTTGCCTGGCGCACCTTTCTAGGCGGTGCGCCCACCAACCAAACGGTGACCTTCGCGAACGCGCCCATGCTCCAGGGCCTGCCGCATGACCACGCTGTAATCGCCCGCGGTGGTCGCTTCCTTGCCCTCAACATGGCAACGCAGCAAACGCTCTGGCAGACCGAGGTGTTAGGTCCCGGTCAAGTGGCAGGTATTGCGGACCTCGACGGAGACGGAACCGTCGAAGTGGTCGTGCAGATCCAGGAGCACGCCATCGTGCTCGAGGGGAGCACCGGGATCGAACGCTGGCGGTCGTCGCTCGAGCTGGTGGAGCAGGTCGGTGTGGTTCGCGTTCGGGACGTTGATGGCGACGGGTTGGCGGACGTCTACATCGATAACGCGATTGGTGCGAAGTGGGGTATCGACGCCGCTTCGGTCTACTCGTTCGCTAGCGGCCAAGCAGAAAAGCTTTGGGACTTCCCGGTTCTCGCGGACCCAATGACCATCAGCTCAGGTACCGACGCTTTGCTCGACCTGAACGGCGATGGCGAGATGGAGGTCGTCCTTACTTCGTTCACCAATGCTCGGGTCCTTCGCGGTAGCGATGGCTCCCTACTTACCAGTTTCGAGGCCCAAGGAGTCTCCGGCTGGCCATTCATCCACGCCTCGGCCTATGCGGTTGATCTTGACGGGCAAGGGGACCTCGAGCTGCTGCTCGTGCAACAAAACTCCCATGTCGCTAGCCAGGTTGGCCCCAGCATCTCGGCCTACCGTGTGGACGTGGCGACCGGCCAGAACGAATTCATGTGGGCCGTGGAGTCCGGCTCATTCGAGGCAGAATTTGCAGCTACCACCGACGTCGCCACAGACCTCGATGGGGACGGTCTCTCCGAGGTTGTGTTCTCGTTCAAGAACGCGGCCGACGCTGATTGGACTACGCGGGTATTGTCCGGGTCCGACGGCACGTTGCTCCAGGAGATCTCTGCGGCTCGCTTTGAAGGCGCTCATGACCTTGATGGTGAGTCCGGCGCGGAGTTGGTTCTCGCTGGCGCTAACGGTCTATCCGTATTCAAGTACACTCCCTCCAACTTGGTTCCGTTTGCGCAGCTTGGCTCCAACTTGCCAAGCCGCCGCGCCTTGCGGCTAACCGATAGCGCTCGGCGGTCTTCCGCGTCGATAGACCATAAGCTAGCGGTGTTGCCGCGGCCCAACAAACGACCGCTGCTCTTAGCCGGTGAAGCAGAAGGTGATTACACCCTTTCCAATGTTGGTTCGTTCCGGTCGCTCGAGGGCTACGAGCTAGTGGGCAATGAATGGCAGTTGGTGGCAACCCATGAGCCCATCCTTGGCTCGATCACCGGTTTGATGACAGCGGACTTCGCTACTCGACCGTACCCCCAGATTGCGGTCGGGGAGAGCACTGGTATCGTGCAGGTGCTCAACCAGTTCATGGAGGTCACCAATGGCCTCACTTGGGTTGACGGTTCCCACCTGGGAACCTTCGTCGGAGGCGGCTTTTTGAGGGCGGCGCCGCTGGTCGCGAGCGATGCGCAGGGCCCCTTCATCCTGCTATCGGGCACCGCGCTGGGCACCGTGGCCGCGGATGCCAGCTACGCTTCGTGGATCATTCCTCCGGTACCCCGCTGGTGGAATCCGAATTTGAGCAGCAGCGCCATCCTTGAATTGAGCAACGGGACCCGAGTCGTCGGTGTCGAGCATGGCACCACGTTGGTGTCGATTGACTCGCAATCGGGCACCGCCGCCGCCCCCATTACAATGCCCAGCGGCTTCGCCTGGGGAGCGCCAGTTGCATTGCGGAACGGCGCACAAACCCTGGTTGGGATCGATTGGCGGAACTACGGCGGGGAGATCCACCAAACCGCGGTGGATTTTGAAACGGGCGCAACGAGCTTCGTCGGCGCGCCGATTCTGACAGGCGGCTTCTTCGGCTCTTCGGTGGGCGACCTGAACAGCGACGGCATCGACGAGTGGTATTCGATGACGTTCGCCTCGCTTTGGCAGCGCAGCTCAGAGACGGGGCAGGCCACGGCGATCGCCAGCATGCCGGACATGAACTACTCCCTGCCGATGGTAACCGAGAGCCCAGCTGGTGATAGGCGGTTGCTCTTGCAAGCTGGTTATGAGGGCCCGGCGCTCGTAAGTGGCAATGGAGCCGTAGCCTGGCAAGCGGATCTCAATAAGCCAGTAAACGGCATGGCGGGGGTGGTGCTCACCTGCGGTTCATCGCAGCGATACGTAACCCCAGCTGTGCTCTCGTCCACCCTGACGTTCTACGAGGTTTCAACTGGAGCGATGGTTGGCAGCCGTACCTACGCACACGGTATGGCGTACGCTACAGTCGAGGCTGCAAACGCTGCTGGGAAGTCCACGGGGATCTTCAGCAATGTAAACGGCGTAGCCAACCTTGATGGCAGTCCAGCCGCCGTGGTGGGCTCCTCTGACGGCCATCTGTACGTTATCGACCCGTGTTCCATGGATGTCCGCTGGTCGGCGAATCTAGGTGTCTCGGTGGGTGAGCCGGTAATCGCGGATTCCGACGGAGATGGCGAGGACGAGATCCTTGTCGGTGGTGCGGACGGCTTTCTCTACGGTCTCGACAATTTCTCCTTTCCGGCCCCGTTTATCAGCCTCGCAGGTCAGGCGGAGAGCGGCCCCACGATGGTTGAGGTTGGGCAGTTGCTCAATGTTGAGTGGGAGCAGCTCGAGGGTGTGACTTCCTATGAGGTGGCTCTCATTGGCCCTGATGACAAGCCGGTGTGGGACCCCGCGTATGCCTCAGTCAACGAAACTTCTACGACGATCGATCTCAGCGGCGCTCTCGCAGCTCGGCCCTACCGCGTCGTAGTCCGTGCCGGCGGAGATAACCCCGGGCAAGAGGCCATCTCCGTTCCGTTCATGCTCAACGACCATGATGCGCCCAGCCTCACGGCCGTTGCGCAAAACGGGGCGAACCCGGTGCTCGAGCTTACTGCCAAGGACAACGTGGCTCTCGACGTTGCGTTGGTGTCGGTGGAGGCTCAAGAGAACGTGACGCTCGTTGCAGAGAGCGCCCTGCAAGGCGCTGATGCTTCAACGAGCCTGAGCTTCGAGGCGCCGCCCAGTACGTGGGGAATGAGCGTTAACGTTAAGCTTCTGGTCACCGACTCGGCGGGCCTTGGCAGTGCGCTGTCCCTGGCCGCGGACGTGAGCGATAGTGGCTTTGTGACCTTCAGCTCACAAGGCGGCGAAGGCTCCCCCGTGGGTAGGCCCACCGACTGGAGTCCCAGCGGGGAAGAGCCCGAAAGCAATGATGAGGAAGATTCTGCAGGCCCGCGATACGGCGTTTCGGGCGGTTGCGCCTGTGAAGTCTCCGGCCCCACCTCGACGCGTGGCGGCTGGCTAATGTTGGGTCTCGCAGCGCTAGTCCTGACGCGAGCTAGGACGTCCCGACGGGGAGCGGTCAAGAACTCGAGCTAACGCGTAGGCACCCAGCCCCTCAAAGAAGTGAAGCGGGTCGTCGCGCAGGGCGGCCTGCTTTGCAATCCAAGCCCAGCCTAGGCTGGGCTTCGTTTTTGAGACAGGCCAGGTCGAAGGGTTGAAGAGCATATCGAGGAGTCGTGCACGAGCCACCGAGGCGACGGCTTGTGGAAGGTCGCTTTCGCTCAGTATGGCGGGTACGTGGTGCCTCAGCACCGTCAGTCCAAGTCGGAGGGCCGTAGTCGCACCGCATGCTCGTGCTCGCTCTTCGACCACTTTGAGATCAGCCCCTTTGCGGATCAAAGCCTCCAAATCAACCAGACCCCAGGGGTGCGCGAATTCGTCACTCGCCAAGTGAATGGCAACGAGCAGCACATGATCCTCCAGGTCCGGAATACGCAGTAAGCCGCTGCTGACTGGCTCTCCGCGCTCCCAAAGCCGGTAGAATGGCCACCGCCGCGGAGCAACCTTGTCCAAGCTCGCGTGGATCTCCACCGGAATGCTGGGCATTGGTGCTGGAGGAAGCAGCACGGTCTCAAGCAAGCTGCGGGAGTGTTCGCGAACCTTGGGTTGAACTTCCTGATAGCCGTGTCGCGTCAAGATCCGCACGAGAGCCCCGAAGCGTGAGCTGTCAACGAGGAGGTCCACGTCCGACATCGGTCGTTCCCACGGGGTCACATAGGTCGAAAGCGCCAAGGCAGCGCCCTTGACCAGCAACACGGGGAGTTCCATACCGATGCTCTGGTCGAGCTGTTCAACCAAATGAGCTCTTGCTAAGTACAGCGCTTGGTCGGCGTGGCGCTGGGCCTCGTTGTATGGGTTGCGAGCCCAGCCAAGCAGCTCGAGGGGTATCTGACGCGCAGCCATGTGAGCTGGGTTCAGTGTTTACGCAAGACGACAAATAGGTTGGAGCGTAGCGCCGCCATCGTCTCGGAAGAGTTGACGAGCCGCTCATAGGCCATGAAGACGAAGAAGAGTGGTCGGGCGTAAAGGCCATAGGAGGGCTCTTTCTCCACCAATGATAGCCGCTCCACTGCGAAGCCCGCCTCGTGCGCTAACCCAGTGAGCACCTGCTTGGTATTCATGGCATAGACCGTGGGGTACGGGTCATGGTGACCTCGTTGGTTACGAAGCCGATTCGCCACAGCGGTATGGAACCAATGGGGGGTAACCCAGGAAATGAGCGAGACGTAGTGGTAAAGGTTTGGCGTGCGTAGCAGGTAGGCTCCACCGGGCTTGAGCACCCTGGCGACCTCCTTGAGGTGTGCTTGGGGATCTTCGACGTGCTCGGCTACATAGTTGGATATGCAGGCATCAAAGGTGGCATCGGCGTAGGGATAGTGGTCCCCACTAATGGTATGAGCCTGTGCGAGTGCAGTGTTGTTGTGCACGTCGGGGTCGATGTCGACGCCGTGTGTTTCCCCCAAAGTGGCAAGAAACTGGGACGTCCTATTGGTTGGTCCAGCGCCGATCTCGAGGATCTTCCCGTTTGGAGTGATCGCGCTGCGACACAGCTCATGAAATTCGGTGGTGCCGTCAACCCAACCCTGGCTCTTGTCGTAATAGCGATTCAAATAGCGTTGCTGCCAGCTCACGCCGGATCTGTACCACGGTCACTGCGTGCTCGGCACCTCGAGCCCATCGCAAACTCCAAGAAAAGAACGCTCGAATATTCGACCCCTGCGCGCAACGAAGCGTCTACCTTTTCTGCGGAGTACCTTGGCTTCATCAAATAAGCTGACTGTGGGGGAAGAGCGCCTTGAGCGAGGACTATTTGTCCTCTTGGTTGGGGTGCTCGGCCTAAGCGTATTGTTGGTCGGCGGCATCACTCCGCGGCTGTTCCTGCCAGTCGGGGCGCTCGCGCTTGCTGGCGGCCTATTCGACACCGTACGCCCCGCACAAATCCGAGCGAGCCGGCTGACTCCGGCGCTCGTACTCGCCGCCTTGGCGCTGTATTGCGTCGTGCAAGCGTTGCCGTTGCCGCTCGCATGGGTGAAGGTGCTGTCGCCGGCAGCTGCAGATGTCTGGGAGCGATGCTTGTTGCCGCTCGACAGGGTAAGTGACGTAGCCAGCTTGTCGCTTGCGCCTGATGCGACCTTGTTTGAGGCCTTCAAGTGGGCGTCCTACGCAGGGACCTTTTTGCTCTCGTTGCGAATGGCGCGGCGTTACGGGGCTCCGGCACCACTGCTCGCAGTGTTCAGCACCGGAGTGCTCGTGGCTCTCGTCTCAATGGGCCATGCGCTGCTCTCGGCAGTCCACGTATTTGGAGTTTACGAGCCGCTGCACCCCGTCGAACCGGGCGACGCAGGCCCGCTCATCAACCCCAACAATCTAGCTGGCTATCTCAACCTAAATATTCTGATCGGCTCGGGGCTTGCGCTGTCGAAGCGGCCACCGACCTCACGCTGGTTGCTTGGGACTGGCTTGATCATTCTTTTGGCCGTCTCGCTCAGGACAGCTTCCCGTGGCGGGGTCGCCTCGTTGGTCGTGGGCCTTATCGCCTTCGGCATGTGGGCGACCTTTGCTCGTAAAGCCAAATTGGCCTCGGCCAAGATCATTAGCTATGCGACGACTGCTGCGTTGTTCGTCGGAGCAGGGTTTGCGTTGTTGGGCGCAGACAAGGACTTCTGGCCATCTCTGCTGAGTGAGAATGTGGCCAAGCTTCAGTTGCCCGTGTGGAGTATCCCGGTAATCAAAGATCACCCGTTATTTGGAATCGGGCGTGGCGCGTTCGCTAGTGTGTTCTTCGCCTATCGACCGCAAACGCCGAGCAATATCGCCTACACTCATCCGGAGAACGTCGTTGTTCAATGGGTCACCGAGTGGGGCCTTGTCGTTCCGGCTCTCGCTGTGCTGGTCTTGCTATGGGCCTTTTGGAGTGCGCGACAAAACATCTCGCGTAGTGCTGTACTGCTCGGAGCCCTCTTTGGTGTGGGCGTGCTTCTGTTGCAAAACCTTGTCGATCTAGGTTTGGAGCTCGCCGGCGTCAGTACGGCTGTGGCGGCCACGCTCGGTTGCGTTTGGTCTGCGGCTGCGCGTCGCGAGGGCCCAAGCTCCGCTGCGTCAATCTGGACGATGCGAGCCGTGCTGGGCGGTGCTGTGGTCGTCGGTTGCCTCTTGCTTTGGCGGGGTCCCACGACTCTCGAGCAGGACCGGGCTAGCGTGCAACAGGAGCTGCTGGCCATCAGCAGTTCGAGAGACAGTGCGCAGGCTACCGTCTTGAGAGAGCGCCTAGGAACGATGATGGTGCGCTATCCAGCGGACTACTACTTCCCGCTGGCGGGTGCTTACACCGCTCGGCAGTTGGGCGAAAACCCCATTGTATGGGTGCAACGAGCCCTCGAGCGTGGACCGACGGTGGGGCGCACGCATCTGCTGCTTGGTGAGTACCTGCTAGCCCGTCGCCTCACCAACCAGGGGCTCATGGAGGTCCGGCTTGCACTCGAGTACGAGCCTAACCTGGCTGCGACTGCTGCTCCGCTCGTAGTGCAATATGCCTCCACGCCTGAGGCGGTCTTGGCTGTGGTTCCGCAAGGTGAAGCCGGCGCCTTTCCGCTTGAAGTAATTGCATTGAGCTTCGGCGCTGCAGCAAAACTCGAGCTGCGTCAGGCTTTGGATCGCGAGGCGCTGGTCCGTGATCCAAACCAGCTCTCGCCGCGTCGGCGGCTGGCGGAGGATCTGCTGCTCGCGCTCGAGGCCAAGAAGGCACCCTGTGCAACTGAGCGAGCTGAGTGTCTGAGCAAGGTGGAATCCGACGCGCTCATCATTGCCGCAAAGTTCCCCAACCAAACCTTACCTGGGAGAATTCGAGCGAGAGTCGAGTTGAGTGAAGGCCGCAAAGATAGCGCGCTGAGCATCTTGCGCAGCAGCTGCGAGCTACCGGAAGAGAGGCTGCCATGTTTGCAACTCTTGGCCCAAACACTCGCTTCCGAAGGGGCCTCGGATGAACTCAACAATGTTCTGGAGAAGGCTGTCTCAACGGCTTGTGCGCAGCGCTTGGGTTGCGCCGAAGCGAACCGTTGGGTCGCCGCCATGCACGTATCCGTCGGTAATCGGCAGCAGGCCGTAACCTGGTATGAGCGAGCGGCACGCCAAGATCCAACGGCGACGCGCTGGTTGGACCTTGCCGACGCAGCCGATCAGGCCGGCCTACCCGCGGTAGTGGCCCAGGCGCTCGGTGAAGCAGCCAACAAGAAGGACGCCAAAGAGCAAGCCAATGCTGAGCGTCTCTCGCGCCTGAACCAGAAGCATCCGGGCAAGCGCTAAGACGTTGCGCAAAGTCTGCCTGAAAGACAATCAGCCTGGAGCAAACTGGCTGCCGCTATCGCCTAGGGGTCTGCTACGCCATTGGGGCAGGTGGTCTGCCGTGCCCGCCGTCGTCTTGTGGCGATGATGGTTCATTCATCGGGGTGACGGTTTGGGTATTGGATGAATAGCCGCCGTCACGACGATAGTACTTATACCAGTAGTCGTACTCGTCCCGGTTCACGTTGACCGCATTGAGCACGACCCCGGCGAGGTTCGCACCGACGTCACGCAACATTCGCGTCGCGTGCTTGCCGATCTCCTTCGTCGTCTTCAGCGCGCGGATTACCAGCACAGTCGTGTCCACCATCGTTGAAAGGATGACTGCGTCAGTGACGGCAACAACTGGGGGACTATCAAGGATTACGTGGTCGTAGCGTTGTTGCAGCTGAGCCAATACCGTCTTGAAGCGTTCACTTTGCAACAGCTCCGAAGGGTTTGGCGGGATCGGTCCAGCTGGGATCACCCAAAGGTTCGGAACCTCGGAGGTAATGACGCAATTATCCAGCGGCTCATCGAGCAAGGCCGAGGTGAGGCCTGGCCCAACGTCATGCCCGCGGCCGCGAAAGATGCGGTGAACACGCGGTCGGCGGAGGTCGCAGTCAATCAGCACGACCTTCTTGCCGGCCTGAGCCATCGCTGTAGCGATGCAGCAGGCCACGGTGGTCTTCCCCTCAGACGGACCAGCGCTGGTGATGAGCAGCGTTCTCATCGGCTTGTCGGGCGCCATGAACATGAGACTCGTGCGAATGGAGCGTGACGCTTCCGCGACGCCGCTCATTGGCTCCTCGTGAACGACGAGCTCAGGGTGTCGCAAGGCCCCCCTGCGCCGGCGACTTTTGCCGGGACCTGCTGCGGCCGGGTCGAACTCGGGGAGGAGGCCAAGGAAGGTTGCGCCAAGCACGTGCTCGACGTCCTCAGGCGACTTCATCGTTCGGTCTAACATCGACCGAGCCATGGCGGCTGCGGCACCGATCACGAGCCCCATGGCTGCACCACCGGTCACGTTGAGCGGAAGGTTGGGTCGAATGGGACCGCCGGGTACCATCGGCTCATCCACGATGGAGACGTTGTTCATCCGCATTTGGCTGGTAAGAGCGCTCTCGGTGGAGCGCTCGAGCAGCACGCCGTAGAGCTTCTCGGTGTTCTCCTTCGAGCGCTTCAGGCGGTTGTACTCGATCTCCAGCAAATTCAGATCGAGCGCTTCCTTCTTCGACTGCTCGAAGAGGCCAGCGACGCCGCCCTCTTCACGCTGAATGGCGGCTAACTCACTGTCGAGCGCGCCTTGGATGTTCCTTACCTCGCCGAGCAGGGCTGCCCGCGACGTCTCCATCCGCGTAGTTGCGGCGATCACGTCCGGGTGGTTCTTGCCCATTCCGCTGTTGAGTAGGGCGTCACGGTCTTGGGTAGCTTGGACGTACTGGGTGCGTAGCCCTTGAAGGAAGACCGACTGCAAAAGCTCGCCTGCCGGAAGCACCGCAGGATCTTCACCGCTGACTTTAGCGAGCTGCGCACGTCGCGCAGCCACCTGCTCCCGTTTGGTTCGCACCGATGTGAGCGTGTTGGACAGCTGGGTGATCTGATCGCGGTAGAGGCTCGACTTGTCCTCGAACTCAACCGAGAGGATGTTGTTTTTCTCCTTGTAGTTATGGAGATCCATCTCGCTCGATTCGAGCTCTTTCTTGAGCTTGTCGTGTTCGGTGCGCAGAAAACGCGCTGCCTCGTCCATCGACTCGAGCGCGATATCGACGTTCTGCTCTTTGTAGGTGCGAACGACCTGTTTGAGCAGCTCCGCGGCGCGCTCTGGGTTGGCGTCCTGAAACTTCACCGTAGCGAGACGAGACTGTTTGATGGGCTCGACGCTGATACGGCCGCGGAGCACATCCGCGGCGTCTTCCTCAGCGAGAGGCTCGCGATCAGGCGCCTGAACACCCTTGGGTAAGTTGTTGATGAACGCCCAGTCTGAGTTGAGGTTGAGCTGCCGAACGACCGCGAGCGATACTCGCCTCGACTGGATGATTTGGTACTGGGTCTCGTAGTACTCGCGTGTGTCCCACATGGCCCCCGAACCAATTTCAACGACGCTCTCCACTTTGCCGCCGAGCGGACGAGGTGGGTTAGGGTCAAATTGGACGACCGCAGAGGCTTGGTAAATCTTGGTTTGGCGCATCGTCCAGAAGCCGACGCCGACAGTCACTAACGCCGCTGTTGAGAGTGCAGTGAGCCAATGCTTCCGAATTGGCCGCCAAACCGCGAGGATATCGACGAGCGGCTCACGGTCACCCGTTGCCTCGTTGGGCGTAGCCGCTTTGCTTTTGGGAGTGGGGATCACAGCTTCAATTCTCGGCGAGACCTAGTCTGAGCCGTTTAGTGCGGCCATCCGTGGGATTCTAGTGGCGTTTGACTCCTGCTTCGATGCCGGCCCGCTCCGGAAGGTTCAAAGGCTGAGCGCAGCCCGCGTCGACGTGTTCGCGAGCGTTCGAACCGAAGCTCCCAGCTGCTCGATTAGCCGCGAGACCACGACTGCGTCGGCGGCCGTTACGAGCCCGAGGTTCTCGAGTGCTTGGGTTTTCGGATCTCGGCGCAAACACTCAATGGTTTGGATGAACTCGGTGCACTGCAAATTGAGCGGAGCCCCGGCGAATGAGCGTGGATTGAGCCCGTTCTCGGTGACCTCGCCGGACGCTTCGTCGAAGCAGACGCTGCCCTCATTGAAAAAAATCTCGGTGCGGCGCAGCGGCTTACCGCGTGACCACCGCAGCTCAGCAGTGAATTCACGGGGTCCGAGGCTGCGCAAGTGTGCCGTAAGTTCACCGTAGCCGTCTCCCGTGGTTCCCTCGCATTGCGGCGTCGCCTCGCCATTCTGCTGGCGTGCAAGCAGAGCGAAGGTCGCGAGATCGTGTGGAGCGAGCGCGTGAAGCAGCGGGTCCTGACGTTCTCGACTGACGCTCGACCGGGTGGTTCGAAGATGTTGGACGGGGCCGAGTGCCAGCGCGGCGTTCACGAGGGCCCGATGGCCGGCGTGATGCACCATTTGATAGCCAGTCGCGATCAGCTTTCCAGCCCGTCTCGCAGCGCCTACGACACGTGAGGCGTCGGCTGCGGTGACGGCGAGCGGCTTTTCTACGAGAACGTGAAAACCCTTGGAAAATGCTTCACAAGCGAGCTCCGCGTGGCTCTCCGTGGGGGTCGCGATCACGACTGCGTCCAAATGCTCAGGGTCAAGGTCGGCGAGCCGCGCAACGGACACGGCGCCGGGCACCGTCGATACCCCCAACGAGCGAGCTCGCTCGCTCGTGTCACAGAGTGCTGTGAGCTCGGCCCCCGGCGTTTCTGCAAGAACCTTGAGGTAGTGGGCGCCCCAGCGGCCAATGCCGACCACTGCGCAACGAACCGGGTCTCGACGCCCGCTCGGATTGGTCACGTGCTTCCGTATCACGGCTCGCTGGGGTCGTCAGCCGAAGGCTCCGGCCGCATCGGCGCGGCAGGCTCTTCCTTGGGATGAGGGCGCCAGCCGAGGTCACGCTGCAAGCGCACCGCTAGCTCCACCAAGTCGAGCGATACCTCGCTTGGCAACGACCGAGGGTCTTGCAGCTGCAATTCCCAATGACTGCCACCAAACGCACGAAGTCGTGCCGCGACGGATCGAATTGCGCGAACTTTCTTCAGCCGAGCCTCGAGGTCCCCCCCGTTTTCAAGGTGGTCGCGTTGCTGTTTGCACGCGTAGGACCTGCACCTAGCCGGTCTGTCTTGATACGCACTACAGCCTGAGGAATCCAAATGTCTGCACGGCTGGGTGATTTGCGTCGGCCCGTCGACAATATTGAGACGTCGGCGCGAGTGCGAAGAGAGCTCATCGGCGTCCACCTCCACCATCGAAAACATGGTGCCGTCGCAGCAGGCCTGGCACTCACGACAAAGCCGCGACGCTTCCTCAACCAGGTTGGCCATTAGTGAAGTTCCCCAAGCACGCGTGATCCACGTCGCGGTTCCGTGCAACCAAGCCGTACATTCGAGCCACCCTTCCTTCTCCAGGCCTGATCTATGCTCAATCCTATGGTCTCACGCGACACTCGCATTGTTCGCTCTCCCCAGGTCCTGTCTCGCGTGATCGACGAAGAGGCGGTGCTTCTGAACCTTGGAACAGGCACATATTGCGGCATGAATGAGGTCGCCACACGTGCTTGGGAGCTCATCGGGGAGGGCATATCGTTTGGCGGACTGTGCGATCAGCTCGGGGCCGAGTTCGACGCCGATGAGGCCAAAATACAGGCCGACCTCGCGGAGCTTTTGGGCTCATTGTTGGCGGCCAAGCTGGTGGTCGTCACCTGATAGCTGCAGGCCGTTACTCTGGAGGTCATGTGCGATCACGGCCTCGATCTCCGCGGTCTCGTAGCGGCTTGGATAGCTAAGCTCCGCCACCCGAACGCGCTTGACTAGTGCGTCGATGAACTCGAACTCGATCTTGAGGAGCTCGGGATCGTGCGGGTCGAGTCGCTGCAGGTGTTCCGCAACGACCGCCACGGCATCTCGGCCCTTCATTGAGATGACGCGCGTCTCGACCCCTACGGTGATGACGTACAGTCGGACGAGCGGTTGCGGGTGATGAGCAACGGGCCTCGCGGCGACGAACTTCCCTTGGTGAAAGACCTTGGTTTCGTTGAGTTGCTCCGCGGCTGGGCCACGCAGGCGAACGGCGGTCGAGGTGGGAGTGGCCCAGACCTGACCAGCTTCATCGAGGTGCAGCGGAAGGTAGTCGTCGGCCATCAGACGATAGTGCCCGCCGCTCGAGAGCAAGGCCGCTAGGGTTGATTTGCCCCGGCCCGAGGGGCCAACGAAGGCAATGGCTCCTCGCTCGCCGGCGACGGCCGACGCGTGCAAGGCTGGCCGGCCGTTAAGCTGATGCAGCGCCGGTAAGACCGCGAGCTTGTAGGCGTCCTCTGTGGCTGCTGGGGAAACACCCGTGGCAGGGTGAAAGGTGACCGTCGAAGGGCCAACGTCGTAGTCGCTCACGCCGAACACCCGCACTAGGTAGCCGGTTTTTGTCCGCGCCACCGCGACGTTCCTCTGGCCGTGGCTCTCGTACACAACGAACCACTCGTGCTCGTCCTCGAGCTCCGAAGCCGCTCCCCAATCGACGACGAAGCTCACCTCAAAAGAACAGCTTCACTTGCGGGGCTTGGCGCCGGCACCAGGCTCTTTGCCCGACTTGCCGCTGGCGCGCGTCATGTCTTCAATGCGCCCATAGACCAAGAGCTCTGGTTTCGAATAGGGCTTCCGTGGGGTTAGCCCCCTGGCTTGGCCAACGGGCGCGTCGAACGGTTTCTCTTCGGTCTTTGCCATGCTCGGGTTCCTCGGAAAGGCTTGCAGCTTACCATGAGTTGTAAGCGGGCCTTGCCCCATTCACAAAAAGAGGGCGGAGCTGCTTGAGGATAATCCGTTCAGCCAGTCTTCGGCCTGCAGACAAGCCAGCTCTGGAAAGCTGAAAGACTCAGGGGGCTTGGCTGCAAGGGCCGCGAGCAGCTTTTCGCGATCGACGATGCCGGTCTCGAACAGACGCCCGTTCTGTTCAAGGGCACGAATCCAAACATCGGCCTTGTCCAACGCCGAGCTGATCATACTTCCATAGTCCGACGGGGGTGGTCTGTAGGCCAACCCATGCGGCACAAGTTGTGCGGCGATGCGACGGGTGAAGGGTTTGATGACCTCCGGTGCAACCATCAGGGCTGACGGAACCTGCAGATATGCAGCGGAAACCCGCGCGTCCATAAACGGGTGCCGAAGCTCGATGCCGTTCTCCGAGGCGAAGGAGAACTCGCTCTGATGTCCAAAGGTCATGCCGGTGGACCAGACCAATTCCGCGCATAGCGTGCGGCGGGCCGCGTTTGGATGCTGCAGAGCAGCCTCCGCTGTTGCCCAGTCGTCGTGGGCTGCAAGGACCGCCGCTTTGCCCCGCGGAGTAAGCCAGTCAGGGAGGCGAGCGGCGAAACTACGGCGAGCCTTGTCCCGAAGTCGTGCTCTCGAAGTCAGCGCTCGCTTGAGGCCCCCCGCGAGGCGTCGATAGGCAGCGAACTTGAACGGCTGCTTATTGAGGCCAACGAATCGTACGGCCTCCGTCCACCGACCCTCAGCTAGCGCGCCATCCACCTCTCGTCCGTTGCGCCACTGCAGCTCGTCACTCCCTTGGCCGGTGAAAAGCACGCGAATGCCTTGTCGCAAGGCGGCTTGAAACATCGCTTGGTGTGCAGCGCTCGCGGGCTGTGAGAAGTCGTGGAGGGCGTTGCCGGGCAGGTAGGGCTGATCCCGTTCAAAGCTCAGCAGCTCGAGATCGAGGTGCTCGGCGAGCTGCTTTGCGAAAGGAAACTCGTCGGCCTCGAAGCCACGGGCACGAAAGTGAAAGAGCACTGGCGGTGGACTGCCTCGCCGCCGGCACTCGCGAGCAACCAGCGCTGCAATCACGGTCGAATCAAGCCCCCCGGAGGCGAGGATGCCCACCCGTTCAACATCTCGTAGACGGTCTCGCGTGGCCTCATCGAGCGAGCGCGCCACTCGCTCAAGGTGTGTCCGTTCCGGCAGAGTTCGCACCTCACAAAGTTCGAACTGGAAGTAGTTGCTGGTTCGGATTGTGGAGCCATTCAGCGCAACTGATGAGCCGGGACTCAGCGTTTGCACCCCCTCGTAAAGGCTCCGCTCCCGGGTGACGAGCTCGTAAAAGAGCATCGCGGCGAGGCTGTCAGCGTCGGCTTGCAACGGCTGCGCGAGCGCACAGCGAACCGCACGTTGGCTGCTCGCGAAACAGAAGCTCGTGGCGTATTGACCGCGATGGAGAGGACGAGTCGCGAACGGATCAACGGCGGCCACCACCGTTCGCGTCTCACGGTCGTAGGCAACAAAGGCGAAGTCGCCCGTCAACATCTGCGCGGCCGCTTCACCAAATCGCTTGAAGGCGCGCAAAGCGATTTCGGCTTGGCTCGATGAGCCGAGCGGTCCGAGCCATCGCTCCAGCTCCTCGCGCGCGCCCAGGAAGCCATCAAATGCGAACACGAGGGGCGACTCGGTATCAACCACCAGGCCCGAACGCCCAAGCTCGCTCGAGCAAGCAGCGTAGCTCCCAACGACGATGTCAGCGATGCCGTCGGTGAAGCGATCCACTCGATCCCAAGCGGGGCCGCGGCGCGTGCCGAGCGCCTGCGCTGCGCGCGGGTCCAACTGCTGTTGGTCGAATAAGGCCACGATGTGGTTCAAAGCGAACTCCGATAGATCTCTTGATGGGTCGGATCTGCACGTACTCCCGTGCGATCATCAACCCAGGCGTGCGCTTCGAAGTCTACGGGGCCACCTGCTGCATGGCTTCCGCCGCGGCGCACACCAATAACCAGCGACACGTCGCGCCCGAGCAAGCGGTGCACCGCAGTCTGCACCAGTGCTTGGGGCAGGCAGCCCGGCGTTGCAGGAGCGTGCGCAAAGGCGCGCGCAACCAGCACCTCCCCGCGCTCGGGGGTAACGCCGCCACAGGTAGGAGGCGCGACTAGCGGTAGCCGTGCCACCAGGGCGTTCATACGAGCAAAGCCAACGAGCCGAAGCCCAAGCCCAACCGGTGTTGCGAGGGCGAAGGCCATTGCTCCGAAAGTCCGCTCAGCTTTAGCCAGGCGCAGCCACGTATGCACGGTGCCGGCTCTCATTCAATGACGCTCCCACGAGAGTTTGACGGGCGCAACGCCCTTCCTCCCGGCAGGGAACTAGGCGAACGTGTGCCGGTGAGGGCGTGGACAGTCTTCGTTATTGCGCTGGAGGCGCTCTCGAAGGTGACCCTTTTGGGGACGCTCTTTGTGCTGTTCACGGCGCCCGAGAACCCGCTGCAAGTGGCTGCCATCGCCTCTGGTGCAGCAACGATCGCTTCAGCCTTGCGCACTCTCGCCAAAGGCGAACTCTTCCGTCGCCGAATCGAAGACGTGTTCTTCGCGATCTCCGAGGAACTACGGAAGAAAGACATCCCCACCCTGCTCGCGAACCGTCCGAAGCAGGCCACAGGTACGCTTTCAGACGCGGCGTTTGACGTGGCGATGACGCAATCCACCGCCTTCCCCGATGCGGCTGCTTCTCTGCTTACTCTGAGTGTGGTTCTCGGCGTCGTAACGCTTCGCTTGGGTGCGCAGTACCTCCTGCTGGGAGGGGGAGCCGCAGTGTTGATGTTGCTCCTCCTGAGACCGCTGCGCGTTCGCGGAAGACAAGCTCGCGACAACGCTTGGCAGACGCACTTTCGAGGCATGCGGCTGTTGGATGCGCTGATGTTCGGATCGTTCGAGATTCGCGGGGGAGGGCTCGAAGAGCGTGTGGACGCGAACTTCCGAGGGCTGGTACGCAAGCTGGCCTTCTTCGAGCGGCAGGCGCACTGGCTCGGGATCACCGCCGCGCTGATCCCAGCCGCGGTTGCGCTCGGCGTCGCGCTGCTTCCGCGAGCATGGGTTGAGACGATCGTTCGCGACAAACTCGGGGAGGCGAGCGTACTCGCCGCCGCCGGCGTATCGGCGACGCTCGCTTTGGTGACGTCGCTGGAGGCGCTCGCGCGTGGGGTTGGCGGTCGCGAGATGGTTGGCGCCTTTCTTGGGCGCAGCGTCGGCTATTTCGCCCCGCTCACCCAAAGCCACGGCGTTGCTTCCAGCGAGATCGCGGGCCCACCAGTGGAGCGGCTGGAGGCGCGAGGGTTCTCCTTCAAGCATCTCGGTGCGACCGCTGCGACGCCAAATGAACTCAGCTTCGAGCTGCGATGTCCGGGTGGAGTTGCGCTCTTGGGCCCGAACGGCAACGGCAAAACCACGACCTTGATGGCGTTGCTCGGGCTCGTGGAAGCACCGGGGATTCTGGTCAACGGTGAACCCTTGTCTGAGGCGCAATGGGCCAACGTGCGCAGACAAAGCTGCGTCCTTCCTCAACGCGCGCACGTCGTGCCCGATGAGAGCTTGCGTTGGCACATGAGCCTGTTCGATACCGCCGAACTGCAGTCGGGGGGTGCGATGGTCGCGCTCGAGGAGCTGGGCCTGGGAGACGTTCTGCGTCGCCGGGCCAAACGAAAGGGCTGCGATCCTCTCGACCTACCGATGGGAGAACTGTCCGGCGGTGAACAACGTCGCGTGTTGCTTGCGCGCGCCCTAGCGTCGGACGCTCGACTCCTGCTGTTGGACGAGCCAGAGGCCGGCCTTGATGAAGCCTCTCGAAAGCGCTTGCATGAACTCCTGGGGCGGAAGGCCAGCCAGAAGATGGTGGTCATTGTTGCACACCACCATTCGGTGGTTCCCGAGACTTTTCAGTGCGTCCAAGTGGAGCGTCACGAGGAACGGGATCTGTGAGCAACCACCTGCTATGTTCGTTTCTTCCTTACCTCGGCCGCAGTCGTGAATGTCTGCAGGTCGTTGTTCACCGAACCCGCTTTTAGGAGGCTTGCGTATGCGTATGGGGATGAGTCAGTGGTTGGTCTCGTCGGTTGGTTCGCTTGCTGTGCTCGCAGCCTGCAGCTGTGGTGACTCGGGAACCGGCGGAAGTGGCGGCACCGGCGCCAACGCGGGTGAGGGCGGCGTTGGTAACAACAACGGCGGCGACGGTGGCGTTGGCAACAACGGTGGTGATGGCGGCGTCGGCAACAACGGCGGCGACGGCGGTGTTGGTGGCGTTGGTGGCGCACCTCCCCTGAATGAGGACTGCAGCACTGCAACGCCAGTCAGCCTGGCCCCCGGAGACGTAGCCAAGTTCTCTGGCACCATCGACGCGACGACTGGCAACGAGCTCAATAGCTCTTGTGTCGACGGAGATTTCACCAACCCCGATACCTGGGGAGACCTCACCTACCAGCTCACGTTGAGCGGGGCTTGCAGCCTGAATATTCGCACGCTCAGCATGACGGATACCGAGGTTTCGCTGCGCTCCGTGTGCAGTGAGGATCCTGAGACGGATGCAGACTTCTGCGCTAACGCAACCTCGGCTGGCGAACGCTTGTTGCTCCACATGGAAGCGGGCAGCTACACGCTTGCCGTCCAGGGTGAGCCCGGCGACTTCGATCTCGAGATCGACTGCGGCGTTCCCACGTGTGGCGACTTCGTCAGCAACCCGGGTGAAGAGTGTGAAGACGGCAACACGCAGCCTGGTGATGGTTGCAACGCGAGCTGCGTGATTGAAGACCCGGACCCTGCCCTCGAGGATTGCTCCGCCGCTGAAGCCGGCGCAGCCAAGCTGATTTCGCCTGGCACCATCTTCATTCCCGCCGCCGCACCGCTGCCGACGACGCTCGGCGCCGTCAACAACGCCAACGGTTCCTGCCAGCTCGATCCGTCGATCTTTGGGCCGGAATACACCTACGCCGCGGATCACGTTTACCGCGTGCGTTCCACGGTGACCGGGACGATGACCATTACGGTCGGCCTCGGTCTCGATGGTGTGCCGTCCTGCGGACCCGACATCAATGCTGAGCCGGCTCTCCCCTATCCCCCTGGCTGCTGGGACCGCAGCCTTTACGTGCGCCAGGGATCTTGCGGCGCAGGTGCCGAGCTAGATTGCTCGGACGATCAGAATGCCTTCCAGGTGCCCGAAGTCGTGACCTTCGCAGTCGTACCCAACACCGACTACTTCGTCTTCGTTGATGGCTGGCTTGCAGCGGTTGACGGCACCGACTTGGTGGAACGCGGTTCCTACACGTTGAAGGTGGACCTCGCAGCGAACTGAACCCTAGCGGTTCGAAGCAAAGAAGGCTCCGAAAGGAGCCTTCTTGCGTTTGTGTGCGAACGACGGTCAGTGCTGCCCGTCAGTGCTTCTTCTTGCGCGGATCGATCGCCTGCGGATGCTCGTTGTAGAAGGCGTCGAGGCTCTCGCGCGTGACCTCGACTTCGACCAGGCCGTCTTTCATCACTTTGGCCTGACAGCCGAGCCGGCTATTCGACCGGACATCGAACGCCTTATCGAGGATGTCCTCTTCCTCCTCTTCGGCCGGGCTGAGCAGCTCGCGACCTTTGGTCACATAGACGTGGCAGGTCGAACAGGCGCAAACGCCACCGCAGGCGTCGCCCTCGGGCGCCTCCACCAACTTCGACGCGGTACGCAGATCCGCCCCGAGTTCAACCGTTGTTTCCCAGCTCGTACCGTGAGCCAACCAACGTACCGTCGGCATCTCAAATCGCTCCCCGTGCTCGTGCCTCAGCGTGCGCCGCGACGTGTTCATCCACGCCTTTGGCTTGCGCCACCGTCTCTTCGACTCCGTCGATGCCTTTACCACCGAGCGCCCGCGCGATCGCCCGGTCCATGCGCAGGCCGGCCCACGCTTTGGTGACGCCGTCGAGCATCTCGATGCGCGCGTGAATCAGGCTGGGAGAGCTGCCCTTCAGCGCTGCGGCGAGCTCTGTCAACGCCGTTGCAATGGCGCTGCGCTCCTCCGCGCTGAGCAAGTCCGCGTCCACGTTGAGGGCGTTCTGTGTCGCGAGGATCACGCGCTCGGCTTCAACGCGCTCCTCGATCAAGCGACGTTGCTCGAGATCGGTCTCGCCGTGGTCGAGCGCTGCCATCAGCATGCCCTCCATCTCCTCTTCACTGAGGCCGTAGCTCGGCTGAACTTCGATCGTTTGCTCCTTGCCGGTGGTCAGCTCTTTGGCGTGCACTTGAAGCAAGCCGTCGGCGTCGACTTTGAAGGTTACCTCCAAGCGCGCCAAGCCCGCCGGCAGCGGAGGAAGTCCGCGCATGGTGACGCGAGCGAGCGAGCGACAGTCTGCAGCGAGCTCACGTTCCCCTTGAACGATGTGCAGCTCGAAGCCGGTCTGGTTGTCGGCGTAGGTTGTGAACACCTGGCGCGCGGCTGTGGGAATGGTGGTGTTGCGCGGAAGGACCTTCTCGCACACTCCGCCCATCGTCTCGATGCCGAGTGAAAGCGGTAGAACGTCGAGCAGTAGAAGATCCTCTTTCGGGCCTTCACCAGCGAGTTGGTGAGCCTGCAGAGCCGCACCCAACGCCACCACCTTCTCCGGATCGATGTCGGCCAGCGGCTCTTTGCCAAACAGATCGGATACGTACGCGCGAACGGCGGGTACGCGCGTGGAGCCACCCACCAAGATCACGCCGTCGATCTCGCTGGCTTTGACGCCGGCATCGCGAAGAGCGCGGCGACAGGCGCTGCCCGTCCGCTCGATCAGCGGCTTCACCAGCTCGTTGAAACGCTCGCGTGTGATGCTGAAGGTCGCCGGCTTCTTGACCAACGCGGCGAGGTCCAGTTCAACCGAGCTTGCATCCGTGAGGGCGTGTTTGATTTGGCGAGCGGCAACCAAGGCTGCACGTTTCTCCGCCGAGCTGAGCTCGCCCTCGATAAGGCCGTGTTCGGCGAGGATGGCGGAGGCGAGCAGGCGATCCATGTCGTCCCCGCCGAGCTGGCTATCACCGCCGGTGGACTTCACCTCGAACAGGCCGTCATCCAGGTTGAGCACCGTGACGTCGAACGTGCCGCCGCCAAGATCATAAACAGCGAAAAGACCGTCTTTGCGCTTCTCCAAGCCATAGGCGAGCGCAGCGGCCGTAGGCTCGTTGAGCAGCCGCAAGACCTCGAGCCCTGCGAGCTTTGCCGCGTCTTTTGTCGCCTGACGTTGTGCGTCGTCGAAGTAGGCGGGCACGGTGATGACAGCCCCTCCCACTCGCTGCAGCTCGTCCACCGCAAGCTGCTTCAGCTTCTTGAGGATCTCGGCGGAGACCTCGACGGGCGTTACCGTTTTGTCGCGCACCTTGATGCGCACCGTCTTTTTTTCCTCGGCTGTTTCGGCGGCTGCAAACTCGAGCGAGCCAAGTCGCTTAGTCTCAGCGTCGTCTCCTCCGCGCCCCATCAGCCGCTTGACGCTGGCGATGGTGTTCGAGGCGTCGAGCAGGGCGAGCCGCTCGGCGTCCTCACCAACGATGACTGCGCCGCTCTCGGCGTAGTGGACCACCGACGGAACGAGCCACGCTTGGTTGCAGTCCAGGATGACCGCAGGCGCATCATCACGCATGCGAGCGACGAGCGAGTTGGTCGTCCCGAGATCAATGCCAATTGGACGGGGTGCAGCCTTGGGATCGAATATTTCAAGAAGCATCAGCTGGGTCGATCTTGGTGGGGGTCGTCTTCAAGCGCTTCTTCGAAGGCGGCCACTTCATCCGCAAAGCGCTTGGCATAGCGAAGCTCGCCGAGCGCGGGTAGCGCGGCGATCAGAATCGAGGTGCGATTGTTTGGCGCGGACTCGGCTTTTTGAAAGGCCTCCGAGAGCTTGCTCAGCGCAGCCTCTTTGGTGCGATTCACGCCTGCGTTGAGGGAGCGGACCTGGGCGATGTCTCGTTTGCGAACAGCCTCTGCCAGCTCCTCTCGCGCTTCCATCATCTCCATCAGCAGCGCAGGGCTCGGCTTCGGCTCGCTAACTTCGCCCGTGCCCAAACCAAACCGTGCAAACAGCGCTTCTGCCCGTTTGATCGGATCCTTCAGAACGCGCACAGCGTCATTGACGTCGATGGCGTGACCAAGCGCGAGACGACGCTCAGAGGCCGAGGTGCCTGCGTGCTTGTCGGGGTGCAGCGTCTTGGCGAGAGCCCGGTGGTTTTCTGCAACAGCTTTGAGATCGAGATCGAAACGAGGCTCGACACCGAGGATGTCGAACGGACAACGCGCCATGGAGTGCTCCTCTTGGGCCCTAGCTGAGCGACAGTCTCAGGCGACCGTGAAGGAGTGACCGCAGCCGCACTTGGAGGCTTCCTGCGGGTTCTTGAACTTGAAGCCCTGGTACATGAGGGTCTTTTCGTAGTCGAGCACCGAGCCGCCCAAGTAGAGAATGCTCTTCTTGTCGCAGAACACTCGTACGGTGGCACCGCTCGCTGCTGTGTGTTCGAGCACTCGGTCGCCACTGCGTGGCGCATCATCCGAGAACTCCATCACATAGGAGAAGCCCGAGCAGCCTCCACCGCGAATGCCGACGCGCAGCGCCGCATCTGGAGTGCCCCGCTTCTTGAGCGCGGCCTCGATCGCCTCGACGGCCTTCGGCGAGACGCCGAGCGTGTCTTTGGCTATACCCGTCTCAAACTTCGGTACGGGCTTGAACGCGGCTTGTTGGGCTTCTGTCAGTGAGGTCATAGCGCTGTCGTTTCGCGGGTGGAGGTCGAACGCTTTGGGTCAGGCGGACTTAGCGGCCTTCTTGGCTCGATAGTCGGCGATCGCCGACTTGATCGCGTCTTCGGCCAAGACCGAGCAGTGGATCTTCACAGGGGGCAGATTCAGCTCTTCGGCGATCATGCTGTTCTTGATCGTCTCGGCCTCTTCCACCGACTTGCCTTTGAGCCACTCGGTGGCGAGTGACGACGAGGCGATGGCGGAGCCGCAGCCGAAGGTCTTGAATTTTGCTTCTTCAATGATGCCGCCCTCGTTCACCTTGATCTGAAGGCGCATGACGTCTCCGCAAGCGGGGGCGCCAACGAGGCCGGTTCCAACGCTGTCATCTGCCTTGTCGAGCGTGCCAACGTTGCGGGGGTTCTCGTAGTGGTCGATCACTTTTTCGCTGTAAGCCATGATGTTTTCTCCGACGTTTGAAAGGTTTGGCGGTGGAAGCTCAGTGAGCCGCCCACTCCACCGTTTGCAGGTCGATGCCTTCTTTGTGCATCTCGTAGAGCGGTGACATGTCGCGCAGCTTCTTCACCTTGGTGCTGACGAGATCGGCGACGAAGTCGACCTCCTCATCGGTGGTGAAGCGCCCAAGTCCAAAGCGAATCGATGAATGCGCCAGATCATCTCCGATGCCCATCGCGTGCAGCACGTAGGAGGGCTCGAGGCTGGCGCTGGTGCAGGCGGAGCCGCTGGAGCAAGCAACGTCCTTGATCGCCATCAGCAGCGCTTCACCCTCTACGAAGGCGAAGCTGATGTTGAGGTTGCCGGGGAGACGCTTCTCGCGGTGGCCGTTGATCTTCAGCTCGTCGAGTTGGCTCTCGAGCCGATTGAGCAATCGATCTCGCTGTTTGGCGATGCGCTCGCTCTCCGCGGCGCCTTCCTCCACGAGGATCTGCGCGGCCTTCCCGAAGCCAACGATCGCCGGCACGTTCAACGTCCCGGAGCGCATTCCGAACTCATGACCGCCACCGTCGAGCATCGCTGTGATGCGAACGCGAGGCTTGCTGCGTCGCACGTAGAGCGCTCCAACGCCTTTCGGGCCGTACATCTTGTGGGCGGTGATCGACACGAGATCCAGGTTCATTCGCTCGACGTCGAACGGGACCTTGCCCAGCCCTTGCACGGCGTCCGAGTGGAACAGCACGCCGCGCGCCCGCGTGAGCGCGCCGATCTCCTCGAGTGGTTGCACGGTGCCGACCTCGTTGTTGGCCAACATCACCGAGACCAGGATCGTCTTGTCGGTGAGGGCGTTTTTCACGTCGTTCGGGTCAACGAGGCCGTCTTTGCCGACCGGAAGGTAGGTGACCTCGAAGCCCTCTTTCTCGAGCCGCTTGCAGGTGTCGAGCACGGCCTTGTGCTCGATCGTCGTCGTGATGATGTGGTTGCCCTTGTCCTTGTAGAACTCGGCCACGCCCTTGATGGCTAGGTTGTCCGACTCGGTAGCGCCGGAGGTGAAGACGATCTCCTTCGGGTTCTTTGCCCCAACCAAGCGCGCAACCTGCTCACGCGCGATGCTGACCGCCTCCTCCGCCGTCCAGCCGAAGGCGTGGTTGCGGCTAGCCGCGTTGCCAAACTTCTCGGTGAAGTACGGCAACATCGTTTCCACCACGCGCGGATCGGCCGGGGTAGTGGCGTGATAGTCCATGTAAACGGGAAGTCGGAGCGCCATGGTTTGTCTCTGCGGGTTGAACGGAGGGCTAAGAGGCGACAATGCCTGCAACGAGATCGGGTTCGGCCTCTCGTTCGCGTAGCTCACACGAACGACAGACCACTTCAGTGGAGGACTTTTCGCGCAGCTCCGAGTGCGGCTCGGCTAGCGCAGGGGGTTGGGGCGCACACGAATCGCAGGTGTCGAGGTAGTTGATGCTGGCCTCGAGCTCCTGTTCGAGCGCGCGCAGTCGCGCGATCTGCGCGCGAGTCTCTTCGAGCCTGTTCCTGTAGACGGTTCGAACGTCGGCCATGGCTCGCGCTGGTACTTCGGCGTTCTCCCAGGCCTCGAGCACCTTTTGGATCTCGAGCAGGCTCATGCCCAGATCATGAAGCTTGCCGATCCAACGAACGCGCGCGACGGCACCCTCGTCATAGAGGCGGAACCGCCCCTTCGACCGAGCGTCGGGGCGCAGCAGACCCAGCTCCTCATAGTGGTGAATGGCGCGAACCGTCTTACCCGCCGCTTTGGCGAGATCCCCGACCTGCAGGTTGGCCACCGCTGGCTTGCGGGTTTGCGCCCACGGCCTCGGCTTCATCTCCGCGTCCAAAAGCGGCAAACGAACGACGCGGTGTTCGTTCGGCTCGTTCTTGGTGCGGGATGATTGACTCATACTCTTACGTGGGCGTTAGAGTTAGTAGCCTCTGGATCGACTGTCTTCAAGAAAAAAGTTCCGTATCGTAAGTCATGCTGCTCGTACGACCCTCTCATCCCTGCGACCTTCAGGTGGGCCTTGGTTTGGGCCACAGCCTGTTGAGCCTCACGAGTTCGACGGGTCGCTCGGCGGTCGCGGTTGAACACTTCGGCGGGACGGGCGTTGTGCTCGGTGCGCATGCCCACGCAACACGAATCACCGTGTCCAACCAACGCGTGAGGCGGGTTTCTTCCGGAGCGCCGATGTTCGTGGATGGCGTGGTCTACGTTGGGTTGGCGCTGCCGAGCGTGGACACGCTGTTCAAGGATGCCTCGTACCGAACGTTGCTCAACCGCAACGTGAGGCCTTTGCTGAGCGCGCTCCGGCGGCTCCGCTGCGCGGCGGTCTATCTTGGTCGCGATTGGATTTCGGCTGGGCCAAGCTCGGGACGACGGGCCCTGTTTGGGCTGGGCTTCGAGGTGACTCGACCAGGAACTGTGCTCGTCGAGGCGATCGGCTCGCTGCGCAGCGAGCTGCGGGTCCCTCGCGAGGAGGCGACGGATCTGGAGCTTGCGCTTCAACGCTATGGCACCCGACCAACCTTGCCATTGACCGAAGTGACGAGCGATCCGGTCGCTTGGATCGAGAGCCTACGGCTCGCATTGTGCGAGGAGGTTGGCGCAGGCCGGCCATCGCAGTTGGAGCACGTCCAGCCGCTGCCGGTTTCCGAGCGCGATGAGGGCTGGACCGCTTTGGGTACGACGCTGGAGGTGCCAATTGGCTACCTCGAGCGGACAACCAAAGACGGCGCTGTCCGCGTGGGCGGTGATCTATTGACCGGCGGGTATTGCCTGGAGGACCTGGAGCGAGGCCTGGAGCTTCACGAGGATGCCCCAATCGACGGTGCTACCTGGTCGGATGTGAAGGCAATTCTTAGGCAAACACGTCCAGTTTGATTGTGAGAAAGCCGTTACGGCGAGGCAACGAATGATGTACGCTCATCTGATAACTCTTCCGCTTCTGTAGTCGGCCATCCCCGGTCATCGCAGGAAGGAAAACGAGGTGCGTATGGGCAGCAGGCAGGCGCTTCTTGGTTCGTTGATTGCGGGACTCGTGGTGGCTTGTAGCCCCGGGGTCGGTTCGACCGTTGGGTCATCCAACAACAACGATGGCGGTGGAGGTTCGGACGGTGCTGGGAACAACGGTTCCACTGGCTCCTTCCAGTTAAGCGGTGGCTCAAGCTCGTCCGGCATCGTTTCCAATTGCACGGATCCGGAGTGCGTTGGCTCGAGTCCGCAGGGTGATTGCGACGGAGCGTTGTCGATCGATAGCGGCGATGCGATGGACGGCGCGCGCGCGATGGGGCTTTGCAAAGTTGCTGAAGGCAACAGCTGGGGCGTCAAGAGCGCTGAGTGGGTGCGTTCGGATGGCCAGCCGCTCAGCGGCACCCTCGCCGATGGCAAAGGCATTCTCAACGGCCTCGGCCCTGTGACTCCGCGTGAAGGAGCGAAGGTTTTGGCCCTCTCCTCTGGGTCTGCGCGCGGCCCGAATGATCCGGGCTACATGAGTGTTGGCGGCTACTGGAAAGATCAATCGCCGCACGGCTCACCGCCCGGTTACCCCAAAGAGTCACCCGCCTGCCCCGGTAGCATCACCGGTGAGCCCTACGACTCAGCCGGTCTGAAGGTGGTGATCAAGACGCCGGTCGACGCGAAGAGCTTCTCCTTCAACCTCGACTTCTACACCTACGAGTACCCCAACTACATTTGCGACACCTACAACGACTTCTTCGTCGCGATGATGACGCCCACGCCCTCGGGCCTCGCTGACGGGAACATCTCCTTCGACCCGGATGGCAACACCATCAGCGTCAACGCGGGCTTCCTCGACGTCTGCACGCCTGGCAATCACGGTGGCAAGAACTTCTCTTGCACCCAAGGCACCGCCGAGCTGATGGGGACCGGCTTTGACGAGCAAATGGCGATCGACTTCAAGACCTTCGAGGAGACGCTAGGCAGTGCAGCGACGGGCTGGCTCGAGACCAAAGCGCCGATCGATTCGCCAGGGTCCGACATCACGTTGCACTTTGCGATCTGGGACTCGGGTGATGGTGTCCTGGACTCAACGGTCCTGATCGATAACTTCAAGTTCGAGTCGGACGGGACCACCACCGGGACACAGCCGATTCCGCAGTGATTACAGCACGAACGAGGTGTCCAAGCCTTGTGACCAAACGTTAGACAACGAGAAGAGGCCCATGACCGGGCCTTTTCTCGTTTGTTCGAACTTGGGCAACTGGGTTGCAAGCTGCTACGTATGCGCCGAACTAGGAGGTTCCTCATGGCTTTAAAGTTTTTGAGCTGCGCAATGTTCGCGGCTTTCGTTGCAGTGGGTTGTGGTGATGATTCGACGAGCGGCGGCGGTGGCACTGGTGGTGCGACCGGCGGTGCAGGTGGCGAGGGTGGCGAGGGCGGCGCAGGCGGCTCTGGCGTGCAGTGCGACGTTTGCGCTGACTACGGTGCTGCCGTTCCGGCTGCTGTTGACGAGATCGTGAATCGCGCCGCCGCTGATCCCCAGTTCGAAGCCGATTTTGCGCCGCTCGTAATGGCGGGTGATGCCGCTGTTACCGCTTTCAAGGCGAGCCTCACGGCCTTCGTTTCGGATGCGTACGGTTGCACCACGGGCACGTACGAAGGACCGTCGATGGTTGAGGCTCACACCGGTCTCGACATCACGCAAGAGGAGTACGACGCATTCGTGGGCCTGATTGCAGGCGTGCTCTCGGATGCTGGCGTTCCCGATGATTACATCGGCGAGTGTTTCGCTCCGGCGCTCACGGATGCGACCTTCGCCGCTGACTTCATCGGCAAGTGAGTTTGCAAGGCTCATCGGGTCGATTCGTCGAGTCGATGAGCCCCATCTTTCGAGGAAGAAATGAAGAAGCGTTCACTCCTGATTCGTATCTCGGCAGGTCTCGTGTTGACCTCGGCTTTGGCGGTCGGGGTGATCGGGTTTGCTCACACCAAGTCTGGTCGTTGGATGTTGCGCTACATCCCCGGAATGGGCGCTTGCCCGGTAGGGATGGATGTCGCGTTGACGCCCGAGCAGCGTGACCAAGCGCGTGAACTAGCGTTCGATAAAGTGCGCGGCGAAGGGACGTCGTCGGGCAAGCCAGCACTCGGTTTTACGCTCGGCCAAACGACGCGAGCCTCGGTTGAAGGCTGGGCCGCTGACCGTGGCGTCAGCTGCAATAGCGTCCGCAGCAATGAGCTTCGCTGCCAAAAAGTCGCTGGTGCAGCGATCGATTCATCCACCGACGCCGATGAGGTGCTCTTCGTTTTTGACTCGGCCCAGGCCCTTGTCACCGTTGGCGTAACTCGCAACAGCATGGCGCCTGAAGCGGCTGTGGAATTCGTTCAAGCCCGCGCCTCGAGCCTGATGGCGGTTGCAGGGCCCCCATCAAAAGAGCGCGGCGAGAAGTCGAGCAGCTACCTCTCGAAGAACAAGCTTAGCCAGGTCGCTTCGGAGTTTAGCTTCTCCGACTACCGCGCCGTTGTCTCCGCGACCAATATGGGCGAAGGCCGGATCGTCGTTCGCGAGCAGTTCCAGCTGATGTGACGACGCGTGATTCGAAAGCGTCGGCACAACATCCGTTGCCGAACGCAAAAACGCCCTCCTTGAAGAGGGCGTTTTCGTTGGTGGAGCCGCTACCGACTACTTGCGGCCAGGTAGCTTCAGCCCGACGCCGGGGCGCTTGACTGTTGCTGCCGTCGCCGTTGCCGTGGGCTTCGTTGGCGTCGTGGGAGTGGTGGGCTTGGTCGCCGGAGCTGCAGCTGTCGTGCCCGGCTTGGCGGGCTCATTCTTTGCCTCAGCCTTGCCGTCGCCCTTGAAGAGTGAATCCACCGCAGCTCCGGACTCTTCCTTCAGGCCCGTCGCAATCAGGGTGGCGAGGCTGGTCATCGCGTCGGCAGGCAGCGCTGCTTCGATCACGAGGTCATTGCCTTCCACGCGGCTGGTCGCGCTCTTGAGGAGCTCCGCCGTACCAGGCGGTGCGCCGGCGAGCTTCCCGCCTGCTTCGCTCTTGAGCACCGTGAACAGCGCCTCGAGCTTCTTTGCTTCATCTGCGCTGGTCGTGGCAGCTCTTACGACAGCCTTTCCTCCGGTGAGATCGAGCGAGATCGAGATCGACTTAACCGCAGAAAGCTCAGCGGGAGCTTGGCCTTTGGCAAGCTTCGCGATGGAGCCTTCCGGGATCACCAAGGAGATCTCCTTGTTGCCGTCGATGCGATACTTGGCGGTGGCTGCATCCCCAGTGCTGCCCATCGCGCGGAACATGTCGTCGGATTGGGCGAAGCCCAAGGAGCCGTCAGCGTATTGCCCCAGCGTGAACTTGCCGTCGCTCAGCACTTTGCGCCCGTCGAGGTCTTTGATCTTGTCCTTCGCCGAAGGGTCTCCCTTTTCGATCGCGGGGACCACGCTGTCGGGCGTGATGGAACCTGCCGCAACCAAGCCAACCAGCGGCTCGGAACCACCATCCTTGATGCAAAGAGCAAGGTCGGAGAACGCCTTGGGCGAGATGCCCGTTTCTTTGAAGAAAGCGTCTTTCTTTGCAGCGTCGGGGCCCTCGGTCGAGGCCTTCTTCATGGCCTCATCGAGTGCCGGGACGACCTGTGATGCAAAGGCCGGATGGGCGAGCACCTTGGCGATGTTCAACGTCACGACCGCGTCGCAGTCGGAGGGAAGGTGGGCAGCGGCTTTACCGGGGGCGCCGAGCGGAGCGGACGGTGCAGTCGGAGCTGCGCTCGTCGAGGCGGGGGCTGCAGCGGAGGCCGACGAACCAGCCTTGGCCTTGTCCGTGTCCTCTTCCTCGTCGTCAGCGGCCTTCTTCTTCTCCTTCTTGTCCTTCGAGTCCTCTTTGGAGGCCGTCTCCTTCTTTTCCGACATGCCCAGCTTGTCTTTGATGTCGTCACAGCCGGACAACAGGAAGGCTACGGAAACGAAGAAACCCGCAAAAATGTTGCTAGATCGCATGAAGCTCAACTCCCGCCCCGCCAACATCCCCTGGGGGCGGGCGAACCATGTCAGCAAAGAACGCCGAACGCCAGTGCTGTTTTCGCCCTTGAAAGGCCCGTGGTGAACTCACATTCGCGCGAGCTGACGTTGCGACACCTCGATGCGACTAGCCTGCCGTCGCGATGACGACCTACCTCCAACTTCTGAAGGCACGGGCCGGGTACCGGTCCCTCTTCATCGCGGACGTGGTGTCGGTCACCGGGGACTGGTTCAGTCTCGTTGCCATCAGCGTGCTGGTTGCGCGCGGTTCGCCCCAATCCAGTGGCGTTGCATTGGCCACCGTACTCGCAGCGCACCTTTTGCCTGGTGCTGCGCTAGCGCCCGTCGCTGGCTGGCTCGCGGATCGCTTCGATCGGCGAGTGGTGTTGATCGCAGGCAACGTCTGTGAAGGCCTGATCACGATCGCGATGACGCTGGCTGCGCTGCAGAACTCGGTTGCTGGTTTGCAGCTGTTGCTGCTTCTGCGATCGGGAGTCGCGGCGATGCGTGAGCCTGCGGCTGGTGCCGCGCTACCGAGCTTGGTGCAGGAGCATGAGCTGCCCACCGCGAACGCGCTCAACGCGACGGCCTGGAGCACGACCTTCGTCGTCGGTATGGCGGCAGGAGGGATCGCAACCGAGATCGGTGCCGTCACAGCGCTCGTAATCGACGCCGCAACCTTCTTCATTGCAGCGCTCGTCCTGCTTTCATTGCCTCGTCTACAGCCGAACTATCGCGCGAGTGGGCGAGGCAACGCGCTTGCGGTCGTGGTTGGGGATTTGCGGCTGGCATTTCGCGAAGCGAGACAGCCGGCGTTGCGTGCGGGAGTCTTTGGAAAAACGCCAACTGGCGTGGCCGCCGGCGTCTCGTGGGTCGCGCTCAACGTCGGCGCGCAGGCTCATCCGTGGGCCTACGGAGCGGCTGCGACGCTAGGAATCCTTCAGGCCGTGCGCGGCGTCGGCACGGGTGTCGGGCCGCTCTTCGCACGTGCGGCTACCGCTCGGTTTGGCCAACACTCGAGCATCGCTCACGTAGCTGCATTCGTTGCTTTCGCGGGCAACGTGATCGTGGCCTTCATGCACGGCTCGGTGAGTTCGCTCATCGGCGTGTTTCTCTGGGGGTTGGGTGGAGGCGCCATCTGGGTGCTCACCCAAACCGAGATCCAGCAACGGAGTTCGACCGAGATGCGAGGTCGCATGCTGGCGCTCGACTCGCTTGGCTTTACCGTGAGCATGAGCGCAAGCGCGGTGCTGTTCGGCTGGGCGATCGATCGCCGCCTTCCGTTGGCGCCGACCGTGCTGGTTCTGGTGGGCCTCGCCGTCGCGATGTGGCTCTGGATTCGTTCGCAGCCGCGCAAACGTTAGGCTTGCTTTGTGGCCCCAAAAGCAAAGGGCCCCCAGTTTCCTGGAGGCCTCAACTGCTTTGTAGCTGCCGATCCACGATGGGTGGATCACGCATCAACGACTCACGGCGGCGGTGACTTAACGCCCTTGGCCGCAGCTGCATCACAGCCGAGCACGACGTCGGTCGGACCGTCTTTGGTGCGTACGATCTTGAACTCGACGCGCCGATTCGTTTCCCAGGCCTTCTCGTTCGACTCGGGATCCTGCGGACAATATTCGCCGAAGCCCATCGAGCGGACGCGGCCGGCCTCGACACCGCGCTTTACGAGCGCTTGCATGACGGCCTTGGCGCGGTCTTTGGTGAGCTGCAGGTTGAAGCGGTCATCTGCGCGCTCGTCAGCGTGACCTTGCACTTCGATCAGCGTGAACTCCGGGTGCTCCAGCAGCGTCTTGCTCACGGCCTCGAGGATTGAGTCGGAGGCGGGGAGGATCTTGGCGCTGCCAGTCGCGAACTGGACCTTCTCAAAGATGAGGATGTTGTTGCCCTCGATGATGACCGGCCCTTGCGGCTCGGTCTCCGGGCAACCGTCTTCATCTTCCTTGCCGTCCTTGTCCTCGGGGTCATCGCGGCAAGCGTCGTTGGCGTCCGGGATGCCGTCCTTGTCGTTGTCGAGATCGGGACAGCCGTCCTTGTCCTCGAAGCCGTCCTTGTCCTCGGGATCATCGGGGCACTTGTCGCGCGAATCGAGGATGCCGTCGCCGTCGCGATCGCCGTCGCGGCTCTCGGGACAACCGTCGGTGTCTTCATCACCGTCTTTGTCTTCGGGGTTGTTGATGCACTGATCGTCGACGTCGAGGATGCCGTCCTTGTCGTTGTCCGGATCGGGGCAGCCGAGTTGGCCGGGCGGGGCTTCATCGCGGGTGTCCTCGAAGCCGTCACGATCTTCGGGTTGATCGGGGCAATCATCTTCGTCGTCTTTGAAGCCGTCCCCGTCGCGATCTCCGATCGAAGGCTCGAACACGAAGCCGACGGTTCCGCGCGCGGTTGCGGTTTGGAAGCCCGGTGCATACCCGGCTCCGCCGCCGAGGAAGAGAAAGCTGCGACCGTCGATGAATACCTTGAGGCCGCCGATCGCCTCGGCGCTGATGCGCTGATCTGTATCGTTCTCGCCGGTGACGAGCATCGAAGCGTAGGTCTCGGCGACGATGTCGAGCGGGTCGACCACGCGGATGCTGGTACCGAGGCCCGCGGTGACGAGCTGACCGTATTCGAATTCACCGCTCTCGAGCACCGGCACGCCGTTGGCGTCCGATCCGAAGACAGCGTTGGTACCGCCGAAGTTGGCGCGGAAGCCGCCGTTGACGCCGATGCGCCAAATGCCGCCGGGAGCGACGCGACCCTCGAACACGACCTGGGGCCAAATGAAGCCGCCCTTTTCACCAATGAGATCCTCCGTCCCGGCGACGCCGACGCCGCCCTGGACGATCGCCGCGAGACCGACCGACGGGCCGTCCTCGGGGCGAATGATGCGGAACTTCGCGTGCGCACCGATGAAGCCGAGGCCTTGCGCGAAGTCGTTCTTCACCGAATAGAGCTGGCCAGTCGGACCGATATCGGTAATGGCCTCATGCCCCGCGAGCACCACCGGGAGCGAGAGCCCGACGACCATGAAGTTCGCCAAGCCGAGATCGAACTGAAGGGTGCCCTGGAACGAATGGTCGAGCAGGTAGTCGGCTTCTTCGCCGTGGCCTTCGGCGACCGGCATGATGCCGTAGCCGTAGTCGAGGAACAGGCCGAGGCTGAAGTCGAGGTGACCGACAATGTCCGCGCCGTTGACCGAGATGAAACCTTTGGAGTCGACCGGCGGCCGGAACAGATGCGTATCCGCCCCGGAGTCACCGTTGGTGAGGTTCTCGGCGACAACCTGCGCTTCAGCCAGGGCAGGAGTGAGCAAGGCTAGGGTGCCTAGCGAACTCAGCGCGGCCAGTTGAACGAACGATCGATGCATGGAGGCTTCCTTCCCGAGCGTTTCGCGTACACGGATGAGCTTCCGCGGTCAAACAAGCCGGTTGGTTATCAGCCGTCTCCGAGCACTCCCATGGCCCAGACGTCGTAGAGGACGTGGGTCCATACGGCTGGGGCAAACCCGCGCAAATAGAAGATCGCCGTAAGAACCAGGCCGCACACCGTTCGATAAGCGAACACTCGCATGTCGAACGGATCTCCGGAGGGACCCGTGTGGTGCCAGCCGGAGAACGCCAGCGCGCAGAGCAAGGCCCAAATCAAGGTCATGACCACGCCGCTAACGCTAAACCCCTCGATCGTTCGGACCAGCCAAGCGCCGCCACCGAAGAGCAAAACGCGGAACATCAGCTCCTCGTAGAACCCAGCCCCGAACGACATCACGAGCGAGCCCCAAGCCGACTCTCCACTCGAGGACGCAAGCGGAAGAGCCTCCAACGCGTAGCCTCCCAAAAGCCGCATCACGAAGGCGTAAGCCACCCCTTCGACGCCAAGAAACAGAAAGCGCTGCGCAGAGAGCACCTGGCGCTGCCCCAAGAACCACATCAGGAGCACGTAGGCACCACCCATGCCCACCGTGAGGCTCGCGTACAGCGGAAGGCTTTGATTGGCCAACGCTGTCAGCTTGCTGGTGACCATGTCGGCCGCGTTGCGCATCGGCAGGAACACCACGCCGAGGTGGTAGAGCACGAAGATCGGCAAGGTGAGCCCGAGGTCGGTCCAAGCATCGCTCTTGGAAGATTGCTCGGGCGCCTCAGATACGGCTTCGCTCACGTCAAACGCTACCGGGCCGGACTTGGTAGATGATCACGATCACCTCGATCACGTACAGCACGAGGTTCATCATGAAAGGCACGTCGCGGAGGATCTCCTGCGTTGGGGACTCCGACTTGGTTCCACTCACCACCAACTGCAGGAAGCGAATTACGCCGAAAACAGGGTGAATCGTGGTGATCCACAGCCATGGGCTGTTGAACACAGCCTGCGTCGCGGGGTCCAAGGTGTAGGCCAGATACGTCCCCAGCGTGAGCACGCCGGTAACGGCCAGGGCGATGGTCAACACCCGCGGCGAATACTGCTCGAGCGCGGCGCGCTGCTTGGCCGCGTTGCTCCCGGCCAGTTCGTGACGCCGCTTCCCAAAGCCGAGAAAGAGGGCCAGCAGCGCGGTGCAGGCCAACATGTAGAACGACGGTGGCACCCGGACCGCGAACGAGCCGGCCAAGACCCGCAAGACGAAGCCCAGCGAGATGCAGCCAACGTCGAGGTAGGCGATCTTCTTGAGCTTGAACGAGTAGGCGACCTGCAGCCCCAAGTACGCGAGCGCCGTGTACAGAAAGGGCCGTGGCCCAATGGCGGCTCCAACCAGGGCGACGCTGATCAACACAGAGGCGAGCGCCTTTCCCGCCCAAATCGGGACGCGCCCCGAGGCGATTGGCCGAAAGCGCTTCTTCGGGTGCACCCGGTCGGCCTCGACGTCGACAAGGTCGTTCATGGTGTAGATGCCGCTCGCGAGCAGGCAGAAAACGCCGAAGCCACCGACCGCGGAGATGATGATCGAGGGGTGGTTGAGGTGCTTGGCGAATACCAGCGGGGCCAGCACGAAGCTGTTCTTCAACCACTGCTCCGGCCGCATTTGCTTGATCAGGCCGCGAATCCGCCAGGGCAGAGTCCCTTCTTTGAACTCCGGAATGACGGGCGGACCCGTCTCGAGCGCCATTGGCGAGCTGCCGTGGAGCTGTTCAGGCGGCGGCTGCGAGCTGCCTTGGGGCGGGTTGGAAGCCATTCTTGTCCGAAGTTGGGCGCGATCTTGAGGGAGCCGCAGGGCCCCTCGCACACGGCGAAGTCGCGTGAAACAGCTGCTGGTTAACCACGGGCACGGTCGCCAGGCCAACTTCGTTCAACGCAACGCTCGCTTTTCCGGTCCCATGGCGTGCTAGCATCCAGCCATGACCTCGGCCCTATCGCTGGCCCGAGCCCCGTCTCCGCTGGTGGAGAAGCTCCGGGCCTCCGTGGACCACGCCCTCGAAGGCAAGCCAGAAGCTGTTGAGCTTTCTCTCATAACGCTTCTCGCTCGCGGCCACCTGTTGATCGAGGATGTGCCTGGCGTCGGCAAGACCACGCTAGCTCGGGCCTTGGCCAAGGCCGTCGGAGGCGATTGGCGGCGCGTTCAGTTCACCAACGATTTGCTGCCGAGCGACGTCCTCGGCGTCACGGTCTATGACCAGCGCACGAGCGAATTCGTGTTCCGTCAAGGGCCGGTGTTTTGCAACGTGCTACTGGCCGATGAGGTCAACCGCGCCAGTCCGCGGACCCAGTCAGCGTTGCTCGAGGCAATGAACGAGGGGCAGGTCTCGGTGGATGGCGTGAGCACGCCCCTGCCTGATCCGTTCTTCGTCGTAGCCACGCAGAACCCTCAAGATTTCGCCGGGACGTACCCACTGCCCGAGTCCCAGCTCGACCGTTTCATGATGCGCATTCGCATCGGCTATCCGCCGCCTGCAGTAGAGGCCCGCCTGCTCTTGGGTGAGGCCGGCGGAGACCGGCCGGTGCAGCAAGCGATCGATCCGGCGCAGCTCGTTGCCTTGCAGCGCGACGTGGACCGCGTGGAGTTTGACCCGTCGCTCGCGACCTACCTTCAGGCGGTGCTGCAGGCGACTCGAACCAGCCCAGCCCTTTCACTTGGTGCTTCGCCGCGCGCAGGCATCAACCTGAGTCGCGCTGCGCGCGCCCGGGCGATGCTCCGCGGGCGTTCTTATTGCATCGCTGACGACATTCACGATCTCGCAACGTCGGTCTTGGCGCACCGGGTTCGGCTTGCCTCCCACGCCGAGGGGTACGTTCCCTCGCGCGAGGAGGCTGAAGCCGCGATTCGCGATCTCGTGGCTCGCGTCCCTGTGCCGCTATGAGCGACGGGCAGAAGCCCGCACCCAGCTCGAACGGACCACGCGAGCCCGGTTCGCCGCAGTCCACAAGGAGCCGTGGCTCTGATTCGCCGCGCGACCTCGTCATTCCTGAACCGCCGCCGTCGCTCGTCGGCTTGTCGCTATTCGATGAAGGGCCGTCGTTACGGCCGGCTGAACAACCGCGAAGGCGGATCGAGCCCCCCGACGAGGTCCCGGAGCCCGCCAGCCCCGAGGAAGAGAAGCCTGCGCCCGAACGCGTCAAGCCGACCCGCAGCAAACGGTTGCGCGCGACGCGACGCCTCAAGCTCACGCGAGAAGGCAAGTACTACCTGGGCATCACGCTTGGGGTCGGCTTCGCCGCCATCAATACCGGCAACAACTTGCTTTACCTGCTGCTGGGTATGCTGCTCGCGCTGATCGTGATCTCGGGCGTGATGAGCGAGCTCTCGCTGCGGGCGCTCACGGTGACGCGGCGGTTGCCGTTGCGAGCGCAGGTCGGAAGGCCTCACTTGGTCGAGATCGAGGTCTTCAACCACAAGTCCAGCGTGCCCTCGTACGCCATCGAGGTGGAGGATCTGCGCTCCGGCCAGCCCGCGGACAAGCGCTGCTTCTTTCTCAAGATCAGCCCCAACTCGGCTCAAGTCGCCGCCTATCGCAGGACCCCGGCGCGGCGTGGGCTCGACCACCACACAGGTTTTCGCATCGCCACTCGCTTTCCCTTCGGCCTGTTCGAGAAGTCACGTGAGGTGACGAGCTCCGGAGAGCTCATCATCTACCCGGCGGTGGATCCGGTGCGCTTGCCGGTTGAAGCCGGTTCACGACACGGCTTCTCGGGGCGCACATCCGGTCGGGGTGGCGGCGAAGAGACCTACACCGTGCGAGCGATGCGCGACGGAGATGACCCGCGTGACATCTATTGGCGGAAGAGCGCTGGCATGTCGCATATGGTGATGCGTGAGCGCTTGCGAGAGACGCGGCCCGACGTAGAACTGGTGCTCGACGTGGTGCAGCCGAACCAAAAGCCAGCCGACTTCTCTACGGCATTCGAGCGCCGTATCCGCGAGATCAGTTCACGCGCAGTCGCTCATTTGCGTCGCGGCGACAGCGTGCTGATCAAGACGACCGCTGGGCAGCGCGTGTCGGCCGATAAGACGGTGGGCGCCGATCGGGTGCTCAGATTCTTGGCGTTGGTGGACTCTCTGAGCGAGGAGGAGGCCCGACAAACCCTCGCTCGTGGCGGGCAGGGAAGGCCTGGTGAACGGGCGCGCTCGGCGCGAGGTCACGACGCATGAGGTTTGGGGTTGTCCATCGCTTCATGACCAACGCGCTTGCGGCGCTCGGCGTGCTCGCGCTCATCTCGAGCGGGCAGTTCTCGACGTTCGTTAGCGCGATCGTGCTCGTGGGTCTGATCCTTGCGTTGTTTGTGCGTGAGTCGTGGGCTCGCCATCCAGCCTTTCGCCACGTCGACACGGTCACATTGCTCGTGATCGTCGTGGTGCAGGTCGTTCGTTTTGCTAGCGGTAGCAACAGCCTGGATGTGCTGATCGAGTTTGCGGCGGGGCTGCAGATCGTGCGGCTAGCAACTCGACGAGGCGCGGCTCACGACCAGCAAGTGATCGTGCTCGCGCTGTTGCACTTGATCGCGGGGACCGTTCTCGGCGGTGGGCTCGGTTACGGTCTGTGCTTCGCTGGGGTTCTGATCGTCGCGCCGGCAGCGTTGGTGCTCTCGCATCTGCGCCGTGAAGTCGAAGGCAACTATCGCCAGGGCGCGCGCGATCGAACCGGCTTGCCCGTGGACGTCCCGCGTATCCTCCGATCGCGTCGCGTCGTTGGCAGGACGTTTCTCTTGTCGATGTGCCTCTTGTGCATCCCCATCATCCTGTTCACGGGGGTGCTCTTCATCTTCTTCCCGCGTGTCGGACTATCGCTGCTGCTGCTCAACAATCGAGACGGCACTCAGGTGATTGGCTTCTCCGATCGCGTGGACCTATCGCAAGTTGGGCGGCTGCGTGAGGACCGCGCGATCGCGTTGCGGGTGAAGGTGCCGAACCCAGGGAATCCGCCGCCGGCGCATCTAGCGCTTCACCTTCGCGGCACCGCGCTCGACCGCTTCTCCACCAAAGGTACCTGGTCGCAGACGGATGAGACCCGTCTGCCGAGCCAACCTACGGGGCCGCGGCCGATCGCGATGGAGCCCAATCGCATGGTGCCGGCGGACGCGCCGACGATGGAAATCACCCTGGATCCGATCGATCCGCCGGTGCTCTTCATTCCTCCCGGAGCTGCCGGCGTCACGTTACGTGCGCCTGCGGTGGCGTTGCCCAATCAGCAGCCCTACGTCATCCGCGGACCCGCCGGAGAGCTTCGCTATCACAACGAAGAGCGCGGCGTGACGTACACGGTCCATATGAACCCGCGTGGGGGGCCCACCTTCACGACGCTGACCGAGAACGACCGTGAACGCTACTTGGCGTTGCCCGTAGACCTAACGCCGGCGATTCGCGAGTTGGCGATCGACTGGACGCGTTCGGCGACGAGCGATCAGGAAAAGGCCGAAGCCATCCTCAAGCGGCTGCGCAGCGAGTTCACCTACGATCTCGATTCACCCTCCACCCGCGAAAGCTCGCCGCTCGATCACTTTTTGTTCGAGTCGCGGCGCGGGCACTGCTCGTTCTTCTCCTCGGCCATGGCCGTGCTTTTGCGCGCCGTTGGTGTTCCCACACGCAACGTCAACGGCTTCGCCGGTGGGGCCTACAACAAGTACAGCGACTCCTACATCGTTCGGCAGGGAGATGCGCACAGCTGGGTGGAGGTCTACATCAAGGGCACCGGTTGGGTGACCTTCGACCCTACGCCCTCAGCGGGGGAGCTCACGCGCACCGGCCTGTCAGAGCCATGGGCTTCCATCAGCGACATCATCGACGCTACGAGCCAACGTTGGAATCATCACGTCGTCGAGTACGACTTGGATCGCCAGTATCAGCTCTTGCAGGGGCTGCGTGATGAGGACACCGGCACGGATCATGCGCCGCGTTCACGCCAAATGCTGTGGGGCCTAGCGATTCTCGGGGCCGGTGGTCTCGTCTACTTCTACTGGCGCCGCCGACGGACAGCCCTACCAGGGGACGCCCGCCAGCCTACCCGCGAAAAGTCTTTCGCCAAAGCGACCGCCCTCTACGAGAGTCTCGAGCAGGCGCTGCAAGCGCACGGCGTGGTGCGACCTCCCGGTACACCTCCGCTCCGTCACGCTGAGGCTCTGCTTTCGGGCGGCCACCCCTTCGGCGAAGAGGCGCATGAGATCACTCAGGCCTACTTGGCTGTGCGCTTCGGTGGCGCGACGTTGAGTGAGGAGGAGAGCGCTCAGCTCACGTCGCGCATCAAGAGAATCCGTGAAACGCCAAGGGAACGAGCCGCATGAGAGGGTTCTTGTTCGCGCTGGCCATCGCGTGCAGCGGGTGCAGCGTAGATTCTACGGAGAGTGAAGAAGGAGGGGGCGGCGCAACCGAAGGCGGCGGTGCCAGCGGAGGCGGCGGCAGTAGCGGTGCTAACGCAAACGGCGGCGCAGCCGGACAAGGCGGGTTTGCCGCGGGAAGCGGCGGTCTCGGCGCTGGTGGTCTCGGTGTTGGTGGCCAAGCTGGAGGCCTTCCCGAGGGAGAGCCCTGCGTCGCCAACGGTCAACCCGGTGTATGCGTCGACGTAAGCGAGTGCACAGTGCCGGGCTACGCGCCGGTGCCGGGCTTTTGTCCGGGCCCCGCGGAGATTCAGTGTTGTGCGTTGCAAGCGGAGGGCAGCTGCGATCCGGAGGCGATGCCGCTTCCTAACGCGCAGCTCGCAGAGTCACCGGGTCTCAACGGCTGTCCGGAGGGGATGCACTTGGTCGATACCATCTGCGTCGACACCTTCGAGGCGCATCTCGTGACCTTCCCCGATCTGCAGCCTGTTTCGCCCTACTTCAACCCGGGCAACGCCGAGGTGATGGCGGTGAGTAAGGCGCAGGCGGTGCCCCAGGGCTACATCAACCAGCTGCAAGCCGCAGACGCCTGCACCAACGCCGGTAAGCGGCTTTGCAGCAACCAAGAATGGCTTCGAGCCTGTCGCGGCCTCGAGGCCAACATCTACCCGTACGGAGATGCGCTCGAGCTTGGCGTTTGCAACGACCATCGCGACCAGCACCCCGCCGTTGAGTACTTCATGTCGAGTGAAGACTGGATCTGGTCGGAGCTCGACCACCCGTGTCTCAATCAGCTCGCCGATGGGCTCGCGCTCACCGGCGAATATGGCGGCTGTGTATCCAGCGACGGTGCCCGCGACATGATGGGCAACCTGCACGAGTGGACGAGCGATCCGGCTGGCACGTTCCGAGGCGGGTTCTACGTCGATACGGTCATCAACGGCTCCGGCTGCTTGTATGCAACCACGGCCCATGACGTATCGCACTGGGACTACTCCACCGGCTTTCGTTGTTGCATGGAGCTCTGACGTCGCTACTGCACGGAGGCGTTGGTTACCGCCTGACGCAGCCACGCGTCCACCGTCGCGCAGGTCGCTCGCGAGCGGCCCGAGACCGTTTCATAAGGGCCTGCTGCAAAGCCCACGCGCGCGCCTTCACGTACGAAGACCAAGGGCCCAGCTCGATCACGAGCGAGGCAGCCATCGCGAAAGGCGGGCCTCACTGCGGCAGCCAACTCGGAGGCCTCAGCCTCGGAGTCCATCGCCACGATCAGCGCAACCGCGGCGAACTCGATGCCAGCCATCGTCATGGTCGCGAGCACGAGCTGATCTCCACCCCAGCCTGCGGCAGCCTGCTTTGCGTCCTGCTCGCCGATGAACTCCGACAGCATCAGACGCAGCGAAAGCTCGCCAAAGGTATCGCGGTTCGCCCACGTTACGCCCAACGTCGGGGACATCGGGACCGTGACTGAGAGAGCGCGCTCACGGCTGAGATACTTCGGGAAATGCAGCACTTGCTCGGTGGATTCGGGCAACTCGGCGAACGCGCGATCGACCCCCGCGAAACCGTGTTCTGCAAACAAAGCCTCAACGAACCGCTCACCGACGACGTAGGGCGAAATCAGCGAGTTGGTGAGGAACCGGGGCACCTTCGGTGCGGGCTCGCTGGAGGTTTGTCCCTCGCGAGCGCCGGCGGCCTCACCGCGCGCAGCGAGTTTCGAACGCTGCGCCAGCGTGAACACAGCGTCGCCCTCGACCAGATGGCTGCGAGCTTGCTGCCGGTCCGATTGACCGGGCGCAAACGCCATGAGCGGCCTCAGATCGAAATGCTGGTCCTGTAGCGCGTGCACGAACTCGTGTGCGAGGACCTCCCTTTTTGCGGCAGGCTCCAGATCATCGACGATGAAAAGCTGCTTGTGGCGCGGGCTGTAGAGCCCCTGCACGACCCGCGTCAGCTCGACCAGGAGGAGCTCTTCCCAGTTTAGGTCGAAGGGAATGAGCCCGAGTCCGCGCAGTACTTCTCCCTCCTTCTTCAAATGCCCCCTCGGCAGCTCTTCTTCAGCGATCTGTTGCAGCAAACGCAAGAGTTCGCTGCGACTTACCTCGACCGCTGCAACGCCTCCCCCAGCGCTCAACCGGCGAAATATCGCGAGCTCGTTGAGCAGCTCGCGGCTCTCTTCCGACATCGGAATCGCCTCCGACTCGGCGGAGGTTGAGGCGCGTAACGAAGGTTCAATGCTCACGCCGTGCGAGCGGCTGCTGCACGCCAGCATCATGAGCGCCGCAGCGCTTGCGCGCCTCACTCGGACATCGCTTGCCGGCGGATCTCCGCGATGGCGGCCTTGTAGACGTGGGCTCGCTCGCTGACCGTGGCCTCGACTCCCAGCGTCTTGCGCGCGCCGAAGATGGCGTTCCCAGCGACCAAAGCTCGCGCGCCGTGCTGGTACAAAAGCCCGGCGTTGGCCGCAGATACGCCGCCATCGATCTCCAGCGCAATCGAGGCCTCTGCCTCGTCGATCATTCGGCGCAACCGCGCGACCTTGGGCAACACCAACGGCAGGAAGGCTTGCCCGCCAAAGCCCGGGTTGACCGACATCACGAGGATTTGGTCGAGCAGCTCGAGCACCTCGCTGATGGAGCTTTCATGCGTGTGGGGGTTGAGCACGACGCCGGCCTTCTTACCGAGCTTCCGAATCGCCTCCAGCGTGCGTGCGAGATGAGGTGAGGCCTCCACATGAACGAGGATCCGATCGGCGCCGGCGTGAGCGAAGTCAGCGATCATCCGCTCGGGCTCGACCATCATCAGATGAACGTCGAGCGGCAAGTTGGTGGTCTGACGTACGGCCTCCACCACCAGCGGACCGATCGTCAGGTTGGGCACGAAACGTCCATCCATCACATCGACGTGAATCCAGTCGGCGCCAGCCTCGCTGACGGCCTGCACCTCGGTCCCCAAGCGCGCAAAATCCGCAGACAAGATCGAGGGCGCAATCAGCACTGTTTCAGGGGATTTCATTCGGCCAAAGGCATATCCCGACGATACTCGGACTGCTAGGCTCAGTTACCAATGTCGATCGTTACTCGTCCGCTCAACAAACAGGACTACGACACCATTGTGAGCGTGATCGATGAGTGGTGGGAGGGGCCCTCCACGGCGCTTGCTCATCCCCTTTTCTTTTATGAGCTCGGCCGGCTTGCGCGCGTCGCTGAGCTTGATGACGCTGGCATCGTTGGGTTTCTGCTTGGCTTCGTGTCGGAGAGCCACGTCGGCGGTACGCCCAAAGCAAAACCTCCTGGTTCCAAGATTGGCTACGTACATCTCGTCGGTATTCACCCTGCACACCGGCGCAAGGGCGTAGCGCGGGGCATGTACGAGGCTTTCGAACAGGCTTCGATCGCTGAGGGCTGCGTGGGCCTCAAGGCCATCACGACGCACGGCAACGAGGGGTCGATCCGCTTTCACCTGGCGCTCGGCTATGCGGTCAGCACGATCGACGATTACGCGGGTCACGGTCGCGCGCGCGTCGTCTTCGAGAAGAAGCTGGCGAGCGCCTAATGGTTCCGCGGCCGCCTCCGCCCCCTCCGCGGCGAGGGATCGAGAATCCGGCCCCGCCGTCGAATCGGGTTCAACCCGGCAGTTTCGAGCAGCTCGTGGCAGCGATGATCGCCGCGGGCCACCTTCCCGCGAATCGCGCGGACAATCTGCTGTCGAACTTCGAGGCCGAGCGCAGCCGCCTGTCGCGCGCCAAGCTCGCGGAGGCCAAACTCGCCGGATCGGTGGGGCAGGTTGCGCCCACGCCCACCGCGCTCGAGGTGTTCCTCTCGTTCAACGAGAAGGGGCTCGATGAGAAGCCGCTGCGTGAAGATTTGGTGACCGAGGTATGGGCGGGGTTGGTTGGCCTTCCCTACGTGAAGCTCGACCCGCTCAAGCTCGATCCGGCCTTCGCCGTGCGCACGGTGTCGAAGCCGTTTGCTCGCAAGAACGGCTACCTCGCGTTGGATGAAGAGGGTGGCGTACTGCGCGTAGCCACGTTCAATCCGTTCGATCAGTGGGCGCAAGAGTCGGTTGAGCGAGTCACCCAAAAGCGCATCGCGCTGGTGATCTCCTCCAAGTCGGACATCGAGCGGCTGATCACCGAGTTCTACGGCTTCCGGCAATCGGTGCAGAAGGCCGAGCAGCAGATCACCGGCGGCATCGATCTCGGCAACCTCGAGCAGTTCGTGCGCATGAAGTCGGATCAGGAGATCGAGGCCTCCGACGAGCACGTGGTGCACGCGGTCGACTACCTCTTGCGCTATGCGCTCAGTCAGCGCGCGAGCGATATTCACATCGAGCCGAAGCGCACCGAGAGCCTGTGTCGCTTTCGCATCGACGGCTCGCTATCGGTGGTCTCGCGCGTTCCGCGGGTGGTTCACAACGCCTTCATCAACCGCATCAAGACGTTGTCGCGGCTCGACATCGCCGAGAAACGCAAGCCGCAGGACGGCCGCATCAAGACCGAGTTCGAGGGCAAGGCGATCGATATCCGCGTCTCCACGCTGCCCGTCGCCTTCGGCGAAAAGATGGTGCTGCGGCTCTTCGATCCGGCGATGGTCAGCGCCGACCTCGACACCTTGGGCTTTCTTCAGCGGGACAAGGACGTCTTCGAGTCGCTGATTCATCGGCCTCACGGCATCCTGCTGGTCACCGGCCCCACTGGCTCTGGAAAGACGACGAGCTTGTACACGGCGCTGCGCAAGCTGGCCCATGAGGACGTGAACATCACGACCATCGAGGACCCGATCGAGAACGTGTTCGAAGGCATCAATCAGACGGCTGTGATGCCCCACATCGGGCTCGGATTTGCCGAGATTCTTCGGACCATTCTGCGCCAAGACCCCGACATCATCATGGTCGGTGAGATCCGCGATCTGGAGACGGCGCGGCACGCCATTCAAGCCTCGCTTACCGGCCACTTGGTGTTCTCTACCCTGCACACGAACGATGCAGCTTCTGCCGTGACGCGCCTGCTCGACATTGGCGTGCAGGACTTTCTGCTCGCGTCCACGTTGACCGGGGTGATGGCGCAACGTTTGGTCAAGCGCATCTGCTCGAACTGTGCGACCGAGCGCGTCCTCACCGACGAAGAGGCCACGACGCTCGGCCTCGACTGCACGAACGGATCGATCTTGGTGCGCTATGGCGAGGGCTGCGCGGACTGTCGCAAAACGGGCTATCGCGGCCGAACGGCGATCGTCGAGCTCTTTGGCGTGACGCCGATCATTCGGCGCATGATCCATGATCGCGCGCCCGAAAATGAGATCAAGAGCCAGGCCAAGAAGGACGGCATGCTCACGCTCCGCGAGTGCGCGATCAAGAAATTGCTCGCCGGTGAGACGAGCTACGAGCAAGTGATTGAGGTCACTGCCGAAGAGATGTCCAGCCGTCCCGAGAGTGGCCCCGTCGTGCGAGAGACCGCTTGAGCCAACACAGCTACCGCGTTGGAGCGGATGAAAATGGTCTCGGCTCGTTGCTCGGTCCGATGTTGACGACAGCGGTCTTGGCCAAGGTGACCGAAAAGGGCCGCGCTGCTGTCGAGGGCAAGTTGCGCGGAAAAATTCGCGAGCGCTTGGGGGACTCGAAGGCCCTCGTGGCGCACGGAAATGTCGCGCTAGCGGAAGCGTGGACGCGGGTGCTCTTGCGTCGGACCACAGGCAAAGATCCGCAATCGATCGCAGAGGTGATCACGCTCGTCTCGCTCGATCCGGAGAGCGAGCTGCGCTCGATCTGTCCGAAGCAGGTCGAGCCGCAGTGTTGGTCGAGCAGCCACGAGAGCTTCAAAGCGGAGGACGAACTCCTGAAGCAGGCCGAACGCGATCTCATCTTCCTCGAGGGCAAGGGTGTGGTCTTCCAAGCGGTGCGCTCGGCCATCATCTGCAACCAACGGCTCAATCGGCTGCTCGACGCTGGGCGCTCCCGCTTCGTGGTTGACCTGCACGCCATGGAGCGGCTGGTGCTCTCGTTCGTAGAACAGGTCGAAAGCCCTGTGGTCGCCGTCTGCGGAAAGGTCGGCGGCTTCCGTCAGTATGAACCCGCCTTCGGCCCGCTGGGCGGGCGCCTGCGCAGCGTGCTTCAGGAGGAGAAGTCACGCAGCTCGTACTTCTTTCCTGGCGTCGGCGAGCTGCACTTCGTCGAGGACGCAGACGCCTCCGACATGCTCGTGTCGATGGCCTCGCTCGTTGGCAAGTACCTGCGTGAAGTGCTGATGGAGCGCGTGGCGTCCCACTACCAAAGACAACTGCCAGAGTTGCCGCTCGTCAGCGGCTACCACGACCCGGTGTCGCAGAAGTTCGTCGAGGCCACCCGGCTCTTGCGCAAGAAGCAAAAGATCGATGACGACTGCTTCTTGCGCCGTAAAGCGGGTGGTTGAGCGTTACATCTCCGAGCGACGTCACATCTCCGAGCGACGTTACATCTCCGAGCGGCACAGCGCGTAGGCATCCGACTCAGCCGCGCACGCGCCTTCTACCGGGTTGCAGAGATCCGGCTGGGCGGCGTAGCACTCGACAAACACGTTGTACTCAGTGACGCAGCCCGATGACTCAGCGACCGCGAGTGAGGCATCGCAGTTGGCGGTGCAGTCCGCGTTTGGATCCGCCTGTGGGCAGCTCTTGCCTTCTTCACAGGAGGTCTCACAAACGCTCGCCCCGCCGGTGCCTGCGTTGCCGCCGGCTGCGTTCCCGCCCGCGCCGCCGGAGCCGCCAGCTGCGCCCGTACCGCTGCTGCTCGAGCTGTCATCACCGCAGCCGGAGAGCGCGACGAGCACCGCGAAGCCAAGAGAACCGCCGAGGGTGAGCTTATTCATGCTTCCTTCATAAGATGGTTTCGCGCTGCAAATCCAGTACGCGTTTGGGCCGGCCGGCCAGAGACGAAGACGCCGCCCGAGGTCGACCCTCGGACGGCGTTCTCGCAATGCAGGTGAACGCGCGAGCTGCGCGCGGATCAGCCTTTGGCGAGCTGGCGCAGCATGTAGACGAGGATGCCGCCGTGAGCGAAGTAGTCCACCTCGTTCGGCGTATCGATGCGTGCGGTTACCGTGAAGCTCTTCTCGCCTGAGGCCGAGACAGCCTTGACTTCGAGCCGCTTCTTGGGCGCGAGGCTCTCAACCCCGGTGATGGTGAAGGTCTCACGGCCATCGAGCCCGAGCGACGCAGCGTCTTGCCCCGCGTCAAACTCGAGCGGCAATACGCCCATGCCGACGAGGTTCGAGCGGTGGATGCGCTCGAAGCTCTTAGCGATGACGGCGCGTACGCCGAGCAGCTTGGTGCCTTTGGCGGCCCAATCACGCGAGGACCCGGTGCCGTACTCACTGCCGGCGATCACGATCAAGGGCGTGCTCTCCGCTTGGTACTTCATCGCCACGTCGAAGATCGACCCTTCTTCGCCGCTCGGAATGTGAACCGAGAGTCCGCCCTCTTTGCCACCCAGCATCAGGTTCTTGAGGCGGATGTTCGCGAAGGTTCCGCGCATCATCACCTCGTGATTGCCACGTCGCGCGCCGTACGAGTTGAAGTCTGCGCGTGCTACTCCGCGCTCGGTCAGGTACGCGGCAGCCGGGCTCGATTTGGAGATGTTACCGGCCGGGGAGATGTGATCCGTGGTGATCGAATCCCCGAGGACGGCGAGGCAGCGCGCGCCGACGACGTTGGTGGTCGGAAGCGGCTCGGCCGGCATATCGTCGAAGAACGGCGGCCGACGCACGTAGGTGCTGGCGGCGTCCCACTGGAAGATCTGGCCCTCCGGAACCTTGAGCCCGCGCCAAGCCTGATCGCCCTCGAATACCGAGGCATAACGTTGGCGATATTGCTCCGGCTTTACGGCTCGCTCGGTGGCCTCTTGGATCTCCGCGTCGGTCGGCCAGATGTCCTTCAGGTAAACGTCCTGACCGTCTTTGCCTTGGCCGAGCGGCTCCTTCGTCAGATCGCCGTCGACGTCGCCGCGCAGCGCGTACGCCACCACGAGCGGCGGTGAAGCGAGGAAGTTCATGCGCACGTGGGGGTTCACGCGACCCTCGAAGTTACGGTTGCCGGAGAGAACGCTGGCAACCACGAGGTCACCCTTCTCCACTGCGTCGGAGACCGGAGTCGGGAGCGGCCCGGAGTTACCGATACAGGTGGTGCAGCCATAGCCGACGACGTTGAAGCCGACCTGATCGAGGTAGCTGAGCAGCCCCGCTGCAGCGAGGTAGTCGGTGACGACCTGCGAGCCAGGTGCGAGTGAGGTCTTGACCCACGGCTTTGCAGTCAGGCCCTTCTCCACGGCCTTCTTCGCGAGCAACCCTGCACCGATCAAGACGGCCGGGTTGGACGTATTGGTGCAGGAGGTGATGGCGGCGATCACCGCTTTGCCGTTCGCGAGCTTGAACGACTTTCCGTTCAGCTCGACCGGAACCTCGACGGCCTCTTTGCCCTCGATCATCGGCTTGAGCGCGGCGTTGTAGGCCGTCTTCATGTCGGACAGCGGCACGCGATCCTGCGGGCGCTTGGGGCCGGCGAGTGAAGGCTCCACCGTGCTCAGATCGAGCTCGAGCACGTCGGAGTAGCTGGGCTCCGCCGCGGGATCGAACCAGAGGCCCTGGGCCTTCGAGTAGGCCTCGACGAGAGCGACGTGCTCATCCGAGCGACCGGTCAAACGCAGGTACTGCAAGGTCGCTTCATCCACGGCGAAGAAGCCGATGGTGGCTCCGTACTCGGGCGCCATGTTCGAGATCGTCGCGCGCACCTCGAGCGAAAGAGCCGAAACGCCGCTGCCGAAGAACTCGACGAACTTCCCGACGACGCCCTTCTTACGCAGCATCTGGGTGGCGGTGAGCACGATGTCGGTCGCGGTGGTGCCTTCCTTGGGCTTGCCTACCAAGCGGAAGCCGACGACCTGCGGCAAGAGCATGGTGCAGGGCTGGCCCAGCATGGCCGCCTCTGCTTCGATGCCGCCGACGCCCCAACCAACCACGCCCATGCCGTTGACCATCACGGTGTGCGAGTCGGTACCGACCAGCGTGTCGGGGTACACAACGCCGTCCTTCTCGTAGACGACCTTGGCCAGGTACTCGAGGTTCACCTGGTGGCAGATGCCCGTCGAGGGCGGGACCACGTTGAAGTTGGAAAGGGCGCTCTGGCCCCAGCGCAGGAACACGTAGCGCTCGGTGTTGCGCTCGTACTCGAGATCGGTGTTGAGCTTCGGCGCGAGGGGGGTGGCGTAATGATCGACCTGAATCGAATGGTCGATCACGAGATCGGCCTGCTCGAGCGGGTTGATGCGGGCGGGGTCACCGCCCATCTTGGCCAGCGCTTCTCGCATGGCGGCCAAATCGGCGACGGCGGGCACACCGGTGAAATCCTGCATCAGCACGCGCGCGGGGTAGAAGGAGATCTCCTCGTCGGGAGCCTTCGTCGGCTGCCAATTGAGCACCGATTCGATGTGCTCCTTGCGCACAACGCGGCCGTCTTCCTTGCGGAGCAGGTTCTCCAGCAGGATCTTCATCGACCACGGCAGCTTCTTCACTGCGTCTGCGTGGGCGCTCAGATTGTCGAGCCGGTAGAGGGTGTACGTCTTGCCGTTGGCAGCGAGTGAGCCGCGCGTTCCAAAGCTGTTCATGGTCCGAACTTTCTAGGATGAACTCTCGCCGTCGGCAATGACCTCTGTTGGCCGGCTCCCGGGCTTTTGGCGCGAGTGATTGGTGAAAACGGTGGCAAACTCGCGCCGCGATGACGAGTCCCCACGCCGAATTACTGTCAGAACTGCCGTTCATCGTTGGCTTGAGCACGCTCCGCTGGCCAGCTCGCTCGCTGCAGGTACTTCTGGGCGACCCAGCGCGCGTGTTGGGAGTGACAGCACCGCTCAATTTCAGTGAGCTCGTCTTCCCGCAAGACCAAGAGCTTTATGCAGCGGCGGTCGCGGCTGGTATGGGCGTCGGAACAGCCTTGACCATCGACTACCGCCTGCGCGATGGCCGAACGTGGATCCGCGAGTGGACCAAGGGCATCGGTTTGCAACGGCTGAGCGTGATCACGGTAGCGCCGCCCACAAGCCCAGACGCAGCAAGCGTGAGTCAACTCGGCGCACTAGCGCATGATCTGCGAAACGTGGCCTTTTTACTAAGTACGTCCGCTTGTTCGCTGGGGCCGCGCAGCTCCGCGGAGGACCTCGCGGCAGCGGCGCAAGATGCGCAGCACGCGGCGCGCTCTTGCACCAACGCTGGCAGGTTGCTTCAGACAATCGTCGGTGATGTCGGCGAGAGCCGGCGCGTCGAGGTCGTGGCGCTCCTTCGCGCCAAGCAGCAGGTGGCTCGACGTATTTGTGACGGCCAAACGATTGAGATCAAGTTCGCTCAGGAGCAGCTCCATGCTCAGGTTGACGGCGAAGCGCTCGGGCATCTGTTTCTCATGCTGGTGGCACGTCGCTCCGCGCAGCTCAGTGAAGAGGAGGTCGTACAGCTTCAGGTATTTGCACGCGCGCAGCTGCTGGTGTTCGCCGTTGACGCGCATGGTGCGCGGAGTTCGGAGGTTTTGAGTGATCGCAGCTTGCACGAGCTCGCGGCGAAGCTCGGTGGAGAGGTTCAATGGACGGGCGCTAGGTTGGAAGTTCGGCTTCCCATCCTTCGCGACGAGCTGCATCCATGACAATGCGATGGTCGGGAACTCGCTCGAGAAATGACTGACGGCGCTGTGGGTCGCGGATTCGATTGGCCCGCTGCAGCAAGGCGTCGAGCGTGTAGCGCAGCTGTCGACGAAACCCCTCAGTGTCGTTCGTTTCTTGAAAGTACAAGAGCTGCGTGATCGGGATCAGCTGGTGGTCCTCTTCGATCGTCAGCTGGTCGGCGATCCGCAGCGCCTCCTCCAATCGCAAGCGCGCGAGGCCGTGCCAGCCCTTCTTTTGCGCCACTCGTGAGAGCTTGGCCAACACGGCGCTCCGCAGCTCGGGGTGGGTTTGCCCTTGTGCCGCGCTCTCGAGGTGCTGTTCCGCTAGGTCTAACTCGCCGCGGTCGAGGTAGATCTGGCCGAGGTAGTGATCGCAATAAGCCAAAAGCAGGTGGTCCCCGTTGCCGCGGCCGACGGATAACGCCCGAGTCTCCATGGCGATGGCTTCGTCGTCTCGGCCTAACCGATGCAGTACGAGACCAAGGTTGTGATCGATCGTTGCTACGAGCGGTAGCAGGCCTACTTGGGCAGCGAGCTCTTGGGCGCTGCGAAAGTTGGCCTCTGCCTCTTCGTAAGCACCGAGCATCATGAGGTCGTAGCCAATGTCGCTGAGGCTCGTCGCAAGCAGCCTTCTGTCTCCGATCTGGGCAGCACAGTGCATGGCTTCAGAGTCGAAGGCGAGGCAGTCGGCGTAGTCCCCGTCGGCCGCAGCGAGCCAGGAGCGACACCGCAAGTGGCACGCTTTACCACCAAGGTCATCCTTGGAATTGCGCAGCGCCGCGGCTCCGAGTACCTCGATCACCTCCACTGCGAGCGCGCGTGCTTGTTGCCGCAAACACCAAGTGACGAGCGTCGCTAGCGAACGGGGATCCGGTGCCAGGTTCGGGTTGGTCCGGACCGCAGTGACCATCGCGCGAATGGGGGAAAGGTCGGACGTCTTGCTTTGCCGGAGCGTGCAACGAGCGGCCACTCCCATCGCATCGAGCCATCCTTGGGTGCCCCAGCTGAAGTAGCCCAGCGCTTCGGCGGTGTAGCCGAGCGCCTCGTCGAAATGCCCAGCCCAAAAGAGAATCTCGGCCAGCACCAGCTTGGCGTTGAAACTCACAGAAGGATCGGGTTCCAAGGCCAGAACGCGTTCGAGCAGGGTGCGAGCCATAGCGTGGTCTTGGTGGAAGTACGCCTGGTTGGCTGCGTTGAGCCAGTGCTGCGCTGCGAGCTGTTTCTCTCCAGCGAAAGCAAATTGGCGGGCCAAAATGGCTGGTTCTTTCTCACCAACGCGCAGCAGCCATTCGGCCGCTAACGCGTGACCGCGCATCTTGTCCGCGTCGGACAACATTGCGTAGGCCGCGTCACGTGCGACTGCATTGACGAAGCGCCATTCAATCTCGCCCGCGTGCCGCGATTCGGCCAGCCGAGTCACGAAATCCTTCTCCGCGAGCTTGTTGAGCTGCGTATTGAGGAGCGCGCGAGAATCGCGGCTATCGCCCATGACTTGCAGCAACCCGGTCTCCCAGAAAGAGCCCTCGAACACGCTCGCTGCACGCAGGACACGGCGCAGATCTGGATCGAGCCGCGCTACCCGAGCTTCCATCGCCGCTAGCAGGTTCGTCGATGAGAGGTCGACGTTGGGGCTCGTCAGCGCTTGCCGCGCCAGCTCCTTCAGCAGCATCGGGTGGCCCTTGGCGACCCCAACGATGTCGTCGAATCGACTCTGACCAAACTCCGGACCCAGCTGATCGGCGAGCATTGCTGCCGCGGCGGAATTCGAAAGTGGGATCATCCTCATCACAGCGCAGGGCTCGAGCTCCGCGCGGAGCTTGGGGTCGAGCAGCTGGTTGCAGGTGAGCAGCAATAGCACCCCGGTATCGCGGAGCTGAAGGAGCGATTGGTGCAGCACGCGTAGCGAAGCACTGTCGACGAGCTGAACGTCGTCGATGGCGATGGTCACCGCACCGCACCGTCGCCCGAGCTGGCGCAAGAGGTCTGCAAAGGCGGTGGCAACACGCTCCTCCAAGAGCAGCGGGTCGAGCAACAACGGACGCAGCGCCGGGTCGGGCGTGTCGTGCTCGCGGGAGGTCATCAACTTGAGCACAGGAAACGCATGCGCCAGCGTAGGATCGGCCGCGAGCGCCTCGAGCGCTTTTTCCAACGAGCCACCGTAGGCGAGCAGGGCCCTCTGCACGAGCGCGCGGGTCAACACCATGGGTTGGTTCCGCACGGGATCCCCGGCCACGAAAATGAAAGCAGGCGGCTGCTCGAGGGCGTACTCCCGAGACTCGAACTCTCGCAACACGGTCGTTCGTCCGAGCCCCGCATCAGCGACGAGCACCAGGGTCTCCTGCACCTTCGACTTTGCGATCGAGCGGGCCGTGCTCGCGAATAGCGAAAGTTCGCGCTCTCGTCCGCGGACCTTCCGCTGCGACGTCGAGTCTTTGCTTCGTACGATGCGGAACACCGACGCGCTGAAGTCGATCTCGAAGGCATCGCCCAGCAGGCTGCGAACCCCAGCGTCTGTTCGAATGGTTCCGAGTTGGTCCGCGAGTGCGGCGGCATGCTCGATCAGCGCGGCATCGACTGGAGCTCCCACCACGGAAGGACCGATCGCCACACCAACGCCGCAAAGTGGCGCGAACTCGAGCGCTTGCACAGCAAAACGCGCAGCCTGCTGAGCCGCTTGCGCAGCGGAGGCCTCCGAGGAAAACGTCACCAGTGCGTGCCCGCCGGGCCGCGGCTCAACCGCTCCACCAAACTGCGCCGCGAGGGCGGGGACGAACGCACCGGGGATCGGTGAGACGAAGTTGCGAGTGGTCGATTGCGGGACCTCATCGAAGTCCACCACCGTCTGGTCGAGGTGGTCGCTCGGCGGTGATGGTTCCTCGGGGGGCCCACTGAAGTTGAGCGAAACCACGGCGATTGTACGACGCTCCTGCAGCGAGACGCCTGAGGTAGTCGACAGCTCGCGGCCCAGTGTTGCGCTGAGTTTCGTAAGCCGGTCCAAGAGCTCAGCGCCATTGGCAGGACGTTGTGCGCGATCTTTGGCTAGCAAGGAGGCCATGAGATCGTTCAGGGCTTGCGGGACGTTCGCAGTCCGGTCGGCCAAGCGCGGGGGCTCGCGAAGAAGCACCTCGGAAACCACGGCGACAGCCGAGTCACCGACGAAAGGAGCGGTTCCGGTGATGGCATGGAACAGTAGGCAACCCAGGCCGTAGACGTCGGCTCGTTCGTCGATCGTCTCGCCTCGCACCTGCTCCGGGGCCATGTACCCCGGGGTACCGATCGCCAGCCCGGCGATCGTAAGCCCGCTGGGTAGGTTGGCCAGCGCCGCGATACCGAAGTCGAGCAGCACGGGCCGACTCGGATCGCCCTCGCGGAGCACGACGTTGTTGGGCTTGATGTCCCGGTGAATGATCCCGCGGCTATGCACGAGCGCGAGCGCCGATGCCAAGCCCAGCCCCATCGCGATCGCCTGCGGTAAGCGCAGCGGCGCTTGTCGCAATTGTTGCCCAAGCTCGATGCCCTGAATCCACTCCATGGCGATGAAGGCGCCGCCATCAGGCAGTGCGCCCCATTCTCGGAACGAGACCAGACATGGATGACGGAGCTCCGATAGCACCTCTGCTTCTCGCCCCAACCGTTTGAGCAGCTCGAGCGAATTCGCGCGCACGACCTTTACCGCAACGAGATCCCCACGCCGCAGATCGCGACCTCTGTACACCGTGCCCATGCCGCCGGCGCCAACCTCGGTCTCGAGGTGAAACCGGCCGCCGAGCACAAGATCACGAAGCGAGCGTTCCAAGACCTGTTACTGGGGAATGCCGCAGGAAGCGCTCGTCGGCTCGGAGATGTTGTTGTCGGTGCGGCACTCGTGCCACGGGTGCGGCGGCATGCCGTCGTCCACGATCGCGTAGACGCTCAGCAGCGGCTCTGAAGGCAGCGCTAGGAACACGTCCTCATACGTGAGCGGGTACAGCGTCTGACTGGTGTTAGCCGTGCCGAGCGAGTTTCCGTCGGGAGGCGTACCTTCGTAGAAACCAACGGGCACGCCGGGCTCGACGGGGGCCTCTCCAATGTTGAGCACCCGCGCGAATAGACCGTACTCCGTGCCACAAGCAGGACGCAGCGAAACCACGAGATCCGGCGCAGAGAACTGTCCCGAGGGTTGCACGTTCTGGCGGAAGTTGTTGAGCCCCTCGGCCGCATGGTTCGCCACCTCGACCGCTGGGATGGCGCCGCTCTCCTCGACGTTGGTCACGTGGTACGGGTGCTGGTTCCAGACTCTACGGGTGCGTACCCACTTGCCCTCGGTATCACCAAACACCCGAATGCCGGTGGTCTTGGTGCCCGCACAGTTGAAGCTCGAATACGAGTTGGACGCGACGATGATGTCGGCGTGCCCATCGCTGTCGACGTCCGCGACCAGCGGGTACTCCCACAAAGTGCCGTTGGTGTTGCACGTTTCGAACAGCGGCTCGCCCAGGTCTCCCGAGTAGATGTGCAGCGTGACTTCGTCGGCGTAGATGACCTCGGCTTGGCCGTCCCCGTCGAAGTCGAAAACGCTGGAGCCCGTTTGCGCCGACGAACAGTCTTGCGTTTGGGTCAGCCAAGCTCGCGTGTCTTGCGGAGGTGTGACGCCATCCGTGAGCAGCTGCCCGTCGAACACGACGTAGCCAATTCCGCCGGCCAGACCCACGTCGGGATACTCGTCGTCGTTGAAGCGCGCGATCGTGGGTGTTCCACCGCCGCGCGTACAGCCCGCCGCGTTCGGATTGGCGGCGCAACAAGGGTTGGGCGAGATGCCCTCGTTGAGATCGAGCCCCTGACGAATGATCTGGAACGTCCCCGGCGCAGGCACGTTCCACACGCTCACCAGGTGGGTGTTGGTGTCCACCGTGACGATCTCAGGGATACCGTCGAGATCCAGGTCACCAACTGCAGCGTGTGTTCCGACGATGCCGCTATCGACCTTCACGCTCCCGTCCGCTGCGTGCACGCGTTGCGGCGTTACGATGTCGAGCAGTCCGTCACCATCGACGTCGTAGACGATCGGGTAACGATCGGTTTGGAAGGTGGCCTTCGTCGCGCCGGTAGTGCCGTCCACAACATGACCGAGATCGATCACCTCCGGCAAGCCGTCTTGGTCGAGATCGGCGATGCTGGGCATGAAGCAGGCGCGCGCTGGGCTGAGCCACTTGACCGTCCCGTCGTTCTCGTAGGCTCGGAGTCGACCGTCCTTCGTGCAAACGACGATCTCATTCAGGCCGTCGCCGTCGATGTCGCCCGCCGCGATCGAACGGCCCGGCGCATCCGCTGAGACGCCGTTGGTCTTCACCGCAAACTTCTCTACCACCTGGCCCAAGACGATCGAGATCGCGTGCAGTGTGGAGCTGGTCCCGCTGGTGTTGTTGTAGTCGTTGCCGTCGAAGGTGAAAAAGACGATCTCGGGGATGTCACGCTCATCAACGATCATGTCGCAGTTGTCGTCGTCGAGTTGGATGACGATCGGGCTCATCATCACGTTGTCGGTGGTGCTCGCTGGGTCGCCCCAGCTGTATTTGAGCTCCGGCGTGAACACGCCTTCGGGCGGATGGTATTCGCAGCTGGTGATGCAGGTCGGCGGGTCCCCAGGATCCATTCCACCCGGGCAAACCGGGGGCTTGGGCATACATTTTCCGTCGGGCAATTCCACTCCGCCGGTGCAGCTTGGTCCACCGGCCCCGCCACCGCCTCCACCCGCACCGCCTCCACCACCGTCGGGCTCTCCGAGCGAAAAGTCGCAGTATTCACCGGCTGCGCACTCCTTGTCGTCGGTGCACGCGGCTCCCGGAACGAGGCATTGCAAGAACGCGCACACTTCGCCGCCGCTGCAACACGTAGTGCCGCAGGCGCTAGCGAACGGGCAACACGCGCCAGTGTCATCACAGACGCCACCATCGCAGGGCTCGCCCGCGACGCAGCCCGAGCTGCCTCCTCCACCTGCGAAGACCTGACCACCGCCACCGCTCAGCCCGGCTCCCCCGGCACCCCCGCCGCCGGCAGCTCCTGCGCCACCGCCGCCCGTCGCACCAGCAGCACCGCTGTTGCCGTCGTCGCCGCAGGCCGCAAAAACCAAGAGACCAAGCCCAAAGCCCCGCATGAAGTTCGGTCGAAGTAGCCCCATTGCGTCAGTCTATCGATCCTTTCGTCGAGTTGCAGCGTAGAGCGGCTGTGTTGCGCTTTCGTTCACTGCTTCCGCTGCTGGTCTTAGGCTGTGCTGCCGTGACGCCTTCGGCCGGGCCCTCCGGGAACGCCGGGCTCGTGCGAGCAGGCACACCCGACTCGGTCAATATCGCGAAGGCTCGCGAGGTCGACCGTGCCCGCCTATTCGAATGGCTTCCGTACGAGAAGGCCAGCTTCGATCGCGCAGCGAACGAGGGGAAGTTCATCCTGCTCGATGGTGCAGCCGAATGGTGCCACTGGTGCCACGTGATGGACGCCACGACCTATACCGATCCGGAGGTCGGTGCGCTGCTGCGCGATCGCTTCATCACCATTCGCGTAAACATCGATGAGCATCCCGATGTCGCAGAGCGTTACGGGGACTACGGCTGGCCAGCCACCATCCTGCTCAGCAGCTCAGCCCAGGAGCTCGGAAAGCTGCGCGGCTTCGTACCCAAAGAGGAGCTGCTCCCAACCTTGCGTTCGCTCACGGTAGCGAGCCAAGAGTCGGAGTCGGAGTCGGTCAGCGGGAATCGGCCAGCACAGCCCAGTGAGCTGCCCTGGGTCGTGGGTCACGTCCTGTTCGAGTTCGACGATTATTACGACGACGAACTCGGCGGCTGGGGCCGGCGGCAGAAGGCACCGCTCGGGGAAAACCTTCAGTTCGAGGCTCGCCGCGCTCTTCGCGGGGATGCGCGCGCAAAAGCGCGATTGCAACAAACCGTACGCGCGCAGCACGCGCTGATCGATCCGGTGTGGGGCGGGCTTTACCAATACTCCGACGGCGGCAGCTGGGACCGGCCTCACTTCGAGAAGTTGATGACCTATCAAGCGGCGAACTTGGCGGGCTACGCGGAGGGCTTTCGCGCCAGCCAAGATGCAGCGGTCCTCGCCGATGGCCGCGCCGTGCTTTCGTACATGACGAATTTCCTCTCCGACGAGAGTGGCCTTTTCTTCGTCAGCCAAGATGCGGACGTCGGCTCTCATGAACCCACGGCGCGTTTCGTCGATGGCCACGTCTTCTATCAAAAGGACGACGCCGGGCGGCGTTCGCTCGGTATGCCTCGCATCGACAAGAGCACCTATCCGTTCGAGAACGGCCTCGCGATCACCGCGGTCAGCAACTTCGGCGCGGCTGTGGCTGATCCGCAAGTGATCGCGGTCGCACGCAAGGCGGCGGACAAGCTGCTCGCCTCCAACGTCGACGCCGAAGGCCGCGTCTTCCGCGGGAATGAGCGAGATCGAAGCCGCCGCTTTCTCGCGGACGCTGCGTCGCTCGGGTTGGGGCTCGTTGAATTAGCGCAGGCCAGCGCTGAGCCTCGTTATGCCGAGGTAGCCCTTCACATTGCCCAACGGATCGAGCTCGACTTCGCCTCACCTGAAGGTGGCTTCTTCGCTTCCACCGCCGATCCCAACGCAGTGGGCGTCTTCTCTCAGCGCAGGAGGCCCTTCGAGAGCAACGTCCTGGTGGTGCGGCTGCTCGCCCGGCTCGCCGTGCAGCGCAACGACGAGTCGCTGCGCGTGCGAGCATCGGCCTTGCTCGCCGCAATGTCGACCCCGCGTGCGCTCTCCAAACAAGGCCGCATGCTCGGCAGCTACCTGCTGGCCGCCGACGATCTCGGCCTAATTCGCTAGCGCGTTTACAGCGGATTTTCGATCAAGGTGCCATCTTCGGAGAGCACCAGCACGCTGGTCGCGGTCATATCGAGCGCGATGAAGTTGTCGGCCAGGCCTTCGATCGGTACGCGCTGCCAAATGGCGCCACGCCGCTCGAGCAAGCGAGCGTTCTGTCCCACCGCCCACGCCGTTCCTCGGGGGCCCAGCTTGGTGGCAGCGAGATCTTTGGTGGTGTGAACGCTCTCCAGCGAACAGGTGAGCTCCCCGCTGGTGTCGCGATCGAAGCTGGTAGTCATCGTGATCGAGAGCGCGTGCCCGCCGCTACCTACCGCGAAGGCTCCGTATTGGTTTCGCGCCAACGAGAACAGGTGGCCCGTCTTTCCCCACGGGACCTCACGCTGATGGTTGGCTGAGACTTGCACGAGATCCCCATGACTTCCGCAACACAAGAGCGCCCCCGAAGATAGCCGCGTGGCCGCGTGAAGCCGCGTGGTGCCGGCGATGTTGTGGAGGTGGACGCTATTGCCGATCTCGGCCAGGACGCCCATGGCTCGTGAGCGACGCTCACCCGCTAGGATGCAATCCCCGTCATCGGTGAAGGCGCCGAACCAGTTGCAGTCGGCGTCCGGCATGCGAAAGGGAGTGACCACGCCTCGAAAATCCACGCTCGCTACGAGGCCGCTATCGCCGAACACGAGCACGTGATCATGCCCTCGGCGAGCGACCCCGCGAATGGCTCGCACGTCGAGCGGCATGGAGAAGGAGAGCGCACGCCACGTTCCTTTGCTCGCGGTGTAAAGACCGTTCATGCCCAACGCAAAGTAGAGATCGAGCTCGGGTAGGAAGGCGCCAGCTCGAAATCGCTCGCGAGCGAGCGGCGCCACTCGCATCGATGCCGTGGTTCTTCCAACCGTATGCGCCTTGGGCTGATGCGGACTCGAGGCCGAACTCTCCCGCTGCACGAGCACGCGCAATACCTCTTCCACGGGCGACCACAAGGCCGCCACCGATTCATGCCGGGCCGATGGATCAGCCGCAGTTGCTCGTGCAATTTCGTGATCGAGCGTTGTGATGGCCGTTGGCATACGCCCGAGTTCTGGCGCGAGCGTCAACGTATGTTTGGCGAGCGATGGGCGCTCGCCGGTGAGCATGCGTGCCACCGTGCGCAGCGGGCTGTCGCCTTGGATGTGCGGGAAGGCGACGCGACCGCTAAGCATCTCGAACAGAATTGCGCCGAACGAGAAGACATCGGTGCGCGGGCTGACCCGGCTGTTCCCGAGCTCATACTGTTCGGGCGGCGCGTAGCCCAAGGTCGCGCCCGCGATGGTGGCGGTAGCCTTCGAGGACAGCGCTGGGGCTTTGACCAAGCCGAAGTCGGTGATCTTGGCGACCTCGCGACCCGTTTGGTCTTCAAGCAGGATGTTGCTCGGCTTCAAGTCCCGGTGGACGATGTTGTTCTCATGCACCGTCGTCAGCGCGTGCGATACCTGGCGCATGATTCGGAGCACGCGGGAGGCCGACATCCCTTGGCCGTAGGTCGCGTCAATCACGCTCGCGAGCGTTGGGCCGTTGACGTACTCGATGGCGATGAAGGGCAGCAGCAGGTCTGCGCCATACAACTTCAGGTTGTGGATCCCGTGGTCGTAGAAGCGCACGATGTTGGGGTTGGGCGTCGCTTGAGCGCCCAACACTTGCAGCGCGCGCGTCTCCCGCTCGAAGCGCTCCAACGTCTCCTGGCTCAGGCCCTCCGGTCGCAACAGCTTGACCACGATCCAAAAGCCGTCGGGATCATCGTAGTTCGCTTTGAAGACCCAGCCCTGACTACCTTCACCCAAGAGCTCTCGCAGATAGAACGTGCGCCCGGCGTTTCCTTTCAGCGCCGTTCCAATGAGTGAGTCACGAATGCGATGGGGGCTACTAACTGACACTGGCGGATGGTCTTGTGAGAGCGACAGCACCCCCACCTGCCGCGCAGGCTAGCAGAGACCGCCTGCGGCGGAGCCGCTTTCCTGGCCGTCAAAAGCCCAATGCGCCTTTGGCTCGCGTGCGTAGGACGAAGCCAAACGCTTCCACACAGATACCGAGGTTCATCTTCGATTGGCCCACCCGGCGGTCGACAAAAACAATGGGGACCTCGACGACCTGCAGGCCTCGGCGGAGCGCTCGCACGGTGGTCTCGATCTGGAAGGCATAGCCATTCGAGCGGAGGCTCATCGGCTCGATCGTGAGCAGCGCTCGTCGGCTGTAGAGCTTGAAGCCGGTGGTCATATCTCTGATCGATACTCCGAGGCCCAGCCGTGAATAGGCCGACCCACCTTTGGACAGGAGGTGACGACCGACTCCCCACCCGCGAACTCCTCCTCCCGCAATATTGCGCGATCCGAGCGCAAGATCGGCCCCGTCGTCGAGCGCTGCAGCTAGCTTTGGTAGGTCCCTCGGATCGTGAGACAGATCGGCGTCCATCTCGGCGATGCGCTGGTAGCCGTTGCTGAGCCCCCACACGAAGCCGTCCACATAGGCCGAGCCCAGACCAAGCCTGCCGCTCCGATGAAGTACGTGGACCCGCGGGTCTTCGGCGCTGAGTTCGTCGAGCACTGCACCCGTTCCGTCGGGTGAGTCGTCGTCGACGAAAAGCAAATGGGCCTCGGGGCAGCTGTTAAACAGCCCGTGCGCGAAGACCCGAACGTTGTCACGCTCGTTGAGTGTTGGTGTCACCACCAACAATCCAGTGTTGCTCACTCGCTCCACTTGCCGCACGCCTACTTGGCGCTTACCTTAACGACCCGCAGGCAACCCCACCACCGTTCCAAACCGGCGGGTGCGCCTCTATTCAAACGCAAGGAGAATGGTGATGGGCAGCAAGAACGTGCAGGCCTTCAACGATGCAAACTTCGAGGCAGACGTGCTCAAGAGCGATGTCCCGGTCCTCGTAGACTTCACGGCCACTTGGTGTGGGCCGTGCAAACAACTCGCTCCCATCGTCGAGAAGCTGGCGGATGACTTCGCTGGTCAGGTTCGAGTCGGTAAGTGCGATATCGACGATGCCCCCGGAACCGCGCAAAAGTACGGCGTGCGCAGCGTGCCGACGGTCATGATCTTCAAGAACGGCCAGAAGATCGCCCAGCACGTGGGTCTGACCAATCGCGACAAGCTGGTTCAGCTGCTCGGCGTTTGAGCTGTCGGAGGTCGCAGCTCAGCTGAGCGCATCAGCGAACACGAACGACAGTACCGAGTTCGTGTTCGCTGGGCAGCACCGCCGTCCAGCCCGCGGGCAATCGGGGCGTGGTCATATAGAACAGCCGTTGCGCGTCGAGCGGCGCCAAGTTGACGCAGCCGTGACTGCGGACGTTGCCGAAGCCGCGGTGCCAATAAGCACCGTGAAGCCCCACTCCTTTTGAAAAATATTGGACGTAGGGGACGCTCTCCATCCGCCAAAAGCGGTTTGCGCCCTCGTCTTCGAGGTTGTCCATGTTGGCCGCCCCGAGCTTGGCCCACACGCGAAAGGTCCCCTTCGGAGTAGCGTTGGCCGAACCTGGCCGGCCTTTGCCAGTGGACACGATGGTGGCGAAGATCGGCTGGTCACCCTCGAACGCCGTAAGCGTCTGGCTGGCTAGTTCAACATCGATCCAACGCTCGTGCGCGTTGACGTTCACTTCGTCCGGAGGGCTGGCAACACTTTGATGGCGCACCTCTTTGGCCAAGACCCATCGCTTTTCGCCAAGCTGGAGGAAGTCGCTTGGCTTGCTTGGGCCGGCTTCCGGCACGACGTCGACGCGCATGAACTGCGGCAGTGACTCGCTCGTGATCGCCGCGCGATTGGGCTTCGAATAGACGCGGGCGCTGCTCGCGACCACCCAGCCGAACGGAACCTGCTTGTGGTCACTCACGGGCACCTCAGCTCCCTGAAAGCTGATCGGCCGCGCCGGGTTCAGATCCGACATCGGGATCCAGTAGTCATTGCCGCTCAGGCCGTAGCGTTGTCCTTCGAAGGAGCGTTCTTCCAAGATACCGACGGCAAACCCCGGATCGAGCACCTGCGCCGGCTCACCGACGCCAACCTCGCGCAGCCTCTTGAACGTGCTCGTCCCGTTTGGCCCAACGAAGTAGTAGCGATAGGGAAGGCCGTCTGCGCTGTGCGGGTAGGTTTTGACGTCCGCCGGGATGGGAGTTCCGCGGCTTAACTCAACGTTGTCCCCACAGACCCAGGCCTCCGGACCCACCGAATACCAGGGGCTCGAACAGCCGGCTCCACCGCGCGCCGCAAACAGCGGCAAGCGGGCCTCACGCGCAGCAGAACCGCGGCGCGCAGCGCCCTTCGACGCATCAACGAGCAGCGACTCGTCGGTCCGCAAGATGCGCACTGCCGTTGCCCACGCAGGCAACGGCGCGTCGCTGCCATACCATGGGCCTTGCGCCTGAGGCCCCGCAGGCAACTCCCAGCGATCGGCTGGCTGGGCCTCTGCGGAAACTAGGCTCAGCGCCAAACCAGCCACGACTAGCGTGCGAAGGACCTGCCGACCCCTCGCACGCAACCGCACGGCTTTCACCGGTAGGAGAAGCGAATCTCGTGATCGCAGATTCGGTACAGGTCGCCCTCGGCGATCTGCTTACGAGCGATGCGTTGGCCGTTGTACTCGACGCCGTTCGTCGAGCCCATATCCACCATGTAGTACTGGCCGTTGAGGTACTCGACCATCGCGTGTTGTCGAGAGACGTTCGGATCTTTGATCGTCATGTCGCTTGACTGCTTGCCGCGCCCAACGATGAACCGATCCTTGGTGACCGGATATCGCTGGCCTTGATAGACGATGTGCAGCGTCGAACCTGCCGGCCCACCTTGTGGCTGGGCTTGGGGTTGCGGCGGGGGAGGTGGCGGCGGCGGCGGGGGAGGCGGCGCGAGGTGCTGTTGCTGCGGGCTTCCCATCATTGGATTGAAGGGCTGCTGCGGGTACGGCGCTGGCGGCGGGAACCCCTGTGGTTGTTGCGGCTGCTGCGGCTGCTGGTAGTAGCCCTGCTGCGGCGCTCCAAACTGCTGTTGCGGCGGCGGGGGAGGGGGAGGGGGCACGCTAGGCGGCTTCGGCGGGACGTTGCCTCGCGCAGTGCCCATCGGGGGCGGCGGGGGCGGGTTGCCGTTGGGCCGCATGCTCGGGGGCGGGCCCGGCGGCCGACCTTGAGGGGGAGGAGGCGGCGGGGGCGGTACGCTCGGCCGCTTGGGAGGAGGAGCTGCAGGGCCAGGGCCCATCGGCGGAGGCCGCGAGTTGCCCTGATTGTAGCCTCCCGGCGGGGGAAGCGGTGCGAACCCTTGTTGATTCGGCGGGCCGTAGTTCGGCGGCATCATCCCGCCACCCATTTGACCCATCGGGTTGGGGGCAGGCGGTGGCGGCGGCGTCGGGTTGTTCGCCGGCGGGAACGGTGTTCGAGGCCCGGGCGGCCCACCTTGAGGCGACGGGGTGTAGCTACGCTGCCGCGCGTACTGCTTCATCGACTCATTGATGAGGTAGTCGATGGAGCACTCGAGCTCGCGTGCCATCTGCTCGAACGTCTCCCAAAGGACGTCCCGACATTGAAACGTACGTGCGCTCTTCTTATTGGGATCAGCGCTCATGGTCGACCTTCACTTCTTCTCTCGCTCCGCGATTGCCGGTTCAACGCACAGCTTGACGTATTCACCGAATGTCTTGACCTCGCGGAGTTCACTCTCGCTCGGTTTTCCGTCTTTGGGTACGTAGCAAGTCCACTTGCATTCCTCGTCTGCTGCATCGCAAACGGGCAGCGGAACCTTGTCGAGCTCCAACGCCGCAAGCGTCTTCTTCACGTCGTCCGGTTTGCCGTGGACTAGGTAGAAGCTCGCCGCGCTGACGCGCTGGGCAATCGGTATTGCCTCGGGCAAGTACTTGTCGACGATTGCACGATGCTCGAGTTTGGCGACGTCTCCGATCATCGCGCCGTAGTTGATGGCCTCGCCGCGCGCGAAGCCCTTCGGCTCCTTGTCGAGCGGGAGCTTGCTGAAAAACTCGTCGATGTGCTTCGCGTCGGTCGCCATCTTCAGCACGATTGATGCTGCGGAGCGGCGCACCTTCCACTTGTCGGTCTTGAAGGCTTCGTAGAGCTTTTCAATCACGGCATCGCGCGGCATCTCACCGATACGGCGGAAGGCGAGGTCGAGCACTTCGGGTGGAGAGTCACTGGTCGCGATGCTGAAGATGCGCTTGACGTCATCAGCGTTCTTCGGGTCGAGCCGCAGCTCGAGCGCGGCCAACGAGAACATCCGCCGCTCCTTCTTGTTCTTGCCGTCGGCTGCGTACTCAAGACAGAAATCCACTGCAGCTCGGCCGCCAACGCGTTTGAGTGAACCCAAGAGACGGGCAAACTCTTCATCTTGGTAGGTCTCGAGCTGAGCCTTGAGCTCATCAGCGGTTGGCGGTTTGGGCAGGCTCGCGTTGGCCGCCTCAACCACCGGCTTCTTGGCGTCGATCCAGGCAGGGGTGACGATCCAGCGAGCGATTTCAACGAACTTCGCCGACGCAGCCTCGCGGGTTGAAGGCGTGCCGAGCTCGTCGACGAGACTCGCGATCTTGTCGAGCTGGCGCGAGTCTCGTGTCACCTTCTCGGGTAGCTGCTTTACGCCGTCTGAGCCGAGCATGCGCAGGAGCTGCTCCATGCCGTACTTTTGGTTGCGGTTTTCGAGACGACGCTCGAAATCTTTCATCGCCCACTCAACGAGGGCCGCCCGCAGATCGGTTCGCAGCTTCTCATCCGATACGAGCGAAGGATTCTCCGACGCGAGGAGCAACGCGTAGCTCGCGTCCTTGTAAGGGAAGGAGGGATCCGGCGGTGCCGGCTGCCCAGCCTGCGCCGCAGGCGGATCCTTCTTGAGCTGCACGATGATCGCCGGGATGAGGCCGTTGACGATCTTCTCCCGATCCCCGGCGGGGGTTGCGCCCAGCGACTCGACCAAGATGTCGATACCGACGAAGCGCCCGCCGCGCGCAGGCATGCGGATCAGCGACAACGCCGCTTCCACCCGCAGGTTCAACTCGTACTTGTCGTGAGTTACGACCGCGCGGATCTTGTCGGGGCCGCGCTGAGTCGTTTCCCAGCGGGCGAGATCTTGCTCGTCCACTCGGCAACCCGGAGCAGCAACCGCCAGCGCGCTCGAACCCGCGAGGGTCAGAACGAGTTGCAGTGAATTGATTCGCTTAAAGAGGCGCCCGAAAGTGCCAAGGCTTCGCATTCTTGTCGTTCATCCCGAAGGAGCGGCCATCGTACTTGTGGAGTGCGTAAAGGCCCAAGATTTTTTGCCTGAGTGGAACTCGGACTACGGGTTGGCTCTGGGGACTGCTCACAAGAGTAGTTCCCAGCCTCGAAGCCCCAGCACCACATAAAGGGAAACCCTCGGCAGGGCAATCTTGCAGCGAGGTTCATGCAAACTTGGCCCCAGGTGCCTTGGCCTTCTAGTGGAAACAGCGCAGAACCTTCGTCTCTGAAGACCCAAAACCACTGAACGCCATTGAAGATCCCCTGGTTGGCCACTGCACCCAAGCGTGAAGGCGCGACGGTCGCCGAAACGACCTCGCCTGCCAGTGCACGCAGTATGGCGCACTCGTTCGCCCGCGAGGCGTCTGCCGTGCTGCTGTTTGCGAGCGCCCTTTACACGACGTTGGCGTTGTTATCGTTTCGTTGCGACCCGATGCGCCCCCACATCGAAGGACGGAACTGGGTCGGTCCTGTTGGCGCGTCGATCGCCGAACTCTTGGTTACTGCGGTTGGGGCTGTTGCTTGGCTGTTGCCGCTCGAGCTGATCCTGATCGGGATGCCGCTGCTCGACCGCAACGAGCGAGCGGATGGGGCGTTTCATCGACGCCTGGCTCTTCGCGTGGCGGGCGATACTGCGGTGGCAACGCTCGCTGCTGCGCTGCTGCACGTCGCATTTGCCGGCAGCTTGATTCACCAAGCGATGCCGATCGCCGGTTCGATCGGTGAGCTCGCCGGCGAGCTCATGCGAGCGCTCTTCAGCGCGGTGGGTTCGTTCATCATCGGCGTGACGTTGATCGCGCTGATCCTGATCAATCGAGCGTCCTTCTCCTTCATCGAGGCTTTGAAGACGGCCGCGCGATTTGCGAACTTGATCGCCGATCGCGGGTTCGCCGGGCTGCGCACCCTACACGAGGCATGGATCGAGGCACGCGAGCACGCCGAACTCGAGCGCTCCAAGAAAGAGGCCTCGTCGGTGCCGACCATCGTCGAAGAGGATCAAGAGGCGATCATCGCGACGCTGTGCGACGTCGACGGTCAGTTGACCCGTGACGTCGGCAAAGTAGCTCCCCGCACGAAGAACGATCTTTCCCCCGGTTGGCCCAGCTTTGATGAGCCGCCCGCTCCAGCTCCGGCCCCGCGTGCTGCGGCCAAAGTCGCGCCAGCCCCGCCTGCGGTCGTAGCCGAAAGCCCTGCTCCCAAGCGCGGCAAGAAGCGCGAGTTGGTCACGTTCGAAGATGTGCCTACGCCCTCGCCGATCATGCCGGTGGAAGTCGTTGCTCCCAAGAAGCCGGTGAGCGACCCGACGAAGGCAGCTCCAAAGTCCAAAGCGAAGCTTGAGACGCCCGAAAAGCTAGAGACTCCGGAGCCCGAGTTGGCCGAGGAAGTGCCTGCGAAGGAAGCGCCAGCGAAGCCCGTGGTAGAGCCCTCGCCGGCAGCTGGAATCGTGATCGTCGATACCTCGGCCGCGCGCGAGGTCGAGAAGGTCGACATCAAAGTCGTGCCGGCGATTGGTGATGGCTTCCGGTTGCCGACCTTCGACTTTCTAGACCCTGCCGAAGATCTCAGCTCCTTCGAGGTCAACGGCGACCAACTGCGTTCCACGGCGGTTGCCTTGGAGAAGACGCTCTCCGACTACGGCGTGAGCGGTAAGGTCGAAGAGATTCACCCTGGCCCCACCGTGACGACGTTCGAAGTCGTTCCCGCCGCTGGCACCAAGGTCTCGAAGGTCGCGAGCCTGGCCGACGATCTCGCGCTCGGCTTGTCTCGCAAGGTGCGCATCATCGCGCCGATCCCCGGCAAGAACCGCATCGGCTTCGAGGTCCCCAACCCCAAGCGCGCCCCTGTGAGTTTCCGAGAGCTCGTGGAAGACCGTCGCTTCATCGAGATGGCGGCGCCGCTTCCGTGCGTGATGGGGCGCGACATCGTCGGCGCGCCCTACTTTGCCGACCTCGCTTCGATGCCACACGTGATCGTCGCTGGTGCCACCGGCGCAGGTAAGAGCGTCGGTCTCAACGTCATTCTGGTTAGCCTGCTTTATCGTCGAACGCCGGAAGAACTGCGGCTGCTGATGATCGATCCCAAGGTCGTCGAGCTCGCGCCGTACGACGGCATTCCGCACATGCTGCTTCCGGTGGTGACCGACATGAAGCAAGCCTCCAACGCGCTGCGCTGGGCGGTGGATGAAATGGAGCGGCGCTATCAGCTGTTTGCCAACGCAGGCACCAAGAACATCACCACCTACAACGGCTTTGTTGCGAAGGTTCTGCGCGGCGAGGCGAAGGCCCCCAAGCCGCCGGTGACCAAGGTCTCTGCACAAGCAGCGGACGGTACGTCGATCGACGTCGATCAGGCGAAGGATGGCAGTGATGTCGAGCCCATCGCCAAGCTTCCGTACATCGTGATCGTGGTCGACGAATTCGCCGACCTCATGATGCAGCAGGGCAAAGAAGTAGAAGCTAGCGTGGCTCGCTTGGCTCAAAAGGCTCGTGCTGCAGGCATGCACGTGATCCTGGCGACCCAGAGGCCCAGCGTCGATGTGATCACGGGCATGATCAAAGCCAACTTCCCCACCCGCGTGGCTTTCCGCGTTTCGCAGAAGGTGGATTCGCGCACCATCCTTGATGAGCAGGGCGCCGAACACCTGCTCGGTCGCGGTGACATGTTGGTCAAGATGAATGGCACCAACGACGTGCGACGCGTTCAGTGTCCGTTCATCAGCGAAGAGGAAACCCAGAAAGTAACCGACTTCCTGCGCCTTCAGGGCAAGCCCGTTTACGACGAGAACATCCTCAAGCCGCGTGATGAGGAAGGCTCTGCAGCCGACGAAGACGATGGCGAGGCCGACGCCCTCTACGACCAGGCCATCCGCATCGTTGCAGAGACGCGACGCTGTTCGACCTCGTGGCTGCAGCGCAAGCTTGCGATTGGCTATAACCGCGCCGCAAAACTCGTTGAGACGATGGAGCGACGTGGGCTCGTTGGCCCAGCCAATGGGGCGAAGGATCGCGAAGTCCTGATCGATCCGATTTGAACCGCGCCTCACAAGGGCGCGCGGTCGTCTTTGTTGGCGACGCCGAGCAGTGAACACGCAGCTCTAGGCCGGGGGCATGACTCTTGCGTGGACGGGGAAGCACGCTCTTCTCAACAATTGCAACACAAATCGCAACGTCCCCTTTGACTTTGTTCGTCTGTTGCTTCATTTACGGGCGATGCGTTCCGAGTGCGATCGCACGCGCCTTATTGCTGAGCTTGCTTGCTTCCTCCGCGAGTGTGACCTCCCCCAAGAGGCTCGTGCGGCTGGGTTGACGCTCATTGGGTTCTTGGCTCGTCGGATGCCGGGGGAAGGCCCTTCCACGGTTGGCGTTGCTGAGGTCACTGAACGTGCGCGCGCATCTCAGGAGGAGCCCGGGTCACCGTGCTCCGGGGTGAAGAAGTCCGCAGCCGCCTGAACGTTGCCCGTCCAATTGGGGCTCCAGGTGTCTGCGCACGGGTCACGTCAAATGACGCACATCCTCAAGGCTGTGTGATACGTGTGCTTCTTCCGAGTTCCATATGGGGCATGAGATCTCGCTCCTTCCAGATGCGTTGCCTGAAGACGTCGAAGACGTTGCTTGGGCACTCCAGACCGCAACAGCGTTGTGGAACCGCGGCGAACGCAAAGAAGCGCTCGTTTGGTTGCGCCGTGCTGCGGACGCGGCCTCAGCCGCAGGGAATCAGGCTCGCGCCGAAGCCCTGAAGAAGAACGCAGCTGACCTCGACCATTGGCTGATTCCCTCGCCAAGAGCTGAGGCTTCTCCCGAGGAACCAGCACGTGAGATCGCGATGCGGTCCGAAGCTCGCCGGCAGCCGCAGCCAACGATGGAGCTCGAACCGGAGTTCATCGAGGAGGAGACGAACGACCTGCGGTTGATGCCACCGGTCGATCTGCTCAATTCGTCCAAGGGTGAGACGCCTCCCTCGAGACCGATGCAGACCTTCCCATCGACACGGAGGCCGAGCAGCCCGCCGGAAAGCCATGATGCGTCGCGCGCGGAGGCTTCACGGCCGCAAGCCCAAACGCTTCCCGCCGCTGTCTCGAGATTGGGCGCACTCGCGGACGACGCGCGTGAGTCATCTCGCAAGCCCACTGTTAACGAGTCGTTGTTGCGCTCAGGCGGCCATGCTGCACCGGCGGTGGTCACCCAGGCGCCAAGCCAAGCGGACGCAGAGCGGGCCGCACGCATTGAACGGGTGGTGGCGAAGAAGCGTCCACGCGCACCGATTCTCGACCCTTGGTCCGATGACCTTCCCCCGAGTGATCCGCCTCCGCGAACGGTGCACAACCGCAGCGATTTGACCGGCCCTGACGACGCCGACGTGCTCACTTCGGCACCACCGCTCGAGGTCACGCTCAAGCGCAAACCGCCTCCGCCTCCGCCAAAGCGCTCGGGCACCTTCCCCGGGACGATCCTGGCCGCTATCCCCGAAAGCCCTGAGAGCAAGCGGGCAACCGAGGCCACTCTCGAGGCCGCGTCACGAGCGGAACCTGCACCCGCGTCACGAGCGGAACCTGCGCCCGCGTCACGAGCGGAACCTGCACCCGCGTCACGAGCAGCGGAACCTGCACCCGCGTCACGAGCGGAACCTGCACCCGCGTCACAACACGCGGAGCCGAAGCCCGCGGAGCCGAGGGCTGCTGAGCCAAAGCTGGAGGTCCCGGCCGACAACAAGTCGGTTGGTGCCGCAGAACAAACCGTCGCGCGGCCGCCACCTCCGCGCCGGCCAACCATCCAGCCCCGCTCCGCTTCGATTGGGCCGCCGAGCCAAGGTGAGCGCAAGAGCGTCCCGCCACCGGCTCCATTCGCTGTGCGCGCGCCTGGCGAAGATCGCAGTGAGCCGCCGCCTGCTACTCTTCCGGCTGCACAGCGGCGGCCAACTGTTCAGCCGCGACTACCCCTTCCTGCACGGCCGAGTGTGGCCCCGCCCGCCGAGGAGCCGAAGTCGGTGTCGGCGGTGATCGATGCAACGCCGGTGGCTCCCGAGGTGGCAACGCTAGCCGCTGTTTCGCGACGCTTGAGTGAACCAGCCCCCTCTTTCCCCCCATCTGCAGGCGCTTCAGAGCCTTTGGTTCGCCCGCGTTCGCGTCCACCAAGCGCGCCAATTGAGTCGGTGACTCCACCAGCGCCAGCTCCACCCCCGCAGCCTTCGCCTGCCGCTCCAGCGCCAGCGCCAGCTGCTCCAACGCCAGTGGTGGCGCCCTCCACCCCGCCGCCCGCCCCGCCGCGCGCTAGCTCTCCACCGGCTTCATTTCAGCTGCACGGCGTCGCGCTCGAGACGGTGGAAGGCCTTACCGATCTCACGCCCGCAGCTTTTGGCGTGTTGTTGGAGAAAGCCCGAATCGTCGAGCTTGGCGCAGAGGAGGAGGTCGCTTCGACCGGTGCCATCTTGCTGCTCAATGGTTCGGCTGTCGTTTGCGCCACCGTCTCCGACGCGGCTGCTCAGCACGTGCAAGTCGGTGCTCTGGCGCCCGCGCTCGTGAGTCGTTCGGACGCGACCAGGATTCGAGTGGTGGCGACCGGCGCCTCAAAGCTCGCGACCTGGGACCGCGCAGCGTTGGACGCAGCGTTGGTCAACGCCTCGTGGGTGCGCGACGAGCTCGTGCGGCACTCCGACCGGCTGTCCGCCCTCGCAGGTTCAACCATGGGGCCGCTGGGAGATCTCGATGAGAGCAGTCGTTTTGCGGCGCTCGAGCGGATGTCTGCGCGATCGATCGAGGCGGGTTCGGTGTTCGTCGCGGCTGGCGCTGAGCTGCCTGGCCTCACCGTCGTTGGTTCAGGCACCCTCGTTCTCGCCGATGGTAGCGAGTTTGGCGCTGGAGACTTCGTCTTGCCGCAACTCGCGCTCGAGGGCGGTGCGCTCTCCGGAGATTTGGTTGCTGGCAGCGAGGGTGCGGTGGTGCTCTCAGCCACGCGCATGGGCACGGTCGAACTCTTCTCGGTGCTGCCAACGTTGCTTGAGTTGCTGCGGATCTCGTGAAGCGACGCTGCTAAGGCGGCGGTGAAGCGGAGGCGTCGGGGCTCGCGCCTTGAGCGGGGCTGGGCTGAGCCGGAGCCTCCGTTCGCGGCTCGTCCAGGTCCATGTCCCAGACAAGCTCGGTTGAGCCTTGGGCGCCGGCAAAACGCAGACCAAACCACTCGGCGTTGGGCGCGATCGAAGGCTTTCCGTCCACGTTGGCGCGTGGAAAGCGGATGCGAAAGACCTGATGAAACACGGTGATGTACGGGTAGTACGTGCGCTCAATAGCGTTCGGTCGCTTGATGATCTTGATGTCGTTGGGCGCGACCTCATTCCCGGTGCTGTCGATCAGCCGGACAATCCAAGCGCTATCGGGTTTGGTCAGATCGTTCTGACGACGCTCCCCCCCGGTGATCGCCACGAAGAAGTGATGCGCGTCTTTCGTCTCGGCGAGCGTCGAGTCGAGCAGCTTCTTCCGCTGATCTACGGTCACACGATAGTCGTCCACGTAGCGAATGACGTACGACCAGCGAAAGTCCCACGACTCGAAGGTTGCAGTCGGTTTGAGCAAGTTGTCGAGATCGCGCAGGGTGATGAGGTCACTCGAGCGCGTCCAATTTTCGAGTACGTCCTCATAGTCGGTGGCCACGTACTCACGCGGACCTTCTCGCAAACTGACTTTGGTGGTTGAGCACCCTGCGGCGCCGCTGAGAAATGCGCCAACCATCAGCGTCAGCATCGCTCGTGACTGCCACGGACTCTTCACGGTTCGTAGGTTACGGCTGTCGTCTTCCCAAGCGCCATACGCACGTGAATGCGGACCGCGAAATACCCTGTTGCGATGCCCTCGAGCGGCGTTGAAAGTGGAACCAGCAACGACAAGCCCGGCTCGATTGGATCGACGCGAAAGCGAATCAACGGGGAAAGCGTAAAGGCAGCACGTTGGTTGTCCTCGACGTCCGCGGTGATGGAGTACGTCTGCCAGAGCTCGACGCCCGCGGTGATCGACTTGACCAAGTCCACCCCGGCGTAGGTTCCAATCCGAGCCACGAGGTCAGAACGGGCTGCATCGAAGTCGTAGGACCAATCAAGCCCTTGGCGGACTTGGAAGTTGAAGGGGTTGAACAGGTATCGCAGATCGAAGGACGGTCGAAAGGTGAGCATCTCACTCTTCCAAGTGCCGGTGTCCCAGGGCCGTAGCACACGGATGTTGTCGACTACGCCGAGCTCGCGCGAGGAACTCTGGCGCGGTAACGGCACGACCACGCCGAGCCCACCGCCCGCGCCAAGGCCGCTCTCATGCAGGTTCACCCCACGCAGCCAAACCTCCGGATTGCCGTACACCAACGCGCGGCCCTCACCCGCTGTCGCCGCAGATACGAAGTCCCACGCGAAGCCGGCGTGCCAGCGGTCCTCGTAAATCGGCACCTCACCTCCGACTCGCGCCAGAATCGCGAAGGTTGACCCATTGTCTTCCGCGATGCCCGCGCCCGTGTAGTCGAGGTCGAGCAACACCGAGCGGTGCGCGAGGGGAGGTAACGTTGCAGGAGCGCCCGGATCAAAGGGCGCTTCGATAGCGGCGTCGGCCTCGATCACCGACGGAGCAGACGGAGCCTCTCCGTCCACGCGCTACTTCGAGCCGCCCAGGTTGAAATCGTTGGCCAGCGTGACGTAGATCATCACCGCGAACAGAACGACGAAGCCAAGCGCGTGGATCTGCATCTCAACCGTCGGATTCGCCCGCTTGCGGGTGGCCGCTTCATAGCTGAGGAACATCAGTCGGCCGCCGTCGAGCGCTGGGACCGGCAGCAGGTTGAACACCGCCAGCATGGTGGAGAGCAGGCCGAGGAACGTCACGAAGTCGGCCCAGCCGTGCTTGGCAGCCTCGTTCATCGTCTCGACCATCGCTTTGGGACCGCCGAGCTTGACTTGGTCGCTATCGGTGAAGAGCTTGCCCAGCGAAGAGAGCTGCTCGCGGACAGCCCGTGTGGGCGCCACGATGGCGTGCTTACCAGCCGAACTAAAGTCCGCTTTGCGCGGCAAGGGCGCGACGCCAATGATGGAACGACCGTCTTCAACGACCGTTGGTTTCACGCGCAAGGTCAACTCCTCCTGGTTGCGCTTAACGACGATCGGGATCTCCTCCTTTGCCGAGGAGATGTGTTCGCTCATCTGCGCCCAGGTTTTCACGCGGGTGCCGTTGACCTCCACGATCTCATCACCTTCTTGGAAGCCGGCGGCGATGGCAGGCCTGTCCGGGATGGGCCGAACGAAGCGATCCTCGGGGCCCGGAGGCATTCCGGCAAAGTAGGCCGGCAAAAAGAAAAACAACGACGCCGAGACGTAGTTGGCCAAGGGACCCGCGATGATCGTACTGACCCGAGCCAGCAGCGAGGCGTTCGCATAGGAGCCTTTGTCGTCCGGCGCGCTCTCCTCGAGTGGGTTCATCCCGTCGATCTGAACGAAGGCGAAGAACGGGATCATCGCCACCTGAAAGACTGTTGGACCGTGCTTCTCAGGGTTGTGCTTCCACAGTTTGACCTTGATGCGACCACCCACCGTATTCAGGTAGTAGTGACCGTCCTCCGGCTCGACCTTGAAGAAGGTAGGACCGAACCCAACCGAGAACTTCAAGACGCGCAAACCAAACGCTCGCGCGGCAAAGAAGTGCCCAGCTTCGTGGACGATCATCAACAGGCCAAGCCCCAGAATCGCGACCAACCAAGTCATTCGAGGACAAGCTTAGCGCCAAGCAGCGCCCATGCCTCGTTAAAGAACCTTTGGTGGCCGCGCGTGGTTAGCCCGCGAAAAAGCTCACCCCAAACGTCACGAACGGGTAGCCAATCCGCAAGGTTAGCCCTACCTCATCGCTGAACAGGTACCTCCCGCCAACCTGAGCGTACAAATCCGGCAGAACCTCGTCGCCCAAGTCCGCACGAATCATTGGTCCAAGCTCACCGAAAGCCCCCCACTCCTTGGAAAAGAAGAAGTTCCACTGCACGGCCACTGGGAAGTACAAGACCGCGTCGTTCGAACAGACCTCGCACGACGTCACATCGATGCCGAAGGTGATGCCCACCGTGTTGTTGAGCTTTGAAATGAAGGCAGGGTCGGCTAGCTCGATCGACGCTCGAAAGCCTCCGCCGAACCCTGGCGTCCCGAAGTATGATTCACGGCCTCTGCCTTCGAATCCGATGAGCCCATTTCGAAATACCGCGACGGTTGCGTGCGGCTCAAGCTCGACACGGTAGTCCGGGTGACCGTTGGGCGTTTCAATCGTTTGTGCCTCGGCCAGCGGAGCCCAAAGGCAACTTCCGCTGGCGAACAACATCGCGACAAGGAGGCTGCTGGTCTGCATCAGCCGAAAGTAGCATGAACCGTCGAGCACGAGGCTGCCCTAGCCCGGCCAAGCGTGGCGTTCGCCGCAGGCTGCGCTACGGGACCAACACCGTGGAGGTGCTGGTCGTCATCGCTATGCTGGGCCTGATTGGGCTAATCGCCTGGCGGCTCTTGCTGCAGCGCCCGCTTTAGCGCCCCCACACCTCAATCTGCGACTTGCCGCCGCCGGGAACGTTTCCGTACTTGAAGCTGATGCGCTTGATCCCGCGGGCATCACCCGGAAGATCGATCTCCCGGGACTTGACGCCTTCCTCGAACTTGAAGCGGGTCTCGGGGGAGAAGTGGGTGCCATCGAGGAACTCCACATCCATGTTGTACATCTCGAGAGCGCTGTGCTCGACGACAAGAATGAGCCGGCGGAACCTGCCCTCGCCCTTACCGACCTCGATCACGTCCCTGTCTGTATTTCCCTGAACCCAACGTTCACCCAGCTTCGTCCAGCCCTCGGCCCTCATGGCCTTGTCACCTGTCTCGCTAGCGCCGCCGTTGGCGTAGACCACGCAGCCAGTCATCGATGAGATCGCGAGCACGAGCGAAACGAGAACCAACGAAGCACGCATAGATTCCTCCTGGAACAAGCAACGGCGGTCTTAGTGACCGTATGACGAGATGATACGCAGGAGACCACGTCGGATTCTTGCTCGGCAACGCGAATAACCAGCGTCAGCTCCCGGCGATTCGCGCGTAGTTGCAAGCATGGTTCTCGAGATCGACGGTTCAATGGGCGAAGGCGGCGGTCAGGTGTTGCGCACCTCGCTTTCGGTGAGCTTGCTGAGCGGCGTTGCGATTCGCATCGTCAAGGTGCGACACGGGCGGCCGAAGCCTGGGCTTGCGCGTCAGCACCTTACAGCCCTGCGCGCCGCGCAAACGGTTGGTTGTGCTCGTGTCGAAGGGGACTCCGTCGGGTCGCGGCAGGTGACGTTCTCCCCGGGCCTGGTGGAAGGCGGTGAGTACGTGTTCGACGTTGAAACGGCTGGCAGCTCGACGTTGGTGTTTCAGACCGTGCTGTTACCGTTGCTGCTGCGCGCCAAGCGCCCGTCGACGTTGGTGTTCCGCGGTGGAACCCACAACCCAATGGCACCGCCGTTTCACTTCTTGGAACAGGTGTTCGTACCGCGCTTGCGAGCGCTGGGCGCCAAGGTCGAGCTGCGCTTCAAGCGGTTCGGCCTGTACCCGCGTGGCGGAGGTGAGTTTCATGCGCTGATCGAGCCGTGTGCTGGCTTGGGCGCGCTCGAGCTGCTTGAGCGTGGGACGTTGCTCGCGCACGCCGGGCACTTCCTTGTTGCAGGTCTGGACGCTCGCATCGCCGAGCGCGAGGCGCAGGCTTACGCGTCCTTCTGGGATCACGTGCGCGTCCAGGCTGAGCATGTGGCCGCGACCGGGCCGGGAAACGTTGCTATGGCGCAGCTGCAGTTCGAGCACGCCAGCGAGCTCATTACTTTGTTCGGCGCGCGTGGCATCTCAGCAGAGCAAGTCGCTTCCAACCTCGCCAGCGAGGCACAGGCCTTCATCGATTCAACGGTACCGGTCGGCGAGCACCTCGCCGATCAGCTGCTGCTCCCCATGCTCTTCGGGGGCGGTGGGTGTTTTCGAACCGGCCCGCTCTCGCTCCACGCCCGAACTCAGATCGAGCTGCTGCGTCAGTTGACGGGCAAGACGATCGAGGTCGAGCAAGGGCGGGACAACGTCTTGGTGCGCGTGCCGAGCCTTTGAGCACCGCTATTGGTGCATGACGAGGTACGACGAGAGCACGATGTCTCCGGCGTCATCCGGCGGGGTCATCCCGCCGAACAGGCCCTCATAAGTTAGGGTCAGTTCTTCGCCGGGCGCGGCAACATCGGTGAGGTCGATCACCCACGGTTTGACCTGTTGTCCGGGACACCAGCCGCCCCGCCCGAACCACCAGGTGCCTGCTTGGTTTGGCACCATCAGGTTTGGCGTTTCGGCGATGCAGCCTTCCTCGGTGCCGGCCTCGGTGAACTCCTTGTCGAAGGCAGTGCCGTTGGCGGTGAGCCGATGTTGGTGGTTGCAGAACTCAGCACATTGGCTGGTCGCTGCGCCGTGCCCGGTCACGATCGCGAAGAACTCTACTTTCTTCGTGCCAGCGGGAATCGTGGTGGTGAAAGGCTCACGCGTGGCGTTGTACATCGAGTTGAAGGGAGCGCCTGTCCATAGCGGAGTGACGCTGGTTGGCTTCGCTTCCTTGCCTTGGTTGGAGAAGCGCAACGAGAAGCGGGTGCGCGTCGGCTGGGTGTTCCAGGAAGGCGCAAAATCCCAACGGAAGTGACGCTCCCCATCGCCTTGCAGCAGCGGCAACAAGGCCGAGGCGTCCACCACCCAACGGGTCTCACGGTGGTAGCTGGTGATGAAGCGCGAGATCTCATGGCGCGTTTCGCCCTCGAGCAACGCGAACGAAGCGATGTAATCCCACGCGCCGCAATTGCCGAACTCGAGTTGGTCCTCGAGTGGGCAGCGGCTCTCGACCTCGAGCTCCAGCGTATCGAACGCGTCCATCCCACTGGCCGAAGGAATTGACACATCGATCTCGGCGAACTCCTCGAGCGTCTCGCCATCCCAGATAGTCAAGACGACGGCATCCTCTGCCGCGAGACGCGCGCTCAGCTCGGCTTGGCCATTCATGTAGAGCGCCTCGTTTGCGGCATACGCGAGGTTCGACCGCCAAGGCCAAAGCTCCTGTTGAGCGAGCGCGCTGCTGTAGCGATTGACGTCCGCGAGGAAGCCTACGCCGCGCAACTTCTGCTCGCGATCGATGGCGAAGCCGATGCGCCCAATGCCGTCGAGCAAACCTCCAACGTAGCCCTCGATCACAGCCGCGCGATCCTTCACCACGTGCAGCCGCTCGGCCCAATGCGCCGCATCCTCGACGGGTAGCTTCGCGAGCTCCGCTTCGATACGACTCTGCATCGCCGTCGTTGAAGCTGTCGCCTCGGCCTCGTCAGTGCGCCGCGAGACGAAGAAGTAGTGAACGTTCTTGGGCGACAGCTCGATCAGATCATCGAGGTCTTTCTCCCAAAGGCTGCTCTCGTCCAAGTCGCTCACCACCAAGGTATCGGGCAAGAAGATGTACGAATCACAGCCGGAGAAGCGCTCTTGCAGCGAGAAGGTGGTGCCGTCTACGAGTGCGAGCTCGAAGTCGCCGGCGACCTCGCCGCGCAGATTGCCGGCGCCATCGGCGATGAATTCGAGCGATGGCAAACCAAGATCGACGCAAGCCTGCGTTGGATCGACGGCGGCTCCACCACTACCGCCGCTGCCACCGTCGCCGCCCGCGCCTCCACCACCCGAAGTTGGTGCTCCGCCGCTGCTGGAGCCACCGGACGATGAATCATCGCCGCAGCCGGTAGCCAACGTTGCAGACAGGAGAAGAAGTGGAGCAGCCCAACGATGGGGAACTAGGCGCATCCCCCGAAGGTAGCACTCAACCGACGGTGGTTGCAGGCGTACTCAGCGGCGCGAACGGCCCTTTGTTCCTGGTCGAGTCTTGGGCTTTTGCGCCTTGGAGGAGACGTCTCCCACACGAGCGGGGTCTTTCCCACCATCACCCTCGCCGCGTAGCTTCTTGAGCTGATCGCGGATCTTCGCTGCTCGTTCGAAGTCGAGCGCCTCGGCCGCGGATAACATTTCTTGCCGCAAAGCCTCGATTACTTCGGGCAAATCCGCCGAAGACTCAGCCTCCAGGCCGGCCAGCTTGAGCTTCGGTACGGTCACGTAGTCGCGCGTTCCCGAGGTCGGCGACATGTCCAGGATGGCCTTGGTCACGGTCGCCGGTGTGATGTTGTGGTCGACGTTGTAGGTCTGCTGAATCTTGCGTCGACGGTCGGTCTCCTCGATCGCTTGCTTCATCGCCGGGGTGATGCGGTCGGCGTACATGATCACCTGCCCGCGGAGGTTGCGGGCCGCGCGGCCGATGGTCTGGATCAGTGAGCGTGGGCTACGCAAGAAGCCCTCTTTGTCGGCGTCCAGGATGGCCACCAGCGATACCTCCGGCAGGTCGAGGCCTTCACGTAGTAGGTTGATGCCCACCAACACGTCGAACTCTCCGCGGCGCAGATCCCTCAAGATCTCGACGCGCTCGAGCGTGTCGATGTCGCTATGCAGGTAGCGCACGCGGACACCGAGCTCGGTGTAGTACTCGGTGAGATCCTCCGCCATACGCTTGGTCAACGTGGTTACCAGCACGCGGTCACCGAGCTTCACGCGCTCTCGTACCCGACCGAGCAGGTCATCCACCTGGCCGCCTACGGGCACGATCTCAATCGGCGGATCAATCAAGCCCGTGGGCCGGATGATCTGCTCGACCACCACGCCCTCGCTCTTCTCGAACTCGTATTCACCCGGGGTCGCGCTGACGAAGAGCACATGACGACAGTGCTGCTCGAACTCCTCGAACTTCAGTGGCCGATTGTCGAGTGCGCTGGGGAGACGGAAGCCATGGGCAACCAGCGTCTCCTTGCGCGCGCGGTCACCGCGGAACATGGCGCCGACCTGCGGCACGGTCTGATGTGACTCGTCGATGATCAGCAGAAAGTCTTTGGGGAAGTAGTCGATCAGCGTTGGCGGCGGATCACCGCTCACTCGGCCTGAAAGATGGCGCGAGTAGTTCTCGATGCCGTTGCAGAAGCCCATCTGCTCCATCATCTCGAGGTCGTACATGGTTCGCTGTTCGAGGCGCTGCTTCTCGAGGAACCTGCCGTTGCTGTCGTACTCGTCGAGGCGCTCACGCAGCTCTTCGCGGATCTGTTTGATCGCGCGCCGCATCTGCTCTTGCTCGGTCACGTAGTGGGAGCCGGGGAAGATCGCCGTGCGCTTGATTGAGCCGAGCACCTTACCGCGCAGTGGATCCACTTCTTTCAGCGCTTCGATCTCGTCGCCGAAGTACTCGACGCGGATGGCCAACGACTCTTCGTAGGCGGGGAAAATTTCGACGACGTCGCCGCGCACCCGGAAGGTGCCACGGTGGAAGTCGACGTCGTTGCGTTCATATTGGATGTCGACCAGGCGCCGCAGCAGCTCGTCCCGACGGAACTCGGTGCCCGCCTCCAGCTCAATCAGCAGGCCGGCGTACGATTCGGCGCTGCCGATGCCGTAGATGCAGCTGACCGAGGCCACGATGATCACGTCCTCACGCGAGAGCAACGCGTGGGTCGCCGCATGGCGCATGCGGTCGATCACGTCGTTGATGATGGCGTCCTTCTCGATGAAGGTGTCTGTCGTCGGGACGTAGGCTTCGGGCTGGTAGTAGTCGTAATAGCTAACGAAAAAGTGGACCGCGTTGTTCGGGAACAGATCGCGGAACTCGCCGTAGAGCTGCGCCGCCAACGTCTTGTTTGGCGCCATCACTAGCGTGGGGCGCCCGTAGTTCTCAATCACCTTGGCTGCGGTAAAAGTCTTGCCGCTGCCGGTGACGCCCAGCAGCGTTTGGAACGCCCGCTGGCTCTTCAGCCCCTCGCAGATCTGCTCAATCGCTTGAGGCTGATCACCTTTGGGCGAGAAATCACTTACGAGTTGGAAAAGAGACACTGGAGGTCACGATAGTACCCGCGCTGCTCGACCGCCAGTCTCCAGTCCGGCGGGACTTGAGCCACAGCGTGGCGCATGCGACAAGCTGGCGTATGCGGACGACCTTGCTAGCGATGCTGAGCCTTACTGCCGCGTGCGCGTCGGCACCGAGCCCGATCGAGTCGCACATTGCCGAGGCAGCCGCGGGCGAGGTGACGATCGTCGAGTTCGTGGACTACCGCTGCACCCATTGCCAAACCATGTTCGACGTCCTGGCGCCGCTCTTGGATATGTACGAGGGGCGCGTGCATTTGGTGATTCGGCAGGTCCCACTCGAGAAGCACCACGGCGCTCGTGAAGCGGCCGAAGTGGCTATTTGTGCTGAGCAGCAAGGCAAGCTCGCGCCGATGCACCGTGCGTTGATGGAGGGCGCTCGGCTCGGCGATGATGGCGTGCTGACGTTGGCCCAACATGCAGGGCTCAACATCGAGAGCTTCAAAGAATGCCTGCGCAGCGATCTGCCGAAGCAGCGGTTGGCCGAGGATCTCGAGGCTTGGGAGCAAAGCGGTGGAGACGGCCTGCCGATGATCTTCATTGGCCGTCAGAAGTTCGTTGGCGTGGTGGACATTGCGCCCCTCGAGACCGCCTTCAAGAGCGAGCTGCCCTGACTCCAGCGTTGGTAGGCCCGTTGAACTTCGCTACGCTGGGCCCGTGGCTGATCCGCGACTGCAAGCTGTGTGGACCGCAATCGACGAGGCCTTTGGACGCACGATCGAGCGCCACCCCGAAGAGCTCCTGTGCCAATCCGGCTGCGGGGATTGTTGCGGCCGAGTGGGTGGGCTGACCATCGCGGCGTACGAGGCGGACGTGATTCGCGAGTGGCTCCGCACGCTGAATGAAGCCGACAAGCAGCGCATACGCTCGCTCGCCGAGCGTGAAGAGGGCGTTGGTTGCGTGCTGCTCGACGACGACGCTCGCTGTTCGATCTACCCCGCGAGGCCGCTCGTGTGTCGCGCCTTTGGCCTGCCTTACCGCGTGGTTCCCGAGCTCGTTTTTCCCGATGGGAAGCGTCGCTTGCGCGTGCTCGAAGGCGGAGCGCTCGAGAGCGAAGAACGCGTCGAACGCACCTGCATGAAGAACTTCCTCCAGCACCGAACCGAGGACATTCCTGCCGACGAGGTGATCGACCAGCCGTTCCTCAACGCGACCGCCGCTCGTTTCAACGAAGGTCGAAACGAGCGGTACGTCCTCTCTCAGGTGGTTCGAGAAGAACTTGGGATCATCATGCCGCCTACGGCTCCGTCACACGACCCATGAACAGCGTGAGTCCGCTGGCGTTGTCGCGGATGAAGAACATGAACGGCCGATCCGCCTTGAACTCGCGCGGCTTCATCGGAGCTGCGCCGGCCCGAGCTTGAACGACGGCGGTGGCCGCGGCGGCTTCCGTGCCCTGCTCGTCTACGCGAATGAAGCCCTTGTGAAACACCTGGCTGATGACCAAGCGGTCCTCGGCTTTGGATGGATTGGCGATGCCGGTGAAGTCGGCTTTACGACGATCAAACGCCTCCGTCATGCCCAGCCCGATCAATAGCTCTTTGAGCGCCAAAGACTCGCTCGGATTGATCTCGAACTTTGGAATGCTCGCCCAAACTCGCTCCGACTTCATCGACCCGAGCAGCGCATTGAGCGAGCTATCGTCGAGCGACTTCTCGAGTGCGGCAAGGCCGTCCACCTTGTCGGGGACCACCAAAACCATCGACATCTCCCCGCCCTTGTAGGGAAGCTCGAGCGCGGTGGCGCCACCAAGTTGACCGATCTTGAGGCCGTCGGTGCGGTTCATCATCGGCACCTCCTTCGTCTTGCCGCCGCCGAGCTGAAACGGCCCGGGCTGGGTGCGCTGTTTCTCGAAGGGCTCGTCCCAGTCCCCGAGGAAGTAGATGGCGTTGACCAAGACCAACCGCGTCTCTGTGTCGATCGCCTTGGGTGGAATCAGGTCCTTGATGCGTTTCTCGGTCTTCTCCTCCACCCAGCCATTGATCAACGTGCGCGCTGGTTCGGCCGCCTTGACGAAGTCCACTTGCTCGAGCGGCGCGCCGTACGCTTTCTTGGTTCGGTCGAGGTAATCCTTCTCGAAGCCGTAGGTCTTCTCGCCGAATAGGCGGTTGGCAATGCGGAACACGACCGAGCGTGAAGGATTAGTCAAGCTCTGAGCAAGCTTGCCGGAGGTGTCCATCACCTCATCGGTGGTTCCCGATAAATGCAGCGCCTTCCGCATCTGCTTTTCTGTCTCGCCTTTGGCGCCGCCCCACGTCATGGCCAAGGCCGTGGTCAGGCTGGCGGGCGAGATCACTAGGTTGCCTTTGTTCTTCTCGCCGAGCTTCTTGTAGAGGTCGAAGCCGAACTGGTTGCTGCTCGCCGCGAGCTTGGCGACGGCGTCTTTAGGCGGAGCGGGGACCTCCGGCGTCGTCGCCGTAGCGGAAGGCGTGGTGCTCGAGGTGCTCGACGTTGGCTGCGGCTTGGATGACGAGGTCGGCGAAGCCGATGCACCGGTCGACGACGAGGCGTCCCTTCCGGTTTGTGGAGCGGCTTGGGGATCACAGCCCAAACAAAAAATCGCAGGCAACAAGAACCGTGAGAAACGCATGAACACTCGCTTGGTTGAGGTGGGTGGATGCTAGACGTGCGGCATCGCCAAAAGCTTTCCGCTTTCTTGAGACGGCCAGCTCAGTGATGCCGCGCCGCGCTGATCGTCTCTTCGGCGGCTTCCATCGCCGCTTCCATTTCGGTCACGAGCTCATCGGCAGCAGCTTGCTGTTTGGCGTTCTCTTTGGCCCGCTGACTCGTCTCGATCGAAGACTCAATACGGAGCAGCAACGCTTTGACGCGCTCGGCCTCGGGGCTCTTGGCGTCGAGCTTCTTGTTCGAGACGGAGCTGACGACGCGCTTGAGCGCCGGCGTCAACGTGGCCACGAGCGCCGCGTCTGCGACCTGCAACTTTGCTTGCACGCGTTTGGTCAGAGCTCGCAGTTGCCCCTCTGCGGAGAGCTGCTGTCTGCGACGAATCACCCACGCGAGCGCCCCGACGCCAGCGAGCGCCGAGGCCGCGAGGACCGTAATGGTCGCAGGATGCTTGAGCAGATCTGCGGCGGGCGCGAGCGCAGAAGGCGGCGGAGGAGGAGGCGGCGTCACATGTTTTACCGTGATGCCGCCCATCATCGATTTGGTCAGCTCGGTGACGGTCACCAAGCGAGTGCGCGACAGCGGTACCGTGCGCAGCACGAGGCAAGGCGACTTCGTTCCGAGGGCTTTGCAAACAGGGCCTTCATCGCCGGTGGCGATCGCGACCACCTCATGCGTCGTCGGATCTCGCGAGACCATGCGTAAGCCGCCCGCCGCAAAATCGATGATGCCGCCCGCATCGACGCCCGCCGGTCCGGATTCGCCAGCGGGCCAGGTGGTCGTGGCAGCGTCGAGCGTCGCCCCATCTTGCGTACGATAGCTTCCTGAGAACGTCAGCTCTGTGCCGGGCGGCACCTCGAGCGGGTGAACCAGCTTGTCGATCGGGAGCTTGAACTCACCCATGGGGCGTCAGTGTAGATGCACGCTGCCTGCAGTCTCCATCATCATTGCGAGCACCAGCGGATCACTGAGCGAGGATTTGGCGCTGGCGTGTTCGCGTAAACGCGAGAGCCGTCGTGAATCCTGCACGAACAGCGGCTCACCAAGCGTCACCGCCGCGTGTTGCAACAAGCCTTCACGTTGACCGAGCAGGTCGATGGCGGCCTGTTTGTCGTTCTTGGCCATCAGTTGGGCGGCCTGCATCAGCGTTTCACCGGCTAGGAAGCCTTGCACCGAGCGCACGACCGCAGGGTCAATCGACTTGGCGCTCGCGAGGTCGCTGTCGGCGTAGTCGAGCTTGAGCGGGATCTCCTCGAGCACGTTCTTCTTGGTCAGACGGTCCTTGTACTTGACCTCGATCGTCGCGATGTCCCGCGACTTGATGCCCTCGGGAAGGCGCAGCTTGAGCAGCATCGAGTGAGCGTCGGCCCGCGCGAACGCCGGAATGAAGAAGCGCATCCCGCCCTCCAAATCCTCTTGGCGGTTGGCTTTGATCTTGGTGCGCTTCTCTTCCTGAAGGTCGGTGGCAACCTCGATCGCCCGGACGCGAGCCGTCTCTTGTTCGGAGAGTTTGCGCGAGCCGTACACCTTGAGCACCTCGACCTCGGGCTTGAGGCGAACGCGCACCTCGAGTGCCGTCGCGACGGGATCCAAGCGTTTGCTCAGCTCGGTGGCCAACGCCGATTCGATCTGGCTTCCGTCCTTGAGGAAGTAGTAGCCGCCCGCGCCGTCACCGGCGAGTTGGCTCATGAGCGGCCCGTCGTAGTCGGTGCCGAGACCAAAGGCGCTGGTTTGGATGCCTTCCTGGAAGGCGTTGAGGGCGAGCTGCGAGAGCTTGGAGCGGGCGGTGATGCCGTTGTTGGCGCGCCCGTCGGAGAGCAGCATCGCAACGCGAACGGCGTCGGCGGTCCGCGTTTTGGCGAGCTCTGAATAGCCCGCGCTAAGACCGCCGCTGATGTTGGTGCCACCGCCTTCGACGATCTGGCTGATCGTCTGTTGGATCTTCTCGCGTCCCGAGCCGATTCTCCCGAGCGGCACCAAGGTATTGGCGTCGGTGCTGAAGGTGACCAAGCCAAACTCGTCGCTGTCTTCGAGCCGGCCGAGCAACTGGCTGGCGGCCTTGCGGGCGCTGGAGATCAGCTCGCCGCGCATCGAGCCGCTCACGTCGAGCACGACCACCACCGATAGCGGAGGCCGCTCCTTGGCTGCCACCTCACTCGAGCGAATCGAGAATCGCAAGTGAACCGGCCCGCCAGTGGGGGCCAGCTTCGTCCGCTCGAAGTCGGCTTGGAAGGAGAGCGCGCCCTTCGTGGGCAGCGGGATGTCGGGCAAGTAGCGCGAGCCAATGTCGCTCACCAGCTCCTGTTCCGTTTGCGGAATCAGCCCAGCGGTCATCGCCGATTCGAAGGCTGCGAGATGCCCACCGCCCGGCCTGTAGGTGGTGGCGAAGCGACCGTTCGGGTCGATCGGCGCGTCTTCGGCGGCGGGGGGCGGTGTTGGTGCAACGGGGGTTGGGGGCGGTGGCGCAACGGGCACCGTGGAAGGTGGAGCAAAAGATTTTGTCTTCAGCTCCTGTTTGGCGACGGTGGGCGACTCGGCGCTCTGCGGCTTTTGCTGAGGGGCGGCCTCTCGCTGCGGTCGGCCTTTGTTCGAGTCCTGGCCGAGTCCGGACGCGCCATTCCCGTAGCCCGGTACCGAGCCGCGCCCAGCTTTGCCGCCGAGGCTGCCGTAGTCGGCGGTTGCCGCCGGAGCGGGCGCCATGCCTTTGCCCTCGGCATAAAGCGCTCCCTCCCTCAGCAGCTCTTCCTTCTCTCCGACGTCGTTCCGGGCTGCGCCAGAGGCTGCAATCCGAACATTCGTGATGTTCTCGCCTTCCTCACTCTTGCTTGGATTCGTGCATCCAAGTGGGGCAGCCAGCGACAGAGCAATCATTCCGACAACAGGCAAGCCTTGGGTTCGCATCGTTCCTCGCATGGTGAAGGCACTTGGACGGACGACTCAAGCAATCGATCCGTTCCCCTGAACCACGTGCGGATGAACGATTCCTTAGTGACAAAGTCTCTCCGCCTAGAAACTCCCGGTAAAGCGCACCAAGGAGAAGGGCGCTGGCTCCTGACCGAAGACGTAGCCAATCGCCTGCCCGTTCGCCAGGTATAGGCCATTGGGGGTCGATACGACATCGGTGAGGCCGCCCGTGAGCTCGGCTTCGGTCGCGGTTACCGCTGTCCAGTCGGCCAGTGTGGGTTCGACCTTGACCAGCTCGCCATCGAACACGACGTAGAGGATGCCTTCGACGAGCACGATGCCATCGGCGCCACTGCCAATCGTGGCGTCGGCGAAGTCGCCCGAGATCGAAATGGGCGTCACCACACCACTCGGGATCTCGATCCGGTTCAGCCTGGCCGGGAAGTGAACCGCGGCGATCAGCGCTTCATCGCCCGGTAGAACCACGATGCCGTTCTGGCCAATGAAGCTCGAACCGAGCTCGGGGTCGGTGGCGAACAAAGAGGGCACCGTATCGTTCGCTCCAACGCGGTAGATGTTCGGGTTCTCACGGTCTGTCGCGAAGGCGTTGCCCGCCGAATCCACCGCGACGTCCTCACACCAGGCGTTCTCGCCCGAGTTGGTTAGCGGAACGATCTTGGTCCGTTCGCCCGTGTCGAGATCGAAGGTCCACAGTTCGCCGTAATACGGGTCGCTGTCTTGATCGGCCGCACATACCCAAAGCTTGCGCCCAGCCGCGTCGACGGCCATCCCGAGCGTGAACCAGGTGCCGGCCGCTGTCTCGGTGAACACCTCGGTCTCGACGCCGGTCTCGACGTCGATGGCGTACACCGAGCCGCTCTCGAGACTGCCGACATAAAAGGAGTGACTCGCAAGGTCGAAAGCCGCACCCTCGGGATAGGTGCTTTGCAATGGATATGCGTCGAGGAATGCAAGCGGAGCCGCACCGCCCTCACCGCCTGCACCCCCAACGTCGCTGCCGCCATTCGGCGCTCCACCAGCGTTGGCCCCGCCCATCGCGTTGGCTCCACCGCTCGCATTGGACCCTCCGTCGGAGGTTGACCCGCCTGTCGCTGCGCCGGCCTCACCGCCTGCACCCCCCTCCGCAGCCGAATCACCGCACGCCGACAGCTGGAACCCAAGCGTCAAAAGCGGAACCACGAAGGAGAGCTTTGCCATGGAGCCTCACTACGCGGGAATTGGTGGGGCTGGGTCTCGCATCGCTGCGAGTCGAGGTCGCAACCGTGCAATCGCTGGCACGCCCAGTGCATTGACCGAAGTTCAATAGTCGCAGAAAGTTCTGTTGGGACTCGCTTGTGTCTGGAGGAACCATGAAACGAAACCGCCCCGCTCGCTCGCTCTGGCTCTTGCCCGCTCTGTTGCTCACGGCCTGTGAGGACGAGCCTGTGAACCCGCCTCCGACCGAGAAGCAGCTGCCCTCAGCCGAGGTCGAGGTGCTGATCGATGGTCGCGGTGTTCCGCATATTTATGCGCAAAACGACGAGGATTTGTTCTTCGTCTACGGCTACCAACTGGCCAGCGATCGCATGCTCCAGCTGGAGATGTTTCGCCGCTACGCCCACGGCCAGCTGTCCGAGGTGTTGGGCGCGAACGGTCCTGGGACGGTGCGCGGAGACAGCCTCACCGACGATACCTTCGCCAAGGTTTTCAACTGGCGGTATTGGGGCAAAGTCGACGCTGACTGGATGAAACAAAATGATCCAGAGCAATACGCTCTGACCAGTGCCTGGGCGGCGGGTATCAACAAGCGGGTCGATGAGATCGAGCAAGGCAAGGTCCCGACTCCGTATGGTTTCAAGACCGACCAGCTCGATTTCAAGCCCGGCAAGTGGACCCCGGAGGACGTCTACATCGTGCAGAAGATGGTCAACTTCGGTTTGGACCAGACCATTCTTTACGAAGTGCTGATCACCTTCATCGACGCATTCAATCCGGATGCGCTCAAGGCGATCGAACTATTCCGACCAGCGCGTCAGGTCTTCACCCTACCAGAGGAAGACCGCCCGACTACGAGCATGGCCGCTAACCTCCATACTCCGTTCGTCGGGCCTCCCAACCTTGGTGGCAGGGAGGCGCTGTTCGCCCCTGGGTCTTTGGCGACGTTGGGTCGGCTCAATCACACAAAGGCCTTGGGCAGTAACAACTGGGCGGTGGACGGTCGTCATACAGAGAACGGCATGCCCATCGTCGCCGGGGACCCGCACTTGGGCTTTGCGTTTAGCGGCATGATGTACGCGTTGCATCTGAACAGCATGGATGCAGGCGGTAGCTACGATAACGTCGGCTTCGCCTTCGTCGCGGTGCCGGGCCTGTTTGCAGGCCATAATCGTGAGTTCGCCTATACGCCCACCAGCGCTTTCTCCGACGTCATGGACCTGTGGGAGGTCGAGATCGAAGACGGTATGGCGAAGGTCGGCGATGAGCTCGTAGCCGTTGAAGAACGCAGCGAGACCATCGAAGTAAAAGACGGTTCTCCGGTAACCTTCAATGTGATCGATGTACCGGGATATGGCGTTATTCTCGACCATAAGCTGATTGGCTCGCCGGTGCCGTTCGTGGATGGAGGCAAGTATGCAATGGTCGGTTGGACGGGCTACAAGCAGCGTCCTGCGCGCTACTTCCGACCGCTGATGAAGGCCAAGACGCTCGACGAGTTCGAGAGCGCCGTCGATCAAATGCCGGAGATGTCTTACAACTTCGTAGGCGCCGACAAGACCGGTATCAGCTACCGCGTCGGCGTCGAGGTTCCAGCGCGCAATCAACCTGCGCCTGGTCGAGAGCCGTGGAAGGTGATGGACGCCAGCGACCCACAATCGATTTGGCCGGCCGGGAAGTTCCTGACGCCCGAACAAAAGCCGCATAGCCGGGCGCTCGAACGGGGCTGGATTGCGACCGCCAACAACGACCCGTTCGGATTCACCGGTGATGGTCGAGTCGACAATGACCCTTGGTATTACGGTGCCGTCTTCCCGCCGGGCTGGCGTGCGGCTCGCATCGAGTCGGAGCTCACGCGCCTCGCCGAACGCGGCAGCATCACGCCCGAGGAGATGCAGGCCCTGCAGATGGACGTTCATTCGGGCCTCGCCGACGACATCCTCCCAGTCGTTTCGGAAGCCTTTGCCGCGGTCCAAACCGACCCTGACCTGGCCGAGTTCAACAATCGTCCGGAGCTCGCGCAGTTGGTGCAGCTCCTAGCCGTTGATTGGGATCGCCGAATGGCGCGTAGCTCGAGCGGAGCCCTGGCCTTTCACGCCTTCGCTCACTTCGTTACGTCCAACATCATTGAAGACGATCTCAACACGATCATCTTCAATCAGGTTTTGGAGGCGGCACCCATGTACATGTTGAAGGTCGCTGCGTTGGCGCTCAATGGGGTCTACCCCAACGGGGACCAGGTCATGCTCGAAGGGCGCAATCGCTTGGTATTGAAGTCCCTCTCGGACACGGCTGCGTTCTTGAGCGAACGCTTTGGCGGGGTCGATCCGGCCAATTACACCTTCGCTGATATGCGTGTATCGAGCATGGACCATGCGTTTGGTCGCGACTTCGATCTCGCTGAGGTGCCGACCGATGGCGGCGAAGACACCGTGAACGTCGCACAGAGCGAGTTCCGCAACGCCGCCGGGGAGACGGCAGAACAATGGGTCTCGCATTGGGGACCGATTGAACGCCAAGTCATGCACTTCAATGACGCCGGCGTCCCCGAGTCCTACGCCAACTTCCCGATGGGCAACGTGGCCGACCCCGACGGGAAACACTTTGAGGATGAACTACCGGGTTGGCTCGACGGTACCTATAAAAAGCTCTTGTTCGAGCGCGCCGAGATCGAGGCTGCCGCGGAGTCGAGCTACACGATGCCGGCTGCGAAGTGATTCACCAGGCTCTTGCTACTTGCCTGTTGATAGGCAAGTAGCGTTGGGCCCGACCTTGGGTAATAGGCTATGCAAGGTCAACATCAGGTTCTCGATCCCGGCGCGTGTTAGCTCCTTTACGTCGCTTTCAACCTCAGCTCGGCCACCCGGCTTGGTCAACTTCGGGTTGAGCTGGAATACCTGACATTCGCCTGCTTGCGTGTAGCCCGTGAGGCTCAGCTCGCGCTGCAGGCCTTTGCTCGAGGTACTGGGCGCTCCCGCCGAGAACCGAAGTTTGAGCCGGCGCGCGTCGTTGCCGACCTCACCGCCAGCAAGCTTCAGTTTTGACGAGCGACCGAGCTGTGCACGGAGCTCAGCGACTGCGGAGTCCTCGGCGTCGCTCACGAGCTCGACGTCGAAGGCGTCGGCGTCTTTGCTGACTTCAACTTCGACAGCCGCGGACGCTGTGGCGGGTTGGGTGGAGGGCGCGCTGCACGCGCTCACGAACAGAAGGAGCCAACGACTCGCGCCAACGATGCTCATGGCCAGCCAGGCTAGCGCGAACGGGCCGTTCAGTGCTTGGAGCTGAACGGCTGAGTATGCAAGACTTCGGCATGGTTCAGCCGACCGCCAGCATCCTGCACCAAGACACCATTCGCCGGCTCTCCGGGGATGGTGCCTTTGAGCGAGGAAAGGCCTATGCCGCGCAGGGGCGAGTCACCGACATCGTGCGCAAGGAAGGCGCCGTGACAGCCAAGGTGCGCGGCTCTGAGCCGTATGCCGTGCGCATTTGGATGCACGAGGGCAGCCTGGCCTACGCATGCAACTGCCCCCAAGGCCAAGAGCAAGCGTTCTGCAAACACGCCGTCGCTCTGGCGCTGACCTTCGTTGGCGGGTCGGGCTTCACGCCTCCAGCGCCGCCGGTGGAAGAGGCTCCGCACCTGGAAGCTCCTCGCAGCGAGCCGCCGGTTCGCGCCGTGAGCAAAGAGTTGAGCGTTGCTCGCGCTGAGCCGCGCGCGCGGCCGGAGCTGGCCAAGGTGGCTCGCACCGAGGTCGGGGCCGCGGTGGTCGCATCACCAGCGGCTACCGCAACGCCCGCGGTGGTTGCAGCTCCAGCTGCGGTTGTAGCTTCGGCAAGCCCAGCTGTATCACCGTCGCCATCGCCTTCCATCGCTGTCGCCTTGCGCAACCTCAGTCACGCCGAGCTGGTGTTGCTCGTGTTGGAAGAAGCGCTCGACAACGAGGCCTTCCGCCAGCGTGTTCACGCGCGGCTGGTGAAGCCATGAAGCAGCGTTTCTTGTCCGTCGGCTTGGTCACCCGTCTGCTTTGCGCTGGCGGGTGTGGTCCCACGGCATCCGCTGAGCAGCCCCAAGCCGTCGTGTCGACGCAGTCCTCGTTGGGCGAAATCGCGGCTTCTGTATCAGCGCCTGTTTCAGGCGCGACCGTTACTGCGGAGCCGCCTTTGGTAGCGAGCGCCGTTGCTAGTTCCTCGGTGTCGGGCGCTGCGAGCGCCAATGCGGCGGAACCTCTGATTCAGGATGCAGTTGAGTTCGACTTCGGCAGTTATCCACGCAAGTTGACTGCGCAAGAGCGTGAGTTCCTAGGAATGATCTGGATGTTGGTCGGCCGGCAACAGGCCGTGACCTTGCTCACTCGTTCGACGACCAAGCAGAACGCAGAGGGTTGGCTTGCGCTGCTGGGTGATCATTTGATCGCGCTCGGGGTGGATGAGAAGAAGCTGACGAAGGTCGCTTGCGTGGAGCCGAAGGCAAAGCGTGTCTTCAGTCAGGTGCGCAAGACCCCGGCGAGTTGTGCGGACGTGGTCGACGATCTTGGCAAAGCCGCACGCTAACGCACAGACGCACAAAGCCCCCCGACCGATTGGCCGAGGGGCTTTGCACATGAACCGTTGATGCGCTCGATCAGCTCGCGAGTTCGAGCAAACCTGCAGCGCCCATACCGCCGCCGATGCACATACTGACGACAGCGTAGCGACCCTTGCGGCGACGCAGTTCATGCAGCGCGGTGGCGACCAACTTGGCGCCGGTGCAACCGAGCGGGTGGCCGAGCGCGATGGCTCCACCGTTCACGTTCAGCTTCTCGCTGGGGATACCGAGAGCGCGCTGCACGTGGACGCATTGGCTGGCGAAGGCCTCGTTGATCTCGAACAGATCGATCTTGTCCATCGAGATGCCCGAACGCTCGACGAGCTTGCGAATGGCCGGCTCCGGCCCGATGCCCATGATGGCCGGATCCACGCCCACGGTGACGTAGCTGCGCAGATAGCCGAGCCGCGGAAGCCCAAGGCTCTTGGCCTTGGAGTCGGTGGCGAGCAGCATCGCTGCAGCGCCGTCGCTGAGCGGTGAAGCGTTGCCTGCGGTGACACTGCCGCCGAGCGCAAAGGCCGGCTTGAGCGCCGCGAGTGAATCGGCGGTGGTGCCTTCACGGGGCATCTCGTCGACCTTGAACTCGCTGAAGACGCGCTCGTTGCCGTTGAAGGTGAGGGCGGTGACGGGCACGATCTCCGCGTCGAAGCGACCGGCCTTCTGCGCGGCGATCGCTTTGGTTTGGCTATTCGCTGCGAACTCGTCCTGCTCGCGACGAGTCACGTTGAAACGCTTGGCCACGTTCTCCGCGGTGATGCCCATCGGCGTGTAGACGGCCGGGTACTTCTCCATTGCCTCAGGTGAAGCAGAGAGCTTGTAGCCGGTCATCGGCACCATGCTCATCGACTCGACGCCGCCTGCGATGACGATGTCGTTCGACCCGAGCTTGATGGCTCCGGCGCCCAGCGCGAGAGCCTGCAGGCCGCTCGAGCAGAAGCGATTGATGGTCATGGCGCTGGTGCCCTCGGGCAGACCGCCGAGGAAACCCGCCACGCGTGCGATGTTGAGCCCCTGCTCGCCTTCCGGCATAGCGCAGCCGAGGATGAGATCCTCGACCTGCTCGGGTTTGACGTTGGGAACACGGGCGAGCAGACCGCGAATCACCTCGCCGGCGAGCTCATCCGGGCGCTTCTGCGCGAGCGAGCCTTTGATGGCACGTCCGACCGCTGATCGTACGGCGTCGACAATGACGATGTCTTCCATGGCTCTCTCCTAGTTCCTCAGCGGCTTGTTGTTCATGAGCATGTATTGCATGCGCTCTTGGCTCTTCTTCTCGCCGCACAGGCTCAAGAAAGCCTCGCACTCGAGCTCGAGCACTTCTTCCTCACTCACCGGCCGAGCTGCACCGCCGCGCCCACCGCAGAGAACCTCTGCCAGCTTGCGCGCGATCTTGCCGTCGTGTTCGGAGGCGTAACCACCGGCCACGAGCGTATCGACCATCATCGAGAGCGTCGCGATGCCGCTCTCGCCCGGTAGCACGTGTTTGCGTGCTGCCGGCGGGTGATAGCCGCTGCCGGCCAGGCCGATGGCGCGGGCCTTCGCCTCGGTCACCTGACGTGCGCGGTCGAAGGAAACCCCGTCGCTGCGACGGAAGTAACCGAAGGCCTTCGCCTCGTCGGCGCTGGTGGCCACCTTGGCGAGCGCGATGTTCTTGAACACCTGGGTTACGAGCTCCAGCGTGTTGAGCTGAGCGCCTTCAGGGAGGTTCTCCATGAAGCGCCAGAGCATGTTCATGGTGCCAGCGCCTCCGGGGATGAGGCCAACACCGACCTCGACCAGACCGGAGTACGTCTCCGCGGCCGCTTGCACCGAGTCACAAGCGAAGCAGAGCTCGAGGCCGCCGCCCAAGGTCATGCCGTAGGGAGCGGCGACGACCGGCACGGTGGCGTACTTGAGACGCTGCGTGGCCTGCTGATAGCCGCGCACCATTTCACGAATTTGCGCCCACTCACCGGCCTGCGAGGCCATCACCACCAAGAACAGGTTGGCGCCCACGCAGAAGTGCTCACCCTGGTTGGCGATGACCAACGCTCGGAAGTCCGTCTCGGCCTTTTCAGCGGCGAGCGAGAGCATCTTGATGGCGTCGGGATCGAGCGAGTTGGCCTTGGTCTTGAACGTCAGACCGAGCACACCGTCACCGATGTCCCACGCCTCGGCGCCGTCATTCGAGAGCACGGGCGAGTTGCCCAGGCGCACGTTGACGATCGTCTTTTGGCGCGGATCCACCACGAGCTTGCGGTACTCACCCGAGGTGAGATCGAAAACGCGGCCGTCTGCGGTGTAGAAGCTGGTTGCGCCGGAGGCCTTCATCTTGAGGACGGAGTCCGGAAGGTGAATGCCGTCCGCCAGCATACGGTCCACCACGGTGGCGAAACCGAGCGCGTCCCAAGCCTCGAACGGCCCGAGCTCCCAGTTGTAGCCCCACTTCATCGCGTCATCGACGGCGACGATGTCATCGGAGATTTCTCCGATGCGGCGAGCCGAATAAGCGAGCGAGCGCGAGAGCACCTTCCACGCGAAGGCGCCCGTCTTGCCGCCGTCGGCGATGGTCTTGCGTAGACGCTCTGCCGGATCCTCGGTCTTGGAGATCGACTTGGTGACCTTGGCCACGGCCTCATCTCCACCCTTGGGCCGATACTCGCCGCTCTTCGGATCGAGCGTGAGGATCTGCTTGTCTTCGGTGCGCTTGTAGAAGCCGCCCTTGGTCTTGTCCCCGAGCTGCTTGCGCTCGACCATGTTGCGAATGAACGCGGGGATCTTGAAGATGTCCCGGTCTTCGTCTTCGGTGAGCGAGTTGTAGCAGTTCTCCGCCACGTGAACGAACGTGTCCAAGCCGACGAGGTCCGCGGTGCGGAAGCTCGCGCTCTTGGGGTGGCCCATCGGTGAGCCGGTGATGTTGTCCACGTCCTCGGGCGATAGATCGTCCGCGAGCATCTGGTGGATGGCGACCATCATCGAGTGAGCTCCGATGCGGTTGCCCACGAAGTTCGGCGTGTCTTTGCCGATCACGATGCCCTTACCGAGCATGTCTTCGCCGAACTGCTTGATACGAGCGATGGTGCTGGGGGCGGTGTCGGGCCCAGCGACCAACTCGAGCAGCTTCATGTAGCGGACGGGATTGAAGAAGTGCATCACGCAGAAGCGCTTCTTGAAGTCCTCGCTGCGGCCTTCCATCATCGAGGCGATGCGCAGGCCCGAGGTGTTCGACGCGACGATGGCGTGCGGCGGAACGATCTTCTCGAGACGCGCAAAGAGAGCCTGCTTCGGCTCCAAGCGCTCGATGATCGCTTCGATCACGAGGTCGCAGCCAGCGGCCTTCTCGAGATCGTCCTCGGTGTTGCCCGTGCTCACCAGGTTGGCGAAGGACGCGTGAAAGAACGCAGCCGGTCTGGCTTTTTGGGCCTTCTCTAGGCCGCCAGCGGCAAAGCGATCTCTCGCTCGCTTGTCCTTCTTTTCTTCTTCAGTCAGGTTCGGCGGAACGATGTCGAGCAAAAGCACGCGCACCCCAGCATTCGCCAGGTGTGCAGCAATGCCGCTCCCCATCACGCCGCCTCCGATAACGCAAACGGATTTGATCGGTGTGGTCATGGTCTCGGGCTCCTCGATGGAACGGGCGCGAACCTTAGCAGCTTGTGGTTCGTCGAGCAGCCTGCGACTCGTCTTCGGCGGAAATAGAGACGACCCCGCCATCCACCTCGCTTGGATGACGGGGCCCGGGGTGGTGCGGAGTCAGGCTCCAGACATGCCCCGCCTCACCAACGATTTTGGGTTTCGCCGTTCACGCTCAGTTGGGCGAGAAGGAGATGGGGTAGGTCACGTTGACGATGCCCTGCTCCGGCGCCGGGAAGGAAAGCCCGCGGAAGGAGCCGGTCACACAGCTCACCACCCCAGAATCCGGGAGATCCGAGCCCGCGTTCTGTGCTCCGGCCACTGCGCCATCCCGACCGATGGTGAAGGCCACTGCAACCCGACCCTGCAAGTTGGGGTTGGTGCGCAGCCCGGCCTCGTAGCAAGAGCGGAAGCGACCGAAGTTCTGGCGCACGATGCGTTGAATCACCTCGGCGGGGAGACGCCCGCTCACCGAAGCCCCGGCCGGCCGTACCTTGGGGCTGCCGACCTGGTGCTTGGTGCCGAGGCGAGCCACGCCGTCGCCCATTCCTTCGCATTTCCCGCCAGCGCAGTTGCCTGCACCGCCGAACACAGTGCCGATGTCGCCCAAGCCAACGCCGTTCCACTTGCCGCCGGCGCCTTCCCCGGTGCCACTGAGGAACAGGCCGTTCGATCCGCCTGCCTCACCCAGGATGTCGCCCCACATATTGCCGTTCGCCATCATCGGGTCGGAGCCCGCGGCGACCGTGCCCCAGGGCGAGGACGGTCCAGCGTTTGCGAAGGTAGGCACGTTGCCGAGCAGTTCCACCATGCCGAAGTTCTCGGCGTCGGTGAGGGCCTCGCGGCGGGAGAGCGTGCGCTCGGGGGAACCACCGCTGAGCGCGTACTTGCGGTTGGTCTGCTTGGAGGTCTCCGAGCCCATCTTGCCCGCCTCACCAGGCGAACGCGCGCCGGTTCCGGACTCGTGGCTGGGCGTGTCCATCTCGCCCGTGACCTTCTCTTGCTCCTGTTGTTCGCGGGCCTGCTCGGCGTCCAACATTGCGCGCAGCAGATAGAGTTGGTCGTTGTTGGTCGGGTTGTCCTCGGTGGAGGCGAGCGCCGGCATGAATACGAACATGGTTCCGAGGATGCCTGCGTGAAGCAGGAAGCTCGCGGCCTGTGCGACGAAGGCGCGACCGTCGCCGCGAGCTTTGCCAGCGACCTTCTTGGCCGCGGCCACACCAGCGATCTCGAAGCTGCAACCAGCCAACTCGAACTCGACCCGCACGCCCTGCTTGAGCACCACGCTGCCGTCAGCCGCAGCCACGCCGTTGGCGATGGCGGTCGCGAGGTCGAGCTTCTGACCGCCAACCTCGATCGAGGCGACAGCGCCGGCCGGAATCATCGCCACCGGCCCAGCGGCGCTCACGTTCACGACGTTGGTCTTGGCGAGCTCGCCGGCAGCGCTCGGCAGCGCAAGGTCAGCGCCTTGTTCGCCAACCGAGAACGCCCGCGCAGGACTCATGTGGCTCACGTGCAGCACGGTGTCGGACCACTTGACGATCAGCTCGACCGCCAGCGTGGTGGTCTCGACCTCGGCGGGATCCACGGCCGGGCCCGCCTGAACCATCGCGTAGCTACCTCGGTTTTCAGCCGTAGCGGCAGAGGAGAAGAGGTTGCTGTCGATTGAACGGGTGGACGATGAAGCCATGGTGGATGCCTCCGAAAAGGGGGTGGTTCGCGAGATTTCGCGGTGGGTTCGACCCAGGGACCGTGCGGCCTCACTCCCGACCTTCGGGAGTTGCTCGCATCAACCGGTCGCTTTGAACTGACACGGCCTTTTGGAAGTTGTTCCAAGTTTTTTCTGCCTCGCTTTCAGATACGAATGTGGGATGCGCACGGCGACCGACGGAACCTTCTTCCTGACCCACGCACCCGAGGCTGTTCGACGCTTCGAATGGTCTTTCGGGCAGACGGCCGAGGCCGCGTTGCTACGGGCGGAGCGCGCGTTAGGCCAGGTTGCTTGGCAAAACGAGCTCGATGTGGCGGCTTTTGCGACGCAGAGCCCGTTTCACGCCTTCGTGGCTGCAGCGCTGTGCGCCGATGAGCCGCTCAGTTTGGCCGGCGAACGCATTCGTCAGGTCCTCCCGGAGCTGCACGGCTTGGTGGAGCCGAAACAAGCGTCCTCCTACGAACATGAAGCCAGCCCGGAGGGTGGTACGCGCACGCCGCTGCTCGACCGAACCCTGCGTGCACTGCGCGCTGCCGATTCGCTCGCGGGCGACCTTGCGGACGAAGACAGCGCTCTGCTCGCCACCGTGCTCCTTTTCTCGGACGTCGCGAAGGGCGGAACCACGCAGCAGAAGAGCGTTTGGCGACAACGGCTCGGGGTGGATGGCACCGTTCACAACGAGGACTCGGCGGCAATTCTTGATGACGTCGTGCGTCGCGTGCTCGGCAAGGTTCCGCGCTCCGAAGATGGGCGATGGGCCGAACGCGCGCTGACCCTGTGCGCTTCGAGCGGTCTCGTCGGTATGGCGCTGCGTGGAGAAGTCGGGCGCGATGCTTTTGCGGATCTCGTCGAGTTCGCCAATAGCGAAGCGGACGGAGGTGAACGGCTCGCCAACGTTTGGTCGCTGGTCAACCGCTGCGAGGTCACGGCCGTGCGCTCGAGCCTTTGGTCGGAGGAGTTGGCCAACGCCTTTGCGACTGAGGAACGGGCGATCCTTTATGCAGCCAGCGCTGGGAGCAGCGGCCGTACTTCTTTGGCCGAACGAGTCGCGCGCATGCGTGGCGGCGCGCTGATGACGAGCGAAGCTCCTCACGACGTCGAGCTGGCGTTGCAGAAGCTCGCCGGGAGTCGAAGTGCGATCGAAGCGCGACTGGCTCGCTGCCGCGTTTGGTACGCCGAGCCGACGCTGGGCGCGCTCAGCTTGGACGCTGCACTGCGGCTGATCGTCAACCTCACCGGGCGAGCGACAGCCGCCAACATCGACTTCAGCCGACCGTGGCACTTGGACCTGCGCCTGGTGAAAGACTTTCTGCGCGATGAGCGCGGCGTGCCAAAGCGCTACGCGGTGCGCTTGCTCGAGACGCTGCTCGCTGCCACGCCGATCGAACAGCTGTTACGCGGGGATCTCGGCGGAGCGCTCGTCTCCTTCCCGTCGCCCAAAGGCGGGGAACAGGCGATCGCCAGTGAGGTCCGGATCGAGAAGGAGGCCGAGGCGCTGCTCACCTTGCTCTCGGTCTATGAGACCAAGCCTGGAGCCGCCTTCCATCAGACGCTCAAGTCGCTCTGTGATCTTTACGGTCTCCGCAAGGACGACTTCGATCGCGTCAACAACGAGAGCAGCTACCTCAGCACGATGAACGCCGCGCGCTCGGACAAAGCGCGGCTGCTCGACTTCGTCAAACCCGGCGTGATCGTGGAGGTCGGTCCGGGCGGCGGTGTCGTGCTCGAGCTCTTGGCCGAGCGTTTTGCCGGATCACGCATCGTGGGTCTCGATGCCTCCGCCGCGGTCGTAGCGGCGCACCAAGTAAACGTGGGGACGCGCGAGGTCGGGTTCGAGATGGTTCATGGCGACGCCTTCAAGTTGCCCAGCCTGTTTCCCGAACGCAGCGTGAGCTCGGTGATCTTTTGCTCGGTGCTCCACGAGATCTTCAGCTACGTCGAGGTTGGGGATCCGCCCCAGCGCTTCCAGCTCGCCGCTGTGGAGTCTTTGGTTGGCGCTGCTTTCCGTTCGCTCAAGCAAGGCGGTCGCATTCTGATTCGCGACGGCGTGATGCCGGCGAACGAACCGAAGCAACTCGAGTTCCTGAGCCCGAGCTGGCATCAGGGCTTCACCCTGTTCGCGCAGGCGTACGAGCCGCGCAGGATCGAGTTTGAGGAGCTGCCCAACGGTCGCGTACGTCTCTCGGCGCCGGACCTGTACGAGTTCCTCACCACCTACACCTGGGGCCCTGCGTCCTTCCCCTACGAAATTCGCGAGCAACGTGCGGTGTTGCCGCGCGCGAGCTACCTCGAGCGTCTGCTCGCGGCCTGCAGCAAATCAGACCCCGAGTACCGCGCAATCGAAGTGGCGGTGCCGGCCGATTTGGCGAGCTACCTGCAGCCTGGCTATCAGGCGAACATCGAGCCGTACGTGCGCATCTTCGACGCCAGCGGCGAGCGAGAAGAGCGCATGCCCGACGTGAACGGCGTCTGGGTCATCGAAAAAACCTGAAGCCTGCGAGGGGAGCTCACAGGCTTCTTCTTCGGGCTGGCCCACCTCCCGGTGGAGTGACCGCTCGACGCGGTCAGCGAACTCAGCGGAAGTTGGTGGTGGTGATGGAGGGCCGGCTCAAGGTGGCGCTGAGGCCGGTTAGCCGTCGCAGCTCGTCCATCATGGCGTCGCGCCGAATCTTGGTCGCGATCGCACTGACCAGCTGATTAGCGTAGACGGAGTCACGCTTGCGCCGAGGTGCATCCACCCCGAGGGACTTCGCCAACCGCTCTACGTTTTCGATCTTCGCCCGTCGCAGGAGAGAAACGTCGATTAGCATCTGGGTCAGGCGTCTTACACGAATGACACCGAAGTGTCGACAATTTGACGCTCCCCGCTGCGTTTGACGCCGAGCCCATTTACCCACATAGGCCTCCGCTCGAGATTCTATGGATTCGCCGAAAGCACCGCCGACGTTTGAGCAGCTCTTCCAAGGGCGGCCCGTGATCCTGGCTCCGATGGAGGACGTGTCCGACGAGGTCTTTCGCAAGCTTTGTCGCGAACATGGTGCGGGCCTTTGTGTGACTGAGTTCGTCAACGCAGAGGGCCTGCTGCGCGGCTGTAAGACCGCCAAACGCAAGATCACCCTCGGCGCGGAAGACACGCCGACGGCGATCCAGATCTACGGCTCGGATCCGGAGCGTTTGGCGGAGGCTGCTCGCGTCGCAGAAGCGGCCAATCCCTCGTTCATCGATATCAACTGCGGCTGCTGGGTGCCGAAGATCGCAGGGCGCGGCGCGGGTGCAGGTTGGTTGCGTGATCCGGCGGCGATGGTCGCGATGGCCAAGCTGATCGTCGGTACGGTCAAGCTACCGGTCACGGTGAAAACTCGCATCGGCTACGGGCCCGAGTCGGAGATGCCGATCGTTGAGCTGGCCAAGCGCCTCGAGGACGCTGGGGTGCGCGCGCTCACCATTCACTGTCGCACCGCGCAGATGGGCCACTCCGGAAACGCTGATTGGACCTACGCGGCAAAGGCCAAAGCGCAGCTGAAGATCCCGGTGATCGTCAACGGCGACATCAAAACCGCGGAGGACGCCAAGCGCGCGCTCGATGAGACCGGCTGCGAAGGTGTGATGATCGGCCGCGCAGCGATCGATCATCCGTGGGTGTTCGACGAGTGCCGCGATCTTTTGGATCGCGGAATCGTGCGCCCGGCGCCCAGCTTCGATGAACGCTTCGACCTTTGTCGCGATCATCTGATCGCCAACGTTGGTGCGCGGGGTGAGCCGTACGGCGTGCGTGTGACGAGGCGGCACCTCACCGGCTATTTGCGCGGGCTCCCCGGCGCCGCCTCGATTCGCAAACGGCTGCTATTCAGCGACTCGCTCGCCGAGTGCCTGCAGATCCTCGAAGAGGAGCGCACGCGCCTGGCCGCGGCCGCCTGAGCTACTGCTTCGGCGGATCGAGCGAGGTAAGCTTGCCGTCCAGAACCTGGAAGCGGCGGGTCTGCTTGACTGAGGGCGGGAGGTCTTCGGGGGCCTCGGCATCACGGCCCAAGAGCTCGACGACGAAGCCCTTGCCCTTGGGATCGAGCTCGAGTTTTTCCACGAGCACGTTCTTGCCCAGCCGCACCGCCTCGGTTGCCACCACGTCGCCACCCGGATTGCGCAGCACCACGAGGTAGTGAAGCTTGAGTGGCCCGTCGTCGCGCGTCAGTACGACTGCGCGGTCGGTGCTCTTGTCGCCGTCGAGATCGGCGTCCAGCCGATGCCCGGTGAGATCGGTCGCGATCAAATCGTCCGGCTTGTCACCCGTTCGCACCTCGTTCGTGCCCTTTTGCAGCGTGACCTTCGTGCCCTCGAGGTCGTAGCTGAAGTTCTCCGGATCGCCCGGGAACGGCCCTCCGATGATTGCAGCGGGTGCGCCACACGCCGATAACAAGCCTAGAAGTCCGACCAATGCTCGTTGCATCGGCGCAGCTTAGCCGCGTCCCTGCGTCGAGAGAACGACGCGATGAGGAGGCACCGGCTTGGGCTACGCTGCACCCCGTGGCGACCAAACATCTCTGCATCCATGGCCATTTCTACCAGCCGCCCCGCGAGAACCCGTGGCTGCAGCGGATCGAGCGGCAGGACTCGGCGCACCCATTTCACGATTGGAACGCGCGCATCGACTCGGAGTGTTACGGCGCGAACGCGCGCGCCCGCATGCTCGATGCCGAAGAGAACGTAGCCGCCATCGTCAACAACTACGCGCGCATCAGCTTCAACATGGGACCGACCCTGATGTCCTGGTTGCAGGCTCACTCGCCACGTTCGTACCAAGCCATCCTCGAAGCCGATCGTGAGAGCGTGCGTGTGCTCGGGCACGGCTCGGCGATGGCGCAGGTGTACAGCCACATGATCATGCCGCTGGCTTCCGCCCGCGATCGCGAGACCCAGGCGCTTTGGGGTATGGCGGATTTTCAGGCTCGCTTTCAGCGCAAAGCGGAGGGCATGTGGCTCGCCGAGACGGCCGTTTGTCTCGAGTCGCTGCGGGCGTTGGCTCGAGCCGGCGTGCTGTTTACGGTGCTCGCACCACGTCAGGTCGAGGCCGTGCGCCCGCTCACGCCGGCGGGGAGCGCGTATGTTCCCGTGACCGAGTCGACCCTCGATACCACGATGCCGTATCGCGTCGACTTGGGCGACGGCCTCTCGATCGTCGTCTTTTTTTACGATGGTCCGCTCTCTCAAGCGGTGGCGTTCGAGCGGCTGCTGACGAACGGCGGAGCTTTCGCCGAGCGGCTCGTGAAAGGGCGAGCTCCACGCAAAGACGCTCCTCACCTGATTCACATCGCGACCGACGGTGAAACCTACGGGCACCACCATCGCTTCGGCGAGATGGCGCTCGCGTATGCGCTCGATCGCATCAACAAGAGCGCCGACGTCAAGCTCACCAACTATGCGGCCTTCCTCGCCGAGTTTCCGCCCACCTTCGAGGCACGCATTCGTGAGAACACCGCCTGGAGTTGCGCCCACGGTGTGAGTCGCTGGAAGGACGATTGCGGCTGTCGCATGCGCGGTGACAGCAGTCAGGCCTGGCGCGCGCCGCTGCGAGCGGCCTTCGACTGGCTACGCGAATTGAGCGACGAGCTGTTCGCGGGCATGACCGACGTCTTTTTCGATCCTTGGCGAGCGCGCAATCAATACATAGCGATGCTGCTCGATCGTCGGCCTGAGGCCAGCGCCGCATTTCTTGCCGCCGAGCAAAGGCCAGAGTCCTCCCGCAGCCGCGCCTTGCGCGCGCTCGAGCAGCAACACAACCGCATGCTGATGTACACGAGCTGCGGTTGGTTCTTCGATGACGTGGATGGGCTCGAGCCAACGCAGCTTCTCCGTTACGCCGCGCGCGCGATCGAGCTGTATGAAGAGCTGACAGGGCGCGCTATCAGCGCCGAGTTCGAGGCAAGGTTGGAGCTAGCGCGGCCGCATGGGCGCGGCGCGAGCGCTGCAGACGTGTATCGCAATGCCGTCCTACCCTCGCGCGTCGATCGAGCCGCCTATGCGTTGACCTTCGCCGTGGGCTCGACCTTCGGCACCAAGGCGCTGCCATGCCCCGGCCTTTCGTTGGTCGATCGCGAATTCGCCTCTGTGCGAAGGGAAGAACTGCGTTTCGCTGAAGGAGCGGTCACGGTGCGAGATGAGGTGTTGCAAGAGTCGCAGCGGTTCTTCTTCGCGGTGCTGTCGGAGGGAGGGCCGCATGTGCTCGGCGGTCTGTGTGCGGACCAGCCCAACGCCAAATTGAGCGCTCTCTTTCTCAACGACGATCTCGAGGCATTGCGCACTGAGCTTCGGGCCCTGCCGATCCCGATCACCGGGCTCAAGCAACTGCCGCTCGATGAACGCGCGGGCGTGGTCGAGGAGATCCTGGCGGACGCCGTGCGTGAGGCCGAGTCGGCGTACAGGCACGTCTTTACGAGCAACGCGACGCTGCTGGCCGAGCTCTCGCGTACAGGCGTTCGTCCGCCGCGGGCGCTCTCTGCCGCGACCCGCGTCGTGCTCGAGGCCGACCTGCTGCGCGCCTTGCGCCGCGATCCACCGGATGCGCGCGCGATACGCAATCTCCTGGCCGAGGCCAGCAACGAGAACATCCGCATCGATTTCGACTCGATCGCCTTCGAGTTGTCGAGTGCGCTCTCTCGCACGTCGGCGCGGCTTGAAACGAATCCGCTCGAGGACACCGAGCTCGGCCGGCTTGGGGACTTGCTCTCGGTCGCGCGTCGGTTGGGCACGACGCACGTGGATGTTTCGCGGACGCAGGACCTGACCTGGGCGGTCGTGAATGAACCTACCTCAGCGATTGGAAAGACGGTTCGCGAGGGTGGCCGACTCGGCGCTTGGCGTGAATTGGCCAAGCTTGTCCGCATACGGCTCGGGCAGGGGAGCTAGTTGGCACAGTTCGACAGGGTGTGCCGAAGTGATGCTGGGCTCCTCCAACGCCGAGCACTATTTTGTCGTGAATCAAAGGTGTCGCTGGGAAGTCGACTTCTTGCGCCTCGTATCCGAAGATTGCCAGTAGCCGTTACAACGTCAGTGAAGGAGACCAACAATGCAGACTCTTAAGAAACTCGCTTGCATGACTGCCACCGTCCTTGGAGCCAGCGGGCTGTTCGCGTCCACCGCGCTCGCAGAGACCACGACCAACCCCTGTGGCAACATCGAGTTCCTATCGGTGAGCGAGTGTCACTTCGAGTTTGAAGGTGGCTGCAAGGCGAACTGCGTTCCACTCTCGTTCGTCGCGGCTTGCGACGGCCAGTGCAACGCCGACGTGAGCGTTGAATGCACCGGGAGCTGCACCGGCGGCTGCCAAGCAGAGTGTGAGGCCAACGCCAGCTTCAGTTGCGAAGCCAACTGCGAGGCCGACTGCGAGGCCCAGGTCGTTTCGCAGTGCGACGCTGGTGACACTGAGTGCCAGGAGTACTGTGGCAGCTCGTGCACCACCGAGTGCGAGTCGAGCTGTCAAGGCAGCGCTGAGCTCGATTGCCAGGGCCAGTGCGACCTGTGCTGCGAAGGCTCCTGCGATGCCAACGCGAACTTCGACTGCAACATCAGCTGCTCGGCCGAGTTGAAGGGCGGCTGCGAGATCGATTGCGACGCACCCGAAGGCGCGCTCTTCTGCGACGGACAGTACCTCGCCATTCAAGACATCCCGGCCTGCGTCGAGTACCTCGTGTCAAACTTCGAGATCGAGCTCGAGTTCGAGGTTGAGGCCAGCGCCAGCGCTTCGGTGGGCGGCTGCTCCACCAGTGGCACCAACAACGACTTCAACCCCGCAGCGTTGCTCGGTGTCGCCGCTGCAGTCGGTGCGGTTGCAGCACGACGTCGTCGCAAGGCCTGATCGCCCTCATCCACGGATGCTCGCTTGAAAGGCCGGTGATCCGGCCTTTCGGCGTTTTGTCTGCTAACCCTGGGGAGATGCTTCCTGCGGGTGCTTTCAAGAACCGTCAGCTGCTGGAAACGCTCAACGTTGCGGGGGCTGGGCTGTCGCTCGCTGCGGCCACGACCACGCTTCTGAACTACTTCCCAGCGAACGCATTTAGCGTAGGCATTCCAACGCTGCTGATCGGAACCTTTTGGGCGTGGCTTCTGCGTCAGCCGAAGAAAGTCCCCATCTTTGGTTACCCGGTCTCTCTGGGTTGGCTGCTCTCGATTCCGTTGGCCATGCTCAACGCTGCCATCGCCTGCGGCTTCTTGATGCTCAAAGAGTCCATCGGAGGGTGGGGCTTCGGCCTAGGCATGATCATTGGCGCGACCTTCGGTGCAATCATCTGGGTCCCGGCGCTGCTGCTGACCATTCTCTTCTTCGGCGTACCTATCACCGGCGCACGCAAGCTGGCTGAGAAGGGGCTAGCGGGTCGTGAGCGTGGAGAAGCGTTGGTGGGCGCTGCTGCTGTCGTGGTGGCCGTCGGGGCGCTGTTGAACCAGATGATGACGTTCGCGAACGCTCAGGCTGTGCTGCTCAAGCCGTCGTTGGTGGACCACGTCTTCATCCTGATGCTCGCGGTCGCGGCGCTGGCTTGCTCTGGAACTGCGTTGGGCTCGGCGCTGGCACGTGGCCGCGCGCGCAAGGCGTTCGTTCAAGAGGTGGAGGCGGGTAGGGTGAAACACTTCCGCATCGACGCCTCGCCGGAGGGCAAAGTGTTGATGCGGGTCGTGGCGCAAGGGGAGGGCTACCGAGTTGCTGATTTCGAGCAGGAGGTAGCGCTGCTCGATGAGGCTGGGGAAGTGCGTCGAGTCGGCTGAGGCAGCGACTGCGATCAGCCGGTAAAGAAGCTTTTTACGCGTGCCCAGAAGCCCGGTTTGGCGATCACGAGATCCTCCTCCTCGGCCTCGACCTCAGGCTTGGCCTCACGCTTGCGCAGCGCTTTGGCTTTGGCCTTTGCGTGCTTGCTCGGCTTCGCCGTTGAAACCTCTGCGGCGCTCTCCTCCTTGGCTGCGGCTTTGCCGGGAACCGCGGTCTTGACCGCGGCCTTGGCCTCCGTCGTCGAGGAGGCTGGCTTGGCGGCCGTAGCCTCGCGCTTCTCGAGCTCACCCGAGCGCAACGTCTTGGGCGCCTTGACGCTGCGCGCCTCTTGGTTGGCTCGCGCGCGTTCGCGCATGGCGTCTTTGGCAGTGCGCGGCTTCTCAGCTTTTTGAGCCGTCTGGCGTTCGGTCACCGGCTTGGCGCCGAAAACTCGCAGCTCCTCCGCGAGGCTGGGGGCCGCCGGCTCAGGGGTGGGTTCAACCTTGGCCACGGGAGCTGGAACGACCTTCGGCTTGGGCTTCGCTGCGACGGGCGGCGCTGCGACTACCGGCCGAGCGGGCTCGCTGTCTTCGACCACGTTGCGCGCCGCGCGATCCGGCCGACGGGGGCCCAGCAGGTCCGAGCTGTCGCGACGGTCCGGTCGACGTGGGCCCAGCAGATCCGAGCTGTCGCGACGGTCGGGCCGCCGGGGCTCACGTAGGTCGGGCCTGCGTTCGCGAAGATCAGGCCTGCGTTCGCGAAGATCGGGCCTGCGTTCGCGAAGATCCGGCCTGCGTTCACGGGCTTCTGCACGCGGTGCAGATGGCTCATTCGCTGGCTCTTGCTGGGGTCGCTCGACTGGTGCGGCGGGCTGACGGAAGAGCTCCGATTCCCGCGTCGAGCGCCGAACACGAGGGGCTCGCATGTCGTGACGACGCGGGGCCGAAGTGGCCGAGCCGGAGGCGCTCTGCACGGTTGCTCGAATGTCCTCCGCCGGCTCGTTGCTGCTCGGAGCGAGCGACGGCGCGGCTTGGTCCTCTGCGTCCGCTACTTTTGGAGCGTCGGCTGCAACATCCGCTGGTTCAGCTGGCGGAGCGACTGTCTCCACCACCCCACTCTCGGTTTGGGTGGTGGAAACAGAGCTGGTTGCATCTTGAGCGGCTTGCTGTGTCGGCGGGACGTCCCAACCGTCATCCACGTTCTCCGTTGTGCTTACGGGCTCGGCTTGCGTCGAATCAATGGGCTCGCCAGCGGCGACGTTCGGCAGCTCAAGCTGCGGAGAAGCAATTCTGCGACGACGGATCGGCTCCAAGAGTCCTCCGAGCTACTTCAAACAGACCGTGCAAGACTGCTGCACACATCCCAAAAGCTGAGTGGTCGCAGAATCACTGAGCGAGCAGCCGTTGCCCAAGCAGTCGGTCGGACTCATGGCGGTCCCGACGCACTGAAGGCACGCGATGCACTGGGCCGAGGCCTGACAAGCTGTGACAGCGTCGCAACACGATTCCTTCGCGCAGCTCGTGCAAGCGTCGTCGGACGCGGACGGTGCGCAGGCGTCGGCGCCGGCGAAGCAGTCCGCTTGGCAATTGGCCGAGGCGCAGTCGTAGACGGCTGCTGTCGTCGGCGCGCTGAGGTCGCAGCTGTTGAGGCAGGTCGTCGGGTCGGCGGCGGTGTCGATGCAGGACACGCAAGCCGCGCACGAAGCGTCCTCGAGGCAAGCGGTTGTCTCTGCGCAACAACTGTCCTTCGCGCACAAGATGCAGGCCGAATCAGCCGGATCGTTCGTGCACGTCACCATGATGCTGCCGCCCTCACCGCCAGCGCCACCACCTCCGCTGGTCGAGGCCGTACCACCAGCGCCGCCACTTCCACCGCCACCGCTCGACGTTGCGCCAGCCGTTCCGGTGCTCCCACCGCCACCGGTGGTCGAGGTGCTCGCACCCGAGCCACCTCCGCCCGACGTCGACCCGTCGTCGGAACAAGCCGCCGACGCTAAGATTGCTAGCGCGAAAACCCAGGAAGTATTGGAGGTGCTCACGACCTCATTCGTAGTCAACTTCGCGCCGGGATGCGAGAGCCCACGATAGGCAATCCGACGATCCCGGCGCTCAGCCGTTCACAGGCATGAGTTCAGTGCCGTCGCCGCCGCAGAATGCGGTGCCCTTCGGGTAGAGTTCGCCGCAGCTGGGGCAAACCATTCCCGGCGCGGGCCTCGCGAGCGGGGCCGCTGCGACAACAGGCTCCGACGCAGGAGCCACCTCAAAGAACTCGACCGCGGGCGGCGGCGCCGACTCTTCAACGACAGACGATGTTTGGCGCTTTCCTCGCCGCAAGAGCACCAACGCAACGAAAGCCAAGACAAAGGCTACGCCAACGGCTGCGGCGATCAGCGCAATGCGGTTCGGTCGGTCTTGCGAACTGGCCGTCTGCGTTTTGCTACCAACGCCGCCGGCGAGCACGGCGGTCTGCGGCCGATCATCCTCCCCGCTGGCATCGAGGCCGCGTGCGCGCAGCAAGGCGTCGTAGCTTCCAATCGGAGTGATCTCGGCGGTCGCTTTGATCGTCTCTCCGGACAATGAGGCGACGATCGTTACCGTGCCCGCGGGAGCGTCGCGATCGACCTCCAAGGTCGAGCCCTTGACCTTCACTTTGGCCAGCAGTTCCGGCGGTCCCTCGAGCGTCAGCTCCATCGCGGAGCGGAGCGAACAGCCCCGCGCGTCAAAGCTTGACGTTCGAAACGCGAAGGTGTCTCCCGGTCGAAGCAACTTGCGCGAGGGACGTAGCTCGAAGCGAGCAGGCGTCCCGTCGGGATCGCACTCCGACGGTGGTGGTGTTGGGTCTTCGGGTTTGGCCGACGGCTGGGCCGTGGGCACTGCAGGTGCGGCCGTTGGCTCCGTCGTTGGCGTCGCCGTAGGAACCGCTTTGACGCCCGCTCGCTCGCTCAACTTGAAGGACCGCGAGCGCGCCACGCTGGCCTTGCAAACCGTGTCTTTGATCGCGAATTCGTAGACCCCCGTTTCCGAGAGCACGATCGTATCGTCGGTGGCTGAGATGCGCGTTTGAACGGTGACTCGTCGCGGATCACCTGCGGGGCTGACGCAGGTGGACGACCACCCGCGCTTCGAGGCCGAATGGCTCGATCGCTTGAGCCCAGGCATCGGGTCCAAACAATTCGCCGTCGAGAACGCACTCCCAGCTCCTTGGATCAACAGCTCAGACCCGGTTTCGGTGATTGACACCGCTCCCCCGGGTGCTCCACTCCCGCTGGGCTTGGGCCCACAAGCGTCGCCCCATTCGGAGGTGCTCCAGCTCTCTCGAAGCGGCGTTGCGCTCCAAGTACCTGACAATGTTGGCGCGTCTCCGTCGGCACCGGCACGTTTGCTCAGCGTTCCAAGCAACAAAACGCACGCAAAGCCAAGGCCCGTTCGGGCCTTCCTGACAAAGCTTTGGCCCTTTGCTTGATCGGGCTTCTGTCCGAGCCGTATCATGACCGAATCATTGGAAACTTTATCCCGGGTGGCGAATCAGCACGTGGAACGCCGCTGGAGGTCTAGGGCATGAAAATCTCGTGTCAGTCCTGCGCGGCGAAGTACACGATCGCCGACGAGAAGGTCGTCGGCAAGGTCATCAAGATCAAGTGTAAGAAGTGTTCGAGCACGATTGTTGTCAACGGCAACGATCCCTCGGTTCTTGCACAACTATCAGCGGAGAGTGGAGGTGCGTACGGCGGTGAAGATCAAGCCACGCAACTCGCCACTCGTCCGCCACAGGAGCAGGGTTCAGCGAACCCGGATGAATGGACGGTAAGTGTCACCGACGACGATCAGCGCACGATGACGACGGCGCAGATCTTGGCTGATTACGGCAGCGGTCTGTTGACCGCTGATACGTACGTTTGGAAGGACGGCATGGGGGACTGGCTTCCCCTCGCACAAGTTCCTGAGCTGATGCCGCTGCTCGCGGCAACGGGCCAAGCGGGCGGCGGGTATGAGCCTGCTGGTACGCCGACGCCCTTCGCCGCTGCACCGTTCGGCGGGCAACAAGCTGCAGCAGCACCGTTCGGTGGGCAACAGGCTGCAGCAGCACCTTTTGGTGGGCAAGCTGCAGCGGCGCCCTTCGGTGGGCAAGCTGCGGCTGCAGCTTCGAGTGCGGCAAGCACTGCAGCAGCCAACGCTGCGAAGCGCGCAAGTCGAGCCTCCGTCGATCTGTTTGGCGGCGGCCTGCAGGAAGACGTCGCGCGCCCTGCGGCACCAATGCCCCCCGGCCTTGGAGACAAGCACGTCGGTGAACGCAACGAGACGAGCGTGCTGTTCTCGTTGAAGGACCTAACGGCAGCGGAGAACGCTGCCAAGAACACGAGCGCGCGCGCTGGAGCTTTCGATACCAGCGAACGCGTCGACGACATCATGAGCCTCGGCTCGGTGAACGCCGCGCCGATGTTGGCTCCGCCGCCCATGAATGCGCCCGTGATCGAAGCGCCGCCGCCACCTCCCCCGGTGAGCACGGCGCCCGTCGCGGCCATGCCCATGATGGCTTACCAACAGGCGCCTCAGAAGAAGAGCCCCGTGCCGATCATCCTTGCGGCTGTTGGCGTGATCGCGCTGCTCGGGGCGATCGGGCTGTTCGTGATGAGCGGCAAGGACTCCGGCGACAAGGACACCAAGCCCACGTCGGCACCAGCTGATGGCAAGCCCGCTGAAACAGCCAAGGCCAAAGAGACGACGACCACTCCGGCAGACACTGCCAAGGGCCCGCCGACCTCCGAGCCGATCGCCACGGCGACCAACACCAGCACCAGCACTAGTGCAGAGCCAACCGCCAGCGCGGATCCCAAGGCCACTGCCACGACGACCAACACGAGCACCACGACTGCCGCCAAGCCAGACACCACGGCTACTACCACCAAGCCTGACAACCCGGAGCCGCCGCCAGCGGATACGGGCAAGCCAGCTTCAGGCGGAGACACTCCGTTTGATCGCGGCGCGGCCTCCTCGGCTCTCAACGGTGCTGCAGGGTCGGCCAAGGGCTGCAAGAAGCCCGACGGCCCGACTGGCTCCGCGAAGGTGCAAGTCACCTTTGCTCCCAGTGGAAAGGCCACACAAGCAACCGTCGGCGCGCCCTTCGCGGGAACGCCGGTCGGCAGCTGTATCGCTGGCGCCTTCCGCGGTCTGAAGGTTCCGCCGTTCAGCGGCGCACCGGTCACCGTGTCGAAGACCGTCAACATCAAATAGCAGCATCACTAGCAGCCGCTCAAACCCTGCCCGGAGCCCGTTAGGTTCTCGGCAGGGTTTCGCGTGTCCGCCGTTCGCTTCAGCGCGCGCGCAGTTCGGCTAGCTCATCGTCGTTGAAGCCAAGCCATTCAGGCTCAGGCACGAGCTTTACCCCGAAAGCGTCGAACACGCCGCGCTTGATCGTCAATGCGGCCTGCCGCACGTCCTCTGCGCTGGCGCCGCCGCGATTGACCAACGCGAGCGCGTGACGCGTCGAGAGGCCAACTCGGCCGAAGGAGGTTCCTTTGGCGAAGCCGGCGTTCTCAATCAACCAGCCAGCCGCGAGCTTGGTGCCCTCGCTCGAAGGGAAGCGAGGCATCTTGAGCTGGGCGCCGAGGCCGCGCGCACGCTGCTCGACCTCCTCCGCCTGCGCCTCGCTGACGATGGGGTTGGTGAAGAACGAACCGGCGCTCTTCGTGTTCTCGTCGCTCGCATCGAGCACCATCGACTTCGCACGGCGCAGTTCGAGCACCGCGGCGCGAGTCTCGGCCAAGGTCGGCTTGTGTTCGCCGAAGCGCTGGGTCAGTTCGCCGTAGCGCAGCGAGGGTGCGCCGCTCTCTCGAAGCTTGAAGGTGACCGCGGTGACGATCCGAACGGCGCGCCACTCGGCTTTGAAGCGGCTGTAGCGGTAACGAAAGTCGCAAGCCTCCCGGTCCACCGTTTGGCTGACGCCCGTATCCACGTCGATCGTGTCGACGTCCACAATCGTGTCGGCGACCTCCTGACCGTAAGCGCCCACATTTTGGATCGGCGTTCCGCCGCAATCTCCCGGGATACCGCTGAGGCATTCGAGCCCGGCCAGGTCGCGTTCGACGCACGCGGCGACGAATCGATCCCAGCTCTCGCCAGCGCCGACCTTCACCTGGACGAAGCCGCCGTCCACGCGCTCGAAATCCAGCCCACCGATGGCGACGCGAAGCACCAGCCCGGGCACCCCGCGATCACTCACCACTACGTTCGAGCCGCCGCCCAACACGGTGAACGGAAGCTCGCGTTCTTTCACTACGCGCAGCGCTTCGAGCAGCGCGTCCTTCGTCGTCACCTCTGCAAAAAACTGCGCCGGCCCCCCAACGCCCAGCGTCGTGCGCGGCGCCAGCGCCACGTTCGGTTCGAGTACGAGCGTCGTCACTAGTCTTTCACGCGAACGCGCACGCCTGAGAGGAAGCCCGCATCCACCGCACGCACGTCCTTCAGGAAGGCGCGGTAGTCAGCGAGATCCACGGTGCCGGTGGTGACGTTCATGGTGAAGGTCTCGGTGAGCTTGTTGCCCTCGTTCGAAAGGCTGCGCTTGGCTTGAACGAAGCCGCTCTTCTGATCGACTCCGGCGGGGAGCTTTTCAACCTTGGCGCCCGACGGCAACGTGACGGTGCGGGTGAGTTGATATTGGATCGGCATATCGATGTTCAGACTGCTGTCCCGCTCGATCTTCGTCCCCCAGATGGACGCGAGGGTCCCAGCGCGCGCCGGCTCGTACCCTGGGATCACCCAGGTCTTACCGTCTTTCGTGTCCACGCTGCCAAAGCCGGGAATGGTGACCGTAGCTGCCAGTTCGACCTCCCAAGCGCCTTCCTTCGATACGAGTTGCACGTCGTCGATGCTGGCCCAGGGCAGCCAGCTCGCGACCACGCTGCGCAGCATGTTGGTGCGGTCGCTGCCGACCACATAGTTGAACGACTCGGCCAGCGACTGAGCGTCACGGCTGCGCAGCACGATCGATACTTTGCCTTTGGCGGTGCCCGTTGGATCGAGCGTGAGATCGAGCGCGACCGTGTCGATCGCCGTCTCGGCTTGGACCGGAACCGGCACGATCTCACCGTCGCTCAGGATGGCCTGGCGTCCGCGCAACTCGGGGCTCACACGGCCTGGAGGTAGTGGCGGCCCCGATACGTCCGAGTCGATCCACAAATCGCCCGACTCGAGGTGCGCAACGACCAGCGGCTTTTGGAAGCGCCCGGGGTGCGGGGGAAAGTTGGGTGCGGCGGAGAACGGCTCGACCTCGGAGACTGCAACGTCGGCGTCGATGCCGAGCTCGCGCAAGGTCGTCAGCAACACGAAGGTGCGGCTGCCGGTGCCTTCCTCGACGATGGCGCGCATCGCCATGCCGCGCCCACCGCCTCCCGAGAACCCAGCGAAATCGGCGAACTCACCGCCGCCGCTCGCAACCTTCACCGTCTTCCCGACGTGCTCGACCACGCGACGGACGGTCGCCGCTTCATCCGTCGATTCCTCGGCGCCCACCAGCGCTTCTTCCGCGAAGCGCGCAATGAACGGATCCCGGTCTACCAGGCCGCGCATGTTTTCGCCCACGGCGCGCCCAACTTTGTCCCAGGTTTGGGTGCCGAAGGAAATGCGAACGCCGCGCTCGAGGAAGGGCAACCCGTCTTCCATCCGCCGGGCCTCACGGTCCTTCAACTTGAAGCTGAGGAAGCGATAGTTGCCCTTGGTTTCTTCGACTGGCTTGCCCAAAAGCGGGTGCGTCCAGAACGCCGGCTTGAAGGACTGCGGTAGCCGCAACACCACCTCGGCGTCCGCAACGCTGGTTCGCTCAGGGAGAAGATCCGGCGTGTCGACGGTGATCTCGCCCAGCTCGTTGGGGCGGTAATAGCCCTCGAGGTAGTGCTCGACGTAGTCCCCCTTCTCGAGCTGGCTTAGCCCGCCGCCGGCAACGTCGGCCTCGAGCACGCGGCCATCCACCTTGTGCACTCGCCGCCGCAGCGGCCGTACGTAGCCGCGTCCATCGACGGTGGGCTGGTCCACGAACATAGTGCGATCGACGTCGGTCGTGCCCGCGATTCGGCGCAGGTCGTAGATGATGACCTTCGTCAGCCCGTCCTCGTCCATCCCGTAGTGTTCGACGTGTTTGAGAACGGCGGTTGCGGCACCCGGAAGCGCGTTCTGCTTCTTGTCGGCCTCCACCAACCGCTTTCCCGCCTCTTCGAAGCGCTTGGCGTCCTCCGAAGGCTCGCTGAAGGCCAGCTCCACCGTTTGAATGGTGTACTCGCGGCTGCGGTCCTCGATCAGCTCCTTCATCGCCAAGGCGCGCCCAGCTTCTCGGTCGGGCATGCGCACGAGCGCCGGGAGAATCGACGTGAGCGAGCGGTTCCAGCGCGGTAAGGAGAAGTACAGGCTGATCGCCTCTTTGTCCTGACCGAGCTGCTGCAGGATGTTCACCTCGGCAGAGCGATAGGCCTCCGGCGAGCCGAGCAACTTGCGCAGACGAGCGTACTCCTCGAGCGCCCCGCGCTTGTCTCCTTGCGAGAGGCGGGCCTCCGCACAAATGCTTGAAGCTCGTGACAGCCCGCCTTCACAGGCCACCGAAAGCCATTCTTTGCCGCTGCGTTGATGGAGCGACGATTCGATCGCCGCGACCATCGGAGCGCCCGGCGCCTTCTTCGACAGCTCGACGAAGACGCGTTCGGCGAGGTCGTTCATGTTCGCTTGTTGCGCGAGCGAAAGCGCCAGGTTGAGCTCCATCACGTTGAGCGCGGAAAGGTCTGCGTCGGGCTTGCGAATGCCGAGCTCGACCAGCGCCTCGAAGCCACCATCGCTGAAGCCTTTGCGTCGCTGGGACATGTTTGCAGCGGCGTTCTTCGCTTCCCAGGAGCTCGGCTCGGCTTTGCGCACAACGTCGATCGACGCCTTCATCCGTTCGGTCTTGGCCCAGTCGGCCATGTCGGAGGCGCGGTCCATCGAGCGCATGAACAAGAGATGCAACGCCGGTGCCCGATTCTCCCGTTGCGCAAGCAGCGCAGCTTCGAGCAGGTGCTCGCTGCGCCGAGCGTCGCCCATCGCCATCAGCGCTGCGGCACTCACGATGATGTCCTCCTCTTTAGCGCTCTTGGTGAGCAGCGGAAGCTCGTTGGCGTTGGACGCAAGCGACGTCGTCGCCTCATCGGCGTTGGCCGAGCGAGCCTGCAGTGGCAGCCCGTTCTGATCGAGCACCATCAACTCGACCGGCCCACCATCTCCGCGATCGGCCAGCCGCAGCACGATGCGCGCGAGGCCGCTCGTCACCTGTACATGACCCAACGCCGTCGATGTCCCCCAGTCGGTGTCGAAGCGACGCTCCATCAGCTTGGTGCCAGCGACCTCCAACGACCACGCCGAACCCGCGCTGAGCATCAGCGACAGCCGTTGGTCCTTCGGATTCTCGACGTGGAAGACCACCTCTCGAAGCCCGGGTTTGTCGCTCGCGCCGCCGGTCTCCACCGAACAGTCGGCCGCTGTAACGCTCGAGGTCGCCGCTTGAACGAAGACGTTCGGACTCTCGTACGCTGCGGGAAGTGACCCGGTGCCCGGCGTCTTGCTGGGCCCTTCGAGCGCAGTCAACGGCGCAAGATCCAACGGCCCGATTACCGTCGCACCCGCAGCACAGCCGCGTCGACTGCGCCAAACGGTGGCACCACCTTGCTCACCGGTGAAGGTCGCCATACCGGCGAGGGCTCGGGCGAGGAGCATGCGTTGGAACGGCGCGGAAACGGCGCTCGCTCCTTCGAGCGTCGTCCAGGCCTCGCGCAGGCCGATCGCGATGCGCTGAAAGTTCTCGCGGCTGCGATAGGCGAGCGCGAAGCCGACGCCACCGTCGACGAGGACGTCCAGGCTCGCCGCCGTTGTGGCCAGTGCGTGCGGATCTCCTGGATTCTCGGCGGCAAATTGGATTGCGTCCAAGTAACCCTGTGCCGCGAGCGGGTCGCGCATCTCGGCATGGAAGGCCGCGACGAAGGCTTTGGACGAGCCTTGGGCGTTTGAATTGAGCGGCGCCACCGGTGCTGTGGGGTGACAGCCCAGCAGGCTGGTCCCAGCGAAGCTCGTCGCCAACGCAAACGCTACCGAGCCAAGAGTCCCTGAAAGTCGCGACATCGGCGCAATGCTGCCCGATCAACCGTGCGCGCGGTAGCGCTTTCCTCTCCAGCTACTCGTACTTGACCACCACGGGGCCGACGCTGCCGTCAGCCTTGACCCTGGCGCCGACGACACGCTTTTCGATCTCGGCGAGGACCATGGCGCCGTTCGGGTCTCCGAACACGAGGATGGCGGTGTTTTTCGGATCCGAGCGTTCGGAGATCAGCACGTCTTGGTCGGCCGGCGCGGGGGCACCGAGCTCGCTCACGCGCAGCATGACCCCTTGCCCCTCCTTGGCAGCCCAACCAAGCACCAAGCGTTCTCCCGCCATGTCCCGGCTGGGCATGCGACCGGTGCCTACTCGAAAGGCTTCCGCGCTGGTCTCGTCGATCCATGAACGACAGCCCTTGGCGGAGCAAACGCTGCTAGCGGTGAAGAGGAAGCCCGAGGGGTTGGGCGTACCGACGAACGGCGCGGGTGGAACCACCGGCTCACCCAGCACCTTGCCATCGAACGTCCGTAAGCTGAGGCTGCTACCGAGCGTGCGGAGGTACCAAGTGGCTCCTGCTCGCACGAACTCGTAGCGGTCTTTGGGGCTCTGCGCGAGCTTGGTGGCCTTTCCCTCGAGCGCTGCCTCCGGGCCGAGCGCGATGGCGTGCAGGGTCTCACCCAAATCCACGACCAGCGTCGTACCGACGATGAAACGAGCGACTCCAAGGTTGTCTTCCTCGGCGAGCTCAGCGTCGCGGAGCACGCGACTGAGCCGCTTGCTCAGGGCCTTCTTGCCGAACGGTTTGAAGATGAGCTGCCGTTCCTCCGTGGAGCTGCCAACGCCGTAGAAGTTGCCGGCCGCGTCGATGTGGCAGCTGTCCACGAGTCCGACGTCGACCGGGACAAGCTGGCCTTGGTGCAGCACTTTCAACTGCCGGTCTTCGGCGAGCGGCAAGTAATCGAAGCTGTCCCAACTGCAGTTGGTGGTGATCTTCCCGCTCGAAGAGAACTCTCTGCAGCTGAGATCGTTGGCTGTCAGATGGCACGCCGCGAGCACGTCCGGCTTATCTTTGCGGTCGGTGAGGAAGGCCCAGTTCGGGCCTCCAGGAACCGAATAGAGACCCGAGAAAGGAACCTCGGGGCTCGCTCCAAGCGGCTTCAAACGCGGTGGCCCTTGGGATTTGCTGGCCTCTCCCATCAGTACGCCGCTCTTCTCGGCGCTGCGCCAAACGGCGAGTACGCCGCGAGCGAGGTAGTTGTCTTGCGACCGCGGTAGCTCGAGCTCTTTGCCAAGCTCGTCAAGCACCTTGAGTAGGTCCACCTTGGCGGTCTCGTCCATCAGGCTCGACAGCCGAACCGCCTCCATCATCGACTTGGCTTCCCCAGCGCAACGCTGCGGCCACGGCTTTCCGTCGACGGCTCCACGAGCCGAATCCACCGCGTGAGCCAACCTCGCTTGCGCCGCGTTGATGCCGTTGATGGTGTCGTCCCCGGAGGGGACCTTCTCTCCAAGCAGACAAACCGAGAGCTCAGCAAAGGCGTCCTCGCGCGCCTTCCGCTGCTTCTCTTTGGTGCCGGAGTACACGGCCCAGGTACCAGCGAACAGACCACCAATGGTCAGGAGAACAACAAAGGGTGCGGCCTTTTTGAGCGTCGACATGGAAGGAATGAGTTCGGTTTTTTTAGCGGCCTGCGTCCCACTCGACCGGCGTGGGTTGCACGGTTCCGTCAGCCTGAAGGCTCAGGGAAGCAAGCCCTTTTGCGGTTTGCATCAACACCAGGGCGCCGCTTTCCCCACCCCAAACGCGAAGCTCGCTAACGCTCGGTAGCTCGCTCAGCTTCCCATCCACGATGCGATCGTCGAAAAGGACGCTGTCGTCGCTCTCGTCGATGGTGGTGCTGCTGCCGCGCTTCGTGCGCACCGCACCAAGCTCCGCCGCCGCCCACACGAAGAGCAGATCGCCGGCGATGGGCGCGAGGCTTCGGGTACCTGGCCGCGCAGCCAGTTCGGCCTTCGGCTCGAAGCGTAAACGCTGCGTGTCACAGCTTGCTCCACGGCAAGTCTGAACGGCGTTGGCTGTGAACGTCCGATAGCTCCCCGGCTCACAGCTTTTCGCAACGTCAGCTCCCTGCAGTCGTGCATCGGTTGTCGCCCAGGTGCTGAGCCGCCCGCCGTTCAGCGTCGCTACGGCGTCGGCTTGCGCTCCGTGCACGCGCAGCACGAGGCCCTCCTTCGAGCTGCACCCGTAAAGCGCGTCTGCGAGCGGTCCGCTCACGTCGGGCATCCCCAGATCTCGAGGGGACCCCAGACGGCCGTCCTCGGTGACTGCGAGGGCAAAAAGGTTGGAGCCGTTTTGGTCTCTCTTGCGCACGAACAGCTGACCATGCGCGAGTAGCAAATCCCGGGCGGGCTCCAGTTGCTCGAGCTCGCCGTCGAAAAGCCTGGTGAGCTCCTCGACTAGATCCAGCGCTACCGTTGGCCCGTTGTCTTTGCGTTGAATCGCGTAAGTGACGCGGCCCTCCTGTAGGCCGAGGAGAACTACGAGCTGGTCTCTTCGGCGATAGGCGCTGGTTGCGGCGAGCTTCTCCACTCGACTGCCGGTGTCCGAGCGATAAACGCCGCCTGCCTCCTCAATCAACAGCGGCGCAACGCCTGGATCGGCGGTCCCGAGGACATGAAGTCGCTTCGCTTTGCGCAGCGTCGGGGCGACGTGTTCACAGGCTAACTGCGTGTTGCGTACGAAGCAGACAAACGGTCCCTTGGCCTCGCGATGGTCGACGAAGAAGAACGCTTGGTCGCTCGGAAAGGAGCTGGTCTCGAGGCTGCGTAGCGGCACCGCGGAGCGCGTGACAAAAGCGCTCGGCGGAAGGTCATCGAGGGTCAACGCCCGTGGGTGTGCCGGCGGCGGCAATACCAGCGAGGTGCGCGAGCGGAGTCGTTCGCGCTTTGCCGAGTCGAGGTAGCTGTGCAGCGCATCCCACAGCTTTGGAGAGAAGCCCTGATCTGTGAGCAGCTCGGCCAGCGCTGCGGCATCGGGGCCTAGCCCCTTGTTGCCCACCACGGCAAAGCCAGCAGGACCCGCCGCCTTCGCGACGCGCAGCGCCGGTTCGGCACAGCGCTCCGGCCAGGCAGCGCCTTTGCCACCACGCGCTTCCTCGCTACGAGTCATCAGCGCAACTTGATGCCGTCTCAGGAACAGCACCGCTTCATCAGGAGAGTCCGCTGATTCGCCGATCAAGCACTGCAAGAGATCCGCATGACCGCGCTCCGCCGCCTCCACAGCCGTTCGGCGTTGGTGCAGACCAAACGCCCCCAAAGCGCTGGCAAATACCACCGCCGTGCCCGCAGCAACGAGCACGCCCTTCCTGCGCGAGGGCCGAGGGCGATACTCCCGGGGCGCCGGAAGCTCCGGCTCGAACTCGGCGCTCGGAGCTGCACCAGCCAAGCGCCCGCCGCGTGCAATCTCGTCTTCCGGCGTGGCAGGCTCGCGCATTCGCTCAGATCGTAGCGGGAGCTACTTGGCGGGCTTCTTCGCGGCGGGCTTCTTCGCAGCGGCGGGTTTCTTCGCAGCGGCGGGCTTCTTCGCAGCGGCAGGCTTCTTCGCAGCGGCAGGCTTCTTCGCGGCGGCGGGCTTCTTCGCGGTAGGTGCTTCTCCCGTCACAGCGCGCAGCACCGCTTCTGCGTGGCCATCCACCTTCACCGACGGCCACACCGCAGAAATCACTCCCGCGCCGTCGAGCAGGAAGGTTGAGCGAATGGTGCCTTCGACCTTCTTGCCGTACATCACCTTCTCGCCAAATGCGCCGAAGATCCGGTGCACCACAAGCTCGACGTCAGACACGAGTTGGATCGTGAGCTTGTGCTTCTCACGAAAACCAGCGTGGCTCTTGGGGCTGTCTTTGCTAACGCCAACAACCTTCACGCCGGCCTTGTCGAAGGCCGCACGATGAGCCGAGAAATCGATCGCTTCGCGGGTGCAACCCGGCGTGTTGTCGCGCGGGTAGAAGTAAACGACGGTCGTGCCACCGGTGGGAAACTTGAAGGTGGCGCCGTCATCGGTCGGCAGTTCAAACGGGGGGATCTTGTCGCCTACTTTGGCCATCACGCGCCCACGGTATGCAACCCGAACTCGCGCGCCAAGCACGAAGGAATCGGTCGTTGACTCAGCTCGCTGGGGCCCGGACAATCTCCGGCATGGCGCGCTCAAGCATCGGCATCCGGGCTGCGGGCTCGTCGTCGCTCGCGCTCGGCTTTGGGCTCCTAGCTTGTGCGCCCGAGACGGAGCCCGTGGAAGAGAACGCGCGTCAGGAGTTCTCCTTGGAGCTCGCCGACATCATCTGTTCTCGTGTTGCACCGTGTTGCTCGGATCTTTCGCTGCCAAAGCCAACCGACGAATGCAGGCGTAAGATGCGCAATGAGGCCTACATTGCGTTCATCGAGGCGGAGGAAGAGCACCGCACGGTGGATATGAAAGACGCCGCCGCGTGCCTCTCCAGCTACCGGGCCGCGGATTCTTGCGCCGAGCTGCGTCTGCCGCATGACCTTCAAGAGGTTTGCCCAACGTTGTTTTCCGACATCCCTGACGGCCTAAAGAACCCCGGAGAGTCGTGCGATGGCGTCTACGACTGCAAATCGCCACTGCAAGGAACGCGCTTCTGTCTTTACGACTCGGAACCAACGCCAACCTGCGTCTGGTTCGTGCCCACCGCCCCGGGTGAGGAATGTCGGGGTGAGGCCGGCGTTTACGGCAATTGTGAGCAGGGTCACGTGTGCGGGCTCTCGGTCGAGAGTTCATCAGGCCCGTGGCTATGTCGACCCCCGAGCAAGGCGAACGAGGTGTGTCACACGCCGGACGGGTGCGAGCCGGGGTACGCCTGCGCAGAAAATGAAACTGGCGAAGTCGTGTGTCAGGTCGCCATCGGTGAAGGCGGCAGCTGCATCGACACACCGCTCTTGTGCGTCTTTCCCCTCGTCTGCGACGCCGAGGAAGGCGTATGTCGCAGCTTGCCTATCTTGCAAACCTGTGAAAACACCTCCTGTCCTGGCGAACTGAGTGAGGCCTGCCAATGAACCGGTCTGATGCTGATGAAGCCAACGGCAAGGCGGCCGCCCCAGCCGAAGAGCTGCAGCCCGTGGAGCCGCAGGAAAAGGCGCTGGAGGAGTTCCTACCCGCAGCAGCGCCAGCCCGCATCGGCTTGGGCATGCGCTCGGCTCGCTTAGTGGATACCTTTGGTCGGCGTGCCACCGTCGTCCTACGCGGTGAAGATTCGCCCATTGACGTAGAGATCGACGCGGAGGTCGACGCGGTGGTGGTGCAAGCCGCGCTCGAGAACGGTGATCGCGTGATGGTCGAGCCGGATGAACGTGGGGAGCTCAGCGTGGTGGGGGTGCTGCAGTGTCGGCGCCCAGAGAAGCTGAAGATTACGGCAGAGACGGTGGAGATCGAGGCGGAGCGAGAAGTTGTGTTTAGAAGTGGTAAGTCCGCGTTGCGGCTCCGCGAAGACGGCGAGATCGATCTCGTCGGAAGCCGCATAAGCGCCGCGTCCCGAGGTCTCTTCCGTCTCGTTGGACGCATGTTGCGGCTCAACTAAGGAGCGGTCAAAGTCCCGACCATGCGGTCGTGGCAGCAGTTCGTGATTTTCTTGTGCGTCATCACGTTGGTGATGGGCGGTGTGCATTACTACCTGTTCTCGCGTTTGGCCCGCGCACCGGAGATCGAGCTGCTACGTCGCGTCGGCGCCTGGGTGTTCGGCCTCAGCGCATTGCTGTTACCGGTTGGCGTCGTGCTCAGCCAGCGTCTCCCGCGCGAGGTAGGGAGTTGGATCGCCTTCGCCACCTACAGCTGGATGGGGCTGATCATCTTCCTCTTCTTCGGGACGCTCTTCTCGGAGCTACCGCGTGGCGTGTATGGGCTGCTCTCCGCAGCCAACGTCGTGCCGACCGACCCTTCACGCAGGACCTTTCTCTCGCGAACGTTGCTCGGCTTCGTAGCTGCCTACGCGGTGGGGATGGGCAGCTTTGGCTTGGCCCAGGTGCTTGCGGCGGTGCAGGTCAAGCGGGTGAAGGTCGCACTGGCGAAGCTCCCGGCCTCGATGAGCGGCTTCAAGATCGTGCAGCTGACCGACGTCCATATCGGGCCGACGATCGATGGACGTTGGCTCGCCGAGGTGGTGCGACAGGTCAATGAGCTCGAGCCCGATCTCGTGGCGATCACCGGTGATCTCGTCGACGGTTCGGTCGCCGAGTTGGGGTCGCACGTAGCGCCGCTGGCTGAACTCAAGGCCAAACACGGGGTGTTCTTCGTGACTGGCAATCACGAGTACTACTCGGGGGTCGATGCGTGGCTCGCTGAACTCGAGCGGCTCGGGATCAAAGCGCTGCGCAACGAACACGTGCTGATCGAACAAGGGGAGGCTCGCTTCGCCCTCGCCGGTGTGGACGACTACAAGGCACATCAGTTTGGCAATGGCCACGGTGCAGATCTCGACAAGGCACTCGCTGGGGTCGACCCAGCGCTCGCGACGGTGTTGCTCGCCCATCAACCCAAACAGGCGCCGGAGGCCGCCAAACGCGGTGTGGGTCTGCAGCTCTCGGGGCACACCCACGGCGGACAGTTTTTTCCCTGGGGCTACTTCGTAAAGCTCGAACAGGGCTTTGTCGCCGGGCTTGAGCGACTCGGGGCGACCCAGCTCTACACCAGCTGTGGCACCGGCTACTGGGGACCACCGATGAGGGTGGGGGCGCCCGCCGAGATAACGCTGGTTGAGCTCACCCCCGAGCCGATCGGGTAACCTGCCGCTCGCATGGCAACGACAGCTGGCCGTTGGGTCCAACGTTCTCTCGCGTCGAGTCGCAACGCGCTCGAGCTCATTCGCGCGGGCCGACTGGGCAACCCTTATCGCGCGCCGTTCGAGATCGTCGAGCAAGGCGCTCACTTCCGCTTGCGCCGCTATGCGACCTGCAATCGTAGCGAGGCACCGATTGCGCTGCTGGTTCCACCGTTGATGGTCACCAGCGAGGTCTACGACATCGAGGCGGATTGTTCGGCGGTGGGCAGCCTCGGTGCGGCCGGCATCCAACCGTACGTAGTCGATTTTGGCGCGCCCGAACGAGAGGAGGGCGGCATGACGCGCACGCTGGATGATCACGTGCTCGCCGTCGCCCAGGCGATCTCCTTTTTGAACCGCACCACCGGCCGCGAGGTGCATCTGCTCGGCTACTCGCAAGGCGGCATGTTCGCCTATCAATGTTGTGCCTTCGTTCGATCGAGCGGCGTTCGTTCGGTCGTCACCTTCGGCAGCCCGGTTGATCTGCACAAGAGCCTGCCGGTCATTCACAAGAACGCGGTCGCTGCGTTGGTGCGCGTGTTCGAGCCGATCATCGAGCGCTCGATCAAGGGCATTTCGGGTCTGCCGGGCGTGCTCACGAGCACGGCGTTCAAGGTCATAAGCACCAAAAAAGAGATTGAGCAGCGGCTCGAATTCTTGGCCAAGCTGCATGATCGGCAGGCGCTGGTCCGCCGTGAAGCGCGCCGACGATTCTTAGGCGGGGAAGGCTTCGTCGCTTGGCCTGGCCCGGCCTTTCGTGAGTTCGTCGAGCAGTTTATCGTCCACAATCGCATGCTCTCGGGCGGTTTCGTGCTGCACGGTCGCACGGTGACGCTGGCGGATATTCGCTGCCCGGTGCTGGCCTTCATCGGCGCGCACGACGACATGGCGCGTCCGCCCACAATCCGCGCGATCTCCAAAGCCGCGCCGCACGCCGAGGTGTCGTTCGTAACGGTTCCAGCGGGGCACTTCGGCATCGTGGTTGGTTCTTCGGCGATGAAGCGCACCTGGCCGACCGTGGCCGAGTGGATTCGCTACCGCGAAGGGCAGGGGCCAAAGCCGCAGGCCTTGGTCGCACCGCCGAGCAACGCCGTGTCGGAGGAAGAGGCAGAGCTCGGTGGCTTTGATCCCAAAGTGGAGCTCAAGCTCTTCGTTGATGCGCTGGGTGACACAGCGCGTGCGTTCGGTGAGCGGGTTGGCGAGGTCGCGTCCGCCGCCAGCGATGCCTACGACGCGCTTCGTTATCAGGAGCCGCGGCTCCGGCGTCTGGCGGAGATCGGTCCCGACACCATCGTCAATCCGTCGGCAGCGCTATCCGAGGCGCGCGCGCGTGACCCCGAAGGGACCTTCTTTCTTTGGCGTGGTCGAGCCTTCTCCTACGCCGCTGCAGACACGCGGGTGACCAACGTTACCAAGGGGCTATTTGCGCAGGGCGTTCGTCCAAATCAGCGCGTCGGTGTGTTGATGGCCAGCCGGCCCAGCTTCTTGACCATGGTGACGGCGCTCGCTCGGCTCGGAGCGGTGGCCGTTTTGGCGCCGCCTTCGAGCTCACCCGCCTCGTTGCGCGCAGCGTTCGAGCGCGAGGAGGTTCGCTTCGTGACCGCCGACGCTGAGCATCTCGAGCTCGCCGAAGCGATCACGGATGCGCCAGTGTTGCTGCTCGGCAGCGGCGCGCGCTCGGCGCTCGGCGCGCGCACGGTGGATCTCGAGACGGTGGATCCCGAGCCGATCAAAATCCCAGCCACGATTCCGCTCGGCAGAAGCCGAGCCGCGGATTTGGCGATGGTGCTGCTGCGTCCTGACGCTGCGGGAGCGCTGCGGAGCGCGCCCATCGACAACCACCGCTGGGCGCTCTCAGCCTTGGGCGCCGCCGCCGCATGCACGCTCAAGCCCGAGGATACAGTCTACTCCTGCATCCCCTTGCACCATCCCTCGGGCATCCTGTTGGGCGTAGGGTCGGCGCTCGCAGGCGGTGCGCGCTTCGCGTTGGGGGAGCCCTTCGACGCCGAGCAGTTCCTCGCTGAGACCCGCCGCTACGGCGCAACCGTGGCCTTCTACGCCGGCGACATGTTGCGGCCGTTGCTCCATCGCGAGCCTAGCGCTGGAGACCGCAGTTTGCCGCTGCGTCTCGTGGCGGGCAGCGGCATGAGCGCCGACCTCGCGCAGAAGCTGCAAGAGCGCTTCGGTGTGCGCAGCCTCGAGTTCTACGCGTCGACCAGCCAGCGCTTGGTGATGGCCAACGTCAAGGCGCAAAAGCCCGGCGCGCTGGGCCAGCCACTGCCAGGCAGCGCGCCGATCGCCGTGGTCAAGATCGATGTGGAGAACGGCGCTCTTCTGCGTGACACCGACGGCTGTTTGGTGCGTTGTGACGTCGACGAGCCGGGCGTTCTCCTATCGATGGTGGCAGCCGATGAAGCAGCGCAAGGCGTACTGCGCAACGTTTGGCGACCCGGAGATGCCTACCGTGCGACCGGGGACATCGTGCGTGTAGACAGCGATGGTGACGCGTGGCTCGTCGACCATATCGCGGGGTTTGTGCGGACTGCAGACGGTATGGTGTCGACGCGGGCCGTCGAGGCGGCGCTGTCACAACTACCCGAGCTGCAACGCGTGGCAGCGTTCAAACTCGAACATGAGGGTGCGGCGGTGGTCGCCGCAGTGATCGTAGCGGGCCACCTCGTCCCGACCGAACGTTTGGTCGAAGCGATCGCCCGGCTACCGCGCGCCGAACAACCGCAGCTCATCTACCAAATCGAACAACTGCCGCTCACTGAAGGCTTCCGCGCGCGCCGTGAGCTGTTGCCCGAGCTCGCCCCGCTCGGCCGCCTCGCCTTTCGCCAACGGCGCTCAGAGTGACTCGTTACAGCCTGTCCCACACGAGAGAACCGTCACGCAGATAGATCGACACCGCTCGGCCGAGGACCGCCGATTGGTCGACGAAACCGAACATGCGACCGTCCTTGCTGTTTCCGCGGTTGTCACCCATCACCAGCACCTGGCCTTCCGGAATTTTCTTCGGTCCGAAGTCGGGGCCACCGCCTGCCTTGAGCGAGACCATGTGCTTCTTGCCATCAAGGTTCTCCTCGGTGGCCGTTGCTTCTGCCTCGACGCCGTTGAGGAAGATGTGACCGTTGACGACACGCACCTCATCCCCGCCGATCGCGACGACGCGCTTGAGCAGCACCACGTCTTCCACCGGGGATTGCAGCACCACCACATCACCGCGCTGCGGCGCGCCCCAACGAGCAATCCACGTAGCGGAGAGCGGAATGCGAAAGCCGTAAGCCGCCTTGGAGACGAACACGCGATCGCCCTCATGAACGGTCGGGATCATCGAGCCGGTGGGCACGACGTAGTGATCCGCCAAGGAGGCTCGAGCGCTGAGCGCCACGCCGAGGAAGATCAACAGGCTGGCGATGTCTCGGCCGAGCCTGCGCACCTTCGAAGTCGGCTCCTCCTTTTTGTCCGACTCCTTGGATTTCTTCTTCAAGGCGGTCTTCTTGGGGGCGGTCTCCTTGGGGGCGGTCTCTTCGGTCGTCATCGCGTGGGCTCACGATAGCCCCGACTTGCGTGGAGGCCACCAAAAGCCGCAATTCCCTCGAAAATTGCAGGCAAATTTCGCGGGGTCGCTCGACGCGCACGGGGTATGGCGATAGCGTTGAGCCATGTACAGGCGCACATGGGGCGTGGCTCTTTTCGCTCTAGGCTTGGTTGGCCTCTCTTCGGCGTGCTTGTCGACGCGCGGGCCCTCAGTGGCGGAGCAGGCCGTCGCGCCCTCCTTCCGACTCAAGAGTCACCTGGGTGGTGAAGTCGCGCTCGAAGACCTTCTGGCGAAAGGACCTGCAGTGGTCGTCTTTTACCGAGGGCAATGGTGAACGTTCTGCAGAAGCCAGCTAGGTGAGTTGGCAGAAGAGAGCGCTCGTTTCGATCGCGCAGGAGTGAGTCTCGTAGCGATCAGCGTCGACACGCTGGAAGAGTCGGTGGGCCTCGCTGGCAAGCTTGGCATCACGTACCCGTTGCTGGCCGATCCAGGGCTCAAAGCGGCGCTGGCCTTCGGCGTCGCGATGGACGGGGATGACATCGCCGTGCCCAGCGTGTTTGTCATCGGCAAGGACAAGAAGGTGAAGTTCGCCTACGTCGGTGAGTCGGTGACTGACAGACCGTCGCCCGACAGCATCCTCGAGGCTGCGCTCAAAGCCGCGCCGTAGATCGGCTACAGGCAGCCAGCAGGTTGCAGCGGTGCGCTAACGACGGGGGTGGACGTCGTGCTGAGCGAGTCCTCGATCACCACCGAAAAGACCACGTTACCAGCGCACAGGGCGTCGACGAGCGAGGGATCGAGCACGTCGCCCTCCTGCGCGATCTCGAAGCTGACGATCACATCTTCACCGCCAGGCTCGACCGTGACCGGCAAGGACGCGCTGGCGCTGACCGGCAGGTTGTCCACGAGCACCTCCGATTCATCGGCGGACTTCACTGAGAACGAAACGAACTCGGTTTCGCTCGGGCCAGAGGCGCGCGCTCCGAGGTGAAGTACCACGTCGAAGGAGCCGCCCAGCGTCGCACCGAGGGGTCCGTCCACCACGGTCAAGCTTGGGTTTTCGATCGAGGGTTCGACGAAGATGGCGGTGTCGGTGTCGATGCAGCTCGTGAGCCCCAGGCTCGCAAGTAGCCCCAAGAGTCGGAAGTTCATAGCCGTTACTTTACGCGGCCGCGTGCGCGGAGGCAGTAGGTGACTGCGCCGAGCTGGTCGATACTAGCCCGCGATGAGCCAAGTGATCGTTACCCCTGTTCCCTGCCTGCAAGACAACTACGCCTACCTGGTTCACGAACTCGGAAGCACGGACGCCGTGATCGTTGATGCGTCGGAGTCGGCGCCAGTGCTCGCAGCGCTCGCAGAGCGCGGTCTCACCGCGCGCGCGGTGCTCTCGACGCATCATCACTTCGATCATGTCGGTGGCAACCTCGAACTCAAGCGAGCCGTGCCAGAGCTCGAGATCGTCGGCTCGGAGCACGACCGAGAGCGCATCCCGGGGCTCACTCGAGCGCTCGCTCACCGCGGTGGCGCCGAGCTAGCCGGCCTTTCGGTGCGAGCGCTTTCGGTGCCCGGTCATACGCTCGGCGCGGTTGCGTTCGTGATCGGAGACGCCGTCTTCACCGGAGATACGCTGTTCATCGCGGGCTGCGGCCGCATGTTCGAAGGCGACGCCAAGATGATGAGCCACTCGCTGCTCGATGAGCTCGCGAGCCTCCCGGACGATACCCGCGTTTATTGCGGTCACGAGTACACCGTGGCCAACGCGCGCTTCGCGATTTCGGTCGATGCTGACAACGCTGCGGTGCGTGAGTTGCTCGCGCGCGCCGAGAAGGCCCGGGCAGCGGGTATCGCTACGGTACCCAGCACGATCGCCGACGAGAAGCGGCACAACCCCTTTCTGCGCGTGGCTGATCCGGGCTTTCTCGCGACGCTGGGGCTCACGGATCCGGTGAGCGGTTTCGCCCAGCTGCGCAAAGCCAAAGACTCGTTCTAAGCAGCGCGTCGAATCTGCGAAAAATCTGGTACACCTCTGCGGCGAGGTAACAGCGTGGCAGAGCCCCCTATTTTTGGATTTAACGCAGCCCGCGAAGATATCGTTCGTGAGGTAGTTGACCGGGTGGTCGAGGGTTCGGCCGATCCGTTGTTCCTGCTCAATGACGCGGCCTACAACGAGATCAAGCGGCTCGAGGGGTCACTCAAGAAGAAGGACCAAGAGCGTCACGCGGATTGGCAACGCCTAGCGCGGACCCTCGGTCGAATGACCCACGACGAGCGGGTGGGGCGCCTTCGCGAGCTGGTCTCCGACTACGCCTGGGACGTCGCCGGCAACTTTGATCCGCGCGTATACAAGGCCTCCACGAAGATCATTCCGGGCCTCGTAACGGGCCTTCTGGCGCCGCGAACCTTGGCGACCTTGGTGCGCAATCCGCGCGAACTCATCAGTTTGGACGCGCTATCGGACAAGGTCAAAGTCGAGGGGGCGATCGACAAGCTGCAGCGCATCTCGAAGAAGGGCGTGCTCGTCTTCGTGCCGACGCACCTGTCGAATATGGATTCGATCGTGTTCGGCTACGCGCTCGAACGAGCGGGTCTACCGCCGGCGACCTATGGCGCTGGGAAGAACCTGTTCACCAACCCGATCCTCTCGTTCTTCATGCACAACCTCGGTGCTTACCGAGTCGATCGTCGGCTCCGGCACGCGCTCTACAAGGACGTGCTGAAGACTTATTCGTGCGTGCTGCTCGAGCGCGGTTACCACTCCCTCTTCTTCCCCGGCGGTACCCGTTCGCGTTCGGGCGGAGTCGAGCCGCGGCTCAAGCTTGGGCTCGTAGGCAGCGCGCTCGAAGCCTATGCGAGGACGGTGCGAGCCGGTCGTGAGCGGCGCATCTACTTCGTGCCTTCGACGATCAACTACTTGATCACGCTCGAGGCGGAGACGCTCATTCGTGACTTCCTCTCTGAGACGGGCAAGAGCCGCTACATCATCGAGGACGACGAATCGAGCCGACTTTCACGCGTCACGACCTTCATGCGCAAGCTGTTGGGGATGAACGGGTCGGTGGTGATTCGCTTCGGTGAGCCGATCGATCCATTCGGTAACGCTGTCGATGATGAAGGTAACTCGCTCGACCGTCGCGGCCGGACGATCGATCCCGCAAGCTACATCCGTGACACCGAGGGGCGCGCCGTAGTGGACGCTCATCGCGACGCCCAATACACGCGTGAACTCGGTGAGGAGATTTGTGCTTCCTACGCGCGTAACACCGTCATCATGTCGACGCATTTGGTCGCATCGGCATGTTTCGCGCGGCTGCGCAAAGCCTCACCGCGCCCCGACCTATTCACCGTTTTGCGCCAACGCGACAACGTGGTGATTCCGCGAGATGAGCTGGCCGCCGACGTGCGTCACCTCAAGGAGCTGCTGCTCGAGCTCGAGAAGGCGGGCCAGGTCGTGTGCGGTGAGTTCGTGCGCGCAGCGTCGGGCGGCGATTTGATCGAGCGAGCGCTGCGGGCGTTCGGCGGGTATCACTCGGTGCCGGTGCTCGAATCGCGCAGGGACGGTATCGCCATCCTCGATCCGGAGCTCCTGCTCTACTACCAGAACCGTCTCATTCCCTACGGCCTCGGCTGGGATCCCTTGAGCAAGGCCGGTGGAGCTTCCTCACCGAACGCGGCTGCTCCTGCTGGAGGTGCGCGATGACGCTTGCGGTTGGCATCGTTGGTGGTGGGCCTTGGGGTCTGGCGTTGGCGCGCGCGGTTGCGCGGGCCGGTAATGACGTCACCTTGCTCACGCGTCGCGAGGCGAAGGACAGCCGGCTGATCCGCGTGACCGATCAGTACGCCGAGGTGGCCAAGGCAAAGTTGATCGTCCTGGCCGTTCCTTCGAACGTCATTCGCGAGGTCGCGCGCAGTTTGGGGGACCACGTCGACGGCGGGCATTTGGTGGTTCACGGCATTCGTGGTCTCGCACCCGAAGGGACCGAGGAGGGCTCGGCCGGTACGCTGCACACCGTGGGAGACATCCTGCGGGAGGAAACGCCGATTCGTCGCATGGGCGCGCTCGGCGGCCCGGTGCAGGTCGATGAGCTGCACCACGGAACAGCCTCGGCGATCGTGGTTGGGTCGGCCTATCAAGAGGTGGTCGCCGCCGTGACGAAGGCCTTCAGCGGGCCGTGGTTGCGCGTCTACTCGACGCCCGACATGCGCGGGCTCGAGTTGGCCTCGGCGATGGTGGGTTGCGTATCGGTGGGCGTCGGCTTCGCGAAGGCTGGCGGTGCTGGGCCAGGCCTACTTGCGGCGCTCATCTCTCGGGCGGTCCACGACGCAGGTCGGCTGGCTGCTCTGGCGGGCGCGGAAGAGACGACGATCTACGGGCTGGGTGGCTACGGGGACTTGCTCGCCTCCATCGCGCTCGACCGACGTCCAGAGGTCGTGTTGGGTCGGGCGTTGGCAACCGGGGCAACGCTCGAGGCCGCGACCAAGGAGGCCTTCTTGCGCGTCGAGGCGCTCGAGCTCATCCCACGTCTTTGCGCCTTCGCGAAGGCGAGAGGCGTGCAGGCACCAGCGTTCGAGGGCTTAGCGCGCATGCTCGAGGGAAGGCGCGGCGAGGAGATCCTCGGCAATTTCTTCCAAGGCTAACCAACGTCGGGGGGCCAACGTTCGCTTGGCGAGTGCCTCGGATCGGCCGCTGAACGTCGAGTTAGAACGTGCCGTGTAAGCTCGCGCCGCCACCGTCGGGGCCGAACCACGGCACGATGTACGCGCGGTCCTCGAGCTTTGCGTAGTCGTTCGGTGCTGCGATGATCAGCGTGATTCCAACGGTGGCCACCACGCCCGACGCGACCAAGGTCCACGTGCTCGCGGTGGCTAGGTCCTTCGCGCGATTGGCTGCCTCGTCCCCGGTGGCCGTGCAGAACCGGTCTTTTCCGAGCAGTGTGCACTCCTCGTCCACGGTGGATTTTTCGCTCAGGGCCAAGCCACCAAACGCGAAGCCAGCGCCAACTCCGAGGACGCCGACGCCGCCGACGACGACGCCAGCAACGCGCAGCTTGCTCCAGAACCCTTCGACCTCGGTGCCGGCGTCTGTTCGCGTTTCACCAAAGGTCTGCCGCTTCTTTCCCGTCGTCGGATTCTTCGCGGCGATCTCTCCGAGAGGTACGTCAACGGTGCGCATCTGCGCCCGATCCAGCACGACCTTGGTTTCCCACAGCAGATCCTCGCCGCGTACGACCTGAATCACCGTCTCTCCAGGGTTGCTCGGCAGAGCCGAGCCGTAAGCTCCCGCAGATAGGCGTGCGTTCCCCTTGTAGACCACCAGATCCGCTCCTTCGCCGATCACATTGAGCGTGATGAACGACAAAAGCGGGGCGATCGCCTCGCGGCGGCTGCGTGCGTAGTCAACCCGGTCATCGCCCTTGCGCGACGCAAGATCGATCGCGTCTCCCCAGCGCCCGAACGACGAAGCAAGCCGCCCGTCACGCTCCAGGCAATCCGCAAGGTTCATCAGCGCGCCGAGCTGCGGGTCGGAGTCGTAGCTTGCCTCGAACTTGCTGCAGGCCGCTTCCAGCTGACCAGCCTCCAGCAGCACCTTAGCCTCATCGAAGAGCTGGCTTGCCGCAGCAACGTCGCCCGCCAGGGCCTGCGAGCTCGAACCAACAGCACCCGTCAGCGCAATGAGGGCAACGGGCAGTCGCCAGCTCGCCAAAGCTTGACGAGTGAAGGTCGCACGCTTCGAGTCAATCATGGGTTGGCGAGCATACTCAGCCCACCGTCCGAGGTCACGAGAGTGGGCTAAAGCCTACCGTCGAGCGGGTTCTTCTTCGGTTTGGGGTCGGCGGTGACTGGAACGGGCGGAGTCACGGTCGTGGTAGTCGTGGGCCTAGTTTTCGGCCGCACCGCCGTTGAACTCGGCGGAGCTACAGCGACGGCGCTGGCGCTGACTGAAACCACTGCCGACGGCGCGGCTGACGGCTGGGCGCTCGTTGAGGCTACGGGCGCTACCGTGGGAACGGGGGCAGGTGCCACCGACGTTTGGCTTGTCGCCGCTGCTGTCGGCGGTTCAATTTCCGGCTGGGCTGGCGTGTGTGAAGTCTTGCCTTGTTGCCGCAAGAATCCGAACACGATGATGGCCAGCACAGCACCCACCGCTGTGGCCCCGACAGCTACCTTGAGGAGTGAGGCCCGCGCCGGTGGATGCCCAGTATTCGGAATGGTGCCGGAGGTTTGGGCCAGCTGGATTTCGGTCCTCGAAAGCCCCTTGTCCGCGATGGGGGCAATCGAGCGCATCGAGGGTGACGGAGGCGCAATTGCGACTGGCCCACCAGTAAAAATCGCGTTCGGATCGATTACGCCGAGCGCCTGACCGAGCCGGAAAATGGCCTCGCCCGCCGTCCCGAAGCGGGCAGATTGATCGCGGTCACAGCATTTGAGGAACCAGGCGTCGTACGCATCACCAAAGTTGATGCCCTTCTCCGACGGCTTTCGCATCGGCTCGTAAACCACCTGCGCAATCAAGGCCGTGAGCGTCTCCGCATCCCAATAGTCGCGGCCGCTCAGCATTCGGCTGGCGATCAGGCCAAGCGCCCAAATATCTGTCTGCGCGGCGATGCCCTTGGAGTCCCCCTTGGCCTGCTCCGGCGACATGTAGAGCGGCGTGCCGTAAATCTGGCCGGGAGACGTTGCCGTCTTGTTGGCGAGATCACCGAGGGCGCCTGAGGTGAACTTCGCGATGCCGAAGTCGAGCACCTTGAGCAAGGGGCTGCCATCTTCGCGGCGGGTAATGAAGATGTTCTCCGGCTTGAGGTCGCGGTGGACGATCCCGAGCGCGTGCGCTTTGTCGAGCGCGCGGGAGATCTGCTGCAGGAACGTGACCACGTCCTGGGGGTTCATCGGCCCATTGAGCTCAACGAACTTATCGAGGTCCTCCCCGCGCAGATACTCCATCACCAGGAACGGAGCGCCCTTCAGTTCGGGCGCGACATCGGCGTCGGTCACGCGCACGACGTGGTCGCTGTCGATGCGTGCGGGGGTGCGGGCTTCACGCCGAAATCGCTCGAGCGCCGACGAGTCTGAGATGACGGTCGAGAGCAGCACCTTCATGGCGAAGCGCTCGTCGGTGTGAACGTGCTGAACGAGGTAGACCTCACCCATGCCGCCAGCTCCGACGCGCCGCTCGACCCGATAACGGCCGGCGACTATGACGCCGCTCGCTACGGAAGGCGCGGATTCATCATCGTCTTCGCTCATGGGAATCCTCTAAGCAAGTTGCCGCCCGTCGCTCTACGTTCAACGGAACCTCAAGAAATAGCACCTCGAGGTGTCGCCTAGTGTGCGAATTTCCTGCATCGCCGACACAATATTGACGCACCTTGGTCGCATTAACAAACTCTGTGCCTATCCCGCGCCGCCCGTCTCATGCGAGCGATCCGCGCTCGAGCGAGCTGCGCTTGTCATTTTGTGAACACTGAGCTTTCGCCGACGTCTCGTGCGTCTCAGCTTCCAGTCCCCGCGAAAAAATGAACACCCCGGCACGTTCCCGTTTGAGGCTGGTCGAACGATCAGGCTTCGCCAGCCAACCAGATGGCGTGGCAGACGAGAGCGCTGCGCTGCCTACCGCAGCGGTTGAGCCCAACTGGGCCAACGGCGATACACTTGGTACACCTGCTGGGCCGCCCGCCCGAGTTGGTGTCGCCGCCCTGGTTGAAATGCCGGACCGCAACTTGGTTGCCCTGGCGTTGGCCGGTGACGCGTTGGCGCGAGAGGCTCTGTACCGGAAGCACGTCAGCTTTGCGCTGCGTCTGGCCACTCGCATCGAGGGCTCCAATCGTGATGTCGAAGACATCGTCCATGACGCGTTCATCAAGGTGCTTACCCGCCTTTCAGACTTGAGCGACCCAGCGGCTTTTCGCTCCTGGCTGGGGTCGATCGTCGTGTTTGCGGTTCGTTCCCGCATGCGGCGCGCTCGGCTGATGAATGTTCTAGGGCTCGGCCGAACCAGTGAGCCCGTTGACCTCGATCAGCTCACGAGTCCCGATGCGTCCCCGCACGTGCGTGCGCAACTCGCACAGATTTACGCGCTGCTTGGCACGTTGCCCACGGATGACCGCATTGCGTGGACGTTGCGCTGTGTGGACGGCAATGAACTCGAGCTGGTCGCTAAGTTGACGTCCTGCTCCTTGGCGACGGTGAAACGTCGCGTCTCTCGCGTGCAGAAGTTCCTTGAGCAGCACTTCGTGGATGCTCATTCGCGCCAGGGATTGGATGAATTGTCCGTTGGAGCTGCCGACGGATCCGTTGAGGTCGAAGGAGCACCAGCGCTCCCCGAACGGACTTCGCCGCCGCGCGGCAAGGCCGGAGTAAGGTTGAAATGACACGCCCGATTGAACCCGACGAAATTGGCGCAAACCTCAAGATGGAGGTTCAGCGCAATCGCGTCGCCTCGCCGCCAGGTCAGGTGCCGGTCTTCTCGCAGGCGGATTTACGGGATCCCGCTAACGGTGAACGGGTCGAGCGAATTTGGGCGCGGGTTGCTCAGGAGCTTCCTGATGCCCGAGTCGCCGTTCGTACACGCAACGCACAGCCAAGCCGCGTTTGGCTTTTGGCGGCCTGTCTTTCTGCCGCCGCGTTCGCTGCTGGAGTGTTCGTCGGACGAGATTCGCTTTCGCCGCGGCTTGCCACCGTAAGCACGCCCGAGGACAACTCGACAGCAACTGTCTTCGCCACTGGCACAACGGAACGAAGTTTCGTCCTTCCGAGCGGCTCATCTCTTTCGCTCAAGCCGGATTCGCTGGTTGAGGTGGTTCGGACTTCCGCTGACTCGGTAACGTTGAGTCTGCTTCGGGGCAGCGTCTCGGTGGATGGCGCGTCGAATCAGGCGTTCGCCGTGCTCGCTGGTGAGGCCCGCGTTACCGCTGCGGCTGGTTCACGAGTTTCGCTCACCAGGCGCGCTGAGGACGTGGACGTTTCGGTGCAAGCCGGAGCCGTTGAGGTGAGTTCTCCTGCCGGGAGGCATCGTATTCTCGAGGGTCAGTCGATGGCGAGCGTGCCCACCTACGCTTGGGTCTTCTCGAATGATCATTCACCGACGCGTGAACCTCAGTCGCCGCCAGTCACGCCGTCTCCGATAACCGCGCGGTCACCTAAGGAGCCCGCCCAGGAGCGTGAGCCCGAGGTCGCAGTGCAGGTCCCTCAGGCGCCTGCTGCCCCCCTGCCCAATTGGCGCTCGCTCGCCAACGACGGGCGCTACGACGAGGCCGCCAAGGCTCTCGAGGCGGGCGTGGGGCTGCAGACGGCCATCGCCACAGCGCAGAGCGCAAGCGAGTTGATGTCGCTCTCCGAGATTGCAGGTCTGGCGATGCGCAATCCCGAGCTTCGGCTGCGTGCTCTTCATCGTGCCGCCGACGAGTTCGCGACAGAGCCTCTTGGAAGCGCAGCAGCCGCGCTGCTCGCAGACAACTACCAGGCGACAAACCGAGAGCTTGCGACCAAGTACCGTCAGATCGGTAGTCAAGCGCCGGCCTTGGCAGAGACGATGCACTGTCAGGAGCTTCGCAGTTTCACGGTCGACGCAAACCCGGTGGAGCGCCGCCATCTCGCTACGCGCGCAGCCGAGTATCAGCACACGTATCCCAAGGGCACTTGTCGCGATCAGGCCGCCTACGTGCTCGCGGAGACCAAGGGTGATCAGGCCGTGGCTGAGCCCACCCCGAGCCAAACAATGCCAGAAGAGCCGAGTCCAGCGCCCAGCGGCGTGGTTTCCCCAGCGCCTTCAGCTTCTTCAGCGCCGTCCGCCAAAGCCTCCGGGGAGCGCTGATTCGATCATTTGATACTTCTTCTTGACACGCTCGGGGCATGGTCGTAAACGTCCGTCCCCTTTGTGCGACGGGTATTGTTCCCAAACCGGGACGAACCAGCGCACCTGAACACTCATTGCGTGGTCCCGCGGGCCGCGCGTGAACGGGACCTTCAGTTTTAGCCTCGCGAACCTTTGAGTCGACCATGAACGCCACCCAAACGCTGCAATCCAAGACGTTCTCCGCAAAACCCGCAGAAGCTCAGGCTGAGCGCAAGTGGTGGGTGGTCGACGCAAAAGACCAACCCCTCGGTCGGCTCGCCAGTCAGATCGCCATGGTGCTGCGAGGAAAGAACAAGCCCACCTTCACGCCTCACGTTGATACGGGAGATTTCGTGGTGGTGGTCAACGCTCAGAGCGTGAAGCTCACTGGGCGCAAGCTTCAACAAAAGAAGTACGTGCGACACAGCGGTGAGCCCGGTGGCTTCCGCGAAGAGGTGTACGAGAAGCTCCTCGTCAGGATGCCCGAGCTGCCGATCACCAAGGCAGTCAAGGGCATGTTGCCGAAGAACGTTCTGGGTCGTCAGTTGTTGACGAAGCTCAAGGTCTACCCGGGCCCTGATCACCCGCACGCCGCACAGAAACCGGAAGTTCTCAAGTAGTCCAAGGGCCAGACGATCATGAGCGAAACCATTTACTCGACGGGCAAGCGCAAGACGGCAGTAGCACGCGTTTGGCTGAAGCCAGGCAGCGGCAACATTCAGGTCAACCATCGCCCCGCCGATGAGTACTTCGAGCGAGAGACCTCCCGCATGATCATGCGCCAGCCGCTCGAGCTGATCGAAGTACTCGATCAGTACGACGTGGTAGCGACGGTCGCCGGTGGCGGTCACTCAGCCCAGGCTGAGGCCATGCGACACGGTATTTCGCGGGCGCTCATCGCTGCGGATCCCGAGCGTCGTCCTTCTTTGAAGCGCGCAGGGTTCCTGACCCGCGACGCTCGCAAGAAGGAGCGCAAGAAGTACGGTCAACCTGGCGCCCGCAAGCGCTTCCAGTACTCCAAGCGTTAAAGAGTCGGTTGGGCGCCCGCTCTCAGCGAGTGAATGCCCATCCCATCGCCAGGAGCGCAGCTCCGAGCAACAGCGCCGCGACAAGACGGATACCCCGCTTGACGTCGGCGCTGTTGTCGTTGGTTCGCTCTGCAGCGGCTATTTGCGCGAGGGCAAGAGCGGTGATCGCCTGCAGCTTCTTCTCGGCGAGCTCCCGCTTGCCTTCGGGTTGCTCCTCGTCCTTCGTCACCTCCCGATAGCGTTTGGCGGCGAGCCCAAGCGTCTGCGCGTTCTGACAGAACGCGAGAAAAGCCTGATGCCGCTTCTCATCGTCCCACTGCTCCTGAACGCGCTGCCAAAGAGCCTCCTCAGCGTCCACTTCAATCTCCGCGATTGGGATGAACGTGCGCCTCAAGCCGAGTCGCAAGTCCAGCTAGGTCGTTGCTTCGTGCATCAAGGATGAATCTGCGTAAGGCGCTCGGCTCTTCCGTGAGCTCCACCACCGCAAGGCGGAGCCGCAACGAGAGAAACGCGTCCCCGCCTGCTTGGTGCTGGCTAGCGAGCGTCAAGGTGGCTGAGACCGCAGCTTCCCGCTTGGTCAAGAGCGCCGATTCAGCCAAGGCCAAGACGCGACAGCGATGGTTGTGGGCCTCGTCGGCGAATCGGCTCGCCTGGTTGAAGATTGAGTTGGCGCGCGCGCGATCTTTGGCGACTACGGCGGCATTCTTGAGAACTCTTCCCACGAACAGAAAGCTCTCCGCGGCCTCGCGATGTGGCCGGATCGATTGAGTAACCGCCATCAACTCGTCGAGTCGCGGGTCGTTGGGTGCAAGCGACTCAGAGCAATAGGCGAGGTTGAGCAAGACGCGCAGATAGCGCGCCCGCAGCACGCTCGAAGCTCCACTGACGGCGGGTTCAAAAGACGCTCCGAGGGGCTCGAGGGCCGTGGCGCACAGCGCAAGCTCGCCGCGTAACAAGGCCCACTCGGCGACATCGAGGGAATGCTTTGGTGAGTTCTGCTCGAACTCCGCCGGCACGTCCGGGGCCAGTCGGGGGTTGCCTGCGAGCACCGCGATCGCCACACGGTTGCGCGCCACCGCGGTGGAGATGCCCTCGGCTGAATCCGAAGCCGCCTGATCGTTGAGCACCAACGCAGCTTCGTACGCGCCAAGCTCCAGGAGCGGCCCGACTAACGCGAGTCGCAGGCCTCTCGCCCTGTCTTGGTCGTCAATCATCGCTAGCGCGCAAGCGATGCCTTCCTCGGCGGTCTCGGGGAGTCCAGCCACCCGAGGTAGCCACTCAACAAGTTGTGTAAGACGACGAACGGCTTGCTCTGCCGTGCGCGGATGAAGCAGAGCCCGGCTCAGCGCATCGGTTCCGGCCTCGACCAAGCCTTGGGCCCAAAGGCCCTGTGCAGCCGCGTCCCAGGCCTCAGCGGCGGCGACGTGGTCACCCGATGCAGCGTGATGCTGAGCTGCGTCGGCAAAGGCGCCAACCCGAGCAAAGTGAGCTGCAAGCCGACCATGGATCTCCAATGGTGCCGACTCACCAATACCCCGATGGATCAAGGCCAAATGCGCTCGCTGCCCAACGTCAAAGCGAAGGAAGCCACCTCGCCCCAGTTCCCGCAGACGCAACTCCGCATCTGCCTCCTCGATGCAAAGCGCGGCGGCGACCGTCGCTGGGTCCGCGATGCCCACTCGCGCCTCGAGGATCTTGACCACTTCTCGAAGCTCCGTCGGCAGTTGGTTGTGGGCGGCGGTCACCAAGTCAACGACCGTTCGGGTCGGTGGCGGCGCGCCTTGCACCAACGAAGCGACGCCTCCCTTCACATCGACCAACGCCTCTTCGCAGAGAAACCTCAGATACTCCTCGGCGTAGAGCGGGTGCCCACCAACGCTTTCCGAGACCGCCTCAAACAGCTCGGGCTCGATTACGCGAGCACCCAAGCGCGTGCTGATCAGCTGTGCGAGATCATCATCCGATAGCTCCTCGAGCAGGAAGTCCTCGCAATGGTCGCCTCCGACCAAAGCGCCTCGTTCAATCGAAAACAGCGCCAAGGGCACTGTGCGCGCCCGCTCCGACGCGAGTGCGTCGAGCAGCAGATTGCGACTCGCTTGGTCCATTCGAGCGCCATTCTCGAAGGCGATCACGATGGGGCGCCCGCCACGCAGGGCAGCTACAAGCGAAAGTAGCGCTTCTGCGCCACTGGGGGCGGGCTCATCACAGCTGAACGACGCGCCCATCAAAGCGCAGAGACAGCCGATCTCCTCGAGGGTAAGTCCCATCGCCCGCAGCGAGCTCGTCAGGCCATCTACATCGAAGCTGCCAACCTTCGGAAGATCGAGAAGGCAGCGCAATGAAGCATCGATGGCTTGCAGGCTCAAAGGCGGCCCGAGCTCTTCGGTGAGCGGCGGAAAAACGACCCCAACCTTATCTTGCGGCAGGCGGCGTGCGAGCTCCCGCAGCAACCGCGTCTTCCCGATCCCGTCGGGCCCGCGGAGCCGCAACCAGCGGGCTCCGGCGTGATGCACCTGCGCCACGAACGCACCGAGCGCCGCTAGCTCTTCGCTACGCCCTACGAAGCGGCCCGCAGGTGACACCCGCCGCCGTACTTCCGAGTTGGAGGGAGCGGCAGCCGCGGCGGCCTCACCCAACGCCTCCTGCGCGAGTTCACTTGCGTCCGGTGGAGCGGGTGAAAGCAGGGCCAAGTCGATCGGAACTGTCACGGGCGCGACGGGCTCTGGGTGCAGAACGGCCAGCTCCAGCAGCGTCTCTGAGACCCCTTGGGCTGTCATCGCGCCGCTACGCATCGCTTCGATGAGCTGCTCCAGCGGCGGGCTCGAAGCGCCTTCAAATGCAGTCTCGAGAAGCGCGGCAAGGCTCGCGAGGTCGTCAGCCGGAGCGGCTGCTCCTTGGGCCTGCACCGCACGAGCTACAGCGAAGTCGGCGACCTTCACTTCACCTCGGGCACCAACGAAGATCTGCCCAGCGTGGAGTTGGCCATGAGCAACCGGCCCTTTGCGTCGTCGATGGGCGTAGTCGAGCACTCGTGCTACTTCCGACGTTGCCCGCAGAATTCGGCTGCGCCCCTCCGTGGTACCGCGCCAGTCTGGCAGGCGCTGGGCCAACGACTCTCCGCGCGCGAGCTCCGTCACGAAATAGAGGCGCGTGGTTCCGTCAAAACTCTCGGTGTCACTGTCGACGAGCTGAAGTACGCCGGCGTGAGAAAGCTCCAGGGCGCGCGCTAGGGCCTCGCGGAACTCCGCTGATTCAACCAACGCGGGGTCGAGCGCGATCTTGAGCGCGACGTCGCGCTCGAAGCCTTCAACACCGAACGCGCGCGCTTGAAAGGTCTCGAAGTTGGGGCCACGCCCGACGGCTTTGATGATGGAGTACCGCCCGACTCGCTGCCCCGCCCCGACCACGAGTGCGCTCACCCACCTTCTGGTGAGCCGTACATCGCCTCAGCGATCTTGAAGGCAGCGCTCTCGAGCTTGGCGTAGGCCTCGCGAAGAGCCGCGAGATCACCGCCGCCCTCCAGCAGCATCTTCAATTGGTGGGCGTCGGTCTGCACCTCGGCCAAAAGTTGTGGCTCGAGCAAGTCCGAGTAGCCCGTGAGGGCCTGCTCGGTGGTGTACACGAGCGTCTCGGCTTGGTTCCGAAGCTGTGCCAGTTCCCGTCGGAGCGAGTCGGTCTCTTTGAACTTCTCGCCTTCGCGGACGATGCGATCGACTTCATCACCGGCGAGGCCGCTGGCGGCCGTGATGCGGATCTCCTGCGCACGGCCGGTCCCCAAGTCGCGCGCTTCAACGCGAAGAATGCCGTTCTCATCGATGCGGAAGGCGACCTGAATCTTCGGTATGCCGCGAGGTGCCGGCGGAATCCCGGTTAGTTCAAAGCGAGCCAGACTTCGGCAGTCGGCGGCCATTTCACGCTCGCCTTGAATAACGTGTACCGGCACGAAGCTCTGGTTGTCCACGCTGGTGGTGAAGACCTCGCTGCGTTCGGTCGGCACCGTGGTGTTTCGCGGGATGAGCTTGGTTGCAACTCCGCCACCCGTCTCGACGCCCAGCGAAAGCGGTGTGACGTCCAGCAGCAGCACTTCATCGATCTGCCCAGCGAGCGCGGCTCCTTGCAAGGCGGCGCCAACGGCTACGACCTCATCCGGGTTGACCTCCTTGGATGGATCCTTTCCGAAGAAGCCTTTCACAGCCGCGGCAATCGCAGGCATGCGCGTCATACCGCCAACGAGCACGATGGTGTTCACGTGCTCCACGCTCAGCTTGGCGTCGAGCAGCGTGCGCTTGCAGGCGTCGATCGTTCGCTCAACGAGCTCGCCGCACAGCATCTCGAGCTCGTTTCGCTTCATGGTCCGTTCGAGGTGAAGCGGGCCCGAGGATGAAACGGCGATGAAGGGAACGTTGATGGCGGTCTCGAGAGAGGAGGAGAGCTCGTGCTTCGCCTTCTCGGCGGCTTCCTTCAATCGCTGCAAAGCCATGCGGTCTTTGCGCAAATCAACGCCGCTCTCCAACGCGAACTCGTCCGCTAGGAGGTTGATGATCCTTTGGTCGAAGTCGACCCCGCCGAGGTGGGTATCACCACCCGTCGCCTTGACGCTGAACACGCCACCGGCGAGCTGCAAGACCGTGATATCGAACGTGCCGCCGCCGAGATCGTAGACGGCGATGACCTCAGCGTCCTTCTTGTCGAGACCGTACGCGAGCGCGGCTGCCGTCGGCTCGTTGATGATGCGCTTGACGTCGAGACCGGCGATGCGACCAGCATCTTTCGTGGCCTGGCGTTGGGCGTCGTCGAAGTAAGCGGGGACCGTGATCACGGCCTCGGTGACGGGTTCTCCGAGGTAGGTCTCGGCGATCTCCTTCATCGCCGTGAGCACCATCGCCGACACTTCGGGCGGTGACATCGCCCGCCCTCGAACGTTCACCCAAGCGTCACCATTGGGGGCCTCGACAATGCGGTAAGGTACGAACTCGCGTGCCTTGACCGCCTCATCATCACCGAAGCGACGTCCCATGAGGCGCTTCACCTCGTAGACGGTCTGTTCGGGGTTGGTTACGGCTTGTCGCCGGGCAACCTGACCAACGAGGCGCTCCCCGGTTGCGGGAAAGCCGATTACGGAAGGCGTTGTGCGCGCTCCCTCGGCGTTGGGAACGACCTTGACGTCGTGGAGGCTCGAAGCTGTGGCTCCCTCGACAATAGCGACGCAAGAGTTCGTCGTGCCAAGATCGATGCCGATAACTTTACCCATACGTAGCCAGCATACTCAAACCGACAAAGTTGCCCAACGTTCCCGAAGAACCAAACGAAACTCGGCTAGTTTGCCGGCTCGCTCGGGGTTTCTGGCTCGGCGGCTTCAGCGGCTGCCGGCGGACCTTTGGAGACCACCACCATCGCCGCTCGCAGCAGGACATCAGCCACCAAATAGCCAGCTTGGACTTCGTTAGTGACCACCCCAGCCGCGTGTTCTGCTGATTCCACCTGTTGAATGGCCTCGTGCTGCGTGGGATCGAACGGGCGCCCCACAGCTTCGATCCGCTTCACGTTCAGCTTCTCAAGCGCTGAGGTGAACTGCTTGCCAACCATACGCAAGCCGTCCGCGACACTCTTGACGTCGGGTGCAGCCTCCGCACTGAGGGTGGCGCGCTCCAGATTGTCAAACACTGGGAGTAGCTCTTTCAGTGCTTTCTCGAGGCCCTTGCGTGTCGCGTCTTCAACGTCTCGCCTGCTGCGCTTGCGAAAGTTGTCAAAGTCAGCGGCTGTACGCAGCAGTTGGTCGCGGAACTTGCTGGCCTCAGCCTTCGCTACCTCCAGCGGATCCGGCTCTTTGGGCTCTTGAGGGGCCGGCTCTTCCGCACGAACCTCCTCCTCAGCGAACGTCACCGTGTCGGTAGCCTTCGAGGATGCGGGGCCCGCAGCCTCACTCGTTGCATCCTTTGTGTTTGCCGGGTCGGTCATTGCGCCGCGAATATATCCTGGCCGCCGCTTCTTTCAACCACGCGTGTTGGGCTTCCAGAGTCAGTTCACGTCGGTGACTTGGCGAGGACCCACGTTTTTCTGAGGGGCAGAAGCGACCGGAGCTCTTCAGTTTCCGCCCCTATGTTTCCTCTGAGTCATTTACGGCGCGGCACCATGGACGTAGGTAAAGGCCATGAGTGGCCTAACTCGAGATGAATTCTCAGCCGAGCTTGATCCCGCCTCTAGCCTGGAGGTAAACCCGGAGCTCTCGACGGCAGAGCTATTGGCGTTGGGAAGCAAGCATCTGCTCGGCAACTACCGGCAGGCGCCCATGGTGTTGGTCAAGGGAAGCGGTTGCTTCGTCGAGGACAGCGAGCACAAGCGTTACTTGGACTTTGCTGCGGGTGTGGCGGTCAATGCGCTCGGACACAGCCATCCAAAACTTGTATCGGCCATCAGCGAACAAGCCGGCACGCTCATGCACGTCTCCAACTACTTCTTCAACCAGCAGAACCTCATGCTGGCCGAGGAGCTGACCGCGGCTACGGGATTTTCACGGGCGTTCTTCTGCAATTCGGGCGGTGAGGCCAATGAGGCGATGCTCAAGCTCGCGCGCCGCTATCAACACAACCTTGGCAAGAAGGAGAAATTGCGCTTCATCGCCTTCGAGAACTCCTTCCATGGCCGCACCTTCGCCACCGTGAATCTCACCGGCACGGCCTCCTACCGCGAGGGCTTCGGCGAGTTTCCCGGCGTCACCCACGTGCCCTATGGGGATCTCGAGGCGGTCAAGCGTGTTCTAGCGGACGATGTGTGCGGCATCTTCGTCGAGCCGGTTCAAGGCGAGGGCGGCGTTCTCCCGGCCCCAGCCGGATTCCTCCAAGGGCTGCGCGAGCTTTGCGATAAGCAGCAGGCGCTGCTGCTCGTTGATGAAGTGCAGACCGGAATTGGCCGCACCGGGACCGTGCTGGCGTTGGAGCATAGCGGTGTACGTGCGGACGTTGTCACGTTGGCCAAGGGCCTTGGCGGTGGCTTCCCGATCGGCGCAATGCTGGTACGTGAAGAGCTCGCGAATGTGCTCACGCCCGGCACCCACGGATCCACCTTTGGCGGTAACGCACTTGCGAGCCGTGCTGCGCGCGTCGTTCTCGAGGTGCTGACGAAAGACGGTGTGCTCTCCCAGGTTCGCGAAAAAGGAGCGCATTTCTCCGCCAAACTCCAGGAAGTCGCAGCACGCTTTCCCGAGCTTTGTGATGGCGAGCGTGGGCTAGGTTTGATGCGCGGCCTCATCCTCAAGAAGGGCGTCGATGCTCGTGAGGCTCTCGCGCTCTGTCGTGAACACGGGTTGCTCCTCACCATGGCGGGCGGTCAGGTCCTGCGCTTCACACCGCCGCTGATCGCAACCATCGAGGAGCTCGATCTAGCGGCTTCCCGGCTCGCTGATGCCCTCGCCGCGCTGCGCTTGCGGCTGATCTCCACGGGCTGAAGTGCGAGCTGCCGGACCCGTCTCTGAGCCTCTGCCTTGTTCGGGTTGCGGCACCATGCTCGACCCACTTCGGGCGGGCCACGTCGCGCTCTTCGACTCGAAGTTTCACTACTTTTGCAACGCCGGAGCATGTCGCTCCGCCTACCTCGCTCCGTGGGGCGGGGAGACCACCGATGCCCACGAGGCCGCCGTATCGCTTGCTCCCGCGCGAACGGTTCCTGACGTCACGCACGAACACCTCGGAGCCGCAGTCGAGAACGCCTTTTCGCCGATCGTTCCGGAAGCGGACCTCCCAAGCCCGTTGCGGCTGGACGACTCGCGGGCGCTCGTCGAAAAGATCGATCGCGGTCAGATCGTCGACCCGCCGCCGCGCATCGAGACTGAACCGCGCGACGTTGGTGGCCTGCTGCTGCTCCTGTCGGTGGCTGCAGGCACGCTGGCGGTATTGCTCGGCATCACCGGGGAGACCCGCTTGGTGCTGTTCGCGCGCATCGTGCTGGCTGGGGTCGGCGCGAGCGTGCTCGTTGCTCGCGCGGCGACCATCCCCCGTGATCCGGTGGACCCCAGCCCCATCCCGATCCTCGCTGGTCCAACGCTTTCCGTCGCGGTAGCGGTGTGGGCGTTGGTGTCGGCCCCAGCGTTCATCGCCGCTGAAGCGGCCAGCCTCGCGGGTGCGATCGCGACCATCACCGCGACCACGACGTGGCTTTTGGAAATGGCGCGGCGTTCGGTCGACGAGGAGCGTACTTGGGTCGAACATGCGCTCACCTTGAGCGGGCGGCGCATTCTCGCTGACGGCCAGGAAGAGCCGGAGGCTCAAGGGTTTTGCGCCGGTGAGCGCGTTCGCGTCGACGAGGGCGAAGACGTTCCGGTCGATCTCATGATTCAAGAAGGTGAAGCCGAGGTGCTGCCGTGGTTGCGCTCGAGCTCGCCTGTACGCCGTCGCGCTGGCGACACCGTGGTGGCCGGTGCCCACGTGGTCTCGGGACGTCTGCTCGGCATTTGCACCTGGTCCGGGCCCGACCGCTCCTTTGCGCGCGTCCTGCTCGATCCGCGGCGTCGCGCTGATGCGCTCGCTTCGGTTGCGCGTGCATCACGCTCGCTGGTCGAGCGCTGGGCGGCGGTCACCGCGCTAGGCGCAGCCGGCCTCACCTTTGCCATCAGTCGCAGCCCGCTGGATGCGGCGATGACCGCCGTCGCAGTGATGGCAGGCCTGTCCACGACGTTGATCGGGGCGCTCGGAAGTACGCAGATCGCGCGTGGCATCTTGCTCGCTCAACGGCGCGGCATCACCTACAAGAGCGCCGATGCATGGGAGCGCGCCTCCCGCGCCTCGGTCGCGGTTTTCTGCGCTCGCGGAACGCTGTTGCTTGGTGAACCTGAGGTCGCTGAGGTCGAAGTCAAAGGTCCCAACCTCAATGCAGACGAGCTGCTGGCGCTCGCGAGCGGCGCTGCGCGCTCGGACTCGAGCCCCGTCGCTTTGGCGATTCTCCGCGCCGCTAACAGTCGCGGCATCAAGCCCGGCCCGGTGCGTAACCCGACCGTCTACCCGGGCCTCGGAGTGAACGCGATCACCAGCGCCGGTGAGGAAGTTTGCATCGGCTCGCGCGCTCATATGCTCAACCAACGCATCGGCATCGCCGCAACCGAGTGGCGCATCGGCGAACTCTCCGCGCTAGGCCGTTCGGTCTTGCTCGTGGCCGTAGGAGGCCGTTTGGTCGGGCTGATCGGCCTCCAAGATGGGATCCGCCCGGGAGCCCGCGCCTCGGTTCAGCATCTGCTGGATAGCAACATCGAACCGGTGCTGATGTCGGCTGACGCGCAAGACACCTGCGACGCGATCGCGCGGTCGCTCGATATCGAGCACGTGCGCGCAGAGGTTCCGAACGTGGATCGCGCTGAAGAAGTCCGCCGCTTGTCCGATGCAGGGGAGGCCGTGGCAGTGATTGGTCACGCCGCTGCAGACGACGTGGCACTCGGCGCCGCCGGCATTTCGATCGCCCTGGGCGCTGCAGGCTCGGCCTCGCGGGAGTACGACGTGGCGCTCGCTTCGGATGATCTTCGCGATGCCGCTTTGGCGCTCGCGCTCGCGAGGCGGTCGCGCATCGACGCGCGTGTCAGTTTCGCGATGGCAGCGTTGCCCCCGGTGCTCGGCGTAGGCGTCGTGGCCCTCGGTGTACTACCGGCAGCCTTCGTCCCCATTGCGGCGCTCTTAGGAGGGGTTGTCGGCGTTCTGCACTCGCGGCAGATCGGTCGGGTCACCCAGCTGTAGCGGCGCGGTTTGTCGAACGCGTTGCAGCTCGCGCTCGACGAGCAGCATGATCACCGGCACGAGCAGCGACAAACCGATCGAAAGGTAGGCAACGCGGTCCATGTGAGCGAGCCCACCGTCCGAACGCTCAGCGAGGATCTTCGAAGAAGCAAACGCAGCGAGCGCCGCTGCCGCGTGTTGCACCGCGCTTTGCGCCGACTGAAAGCGCGCGCGCTGCTCCGGCAGAGGCACCTTCGAATTCGTGGTGTTGAACGCAACTCCACGTGCACCCATCGCGATGAAGAACGCGGTCGAGAGCACCAACACGGGAAGTGCGACCCCCTCCGCGAACCATGCCCAAACCACCAGCCCGAGCACCACGGTTGCTCCCATCGATACTTGGGTCGGCGTGCCGATATCGATCAGGCGACCAGCGACTCGCGTAGTGATCAAGCTGGCGATACCGCCGAGCAGGTACATCCATCCGAGATGTTCCGCGGGAAAGTGCAGGTTGAACTCGGCAAACGTCGCGATGTTGGGGATCAAGATGAAGCCGCTCATCATCGTCACCGAGGTGAGCAGCATTGAAAGCTGCACGGCCCGCGTGCTCACCATCTGTAGCAGCCCGCGCAGCACGTTCGGACGGGGCCCAGCCAAGTGGGCGTCCAGCGGCGGAAGCAAACGCATGGCAAAGAACGCGGCCACCGCGATGGCCGCTGCCACAGCAAAGAACGGCGTTCTCCAGCCGCCCAACGTGGCCAACCACAAGCCTGCTGGAACACCAAAAACCGACGCCGCCGCAAACCCCCCCATGACGACGCCCATAGCCCGACCGCGGCGTTGTACGGGCACGGTGTCGCTCAAGATGGCCATCGTCAGACTCGTCGCCGGTCCACCGAAGCAACCCGCCAAGACGCGTGTGAGTGTCAGCGTGGTGAAGCTCGTGGCGAGTCCGCCGAGCAGCGTTCCAACGGCCAGGCCGACGAGCGTGAAAACCAAAGCCTTCTTGCGGTCGAAGCGATCGAGGAAAAATAGCCCCAGCACCCCGCTGACCGAAGCTGCGGCCGTGTAGCTGCCCATGATCGACGGGAGCTCGGAGGCGCCGACATTGAGCGCTTGCGCCAAGCGTGGCCCGAGCGGGTTGACCATCATGAAGTCGAGCACGTTCGCGAACTGAACTGCGGCCATCAAGAGGACGATGCGCCGTTCCTCTGGTGGGCCGCTCACTGTCTCCGGGTCGCTCGACACCAGTGCAGCCTAGCGCGTCGCTGCGGACGCAAGGGACAGAAGCCGCGCACAAGTTCGTTCAAGTCACAGCAACTCCGGCTTGCCGCTTGACGCCTGCTGCCAGCCGCTAAAAAAGATGACCATGGTGCGCACGATGAACGAGCCCGCCCACCGGCCCGTGGATGATGCGCTTCGGTCGAGGCTCCGCGAGCGGCTGGAGCTGTATATGGCGCGGAAAAAGCTCCGCTCCACGGCGCAGCGGCGTGTGATCGTAGACACCTTCCTCGAAGGTCGCGCGCACGTAACGATCGAAGACCTGCTCGAAATCGTGCGTACCCGCGACAAGGGCATCGGCTACGCCACCGTTTACCGGACGCTTAAGCTCCTCGCCGAATGTGGCGTTGCCTCGGAGCGCAAGTTCGGGGACGGGCTTTCACGCTATGAGCTGGCGGATGACGACGATGATCATCACGACCACCTGATCTGCACCTCTTGCGGTGGCATCACCGAGTTTGAAGAGCCCCGGATCGAGAAGCTTCAGGACGTCGTCGCCGCCCGTCACAACTTCCAAGTGACCACGCACAAGCTCGAACTCTACGGGATCTGTCAGGCTTGCAACGCAAGTACCAAAAAGGGTGCAGGCCAACGCAATTAGCGGCTTCTGCTGAGCCACCGCCCAAACGAGCGGGCTCAGCGAGCGGCTGGCTTCAACGAGCCTTGCGTGCGGCGTGGCTCATGGCCTCGGCGGTTGCATCCACGAGCGGCATCACCTTGGCGTAGTCCATTCGTGTTGGCCCAAGCACGCCAACGGCTCCAGCAACCTGTCCGTTCTCCGAGTAGGGCGCCACCACCAGGCTCAGATGGCCTGCTCCCAAGTCCCCGGTCTCCTTGCCAACGAACACGGTAACGCTGCCGGCGTTGAGCGTACGGTCGAGCAGCGCCACAACTTCTTCGCGCTCTTCGAGCACGACCATCAAGCGCTTCAGCCTGTCGATATCACCGTGCTCCGCCATCGCGAGCAGCTGATGTTGTCCCTCGATCCGCAGCTCGCTGCGATCTGCCACGTCAGCCACTGCACGGTGCGCCAAACCAAACGCACGCCGACGAAGACCATCGAGCGCCATGCGATCATCGACCAATCGCCGTGCAAACAGGTCGCGAACTTCGCCCAGTGTACGCCCCTCGATCACGTCGCTGAGCAGGTTGTGGATGCGAGTGAACTCGGCTTCGTCGATATCGCCCTCCGAGGCAATGAAGCGGTTCTCGATCGTCCCGTCTTCGAACACCAACACCGCGAGCAGTTGCCCCGGCCGAGTCTGAATAAAGCGAAGCTGCGACAGCGTTCGCCCTTTGCTTTGCCGCGCAATCACCGCGGCCGAGCCGCTCAGCTGAGAGAGCAACTTGCCGCTATCACCGAGCGGGTCGGGGCTGCGGGCGTAGATATCGGCCACCTTGGCGCGAAGATCCGCGCGGTCTTCCGGAGCGATCGTCTTTACCTCCATCAACAGATCGATGAAGAGCCGAATGGCTCGGTCGGTGGGAACACGGCCAGCCGAGGTATGCGGCTGGGTGAGGTAGCCAGCCTCATCGAGATCGGACAGCACGTTGCGGATCGAAGCTGCCGAAAGGTCGAGGCCGTGATGGCGGGACAGAGTTCGACTGCCGACCGGTGCTCCCGTTTCGATGTATTCGGATACCACCGCCAGCAGAATTCGCCGTGCGCGCTGGGACAATTGCATAAGAACTTTGCCCAGTTTAGCGCTGGTTCTCGCTTCGCGCACAATCCCGTCGTTATTAAGGGCGAATCATCCGATCTAGCATTCGTCCAAGTAGCATGGGCTCCCCTTCTTCCGCTCAGGTTGGCCACCGCGAGGTCCGCAAGGGCTCGTTCCCGGTGACGTCCGGCCGGGTTGGGCTGGCCCTGTTCCTAATCCTTTCGTGCTTCGCGTCCCCATCGTGGGCCAAGCCGGCGAAGCGGCGGGCTCAGCCGCGCACCGTGGTCGAGAAGGATTGGGCTTCGGCCCCGAGCGCCAAGTACGGCGCGATGACCGCTGAGGGCTGCCTGACCGAGCTCCGGGCGCGCAAGGTCGAGTTTACCGCGCTCGAGAATAAGCCCGGCGTGCTGATCCCGGTTCGTTTGAAGGGCCCGGTGCGAGGCGTGGCGTTTCGCACCGAGCTGCCGGCGGAGGAGCGCAAGACCACGCCGTACGAGGTGATGGACTGTCGGCTAGCGCTGGCCGTAGACGACCTGGCCGTGATTTTGGCAAAGCACGAAATCGCCGAGGTGCACATTTTCTCAGCGTGGCGGCCGCCAGCGAAGGGGTGGCCAGCCGCCAAGGAGGCCGCAAGGCACCCCGGCGGGCTCGCGTTGGATATCCGCAGATTCGTGAAAAAGAGCGACGATCGCGCTGTGATAGGTGACCTTGTGGTCGAGCGTGACTGGCGCCCGCAGAAGAGCGTGGCTCCCTGTCCGGTGACCGAGGATCTCAAAGGGGAGCAGCGCGAGCTTCGGCAGATCTTTTGCGAGGCGAGAGACGCACGCATTTTCACGAGTATGCTGTCGCCCAACTACGACGCGGATCACAAGAACCACTTCCACCTGGAGATCAGGCCGCGAGTCAAATGGCGGATTGTGCTTTGATGAACCAACTTGAAAAGAGTGCGACCCCAAGCTTTTCTGCGCGTGGCCTTCGGTCCGCCCTCATCTTGGCCATCAGCACGCTGACCCCGCTTTCGCAGACTAGCTGTGCTTCGATCTTGAACCGCGACCCCAACCTGCGTTGGTGGGCGTTCAAGACGTACGGCGCCGACCGCATCTGTCCCGAGATGCTGAAGACGAGCGTGCCGCTAAAAATGCAGGACGCCTCACCGACGATCGGTCGCTATTTCCCGAGCTCGTGCACCTTCTCGATCAACGAGACCAATCGCACGGTGGTCGTAAACATTGGTGGCAGCGGCTACGCGTATTTGCCCACGTCAAAGCTCTCGAGCTTCACGATGACCGCCACGGTGGAGTACGCGTTCGACTTCTACATGCACGATGACGGTGCGTGGGTTTGGGGCAAAATGGCGCGAATCGCGGCAGGTCCTGACTTCCGAATGACCAACAGCCAGAACCCGATCGTCGATCTCGCGACCGGCCTTACTCCCGCCGGGTCGGCCGCCAACATCTTCGGTGGTCAAGTGGTCAGCCGCTTCATCAGCCGTGGATTCACCGTGGTTGAGACGGATGAAGGGAAAGAGTTTGCGCTCGGCTACTTACCCGCTGGTCGCTTCCCATTTCGCCCGGTCGAGGTGGATGAAGAGGACGAGGCCTACACGTTCCAGAATGACGTCGCAGATATCTACAACCAGCAGATGGACTTCCTCGGACCCTTCGAGGTCGCCGACGATGATCAGGTTATTCAACTCCGCGGAACGCTCAGCGGCGCCAACGCGGTGGACTTCTTGGTCGTTCCCAAAATGACCGGGGATATTTGGCGGGAAGGCTACCAGGCAGGGCGGGCACCAGGGCCACCGCCCGGAACGTTCATCTCCAGCAGCGTGGTCCAACCCGGACCGTTCGTCCGGCGCTTTGCGTTGAACCCTGGCCTTTACTACGTCGTGGTGGACAACAGCGCGGGGGTTGGTCAAGCGGCGCCTGGGTTCGCACTTCCGGGGCCACTCTATGACCCATCGGTGCGCATGACCTACCTCGCTCAGCTCGTCGAAGACTGAGCTCCGGCGAGCTGGGTGATGCGGGCCGCCATGTCTTCGGGCGGGTCGACGTGGAACTGCACGACCTCGCCCGATATCGGATGGACGAAGCCCAACGTCGCGGCGTGCAGCATGATGCGCGGTGCCTCGAGATGGGTGCCGCGATAGTCCCGGATGTAGACTCGTTCGCCGACGATCGGGTGGCCAGCTTCGGAGAGGTGGATGCGAATCTGATGCGTTCGACCGGTTTCAAGCTGGCACTCGACGAGCGTCGCACCACGCAGAGCCTGCTTCGGAGTCACGTGCGTGATCGCGAGCTGACCGGCCTTGATGCGTCCGCGCGCTGAGCCTCGCAACCCGTCTCCGCGGTCTTCGAGCAGGTAGCTCTTGATGTCGAGCGGACGTGTCATCACGCCGTGCACGATGGCCAAGTAGCGGCGCTCGACCGAGTGCTCGCGAAACTGTTGCGTCAGGTGCTTCTTCGCATCGAGGGAGCGCGTGAAGACCATTACGCCGCTGGTCTCCTTATCGAGCCTGTGCACGACCCCGAGCGGTGCTCTTCCGGCCGGCCCACCGCGGCTCTTCTGCTGTTTGGCCAGCACTTCACGCAACATCGAATCGAGCGTCTTCTTCGCTTCATTCGGATCTTCGTCGCCGAACGGAACGGTGATCACACCGGCGGGCTTGTTGACCACCAGCACCGCATGGTCGCAGAGCAAAATCGCATGCTCCTGCAGCTGCATGCGGTCCGCTACGTGAGGTCGGGGCGCGTGGGGCGTGTATTCGAGTTCGCTGCCGGGGTTGACGAAGACCGTCGCCGACAGCGTCACCACGCCGTTGACCTTCACTTTTCCCTTCTGAACCGCGTTTCGGGCTTTGTCCCAACTCAATTCGAACAGCAGTCGGGTCGCTCGGTCGAGGGGAAGGCGCTCGCCCTTGGGCACAACCTGAATCAGGCGGTCCCCCGAAACTTGGCGCTTTGCAGTTTCTTGGGACGCGGAAGGGCCGGCCGACGAAGTTCCAGGACCTTTTTGTTCGTACCTGACCATGCGTGGAGGTGGTAGCACGGCCGGCGTTCTGCGGGTCGATTGCTCGGTTAGTTGACATGGCAGACCCCGTCCCGGATGATTCGCGACTATCGCACTCCGCCGTCCGGGCGGAGGGGCCAAACCAATCAAGGAGCCCGCCAAGTGGGAAGCACGATCCTCGCAGTCGACGACAGCGCAACCATGCGCAAGATCTTGGAAATCACCTTCGCAGGAACTGATTTCCAACTGGTGACTGCGGCTACTGGAGACGACGCCGTCGCCAAGCTTCGCGGTGGTGGAGTCAGCCTGGTCATTTGTGACAACTCGCTCGAGCCGACGGACGGCTACGAGGTGGCGGGTCAGCTGAAGGCCACCGCGCCGAACGTCCCGGTGCTTTTCCTATCCTCCCGGCAGAACCCATTTGATGCTGGTCGCGGCGGCCGTGTGGATGACCACATGGACAAGCCCTTCGATACGCAGCAGCTCTTGGACCGCGTGTCCAAACTGCTCGGTGGTGCAAGCGTTGGCACGGCTCCGGCCGCGGCTCCAGCGCCCGCTCCGGCTCCCGCTGCAGCTCCTGCCCCGGCCAAATCACGAACGTACGCGTACGGTGGTGCTCCTCAGGCCGCTGCTGCACCCAGCCCGACGAAGACAGCCGGCTTTGGTGCCGGCGGTCTCGGCGGGCCAAAGCCCTCACCCGCTCCCTCGCCTGCAGCCGCACGCGCAATCACGGCGCCGGTGGCCCAGCCCCAGGCGGTTCCCGCTGCTGCTCGCCCCGCCGCCGTTGCCGTCTCGGCTGCCACTGCCGCTGCCAGCAGTCAGTTGGCCTCGAAGGTCGGCGAGATGGGCTTGAGCCCGGCCCAGGCTGATGCCGTGTTGGCCCTCTCGCGTGAAGTGATCGAGCGCATCGTTTGGGAGGTCGTACCGGTCCTCGCAGAGACGCTGATCAAAGAAGAGATCGCTCGCTTGACCAAGTAGCTCCGCCGAAGGCAGCAACAAGCATTGCTTGGGCTGGTTCGACCGCGTCCAGCCCAGGCGACTAAGCCCCGTGAAACTCGTGTTCGCGGGGCTTGTTGCATTTTCGGGAGTGGACGCAGTGTTCGCGCATGCCCTTTCAGCAGGCGGTCTTTGCGACTAAGGACGAAGCTCCACTCGAACGTCGGATTTCGGCGAGAGGGTCGTCCCTTCCCCTATGAGCAACTCAGAACCGCAAACTTCGCAACCCTCCGAAGCCTCCACCAAAAGCGACGGAGAGCCCTTCTCCAAAGCGTACGAGCCGCGTGAAGTCGAGGCGGCTTGGTCCAAACGCTGGGTCGAGTCGGGCGTTTTTGCGGCCTCTGACGAGTTGCCGGACGCGCGCCCTCGCTACGTCCTGCCGATGCCTCCGCCCAACGTGACTGGCTCGTTGCATATGGGTCACGCGCTCACCTGCACGCTGGAGGACATTCTCACGCGCTACCACCGCATGGCGGGGTTCTGCACGCTTTGGCAGCCTGGTATCGACCACGCGGGCATTGCCACCCAAACCGTCGTGGAGCGGCAGCTCAAGCGAGAGGGACTCTCCAGGCATGACCTCGGGCGTGAGCCCTTCATCGAGCGCGTTTGGACGTGGAAGGCAGAGAGCGGTGGTCGCATCGCTGAGCAACAGCGGGTGCTCGGCGTGAGCGCCGATTGGGATCGCTCCAAGTTCACGATGGACCCCGAGCTGTCGGTGGGCGTGAAGGAAGCCTTCTGCAAGCTCTACGAAGAGGGCCTCATCTATCGAGACACGCGCCTCGTGCATTGGGACTGCGAGGCGATGACGGTGCTCTCCAACCTCGAGGTGGACAACGAGCCGTCTCAAGGTGAGCTGTTCATGTTCGCCTATCCGGTGTCGGAGGCCGACGGCGGCGGGGAAATCGTGGTCGCCACCACCCGACCGGAGACGATGATCGGCGATACCGCGGTGGCCGTTCACCCTGATGATCCTCGTTACAAGCATCTGCACGGCAAGTTCGTCGAACACCCGTTCGTGGACCGCAAGATCCCCATCGTGTGCGACGCCGAGCTCGTCGACATGAACTTTGGAACGGGCGCGGTGAAGGTCACTCCAGCGCACGACTTCAACGACTTTGCCACCGGCAAACGCCACAAGCTCGAGGAGATCAACATCCTCACGCTCGACGGCAAGATGAATGATGCGGCTGGCCAATTCGCTGGTCTCGAGCGCTTCGTAGCGCGCAAAGCCGTCAAGAAAGCGCTCGAAGAAAAAGGCCTCACGCGCGGTTCAAAGCAGCATGAGTTGATCCTCCCGCGCAGTCAGCGCAACGGCTCCGTGGTCGAGCCAATGATCAGCACGCAGTGGTTCGTGCGCATGAAGCCTCTCGCAGAGCCGGCGCTCGAGGCCGTCCGCTCTGGCGAGACGGTGATCATCCCTGAGGAGTGGACGAAGACGTACACCCACTGGATGACCAACATCCTCGATTGGTGCATCTCGCGCCAGCTTTGGTGGGGGCATCGCATCCCCGCGTGGCACTGCAGTTCCTGCGGTCAAGTGACGGTGACTCGCGAAGAGACCGTGGACAAGTGTGGCTCCTGCGGCTCGACCGCGATCAAACAAGACGAGGACGTGCTCGACACCTGGTTCTCATCGGCTCTGTGGCCCTTTTCAACGCTCGGCTGGCCCAACAAGACCAATCTGCTCGAGAAATTCTACCCAGCCTCCGACCTCGAGACTGGCTACGACATCCTGTTCTTCTGGGTCGCCCGCATGATGATGATGGGCATCCACTTCATGGGCAAAGCCCCGTTCAAGCGGGTGCTGCTCCACGGCATGGTCGTCGATGAAACCGGCGACAAGATGAGCAAAGTGAAGGGCAACGTGATCGACCCGCTCGATCTCGTTTACGGCAGCTCGTTTGAAGAAGTGGTGCAGAAGGCCGCCCCCGGCGCTGCGCTCGACGAGGCGCTGAAGAAGTTCAAGAAGGCCTATCCGTCGGCCGCGCAGATGGGCAAAGGCTTTCCTGCCTACGGCACGGATGCTCTTCGCTTCACCCTCGCCAGCTACTCGCCGCAGGCCAAGCGCATTCCGCTCAGCCCCAAAAAGATCGAGGGCTATCGTCACTTCTGCAACAAGCTGTGGAACGCGACACGCTTTGCGCTTCCCTACCTCGAGGGTGTCACCATCACTGACGCTCCGCCTCCCGCCACCCTACTAGCCAACCGCTGGATCCTCGGACGGTTCCGCTCCGCCATTGAAGCCGTGAAGACAGGCATTGACGAGTTCCGTCTCGATGACTCAACGAGCGCGGCGTATCGCTTCTTCTGGAACGAGTTCTGCGATTGGTACCTCGAGCTCTGCAAGCCCGTGTTCGCTGCAGGCAAAGAAGAGCTGCAAGAAACCCGGCAGGTCTTTGCTTGGGTGCTCGAAGGCAGCCTTCGGCTTTTGCATCCGTTCATTCCCTTCATCACCGAGGAGCTTTGGACCAAGGTCCCGCGGCCGGCGGGGGCAGCCTCCTGTCTCGTCGTCGCGGCCTTCCCCAAGGCCGAGGCCATCGCTCTCGATCCAACGGCTGAGAGCGAAATGAGCACCATGCAGTCGGTGATCACCACGGTACGCACCGTTCGCAGTGAGCATGAAGTGCACCCAGCGAGCGAGGTGTCCGTCCTCTTGACCAGCGACAATGAGTCGGTGCGGGCGCTGCTCGAGCGTGAGGCCGTCTCGGTGAAGACGCTCGCCAAGACGAAAGGTCCTGCACGGATTAGCACCCGTAACGAGAGCCGCCCTTCGGGCTGCGTGATGTCGTCGGCGAACGAGGTCGACGTGTACGTTTCGCTCGTTGGCCTGGTGGATCCGGACAAGGAACGCGCCCGTGTGGAGCGCGAGATCGCACGCACCGAGAAGGACATTGCGGCGCTGCAAAAGAAGCTCGCGTTGCCCTCGTTCGCCGATAAAGCTCCGCGCGAGGTGGTGATCGAGTCGACCGAGCTGCTGGCAGAGTTGCAGCGTCGCCGAGTCGCGCTGGAAGAAGCCAAGTCGCTCGCCTCTGAACTCACCAAAGTCGAGTGACGCAAGAACGCGGCGCCGAGTCAGCCAATGTCGCCGATCCTGCTCGGCTACCGCTCCGGCGCCGCCCTCTGCTTGCAGCCATCGGCGGTGCAGGCCTGGCCTGGCTTGGGATGGCCGGTGCGTTTGGTGCCGCGGCCACCTGGGTGCTGCTCCTAGTCGGGCTGTTGGTCGCGATCGTCGGCGTGCTCCACGCCCTGCGAACGTTTGAGGACCGCAGCGACCTCCCGGTCGTACCAGGCCAAGCGCTATTGCGACCGGGGCTGCTGCTGCTGCTGAGCGTCGCCGCTACCTATCTATCCCTACGGCTGGCAGTTCGCGGAACCCTAGCTGCAAGCAGCAGCTTCTTGGTGCCCTTATCGTTCGTCGGCCTGCTCTCCAGCGTGGGCTCGCTTGGGGATGCTGTACGAGCCCATACCGAGCGGCAGGACGGAGCGGCGAGGCTCCAGCGAAGGTTCTTTCGGCGTGAGGGCTATTGGCTACTCGTCATTGCAACCTTGCTATTGCTTCCAACCCTAGGAACTCATTCCCTGACCGATCCCTGGGAGACGCACTATGGCGAGGTCTCCCGCGAGATCCTAAGCCGCCGCGACTGGATCTCGCTTTGGTGGGCGAATGAAGGGTGGTTCTTCTCCAAGCCAGTTCTCGTGTTCTGGCTACAGGCAGGGGCCATGTCGCTACTGGGTGTGGACCACCAATCAGGGGGCATGCTCAACGGTGCCCCCGGCCTCTCGCCCGCGCCTGAATGGGCCGTTCGCTTTCCCATCTTCCTGTTCGCGCTGCTAGCTACCTATCTGCTCTACGCCGCTGTAGCGAAGGTCTTCGGACGCAAAGCAGGTTTGTGGGCTGGTCTGGCCCTGACGACGATGCCGCAGTGGGCGTTCATTTCGCATCAAACCATGACGGATATGCCGTTTGTCGCCGCGATGACGGCGGCGATTGCCTTCATTGCTCTTGCTACAGCTGAATCGGTCAATGCACCCATCAAGGTCGTCAGAGTAGCGTTAGGGCGTTGGCAGCTTGGTTTCTCGGGGCGCCAACTCTTGATCGCTACCGTGCTGTTATTGGTCCTCCCCCAGATTCTTTACCTCATTAGTAGGAATATCGTCGTCAACCTAACCCCAACAGGCAGCTTGCGGATTCCACCGATCAAGTTCGCACAAGACCTGTTCAGCTCCGGGTCACCGGGAAACTGCGGCGTTTGGCCGGGGATCGCCGCCTGTCAGGAGGTTTCCCCGACTCACGAAAAAGCCGCTCCCATCTTGCAGGCAGCACTTTGGCTTCAAGGGCTTGTTCTGTTCCTATTCCTCGAGTGGCGAGAGACGCGGCGGCAATCTCTTTACTTTCTGGCCGCCATTGTGTGCGCAGCCGTCTCAACGCTGGCGAAGGGGCCGGCTGGAGTTGTCTTCCCCTTTGTTGCGCTGGGAGGTGCTGTCGTCTTGAGCAAACGCTGGAACCTCCTCCTAACCATGAAGTTGCCCTCCGGGGCCGTAGTTTTTGGGCTTGTAGTATTGCCCTGGTTTGTTGCGATGTTCGTGCGACATGGCTCGGTGTTTACGAATCGGCTCTTGTTTCATGACATGTTCGAGCGGGCGTTCGGCCATGTGCACGACACCAATCGTCAAGACGATGTCAGCTTCCGCTATTACCTTTGGCAGTTGGGATACGGATGTCTGCCTTGGTTGGGCGTCTTGCCGCGTATCCTGGCGAATCTTCGCCTGTCCAATGGGACGAACTGTCGAGTAGTCGTCGAGCAGATGTTCGTCCTATGGGGGATGGCGGCCTTCGCGCTCTTCTCGTTCATGCAGACGAAGTTCCATCACTACATTCTTCCGGTATTGCCCCCTATCGCGGCGCTCATCGGGATAGGGGTTGCGCGTTGGCTACGAGCACAGGGGGCGGCGCGCAAGACCGCAGATTGGCTTTGGGTGGGTCTGGGGGCAGCACTTCTATTGGCAGCAACCAAAGACTTGCTCCAATCCGAAACTGGCCCCACTTATGCACGCCTATTGCAGCTTTTTACCTATGATTATGCTCGCGCGTGGCCACAAGAGCTACGTTACCCAGTTGCCATAGGCTCCCTTGGAGTCGGGCTGGCGCTCGCCACTTTGGGGGTTGTCTCTGCGCGGGCTCGAGCCGTTTCTGTCGTTGGCCTCTTGGCCACGATGTTCACTGCCTTCTGTCTCTGGATTTATCTTCCGGAGAGTGCTCCTCACTGGGGGCAGCGCGGCTTGGTGCTCCACTATTGGCGTGAACAGAAGGCCAACCCAGGCTTGCTGATCGCCTATCAAATGAATTGGAAGGGCGAGAACTTCTACACCGGCGGTAAGCTCGCGATCTTCGTCGACAGTGGAAAGTCGTTTCGTGACTACCTCGGTGAACGACGCAAGAAAGGCGATAGGACCTTCTACGTGCTATTGCCAAGTTCCCGTATCGGCGGGCTCAACTCAGAGTTGCGCGGAGCAAAGCAGGTAGAGCCGCTTACAAATGCTTCAGAGAACAATAAGTTTACGCTCGTTCGAGTTCGCTATTGAACTTTTCGAGGTAGTGAACCAGTCCACTGATTGAGCTCTCTTCGGCGGTCACCGTAACTGGCAGTGATCTCGAGCGGGCAGCCTCGGTCGTGATGGGTCCAATGCTCGCTAATTGGAGCTCTTTGAGTTCGCCCTCGGTAATGTTGTATTGCTGAACAATGTCGGCGAGCGCCTCCGCAATTGAGCCGGAGGTCAAGAGCACGATGTCTACGGCTTTTGTGCGGACTAGCTCCGCGATCGCGGCTCCACTCTCACGGGCAAGGCCGCTATTTTCGTAGAGAGCGATGGTCCTTACCTCGACCCCAGCCTCCCTAAGCGTGTTCGGTAGAGCCTCCCGTGCAACGAGCGCACGGGGCAGCAAGACCTTGCGACGAGCTGAAGGTTGTGCGGCGAAGTGAGCAGCGATAGCGGTTGCAAACCCTTCACCCGTTGCAACCGAGGGGGTGAATGCCACGTTTGCACCGCGCCCGACGAGCGCCTTTCGGGTCGACTCTCCAATGGCTGCCAGAGGCATCCGGCCGAACGTGTCAACGCCAAGCTGCTTGGCTTCTAATAGATTAAAATAGGCTTCAACGCTGTTGACGCTGGTAAAGACCACTAAGCCAAAATCCTGCGGACATAGCAATGTCTGCTCGTCCTCTGCTGAGAGCGGGAGCGCCTGAACACCAATCAGCGGGTGAGCGATGGCTTGCGCACGACGTTTGCTCAACTCTTTCTCCACAGTACCTTGTTGGTGGGCTGCTCGGAGAACGAGAACTCGCTTTCCAGCCAATGGCCCATAGCCTTGATAGGCAGTTAGGATTGTCTTGGAAACGGCATCAAAAGGGGAGAAGTCCCCCACACACAGTCCAAGGCATGGCTCGTTGGTTGGCCGCAGGTGTTGTGAGTGATGCAGTTGGTGAAGGTGCCAGGTGGCAATCGTTTCGCGTGGCGTCCTCAGCTGCACGCTGGTGAGCGGCGCCAAGCCTGCGTGGGCAAGCTTTGAGAGAAGCGCTCCGAGCTCGCTTGGGCGCGTGAGAAACAGAAAGGCGCCACCACAGGAGAGATGCGCCGCCGTCGGCTCGATTCCCCGCTCAAACGATACGCGCAAGCTCTGGCTAACGGGCCCGTGAGCTTCTGTGGAGAGCGCGCTCGTGAGTTCAACGGCGCCGCCTTCGGCGAGTGCTCGAAATACCTCTTGCAACCCGGCAAAAGAGAGGTCGGCCCCGTCGAGAATCACGTTCGCCAATTCCATTCAGAGTACGATCACTCTGATCAAACCCCGCGTGCTTGACAATCCAATCGATGACCGCCATAAGCCGATTGTTCGGGAGGGGCGAGGTCGTCTTGACCATGGCGGTAAGACTGAAGTCGGGTGGTCTTGGGGCCCAGAAGCTAGACAAGTGGTACGTGACGGATGGCTTGAATGCCGTCGGTCCGCTCCGGCTTGATCTGCTTGCACGGGGCATTGAGCTCGGCCGAGTCCCAACGGATAGCTTCGTTCGCAACGAGAGCTGGAAGGTTTGGCGCCCGCTTTCCGACTTCACTGAGGGGCAACCAGAAGGCGGTACAGGCTCCCACGCGGAGACGTTGCAGTCGTTCGCTGATGAGGACTTGGCTCACTCGGCGAGCGTCGAGACGGAGGAGTTTCACTCATCTGACCTGCTGGAGGAAGCCTCCTCAGAGGAGCGGGCTGAGCTTGATGCCCCGGCTCCGGCCCACTCGGTTCTCGCGGTGACGCTACCGAGCGACGGTGTCGCGACTGTCTCGAGCCCTCCGCGGTTTCAGGGGCTCTCGACCCAACTCCCCGAGACCGAGCTGGTCACCGTCAATCAGGACTCCGCTGATCTGCTCGGGGCCCAGCGGCTGACGCTCGCTTCGCTGATCGACGATGAAGAGACCAACGTCGCGACCCAGCGACCCTTCGGCCCGCCCATTGTACTGGACGCGCCCAAGCCGCTGCCAAGTCCGTCAAGGACGCCGCCGGCACGGTCCCAGCGTCCGTTGACCTCCCCGCCCGGGGCTCAATCGTCCGCTCCAACGAACCAACCTTCGCCTTCGGCTGTGCCGAGGCCCCGCATCGAGTCATCCGTTCCGCGCCCGAGCGGCATGAGGGGCGTAAGTGACTTCCCGGCGAGTTCCGACGCGGCAGAGGCTTCTCGCGGCTCGTTGCGGCCAGCGCCAATTGGAGAGTTCTCTGCGCCGGGTTGGACGCCGGAGCTTGAGCTAGCGCCGGCCAAAGATTTGGCGGACGGCCTGTTACTACTGCTCCACTCAATTGTTCAAAGAACGCCGGCGGACATCGCCCTTGTCCATCGCATGTCGGATGAGGGAGCCACGGTTGTGTGTGCCCACGGTCCAAACGCACCAGAGCTGCTTGGAAGCAGAGTTCGGTTGTTGGACCCGGCCGTGGTCGCGGCGGCCGGCGGTTCAATCGTGATTGCAGAGCCGGCACCTGGGCCCGCTGGTGACGCTACGATTGCCCGCCTGTCGAAGTTGGGCCGCCAAGTTGAGGGCGCAGTGATGATTCCGCTGCGCCCGCGTGGACGCCTGCTCGGCCTCTTGGAGATGGGCAAGGCCGAGCGCTTCCATCTGCGCTCGATCATTCGTGCGGAGGATCTGGCGCGGGCGTTCGTAGCCAAGGCCGAAGCCAACGGTTGGATCAGCTGAGACTGACTGTCACCAAAAGGTACGGTACTGGTAACTGCGCGCGGAGGCGCTAGGCTGGCAGCCCAATGTTTCCCCATGTTCGGCCTAGGCGTCTTCGGCAAACGGCAGCGATTCGTAACCTCGTGCGTGAGGTGCGGCTCGATCCCGGTGACTTCGTGCTTCCGCTGTTCTTCAGTGAAACCCTGAGCACGGCAAGGCCAGTCGGTACCATGCCTGGCGTCGACCAATTGCCTATTAGCGCAGCCGCCGAGATTGCCCAGCGCGCGCAGCAAGCTGGGCTCGGAGGCGTGATTCTCTTCGGCTTGCCCAAAGAGAAGGATGCCTGCGGAGACGCCGCCTGCAACCCCAATGGGCCGGTTCCGCAGGCGGTTATGCGCATGAAGGACAAGGCGCCCGACTTGCTCGTAATGACTGATACCTGTGTTGATGAGTATACCGATCACGGCCACTGCGGCGTCCTAGTGAAGAATCGTCGCGGCGAGCAGGTCGTGGATAATGACGCTACGTTGGAGGTGCTCTGCCGGTCCGCCCTAACCCAGGCGCGCGCTGGGGCTGACGTGGTCGCACCGAGCGACATGATGGACGGCCGAGTTGGCGCCATCCGAAGGGCGCTCGATGCGGAAGGTTTTCAGGATGTGGCTATCCTTTCCTACGCTGTTAAGTACGCCTCGTCCTTCTATGGTCCGTTCAGAGATGCCGCGGACTGCGCGCCCAAGTTTGGAGACCGCTCCTCCTACCAAATGGATCCGGGCAATACACGTGAGGCACTTCGGGAACTCGCGCAAGACGAGGCTGAAGGTGCGGACATGGTCATGGTGAAGCCAGCCCTGCCTTACTTGGATGTCATCGCGCGCGTGCGTGACCGAACCAACCTGCCACTCGCGGCCTACAACGTGAGCGGAGAGTACGCGATGATCAAGGCCGCAGCTCAAGCGGGCATGCTCGACGAAAGGCGCGCCACGCTGGAGGCGCTGCTATCGATCAAACGGGCAGGCGCTGACTTTATTCTTACCTACCATGCGCTGGACGCCGCTCGATGGCTGGGCTGAAAGCTGCGCTCGTTTCTTCCGCGGTCCTTCTCGCGGGTTGTGATGTAGTCACTTCTGCCTGCGGCGAGGATCTCTCCGAGGAGCCGCCGGTTGCCTATTCGGAAGGGACCGTCGTCGACGCTACCTACCGTTCTTCCTCGTGGGATAGTGAGAGCTGGGTGGATTTTCCGCCCGGTCTCATCATCGAGTTTGAGCATCAACTCGGCGCTGAGCCGCGCCTATTGCAGGTGTATGTCGCCGCATCGAGGGAGGACGGCGTATTGGTCCAAGCCTCAGGTGAAGAAGCCGAGATTGTCGCTGTCGATAGTGAGGTCATAGCGCTGCGTAACCCGAGTTGCGCCGACCTATTTGTGGTGGTGACAGCGCAGTAGGTCAGGGCGCCTTGCGCGCAAATTGCAGCGCATGCAAGCGCGAATAGACACCGCCCTGAGCGATCAGGGCTTCATGCGTTCCTTGCTCTACGACTCGACCGCGATGAAAGACCACGATCCGATCGGCGGCGCGAATGGTGGATAGCCGATGGGCAATGACCACTGCGGTTCGCCCTGCGAGAGCACCTTCCACCGCGCGTTGCAGTCGGTTCTCCGTGTCGCTATCGACGTTGGCCGTCGCCTCGTCGAGGATGAGTATCTCCGGCTGCTTGTAGAGTGCTCTGGCGAAGGCGATGAGCTGTCGTTCCCCGGCGGAGAAGTTGGAACCACGTTCTTTGACGACCGCCTCGAGCCCTCCCTCGCGTTGCTCGAACAGCTCCAGCGCGTCGATCTTGCTCAAGGCTGAACGCACTCGCTCGAGGTCCGGCGTGGCATCGCCCGCGGCGATGTTTGACGCTACGGAGCCGGGGAATAGGAAGACATCTTGGGGCACGACCGAGAAGGCCCGTCGCAGCTTCTCGCGCTCGAAGGCTCGTACGTTTCTCCCTTGAACACGCACAACGCCTTCTGTCACGTCGTAGAGCCTTAGCAAGAGTGACGCGACGGTCGACTTGCCCGCACCGGTGGCGCCCACCAGCGCGACTCTCTCACCCTGCTTCACCTCGAAGGACACATTGCGGAGTGCATAAACGTTGGGTTTGTAGGCGAAGCTCACGTCGTCAAAGCTGAGCAGTGGGCCACCCTCGATGATTGGTTCGTTCTCCAACGCTACGGCTGGCGCATCCTCTTCCTTGTTGTCGAGCAGCTCAAAGACGCGCTCGGCGCCAGTCATCGCCGACTGCACCAAGGTGTAGCGCGCCGATAGATCCCGGATGGGGATGAAGAACATATTGATGTAGTCGACGAAGACGAACACCATCCCGAAGGTGAGCTTGTCACTGACCTCGTGGATGCCGGCTGCCCAAAGGGCTGATGCGATACACAGGCTCGAGATCAGCTCAATCGCTGCATCGAGCGAGGCGTCCCACACGATGGATTGGTTGTTCGCTTTGCGATACGCCTCGTTGATCTCGTCAAAGGCGATCGCCCCTTGCTCTTCGCGCGCATAAGCCTGAACCACACCGATCCCGCTGACTTGCTCATTGAGGAAGGCGTTCATGCGAGCTGTCTTGGTGCGGACCTCGCGGAAGGCCTCACGAATGCGCTTGCGCGTGTAGTTCACCCCAAGCAGCACGGGCGGCAGTGAAGCGAAGGCGATGAGCGATACCTGCCAGTCGGTCGACAACATCACCACCACGATGCCGACCAAGCGAACGAGATCTCCGATAGCGTTCAACGCGCCGGAGGCGAACATTTCGCCGATCGCATCGACATCATTCGTTACACGGGTAACGAGTCTGCCAACGGGCGTGCGATCGAAGAACGCAAGGCTGCGAGAGTGGAGGAAGGTGAAGACTTTGGTGCGCAGATCCGCCATCGCGCGCGCGCCGGCGAGCTGCACCATATAGGTTTGCGGGAAGGTGGTGAGCTGCTCGAGAACCACCACTGTGAGCAGGACGAGGCCGGCTTCAACGATCGCGTTGGGGTTCTTGCCAATGGCGTCGAGCCCGCGACCCATGATCCATGGCCTGGTGAGTGCGAGACCAGAAGCGACCAGCAGCAGGAAGATCGACCCGAAGAGCAGGTGCTTCTGCGGCCTTACGAAGGGCCAGAGCCGACGCAGATGAGCGGCGTCGTAGGCAACGACGTTGCTCTCCTCATGAAAACGAGCAAGCGCTTCCTTGCCTCGAGTTGCTGCTACCGGGGCTGTGGCCTTGGACTTCATGTTGCCACTTCCAGCTCGGCTTCAGCCTTCTTGAGCTCCTCTTCGAGCTCTTGCTCCCTGGCGAAGTTCGCGTACGTACCGCCCAGACGAATCAGCTCCTCATGGCTACCGCGCTCGGTAATCTCACCGCCCTCCAAGACGACGATCTGGTCACAGCGCTTGGCTGCCGCGATGCGATGCGTGATCAGCACAACGGTGCGGTCCCGTTTCTGACGTTCAATCGCTTGCAAGATCGCGTGCTCTGTCTTTGCATCTACGGCGGAGAGTGGATCATCGAGGACCAGCAGAGATGGTTTGCGAAGTAGCGCTCGAGCTAGCGCAATACGTTGTCGCTGACCGCCTGAAAGCTGAACTCCTCGCTCGCCGACGACCGTGTCGAAACCCTCCGGCAGGAGTTCAATCTCAGCGAGAACCTCTGCTTCTCTGGCCGCTCCCCGGACGAGCTCGAGCGCCTCTTTCTCTTCGACGTCATCGAGGCTGTAGCCGATGTTGTTCGCAACTGTCGTCGAGAAGAGAAAAGCGTCTTGCTGGGCGTAGCCAACGTTCTTGCGCACTCGATTGAGCGATAGATCGCAGATGTCTGCACCATCGAGAAACACGCTGTCTCGAGGAGTGTTCAAAAGGCGTGGCATCAACGCCGCCAAGGTGGTCTTGCCGGAGCCGGTCCTGCCTACAATCGCGAGTGAGCGACCGGCATCAACTTTGAAGCTCACATTTTTGAGGATGGGCTTGTTGCCGTAAGCGAACGAGAGGTTCCTGACCTCAATCGCTCCTTGGGGCGGTGTGCTTGGATCGGCGTTTCCACCAACAATCTCGGGCTGCGCGTCCAATACCTCTTTCAGCCGTGCGTAGCCTGCGCGGCCACGTTGGATGATGGCAGCGACGAACCCGATGGCCATGAGCGGCCAAGCTAAACGTTGAAGCGCAATCGAGAACGCGACGAAGTCCCCCGGTAGCAGTTCATTCCGGCCGATGAGCGTGCCGCCATAGAAGTAGACCACCAACGAAGAGACAGCGGAGATGGACCCGACGACAGGCATCATGGCGCCGCGCAAGCGGGCTAGCGCCAGGCTCTTGGCTCGATAGTCCGCGTTGGACTTCTCAAATGTAGCTAGTTCGCTATCGACGAGCGCGAAGGACCGGATCACTCGAGTGCCCGCCAGCGAAGAGAGCGTACGCTCGCTCATCTTACCCATCGCATCTTGGTTCTCTTTGGTGCGGGAAAAGAGCTTGCTTGAGAAGCTGCGGGTTACCAGCCACAGGACCGGCAACATGGCGAAGCTCGCGACGGTCAGGCGTACAGAGATTGAGGCCATGACGTAGACCGCGCTCACCAATGCAGCAAAGCTCGCCATTACGTTGAGCACGCCGAAGCCCAGTAGAAGTCGCACCTGGGTAAGGTCGTTCGTGGCCCGACTCATTATTTCGCCTGTCGGCATGCTGCGAAAGAACGTGGGCCCCAAGCGTTGAATACGGTCGAGCAGTACGGCCCGAAGCTCGTACTCAACGTTTCGCCCGGCGGTAAAAACCGTTACGCGTGAGAGCACTCGCGCAATGGCCGAACCAATACTGACCGCGAAGATCGAGAGAGCAATGTGCCGAACAAGAGCGGTGTCGAGGCTACCGGCGGCCTGAACGGCACGCCCCACCAGGAAGTCGCGCGAAGCCATTAGCGACTGTTGGACGACGAGCAGCGCGGACCCTGCGAGGTAGTAATTGCGTTTGCTCTTGAGCTGCCCACCCAGTCCTAGTGCATAGGTTTCAACTGGTGGCGGTAGGACCTTCGGCGGCGTCATGAGTTCGCGACGACCTCGATCTCGAGGTTAGTGCCCGCCGACCGGTCGGCGCTGACCTCCACGCCTGTGTTTCCAGCGGCCTCAAGAATGCCCGATATGACTCCCAGCAGCCACAACCGGAGATTGTTGGGTATCAGCTCAAAGCCGGTAATGCGGATGGTCGCTTGATGGGCCGAGCTAGCCCGTGGCGGGCCATACTCTGTAGCTTCGGCGCGGGTGATCGACCAAAGTCCAAAGTCGAACAGCGACTTCAGGATGGCAACCATACGATTGAGGGTGTCGTAAAACTCTGCGGGTCGAATGAGCGTGCGGACGAACGGCGCTAGCTCGTACAGCAGGGCGTCTCGGCCCATATCGCGAAAGGTCTTGTCGTTTAGCTGTAAAACGCGGCCCGCTGTATCGATATATCGGCGAACCACGTCAATGTCGTGGGCGTCGAGGACGCTTGGCCTTCCACGACGAAGCTCTTCGGCGTGACTGTCCGGCAGTAGCGCAACCACCCGCTCGCGGTCGAGCTCGCCACGCGTGCGCTCAATTGCGCCGTCGATGCTTGCCAGCACCGGGCCCCGCGCACAACGGCCATGCGTTCGCGGAGACAGACCGTGGGAGCGAAAGCCAGCTCCATCGATTCCGAGCGCCGGCGGAGTCTTCGACCGAATCGCGAGCGGAGGTCGAGAACCGCGCTTTCGCTTGTCGTCGGCGTCTTGCAGCAAGCGCAGTAGTCGGCTTTGTCGGGCCTCGGTATCCGGGTGAAGTAGCTTCAGCACCTCAAGCACCTCACGTGCGGAAGCCGGACGATCGTTGGGAGACTTGGCCAATAGCTTGCGTACGACCCCTCGCAGCTCCCCCGAGACGCTCAATCCCAGCGACTCGAAGGAAGGGGGCGTCGCGTGAACGATGCGAAACGCGGTGGCGACGGCGGTGCTGGCCGTGAAGGGTCGTCGGCCGCTCAGGAGCTCGTACATCACGATGCCAACGGAGAAGAGATCGCTCCGGCCATCCAGCGGCCCCTCTCCGGTAGCTTGTTCGGGCGACAAATAGTCTGGCGTTCCGAAGACGACCCCGGTGCGGGTGCGCGGCGCCTCTTCCGCCATGCCTTGCTGAAATTTGGCGATGCCAAAGTCTAGCAAGTGGACATTTCCGCGTTCGCCTCGGCCCGCGCGCTCCCTGCACACGAAGATATTCTCTGGCTTCAAGTCGCGATGAATCACTCCGTGGCCGTGTGCTGCGTCGAGTGCCGACAGGAGCGGAATCATGATGGTCGCAACCAGCTGCTCGTCGAACTTGCCGAACAACTGCAACAGGCTCCCGACCGAGCTTCCGTCGAGATACTCCATCGCGATAAACGGACCGTGCGCGCTTGCGTCGACGGCCAAGATCTCGACGATGTTTGGGTGGGCGATCGAGCTGATGACGCGCGCCTCTTGAAACAAGCGCGCGGTCAAGTCGGCGTTACTCCAAAGCTCCTTGTGCAACAGCTTTACCGCGACGACCCGGCGGGTAACCGTGTCTTCAGCGCGGAAGACGTGGCCCATGCCACCACCGCCGACTCGTTCGAGCAGCTTGTAGCGCCCGTGTACGAGCGCTCCAGCAACGACGTCGGACTCACTCACGACGCTGTCATAGCCCCCGCGCTAGCTGACCGGAATCTAAAACCGCCTACGCGCGCAGCTCCACTAGCCGCTCGGCGATCTCGGCAAAACCTCGACCCATGTGCGAGCTCGCGACGAAGCCTGGAGCCACGGTGAGCTTTGCCAAGTGTTTGCGTACGTTCGCCACGCCGATCGTCAGCCCAAATGCGGCGAAAGCTGGCCCATCGTTGCCGCTGTCGCCAAGGAATGCTGCACGACGCAGCTCGCGCACGGGGTCCAGATTTAGGTTGCTCATCAACGCAGCGAAGCCCGTCGCCTTGTCGAACGCATCCAACGTCAAGTGCATGTGAATGTTGGAGCAGAAGGTACGGAAGCCGTTGGTTCGAGCAAGCTGCCGCGCGCTCTCGACGACCTCAGCAGCGACGCGGTGCCGCTCGCCGATGTCGAAGGCAACGTCAGTGATGCGACCATGATTGTCGTCGGCCAGGTGAAGCTCAGGGAACTCAGCGCACAAGCTCTCGGTGAACGCTTGGAGTCGCGCACGTCGATCGCGGCGCGTATCCGAGGGACAGGTATCGAGCTTTGTCAGCGGGCCCTCCAGGCAGTGGTAGGCCACACCACCGTTCTCGGCGATGGCGGCTTGAATGGGCCACTGCCTCACCGCAACCTCAGCGAAGCTTGCAGGGCGGCCGGTGGACGCAATCAAGGTGAAGCCAGCGCTTTGAAGGCGAAATAACGCCGAATAGGCGCACTCCTCGAGCTTTCCGTTCGAAAGCAACGTGTCATCGAGGTCAAACGCGAGCTTGTCGATGCGCCGCGCCTCTTCGGCGGTAAGTGCGGAAAGCGGTCTCATCAGCCGATCGGATCAACTCTAGCGATCACGCTCTTCAGATAGAGGCCTTCGGGGAAGGCCGCTGGAACAGGGTGATCTCCCGCCTGAACGTGCTGTTCGAGCAACGTAACGTCGAGGTTCGAATCGCGCGCGCCCTGTGCGATTGCTCGGTGGAGGTCGCTGGCAGACACGGCGCCGGAGCAGCTGGAGAACACGAGCAGGCCGCCAGGGCGGGTAGCAAGGCAGGCCGCGCGCGCGAGGTTCCGATAGTGTTTGAGCGCGGCGCCGGCGCTTGCGCGCGTCGGTGCGAGCTTCGGCGGATCGCAAAGCACGACATCGTAGCCCCCCTTTCGAGAGGCCTTCTGAAGCGCCAGCTCTGCCTCGTCGCGCACCGCCGTGATCCGCTCAGCGAGCCCGTTTTGGCGCGCAACCATCGCAGCGATCTCCACCACCAACGGGCTCTGATCGACGCACATGACCTCGCTCGCTCCACCGCGAGCAGCCGCGAGCCCGAACGCGCCAACGAAGGAGAATACGTCGAGCACGCGAGCACCGCGGCACAGCTGTTCGACTCGTGCACGAAGGTCGCGTTGGTCAAAGTAGAAGCCGGTCTTTTGGGAGAGTGTGAGTGGTAGCTCGAAGTCGAAGCCACGCTCCTTGAACTGGAGCGCTGTAACGTTGGGATCACCGCGCACGAGCCCTTCGCCCGCCGGCACCCCTTCGAAACGCGTCGCTGCGGGGGAGGTGCGGTCGAGGATGGCGCTTGGCGCGAGCACCTCGTTCAACGCGGCAAACACGAGGCCCTCGCGAAGTTTCATGCCTTGGGTGTTGAACTGAACCGACGCCACGCTGCCAAAGACGTCAACGATCAGCCCCGGGAGGCCGTCTGCCTCGCCATGGACGAGTCGGTAGCCGGTGGTGTTTTGGTTTGGCAAACCAAGGCGCAGACGCAGGGCTTGCGCGCGCCGAAGCCTTTCGACGAAGAAGTCGGCGCCCAACGCGATATCTGAACGCGTGCACATGCGAACGGCGAGCGCCTTCGATTCGCTATAGAACCCACGCCCAAGGAACTTGCCTTGCGGGTCGGTGACCGTGACCTCCGCTCCAGGCTTCGGCCCACCCGAGAGTTCAGCCACAGCTTGGCGGTAAACCCAAGGGTGGCCAGCGTGAATGGGCCTCACGTGCCCGGGCTTGAGAACAACCTGCGCCATGGTGGGTGTGAACAATAGCTCACACACTCGTCCAGCTTGGTTCGATTCGCCTGAGATCGTGTGTGTTCACAGCGGGTGCGCACTGGCACCTCGGTTGCTACGCTTGTATCGCCGCCCGAAGGAGCCTCCCCATGCCCCGCTGGATTTTCGCTGTCAGTTTTGCACCTCTGCTGTTGGCCACCGACGCACTCGCAGACGACCGATGCCCTCCTGGGTCTTGGTTCTGCGAAGAAGTGCCGACTCCGGAAGTCGAGGTGACCGTTAACGGCTCCGATGAGTCGGAAGAGACAGCTACCGACCCAGACGTCTCGCCTTCGAGCAAGCACGCCCTTTCTTCGGAGCCTGAGGAAGAGGAGCTCGCACAAACTCAAGATGAGGCTCCAAAGAAGAAGTCGAAGAAGTCCAAGGCGAAGAAGGTAAAGAAGAGCGCCAAAACCGTTGAGGTCGAGGGCGAGGGCGACACGGTCGTCATCGTCAAGCAGAAGACGAAGAAGACCAAGAAGAAGGTCAAGAAGCAGCGGGCTGAGGCTGTTGAAGAAGAGATCGACGAGGCTGACGAAGAGGACGTAGAGAACGAGCGTCCCCAGCGGAAGAAGCGCGCACGCCGCTGGCGTGAGACCTTTGGTCTCAACCTTCGCGTCGAGGGCGCTGCGTTCATTCCTCAGTCGGTCTACAGCGACGCGGGAGGTCTTGGCGGTCTTGGGGCGAGCTTCCGCTGGCGCCCTTCCCCGTACTTCGCGTTTGACGTCGGCACCGACGTCGTCGGCGGCACTGACTACAATGGCAACAGCCGACTCGAAATCGCCGGCTCGCTATCGGGCCTTGTGTACTTCAATCCGCAGCATCGCATTCAGGTCTACGGAATTGGTGGTGTGCACGCGGCGCATGCAGGTGTTGACCGAGAAATCTACTTCGATGCCGGTTTCAACGGGAGCGAAACCTATGACTACGTCGGCTTCCAGGCCGGCCTTGGTCTCGAGTTCCGACTCGCTCGTCACTTCGGCCTGTTTGCAGACGCTCTCGCGGTGGTGCGCCGCGAGGTCAACGACGATAACCGTCCCGAGTTTTACAACCCAGAGACGGGTGAGACTACGGACACGTCAGGTGCTGGCCTGATGCGAGCAGGCGCGACCTTCTGGTGGTGAAGCCAAGGGCACGTGTCGTTCAAAGACGCGTGCCCTTTCGGTCGTTCGAGACGACGCGTTCAGCCCAGCAAATCGTCCCGATGAGCTGCCAAGAGATTCTCCGATGGGATCTCGAGGTCAGGCGCGTCCCTAAACACACAGACTAAGCAGCGTGATGCGCCGCCAGCCTTCTCGCACAGCTCGGGCATACCGAGTTCTGCAACGGTATACCCCTCGCGCTCAATCAGTTTGCGGACACGCTGTGGCAGCACCGAGGGGCAAAGCACCGTGTCTCCGACGGGAAGCCCGTTGGTTGCATAAAGTTGAATCTCCTCCTCCGAGACAAAGTGGAGGCAGTCACGTCCAACGCGAGCCTCGAGCAGCGCCAATGAGTCCTCGTGCATGACGTCGGCGCAAACCAACATCGAGCGCGAACGCTCCAACGGGAGGAGCGCCATGTTGCCGTGAAAAGCCGGCTCTCGAACGGAGAGCTCGAGCAGCTCCCCATCGAAGTGTTTGCGCATTGTGTTCACGGCCTGCGCATCGGTGCGTCCACCGTGAAAGAGCAGCGTCGCTCGGTCGAACCACGCCACATCGCCCTGGCCCTCCCAGACGAACTCCCCTGGCTCATCGATCACCTCAAAACCGAGGCGCTCCATGAACGGTCCCCAGACGGTGCGCTCCGCCACGCGATGTTGCGGCTTCATCTTGGGTAGCAGGAAGCGCGGTCGTCCACCGGGGCGAGTTGCAGGCAGTGGGTGGCCAGCCTCAGCGGCATACGGCAATCCCGAGAGCCCTTGCACCGGGGGCAGCACGACGACGGTCCCGCCCAGCGCCTCGATCCCTTCGGCCAAGGTCAGCCATTCGCGGCGAGCGCGCAGGGGATCAACGTCAGCGGCTTTACGGCTGCGGAAGTTGGCTCGGCCGCGAAGCTCCCAATCCCTCGGAGGGGGCGACATGAAGTAGAGGTCCATCGGCCCGGAATGTAGTACATTATCCGCGCGTTTTCTGCGCTCAAGACGATGGCACTCACCTACGAGTTCGCGCGCCCTGCGATTGCCGTCGATTGCGTGGTTTTCGGCCTCATCAACAGCGTCTTGAAGGTGCTGTGCATCGAGCGTGCGCTCGAGCCCTATCGTGGACGCTGGGCATTGCCTGGCGGCTTCGTTCGGATCGACGAGACACTTGACGCTGCCGCGCGCCGTGAATTGCGGGAAGAAGCGGGCGTTACGATCTCGTATCTGGAACAATTCCACACCTTCGGCGCCCTGGACCGGGACCCTCGCGAGCGGGTGGTTTCAGTGGCCTATTTCGCGCTTGTGAACCCTGCGGGCTACGCACTTCGACCAGCCACCGACGCTGTCCGCGCCGACTGGTTCGCAGCGGATGCCCTTCCCGACTTGGCGTTCGATCACACCGTCATCGTTCAGGAGGCTTCACTTCGGCTACGCACCAAACTGCGGCGACACCCGGTGGGCTTCGACCTATTGCCAGCCGCCTTCAGTCTTACGCAGTTGCAACGCATGTACGAGGCGATCCTCGGCCGCCAACTCGACAAGCGAAACTTTAGGAAGCGAATCACGGCGACCGGCCTCCTGCTCCCGACCGATGAGCATGAACAAAACGTTGGTCGCCGACCTGCCCAGTTGTTCCGCTTCGACCGTGCAGCCTACGCATCGCTCTCGGAGCGAGGGTTCGACCTTGAGTTCGTGTGAGGGTTGCATGGAATTCGGGCGGAGACCGTCCAAGACCGGTGTTTTGCTATCCGGCTGATTTCGCAGTAACGGGAATGCGTTGACCTTGGTGCACGCAGGATGAGCCCGGCCATGACTCGCGCAACAGCCGAAACGATGTGGAACGCACGTCGTGTGTTCGTTGCAATCGTTAGCGCGTTGGCGTTGCTGCTTGTGGCAACAGCTCGCCCCACTCTTTCGCATGCCGACGAGAAGAAAGCTTTTGTCCCGGCAAAACCATCCGAGAAGACGCAGACCCAAAAGACGGTTGATGAGCGTGGCGGGGTGAACCCCTGCAACACCAAAGAGCCGTCGCCTGGCATCTATCAGGGCTGGAACCGCGGACCTTCGATCGGTCAGATGGTGATGCCGGGTCGCGGTGGCGTGACCAAAGACGGCAAGTTCGACGTGGTGTTCCATTTTCATGGGCACGACCCGATGCGTCGGGAATGGGTGCAAGTCGCAGACGGTGCCGTTCTCGTTGGCATCACTTTGGGCATCGGCTCAGGCGTCTACGAGCAGACGTTCGCTGACCCGAAGGTCTTCAAGGAGCTTGTGGCTAGCGTCGAGGCCGAGGTCGCCAAAGTTCGCGGGCTCAAGAGCGCGAAGGTTCGCAAGGTCGGCTTGTCCGCGTGGAGCGCTGGGTACGGCGCCGTCAAATCGATCTTGCGCTCCGACTACGGCAAGGACCTCGCGGACTCGGTCATTCTGCTCGACGGCCTGCACGCGAGCTACAACCCTGATGGCACGCTCGACGAACTCAGCCTCGGGCCTTTCATCGCATTTGCCAAGCGAGCGAAGGCCGGCAAGCGCTTCATGTATGTCTCGCACTCGTCGATCATTCCGCCCGACTACGCCAGCACGACCGAGACAGTGAACTACCTCATTCACGAGTTGGGCGGCCGTCCCAAAGCACAGAAGCCTCGCAAGGGAGACCCGATGGGGCTCGAGCTGAACTCCAAGTTCGACGCTGGAAACTTCCATGCGCGTGGCTTTGACGGAAACGACAAGATGGACCACTGCGCGCACATTGGGTTGATGCGCGACGTCGTGAAGTCGTTCCTCAAGAAGCGCTGGAATGGCCCCAAAGGACAGGCGGCAAAGAAGGTGGAGCCCGCAAAGAAGAACGCAGAGTCGACCAAGTCGGCCCTCGTCGCTCCCCCCGCGTCATCGGCCAGCTCGAAAAAGAAGAAGACAGCGTCCAAAGCCAAGCCCAAGAAGAAGTAGGCCAGCAAGGAGAGTGGGCCTGCCGTGCATGACGACAAGCCCTCGCTGATCTAGCGCTTGGCTACAGCAGCGGCGCTCGCCATGATCTGATGAAGCACCTTGATCGGGACGCCAAAAGCTCCGCTGACAGCCTGCAGTGCAGCGCCCTCCTTGGCACCGACTCCGCCGCCAAGCCACGCGACCGTCGACCCAATGGAGAGTAGCGCATAGCGCTCGAACTCTTCGCTGATGACCGAAGCAACGTGTGCGGCGGCTCCTGCGAGCCCCTTCTCGTCGCGCAACACCCGAGCCATCGACAGCCCATCGTCAATCGTGGCCTCATCGGCGCCGTCTCCAAGCAACCCTTGGATCCCGAGCACGAGCTTGGCTCGCTCGAGCGCGGTGATCGACCCATCTGCCGCTGCAATTAGGTAGATCGTGTCGAAGATGGCCTGCTTACGCGCGTTGGCCTCAGAGCGTTCCTTCGCCGCTACGTCGGCAAGCCGCTCGGATACCTCCTTCATGGACGCGTCGATCGAGCTCTGCGCCGCTTGGAAGATCTCCTTCGACTGTGCGTCGTCGATCGGTTGTGCGGCTTCCGCTTTGGCCGTCTCCGCTTGACTCATCTCCGAACGCATCCACGAAACAGCATTGCCGATTGTCATCATATCGTCCTCGCATTCCTTGCTCGAAAGAGCGCGGAGTCTATCAGCCACCAGTCGCAGTCAGTCCAGTTGCAGTTGCCAGACTCAGGCGAGCCCTAGTCGCGTGAGCAACGGCTTCATCTCGGGGTCGCGGCCACGGAAACTGCGGAAGAGGACCTCAGGATCTGAAGCGTCTCCTTGGCTTAGCAAGCAATCGCGAAACGCTTTCCCAACCTCGCGACTAAAGAGGCCTTCGCTCTTGAACCGGTCGAACGCGTCTGCGTCCAGAACTTCAGCCCATTTGTACGAGTAGTAGCCGCCTGCATAGCCAACCGCGCTTCCGAACAAATGCCCGAAAGAGGCAACCATGGCGAAGCTGAGTGGTAACGGCGCGGTCACATGCTCCGCGAGAATACTGCGTGCTCGCTCGACTGGATCCTCACTCGACTCGGGATCGAAGCTGGTGTGGAGCTGCAGATCGAGTTCTGCATAGCCGAGCTGTTGCATCTGCAAGCTCGCTGCCCGGTAGGTGCGCGCGCGCATCATCTTGTCAAACAGCTCGTCTGGAATCGCAGCACCCGTCTGGTGATGCCGCGCGAACAGATCGATCGCTGCGCGCTCCCATGTCCAGTTCTCCATGATCTGGCTGGGCAACTCGACAAAGTCCCACGCGACATTCGTGCCTGCGAGCCTTCGCACGGGCACCTTACTCAAACACTGATGCATCAAGTGGCCGAGCTCGTGGAACAGCGTTTCGACCTCACGATGGGTGAGCAATGCTGCCGTGTTGCCGACGGGTGGGGTGAAGTTCGCTGCCACGACCGCGACGTGAGGCTGACCCTCGACCCCCGTTTGCAGCGGCGCCATCCACGCGCCTTGCGTTTTGTTCTCGCGAGGGAAAAGGTCTACATACACGTGAGCAAGTAGTTCTGAGCCGTCCTTCAGGAGGAAGGGGCGCACTGAGCTATCCCAGGTCGGTAGCTCTGCAGGCTCGAAGGTGACTCCGTAGAGCCGCTCGAAGGTTGCGAAGGCGCCTGACAGAACCGTTTCGAGCGGGAGGTAGGGCCGCAGTTGCTCCTCATCAAAGTCAAAGCGCTCCCTCCGAAGCCGCTCCGATTGGAAGGCCACATCCCAGGGCATGAGCGGGAAGCCCGCGAATTGGCTCAGAGCCGCCTTGTCTTCAGCGAAGGACGCTCTCGTCTGCTCGCGCAATCGTTCGACGAAGGCGCGAGCCCGGCTGCTCGACTTCGCCATGCGATCCTGCGTCACGAGATCAGCAAAGGTCTCGAAACCCAACAAGACTGCGCGCTGTTTCCGCAGTCCAAGGATCTGCCGGATGAGGGCGCGGTTGTCGAACTCGCCTGAGGCCGCCCGCTCATTGTGGGCGCGGTAGAGCGTCTCTCGCAGCTCGCGGTCCTCCAAGTACGTCAGCGCCGGGATCAAGCTCGGAGCATGAAGCGTAAAGCGATACCCCGCGAGACCTTTGGCCTCTGCGCTTGCTCGTGCAGCTTGTTTTGCGAGCGGCGGTAGCCCAGCGAGCCGAGCCTCATCCTCGATCGTCAACTCGAAGGCGTTGGTTGCGTCCAGGACGTTCTGAGAGAACTTGGTAGTAAGGCGGGACAGCTCTACGTCGATCTCGGTGAGGTTCTTCTTTCCTTCTGGCGAGAGCTCTGCACCGTGGCGGCGAAACTCATCGAGCGTCTTCTCGAGGTGGCGCAGCCGCACCGGCGTTAGCTCTTTGGCGGCGCTGCTCGTGGAGAAGCGCGAGAGCACCTGAAAGAGCCCTTCGTGAAGAGGCAGCTCCGACCAGAACGCGCTCACCATGGGTTGCGCGATGCCCCACGCCTCCCTCAACTCGGGCGAGTTCGCGGCGCCCTCCAGGTGCTCGCAGACCATCGCCGCCTTCTCCAGCGGGTAGGTCGCTGCTTCGAGAGTCCCAAGCGTCGACTCGTAGCTAAGTTCGGCCTGTTGATTGGCTATCTGGTTGACCGCCTCGCGAGCCGACGCTGTCAGCGCTGTAATCGCGGGCACAACGCTGCCGGCGTTGATCCTAGTGAAGTCGAAGGGAGGGGTGAGCGAGAGGAGGGGGTTACCCTGGAGGGAGGTATCCATTGCGCAGAGTGTTACCTCGCCCGGTCGGCCACGAAAGACAATTCTCACGTGCACTGGACACGCCGAACACCAGGACCTGCGGAGCTCCGTCGGCGGAGTCCTTCAGACTGACGACAATGTCGACTGAGCCATCGTTGTCAGCGTCTGCGAGGGTCGGAACGGGCATCGCCCCGCGACCGGGCAAAGGGACTCGGTGCAGGAGATTGCCGCCGCCATCCAGCACGAACAACTCTCCGAACCCGACCTCGGTCGAGTAGGTCGCGAACACAATTTCTGGCGCTCCGTCCCCCGACAGATCGCCGATCACGACGCCGCCAGTCGCGACTACGTCACTCTGTGTATAAGCGACGCTCCACAACACGTTGCGCCTCGAATCCACCGCGTGAATCCTCCCGTCGAAGCCAGCAAAGACCAGCTCTGGGCCAGCTCGGTCCGGATCGAGTTCGGCCACGCTCACTTGGTTCGTGATCGCTACGATATTGGTTTCGCCGTAGTCCCAGAGTCCGCTCAGGTACTCGTCAAAGTGGAGCGGCTCGAGCCATTCGGTCGGTCGAGTTCCGTCTGGCTTCAATACCCAAAGGGCCACCCCTTGCTCGCGATCGTCCTGGGCTGCGTTCTGCACCGAGGCAAGGAAAACCAACTCGGCGACACCGTCTCCGTCAAGGTCTGCTAGCGCCGGAGCCGTGTTCGTGTGGTGCGCCTGGAGCGCCGTAGCCTCGTCTTCAGCGTAGCCTTGCTGCGCCTCAGCGTAGTTATGGAGGTTACGCACTCCCAGGAACTTCGTCCTGCCATTGAAGATGCCAGCGCAATCGAAGGCCTCCCCCGTTCCACGATGCAGCGAATTATAGGCGTTATCCTGGGTAGCAAATACGTCGCTGATGCCATCCCCATCGACATCGCCGAGCGCTACGTTCTGATCGTAGCCGTTATAAACATAGCAAGCGTCATCGCAGCCTGATGCTCCGCTCGTGTTGGGCGGAAAGCCCGTGACGGGTGAACCATTCGGGTTGACCGCAATCAATATATCGCGTTGCCCATTGGCCTCTAGATTTTGAGTCGTAACGCTAACCAGTTCAAGCTCACCGTCGCCATCAATATCTCCCGCAGCCAAGCTGCGTAGCTCGCCACGGAAGGTGAATGGAAAGCCTGATGCGAGCTCGCCAGCCGCCGAAAAGAGATAGATCTTGTCGCCAGAGGCTTGAGCTACCTCAATACCAGGTAAGTCGGCCCGCAGATCTGCAACCACTGGGGAAGACCAACATCGGCCTTCCACGTCAGCAGACCAGACAACCTCGCCAGCCGCATGCCACGCGACAACTCGCCCAGCGCGCGACGCGATGATCTCCGTCACACCGTCGCCATCGAGATCCACGGCAGCGGGAGAGGCGCTCCACGATTCGCGCCAGTCATCGAACAGCTCGTGGGTAACAGTCGGTAAGGCTACCTCGGGACTGCCTGGCGGGTCAGCTGCGCTGCAAGCCGGCGCGGGAGGCTGGACGCCGCCACCAACGCCTGCCGGGCCGGCTCCAGCCCCCGGACCTGAAGATGCTCCAGCTCCACCTTCACCCCCACCCGCGTTGCCCGAGTCGGAGCAAGCAGCAGTGACTGCCAGCAAAAGAAAAGCACGATAGACCATGTCTCGAAGATAACGCTTTGTGCGCAACCGGTTCTCCGATTATCGCAGGCAGCATGCGCTCTAAAGTGGCCATCGTAGGTGTTAGTGGCTATTCGGGTCTTGAACTGCTTAGGCTGCTCGCAAGCCACCCCTCATTTGACGTCACTGCCGCCTACTCAGACCGGGCTCGCGGCGAGCCTTTACGCAACCTTCTCCCGCTCGGAGATCCGGGGGCATCATCCCTTCCACTCGAGCGCGTCGTGCGGGCTCAAGCGGAGGCTCCAGACTCCTTCCGTGAGGCCGACTTCGTTGCCCTGGCGACTCCGGCGGAGGTTTCTGCCGAGCTTGCGCCGCACCTCGTGACCCATGGTGCTCGCGTGGTCGACTTATCGGGAGCCTTTCGTCTGCTCGACCAAGAGAGCTTTCGAGCGTTCTACCGCTTCGACCACCCGCATCCCGAGCTCTTGGGCAAGGTTCCCTACGGCCTGCCTCAGTTGCCCAATGCGGTTGGCGCTTCCAGCATCAAAGAGGCCAAACTCGTAGCCAACCCCGGTTGCTATGCAACGGCAGCCATCCTCTCGCTGGCGCCATTCCTTGCCGAGGGGGTGGTCGAGCCCGGCGGCATATTTGTGCACGGCAAGAGCGGTGTGTCGGGCGCTGGTCGCAAGGTGGCTGAGAACCTTCTTTTTATGGAGGTGGATGAGAACGTGAGCGCCTATCGCGTGGGAAACCATCAACACACGCCAGAGATTGAAGTAGCTCTATCGCGCGTCGCGGGTCATCCCGTAACCCTCACGTTTGCGCCACATCTATTGCCGCTCAAACGTGGTCTCCTAACGACGGCCTTCGCACGATTGGTGCGGCCACTATCGCAAGAAGAGTGCAACGCCGTTCTCCTACGTGCCTATACACAGGCTAGTCGGCTCGACGATCAGCAGGTAGTTGAGGTGACGTCGATAGAGCAGGCGTCGATCCAGTCGGTGGCGCGGACAAACCTAGCTCGCGTGGGCGTTGCGGTAGACCCACACAATCAGTCAATCGTCGTTGGCTGCGCACTCGACAATCTCCTCAAGGGCGCGGCTTCGCAAGCGTTGGAGAACCTATTGTTGATGGCTGGTTGAGTGGCTCAACGCGGTCGCATCGTGGAAACCATTTTCTCGGCTGCACCAATCATATCGTCGATACGCGCAGCGTGATTGGCTTGTTGCTGTTCGAGGTCCTGGACGGAGCCGTTCGGGATGAAAGCTGGCGCTGTTAAGAAGTAGCGAAAGAAAATGGCTTTTCCACCAAGCGAGTAAAAATACTCGAGCACCGCGACGGGCTGTCCAATGTGACTCCCCAAAGCACTGCAGCGTATGCCCTCTGCCATCGTCGTCTTCAACGGGTCACAGCGGCGAAATTGCACCATCCCCATCGTTTCATTGGCACCTAACTGTCTGGCGCTCTCTGCGCCGATTGGTGTCTTTCCTTCGACGGTAACTACGGTGAGCAGTTCACTAAAGTTGCTCGAGGAGTCCCCACGAAAGAACACGCTCACACGCCGTTTCCCATCGGGGACACCCTCCGTGTCGTCCAATTGTTCGTTGTGCTTCCAGCTACCAGTAAACTCCCATTGCACGCCAAGGTGATTCGACGAGAAGTGCCCGCTCACCACGCGCGCTGGCGCTGCGTAAATGAACTGTGGAAACTTGGTTAGGAATGACAAGAGCCCTAGCGCCACCAGCACACCTGCGCCAATTGCCGCTCTACGACCCGGCCGGAGCGCAGGGCGCGCGGGCTCAGGTACAATCTGCTCTTGCGGAATCGGGCGCGCCGGCGGCCTTTCAGAGAAGCTCTCCGGGGGCCTGACCGAAGCGGGGCGGATCGAGCCCGGCCGGCTCGACAGTGACCCGAGCCCAGGAGGGCGGGAGCTTCCGGACGGGGAATCGTCCGGCTTTGGAGGTCGCGAGGACGCAAATCCAGTGGCGCCGTCGATTGGGGTCTGGGCCAGGCGAGCCTGACTTAGCTTTGCCTCGGATACCCCTAGGATGGACTCTTCGACAACCAATCCTGTCTGAGGGGGAGCTGGCTGTGAGCGATGAGCGTAGCCGGTTGGCCTTGCGGAGGTGTGCTTGTCCACCTCGAGCGGGTCGCGTGTGGCACCCTCGTCTTTGCCAAACAGCTCCTCCCAAGATTGCGCTTTGGGGTTGGTTGACGGCGTCGCGCGGGGCGCAACGCTTGCATTGGACCCGGTGGGGCTCGTTTCTGGGGCAGCAGTTGGCGCTGGCACGGCGACATCGCGAGAATCGTTGAAGGTCGCGAGACCGCCGTCATCCTGCCACTCGAGGATCTCGAGGCCAATCTGGCGGGCTGCGAGAACGGCCCGTGACCCGACCAAGCCCTCCCGATACCTCTTGGTTAGAGCTTCTAGGTGCTCCTCGGCGATTGGTTTGTTGTTAGTTAGCTCAAGCAGATCGTTCAGCACTCGCTGCCGATCGATGTCACGCGTGACTAACCCACGCTCCTTCGACCAGGCAGCGAAAGCTTCAATCTGAGGCTTACGGCCCATGCTTCCGCAGTATCGCACGCAGCTTCCGTTTGGCGAAAATCATTGCGGTGTTGGCAGTGCCCACAGAAGCTACTGCAGTGACCGTGGACCTGGCATCACTGGCGAAGACCATAGCCGCGAGCGTTGAGCACGGGGCGAGCGCTTCCTTTGTTTCTGGCGCGACAATCCGCCCAAGCAATGTTGATTACTCGGCAACCCTCCCGCAAACGAGCCGACTTCCAGTCGTTTCGCTGGGGCGCTCTCCAGCGAACGTCGAGGAGGCCGAACTCGAGCTAGCCAGTCTTTTGGGGCAGGGCGGCATGGGCGCCGTATGGGTCGCTTTCCAGCGCTCGCTTGAACGCGAAGTCGCCGTGAAAGTCCCGCGCATTGGTGGCGATCCACTAACCACCAACGCGCTGCTCAAGGAGGCGCGCGTCGCCGGCAATCTCGAGCACCCACACATCGTGCCGATCCATGTCCTCGGCGTTGATTCAGACGGCTGTCCGGTGTTGGTCATGAAGCGGATCGAAGGACAAACGTTGGCACGTTGATCGAACAAGAGGACCACCCCGCGTGGCCGACTCTCGTGGAACGTCACGGCGATCGCGATGGAGCCCTCTTGGAGGTGCTTATGCGAGTAGCCGACGCGTTACAATTTGCCCACACGAAGGGCATCGTTCACCGGGACGTAAAGCCCGAGAATGTAATGGTTGGCCTGTTCGGGGAGGTCTATCTCCTGGACTGGGGGATTGCTCACCGCATTGGCCAACCGACCAGTGAGATCGTTGGTACTCCAGGCTTCCTTGCGCCCGAGATGCTTGACCCAGAAGTGGGTCCGGTGGACGCACGGACAGATGTGTATCTGCTTGGTGCTACCCTTCACGCCGCGCTCACCAATACGCAGCGACACGTGGGTAGCACGCTCGCCGAGGTCTTTGACGCTGCGCTGCACTCCAGGCCGGTTCAATACGCATCTACCGTTCAGCCGGAACTCGCCGCGTTATGCAACAGCGCAACCCAACGTGACCCGCAGCAGCGCCCAGCCTCGGCCGCCGCCATGCACGACACGATGGCTACGATCTTGCGCCATCAAGCGTTGGCGAAGTTAACCGCTGATATCGGGCATCGGGTTGGTCCGACTTTGGCGTCGCCGCCCGACCCAAGCAACTGGCGAAACCTGGTTGAAGCCAGGTATGCATTGCTTCCTCTACTGCGCGAGTGGACTCAGAACCGCGCCGCGATTGAGCTGCAGATCCAGGTCTTGAACATGCTCGTTCGCACGGAGATTCTCCGCGAACGACCAGAGGATGCAGCTCTCGCATTGCAAGAACTAGCCGACCTCACCAACGTCGACGGCCAGCTTGAGACGAGCGTCCGCGAGTGTAGAAGGAGCCTCGAGGAGAAGGCGCAGCTTGTGGATCTCGGCCGCAAGGAGCGGTTGGAGGCTGAGGTTGCCCCATCCTTTCGGGGCCTGGTCTTTCTGGTCGCGTTATTGGGTTTCAGTACGCTCGTCATCCTCGGAGGCTTTCATCGGCTCGAGGAACTCAGCATGTGGAAGGTCGTCGCGTATGACCTCATCAGCGTGAGTCTCATCACCATTGGCGTCGCTTGGCAGAGACGGTCCCTATTGGTTAATCGTCGCGGACGAGAGATGGTGACAGGCGCTTTTTTGATGCTGTTCGGGACAACTGCGGTTGATCTTTTTTCAGCGCTCTCGGGGCTTCTGCCTGAACAAGCCGCTCCCTTTACCCTATTGTTAATGAGCAGTGGCCTCGCGGGTCTCGGGTTCCTCATTCATGGTGCTACGGCGCTGATGCGTTGGTCCATGCGAGGAGCCGCTGCCATTGTGCTGACGGCAGGAGGGGTCGCTATCCGATACCCAGCTTGGGCGGTCCCCTTGGTCTCGTTTGGGACCTTTGTAGGGATGGCAAGTGCGCTTGTTTGGATGGCAGTTCTCGCGCGAGAGAATCGGCGTGAGCGAGGCTAGCTACGCCTGTTCTCCCGCTTCTTTGCGGCTAGCCGCTCAGCCGCGGACAGCTGTCTCTCTCCCGTCTCGCTGGAGCTTTTGGGGACGGGCGCAGGACTTACGCTGGGTTGTGACGGCGGTTGTGCTGCTGCATTCGTAGGGCCTCTTTGTGCGATCGGGTGCATCCCTACGAGTCTCGTCGGACGTGGCCGTACGGGTGCTGCTTCAACCGGGGCACGCTCGGGCTGCGCTTCGTTTGCCGCGGCCTTCGGTGAATCCGATGGTGGCCTAGCGTCACGTATCGTTGCCTTTTGTTTTGCACTGCGCAACACCTCCAACATGGCCGGCTGGGTTCGTTTGACATCCGGCTCACTCGGGACAGGTTGGAGCGTTCGCTTGCCTCGAAGAAAGTCCGCTAGCGCCTTGGGCATGCCAAGCTTGCGGCTTGCTACCATCACTAGTAGCGCGAGCGCGGCAATGACGATTAGGCGGCTCTGAATATCCCTATAGGCAAATCGGAGTTTTGGCCGGTCATCAAAAATGCCCTCAAGTGACTCGAGCTTCTTTCCCCCGCTAAAGTCGGCTAGTCGCTCGAGAATGGCTACATCCGACCCAGTCACTCTAAGCTCCTCACCGCGTGACATGACCGCGCCAGTGGTGCCGAGCAGCTCCCCGGTGAGCGCATCGCTGGCGATGATTACGTAATTACCCGGCCTGTCGACTGGTAGGTCCGAGGTGTACGAACCAGCTCCGCTGGCTTCCAAGGCAGCAACCTTCTCAAAGCCATCGGGGCCGATGACCTTCATCTGTACCCGCCGAAAGTTTGCTGCTCTGCCGTCACTGCTGAGCACCGTCGTTCGCACATGCAGCTGCCCGTTGGAGACAGTGGCCTCGGTGCGGACCTTCTGATCCTCGGCGCGGCGTAGCAAATCTCGGCTCAACTGAACCACCAGTTTTGCTGCCGTGGGCCACTCGGTCCAGGCCAATCCCCAGCGCGACTTGAAGTCGCTGGTGAAGACGCCAGCCCGCCCGACGCCAACCGACCAAGTAGCTAGGATAGGATCCTCCTCGGGCCCTGATAGGTGAATGGTTGCCCGTGGCTTCGGAAGGGTCACGACATAACCGAGTAGTTCGGGGGCGTCGTCAAACGTGAGCCCCGCCGCTGCCGCCCCTGGCGCGCGCAGAGCCGGTTGGAACGGCTCCTCGTAGAGTGCGCTGCGCGCTGCGAGAATGGTCTCCTGCGCGAACACAGCAGGCAGTCTCGACGCATCCTCAATAAGGTAAAATCTACCTTTGCCAAGTCGCGACAACTCCTCGAGGTCCGGCACATCCTTGCCCTGCCCAAGCGAGACGACGCTCGTCGTTATGCCATCAACCAGTGCTGCGGCGGTTAGCGGCTTGGCAGGCCCCATGTCCTCCGCATCCGCCCCGTCAGCAAACAGCAGCAGGTGCTTGATATTGGTCTTTTCGCTTCGAAGGGCTGCGTAACCTTCGGTGAGCGTAATCGGAACGAGGATTCCCCCGCCTCCCACTGGCATCGAGCGAATGGCGTTGCCCACCTTGGCGGCGTCCACGACCGGTGCAAGCGGGACGGTCCAATAGACCTTCGTGTCGACGTGCTCGACGCCAAGTCGATCGTTCAATCCGAGCAGCTCCGCTGACCGCGAGGCAGCCTCGTTCGCTAACTCAAGCTTGGTCTTCCCGTTGACCTCTGCCGCCATGGAACCGGAGATGTCGATCGCGATGACCTGCGCAAGGCTGGCCCTGCGCTGGTCCTGTTTGAGGTCGAAGGAGACAGGCGAGACTTCCTCGATTGGGGTCTTGCCGTAACCGCCTGGACCGAGGCCACGATCACCGCCTAATAGCAGTAGTCCTCCGCCAAACTCCCGGACGTAGGTCGCGAGCGCGTTCAGCTGAGTAGGTGACATTACAGCAGCCGGGATATCACTCAGGATGACGAGGTCATAAGCCGCGAAGGCGCCGAGGTCGGCTGGAACTGCGCCCGGCCCAACGACGTCAACATCGATGTCGGCCTTCGAGAGAGCGTTCTCTAGAAAAGCCGCGGCGTCCCGGCCATCCCCTTCGATAATCAGTGCCGAGGCACGTCCACGGACGCGTACAAAGGTAGCACCGGCGTTGTCTTCGGGGGTCGTATCCGCTGTGGTGGTTTTGGCTGATACCTCAACGTCGTATCGATGTAGACCGGCGTCGCCCAGCTTCTCGCGCACCCGAAGGACATCTTCCCCCTTCTGGATTGTGACCTCTCCACGCCGAATCAATTGGCCGTCGCGCTTGATGCGGATCTCAGCCACTGTTTCCTCACTCGCGCGAGTCACCACGGCGAGGTCCACAGCCTCACCAGTATTGCCCTGTGTAGGCGCTCGAACGCTTACGACGCGGAGCTCCTTGTTCTCTTCCTGCAAGAGCGGAATGACGTCGACCGGGATCTGTGCGGCGAGCGCGGCTGCCGCACCAGCCATCACATCTCCTCGGGTGGCAACGCCGTCGCTTATCACCACGATTCGGGCACCAGAGTCCGCTGGAACCTCCGAGAGCGCTCGACGAATGGCTGAATCCAAATCGGTCCCATCGCGGGCTACCATTGCTTCCTGCGCGGACTTCGGTTCGCTCTTCGTTCGGGGAGTCTGTTCGGTCGTTGCAGCCACTCCAAAAGCCACGACTCCCAACTCGTCATCGTCGCGCATTGACGCTTCAACCTTGAGCAGCTCGTTCTGCACACGATCAGCTGCTCCCGGGACTAGGTCCACCGAGCGGCTGCGGTCGATAGCAACAATGACGGTCAAACGGTCAATGGGCTGCCCAACCTCCATTCCCATTACGGCAAAGGAGAGTGAAAGTGCGAGGATGACAAGCGATAGATCGATGGCCAGTTGGCGGGCTCGCTGTGGGCTAGATTTGCCCCTGACGGCCAACCCCGAGACCGCAGCCATTGCACCCAGGGACACTGCAGCTAGCGCAGGCTTATGAATTCGCACATACGCTTCTGACAAGAGCCCGACCGAAACCAGGCTGACATACAAACCTGGGAGAAAGCCAACGCATATCCCGAGTATGAAGGCCCATCGCTTGCGCAGCTCCTTGTGCTTCTTTGCGCAAAGAACGGCTGTGATCGCAAGCGTCACCAGCGCGGGAATGAGCGTCAGCGCAAGGTTCATCGGACCTGCACTTTGCCTGTTGGAAGAGTCACCTTATCCCCAACGGGTTGTGCGTTGCGGGTGTGGTACCAGAGCTCGAACAGCAGAATCACGAGACCCAATGCCGCCAAGAGCCAGCCAAACTCCAGGAAGCGTTTGGGCGCATCGTCGCTCGTTCGGGTCGAGACCTGGTCCGAGGTGGGGATGTTGGCCAGCGCGCCGAGATTAGACTCTGTCTCGCTCGTGAGGTTAAGGGGTATAGCCAACGTTCCCGCCATCCGTCCCGAATAGGCGAGTCTGTAGAGTCCAACCTTGCCCGAGCGAGGAATCACGGCTAGCCCACTTCGGAGTGAAACGTCCAACGCTTCACCGGTGGGACCCTTTGCTTCGACGGTGACGGTTCCCCCAGGCACGCTAACTCGAAGTGGTTCGCCAGCGACCAGCGTCGTACTCGTGCTCGCGGTTCGGTGAATCCGGGCCTGTTCGGCGATGTTTCGACAGAAGAGCACCCAAGAGGCCTTTAACGGCCAATCAGACTCACCAACGTTGAAGCCAACGACGGTTGCGGACCTCCCCGGCGTGGAGGCGTCGCGGATAATGACATTGTCGTCAGCTCTTGCGAGTTCCGTAATGTGGGCGCCGCCCTCCAGCGGTGTCGCTTCCGAGATGTGGAGGCGATCGAGCGAAACGAAGCGCAACCGCGCATCACCCGTCTCCCAAGAGGTGATCACGGGCTCTTTCACCGGAGGCTTCGCGTTCAGCCCCAAACACGGGCCTGGTCCGGGGTTGAGCACCAATAGGTCACCGCCTGGAAAGTCCGCAGGCGGGCAAGCGCCATCCACGATAACCAAAGCGTCTGAGGGAATGCTTTGGTCGTTGGACCCCAATACGCCCTTCTTCAGTCGAACCTTCGGGTCAGCGGAGAAGGCGCGGATGGCCCAGATGCTTTCTTCTGTCGGCGCCTTCGTGAGGTACCAAACTTCGAGTTCCTCACCAAAGGGCACCTTGGAAAACACAACGTCATCCACTGGCATTGCATCGTGCGGAGAGACGTCGACCACCAGTGCGCGCCCAGCTTCTGCTGGGCTCGCCTCAAAGACCAGCACCACTGGCGTGCGATCTCCGGGCGGTAGCATGAGGCGGCGCGAGTCGCGCGGAGATTCCTCGCCATCCATTCGGACGGTAACAAACGCTTCGCGACTCTCGGTGCCGTAGTTGGCTAATAGGACAAAGACCTCGGTGAGGTCTCTATTGGCTTCGGCGTAAACGCGCGCGTCGACCCGCACGATTGCAGTATTGTTCTCAGGCTTTCCAACAAGGATGAACTCAATCGGAGTTTTGGCTTTTGCAAGCTCTGGTGGCTCAGCCAAGTAACCGTCGGTGAACACCACGACACGGCCGTCCTCGAACTCTTTGAGTCGGTCCACCGCCAACGCGATAGCCCCAGAGAGATTGCCCACCACCTCTTGCTGCTCAACGTTGCGAATCGCCCTATCGACGCGAGCGCGGTCCCTGTCCAAAGGGGAGGCAATTCTCGGCTCGTGCGCCGCCTCTACAATCATGATTTGCGCGCCGGGCGCCAACCCATTGACCAGCTCGAGTGCAGCCGCCTTTGCGCTCGCGAGTCGAGTGGCGGCGTCTCCTGCCTGCTGGGTCGACATCGACGCGCTTACATCAATGACGACTGCGATATGTTCACCAAACGCGCCTTCAGCAAGCCTAGCGGGTTTGGCCAACGCAATGGCGAGCGCGGCGAGGAGCGCAAGTTGCAGCAATAGCGGTACTTGGAGCAAGAGCCGCTTGAATGGCGACTTGGCCATCAAGTCACGTTGAGCCGCCGCCCAAAGCCAGGTTGAGCCGACGCTGACCTTCCGGCGCCGGACCCGCAAGATGTACAGGACAATCAGCGGTACAGCCAGAAGTAGCAGGAGCAGGCCAGCCCTGGAGGTCAGCGCTAGCGAACTCAAGGTCGAGCTCCTCTCTCAACATAGCCCCGGACGGCTTCAACTATGCTGTCGCTCGTTGAGTGTTGTCCGTAGCTTGCTCGGTGCTTTCGAGCGAAGTCCGCTAGTGTGTCGCTCAGACTTTGCAGTCTGCGTCGATAGGCCTCCAAAGCACCAACATCCATAGTGACCTCGATCTCGGCGCCGGTCTCTGCATCGACGAGCGCGAGGTCTCCTTCATAATTGGGCTCGAGCTCCTCTCGAGTGAGCACTTGCAGAATGGATACCTGATGCCCGGCGAAAACGGCTTGCTTGAGGCTTTGTATGACGGGCGAAGGGTCAAAGAAGTCGCTGATGACGATCAGCAGACCAGGTCTTGGACTGCGCTTTAGTGTGTCATCAATTGCCTTTGAAAGATTCGTTTCTCCGTTTGGCTTGAGTTGCTCGAGCGAACTCAAGAATCCAGGCAAGCCCGCTCGCCCTTTGTTTGGTGCTCGCATCGAAACGAGCCCATCCGCGGCGGAGAGAACTTGGGCACGTTCACTGCGTGCCAGAACCATGTAGCCAACCGCTGCGGCGAAACGCTGTGCAAATTCGAGCTTCGAGGGTTCCCCAAAGCTCATCGAAGCAGAGGCGTCGCAGAGGAAGCGCACGACGACGTCTTCCTCTGACCGAAACACTTTGATCATCGGCTCGCCGGTGCGGGCGTAAGCCCCCCAGTCGATGCGCCGCAGATCGTCCCCCGGTTCGTACGTTCGGTGCTCTCTGAATTCGACGCTGGAGCCCCTGCGCTTTGAGAGGTGGTCTCCTCCTTGACCTGATCGCGCGCGAACCTCCAGTCGCCGACGCAACGCTTCGAGCTCGCGGACGCTAGCAGGGTCAAGCAGCGGAGGGCCCGGCACGCTCATGGTTTAGACGATGCCTCGGGGCCCGTCGAGCTGGACGTGCGCTGCCGGCTTGATTGGGAGCGGAGGTCGAATTGTTGGGTAACTTCCGCGCGCATGTAACACTTGGCCGATGCTTTGCCTCGGTGCACGAGAATTGGCGTCCGCCTGGTGCAGCCTAGTGCTTCTGGCCTGTGGCGGAAGCGAGCAGGCCCAAACGGGGAGGGGCCTGGCCGAAGCCAGCGGCGCGGGCAAGCGTGAGCAGTCAACGATGCTGTCGACCTTGCTCTCATTCGAGGTCAGTGCGCCACAAGCCGATGCCCCCTTACTCGAGAGTATTTGTTCGCAGACAGGGCTCGCGCCGCAGACGAAAGGAGGCGTTGTCTCCTGTGGACCGTTGCTGAGCCGATATGAAGCTACCGTCCTGGCTGGGCTCGTCCCTGGCGGAGTCGTGAGCGAACGGGACACGTTTCCGGAGCCGGCTACATCCGCGCCGTGGGACCGCGTGCGCGCTCCGTATGAGCGGGAGACGGACCGCGTAATGACACGCCAGCTTATGAATGGTCGCTTCGCTCTCGTGGAGTGGCGCTTAGCGGACGAGACTGCGCTAGCAACTCGAGTGGCATTGGAGCGGTCGGATCGAGATACCGACTTCGGTCCGGTGCCGGAGCCAACGCCAGGTGAAGAGCCACCGCAAACGCAACCGACTAGCATCCCGCTGGCGGAGCGCGAGCTTTACCAGATTGAGGGTCGCAGCCCGCGCTTCATTGCAAAGCTACCTCTACTCGATGCCTTCAACACGTCGACGGGGTTTGGTCTTGCCAGATTCGACGACGAAACGACGTTTCTTCAGGTAGTCGAGAAGCGTCAGACAAGGGAAGGTAAGGCCGAAAATTTGGTCGGGTGGCGTTGGTCAGTACAAGGGCGTGAGAAGGTCTTCGAGTCGAACTTCTTTGAGTACCGTGTACCAGCCAAGGAGCAGCCTGCGTTGACCGTTACGCGACTGAGTCCCACTGCTACCGGGCTTCAGCTCAAGCGCTATCGCATAACTCTGAAGCTGAAACCTGGGGTGGCTCCTGCACAAGTGCTCTTCAATGACTGGGAGAGCGCCATCTGGAAACAGACGTCTCCACTTCCGCACCTCGTTGAGCTGGTCTCCGTCGAGGCAATCGGTGAATCGTCGGAGACGCTAGGGCTCATGGCGGAGTAAGCACTCGCGCAACCATGCGGTCCCGTGACTCGAGATCGGGCAACGTTGGCACTTCAAGCTCTTTTACGCATCGAAAGTCGAGTGGGACGTAGGCCCTACCAGGATCCCCAACGAGCACGGTAGCTCCCGACTCAGCGAGAGCTCGGAACCACTCCGAGAACTTCCGCGCGGCTTCGGCTTCATAGAACAAGTCCCCTCCCAGCATACAATCACCTGGGCGAACCGGCGGCGGCTCCGCCGCTGCTCGTATCACTCCGCCATACCGCCCACCGTTTAGTCGAATCGCGGTCCTGGCCAGCGGATCGCGGTCCACTGCAACAACTGATGCAGCCCCTGCCAACGCGGCGGCGATGGCTACCAATCCGCTCCCACTCCCGAAGTCAACTACCGCTTTGCCCCGCACGGTTTCAGGATGGTCCAGCACGTAAAGGGCCAGTGCAATACCGCCCGGCCAAGCAAAGGCCCAATAGGGTGGCTCAAGCTCGTTCCGATCGAGGAACTCCTGGGACTCTGTCCAAAGCGGGGAGAGAGAGGTGGCTTGATAGAGCAATATGTTTGGCAAAAGCGAAACGGGAGCAAGCACCGTCTGGGTGACGATGAATTGCTCCCGTTCGGCCTCTACCGCGTCAACTCCCCGCGGTCCCATCCAACGCTATCTTTTCGAGGGGGAGCGAGCAGAGGTATACGTCGTGTTGCGCTTCTCTCCACGGGCAAGGAGACGCCCTTGGTCTTGCAACCGTTTGATGGGAAGCAGCCATTGGGCTTTCGAGATCTTCAGGGAGGTCTTGATTTGCTCCGCCCCAGAGCCTGGGTGCGCGACGACGTAGTCGTGAATAGCGTTTGCCATCAAGTCGATCTGGTCGTCGGACCGCCGGATGCGTTTTGAAGCTGTAGCCTTACCGCTCGATTTTGCGGCTTTGGCGACTTTGCTGGGGGCGCTGAGCCGAGGGGCTTTCGCGGGCTTAGCCGATTTGGTGGGCTTAGCTGACATGACCTTAGCGGGCTTGCTGGCTTTTGTGGGCTTTGCAGCTGCCACCCGCTTAGTTGTCGTGTTGGCTGAGGCCCCCTGCTTTGCCTTAGAAACGTTTGCAACCGGCATACTCTTGAGCGCCACTGTGCGCGACTGCTTGTCGAGGACGGCCTTGGAAGCAGCGGAGCCCAGCGCATTTTGCACTGCCGCCAGAGCCGCCGTTCGAACGAGGCCCTCGAGGTCTGAAGTAAACTTCCCTACAAGACTTCTGATCTCATCGCGCGGTGTGGTCACAGTTGTTCTCCTGGCTATCGCCGCGCCCGAGTGTCAGGTAGGGCGGCTTTGGTCGCCACGTCGGATCATGGCGCATCGACTGCTTGCGCAGTCCCCGTAATGAACGGGCATACAGGAGTCGGATGTTCCACTTACCATTGAGACGTGTCAATGGCCCACACGCTCATTCCACCGAAGGTGGATGCTGTTGGACCATCGACTTGGCCTGAGTCCCTTCCATCGAAGGTGGATAGAGCAAACGGAATGACTCAGTAACTGGAGGCTGTCGGCCCTGGAACTACGGGTAGCCAACCATCTCTTTTCGCTCTGCGTCCCACAGCTTCAATTGGAGACAGCGCGCAATGTCCTTGGGCGCGAGTGAAGTCTGTCCGGGGGCCTGCAGCTCGTCAATCGACGCCATCGTCTCGGGAAGCCGGTAGAACGGTATCTGCGAGTTAAGGTGATGAACGTGGTGAAAACCAATGTTGCCCGTCATCCATTGCATGAACGAGCCCATGGGCATGTAGCTAGAGGACTCGAGTGCGGCACCAGCGAACGTCCAATTCTGTCGCGGACGAAGCATCATCGATGGGAAGTTGTGCTGGGCGTAGAAGAGATAGCCGCCCATCGCCGTGGCCACCATGAGGGGCAGCAGGTACGTAAAAAACGTCGTTGCGATTCCAAACTGCCAAATCAGCGTTGCGGTTAGCGCCCAGTTGAGGGCGAGCGCAGCTGCCGAGTCCCAATACTTAGTAAACGATTTGCGCAGCGAGTTTACGCACATACCAATCATGAAGATCGGCACGTATCCCAGCAGAATGGTAAGCGGGTGCCGAACCACTTTGTACTTGAGCCGGTCGCGCGCACTCATCTTCTTCCACATCTCGGTGGTCACGACCGGGAATGAGCCGATGTGCGACCCGATGATTTGGGCGGTGTGTGCATGATGGTAGTTGTGCGTTTCTTTCCAGACCCGCGGCGGAGCAAGCACCAGCATTCCGTAAATGCTGAGCACCACCTTGGCTGCTTTGGAGTTACGCAGCAGCGCACCATGGAAAAAGTCGTGGTAGATGATGAACAGACGCACGATCAGCAGCCCCGAGAGAACTGCGCTGCAAAGCCGGGCTGGCCAAAACGGAATCAAAGCTGAAGCCGTGGTGGCACTCGCGATCAGCACAATGGCGACGATCAGGTGCCGCCAGCTCTCGCCGACGTTCTCCTCGACGAATGGTTTGGTAGCTTCAATGAGTTCGCGGCCGTCTCGGCGGGCAGCGGCGCTACTCGGGGCCTGTTCGGTTGCTGCTGACTCCATGGGCTTCGCTCATCTGCACTGAAAGCAAAGCTGAGGCAAGTAGTCTGTCCGATTTTCGACACCCCAAGCAGGCTGTTTATCGTCCCCCACTATGCGTTGGTGCGAACGCTACTTCGCGCGTGTCAGGCCTTCTTGGCGCTCTTGCGCTTGCCCTTCGTGGGACATGGTTCTTGGGACCTGTCCTTGTGTCCAATTGGCAGTTTACAGGGATGCACCCGCACCACCTTTTTTGAGGACAGATAGACGACGACCTCCTGATCCACCTTCTTGGGCTTACCAGGATTCTGGATTGTGCGCTCAACCCGCACGGTCCGCCTGGGTGACCCTGGCCGCTCTATTTTCTGCTTTGACGGGGAGATCGTCGCGTCTCCGACTAGCTCGACGGGCGCAGACTTACGCTCGAGTTCAACAGGCGCTTTGCGATCTACCTTCCGCCCGGGCGTATGACCAAGCAACTTCACCGAAACTCGATCCTTTGACACCGTCGCTTTGATGACAACCGGCGACTCGGAGTCGTTCTTGAAGACAAGGTCCGGTCCAGGCCATGAAAGTGTTGCTTCAACACCAGGCGGATAACGGCTGATGTAGTGGCTGTGCGGCTTGTGCTCGAGGATTGGGAAGCCAGCGTTGTAGAGGGCGTTATAAAGCGTTGTCGCAAACTGGCTGACGCCCCCCCCCACCGTTTCGACGTACTCCAGATCGAGAATACTTGGGGCCGGAACGAAGCCACGTTCCTCGGTCCGCGCACCGACGGTTCGGTTGAGGCTAAAGGACTCTCCCGCAGGTACTACGGTCCCATTGATCAACTCAGCGATGCGCTTGATGTTCTTAACGCGCGCTTCACCGGGTTTGAACTTGGTAGAGAATCGCGAAAGTACGCTTAGGTCAGCCTCGACCCGAGCGGCCTTCTTCTTGTCTCTGGAGGCCTTTTGCAGGGAGCTCCGCGCTGATCGCTCTTCTGCTGTTGAGCCCGAACCGCTGCCAGTAACGATTGCAAGCGCCAGTGCGGCGGAGATGGCGAGTCGAAGCCGACGGAGTGAGCCCACTGTCGACGCGGTTTAGCACGCAGCCACCCGAAGGTCTTGGGCTTATCCCGGTTCCGAACCGCTTTCCAAGCCCCTGGCCTCCTCCGTGGGCGGCTCCTCAGCTGCTAGCGCAAGTGCGTCCTCCTCCTTGAACATCCTATCAGTAGCCTTGAGGCGCGATTCGAAGTCTGCAATCACCGCCTCGATTCGGTTCTGACCGACTCGGAAGAGAAAAAGCCCAATAGCGGCCCAAGAAAACGTTGCCGCCCAGCCAGCGACCTCGATTGCCGAACTGCCTCCCCGAGCGAAGGCGGCCATGTAGAAGGGAGACGGCGCCGCGACCACCCAGCCCTCGTCGGACCCTCGAAAAAAGACTACCGATACGAGAAAAGCGGCAATTGGGGGGATCGCGCAGATTGCGATGAAGATGATGCCGATGATGAGCCTCACGCTCGTCGCATTGTTGGACCGCGAGCGAAGCGCTACCGCCAGGCCAACAATGAACGTTATGAAGCCAGCGCAGTAGCAACCGACGACGAGCGCGTCGTCTCCTACCGGGATAGTCAAAACTGCTCCCAAGACATAGGAAGCAGCGAGCAGCACCCCCAGTAGACCCAAGGAAGCAAACAGAACGAGCTTCATGGTTCGAACGAGTCCGGGCCCAAACCAGCGATGCAGGCGCCCTGCGTTCGAGAGCTCCCACCGCCTCTGCACACGCATCGAGGCTCCCAGTGGGTCTGCCAAAAGTACCAACACCCCAAAGATGGCTAGAAACCCAGTCGCCAACATTGGGAGGATCGCGCTTTGGGAGGTAGTGGCTGACGCTCCTGCAGTGGTGCCGAGAAGTCCAATGCCTGCGACTGCTCCAGCCACGCATAAACCTGTAAACCAAACCTTCAATCCAGTAGACCGGTCGTCCGTCGGCTCGGTAAGGTTCGCCAAGGTCGCTTCATAGAACCCCCACAATGGCGCGCCGAACGTAATCAGCGGGGCAAGCACCAGCACGAGCAGGTAGGTGAGTCCAAACTCACCGCGAACGTAGGCCAGCGGGAGCCAGAATGGTGCGGAGCTTGGTACTTGTGGCCAAAGCTCATGAACTCCTTGACCGATCGCTGGCCCAAATACAGCGAACGCAATCCCCGATAGCGGAAAAGCGCAAACAAGAGTTAGCACAATTGCGCCGCGCGATTGGGTCATTCGCGAGCTGACCGCGAGACCAAAGCTAACCGACAGCATGGCGGCGCAAAATAGATAGAAGAAGGCAATTAGTACCTCCGACCAGTGGACCCCCCCGAACAGAAAGGCCAGTGCACTAACCGGCGCAGCTGCTACTACGTAAACGCCGACAGAGGTAGCAGCCGACAAGAATTTTCCTCGGGTAATCTGTCGCGCCGTCATGCCCGTAAGGAGCATCGCCTCCCAGGTGCGACCCTCGCGCTCCGCCGCTATCGAGTTCGCGGAAATGGCAGGCCCGACGATGGCCAACGCAAAGTAGGCCAATACGAAGAAGGTCTGAAAGACCATCATCCCAATCTCTTCGGGAGGCGCCCCAGACCGTTGCGAGCCCATACTGGCGATCATCAGCGCTAGCAGCATGGTGCTGCCCATGACTAGCCAGGGCGTCCTTACGAGCCGAGCGTCTTGCCGAAGCTCACGCATCAAGATTGGGTTGGGAGAAGTCCGCCAACCCTGCATCGTGGCGAGCGTTCGTTCTAGCAAGCTCATTGCATTTCCCCCCGCGTTACCTCGAGGAAGATGCGCTCGAGTTCATTCTTGTCCTGTTCGACCCCAACGATCCCAATGTTGTTGCGAACGAGGTGCCCCACCATCTCCGCGATATGCCATTCCGGGCCGCTCATCGACACGATGAGTTGGCCAGCGAGAATCTCCATCCCAACGATGAACGGGGCTCCTTGCAGTGTCGCCCTAGCCGCTTCTGGGGGGCCAATCACCTTGAACTTCACGCGGCGCAAAGAGCCGTGCGCGGCTGGACCACTTTGGTGCGGCTCCCCTTGGACCGGCGCCCGAAACGCGACGCCTGAACGCTGGGCCTCCAGCCGTGCACCAATCTCGCTGATCGGCCCTGCGACCACCAAGCGGCCACGTTCAAGAATGCCAACCGAGGTACAAACATCAGCCAACTCGGTGAGGATGTGACTCGAGAGTAGGATCGTCTTGCCCATCCCGCGCAGCTCTGAGAGCAAGTTACGCATCTCAATACGAGCCCTCGGATCGAGGTCGCTCGCGGGTTCATCAAGGATGAGTACCTTGGGATCATGCAGTAGCACTCTAGCGAGCTGAAGCCGCTGCTTTTGGCCTTTGGACATGGCGACAACGAGCCGGTCGGCGAGCGAGCCGAGATCAGTCAGCTCCAGGACGGCGTTGACAACTGAACGAGAATCCACCGAATAGGCGTCAGCGAAGAACTCCAAGTACTCGCGAACTGAAACTCGTTCGTACACTCCCGCGTGATCTGGCATGTAGCCGATGGTTCGGCGTACCCGCTCGGGCTCGACGGAAACGTCGATCCCATCGATCTCGATGCGGCCCGCACTCGGTTCGAGCAGCGTGGTCATCGCTCGAATGGTGGTGGTCTTGCCCGCGCCGTTCGGCCCGATGAAGCCAAACACCTCACCGTAGCCAACGTCAAAGCTGACATCGCGGACAACGTCGTAGGGGCCAAACCTATGCCACAAATGCCGAACGCGAATGGCGTAGTCGGCCTGCTTTTCCACGGTCTTGCTAAGGTTCACGACCCCTCCCCGAAACCGACCACGCGAAGCAGTGTGACCGAGGACTTCAGCTTGAAGCCGGAGTCACTGTCTGGGCCGTCGCTCTCAGCGATGACTGCCAAAGCAACTGGCACACCTTGCGGAAACCAATTGGCACTCTCAACATTAGCGCCATCCATCGCGTCCCAAAGGTCGCCGATGGTGTCATCGTCTTGGAAGGCGCTCTTGAAAGCGAAATCCTCGAAGGGGCGCATTCGACCGCTTAGTGGCGTAGCCGTCCAGTGTCTGAAGTCGGGATTGTCGCTAGTCATCTCCAGGCTGCTCAACGCCTGCCCCGGCGCCAATCTTCGCGCATACACCACTTGCTCAGTGTGCGTTTTTAATACGATATGCTCGAGCGTTTTTGGGGTGTTGTTCGTCAGCGTGATGCTCCCGGACGCCTCTGGCCGCATCGAGATGTTCCCGCCAACGTTGATAATCCCGTCCTCGCGAACCACCACGGTCTGCGAAGGCACCGACTCGAAGCCGCCGATCTTAACCGCCTGCCCTTCGACTGAGTAGTGAGGTCCTAGCTCCAGTGAGTACAGCGCATTGAGAGAGGTGCTCGCGTTAGTCTGACCAACGTCCACCCGTTGCCCCGACGGGGTATAGAAGCCGCGATAGATGTTTCCAACTCCGACGCTCATACCGGACCCCAACTCGACGAAGCTGACTCTTCGAGACTCTCCCCACAATCCTTTGGATATTGTGCCAAAAATGACAACCAAGAAGAAGGCAGCCAAAGACGCGACCGGCATCCAACGAATAGGCAGTAGAAGGTCATTGCGCTTCTTGCCCAAACCATAGAGCACTGGGCCAATCAAAGCGGAGTAAGCGCATAGTAGTAGGGAGATCACAACGATCCCCCAGCGGAGTGAACGGTCCTTGTGAAGCACCTCACGGACCTGCGAATGTGAGCCAGATTTGCTGAACTGCTGAGTTGCACCGACCCCCGACGCACTCACAGCTTTCCGCTCGAAGGATTGGCGGGTGAGTTCTAATAGTCGAATTCCAACCCATGGGTCGTCGACATGTTGAGGGTTATCCAAATTGAAGGAAAGGAGCGCAACCTGACCAAGGCCGTAGGCTGCAGTGGATCCATAAACATCTGCTTGGAGGTTGCCGCCCGTATATCCGTGTAGCTGAACCTCGTCCCGTGGATTGACTACGCCAACATACTTGTTGAACTCGGGGGTCATGGCAAACGGCTTTGGAAACGCGCTCAGTTGAACTGGCGCGACAGCACTCTCGTTCACCTGTCCGCCCACGAGTTTCACCAACGTTGGGTGCTTGAGATCCTCGGGCCGCGAAACAGACAGTGCAAGTGTCCCGCCCGCAAGGACGAAGCCGGTCAAGGCAGTAAGCTCCATCGACTCAAGACCGACTAGGAGCTCAGTCGACATGAACACTGTCTGAATACCGTGCCATGTTGGGACACGACTCGGCAGAAGCGTAGTGCCGTCCTTGGCGACGGCTGGCACTACGCGGAGTTTCAACCCACCGGAGGGGGGAGCCGCACTGCCGGGGCCGTAGGGGCCAGGCAATGCCACGCTCATGTTCATAGGTAGATTCTCGAGTACGGCCCTCAGTCGGGGCACCACGTGCGCATCGACAACTCGAACAGCTTGTTCCGGGGAGGCGTGATACTCGGCGAGGAGGAGCTGCTCCTCACCCGCCGATACTCGTATAACAGTCTGCTCGAGTGCGAAGAAAGGCAACCGCACCAAGATGCTTGAGTTGGCCGCAACCTCGAAGTTGCCTGAAGCAGAGGTTGACTGATCACCAAGTCGGGATTCGGCTTTAACCAAGCCTTCACGTCGTTGCGCAGTAGGATTGTAAATCCAAGCGACAACTTCATTCATCCCTCTCAGGTAGTCACCGGAGCCGCCTCCGACGACAAACTGTGCATTGGCTGAAAGGGACGCGCCAAACGCGGAGTGGACAGGCAAAATGCTTGCGATGAGCAGTATGAGCGTTAAGCGAAACAGCTGACGTGGAAACATCATAGGGAGGTGGCTCTCTCGACCTTGGCAGGCAGCTTCTTGACACTCTCGAGTATGGCGTTGACCACGCTGTCGGTGGTCACTCCATCTGCCTCTCCCTCGAAAGAGCGAATGAGCCGATGTCGCAGGACCGGCTTTGCCACTAGGTTGATGTCGGTGAATGCGACGTTGGCGCGCCCGTCGAGCAATGCAGCTGCTTTTGCCGCTAGCACCAGCGATTGCGCTCCACGGACGCCCGCGCCAAAGCGTAGCGCGCTCCGCACCAATTCCGGAGCGGAGCTGCTGGCAGGGTCGCTCGCAGCGACCACGCGGGCTGCGTATTGCAATATGTCCTTGGACGCTACGACCGCCCTGCAGGTCCTCATCAAGGTTAGGACCTCCGCGTGAGTCAAGACAGCGGTAGGGGTGGCCATCGCTAAGCCAGTGGTGCGGCCCAATATTTCAGTCATCTCCTCTTCGCTGGGAGTTGGAATCAATACCTTGATCAGAAACCGGTCCAACTGTGCCTCAGGGAGCGGGTAGGTGCCCTCCATTTCAATCGGGTTCTCCGTTGCTAAGACAAAGAAGGGTTCTCCGATGGCATGGCGTTGCCCGCCGATCGTGCAAGCGTGTTCTTGCATCGCTTCAAGCAAAGCGCTCTGTGTCTTAGGCGTTGCCCGATTGATCTCGTCGGCGAGAACGACCTGCCCAAAAATGGGGCCCTTGTGCAGGGCGAATTGTCGTTGCCCCTTGTCGTCGGTGACCAGGATATTGGTCCCGGTGACGTCACTCGGCATCAGGTCAGGCGTGAACTGAATGCGTGAAAACTTCAGGTCGACACACTGGGCGAGCGTTCGGACCAGAAGGGTCTTACCGAGCCCAGGGGCCCCTTCTAAAAGCACGTGCCCGCCAGCAAGCATGCCCCAAAGAACTTGGTCCACGACCTCGGATTGGCCAACTAGTACGTTGCCAATGGCGTCGCGCAACGTTCGGCTAGCCTCGCGAGCCGTCTCGAGCGCCGCGCCGAAGCTAGCACTGTCTGCAACGTCGGAGTCCATTCGGTCGGGCGTGGGCTTAGCTGCGTCAGACATCTTGGCGCGCATCCTACTCGACTATTGACCGCACCTTACAAGCGAAGGGCTTCAGTTCGAGTCGCGGGTCTATTTAGGGCTCGAAGTAGCGACCGACCTGCTCTCGGTACTCCTCCGGGACGTCGCTCCTAGACACTCCGCTCACCTCCTCGGCACTCACCTGGCCGAGTGCACCCGAGCCGACACGGTTGGCAACCTCGCCTGGTCTCGATCCAGCACGGCCAGTCTTGATCGTTGGTAGCGTGGCGCCATCACGCACGGGCGCATTCGCCCGCGCTTTCAGTGACTTTCCTGAGGAAATCGGACTGGGTGTCTTGCGTCGTTTCTTGGTCGCGCTACCGCCAAGGCCCGCATCCGGAGATCCGTTCGCGGCGTCAGGGTTTGAGTTTTCTGCCTTGCCATCACCCGAGGCCTTGCCGTGAGCTTCCTTGAGCGCCTGCTGTGCTTGCTCCAACAACTCTTGGTTCGTCGCTTCTCCAGCGCCGTTTGAAGGGGCATTCGCTAGCTCCTTCAGTGCGTCCTCGAGTTGCTTCTTTCCCTGCGGATTCTCTAATTGCTCCGCGAGTTTCTTCAAGGTTTCAGGGTCTACCGCAGGTGAGTTTTCAGGTTTGGTTGGCTCCGCCGAGCCATCATCCGGTTGCTTTGCTTTACTGGCGGCGTCTTTGGCCTCAGTGCGCAGTTTCTCAACGAGCGCTTTGCGCTCGGCTTCAGACATCTTGCTCAAGATGTCCTGAACCTCCTTGGCGAGCTGACGCTTAGCCTCAGGGTCACCCTCATTCTTGACTGCGTCGAGGTTTGCTTTGCCCTGTTCGGATAGTTGTTCGCGCAGCCCCTCCGCCGCGTTCTTGAGCGAATCCGCCTTGTCGCCTTCCTCCTTTAGCTTCTTCGCCTGCCGCTCGAGCTCTTTGGCGACGGTCTCTGAGCCCTCTTCTTTCGCTGCTTTAGCCGCTTCTTCGAGGGCTTGGCGAGCCTTCTCTCTGGACTCCTTCTCCAACTGATTCGCCAGGCGAGAGGTCTCGTCATCGAGCTCAGTGAGATCTCGGTCTTTGAGTGCTTGTTTGGTCGCCGCCAATGATGGCTCGTCAAGCTTGCCCAGGGCTCGCTCGAGTCCACTCCGCTCTTCGCCCTCTCCGAAGCTAAGCTTTTCTGCCAAGACGCCTTGAGAAAGTTCGGCGAGCTCGGCTTGAACCTCACGCTTCGAGGCTCCGTTCTTGAGCTTTGCCTTCAACTGCTTTGCCTTGTCGCTGAGCGTTTGAAGTCGCTTCTCTTGCGCGGCGTCTCGCGGCACCACCTGATCCAGCGCCTCGATGACCCGTTCAAGCTCCGGCACGACCGCCTCGGTCATGGGTTCCGAGCCCGGCGCGGCCTCGATTGGTTGCGGTAGTGGAGCTGGTTCTACCAAACACACAGCGATGGCCAGTCCAAGACCGAGCGGGATAGACGCCTGCCGTTTTGACCAGATACGTGGTTGCGCCGCCTTCAGATCAGACTCGACTAACAGCGTTGCTGCCTTGTCGACGATGAACGCGCTTATCTCGTCTTGTTCAGAGGAAACATCGAGGGCGGTTGATAGTGCTTCTCGCGTCTCGAGCTTTGCGTCCAAGTAGAGCGAGAGTTCGTGCAGCGTGAGTCGACGGCGATGCGCGCTTACGAGTCCGGCAAGAGTCCCAACGCAGGCTGCGGCGCCAACCACTGCGGCACGCGGCTCCACACGTAAGAGCGTGGCAGCCGCACCGAGGATCGATCCACCCAACAGCCCGACACCGAGACCAATCAGCGCTCGCCGAAGGACAAAGCGAGCGTGTATGGGCTTGCCAGCACTGGCAAGCGATTGCAGAAAGGCACGGTTCACTCCCCGAGCTTAGCAAAGCAGCGCTGATTCGCCTGCTCCGCGACCAATTCTCGAAAAGAGCCCTTAAAGCCCCTTGATGCGTGAGGGGCGTTCCAAGATCCGACTGACCGTCGCTGGGTCAGACTGACTCGATGCCCCTGCAAATGCGCGCGCGTCGGTGCGGCTTACAAAAACGGCGCCGAACTGCGGCGCAGCTTGCGCAGCAATACGCGTGACTTGAAGCTTCTGGATGGGATCATCCAAGACGAGAAAAGACATCCGCTGCGCTGTCGCCTCCCAAATACCTGCGACGACGCACATCACCTTTTCCACCTGGGGAGACTGGGCACCTGGTGTTCGTCGAAGGTCCAAAACGAACCCGACCGTCTTGTCGTCCAACGCCAATCCTTTGGAGGTGGGCACGAGCTTCTCCAGCCCGACCGCAAATTCGGCGGAACTCTGCGCGGGGTTCTTGAAAACCCTACATACAGCCACGCCTCCTTCGTCACTGACGACGAAGTTGTCGCTGTGGAGGTCCGCCATCTATTTTCGCAGCCCTTCCTTGTAGGCTTCGTACGCGTGCATCAAGGCAAGATACTCCATTTGGCCGAGAACGTTTCCGCCTGAGCCCGTTGGGTGGATGAGGTCGGCGTTGCCGAGGCCGCTTTGGACCCAGGCCCACATCGAGCCAGCCCCACCCATCGCCTTGTATTGGTTCCAGTAGGCCCACCGGCGCTCTTTGGCGCAGTTCATTTGGTGTTGTGCGATGGTGGGTACCATCGGCTTGGAGTGGCCTTCTTCGTCCTTCTTGGACGCCATATCGGGCGGCCCTACCAGCATGAAGCTAGCTTCCGGAAGGGCCGCTTCCACCTGCGCCATGACCCGTTGCAGGTTCCGCTCGTAATCGCCCATTGGATCTTTGGAGCGCTGCCCATTCTCATCGAATGCCATACGCCCATCTCCTACTTCATTGGTTCCGAACGCGAGGACGACCAGGTCCGGCTTTGCTGCCTTCAGGGCCTCCGCCCAATGAGCGTCATCCGACTTATCCAAGAACCGGGCGCGAGCACCAGTAATGCCGAGCGCACTCAGCGTTACCCCTGGAACATCGCGTTCCATCCGCATTCCGAACAATCTCGTGGGTGAGTCGTTAACCGTTTTCACCTGAAGTTTATGGGGTCCGTCCTCCACCTCGATGGTGTGGTACTTGAGCTTCTTCTCGGGGCCCGCCGTCTCGAGCGTTGAGTGCTGGTTGCCGTCGAGGTTGAACTCGACCGCCCCACCTTCCGGTTGCTCGAGATACTCAAGTTCGAAGCGAGTGACCTTGGTTCCCCACTTGTCTCTGTCGGCGGTACCCATCGAGAACCACTCCCCTTCACGGCGGGCCGTAAAGGAGACACACCCCAGACCGTAAAGCCCGTCCTCGGCGAACGGACCGATGCAGCGAGAGGTCTTCCACTGGTCGCTCGACTTACGGGAAACATCGATGTGGAACCACCCAGGAAAAGCGTTGGCAACGATGGCGTAGCCATGGCCAGCATCACCGAATCGGTCTTGCAGCAGTCTGCGTAGCTTGCCCGTGATGAAGTCGCTCGCAACGATGCTATCGCCGTAATAGACAATACGGGCGATGGCACCGGGCTCCTTCTGTTCGACTCGAACCAGCTTCGCGAAGAACTTTTCGAGCGCGGAAGGATCGTCGATGAAATGCGGCGGCTTGTCCTCGTTCAACGAAACCGGGATCGGTAACGGCTTCGCATTTGCTATCGGCCCACGCGGATTGGTTGGAGCATCGGTGAGCTCGTCTCCACGAGACTGCTGATCATCGGTCGGGCCTGGCAGCGCTGCCTCGCCTACCACCTCGGGTACAGGCGGCTGCTCAGCAGGCTCTTCCTCGTCCACGCCGAACACAGAGACTCCCTGCGTGAGCAGGCGAAAGCGCTCCAACGAACTGTGTGCGTAGGGGAGAAGGACAAGCGCGCCGAGGCTGATGGCCATGCTCAGGGTCCTAGCTGAGATGGGGAACCAACTCGCTACCAAGCGATCCGCAGGTGCCTGCGCGGCATTCTGGGTGTCAGCAGCCAGGGTGGACGCCAGCTCTCCAAATGCAGCTTCCTCAGAGGACGGATCTTTACTCGGACTCGACACCTATTCGGGTTACCACACTACGCGACGAACGCCCAACTCGCCGGCAAGCTTCACGAGCAAGCTGGGCAACCAAATCTTTTCCGGTAGCGCCGCATCTGGTAGGTGCTCCCGGGCCGCCCCGCATGCTCTTCAATACCCTCGCTTTCGCCAAGTTTTTTCTTCTCGTCTTCACGGGGGCGTGGGCGCTATCTCGCTGGCCCCGCATACGCTTCTGGTTCTTGGCGGCAGTAAGCTACCTTTTCTACTCGGGGCTTGACCTCTTCAGCTTCGAGTTCGTGAACAACCTTCGAGAGGCCGGGCTGTGGACGGCTTTGGTGCGCGGCGCTCCTAACCTCAAGTTCGTACCCATCGTCTTTATCGGGTCGACCGTCGACTACTGGCTAAGCCTTTGGATCGGCCGAACCGAGGAGCCTACTGCTCGAAAGAACCTGGTCTACTTGACTATCGCCATGAATACCGGGTTGCTCCTGGTGTTCAAGTACTGGGACTTCATGGCGGAACAGGTAATTGCCTTGGGCGGGCCCGATGGTCGCATGGGCCTACCCATGCCCATTGGTATCTCCTTTTTTACCTTTATGTCGCTTAGCTACGTGGTGGACGTCTACCGTCGGGAGTTGCCTCCCTGTCGTGACTACGCTCACTATGTGACGTACATCGCGTTCTTCCCCCACCTCGTGGCCGGGCCGATCATACGCGGTAAGGACCTGCTCCCGCTGTTCGCCAAGCCGGTTGTTCTCACCGCAGCTGCCGCAAGCGAGGGCATATTCCTCGTGATGGTGGGCCTCGTCAAAAAGGTCATCGTTAGCGACTACCTCGCGATCAACTTGGTTGACCGTGTCGTCGCTGAACCGACGAGCTTCTCCTCGGTGGAGGTCGCCGCGGCAATGTTCGGTTACTCGATACAGATCTATTGCGATTTTTCCGGCTATAGCGATGTTGCGATCGGGATCGCGCTTTTGCTCGGCTATCGCTTGAAGATCAACTTTGATGCGCCGTTCAAAGCTTCAAACTTGGTGGAGTTTTGGCGTCGCTGGCACATCTCGCTCTCAAGCTGGCTGCGTGACTATGTCTATATCCCGATGGGCGGGAGTCGGGTCTTGCGAGCGGGTGAGTCACCTGAACGAGCCTCCTTGCGGCGTAGGGCAGCGCTGCTCCTTACCTCAATCGGAACTATCGCTCTCGTATGGCGTGCCCTCGTGGGTATCCGGAGCACCGAGGGTTCAGCGTCACTGACCAACATGCTGTCGTTCCTAGGCGCCGCCGCGCTCATGCTGGGCGGGCTCTACTTGGCAGATCAAGGCCGAAAGTACTTCAATGTTTGGACCACGATGGTGGTGTGTGGCGTTTGGCACGGAGCTGCTTGGAGCTATGTGCTCTTCGGCGTCGTCCAAGGGCTAGCTGTAGCCTTATCTCACTTTGCCTTTGATTCGCTCGGACGAAAGCCAGGTGACGCTGGGGATGAGGCGCCTGGTCTCAAGAAGGTTGCGGCTGTGCTGCTAACCTTCGTTTTTACGACGCTTACCTTCGTCCTGATTCGAGCTCCGCTTGAAAAGGCGTTACTGATGTACAAGCAGCTAATGGTGCTGTCTTCCTTTACGCCAAACATCACCAAGCCCTTGGTGCTGATCATTAGCGCTGGGCTACTTTTGCAATGGGTGCCGCGAAGGGTATTTGCCACAGTGCGTGAGGGTTTTGCCAAGCTCCCCGGCGTTGCGCAGGCGGTGGTCGCGTTTGGGGTTGCCCTGCTGCTGAGGCACTTTGCGAGCGCTGAAGCAGTTCCCTTCGTTTACGGGCAGTTTTAGGCCTCGCGGATAGCTTGGATCGGCTTGCCCCCCTCGGTCATCGTTATCGGTCGGCCGTTGGGGGTAGTTTGGAAGAGGTCGGTCTCGAGTCCCAACGCCGAGCCCATCGTCGCCACCACGTCTTGAAGAGACACGGCATCACGCGTTACTCGAGCTCCTTGCAAGTCGGTCTCGCCGTGGACGATGCCACCCCGAATGCCAGCACCTGCTAACCAGACGCTGAATGCTTGGGGGTGGTGGTCCCTACCTTCATCAGCATTCACGCTTGGCGTGCGACCGAACTCGGTGACCCATGCCACGAGCGTCGTGTCGAGGAGCCCCCTCTGCCGAAGGTCCGCCAGCAGGGAAGCGGCGCCGGCATCCACCGTGTCGAGCAATGTGCCGACACGCTCGAAGTTGTTCTGGTGGGTATCCCAGCCATCCAATCCAACCTCAACGAAGGGAACTCCAACCTCAATCAACCGACGGGCCGTCAAACAACCACGCCCAAACGCGCTATCACCGTAGGCGTCGAGGGTGCTCTTCGACTCGGAGGAGCAGTCGAAGGCTGCAAGGTTGCTCGAGCGCATCATCGTCCGTGCGGTCTGGGTCAACATCGAGCGCTGCTTGGCGAGGCCGCTCTTCGTCGTCGCATCGAAGTCGCGATTCATTCGATCGACGAAGGAGTTTCGGAGCGCTTCGCGTTCGGGCGAGAACGCCCTAGGTGATTGAATGTCCTTGGGCATCGCCCCTGGAGTCGCGACAACGAAGGGGTCAAGCCCGTTGCCGAGGAAGCCGGCGTCGGCGCTCGGCCCTCCAAGGGAGATGAACGCGGGAAGCGAGGAGGTCTGCTCCGACCGATACTTGGCTACCCAGGCACCCAGAGCGGGCGCTCGCACGGTTGGGTTGGGAGTATGCCCCGTGTGCGCAAGCGACTGCGCGCGCGGATGGTTGCCCTCCTTGGAGGAGACCCCTCGCAGCAACGCGATGGCGTCCATTTGGTCGGCGAGCTGCGGGAGTCGTTCACAGATGCTCACGCCACGAGCCTTCGTCGGTATTGCCTTAAAGTGTCCGCCCGGCTTCAGATCGAATGAGTCGAGGTGGCTGGCCCCGCCATTCATCCACAAGAGGACACACTGCGTCGGCTTCTTCGCTGGCGCGGCGAACGCCCTCGGTGATGCCACTTCGGACAGGAGGGTCGATATAAAGGTAAAAGCGCCGAGGTTTAGTAGGTTTCTGCGGGTGGTGTTCATGGTGGACTCAGCGGCGGAATAGAAATTCGTTTGAGTTGATGAGTGCCCAGAAAAGATCCTCGAAGGCACGGGCTTTTGCGGAACTCTCGTCGGGTCGCAGTGCTCGCAGCATCGCGTTGTCTGCGCGCGTCTCTCGCTTGGCCTTGCCCTTCTCTCCGCTACCGCCTTCAAAGCTGACGGGGGCTTTCGCACGATCCTGAGCGATGAAGGCAAGGGCCTCGCGAAGTTCCTCTGCCGACGGATCGCGCGTGAGCGTGCGACGGTACAGTTCGGTAATGATGTCTGAGTCGGAGTTCGAGCCGGCCAGAAGTCTGGCGAGGACCCCTCCTTCAGAGTGTGCCGTGGACGCGCTGACGATTGCGCTGTTGGCGAGAAACAGGCTCTGGGTGAGCGTCGTTGATTGTGGCTCGCCGTTCGACTCTGCGTCGGTATCGAAAACAAACTCCATTCGCTGCCGGAGCAGCGCCTTAAGTGTATTGGTGCGGTTCTCTCCTTGACCCTCGAGCTGCTTGGCCGCCTCTGTTGCTATGAATATCGAATCAAGCAACGCGTCGCTTGATAGGGGAACCAGGTCAGCCGTGGCGAATAGCGACTCTCGCGGCGACACCGTTCCGTCGATATCGTTCGCGTAGGTGGGTCCGAGCATGATTGTCTCGTAGAGGGCATCGAGATCGAAGTTATTGCGCTCGAACTCATGGGCGAGGTGGTCCAGAACCTCAGTCAGCACAGGCGGGTTCTTCTCGCGAAAGTCGTCGATAGGCTCGACAAATCCGGCCCCGTGCAGATCTGCCCATACGCGGTTCACCGAGGCTCGGGAGAACCATCGGTTCTCTTTGCTGGTCATCCAGGCAGCTAACTCAGCGCGGGGGTTGCTCCCGGATAGCGAGGTACCATCAAGTGCCTTAGGCGAGGCGCGAACGATCTCTTGCAGTTCCTCGTTCCTAAACGCCCTGCGGGGGGGACGTTCAAGGTCTTCGAGTTCGAAGACCGCGAACTCTTGTCTGGCCCGTTCGACGGGTCTGGCGCGTACGCGGACGAAAGCGGCCGAAAATTCCTGGAATTGTGTTTGGGTCCAGGCTTCCGTTTTGTGGTCGTGACACTGAGCGCACTGAATCTGAACGCCCAGGAAGGTCTTCGACACATGTCCTGCAAGATCCTGTGGAGCTTTCTGGTGGCGGAGAAAGTAGTTGGTTGCGCCGTTGACGTTCGCTGCGCTTTCCTCGCCCCAGCGTTCACTATCCGATTGACCGACGGCCTCCTTGATTGATCCACCGAGGCTCGTGATTCCCTCGGCGGTTACCAGCTTCTCGACGATTGCGCTCCAAGGGACGTCATCGGCAAACTGCGAGGCGAGCCATCGACGCATGGCGCCCCGGTCTACCAGCCTAAGTTTGACCTCTGGTCCCAGCAGCACTTGCTCCCACTTCCGCGCGAGGTGTTCGGCGTGGGCCTTATCGTCCAGCAGCTGCCTTATCCGGCGAGCGCGCTTGTCGGGGTGGGAGTCCGTTCGGAACTCGAGCAACTCTTTAGAGCTCGGTATCCGCCCAAGCAGGTCGAGCGTGGCTCGCCGGAGGAATGTGTCGTCGTCGACCTCGCGCGCCACAAGACCTCGGTCTTGCCAGACCTTTTGAAAGCGCTTGGCTAGCTCGGTGGTCTCTTCGGCTATCGGGGCGGTAGCTGCTGTATTGCTCGTGGCTGCAGGCGTTCCTGAGCTGCAGCTCGCCAGGGTCAGCATCAGCCACGCAACACTCGAACGGCGTTTCATGGATCCGCACGTTGCACAGTCGGTGCCACGCCTTACGCAGCGAGAACTAGCCAATACTTGCAATAAAGCTGTGTGGGACCCCTGCGGAGCTTTTGCCGCAGTGCGGACGCGGAGGCGCGCGGCTCAGCCAAACATCTCGACTGCGCTGCCATGGAGCGCAGGCGCGGCAGTCGTGGCGAGGTGCACGATCTCACGGGCGACATCTGCGGGGCTCATTTGCGCAGCAAAGCCACTGCCCTTCAACATCTCGGTATCAACGGAGCCAGGTAGAATGCCCGTTACGACAATCCCTGAGTTGCGCGTTTCCTCCGCGACGCTCTTCATCAGGCCAACCATTCCCCACTTGGAGGCCGCATAGGAAGCATTCTCGGCGCACCCAATCGTTGCGGAGATGCTGGCGACGAAAACTACGCGGCCGCGTTGTCTCCGCTTCATCGCACCAACAAACGCGCGAGTGGTGAGGAAGGCTCCGGTTAGGTTGACGTCCAGAACGGCTTTCCAATCAGCGACGGCTGTATCCTCGACTGCGGAGCCGCGGCGCACGATCCCAGCGTTGTTGATGAGGACGTCCAGGGCATCGAAGTCTTCCTCGACCATGCCGCGTAGTCGCGAAACATCGTCCAACTGGCTGACATCGGCTTGGACCCCTACGGCAGCGCCCGATGACTGAACCTCTCGAGCCGCTTCGAAGACCTCTGCTCCACGGGCCGTCATGATTACGTGGAACCCCTGTTTCGCGAGCAGCCGACTCGTCTCCAAGCCGATGCCACGCGAGGCTCCGGTGACGAGTGCAACCGGCTTCAAGCGCGTGCTCCAAACGCTAGCCGCGTCGCGAGATCACGGTCTCGATTCTCGCAAGTCCCGCGGAAGGCGATCGTTTCGATCACTGCGTGGGCTTGCCGCTCGCCACGGGTCGAGAAGCATGTGTGCGTCAACGCGAGTCGGCAGAATGTTCCGGTCGCATCGAGCCCGCTTAGTAGCGTATCCGCGATTAACTCCCCCAACGACTCTTGGAGAATCAACCTTCGCGCGCATAGGTCGACCGCCTGTTGGATGGCCCCTAATCCGACGAGCCGCGATCGCGGAAAGAACCCAACTGAGGCTGTGCCATGGCTAGGAAGCAAGTGGTGAGGGCACATCGTCGCTACTTCGAGACCGTGTAGAACGACGGGTCCGGCCCCGGCCTTCACCTCGAGCGCTCCGTCCATCAACACACGCGCTGGATCGGCGCCTACTCCGGCAAGGAACTCCGTGGCCCAGGCAGTTGCGACTCGCTCTCCTGTCCCTACGAGTTCACCCTCCAATTCAAGGCCGAGTGCACTCAGGAACTCTTCGATTGCCCTCGCCGCTCTGGCTTGGCCGGTCTCGTCCTTCATTCTTCAGGAACCGTCGCTTTGGCCGGCTCTGGTGCGCCCTTGACGTCCCAAAGCACTCGCATCCCGCGCGGGAGCGGATGGGCGAGGGTCTCACACTGGCTGCACCCATCCGGGAAAAGTTGCGGAGCTTTGCAGCTGCGGCAGTGGCTAGCGCATTCCACCGTTTCTTCGAGATCCCTAGCAAGTCGCGAGAGAATCTCCACCTTGGCGCGCAGCCGCGCAACGCACTTGTTTAGCAGGTCCGTTGCCTTGTCTGCTGCGACGTCCGCCGATGTTGCTAGCCGTTTGGCTGCAAGAATCTCACGGATATCGTCTAGCGAGAGCCCAGCTTCTCGCATGTCGCTCACCAGCTTGAGCCGATCGAGTTCAGACTTCTTGAACACCCGGTGTCCGCCTTCGGTCCGGCCGATCGGCGTCAGGATCCCCGCCTCTTCATAAAAACGAACGGTTCGCAGCGTGTTGCTTGAGAGCCGAGCCATTTCACCGGTCGTATAGGTGCTCTCCTTGGATTCTCCGGAAGGGAGTGAGCTTTCATTCTGCGGCAGCGCTCGGTGGGAGGGTTTCATGGCGACGGACAAATTATCACGTTGTTCCGCTGGGCACGAACCATGTTCGCCCTGGCTGATTTCGAGCGGCTGTTGCGTGGGAAATTCGCCAACGGGACGCGAGTCGGGTACCTTCGGCCGATGGAAGTGCGCCGATGTGGCGTGCACGGTCTGGTGCTGGGCGATGACGCTAAGTGCGTTATTTGTCGTCGTGGCGACGCAGTACTCGAGCCGCCGAAAACCAGCTCTGATTGGCCGATTGTGGCTGTTCTAGCCGTTACAGCCGTTGCCTTGGTCATCAGTTTTGGTGTCTGGCTTTCACGGAACGTGAACAGGCGAGAGCCGGTGAAAGAGGACGTAGTTGTCGCGGCGCCCCCGCCTCAAGCATCTGAAGCGGCTGAGCTTGAACAGGCAGCTCGGCCGACCACAGTGCGTGAAGAACTGCCGCAGCCCCAGCCCCAGCCCCAGCCCTCCATCCCCATTGCTGAGGTCGTCGACGACGACACTGTGATTGAGGCTCAAAAACGTAAGGTACCCGTCACGATGTTCATGACGCCGAAGTGCTCGCTTTGCAATTCGGCGAGGACCTTCATGAAGGCTCGTGGTTACCGGCTCCAGGAGTTGAACGTGGAGGCCAGTCCGACCGATGCTGTGCTCTTGAAGGCTGAAAACCCAGCTGGCACAGTTCCGACCTTCGACGTTTCAGGGCGGATCTTGGTTGGCTACGATCCAACCATCTTGGACGAGGCGATCGCAAACGCCGCCAAGAAGGTCCGTTAACGTGGCTCTTGGGAGGCGTGACGAGTTCGAGGACGCGCTTTCGTGCTTGCCACTCTTTCCGTTGCCGGAGGTCATCCTTCTGCCAGGAGTGCTGCTTCCCCTTCACGTCTTCGAGCCTCGATACCGCAAGATGGTTCGGGATGTTCTGGCGTCTCACAACTGCATCGTGGTGGTGCAGATCCTGGAGGGGGCGCCCGTGGACAGTGACGGGCATCCACGGATAGCCGCGATTGCGGGCGTCGGTTCTATCGTTGATTCGACTGAGCTGCCGAACGGTCGTCTCAATATCGTGCTCAGAGGGAGGGCTCGGGTGGAGCTCCAAGAGCTGCCGTTTGTCTCGCCCTATAGGAGGGCCAAGTGTCGCGTGCTCCCGTCTGTCGAAGACGACTTGGCTCCCCACATGATCCCGGCCCTGTTAGCCGCGGTCTCGTCCTTTGTGGCGAACGTCCAACGACGCGATCCGAGCTTCGAGTTCCGAGTTCCGCGTGGGGTCAGTGAGGAGGTTGTTATCAACCACTGCGCTCAACAACTGCTGATTGAAGGCCGAGACCGCCAGAAAATTCTCGAAACGGCCCGGTTGAGCGAGCGAGCCGAGCTTTTGACTGAGTTCATCGCTTTGCAGCAGATGTCGTTGGGTATGTCGAACGGCGTATTGAACTGAGCGCCAATTTGTCACACCCTCGGCTCCCTCAGAACGGGGTCGTGACAACCTGACGAACCAACCGCCGTGATGCCCTGAATGTAGCAACGTTCTCCAAGCGAACTGCTGGCATCTGCTTTGCAAACATGCTTCAAAAGAACACGCTATGAGTCTCGACTCGACGCTTCGTACATTTCAGATCCCGCTTCTGGGAGGAGCCATCCTCGTCGCGTCCTTTTTCCAAGCGCGGGGCATCGGTCAGCTCGTTGCAGGTCACCTCGTACCGCGTGAGCCAGCCGCCCTTCCGGCGAGTCGTTCCCAGCCCGAAACAACTCGATCGAAGAGTGGTTCGGAGATCCTTGCGCGCAATCCCTTCGACTCCGTGACGGGGCCGTTGAACAAGTTGCCGACGGCGCCAAAGCCCGATGAGGAAACGCCCAAGACGGTGTCCGCCAGTGGTGACCCCTATGAGGACAGCCCTTGTTCGGGAGTGCGAGCTTCTCTGATCACCGCCACGGACGATCCGGCGTGGTCCTTCGCCGCGCTGAGCTCTGGCGACGGCGAACACATGCGGAGAATCGGTGACAAAGTAGGCACTCAAACGGTAACTCACATTGGTTACTACGAATCGCCGAACCTCGGTTCCATGCCGCGCGTCTGGCTCTCCGAAGGCGGATCACGCTGCATCGTGGCCGAGGGCGCACCGGAACCTGCTGCCAAACCCAAACCTGCAGCAGACAAACCAAGCTCGAAGAGCAGCAAGAAGGCGAAGCTCGAGGCCGAGGTCAAGTCGAAGATTACGAAGATTGGCGAGAATCAGTTTGAAGTCGATAAGAGCGGCGTCGAGATCATCATGCAGCACTACGCAAAGCTCGCAGGGTCGATTCGGGCTCGCGGTACCAAAGAGGGTATGCGCCTGAGCGGCATCAAGCCGGATTCTGTGCTCTCCGAGATAGGCATGCAGAACGGCGACCTACTCTCGGACATCAATGGCTTTGATATGTCCGATCCCGAGAAGGCCGTGGACGCATACGCCAAGCTTCGAAAGGCTGGAAAGCTCGACATAACGATGAATCGCGGCGGCTCCCCAGTCACCATCAAGATTCAGATCAAGTAGCTCATTCGCTCTGTTCGGTAGAGACGAACCCAACGACGCGTTGCCCGACTACGAGGCCTGCGCTCTCGTCGAGTTCGGCTACGACTTCGAGAATCTTGGCGTCGTTCCGTTCAACCGGATCATCGCTGCGTACGTTCTTTCGGCCCATGCGACGACCGAGCTCCACCACCTTGGCCGGGTAGTCGTGACCCGGGTTCGCCGTTACGCGAGCCACCACGCGTGCGCCTAGGCGAAGCTTGGTCACGTCGCGTTCGTCAATATCGATGCGAACTCGAAGTGACTTCGTCTCGCCCATTACAACGCTCGCGTCCGAGCTGGGTTGGTAGAACTCGCCTGCGCGTACTTTGACGGACAACACCTCGCCATCGATGGGTGCGCGAATGATGCGCTGCTCGAGCCTAGCCTGCGCCTCTTGGAGGCGGGCGCGAGACCCGGCGAGCCGAGCTTGTGCGGCGCTCTTGTCTTCCAATCGTGAGCCCGCGAAGGCCGCCCGCCGACGAGCTTCGGCAGCCGCTGCGGTGGCACTGTCTTGCGAGGCTTGCTTCTCCGCGCGGTCAAGCTCGTCGCCGCTCGCGGCGCCTCCTGCGTGCGCCTTCCTGGTCCTCTCAAGCACGCCTGCGGACTGAGCCGCGCGCGCGGCAGCGGCCTTCGCCTCCTCGTCTGCGGCGGTGCGGTCCTCCCAGCGCTCGCCAGCCGCAACGCGCGATGAATCAGCTTCGTCGCGAGCAACGTCCGCCTCTGCGATCGCGATGCTCGCGCGCTCAACCACTGCGTCGAGCTCGATCAGGACGTCGCCTTTTGCCACGCGTTGCCCCTCGACCACGAGCACACTCGAAATGCGACCAGAGACGGCTCCTGCGACCTTGGTTTCGCGGTCCTTCGGCTCCACGACGCCTTGGCCCGATGCCCAGCTGCCTTCGGGAACGAACAGCTTCTCGTCATCGGTAGCGAGCGATCGCTTGGAAGTCTGTGCGTCCGCGGCGCGCGGGATCGTCGGATCCGCTCCAGCCAACGCCTTGCCAACGCTTACGGCAGAGAGCCCAAGAATGGCGACCGCAAGCCATGCACCCCAACGAACTTTAGGAAATCTCATGCTGCCTCTACTCCCGAACGCTGAATTTGGCCGTCCTCGATATGAACCATGCGGTCAGCTAGATGAAAGATTCGACTGTCGTGCGTAACGACGACGACGGTATGGCCACTCTCACGACTTAGGTCTTTGAGTAGCTCGGTCACCAGTAGTCCGCTCTGCGCATCCAACGCAGCTGTGGGCTCGTCGGCCAGGATGAGCGGTGGTGAGGCTGCGAGAGCCCGTGCAATAGCGACCCTCTGACGCTGACCGCCCGATAGTTGATTGGGCGAGCTATGCCGCTTATCGCCCAATCCCACCCGGTCGAGCATTGCATCAGCTCGCTTCAGGGCGACCGACGAACTAGCTCCCTGGAGACGCATCACCAAAGCGACGTTGTCGCGAGCGGGTAGCGACGCGATCAGGTTGTGGCCTTGAAAGATAAAGCCGATCCGCGAAAGCCGAATCTGCGGAAGTTTGCGCGCTGGCAGCTTGCTAATGTCTTCCCCAAATAGCTCGAGTGAACCGCTCGTCGCCGAGAGCACGCAGCCCAGGATCGACAAAAGGGTGGTTTTGCCACTCCCAGACGGTCCTGCGAGCATCATGAACTCGCCCGCTGCAACGTCGAGATCGACGCCACGAAGCGCGTGATAAGCGACGTCTCCCTCGCCATAGACCTTACGGATGTTGCGTGCGCGTACGTTGACAGTCATCGGAAAACCATCCCTGGTTCGAGCTTTCGGATGCGCCCCAAGGCGAGGAGCGAAGCGACTAAGCAGACCATCACCATGATGAGCGGGACGACGGCGTAAAACACCTCCGGCACAATCGGGACCAGCTTCGGTCCGCGAATGCCTTCTGCCATACGAGCGACCAGGCCCAAGCCGAGGAGTGAGCCAATTAGCCCGTACAGCGTTGCTTGGCAAAAGAGCAATAGCGCCAGGTCGAAGTTGGTACAGCCAATCGCCTTGAGCGTTCCGAACTCACGCAGATTATCTAGAACGCTCGAGAACATCGATAGGGCGACAATTACAAACCCGATAATCAAGCCGAAGGCGGTGGACGTTGCGAAGGAGGCGCCAAGTTGTTCCCGCAGCAGCGTGGTAACGACGGTTCGCGAGAACCCCGTGCGCGTAAGCACCAGCTGCTCCGGAATCTTCTTCGCGAGCTGCTCACGGACTACCTCGATGTCTTCCCCAGGTCGCACCTTCACGAGGACGAAGCTCATCTGGTCGGTAGCTGTTGAGGTTATATCCCGCGCGTGCCCCAGCTCAGCGAAGGCGTACGCCGGACCGAAGGGCAATAGCCCCCAGGTAAAGCCTCCGACGCGAACTCGTCTACCGTTTAATTCACGTACCGAACCAAGATCGATACCCCCGTATTTTTCGCGCTCGGAATCCTCGAGAATCACAGTGTCAGGTTCAGTCAAAGCCTCCGGCTGGCCCGATACCACGTTCCAGGGCCCGCCGAGTCTCGAGGGAAAATTCGTCCCTACTAACGTAACTGGCTCAACTCCGCCCGAGGGCTTCTTGAGGGTCGCGCTTCTGTACAGCAGTGGTTCGGCGATCGCTACGCCCTCGGTCGTGCGTGCTCTTGCGAGTACGCTATCCGACATAAGGCTACCGGACTGCAGCTGTGAAGTGCCCGGCGGGACAATCCAGAGATCGGCACCGGAGTTGTCGATGAACATCGTGTTCTTCGACAGAAGCCCGAGCAGAATGCTCAATTGCTGGACCCCGAGCACGACCGCGAAGATGACGCCGAGGATCGTTCCGACGAGCTTTGCCTTATCGTAAAACATCATTCGGAAACCGACTGATGCCATGACTCGATAGTGGCCTAGGTTCTTCACGGAGCCTTTCCTTGCCGCTGCGCCAAGAGCAGCAGTGCGCGAGAAAGCTCGAGGTTCGCTTCGGCCTGAATACGGTTGACCTCAGCCGCGAGCGCGTCGCGGTCGGCCGTGGTGACCTCGAGCTGTGAAGCTTTGTTGGCTTGGTAAAGCAGTTTGGCGTTCTCTGCCGCGCGCGCGGCGGTGAGCGCCTCGCTGCGTGCGGACCTGACGGCCTCCGTCCGACTCTCGACCTCGAGCCAGGCGTCTTCGATGGCTGCGTTGGCCGCAGAGACGGCGCGCGCATGACTTGCCTGCGCGACCTTCACGCTGGCGCCCTCGGTGCGAGAGCGACCAATAACGGCAGGGTCTAAACGCCATTCGGCCTGAAGCGAAATCGAATACACCGGACTTGGACCAAAACCCGCGGCGTTGGTGAATCGCTCCTGTGCGCTAGCGCTGATTCTGGGGACGAGGCCAAGCCAGCTGACCGTCTCACTCGTTTCAGCACTCTCTACGTTCTTGGCGGCTAGTAGCACAGACGGCGTGTTCGATGCTCGGCCCTCCAGTGACTTGAGCGGCGCTGCTGGTTCGAGCTTGGCCTCAAACATCGGAGCGGCGCCATCGGCCGCCAAGCCAGTCAACGTGCGTAGCTTCCGCGCGGCAAGCGACTTGGATAGGCTGGCCTCAGCGAGCGTTTGCTTCGCTCGCGCTATTGCCGAATCAGCCCGGTCGAGGTCAAGTTCGGACGCGAGGTCCGCGTCTTTGCGCACGGCGACAACACGGCGGTTCTCTACCGCCACGACGATACTGCGCTCCGCCGATCGGACCACGGCCTCAGCTGCGACCCGCTGCCAGTAGGCTTGGGTGACCTCACGTTCAATATCCAGCTCCGTGGCCTGCTTCGATAGTTGCGCCGATTCAACTCGAAGGCTGGCACTCCCAATTCCGTAAAACGCACTGACATCGACCAAGGTCGCGTCGAGGCGGACCGTGAAGTCGAGCTGGTTTTGGGGGGTAATCACAATGGAGGTTACCTGGCCGGTAGCGTCCGGAATCGACACTGACGCTTCTGTTTGGTTGCGCGTGTAGGCCGCATTGGCAGATAGAACCGGCAACAGTCCAAGGATGGCTTGCTCGTGCTCGCGTTCCCGCTGCTCGATGATTGCCTCTGCCTCGAGGTTGGCGGCTGCGTGAGCTGCTCCAGCAGAAACGAACTCGGCCAGCGTCGGCATCGAGGGAGGGGCCGCGTCTTGAGCAGTTTCCGCCGGTAGAGGCGCAGGGCTAGCCTCCTGCGCCTCTGCGCTGAGGCCCCCAATAATTGAGGGAAGAATCAAAAATGACCCAAAAAAACGGAGGCTCATTGATGGGGACCTCAATCGTTGGTGTGACATGGTCAGAGGGAGCCTTTCTTTGGAGCCGGCGAGGTGTGCCTCGGCGTAAGCCCGTCGAGAAGTAGCGCGCAGAAGGACCGCACGAAGGTTGCCTGTGCCAAGGGCATCCGCTCGCGGCTCTCAAACATGAGTTCCATCGAGACGAAGTTCCACAGCGCGCCCATGAACGTCCTTGCGACGACCTCAGGATCACGGACGGCGAGGCGCCCAGCGTTCATCTCGGCCTCGAAGTAGGCCGCGAGGCCCTTCAAAGCTCGGATCGGCGGGGGTTCACCTGGACCGTGGTCCTGCGGGCCCTTGGACCAAGTCAGCATGACGAACGGGATGAGCAGTCGAAAGAACGCAATGCCCTCATGACACATCGTCTCGAGTTGCTCCTCGATCGTGCTTTTGCCGACGCGGCGCGACAGACTCGTGATCCACTCGGGTAGGTCACTCGCTCCCTGGCCCGACAAGAAGGCAGCGCCGAACAGCGCTTCCTTGGTCTTGAAGCGGTGAAAGATTGACCCTTCACTGATCCCTGCGCGAGTAGCTACCTCCGCTGCCGTGGCGAACAGCCCACGCTCGAGCAGCACGGCGCGTGCGGCCTCGAGAATGTCTTCGTCGCGGATGGTGGGGGGGCGGGCCATTTTGAGTTCGGACTCAACAATGGTCTCCAGCGATGGAAACGTCAAGGCCCCACAACGACGTTGTGAGGCCTTGGGCGGATGCAGCTGGGAAGGCGCTGGCTTAGTCTACTGAGTGCACGAAAGATCGCAGATGGCCGTAGCCTTGTCGACACAAGCTGCATCCCATTCGTTGGCGCAGCAGAACGCGTCCTCACTGCAAATCAAGTCGGTGCACTCATCACAGGACGGCGACCGGGCTGGACCTGCAATGCAGATGTCCCCGCAGGCGCCTTCTTTGACCAGTGAAGCCGTGACGAACGCTTCAGGGGGAAGGACCAGCCCGGTGAGCCCAGCAGTATTGGTCTTCTTACCGCACTTGTCGCCGTTCGCCTCCGTGCACTTCGTCAGGGGGCCGTCCATGTACTTTTTATAAATATCATAATAGCCTCGGAGGTCGGTGCTTGCCTCGGGCGGCGCGAGGCTTGAGCCCCACGAGTTCTTCATACGAATGAAGTCGATGGTGGCTTGGTCTGCCAGAGCAGCGTCGAGCGCCTTGTTGTCGGTCACCAAGGTGCCCGCGGCGAGCGTGCCGAACCCTGGAACGTTGGAGACCTGGTAGTCCTCGACAATCGTCATATGCCCGCCCTGTCGACCGGGGGTGGTCGGAGGTGCCATGAAGCGGTTCTGGCCGTCCAAAGCAGCAAAGTCGACGTACCAGACCATCACCACCGGCATTCCGACGTGCATTGCGCTCTGCATCTTCTTGAAGAAGTCGCGCCGTGCTTTGGCTGTCGTCGGATAGGAGACCTCATTCCAGGCGTACTTCCCTTTGCGCTGGAGCACGTTGGTGCTGGACGCGGGCGTTCCGATCGCGTCGGCGAGCGAAATCTTGCTACCCACCGTTATGTCTTTGGGGTGCATCAGCCCAGAGCCAGCCGGCAGGCTGACACCCGAGATCAGGGTCTTGGACATGTCAGCGCCAAACACCTTGTCGAGTAGAGCCGTGGTTTCTGGCGTGAGGCCCCAGGCCTTATCGAGCTCCTTGCGTACGAGCTTTCGATCGCGCCTGGCCGCAGTGTCCTTGAGGGCGCCGTTCTTGAGCGACTCGTTCATCGCCGCGAGCGCCGAAGACTGGCGTGAGGAGCGAGCTGCTTCGGCCTCTTCGGGAATGAACTTTCCTTCGGAGATGACTCCGTAACGACGCATCAACTCTGCCGCGAGCCCGAACCAGCCACCGGTCGAGAGTTGGCCCTTGTCCAAGCTCGCTACGGTCACTTCGCCCTTCGGCGGCCCGGCAATCTCCTCGAGCCAGTGCATGTACGTGATGTATGACTCCGAGAGATTGAGCTCCTCGCCGGACTGGGTGAGGTGCAGTGATTCTGCCCAGCCGATCGTGGCGTAGACCCAACAATTGCCGATCGATTGGTTCTTGACCGAGGAGTTCTTGACGTCGGTGATGTCGTCCGAGTTGGACTCGGTGCCGTTGTCACAGGAGACGAGGACGGGCAGGGCAAGGGCCAGGGCGGTGACGAAGCGACGAGTGCGGCTCAACATGAGTCATACTCAAGCACAACTCACTCCAGGCAGGGACAACCATCGAATGACGCATCATTCGTGGATCATTGGCCGCCCACCCTTTGCGTCAGCTGCTCCTGGCGACGGCCCGGATGATGTGGCGCTGAGCCACGAGAAACACGAGCAGCACGGGGGCAGAGAGGATCACGTTGCCTGCCATCACGATGTGCCAACGAACGCCGGTTCCCTGTTCCCGCAAGAGGGCGATGCCCATCGGCAGTGTTCGGTTCACATCATCGGTGGTCATCACCAGCGGCCAGAAGTAGTCCGAGTAGTGGTAGATGAACGAGAACAGGAACATCGCCACCAAGGTGGGCCTCAGGAGCGGAGCGAGGATACCAAAGATGATCCGCAGTTCTGATGCCCCGTCCAGTCGCGCTGCCTCCACGATCTCGTCGGGAATAGCGATTAGTGCTTGCCGTACTAGAAAGGTTCCAAAGGCACTTACAGCGAAGGGCGCAACCAAGGAGGTCATGGTGTTGATGAGCCCCAACGGAGCTAGCATCGCAAAGACCGAGACGAAGGTTACCTGCGGAGGAATGAGCAGGCAGCCGAGCACGAGGCTCATGGCCGCACGTCTGCCACGCCAATGCAACTTAGCGAGGGCGTAGCCAGCTGGCAGCGCCAGTAGAATCTGCAGCGTCGCGATCAAGAGCGCCATGATGACTGTATTGAGTAGGTAGCGCCCGACCGGGACGCTCTGAAATACCTCGCGGTAGGCGTCTAAGTTGGGCCGCTCTGCCCACGGCGCGGTAGGCGCACGGACGATCTCATCGAGGCTCTTGAAGGACGTCGTTGTCATCCACGCATAGGGAAGCAGCCAGAGTGTCCCGGCCGCGATCAATGCGGTATTGCCCGCAAGGCGAGAGGGCCAACCGGACTTCATCGTGAGCCCTCAGCGCTCGAGGTGCGCTGGCGAAATGCCCTGAGGTTGAGCGCGGTCAACCCCATGAGCAGCACAAAGAAGCAGACGATCAGGGCGCTGGCTCGGCCAACGCGCAGGTTCTGAAAGATCTCTTCGTAGATGGCATAGACGAAGAGCGTCGTGGACTGGGCTGGTCCGCCTTGCGTCATCACCCGCACGACATCGAACGCTTGAAAGCTCATGATGAGACCCGTGGTCGCTACGAAGACCGTCGTTGGTTTGAGCGAGGGCCACGTGATATGCCAAAACAGGCTCCAGCGCTTGGCGCCATCCAACGCGGCCGCCTCATACAAAGATTGAGGAATAGCTGTTAGCCCAGCCAGGTAGATCACCATGGCGTAGCCGGTGATCTTCCAGATCGTGACGGCGGCAATGGCATAAAGAGCCGTGCTCGGGTTCCCTAGCCAATTGGTTGTCGGTAGCCCAACCGCTCGAAAGAGCCTCGAGACGAGCCCAGCGTCACCGTCCAAGAGCCACATCCATAAGAGCGCAACCGCTACCCAGGAGACGACGTAGGCGCTGAAGACGGCGCCGCGAACAAATGCGTAAATGCGGCCTTGGCGATTGAGCAAGATCGCCAGTAGCAAGCCGAGCGAGGTGCTGCCAACGACAACGATGACGCCAAAGGTAAGGGTCCTCGAGACGATGCCTAGAAGCTGCCCACTCGAAATCAGTCGGTCGTAGTTGGATAGCCCCGCTGGCTCGGGCGGCGTCAGCAGGTCCCAATGGCTAAAGCTCAGTTGCAAGGACCTTATCAGCGGAACGACGAAGAAGACGCTCAGCACCAAAACGGTTGGCGCGACCATCAGATACGGGTGCACTCGGGACCGCGGTTTCATGTCTCCACCGCAACCGCTTGGATCGCCGCTCTCATGGCCTGTGCAGGGTGTTCGTTGTTCAGCACGGCCGCCTCGAGGCGGGACTGCATCACTTCGCGCTGAACGCGAAACAGCTTTTTGCTCCAGGGCCATGGGCGCACCGCCTCGAGTTGGCCGATGGCGACAGCGTCATTGGGGAATCGCTTGTAGTGCCCGGCTTCTTGGAGCGTCTGGATGCCTGGCCGGGTAACTGGGATATAGCCGGTATTGGTCGCGAACTGGTTTGAACATCGCGGGCTCATCATGAAGCGAAGAAACCTGCCGACCCCTTCACGCCATTCGGGCGGGCAACTGTTTGGGACGACGAACATCGTCCCACCCGACGGTACCCCGGTCGTGAGCTTGGCAGGCAAGGGAGCGGCGATCACGGGAAAGCTCGCGTTGGTCTCGAGGTAGCGGAGGAAGGCCGAGGAGTTCCAGATCATGGCGAACCGGCCTGCGAGGAACTCCTGATTGATATTGCCCCAAGCGGTGTAGTCACGTCCTGAGGGCGGCCGCATCGTCTTGTCCTCATGCACGAGCGCTTGCCAGAGCGCGAGCGCTTCAACCCCGGCCTCGCCGCCGAGCGTAAACCGGCCCTCTTGATCGCAGAGCTCGCCGCCCGCCTGGTACACGAGGGCAACCCAGAACCACCAATCGACCGGGCAAGCAAACCCATAGCGGGTGCCCGAGGATGTGGAGCTGGTCGCCGCCTGCGCGAAGGTCCGTAGCTCGCTCCAGGTGGTGGGCGGCGAAAGGCCGAGCTCCTTTAGTTGGTTGCCATTGAAGTAGGCGATGGGCGTGCTGCGATTGAACGGTAGCCCGAACGTTCCTGGCTGCTGCTTACCAGAATAGGTGCCTAGCTCGGAGAGCTGCGGAACCAGCTCGAGGTCGCCCTCGAGAAGTGGGCTCAGGTCGGCGAGCACGTTTGCTTGAACGAGGTAGGGAACCACCTCTGCGATTACGTGGGTGACGGCAGGGGCCCGGCCTGCGGAGAGCGCGGTTCGAAGCTTCGCAAGCAGCTCAAAGTAGTCTCCTTGAAAGACCGGCTTCAGCGCGTGGGCGGGCTCGAGCTTGTTGAACTCATCAACCAGCTTGAGCAGCTCTTCGCGATTCTTACCGCCATAGCTGAACCACAGTGGCGGCCGGTTGTCTTCTTTGCAGCCAACCAGCGAAGAGACAATCGTCGCGGACGAGGCCTGCAATAGGCCGCGTCTTCCAAGTTGGCTGCTGCTCACGAGAGCCGCCTGCCAGTCTCCGGGTCGAAGAACAGCGAGGCTTTCGTTTCGAGCTTCAAGGCGATGGTGGCATCGCGGGCCGGCTTGAAGAACCCGCGGCAAACAGCTCGCAGCTCGAAGGGCTGTCCGCTAGGATTTTCCACGCGAGCGTGGACGATCGTTTCGGCGCCGAGCGGCTCGACCAAGGTGACTTTCGCCATCACCTCCGACCCAGCGGCTTCCGAATTGTCGTGCATGACGGTGATCGCTTCTGGGCGGAGAGCCCAGATCACTCGCTCTTCGCTGCCCTTGAAGTCGAGCTCGAGCTTGCCGATCGAGAAGCGGCCCTCGGTTCGAGCGAGCTCGGCAAGGTTGATTGGCGGTGAACCGAGGAAGCCAGCCACGAATTGCGAACTTGGCTGTTCATAGACCACACGAGGGAGATCGGCTTGTTCCACGTGGCCATTGCGCATGACGACGAGTCTGTCCGAGAGCGTCATCGCCTCGACTTGGTCGTGGGTTACGTAGATGGCCGTTGCTTCAAGCTTGCGTAGTAGCTTGGCGAGTTCCACGCGGAGCTCCGCGCGAAGTGCCGCGTCTAAGTTGGATAGCGGCTCATCGAAAAGGAAGAGCTTCGGCTTGCGTACGATCGCACGACCCATGGCAACGCGTTGGCGTTCGCCGCCGGAGAGTTCATGCGGATAACGCTTTAAAAGAGGCTCCAATCCGAGCATCGAGGCAGCCTCGACAGACGCCTTGCGCCGCTCTGCCGTTGGTACGCCGCGCATCTTGAGTGGGAACTCGATGTTCTCGGCGACCGACATATGGGGGTAGAGGGCGTAGCCTTGGAACACCATCGCGATATCGCGATCCTGTGGCGCGACGCCCGTGAGCTCGCGGCCGCCCAGCTCGACGCTGCCGCCGTCAGCATCGGTGAGGCCGGCGATGATGCGTAGTGCCGTTGATTTTCCGCAGCCTGAGGGGCCCACGAGGACCACCACCTCACCCTGGTCCACGCTCAAGTCGAGGGCCGAGACCGCCGCACGCTGCGTGCCGTCGAACCGTTTATTGACGCCTCGGAGCTGCAGGTAGGACACGGCGCTGCTCTACCAGCGGTTCACCATCTGGCCAAGATTGGGGCCGGTGGCGGTCAGTCCCCGTCAATCAGCAACATTCGTGGGGTGCTCGCGACAACCTTGCGCAAGCCGGCGGCTGGTTTGACTGCGACCGGCACCGCGCACAGCTCAAGAAAGTGCAAGTCGGCCAGGCTATCCCCGAAGCCGCCGAGTAACTGCGCCTCGGGCAGACGTTCGCGAAGGCGGGCGACTTTCCCCTCTGCGTACGGCAGGGGGCCTGGGACCAGCTCCGGCGTGAGTACGCCGTTGATAACTGCGGGCGTAACGCCGATGACGTCATCGGCTGTGAGACCGAAGATTCGCGCTCCGACCTCAACGATCGAGCGCGGTGACGCGGAGCAGATCTTGACTGCGACTTCGCGACTGCGGGCCCACGCGATGACGGTGCGTGCATAGTCGAAGGCGCGCTCGCTGAGCCGCACATCGAGCACGACCTCTTCTGCGAACTGCAACATTTCCTGCTCGCTGTACCCGGCGAAAACCCAGGCCATCATGGCAAACGCACGAGCGTTTTCGTACTGACCGAGTTCGTTGGCGCGCAACAAGGCGCGGGCCAGGTCAGCTGTAGGCAGATTGGGATCGACGCCAGCGGCCTTTGCCTCCGCCTTCAGTTGCGGCACGGCGAGCTCACGAATGGCGCCCCGCTCCATTGCTGCGGAGAACAGGTCGACGCCGACGTCTCCTGACCAAAGGGTGCCATCCGCGTCAAATACGAGCGTGGCGTTTGTGCCCAACTCAAGCCGAGCGACTTCCAGGGCCTGCACGAGCGATGCGACGGTGGCGGACACAATCGCAAGGTTGTTCGGGGCGACTCGCTGCGTCAATCGACTGGTTCTTGGGCTGACGAAGCAGTTTGTAGTAGGGACCCTGAGGCGATGCTCTACCTCCACGGGCTTGGCCACTTTCATCCCGAGAACCAGATCGACAACGCGTTCTTGGAGTCTCTCGATATTGGTACGGACAGCGATTGGATCGTCTCGCGAGTTGGTATCAAGAACCGCCGTACCGTCTTACCGCTCGACTACATTCGGACCACGAAGAACAAGGACCTCCGTGGAGCGCAGGAGGCTCGGCTCTACTCCAATGCTGAAACCGGCAAGCGAGCCGCTGAGTTGGCCCTAGCGCGCGCAGGACTAAAGGCCGCCGATATTGGCATGGTCATCGCGGGGGACTGCTCGCCGGATACCTGCATCCCCGCCGAGGCGAGCAGCATTGCCAAGGCGCTCGGGATTGAGGTGCCGTGCTTCGACCTCTCCTCAGCCTGTTCGACCTTTGGTGCGCAAATCCACTTCGCCGGTCAGCTGGGGATGTCCCTCCCGGATTGGGTGCTCTTGGTCGTGCCCGAGAACACCACGCGGATCACCGACTTTTCAGACCGTTCGAGCGCGATCTTGTTTGGCGATGCAACGGCCGCCGCGGTTGTTTCGACGAAGCACGTCTCTCGCGTGGCTGCGACCTTTACGACGTTTGGTGGTGCGCCTTCCGGAGCCGACGATGTCGTCATTCCCCGCCTCGGCCACTTCCACCAGAACGGCTCTGCGGTGCAGAAGTTTGCGATCAAACGAATGAGCGAGCTCTTGTCGCAGATTCAGAAGCGCGCCGGCGACCGAAGCGGAGAGGTGATCTACGTCGGGCATCAGGCCAACCTCACGATGCTGGAGGCGGTGGTCCGTCGTTGCGAGGTTCGACCGGACCGCCATCAATTCAATATCGTCGAGTATGGCAATCAAGCTGCAGCGGGCGCGCCGGTGGTGATGAGCCAGCACTGGGATAGCTATCAACCGGGCGATAGGGTGGCTTGCGTGGTGGTCGGGTCCGGGCTTTCCTGGTCGTCGGTGGAATTTTCGTGGTCCTGATCGTGATAGCCTCAAACGAATGCGCTCCAGAGTGTTGATGCACGCGTCGCCATTGCTCTTGGGCTCGGTATTGCTCTGCGGGTGCCTGTTTCCCGACTACACCTTCGACCAAAATGGTGGAGGGGGCATCGCAGGGAGCGGCGGAACTGCGGGCGGCGGAGCTGCAACGACGGGTGGCGGCGGAGCCGGCGGAGTGGGTGGTCAAGGTGGACTGGGTGGCCTTGGCGGAATGGGCGGTATGGCGCCCTCAGAAGACTGTTTTGTTGCAGGCGATGAAGACGAAGACGGCCTCTCCGATTGTGAGGATCCTGACTGCACGGCCGATCTCGAGTGTGTGCCAGCCATTCCCGTCGGTTGGGGGACGTTTGGACTTGTCGCGCTCTACGCAGGGTCGGCGAACAACGATCCCGACTGCCCAGAGGGAACGTCGTCCCAGGTCCATACCGGCAATGGGGACCTGATCAACACCATCTCCAGCTGCTCAAACTGCAGCTGCGGCTCGCCGCAATGGGCGGCCTGCGAACTCAACGACTTCAACTCCGGCGCTTCGGGCCTTCAGGGCGCACGAACCAAGAACACCGCATGTGGAATGGCTGCAACGGCGCCCCAAGCGGAGCTCAATATCCCCGCCTCGTGGGACGGCTCGTGCACTGCCTTGAATACGGCACCGGGGGGTGCAACCTGCTCTGGAAATGCTTGCAATACAGCGGTTGAAGCCGCAACGGCGCGTCCGGTCAACGGGACCTGTGTTGCTGGTGGCGGCGAACAGATCGGTGGCGTTCCAACGTTTACCAGCGCGAGAAAGGCTTGCCGTGCAGACGCGCTATCGGGCTGTGAAGGCACTGAGAAATGCGTGCCCCGCTGGCCAGCTCCCTTTGAGGCTCGAGCCTGCGTCGCAAAGGTTGGCGATCAGGCGTGCCCAGGGGGTTATCCACAGAAGACGCTCTCCTATGTCGGAATCAGCGACAACCGAGAGTGCAGCGAGTGCAGTTGCGGCGCTGCTACGGGCGGTTCTTGCCAGCTGAGTTTGGCGCTTTTCAGCGACGGTAGCTGTACGACCCCGCTGCCGACAGACAACACCGTGGACAGCGGGCAGTGTCAGAATCTGACGGGAAATCCAACCGTAGCGGGTCGCTCCGCGTCGGTGAGTCAGGCTCCCTCGGGAGGTAACTGTCCAGTTACGGCCGGTGGTGCGGTTGCCTCAGGGGCTGCTGTTCCCTCGGACCCGACCACCTTTTGCTGCCTCGTCGAATGATCGAGTTTTTCGTTCGAGTCGCCTGGCTCTTGGGGCTGGTTCTTTATCCGCCCGCCCTTTCTCCGGAACCGACTGCGTCAGGCTCGGTCCTCATCGGCTTGGTAGGCGTTGCCGTCATTTTGGTGCTGGCGCTACTCGTGTATCGCTTTGCGCGTCACTACTTCGGCTTTGAGTCCAAGTTGGCGGCCGTTCTGGATGCAGCGGCGCTGGTTGCCCTGCTGGTTGGTGCGCAGAACAGCTCGAAGCCGTTGCTTTCGGCCTACTACGGTGTGGCTCCCTTCGTTTGGGCTGCGCTGGCCTCGACCTTGGCGACGCTTGCTGGCGCTCACCTCGGATCCAATTTCAAGAACAAGCGGATGGGGGCTGCGATCCTCACCATCGCGCTCGGCTTATTCTCCTTTCGCGACTCTGCGACGTTGATCGCCTCGGAGGCCGAGCAATGGCGGAGCTTGCTCGCGCGGGCACCGGCCAACCCGCGTGCGTTGGAAGCGCTCAAGGACGAAGTCGAAGGTGGGCCGCGAAGTGAGCCGCTTACCGCAGCGTGCGTCGCAGCCGAGCCGAACCATTGCTACTGCCGTACCGTTCGCGCGGAGACGGCGTTGTCGCGGGACCGCTTTGCGAGCGCGCTGGAGGAGCTCGCGCAGGCGTCGGGATGCGATGGAACCCAAGACCGCCGCATCAATCGTGCGAAGGCGCTCGCGTTTGCGTTGGGCAAGCGCACCGACGAAGCCGATGCGGCCCTCCAAGCGTGGGGTGCTGGCGACGATGGTTGGATCAGCTACGCGGCCGCTCTTACCGCAAGCCAACGAGGGGATTCGGTGGCTGCGTTGCAGCATGCGACCCGTGCCGTGGAGCTCGGTGCTGGCCGGGGCGCCGAATTGCTGCTGGCCGCCCTGCAAATCATCGCGGGCCAGCTCGAGCCTGCGGGCGTCCTTCTCGACCGGCTGATCGCCTCCAACCCGAACGACGCCGACGCCGTCTACAACCGGGCTCTCGTGTTCGATCGCACTGGCAACTACAACGAGTCGCGGCAAGCGTATCTACGGGCGCTGGCGATACGTCCCAACTCTCCTGATGCTCGGTACAATCTCGCGCTGCTCACGTTGCGGTACGGTGCGCGAGCCGAGGCGGAGCATCACGCCCGAAAGTTCGCCGAAAGCTGGCCAAATGACCCGCGTGGCCAGGCTCTCCAGGCCCGCATCGGCTCTGGACCTTGAATCGCCTGAGCTTTCGTAGGAAACGGTCACCCCTGTAGAAACGGCCCGTGCAGATTCGTTTGCAGTATTTCCTCGTTGGTCTCGTCCAACCCCGCCGGAGGTTATTTCCATGCTTGGTCGCTTGGTTCCCGTCGCAGCCGCAGCTCTTCTTCTCACCGTCTCTGACTCAGGTGAAGCCGGCAACGAAGTGGGCATCCTGATTCTCAAGGAGCACGGCGTCGGTAGCGCGGCGCAGGCCCAGCCTTACGTCGATAAGTTCGTGAAGATCGCCCAGGAGAAGAACGGCTGGTCGGCCGCCAAGGGCACCTACTTCACGGAGCGCAAGGCGGCGGAGAAGTCGATTACCGCGGATAAACCGTCGTATGGCCTGCTCGGTCTCTCGGCTTATCTGGCCTTGAAGGATCCGCAGAAGCTCGAGGCGATCGGTCAGGTGCAGGTATCTCGCGCGGGCGGGCAGCAGTATTTCGTCGTGAGCAAGTCGGCGAGCGACATCGCTGGATGCAAAGGAGCGAAGCTCGCCACCGATTGGGCGGATGATCCTCGCTTCGTCGACAAGGTCATCAGCGGTGGAGCCTGGAAACTCGCGGACTTTACCGTGGAGGCCACCAAGCGGCCGCTTCAGGGCGCGAAGATGGTGACCAAAGACGAGGCCAAGTGCGCTTTGGTGGATGACGCCGTTTTCGCGGAGCTAGCCTCGATCGACGGTGGCAAAGACCTGAAGACCGTTTGGAAGAGTGAAAAGCTTCCGCCGATGGTCATCGTGGCTTTCCCCACTGCCTCCGCGGCTGACAAGACGGGCTTCAAGAAGAGCCTTTCCTCGCTTTGCAGCGGCGACGGCAAGGCTGTCTGTTCGGAGATCGGCATTCAGTCACTTACTGAAGCGAGCGATGAGACGTTTGCCCAAGTTCTTGCCGCCTACAAGAAGGACAAGTAAACGCTTCGCATCCTGCGCCACTTGTCCTTTCTTCGCCCATTGAGTCTGCTAAGGCCAACCGCCCTCTTCGTGGCGCTTGGCCTGTTCGGCTGCGCGATGAGCAATTGCATGGGTCAGGCGCAGCTCCGGCCTGAACTGCAGGCATCGAGTGAGAGCGCGCTCGCCTTGAGCGATGCGCTCGAGAAGCTGATCTCGGACGGCAACGACACTGAGGAGGACCGGCAAGCCGCCTACGACTTGGTGGTTACGCTGCCAACCGAGACAGCGGGGGACGCTTTTGGTCGGGCCGCAATTGCTGGTCGGTTGGCGGAGAAGAAGGGCGCTTTGGCCTTGCTGGGCGATCACAGCCCGACAGCCCTGGTGGCGGAGGCGGAGAAGTTTGCGCTCAAGAGTCGAAAGCTGGACGCAAGCTTTCGACGTGCAGCCGCAACCAGGCTCCTCGGAACGCTATACGTTCTTGCTCCGGCCAACCTGCTCGAGGGGGGAAACTCCGAGGCGGGCATCGAGATTCTTGAGGGCTTGGTGAAGGTCGATCCCGAGCTGATCTCGAACCAGCTGCGGCTCGCCGAAGCTTACGTGGCGCTCGGTGACAAGGAGTCCGCGCGCGCGCCGCTATGCCTCGTTCTCGGCGCAATGAACGGTCTCCGGGGGGATGAGGTAAAGCTGGCGCGTTCGATCGAGCGGGACATCGGCGACCTCGAATGCCCCAAGAAAGCTCCCGAGACGCCCACAGGCGCACCCCCAGGCGGTTGACATGCTGCAAGCCCTGCTGGCGTTCGTGCGAAGCCTTGCTTTGTTTGGCGCCCGCCGGCCCTACGTCGCCTTGGTCATCGGCCTTACGACGACGGTTGCGCTTGGGTCGTTGATTCCGTTCCTGAAGATCTCGACCTCACGTCGGGACCTCGTCAGTGAAGAGAACGCGAACCAACGAAGAACCGTCGAATTCGACGAGAAGTTCGGTTACCCCAACGCGCCGGTGATCGTCGTTACGGGCGGTAACGTGGCTGAGCGCCGCCGCGTCGTTGACGAGCTGACGACGGAGCTCCACTCGGTGCCCGGGTTGGAGAAGGGGGTGCTCGGGCGGCTCGGGCCGGAGGACGTCGCAGAGGTGCTCTTGCTCACCGACCCTGAGGTCGTGGCGAAGTCGCTGCCCAAAGGCACGGCATCGAAAGCACTCAGCGACGGCTTGCCGGGGCTCGCGGGAACGATCGATGAGCAGCTCAAACAGGGTCTCGAGCAGGAGCTCGCCTCGCAAGCGGACTTGAACAGCGGCTTCACGCAACTCGGGCGCTTGTTCGATTCGCTCAGCGGTGAACTCGAGTCCAAGTCGGGGCTCGTGACGTTGCTCGACGGGGAGTCCTCGCGTGATTTGGGGGCCGCCGTGGACGACGCCGGCTACCTCAACGGAAGCCAGGAGAATCACTTCGTAGCCTTGTTTCCCCCGCTCGATGGCGATGAAGGTTACCAAGTTCGTCCAGTCGTTCAGTCGATCCGCGCAGCGCGCGATACAGCGCTCGCGCGCGCCAATGCGCCCAACGTTCGTGCGGACGTGACCGGTCTACCAGCCTTGGTGACCGACGAACTCGCGATGATCGAACGTGATCTCGCCGTCACCAGCATCGCCTCGAGCGTCGCGCTTTTCCTCACGCTTTTTTGGGCCTTTCGCTCCTTCCGCCAGTCGCTCGTCAGCTTCCTCCCGCTCGGCTTCGGCACGTTGGTCACCTTCGGCATCGTCCAACTCACGCTGGGCAAACTCAACCTGATCACCGCGAGCTTCACCTCGGTGCTGCTCGGCCTCGGCGACTTTGGCGTTCACATTCAGACGCGTTACTCGGAGCTGCTGCGACGGAATGAGAACCCGCGCGAGGCGATGCAGAAAGCGCTGCTCGGCGCAGGCCCAGGTCTCGTCGTCGGCACGATCACGACGGCGGTCGCCTTTCTCACCACCATCGTGACCGAGTTCACCGCGTTCGCTGAGCTCGGGTTCATCACCTGCCTCGGCTTGATGGTGATGCTCGCAGGTACGTATCTGCTCGTACCTTCCGCGGTGCTCATCCTCCTCGGCAAGAAGCCGCGCCCTTCGCCCCAGCTTCCCGGCTTCGGTCTGCTTGCCGCCTTCGTGCGCAATCACCCGCGCAAAATCGTCGCTGCGTCGGTCGTCGTGTCGGTGGTGATCTCGCTGGCGATTCCCGGTTTGCGGTTCAACGGTCGCTACTTCGACTTCTTGCCCAAAGAGACCGAGAGCGCGCGCGGTCTCATCGAGCTCTCCAAGGACGATATCGTGAGCCCGTTCGTCGCCAACGTTCGAGCCTCGAGCATCGAAGAGGCGCGAACCGTCGCGATGGCGCTGCGCACGATGGATTCGGTCGCGTCGGTGGAGACGCCCTCAGACCTGCTGCCCGAACTTACGCAAGAGCGGCTGACGTCGCTTCGTACGGTGGTCGCGGCCATGGCGCCCGACGGCAAGCCGCTCGATTTTGCAGCCGTCGCCGAGCGACCGGTCGATCGGGCTGCGCTCGATAAGAAGCTCACAGGCCTGATCGACACGATGGAAGAGGTCGCCTTCACGGCCAAGGGTGGAGGCTTGGACGCGGCTTCGGTGGAGGCTACGAAGGCAAAGCTAAAGCGTCTGCAGGAGATCGTTCGCAAGGTCGACGCCAAGGAGCTCGACCGGGTGCAGCGGACCTTCTTCTTGATTCTGGATCGCGCCGCCACGACGGCCCGTCGCGTCGCCGAGCGTGGTGTTTACGCACCGAGCGATTTGCCGCCAGCGTTCCAACATCGCTTCCTTTCCAAAGACGAGAGCGAGGTCGCCTTGTTCATTCACCCCAAAGGCGACATCTGGGAAGTCGAGCGCGCCGAGAAGTTCACCAAAGACGTGACCTCGGTGTCGGAGAAAACCTCGGGCATTGCAACGACGTTGGCGGAGCATCCCAAAATGATCGTTCGCGGCTTCGAGCGAGCGACGTTGCTGGCTGCCTTGCTGGTGGTGGTGATTCTCGCGGTGAGTTTCCGTCGCTTGGTTGACGTGCTGGTCTCGTTGATACCGCTCATCCTCGGGACGTTGATCATGCTCGGGGCGATTCCCCTGATGGGGCTCGCCTTCAATCACGCGAACATGGTCGTACTACCCCTGTTGATCGGCCTCGGGGTGGATGCCGCAGCTCACATCGTGAGCCGGTTTCGGCAGAGTGAGCAGGAGCACGGAAAGGCCTCGCTGGAGGACATCCTGTCTGGAACAGGCAGCGCCGTGCTCGTCGCTGCGCTGACGACGGTGTGGGGCTTTAGCGTGATGATGCTCGCTCAACATCGCGCCATGTTCAGCATCGGGCTGATCATGACCGTGGGCATGATCGCAACGCTCGTCATGAGCTTGGTCACGCTACCGGCAGCCCTCGTGCTGCTCAAGCGCGTGCGCTAGCGGCCCCGACCCTGAGCCCGCGAAATACGGGCGGGCTTACTTGCGAGGAATGCCGCTGTTCTTGAGCGGGTCGGTGACGACCGGCTTCGCCGTGTTCCGCGGCCGACCAGAGACGACGGTTGGCGCAGCTTTCGGGGCCGTGGATGCGGAAGCCGTTGCGCTTTCCTTGGCGTTCACCGTGGAGGCTGGAGAAGCGACTGCGGTCGCCGTTGCCTTCGCCGGTTGGCCAGAGGCGACGATCGGTGCGGAGCTCGCGTCCGCCTCCGGTTTTGAGCCCGAGTTGAGCAGCACAATACCGAACAGCGATCCCGCTGCGACGGCACCTCCGACGAGCAACACCGTGCGCTTTGTCTTGGGGGGCGCGACCTCACGTGCCTGGATCGCTGCGGCTGGAACGACGGGAACCGCTGCGGGTCCACCCATCGTCATGCTCGAGACGCTTTCGGTCGACGTGCCGCTGGTACGGGAGGAGTTCTCTGACTGCGTTCCCACGGCCGCGAGGCCAGCGGCTGGGCTCAGTGCGTTGAGTCCGGGCGTCGAGATCGCGAGCGTTCCTGTCGGCCCTCGAAGCGAGCCCGGCCGCGAGTCCGAATCGTAGACAAGCGTCCCCGGCTCTTCCTCTGCCGCCGCCGGAGCGCCGGAGGAAGGGGTCGTTACGGCCGGCTCTGAAGCGAGCGACGTGCGCCGCTGGTTCAGTGAGACCGAGAGCTGGCCCGGCGCCGGCGTTAGGCCGCCGATACCGGAGCTCGTGTGGATGACGAAGTTATCGGGCCGCTTGATCGCTTTGCGGTCTTTGCCGGAACGCACGACCTTCAGGTCTGAAAGATCGTGGGTCGCGAGCAGTTCCTGCATCCGCTCTGCCAGGATCTCGGCCTTCGCGATGCGCGTCTCGGCAGGCTTCAAGCAGTCGTCGACGATGGCTGCGAGTGCCTTCGGCAGATGCGGCGCGACCTCGAGAATGGGTAGCGGCGGGCGCGTGGCGATCGCGATGACGATCGCGTTCGAGCTGTCTCCCTCATGCGGAAAACGGCCTGTCAGCGCCTCATAAAGGATGACGCCCAGGGACCAGATATCGCTGCGACCGTCGGCTTGTGCGGCGCTCACGGCCTGCTCAGGCGCCATGTAGCGCGGAGAGCCCAAGAGCGAGCCAACTTGCGTCGCCACCCCATCATCCTCACCGAGCGCAACCTTGCTCACGCCAAAGTCGAGCACCTTCGGCCGAACCATCCCCGACATGCGATCACGGTGCAGGTAGATGTTCAGCGGCTTGACGTCACGGTGAACGATGCCGGCCGTGTGCGCTGCCCCCAAGGCCAAGGTCGACCCGATCATCAGCACGAGCAGCTCGCGCACCGAGAACGCAGGCTCGACCCGAAGAGCGTCCCCGAGCGACAGCCCGTCCAAGAGCTCCATCACCAAGTACAGCGTGCCGTCCTCGGTCTCACCGACGTCGAAGATGTCGATGATGCTCGGGTGGTTCACGCGTGCGGAGGCGCGAGCTTCCTGAAGAAAACGGTGGCGCGCGTCGTCGTTGCCTTGCGCAACGAAGGAATGCAGGAACTTTATGGCAAACTCCCGCCCCGTCTGCGTGTGCTGCGCAGACCAAACCGCTCCCATGCCGCCCTGTCCGAGACGAGTCACGAGACGGTACTTGGAGCCAACCAAGTCGCCAGTCTTCACTACAAACCCTATGGTGCACGCTTGAGAGCGGCACGGTCAAGTTGTGTCGTGCGCCGATGCCGCGCGCGCCCGCAAAAGTCGGGCTGACCGACCCAACCAGCCATAGCGGCGCACAAAGCGGCCACGGTGCTTGACATAGGGGCAGGCCGTTCCGGATGCTGCAACCGTGCACTTTCGTCCTTTCGTTGCAGCCGCATTCGGGATGCTCGTTTCGCTGATGGCGGTAACGGCGACCGCTGACGATTCAAAGAGCGCACAAGCCCAAAGCCTATTTGAGCAGGGCGAGAAGGCTGAGGAAGCCGGGGATTGCGCCGCTGCTGCGAAGAAGTTCGAGGCAGCGGCGGAGCTCGTCGAGACCTCGCAGCTTCGGCTGCGAGCGGGCCGCTGCCAAGAGAAGGTCGGCCAGCTGGTGAACGCTGAGCGCAACATCCAACGCGGGCTCTTGCTCGCAAAAGATGATGCGGTGCTGCGCAAAGTTGGTCAGGAGCTCGAGCAAAAGCTCAAAGGCCGCATCTCAACGTTCGTTTTTCAGATTGAGCCAACTCCCCATCCCGAAGGAATGACCGTGGCCATCGACGGAGAATCGGTCTCCCTCGATAAACCGTTTCGGGTCGATCCGGGTCGCCATCGCGTCGAAGCGAAGGCGCCCTCCCACGATGACGTCGTCCAGGTGGTCAACGTTGGTGAAGGCGCCACCGAGATCGTCAAACTCCGCATGGTTGGTGCGGCTGTAGCCAGCACCACTCCCGAGGTCGAAACCAACACTCGCTACGGCGCTCTTCCGTGGATCGTGCTCGGGATCGGAGCCGGATCGCTCGGCGCCTCGATCGGACTTGGCGTTGCCTACTCCGGTGCAAAGTCTGACTACCTCGATGAGAGCCTGGCCATCGACGCCGGCTGCACGCTCGTCGATGGTGAAATCTCTTGTCCCGAGCAACTGGAGAACGCCTCAACGCCGCCGCTCGAGGAGCTCCGCTCCAGAGCCGATACGGCCAACCTCCTCCTCGGTCTGACGGTCGGCGCCTCGGTCCTGACCGCGGGCCTCGTGGTGACCGGCGCTGTGCTTGCCGCCTCCAATGAGGAGCTTCCGGCAACCGCGGCCTGGGTTGCTCCGTGGGTTTCCCCCGATTCGGCCGGCCTCAGCGTTTCAGGCAGCTTCTAGCGCCGGCTTCTCAAGCTCCTCACAGCGTTGGCGCTCGTGCCGAGAGAGCGGTATGAGCAGGCCATGACTCAGGAGCGTGTGCCCTCTCCGCTTAAACCGTTCTTGGAGGCCGTAAGCCAGGGACCCCTCGTCTCCGACGGCGCCATGGGCTCGCTGCTCTACGAGCGTGGCATCTTCGTCACGCAGAACTTCGAGCAGTTGAACGTCTCCCGTCCCGACGTGGTCAAGAAGATCCACGCTGATTATCTCGAGGCGGGCGCGCAGATCATTCAGACCAACACCTTCGGCGCCAACAGCTTTCGACTCGAGAAACACGGCCTCGTCGACGACGTGGAGCGCTTCAACCTCGAGGGCGCACGCATCGCACGCGAGGTGGTTGGAGATCGCGCGTATGTAGCCGGCTCGGTCGGCCCCAGCGGGCTCGTTCCGGGCGCCGATCGCAAGCGTGAGCTCGCCGGTATGCACAAGACCTTCGTCGCGCAAGCGGCCGCGCTGCAAGCCGGCGGTTGCGATCTCTTGATCCTGGAGACGTTCAGGCACCTCGACGAGCTCGAGGCGGTGCTCAAAGCCAGTCGCGAGGGCGCGCCCAAGCTGCCGATCGTCGCCACCGTGACCTTCGACAGTGAAGGCACCGTCGCCGACGGTAGCGGGCCAGAGACGGTCGCCGCGCGGCTTCGCGATATTGGCGCCGACGTGATTGGCGTCAATTGTGGTGACGGTCCACAGCTGTCCCTGGCGATGGCCGAGCGCATGGTCGAAATTGGGTTGCCTCTTTATGTGCAGCCCAACGCCGGGTTACCGCGCACGGTAGACGGGCGCCTTCTGTACATGGCGACGCCCGAGTACTTCGACGTCTTTGCTCGGCGCATGATCCAAGCCGGCGCGCGCATCGTCGGCGGTTGTTGCGGGACGACGCCGGAGCACACCCGCTGGATGGCTCGTTCGGTGAGGATGCTCGCCGGAGCCTCCGCCGTAACCGAATCCACCGAGCGCGTACCCTCCTCGGCGAAGATCACCGGGGGTGGCGTCGATCCCATCCCGACCGCAGAGCGCAGCCCTTTCGCCGCCAAGATCGCCCGCGGTGAGTTCGTGGTCAGCGTCGAGGTCAACCCCGAGCCAGGCACCTCGCCCGAGGGCGCGCTGGCCGCGGCCAAGATGTTGATCGACCGCGGCGTCGACATCGTCAACATCGCCGACGGGCCGCGCGCGACGGCACGTATGTCCAACTTGGCGTTCGCAGCCTTGCTCAACGCCCGGCACGGGATCGAGCCCATCCTCCACGTATGTGGGCGTGACCGAAACATGCTCGGGCAGATGGCCCACCTGCTCGGCGCGCACGCGCTCAACCTACGCAACCTCGTGGTGATCACCGGAGACCCGCCGAAGGTAGGCGATTATCCCGAAGCCACCGCCGTCTACGATCTCGACTCGGTGGGCCTGCTGCACATGGCCTCGCAAATGAACCGCGGCCTCGATCCAGCTGGAAAGGTGCTGCGCGGAGGCCCCACCTCCTTCTTCTGCGCGACGGGATTTGAGCCTGGTGCGGCCGATCTCGATCGCGAGATCGCGCGCTTGGAGCTCAAGGTAGCGGCCGGAGCAGAGCTGGTGATGACGCAGCCGGTGTTCCAAGAGGAGCTGCTCATACGAGTGCTCGAGCGAATCGCGCACCTCAAGGTGCCGGTGATGCTGGGCGTACTGCCGCTGGTTTCCTTCAAGAACGCCGAGTTCCTGCACAACGAGGTCCCCGGCATGCAGATCCCCGAGGAGATCCGCGAACGCATGCGCAAAACGCCGGCCGGCGCCGAGGCGCGTAAGGAAGGCGTTCGCATCGCCCGCGAGATGCTCTTCGCAGTGCGTAATCGCGTTCAAGGCGCCTACTTGATGCCGCCGCTTGGTCGCTACGAGCTCGCCTTGGAAGTGCTCGAGGGGTTATCAACCGGTGTCAGCTCGGTAACAGACACCGCTCCAACGGCTTAGTCAGCGTGTCGAAAGACTGACAGCGCTTCGGCACGTCCCTCGCTTCATCGCTGGGTATGAACCCAGCGGTCTCTTCTTCAGCCATCGGTTTCAAGCTTGCACGCTTGATGCGCAGTGTCGGAGTGGGCGGAGTTGGTACAGCGGTTGATCTGCTGATTCTTGTCGGTCTGGCGAGCGGCGTTGGCTTGGGGGCCCGCGTCGCTTCCCCCATCGCGCTGGTGGCTGGGCTCTTGGTCCAGTTCGTCGGCCAGAAGCTGTTTGCCTTTCGTGACCAGCGTGCTCAATGGGGCAAGCAGGCGCTGCTCTTTGGTTTGGTGGAGGGGGTCGCGCTGGTGCTGAACCTGTTCCTCTTTGACCTGGCCGTGCGGCTCGTCCCGGCGCCCTATCCGCTGCTGCGGGTGGCCGTTCAATTCCTCGTTTATGTCGGGCTGTGTTTGCCGCTATGGAGCCGGATCTTCAGTGAGCGGGAAGGGGTGCGCGCATGAACTCGGCGATGGTCGCGATGCTCGCGCTCACGAGCACCTGGTCCTTGGTCACGAGCCTCTCGGTAGCGGCGGTCACGCTGCGCAAGCCGGCTCGTGCCGAAGCCGTCCCAAGCGTCAGCGTGCTCAAGCCGTTGTGTGGTGCGGACCCTTCGCTGTTTGAGAACCTGCGCAGCTTCTTCGAGCAAGACCATCCTTCCTTCCAGCTCGTCTTTGGCGCGCAGAATCCGAATGATCCAGCGCTCGAGGTGGTGAACTCGTTGCGGCAGCTCTACCCGCACGTCGATGTAGCGGTGGTGGTTCACGACTTCGCCGAGGGCCTCAACCCGAAGGTGCGCAACCTTCGCGGCATGCTGGGGCACGCGAAGTACGAGCTGCTGCTCATTAGCGATAGCAATGTAAACGCTGGGCCCGCCTATCTGCTTGAGGCCTGCGCTGAGAAGGTTGCAGACCCTCGTGTCGGGCTCGTCACCAATCTGTTCGTCGGGGTTGGCGGAAATACGCTGGGCGCAGCCATCGAGCGCGTGCAGCTGGCAGGCTTTGTCGCTGGCGGCGCCGCAACGCCTTCGCTTTTGGGCCACGCGGCCGTTATCGGAAAGTCGATGTTGATCCATCGGCGCGAGCTCGAATCGATCGGTGGTCTCGAAGCGGTGAAGGACGTCCTGGCCGAAGACTATGTGATTGGCCAGCGGCTCGAGGCGGCGGGCTTTCGTGTGGCGATCGCGCCGACCGTGCTTTCAAACGTCGTGGGCGAGCTTTCGCTACGTGCGATGGTTGAACGGCACGCGCGTTGGGCGATGATGCGCAGGCGCCTCTGCCCGGCCGCCTTCTACCTCGAGCCGCTCACCAATCCGCTGTTGTTGTTACCGCTCGCCATCGCCGCTCTCGGCAACCTCGCGTTCGTGTGGCTGCTGGCCACCTGGTTCATTCGCGACGTGCTTTCCACCGTTGCGCTTAGCAAGCGCATCGCGCCGCAGGCGGAGGGAGGCATCGGTTGGGCGCTCATCGTCTCGCCGCTGCGGGACCTCGCGATGATGGTGGCTTGGAGCAGCGCGCTTTTTGCGCGTCACGTGTCGTGGCGAGGGACGCGACTGCGCGTAGGTCGCTCAACCACTCTCTCTCCGGTGAGCTCGAATCGCCGAGTGACCCAAAGTCGCGTTCAGGTTTGAGCTTTACAAGCTCCGGGGGACGTCGAACGATGCCCGCATGAAACGTCTACTGAAGCTCGTCCTCGTCTTGGGAGGAATCGGCCTGGTGCAGCCCGCGCTGGGCGACGGTCCGAAGGACCGCAAAGAGAAGCGCGAGGATCGGCGCGAAGACCGCAAGGAGAACCGCGAGGACCGCAAAGAGAACCGCGAGGACCGCCGTGAAGACCGGCAGGAGAACCGCGAAGACCGTCGCGACGATCGCAAAGAGAACCGCGAAGAACTCACAGGGCCTTGGAAGGAAAAGCACCAAAGCTGGGTCGAGAAGCGCAAAGAGCGCCGTGAGGAACGCCGTGAAGAGCTGAAGAAGAAGTGGGGCCCCTTGCTCGAGCGCCCAGCCGTCAAGGCGGAGCTGCGCAAGCATGCTCGGCGCGTCGCTCGCTTGCAGCGCATTCAGTTTCTCGCCGAGGCGTCGAGCAAGCCGGAGGTCGTGGAGCGCACAAAGAAGCTGCTCGAACAGGAGCAGGCTCGTCACGAAAAGCGCATGGAAACCCTCAAGGCGGAGCCGGCAAAATGAACAGCGCTCGAATCGTTTGGGTGACGTTTGCCGCCCTGATGCTCCTCGCCTGCGGTGACGGCGGTGGCGCTGCAGCCTCCGCTACGGCCAAAACCTCGGCCTCGTCAAAAGCCTCTGCGGCTGCGCCTACTAGCAAAGCCTCGGCCGCTGCCTCAGCGACCGCCGCTGCTCCGCCCAGCGACGGCGATGAACAATTGACCGAGGCCGACTTCGAGGAAGCCGCCGATAAGGAGATCGGGCTCGAGAACCTCGATACCGAGTTAGCGGCCTTGGAGAAAGAGCTCGCCGAGGATCGCTGAGCGGTGAGACTCTGGAAGCTTCCTGCCCTGTGCGTGGTGCTCGCAACGGCGTGCGACTCGGCTGAAACCGCTAGCGGTGGTGCCGGAGGGTCCGGCGGGGTCGGGGGTTACGGCGGGATGGGTGGCGCTGGTGGAGCCGGCGCCGTCCTTCCTCCGTCCCTCTTCGATTGCTCACGAACGAGCGAGCCCGAGCGCATCAACAAGATCCCCATCAGCTGCGCGACCGACCGAACCTGTCGCCAGGTGTTGGTGAGCGGGCATCGTGGCGCAGGCGGATTAGCGCCGGAAGACACCGTGGCCGGCGTGCGAGCGGCGATCGCGCTGGGCATTGATTACGTGGAGACCGACCCTCGGCCGACCAAGGATGGCTACCTCGTCAACGTCCACGACACCTCGGTCGATCGAACGACCTTCGGCACCGGCGAGGTGGCCGACATGACGTTGGCGGAGATCCAGTCGTTGGAGCTCAAGACCTTCGATCTCCCGGGCGATTTTTCGTGCGAGCGGATCCCGACGCTCGAGCAGATTTTGACTGCAGCCCGCGGAAAGGTGCACGTACTGATCGACGCCAACAAGACCGACCGCGTGGATCTCCTGGTTGCGGCCGTGCTCGCGACCGACACGCTCGATTGGGCGATCTTCGATACGAGCTCGGTCGACAAGATCGATCAGGCGCTGGCGATCGAGCCCAACCTTTTCACGATGATTCGCGTCGAGAGCCCCGAGCAGCTTGCGGAGCAGCTCGAGCACTTCGCGGATCATCCGCCGGTGATCGTCGAGGTCAATGAAGGCTCGGTCGAGATGCTGGACGCCGTGCACGCCGCTGGCCATCGCGCGCTGCTTGACCTGTTCGTGATCGACGTCGCGGTTTCCTTCTCGGGGGACCTGAGCGCGTACGAGCCAAACTTCGCCAACGGCCTCGATATTGGGCAGACCGACCGGCCCGATTTTGTCCTGCAATACTTGGGTAGGTTCCCCGAGCTGTAGCTGCCAATGGACCTGCAGCTACCGTTGACCCCCGGGACCGTGCGCAGCGCGCTCTTCCTCTTGGGGATGCTGGTCGCTCGCGGCGCCGTGGTGACGGTCATCGCGACCCTACTATGCAATACGCGGTGGGCGCGGCGGCGAGCGGTGGTGCAAGGGGCCATCTCGTCCTCCCAGCTGCGTAAGGAGCTGGTCGCCGCGCTCGGCGTCGTCGCCGTGGATGCAGTGATTATTGCGCTGGTCTTGCATGCCCAATTGCTGCAAACGATCACCGCTTCACCGACGTTGGACGGTGCGCTGTGGGTCACCGCTTCCTTCTTGCTGATGTTCGTGTGGTTTGAGATTTGGTTTTACGTAACCCATCGCCTGTTTCACACGCGCGCGCTGTTCTGGATTCATCGCCAACATCATGTTGCGCGCGTAACCCAGCCACTCTCGGCGCTCTCATTCTCCGTCCTCGAGCGTTTGGTGCTGCTCGCGGGGACCGTCGGTGCGGCGGTACTGGTCAATCAATTCGTGCCGGTATCCATCCGCGGCCTCGAGATTTACCTGTGGCTGAATTACATATTAAACGTCGCGGCGCACAGCAACGTCGAGCTGACGCCGCGAGCCTTTGGGCGGTCCCTACTGGGGGCAGTGTTCATCGGGACCGCCTTTCACTCGCTGCATCACGTGCGGCTAGCAGGTCACTACGGCCTCTTCGTGCGAGTCCTCGATCGAGCGCTCGGTACCGAATTTAGCGACTATGAGGCCATACGTGAGCAGGCCGCACGAGGCACAAGTGTAACTCCTTCAGGAGAGGCTAGCCGTTTCTCGACGTGATCAGCAGACCGCGCCACTTCGTCAGGGCGCTGCCGAGCTTCTGTTCGATCAGCTGCATCTCGCTGACGAGCTCCGGCTCTTCAACGCCGGCGGCGCGTGCTTCACGGGCGCAGTGCAGGGCGGCGAGATAACGCTCGCGCTCGACGAACACCTTCGTCAGCATCGGCCAGACGACCTTGGGGGAGGCCCCGAGGCTGATGGCTCTGCGCAGCGGTCCGATGGCCTCGCCGGGGCGGCCGGTCGAAAGCATGGCTTGCCCAAGCCTGCGGAAGAGGTCGCTCGCGACCGGGCCATCCTGAGCGTACTGGATGCCGAGGCGGAGCACTTCCTCGCCTTGCTGCGGCTCGCCCAGTTCAACGCAGGCGCTACCGAGCAGGCCGAGGCCCTTGGCGATCAGCGAGCGCGCTTCCGGCGCGAGCATTTGCCCTTCGGGCGTGCGCAGGAAGATTGCCAGCGGAGCCGGCCAAGCGGCGAGCAGCTGCACCACGCGCGAATAGTCGCCGCTCTCGGCGGCGAGCTCGGCTTCACCCACCTTGGTTAGGTCAATGGCGCTGCGGTGGCCGGCTGAAGCCCGCTCGAGCTCTTCACGGACGTGCGCGCGGATGTGGGCTCGGAACTCGGTCAGCTCGAGCGATTCTTCTTCACCGTCATGGAGCAGGGTGAGCAGCGAGTGCGAACCCGTCACGGTGAGTTTGCGCAAGGAGTAGCCGTAGATCGGCGCGAGCAGCAGGTAGCGGACGCCGATGTGCTGCTGGATCGCTTCCACGTCCTCTGCCGCTGGCGCGGGGGGCGAGATGTCGTCGGTGAGCAAGGCACCGACCAAGCGGGTGCGAAAGTCTGCCAACTTCAGCTGTTGAGCGTCGGTGGTGTCGTCATCGGGCGCGGCGCCCACCACGAAGTCGACGAGCGTGTTGTCGGGGTTCCGACGATCGACCGTTAGCGCTGTGATCCTCGCGCCGGTGATCATCGAGAAGGCAAAGAAGGTCTCGCCGACGATCTCGCACAGGGCTTGAAAGCTCCCGATGCCTTCGCCAATGCGCTCGAACCAACCATCCGTGCGGACGGCGTCGAGGTTAAATTCGCGAGAGTTTGCCATTGGTTTCAGGGGAAAGGTTCGCACGGCTTTGCAGCCATTGCACTACCCTTGCTAGCAGGCGCCCGCGCAACCTTCTTTAGAGAAGAACCAGAGGCCTTCAACTTCTTCGCAATCGCCAGCGTCCTCGAACTTGTCGACGCAGCAGCTCATCGCCCCTTCACACTCTTTCTTGAGCAGGTTGCCCTTGCGAATACAGCAGTTGCCCTCGCCCTCGGGCGGCTTGGCGGGCAGCTCGGGCCCCTCGGGGGGTTCAACGGTAGGCGGCGTGAACTCGGGAATCTTGAGCTCAGGGGCCTGCGGGATCTGAAGCTCGGGCGCCACAGGTGCGATAGTCGGGATCGCAGGCAGCGTGGGAAGACACCCAGGTGAGGTAATCCCCAGCCCAACGATCAAGAACCCGAGGACGGCTACACAACCCCTCATCATTGGCGACTTCGGCTCCCTGGATGTCTGCACGCTGGCCATTTTTACGCCCTTAACGATGCCGGTTGCTTTAGCGCGCGTCCAGTTTTTGGACGAGTTGCTCATGACTGCGCCGAGTGTCCGCAGATTCGCTGCGCGCTGCAACCCTCATGAGCTGGGGGGATGGCTTCCGCGGCCTCGGCTCAGCCAAAGAGGCCACCGAAGTCGATGCCCACGAGGGTGTGCATCGCGTCCACCCCGGGCCCGCCCCGACCTTGGTGGCTGTACATGTTCGCCAGCGCGCGCGCTGACTCTGCGTGAACCACCTGAAATTGCCGCTGCAAAGCCTTCCGTTCGTTGGCGCGCTTCTGCGTCTCACGCGCTTCAGCGGTCTTCAAACCGCCGGCATCGATGAAGGCCACGATGGCTGCAACTTCACCGGCGTCGAACCAAACGCCATGCTCTTTGCACACGTCCACGATGACTCCGCTTATTTGGGCGAACACCTTGCGATTCATTCGTGTCCCGCAGCCCAAACAAGGGATGTAGCTGACGGGACCTAGCTCGGGCGCTGGTCTGCGCGGGAAGGCGATGCGAAACGCACCGCCAAACGGACCGTCGAGCTTCTCCACCATCTCTCGCGAGAGGAAAATCCCACAGCACTGCAGGCACTCGACCACGTCCGCATCGAGGTATCGCTTGATGTTGAGCCGCCCGCGACAGCGCGGACACGGACTCAGCACCGGCCCGTTGCGATAGCTGGTAGGCGCCTCGGTGTGGCTGCGCGGTTGAATCGAAGGCGGTGGGCAGGTGCATCGCTCGGCCGCGATAGGATCAACAACACCGCCGCACCCGAGACAAACTTCAGCGTCCACGCGCAAAGATTATCAATCCGCGGCGCGCTGAGCCACGTGTTCCCACGCGCTCGCTGCGTCCACGTGGCCGTTGGCAAATGCGAGCTGCGCAAGGAACCTGGCGCAGGCCCGTTCTCCGCTTGGATCTTGGCTTTGCCTCGTGATCGAGAGCGCGCTGAGAGCTTCGAGCAGCGCTTCTTCGTGACGGCCCGCGGCTGCGACACCGATCGCGTAGGCCAGCACCGCCCGTGCGCGTTTGTCGTCGGTTTGCTCGGTTTCGGCTGCGCGCCGGAGCACGCGCAGGCCCTCCTCATTGGCACCACGGGTCATCGCCAGAACGCCGGCCAAACGTTCAACGATCTCTTTGTTTTGCGCCGAGAGGTTGAGCTCCGAGACCGCCGTATCGAGCGAAACGGAGTCGCTGCGCAGCAGCGCGCTGCGCGCTAATTCGAGCATTTCGTACGAGCCGGTGTGACTGCGCCGCGGAGGATCTGCGGCTGGGGGAAACGTGGACGGCGACATCACTGGCGCCGCTCGCACTTGGGCTGTCTCCGAGAGATTGGGAGCTTCTTCGATCACCGCGGAATCAGCCTCGAAGGAGAGCGCCTCGAGCTTCACCGTGGCTCGGGTTCGCCCCGCGAACGGAAGCTCCCGGCCGGGGCCACCGCTTTGCAGCGCATGCGGGAACTCTTTGGCGAGGTCCTCCAAGAGCAACACCGAACCAAGCTCTGCGAGGCGCGCGAGTGCGGCCGCGATCACGAGGGGCTCACCCCAGGCGAGCTGATTCAGGCCGTCCTCCGTTTCGAAAGCGGCCACAGCGCCGCGCGCCATGCCTGCTCGACCAAGCGACGGGATGCGCTGAACCACGCTGCGCGCGAACAGCGCCGCTGCTTCGATCTCCTCGGCATCGAAACGGAACGCGACCTCAAAGCCGCCAAACCCCGCTAGCCGACCGCCAAGCTCGGCGGCCTCCACCGCCGCAGCTCGGGCGCGCGCAACGGCGCGCTCAGGGGTCTCGAGCGCGGACCAGCGAAAACTCACGACGACGGCCTCGGTCACAGGGGTCCTCAGGTGCCGATGCGAATCTTCTTTTTGAGCCGCGATATCTCGTCGTCGAGCTCCGGCGTTGGTCCGCCCTCGCTGGGTGCCGAGCCCTCGAGCCGACGGAACTTCGCTTCGAGTGCGGCCTCATCGGTGCCGCCACCGAGCGCGTCGTCCACTTCGCGGCGGGCCGCGGCTTCCTCGACGTGATGCTCGATCTTGGCCTCCATCCGACGAAACTCATCGAACGCGCCTCCATTGCCTTTGGCGCCGAGACCCTCTGCTCCACCGCCGGCCCGAGCCTGTTTGAGCTGGGTCGCGATCGTTCCTTTGCGGGCCTCGTACTCTTGCTGCTTCGCTTCCATGCGCTCGAGCTCGGCCTTCATGCTGAGGACGGCTGCACGCTGCTCGGCGCGCAGGGACTCGGCGCGGTCACGTTCTCCAACGACGCGCTTCTTCTGCGTAAGAGCCTCGCGTGCGAGCTTCTCATCGTCGGCTTTGAGCGCGAGCTCCGCGCGCTTCTCCCACTTTTCGACTTCAACGTCGAAGTCTTCGACCTTTTTGCGCAGGACCTTTTCGGCGGCCAAGCCCTCGACCAGCTCTTTGCGCCCGGCCTTGACCTGGTCCTTCATTTCTTCGACCAAGAACTCGACCGACTTGCCCGGATCTTCCGCCTTGTCGAGGAGGGCGTTCATGTTGCTCGAGATGACTTTGCCCATGCGGTCGAAGATGCCCATGGGCCTAGGGTGCAACGCGAGATGCCGTCTGTAAATGACTCGTTGGCGCGCGCGAGCGTCAGGCTGGTTCGTCGCCGCTCGTGGCGAGCGCCGCTAGTCGCGTGCTCAACGTGTCATCCGGCTCACAAACCTGGAAGCCAGCTACGTCTTTTCGGCCTGGGCCGGCTGGTACTTCGAGCGTTCGTAGCTGAATGTTCAGCTGCTGCGCAGCCGTTTGAAGAGCAGCGCTGAGCGGCTCTCGCGCGAATACGGGTAGAGCGAGCCGATGGGCCGCTTCAAGAACGCTCTGCTCGTCGCTTTCGAGGAAAACGCCGCCGGCGCCGAGGTTCTTGGCCGTGGCTACGTCGGCGGCGGTCCTGCTGCGCACGAGCACGTTCTCATTCGGCAGCAACGCGAGCACCCGAGCCACCTCCGGGCTCAGTGAACCGAGCTTGCGCGGTACGAAGCCGGCCACGATGAGGCCCGTCTTTCCGTCCAAGGTGATGGCGTCTCCAGGCCGAATGGTGGCTCCGCCACCGCGCACCTCACTCTCGGTCAGCGTCATCGCCGAACCCGAGGCGATGCACGGCTTTGATAGCGCGCGAGCCATCACAGCGGCCTCGCCCGTCAATCCGCCGCGCACCGTGACGATGCCGGCGGCTGCGCGCAGCGCATCGGCGTCATCTTTGGTCACCTCATGCACGAACAAGATGATGCCCTCCGAATCGGCGGCGCCCTGCTGCCGTGCCTCGTTTAGCGACAGGCACGCTCGGCCATGCGCCGTTCCCGGCCCAGCTCCGATCCCGGCCACGAGGATGCGCGCGCTCGTCAGATCGAGCTCCAATGGCGCTGCGACGGTGAGGTCGGCCTCATCGATGATCGAGGGGAGATCGCTCGGCTTGATGCGGCCCTGGTCGAGCAGCTGCGCGGCGAGCGCGAACGACGCGAGGCCCACTCGTTTAGCGGGCACGAGGTGGACCGGGAAGACCTGGTTGTCGGCGGTCGATGCGAAGGTGCCACGAATCGGCCGTTTGGCGCGTAATTCGAGATCGTTGAACAACGTCTGGATCGCCGTGGCGACCTCGGGTAGCTCCACCGTTTCCGGCCGCAGCGAGCGCGTGATTAGCCCCGGTGAGTGCGAATGCGCCACCGGGCCCGGCCAGCTGCCGGTCCGCAAGTCCCGGCTATCTGCGGTGTGGAAGCGAAGCTCGGCTTCGAGCAAACGTACATGGAGCGTTGCTTGTCGGTTCCTGCGCCGCAGTAGCGCCAAAACGCTGAGTGCGCGCTCGAGGGAAGGCGGCGGTAGCGAGGCATCGTTCGATAGGGCGATTGAGCGCAACAGCTCGGCGATGGCTTCAGGAGCTGGCAAGCGCGGCAACAAGTTCTGGAACCGCGAGGCCGATACCCCAAAACAACTCTCGGCGATCGAAACGGCCTCGCACATGAGCAGCTCGAGATCGAGCCGAGGCTGCAGCAGGATGACCGTGGCGCCATCGCCGACGCCGACCACACGGGCCGCCGCGAGCAGTGCGCCTTCCACTATGAGCCCGCTCGAACTAGGGGCTGTATCAGGGCGAAAGACGGCCTCGCGACCGGGCGCTCGAAAGGGCGCGAGCAATGCGAGTTCGAGCGGCTCGCTGAACTCAGGTTCGCCGGGTGTTGTCACCCAGCCACTCTACTCCACGGTCACTTCACGCGGCAGAGCTGCTTACCCGAAATCTTCGCGTAAGGGAGATTCTTGTTGCGCGGTCGGACGTACAGGTTCCCGCCTGGCTCGAGCGGACGCATGATCGCGCCCGTTGCGACCGGGCGGTCGGCAGGAAGCTCCTCAATTTCGATGACGACGTCTTTCCCAACGCGGTCGACCGCGCGGATCGAAGGTCGACGGTCGGCTTTGTTCGCGGAACCGCCTGGACAGTCCACGTTGAAAGCGCTTACGGCGATCGCCACGTTCACGGGGTTGAGATCCGGCTTGGGCCCGCGCCAAACGAACCGAGGATCGTTCGGGTCACCCATCTCGACTGCCAGGCAGCTGCACTCGGGCGTCTTCTGCTCCAAGTTCGGATTGATCGCGAGATCGTGCCGCACACCCACCCAATCAAAGCCCGAAAATCGAGTGCTCTTTGCCGCGAAGTCAACCTCGCCCTCTTCGTTGACGCCCGGCATTCTGAAGCCCTGACGCGTTTCCCAAGCGGTGTTGTCGGGCTTTCCATTGCTTCCGCCACAGCCGAGTACGGCAAGGAGTGTAGCGGTCCCAATGAGCTGCTTTTCCAGACGCATGGGCCAAGCATGTCAAGCTGTGAGCCGGTGAGCAATGTTTCGGCGATCATAGGGTTCTTGTCGGCAGCTTTTGATCGCCCTCGGTGGCATTGACGATGCCAGCGTGCACGCGTACCGAGGATGTGCGTGACCGCCTCTGCCATCCGCTTGCCCTTGCCAGGCGAGGAAGTCCTCGGGCGGTTTCACGTTCTGGCAGCGCGAGGCGGAGGGGCGATGGGCGTCTTGTTCGAGGCCTTCGACCGCGCACGGGGGCACAAGATCGCGCTGAAGGTGCTCCGGCCGGAGATCCTCGACGTCCCCGAGGTGGTTGAGCGCATTCACCGCGAAGGCGTGGCCATCTCGCGCGTGGACAATCCGCATGTCGTGCGCGTCTTCGACACCGGGCGGACCGAGCTGGGTTTGCCGTTCCTCTCCATGGAATGGCTTGAAGGAACCGATCTTGGCGGCTTGCTCGACAAGCTCGGATCTGTGCCGATTCACACCGCGGTCGGCTGGGTGCGGCAGGCTTGCATGGGTCTCGCCGACGTTCACGCCGCGGGCATCGTTCATCGCGACCTCAAGCCAGAGAACCTGTTTCTTGCCGCATCAGCGAATGGCACGGGCATCATCAAGGTGATCGATTTCGGCGTATCCAAGGTCGATCTGGGGGCGGCTCACCTGACCCAGATCCACGTGACGGTGGGTACGCCGCTGTACATGTCACCCGAACAAGTGCGGGCGCTGCGCGATGTCGACGCTCGAAGTGACGTATGGGCGCTGGGCGTAGTGCTGTTCGAGCTGATCACCGGGCAGCCTCCCTTCGCGGGGGAGTCGGCGCACGCGGTTACGGCTGCAATCGCTGCCGATCCAGCGCGCCGGTTGCGTGAGTTTCTTCCTGCTGCGCCTGAGGCGCTCGAATGGGTGGTCGACCGTGCTCTGAAGAAGAACCGGTCGGATCGGTTTTCGTCGGTGCTCGAGCTAGCTGAGGCCCTCGTCCCGTTTGAAACCCCAGCGCCGTTGCAAGCGGAAGTGACTCTGGTGACGCAGCAGCCGCCTAACTTCGATCAGTGGGACATTACGAGCGGGCCGAGTTCTGTCGAGCCAGCGTCGAGTGTTACCCACCAGCCGAGCCAGCCGAGTTTCGAGCCAGCGTTGCCCGCGGTGGTTGCGCCTCTCGCGATGCCGCCAGCACCCGTGCCGAGCGACCACGCCGGACAACCACCTCCCGCAAGCTCTCCGGCCGTGGCCCCGTTGCAGTCGGTCGGCTCCCCTCGCTCGGCTCCTTCCACTTCGATAACGGCCGCGACGCCCGCCAGTCTGAAGCCGGCTCACCGCATCGCGCTGGGTATCGGGCTGGGTCTCAGCGTGGTGGTCGTAGCGATGCTGATCGTCTTGGGCGCTCGAGAGCGGCGCGCGCTGCGCGCTGGGAGCGCTGAATCGCGGGGAGCTGACGCTGCGGGGGTTACTGTTGCCCAGCATCTCGCCGAGCGAGGTCAGCAAGTTTCTACGGCGTTTGCGCCGTGTCTCATGCGCGACAGTTCGTTGAGCTTGGGCGCTGTTCGTCCAGGACGGTTGCCACCTGCTGTGGCGGATCTCGATGCGCTTTTCGCCCAGCCCGCCACGGTTCGATTCAGCCTCGGTGGCGGGGCTCGGCTGTCGAAGACGGAAGTGCCGATCGCGCTCGTTTCACCTCCGATTGAAGAGATCGGGCGCGACGACACGACGGTTTGGGTGGTGACGAACAGCGCCTACTACGTATCAATCTTGGGCAAGCGGGGGGTGGAGCGACTCGATGACACCGGCTTGGCTCGATTCAGCTCGGTGCTCGACGAGCGCGCGCCAGGTTTGTTGATCGTCGCAGAGGGAGAATTGCCGCTGCAGCGACTCAAAGACGCGCTCAAGCTCGTGCGAAAACTTCGCAGTGTTGGCTTGGCCATCGCGGTCACCGAAGTGGCTACGGAGCCGCGTGAAAACAAAGCATTTGCATGCAACGACTCGTGGGGGCTCGGTGCCCGGCCCGCATCTCGGCTTGAGATCGCAGCGATTCAGAGTGGGCTCGAGAGCGGGGAAGCGTCGTGCGGACGGGAGAACCCGTTTGACGTGAACGTGCCGATAAAGCTGCGGGTCTGGCCCGGCTCGAGCGGCGGCGGGCAAGCCTGCTGGGAGGACTCCGGTGGTGCCTCGGATAGAGCCGTCCTTTGCGCGACGACGGTCGGCAAACGGCTCAGCACTGCGATGGCCGCCAGCAAAGAACAGCGTGCATTGTCCTTCGACTTCGTCGCACGCGGCAGCGGCGTGCGGGCGTTTTGTGAATAGCGTCAGCCCCTACTGGGCAAAACCGAAGGCGCGAACGTAGTCGTCACCGCTGGCGTGGCAGTCGAGACAAATGCCTGGTTCGCCCGAGTAGAGTGGTTCACCATCAGCGTCATACTCCGCCCAGAACCAGCCGGATTCACGCTTTTCCATCAACGCGATCAGCTCTAGCGCGCCATCCGAATCGTAGCCGTCTTTGGCGACGATTGAGCCCACCGGCCACTCCTCTAGCGCTTGCGCTGTCAATGCGTCGGCCAAGACGTCATTGACGAAGATCTCGACCGAGTCACCGTGTGGGGCGCTGGTCGGGGTCCGCGCGCCGTACCCTGGCGCACGTTGCCACTCTCGATAGTTGTCCGCTTGAACCGACTCAAGCAGCGCTGTCGCTTCAGCCGGTTGATCGTTTTGCTGGCAGGAGATGCTGCAAAGCGCCACTGGAAGCAAGATTCGCCAGGCAAACTGCGTGCGCACGTTCATGCCCGACCCTTACGTGCCAGGCGGTTGCTCGTTGCGTCAGAAATCGACTTCGTTCTCGAAGAGTGGTTCGAGCCCAAAGTGCCGTTGGAAGGTTGTGCGATAGAGCGTCAGCGTCCGCGAGAAGTCGCTCACGACCGTGGGGAAGGACGCAGGGTCCACCGCGGTAGAGGGGATGAAGACGCTGAGGTAGACGCTCGAGTCGACGACGCTAAAGCGGTATTCCCCGGAGGTTTCGTCATTCAGCGTGAGCAGATGCCGATAGAGCGGCTCGAAGTTCTCGATCGGTAGCCGAACGACCGGGCTGCGCAATACGAGGTTGCCGCCGTCGTCATCGGTCGTGAGATCCAACTGTGCGCCAAAGGCCTGGTCTTGAATCGCCGGAGCGAAGCGCCACGTGCGCGGACCAACCTGGGCTCGGTTGCGCGGGATCCCCAACGACGCGAGCGCCGCCTTGACGGCGAAGCCACCCCGCAAGGACGGTTTGAGCGGGGGCGCCAACGTTTCGCGCGCAAACCGATGGGGGAGAAGGGTCCCGCACTCGAGGCAGCGATCCAGCTCCGGCTCGAAGATGGTGTCGCACTTGGGACACCCATACTCGGGTAGCAGCTCGAGGATCTCTTCATGCGGGCCGTCCGCCGAGAGGAGGCCACCCTCGAACGATGAGATCGGGAGCACAAGGCCGGAGACCCACTTGTGAGCGTTGCGATCCCCGAGGGTGCGCACTCGGCGTGATCGAACGATCAATCCCAGCACACCACCGTTGGCGTCCAGCACCGGGGCGCCGAGCGAGAACTCATCGGGCGCTACGTCGAGCTGTACGTGACTGAACTGCTCGTAGATGCGGTTGGTCGAAGCGATGCGCGAACGCATCACGATCGGCTCGGAGTGAGCGCGGCCCATGATCGCAACTTCGTCGCCAAGCTGCGGATCGGCCCCGCTTGCGAGCGGTGGTAACTCGAGGGGCTCCTTGGGAAGGAGCAGCGCTACGTCCAATGCCACGTTCGCTCGCACCACGACGGCTGCCACACTCGAGCCGTTCTCGAGCATGAGCTGAACCTCGCGGTCGTAACCGACGGTGTCCAAGCTTGTGACGATGAGTCCGTTTGCGAGCGCGCAATAACCCGACCCACGATTGGTTGGCGAAACAACGCCGACGATGGAGGGGCCAACACGAGCGGCTAGTTCTGAGAGCGCAATCATCAGGCGATCATCCGGTTGAGTGCGGTCATCATCAGCTCCACAACCTGTTGTTTGGGGCCTTCTTTACGCGCGTGCGCAAGGATGCCCTTGAGTCGTTCCTGCGTTGCCGGGGGCAACTTGGCCCGGACCAGCAGCTCCGAGAGTGCACCGAGTGCCAAGAAGTGACGCAGGTCCACGTCGCTGGGTGCTTGGTCGATCTCCGACACGTAGCGAGCAAGGTGCTGCTTCGCCTCTTGCGCTGTGGTTATTGGCTGAATGACCAATGGTTCGCTCGATTGGACGACGCCTTCCTTCGCCACGATATCTGCCATCGTCTCGAAGGCTGGTGCGGTCGGCGGTATGGCCATCGAGCCGCGGCGTTTGCCAGGGGCCGTGATGTAGATCTCCTTGGTGAGCGTGGCGGTGGACGTCGCCAAGTGGGCCGCTGCACCCGGCGCAGCCTGCTCATGCTCGAGGATCGTGCGATAGACGGTGGCACGGATCAGCAAACACATGGTGGCCGGTTGGTCCGCGAAGCTGAGCACGGCGCCCAAAGTCTGAGCCTTGTGCAAAAGCTCACAGAGAGCTGCATGCCGAGAGCCTGCCTTGGGGGGCGATGCAGCGCTTGTTTGTGTGATGGGACTAACGGCCGGTGCCGCAGGGGTGACGGGCTTTGCTGCTGCGGGCGGTGGGTGGTTCGAGCCACGGAGCGGCGGTACGTCGGCGGGCGACGGTGCCGTCGGGGGCGTGTGCTCTTCACGCGGCTTGGGGACCTCTCGCTGCGGGGGCCTCAACGCGGGCTGTGCGGCTGGCGCGGCGGGCTTCACCGGAGGTGGAACCGAAGGAGACTTGGCGGGCGTCGGGCGTGGGTTGGCTGCTGCTGCTGCTTTGGGCTGAGCGGGCCCGCCCGGAGGCATCAAAATGGCGGGCACGTCGGCGACCGGCGTAGGGCGCGTTGGCCCGAGCAGCTCGCGGGTGGGGACCCGGCGCGACGACTGGGCTGCCAACGCCGTGCGCTGTGACGACGTCGGCAATTCGTCGGTGAGGACGATGCCCCGAGGGAAACTCTCAAGCGTCAATGCCGCACAGTCCTTGGGCGTGATTTCGCGTGCTTGAAACGATCCAACGAGCACGCGCGCACAATCGAGAGCAGCCTCGAGCACCGACTCGATAGCTTGGTAAAAGGAGCCTGGGCTGATCGTCGGAAGCACCCCGACGAAGCGCGCGATCACCAGCTCTCCCCGGGTTGAATAGCGAACCGCCGAGTGATCCCGATCTGAAAGCTCCAAAATCAGCCGAAGCGCCGCCACGTACTGCGTAAGCGGCAGCCTCACCACCGGTACCTCGATGACAAGGTCACCAATGGTCGGCCGAATGCGGAAAAACAGCGCAAATCCCCGCAACATTGCCCGGAACAAAGGGCCATCAGGCGTTTCTGCTGACGTGAGCTCGGACATCCCGAGCGCACTCACGCATCGTGCGACGAGGTTACCGAAGTTGCCGTCGACGAGCTCTGCATGCGCTCCGAGGTCAGATCGCTCGGTCTCCGAGGCATACGCTCTTGCGGATCCCGCGACGCCATCCGCGAGCGCCAAGGGCAAGCCGCTTCCTCCACACGCCGCACAGGCAGAACCCGAGAGCGGGAGCCCGCAGCTCGTACAACTCAACCGGGATTCATCCAGTGACACGCTGACAAGTTAAGCTGTCCTTACGGGAAGGGAAAAGCTCTTTCATGTGGAAATGCAATGCCACCTTGGCGGACGCGATTCCTCTAGAGGAACGGATTTACCCGCGCTCGCTCAGAGAACTCTGGGCGGCGCCGGCTAAGCCCGGGAACCACCAGCATTAGCAGAACCAAGCCAACCCCACACAACACCACCAAAGCCGCGGCGCGCTCAACCGCCGGAAGCGGCGGATAGAGCCGGGCCAGAACCGTAAAGCCGAGGGAGAGCACCGCAAATGGCGCAATGAGGCGCGGCGTGATGGTTCGGTAGATTTGCGGCCGAACGCGCGGTAGCGCGCTGCGGAGCACCAACACGACCAACGCAATCGCCACCGACTTGAACAGGAAGACGGCTGACCCAAGCAGTTGCAGCCAGGGTTTCGTCGTCAGTTCAAGCGTCCCCGTGCCGGGCAGGCCGTAGCCGCCGAAGAACACGATCGCTCCAAGGCCGCTGCTGAGCAGCAGATGCACCCAATCGGCGGGCTGCATCTCCCCATCCTCACGCTCAACCAAGGCAATTACGAAGACAAAGCCGAAGAGCGCGGCAAGCAGGGGATTTCTGAACGCCAACCACATCCAGGGCTGACTGCCAGAGTCAGTAAAACCGAGACCCGCCGCGCATTGAAATTGAACCAAGTCCTTCACGTGAAAGCTGCCTGCGGTCCAGAGCGCTGCTGCGAGCGCTAGCGTTGCTGGCAACTCACTGAGCAACGTCCATGCAAGCGCTGTGATTCGGCGACGCACGATGCCGACGCCGGTTCCCCAGCCACCCGTGAGCAAGGCTGTCGTAAGTCGGGCGGTGACGCTCAGCAGGTAGAGCGTGGGAATGTCGAGCGGCAGACCTAGTCGCAGCTCAATGAACGGAAATGTCGCGAAGAAGAAGGCGAGTACACAGAGCAGAAAGATCGGCCCAACCGAACGAGCCTGACCCACGCTGCCAAAGCCACCCGCTGTGCGCAGGATGGAGGCGACGGCTGAAGTCTCACGTCGACTCAGCAGCGCTTCTCGCACCCGGAAGGCCAGCCACCTAAGCCAGAACGCCAGTGGGCCTGCGAGTAAAGCAAAGGCCACGAATAGAGCCCCGAGCAACACCAGACCGAGATTGGTGGAGGTGCTGGTCATTGAGCGAAAACCATCGGTTGGCAACGATAGGAGGAGAGCCTCATCCGCCCGCAGAACCTCGATCGCGGCTGGCTTTCCATCCCCTCGCAAACGCAAGTCGTCGCGAGACAGGACCGTGAGAGCGTCGAGCGCGAGGACGAGATCGCCTTCTTTCGCCCCAGCCTGCGCCAACGGACTCTCGGGAGCTAGTTGTGAGATAGCGAATCCGCCGCCATCCGCGATGGGACTGAAGGTTGTTCCCACCAGCTCCTCCGTGTCGCGTACGGCAGCCTCTCGTAGCTGCAAAACGCGCTGTGACGCACGTCGCGGCACAAAGTCTATGACGACGTCCCCTTTGAGTGAGCCGTAGACGGGCAGCCGACCGGTCGACGGTAACCAGACCTCGATCCTCCCGCTGAAGGTAGCGTGTTCCGCCTCTTCGCCGTCGCCGCAGAAGCGAGCGAGGAGCGCGTCATCGACGTGGAACTCGACGCCCTCGCGCGTGAGTCGCGCACCTGTTACCTCGATGGAGCGTTTGCTGCTGGCTGGCTTGCCCGGCTGACTCGTGGACCCAACGAACAGCACGCGAGCGTCTGCAACTTGGCCGACCGGAAGGTCCCGCCCGAGTACCACCATCTGGTCGCCAGACTTCACCAAGCGAGGCGACACATCCGACAAGTCGAGCAACTCGGGCGTACTGCGTTGGGAATCACAGCCCAAACAGACCGTCACGATCAGCGCGACGAGGAGCCAGAGCGCTCGGTGGAACATGCCCCGCTATATCGCAGGCCCCCTAATTCGCCGAATTTCTCGCCGGGCAAAAGGCCTTGTTGCGGACGTACCGTCCAAAGTGCTCCAATGCCGCGCCGATGGATGCGAGCAAGGACACGGGAGTTTTTCGCGGGGGGCCGCGGCGCGTCATCAAGCGTTACTCGAACCGAAAGCTGTACGACACGCGAGACAGCCGGTACGTCACGCTGCAGCAAATCGGGGAGATGGTTCGGGCGGGTGAAGAAGTCCAAATCATCGACAACAAGACCAAGGAGGACAAGACCGAGGTCACGCTCGCTCTCATCCTCTCGGAGGACCTTCGAGCTCAGCCGCGAAGCGTCCCGCTGGCCGCCCTTCGTGACCTGATCCAGGAGCGTGGGGAAAAGTTACTGACCCAACTTCGCGAAGGAACGCTGGGCCGGTTCATGCCCCCGCCTTCGACTGAGCAAGAGTCCAGCGACGGCGCTGGGGTCGTTGCACCGCCAAAAGTGGTGGAACCCTCTGCGGCCGAGCTGGAAGCAGAGGCGCGGAAGGAAGAGGACCGCAAAGCGGAAGAGCGTCGCGGTGGCGATGAACGCAAAGGCCGTCTAACGGAGCTGATGGAGAGCAGCATCTCGTCCTTGGACGAACGAATTCGGGCGATCGTACCCAGTGCCAAGTCCTTTGCTGAGCTCCGAGACCAGGTCGCCGCCCTCGAGGCCAAGGTTGCCGAACTCTCCGCTCAAGTGGCAGAACTCCAAAAGAACTCCGGCAAGCCTTCCTGAGATCTTCTTTGATCCTCGCTAATCGGCGGGGAGTTTTCGAGGTTGAGCAGGAAAGCTTGCGGATGGGGAATCAATTGCCACCCTGTCGGTTGGTAATTCCAACATGGCCTTCTTCCTGTTCCGACGACCTGCAACGAAAGAGGCGCCGCCTTCACGGGCCGACGCCTTTTCCACCGAGATGCTCGGACACATGGACACTCTGTTCAGTGTGGCCAGCCGGATGACCCGAGGCAGCTCGGAAGCCGAGGACTTGGTTCAGGACACGATCCTGAAGGCGATTCGGGCAAAAGACCAGTTTGAGCCTGGGACCAACCTCAAGGCTTGGTTGCTCCGCATCCTCACCAACACCTTCATCAACAAATATCGGCGCGGAGGTATGGAGCGGGGCGTTTTGGATGGCCCGACCGCCGATACCTTGGTCGAGAACTGGACGAGCGCGTCCACCATGCGGGCCGTGCGTGATGCCGAGTCAGCGGCACTCAAGCCGTTGATCGAGGCCGAGCTCTCCGCGGCGTTGGACGAGCTTCCCGAGGATTTCCGGCTCGCCGTGATCCTCTCGGATGTGGAGGAGTTGTCCTACAAGGAGATCGCCGACGTGATGGGCTGTCCCATCGGCACCGTGATGAGTCGGCTCCACCGCGGTCGAAAGCTGCTGCAGAGTCGCCTTCGTGACCACGCAGAGGTCTTGGGGATCCTACCCGCACAAACGACCAGCCGGCCGGCCCAGGAGAGCAGCCCGGAGATTTCTGCTCCAGCCGATCTAGCGGCCTTCCGTGAGCGGCGCAGGGCTGTATCATGAGCGCACTTCGCGTGAGTACCCGAACCCCTTGTTGCTCTCGAAGCGTGATGCTCCTGGTGGATGGTGAACTCGAGCCATCGCGTGCCATCGAGGTTGAGAACCACGTCCTCGAGTGCTCCTCCTGTCGTGATGAGATGGAGCTCATTCGCTCGATGCGGGCGAGCTTGCGCCGCTCCTGTGCGAGGCGTGGTTCTGCTGCGGCTCGTGAACGTGTGGAACGAGCGATATCACTCGAGGTTTCCGGGGTTCGCCCGTCAGACGCAAAGCACGCCGATGTCGTTACGGCGCAGGCTACGCAACGTGACTCCAGGGGGCGCGTCGGTGTGGCCGCTGTTCTGGCCGTCGCTGCATGCTTCGTGTTTTTCGTCGTCGTGCGAGCCACGCGCGACTCCTCGGCAGTAGCGTCGATTCAGCCTTCGCCGGGCAGCAATAGCAATGTGGATGCGCCTTCGGCTGCGCCGGGCAAGGCGAAGGAGTCAACGCTCGACACCGTTTTGGATGAGTTGGTCGCCCTCCACGCGAATCCACTTCCCCCGGAGGAAGAGAATCCGGAGAAGCTCGCGCGGCTCGAGCCCTACGTCGGGGTGCCCGTGCAGCGGTCTGCGTTACAGCTGTTACGGCGCAATGAGAGGATTGGAGCGAGCCCAAGCTTCGACGGAGCGCGCCTCTACATGGTGGAGAATTCGCACAACACAGCGGCGCTTCACTACAAGGTGAAGGGGCACCGGCTGACCGTCTACGTCTTCGATGCGAGCGTAATCAAGATGCGCCAAACCCGGCTCCGCCCGCGCATCGTTCGTGAAGTACCAGCACGTGAGTCGCCGGTTTATGTCGGTGAAATGCGTGGCTTCTCGATTGCCGCTTCGGAGCGCAGCGGCGTCGGGTATGCGCTGGCGTCGGACCTCGATGAAGACAACAACGTGCAGATGGTTGCTTCGTTCTGAGAGCTGCGGCTCTGGCGGCTGCGGCTCTGGCAGCCACCCGTCATGGGCGAAGGTACGGTAAGTAAAAAACGGCGTCCCCGAGGGGGCGCCGTTGTCGTTGCTGATCGTGAGAGACAGCAGAACTTAGAGCTTGGAGGCAGCGTGGTCCCAGTTGACCAGGTTCCACCACGCTTCGACGTACTTGGCGCGCGCGTTGCGGTAGTCGACGTAGTAGGCGTGCTCCCAAACATCGCAGGTCAGAACGGGCGTCTTCCCCTCGGTGAGGGGGCAGCCGGCGTTGCTGGTCTGCGTGATCTCGAGCGTGCCGGCGGCGTTCTTCACGAGCCATGCCCAACCTGAACCGAACTGGCCGATGCAGGCAGCGGTGAACTTCTCCTTGAAGGCCGAGACACTGCCGAAGTCCTTGTTGATCGCCGCGAGCAAGTCCCCGGTGGGCTCCCCGCCGCCCTGCGGCTTCATGCTGTGCCAATAGAACGTGTGATTCCAAACCTGCGCTGCCTGGTTGAACACGCCGCCGGAGGTCGTCCGCACGAGGTCCTCGAGGCTCTTGCCGGCGAGCCCAGCGTCCGCAGCGACTAGCTCATTGAGCTTGGTTACGTAGGCTTGGTGGTGCTTGCCATGATGAAAGTCCAAAGTCTCTGCAGAGATGTGGGGAGCGAGCGCGTCCTTGGGGAAGGGAAGCTCGGGAAGGGTGAAAGCCATGTTCGGTCCTCTTTCGTGGTGGAAAGCCTCACGACTTCGTGTGGCTTGCTGCTGTGACGTCAGCGCCGCGAAGACTACGCGTGCCTTCGCCATTCGCAAGCCCCACTCCAAAAGAAGCGTGCGCTGTCTAATCCGTTGGAAGGCCTAGCTCTGTGCTGCGCGGGCCCTGCGGCTCCGGCGCAGGAAACTATCCACGACGCGCAGGCCAAGCAGCACCGCTAACACCGCGCCGTGCAACCACGCCTCGGTTGCGTCCTTCTTGGCTCGCATCACGAAGTGAATAATCGCTAGAACGCCGATCAGGTAGACCAGCTGGTGCAGCCGTACCCAGGTGCGAGGCTTGAGCCTTCGCCGCATGGCTTGGAACGACGTCACGGTAAGTGGTACGAGCAGCGTCGCCGCCACCGACCCCACGATGATGAAGGGGTTCTCCAACATGTCACCGATCAAACTGGCCCACTCCCCGTAGTGGTCCACTCCGACGTACAAAAAGGCGTGCATCCCAGCGTACGCTGCAGCCAAGAGGCCAAGGTGCTTTCGGGCCCTCATCGGCCACGTCACACCGGCGAAGACTCGCAGTGGAGTGCAGGCCAAACAGAGCAGCAGTGCCTTGAGCGCGAGCTCGCCCGAAGCATTGAGGGCTTCCCCAACGGGGTTCGCTCCAAGCTCGTTTTGCGTCCAGCGAAAGCCCAGCCACGCGGCCGGCATCAGGCCGCCAACCCAGACCACCCACGGAATTGATGCAGACTCGTCGCCCTTACGCTCAGAAGAACTTCGCAAGATCCATCCCGCTGTAAAGGCCAGCTACCTGTTCTGCATAACCGTTGAAGGGAAGGGTGGGGCGTCGAGCGAGATCCCCGATTCGGCGCTCGCTCGCTTGGCTCCAGCGTGGATGCGACACGTCTGGGTTCACGTTGGCGTAGAAGCCGTACTCGCCTTTGGCGGCGGTGTTCCAAGCAGTCTTCGGCTGGTGCTCGGTCAGGCTGATCTTCACGATCGATTTGATGCCTTTGAACCCGTACTTCCAGGGAACCACCAGGCGAATGGGCGCGCCGTTTTGGTTCGGTAACGCGCGACCGTAGAGCCCCATCGCGAGAATGGTGAGCGGGTGATTGGCCTCGTCGATCCGAAGTCCTTCCGTGTAGGGCCAGTCCAGTACGCTGGACCGCTGCCCCGGCATTTGCACCGGATCTTGGAGCGTGGTGAAGGCGACGTACTTGGCGCGCGAAGTTGGCTTCACCTTCGCTAACAAGGCGGCGAGCGGAAAACCAAGCCACGGAATCACCATCGACCAAGCTTCCACGCAGCGCATTCGGTAGATGCGCTCCTCGAGTGGAAAGGCTGCCATCAGATCCTCGATCCCGAAAGTGCGCGGGCTATCAACCTCCCCATCGACCACGACCGACCACGGAGTAACCTTCAGCGAGCCAGCGTTTTCCGCGGGCTCATTCTTGTCGAGGCCGAACTCGTAGAAGTTGTTGTAGGTCGTAACGTCTTCAACGCTCGTGAGCGCATCTCGCGGACCGAGCGGCGCAATGGGTGCAAGCGGCGCCGAACTCGAGGGCGGTGCTGCCGATAGCTCCGGTAGACTCGAGAGCGCCGGTGCTTTGGCCGTCCCGCGTTTTGACGAAATCGCGAGCAGCCCACCACCGAACACGGCAGCGCCGGCCACCGTGAGCGCGCCTCGCTTGAGGAACTTGCGACGAGATTGATGCTCGGCCAGCTCAGCCTCATCGGTGATTTCGCTCGGTAGGATGGGCGGGTCCTTCATGGTTCTAGTCTACGCTGGAGGTGCTATTCGGTTACGTTTGCAGGCGCCTTTTCAACCGAAACGGCGCCTCCCTTGCGGGTGTCAAAGACCGGCGTGAAGGTCGACCCGGCTTCGCTTCGGTTGATGGCGATGCCGGTTACGGCGCTGAAGCTGATAGGCGACCGCTCGACGGTTTCACCCCGGCTCGTGAGGTCGGCGACGAGATCCATCAGGCCTTCCTCGAGCCGTATCGCCCCGCCAGCGTTGACGTGAATACGCGCCTTCGCGATGGCCTCACTCAACGATTCGGCGCGACCGAGGTGAGCCAGCAAGACCTGGGTTAGGCCTGTTGTCCCACGCAGCCCACCTGACGCACTGACGCCCAGTGTGGCTCTTCCGTCTTTGGTCACAATCGTCGGTACGAGGTTCGACACAGGGCGAGCTCGCCCTCGGGGAAAGTTTGGACCTCGCGTGAAAGCCCGCATCCCGTAGTCATCCATGGAGAACTCAGAGAGCGCGTCATTTAAGACGAAGCCACCCTTGGTGATGATCTTTGCGCCGAACATGCTGGTGAGGGAGGCGCTGAGCGAGACCACGTTTCCCGCAGAGTCCGCGACCACAATGCTGAAGGTGCCACTCTCCGAGACGCTCGGAAGTTTTGGCATGCGCGTCTTCTTCAGATCGATCGCCGCTCGCCTTTCGGCCATTCGCTGCCGATCGAATAGGGCCGTGAAGTCGCTCTTGGTGAAGTCAGGATCCCCAATCGTCGTCGCGCGCTCTGCGTAGGTTGCGCGCAGCCCTTCGGCGAGAACGTGAAGGAAGGCTCCCGACGCCGGCTCGAGTGACGCGAGCTCCGAAGGCGGTAGCATGTTGAGCATCGCGAGCATGATTACGCCGCCAGCCGACGTCGGAGGCATGGAGGCGATCGTGAAACCACCATAGTCGATCGCCACGGGCTCTCTTTCGATCGCCGCGTAGGCCTGGAGATCGGTGAGCGCGAGCCGGCTGCCATACGTTTTCGCAGCGCGCACCACCTCCGCCGCGATGGGACCTTCATAGAAGGCCCGCTCTCCTTCACCGAGCGCTCTTAGCGTTGCGGCGAGCGGCGGATTGAAGAACTTCTTTCCAACCGAATCGCTCGCGTTATCGGGGCCCAATACCTGGTGATCAGGTTCGTTCGCGAGCCAAGCTTGGTTCCATACCAACGCCTGCGCCATGTAGGGGGAGAGCTCAAGTCCGCCTTCGACCTTGAGCGCCGCGATCTCCGTCAGTCGACGCCACTCCAACTTCCCAGCAAGTCGGTGCAGGGCACGAAGACCGGCCGCTAACCCGGGAACCCCTACAGCGACGCCTCGCTTGGCCGACTCCGGCGCGCCGATGTGGTCGTTGCGCTTGAGCCCAACAGGTGCTGTCTCGCGGAAGTCGAGCGCACGCGTACGCGAGCTCGCCGCGTCAAAAAGCAGTGCCGCGCCACCGCCGCCCAACCCGCACGACGACGCATGCGCTGCGCAGCCCACCAGTATGCCGGCGATGGTTGCGTCTGCCGCGCTGCCACCTTCAACCAGGACGGCGCGAGCTGCATCAACAGCGTGACTGTTCTCTGCCGCGACTGCGAAGACTTCAACCGTCTTCGCCGGTGGCGGGGGAGGGCGTTGCTCACTGGCCGACCTGGTCGCGCTCGAGGCGGACACTTCGACCGTTGGACGAGCTGGTGTTGGGCCCGAGCACGCGAGGCAGAGAGCAAACGCCGCACGAGCGACCAAAGGCGCCGAACCGAAGTGTGTGGCTTTGGCTTGTAGTCCTCGAGGGAGGGTGCGATGAAGCATGTCGGACAGCGAAGAGCGGAGGCTCCTATGCGTTTTCTCTTTCTGATGGACTCCCTGGACAGGGTCAACCCCGACAAAGACACGACCTTCGCTTTCATCGAAGCGGCGAAGGAACGTGGCCACCAGTCGCTTCACTGTCTCATTCACGAGCTTGGCGTTCGTGCTGGGCGTACCTTCGCTAGGGTCAGGTCGATTGAGACCTTCGCGGAAGAACCGCGGATCCGCTTAGGCGAAACCACTGCCGAGGTATCGCTCGACGACGTGGATGCGGTGTTCATTCGGAAGGATCCGCCTTTTGATCGTGCGTACTCCTACGCGACGTTGCTGCTCGAGCACGTGCGGGGTGGGCCCGTGATCCTCAATGACCCTCGCGGGTTGCGAGACGCCAACGAGAAGCTCTACGCGATGCACTTCTCCGAGTGGATGCCGAAGACGATGGTTACCAGCGATCGCGAGACGATCCTGGCTTTCGTCGACGAGGTGGGAGGTCGTGCGGTTATCAAGCCGCTCGACGGTGCCGGCGGCGTAGGCGTCTTGACGCTCTTCAAAGACGATAAGAACGCGCGTGGCATCGTCGATGTGCTGACCTTCGAGGGGAAGCGTCTGGCGATGGTCCAGGCCTTCCTGCCCGCCGTGTCCGTCGGTGACAAGCGCATCCTCTTGCTCGAAGGTAAGCCGCTTGGTGCCATCTTGCGGGTGCCGCGCGCTGACGACATCCGCTCAAACATTCACGTCGGTGGCAGCGTCGTGAAGACCGAGCTGACTCCGCGTGAACAGGAACTCGTACGCTCCATCGGTCCGCGTCTCGTTGCAGACGGTCTCAACTTCGTAGGGCTCGATGTCATCGGCGAGCATCTCACGGAGGTGAACGTGACAAGCCCAACGGGGATTCAAGAGTTGGGGCGCTTCACCGGGACAAAGCCCGCCGCGAAGGTGATCGAGTGGGTCGAGTCAAAGCGGGCAACACAGCGCGCCTGAAGAGTCTGCAGGAAAGTTGTACGGGCGCTTCAGCCTCTGCTCTCTTGCCCGCATGGCTCGAAGGCAGTCTGAGGCGCCCTGTGCTGTGTGTCGCGAGGTTCTCGCGAGCGCTAAGCTATGCCGTGTCGTGATCGAGAGTCGGACGATCCTGCTGTGTCGCGCCCACTCCGCGGTGGTTGCTCGCAGTATGCCCAAGACGTTCGAGCAGCTTCGGCGCCTGTTTGTGGAGCCTGAACAAGCCGAGCAACCCGCGCGGCGTTCGGTTATTGAGCGGAGACGCGACGACGATCGGCGTATCTTCCCGCCTCGACCCGAGGGCCGACGGCTGGGTGGCCGCCGAAAAGAGGACGTTGCAGCCTAGCGAGGTGGTTTTCCCCTCGGCGGCTTGTTGATTCGCTCCGAAGTCGAGACGGGCCTGTAGTAGAGGGTGAATCGTGGACCACATCCGTCGGGTGGTGGTCGGCTTCGGGGCCAACCTCGGAGACCGGCACCAAAATATCGCCGATGCTCTCGAAGCATTGCGTGCAGATCCAGACATCCACGTCACCGATCAGTCGCCCATCTATGAGACTGAGCCTGAGGGGGGCCCGGCCCAGGGCATGTACCTAAACGGTGCGGTGCTGCTGCTGACTGCGATCGAGGCGCCAGACCTGCTGCTGCGACTTCAAGCGATCGAAGCCGCGCTTGGTAGAACCAGGGACGTCAAGAACGGTCCGCGCACGATCGACCTCGACATCCTGTGGATCGAAGGCGAAACCATCCATACCGAGTCGCTTACGGTCCCGCATCCGCGCCTTGGGGTGCGAGCTTTCATGTTGCGGCCTCTTCTGGACGTAGCTGAAGACGCACGGGACTCCGCCTCTGGCCTCGTCTTCTCGGAGCTGCCGTTGGCCAAGGTGAAGCTCAGCCGCAGCTAAACGCCGGCTCGTCGACGCCCAACCTCGAAACCGAGCCGCGCTGCGAGGAGCGCGGTGAACAACAAAATCGCCGTCGAGAGCAGCCAGGACAAATCGAGCGAAGCCTCGGATGATGCGACGCTCATGCCGATGCCTAGCCCGGCAGTAATTGCTGCCACGGCCTGTGCGCTGCGTGCCGAAACCACGCGCGCTCGGTTCCCAAGAAGCCAGCTGCCCGCTGCCACTGCGAGCGCATAGGCGAGCACATTGCCCAGCGCGACGCCGAAGTAAGCCTGCGGAGCCACACGTTGGAAAAAAGCGTTCACGACGCCGGCAAGCAGAATCCAGCAGAGAAGGATGCAGAATCCGCCGATGATCAGCCACTGCAACGGCGTGCGTTCTTCCTCCGGCTCGGTCGCTGCGTTCGACGTTTGGAGCACAGGCAAGCGCCGAATCTTCTTCGGGGACGACGCTGACTCGTCCACCTTTCCTGAGCTGGGTTTCTCCGCCGACACGCGCCTACGAAGGCTTGCGCCAGAAGCGCCGACCTTCCTCGAATACGCGCCCCAATCGACGCTGCTCTTGCAAGAGCGCAGCATACCCACGCGGAAGTCGCGGATCTTTGGCCAAGGCGTACAAGACTCGCAAGGCGGCCTCGGCGTCATGCATCGCACGGTGCGCCTTCTCCAGCTCGATGCCGAGCCGGGTTGCCATGTCCGCCAACGCGCGACTCTGTTCGTCCTTGTAGATCTCCCGCGCAAAGACGAGAGGATCGAGCCATTCCACCTCTTTGCGGAAGGCCGGCGGCAGCTTGTCCATCTGTCGCGTCTGGGTGAACCGCGCGAGCTCCGCTTTGAAGAAGTTGCGGTCGAATTCGGCGTTGTAGGCGGCGGGAATCGCGCCCTCGAGGCAACTGAGGATCTCCGGGAAGATCGTGTCAATCGTTGGCTCGTTGCGTACGTCCTCGTCCTTGATGCCGTGAATCTCGGTTGATTCCGGGGGAATGGGCATACCCGGGTTGATCAGCCAATTGCGCCGGTCGAAGATCTCGCCGTTGCGCCCAAACACGACGCCAATCTCGATCACGCGATCGACCGCCGGATTTCTTCCGGTCGTTTCGGTATCGATGAAGGCGATGACCTGATCGAGCCAGGCTGCTTCCGGTGGGATCTCCTCGACCACCCCAACCGCGCGAACGCGAATGAGGTGGGCGATGCCGGGATAGTGGCGCCCCGTAGGAAAACAGCCGCACGGATCCGAAACCTTCACTTCGGCGAGGCCGAGGCGCTTGCGGCAGCGGACGATGCAGGGGCGGCAGACGGTGCCGCAGAGGCGCTCGGAGAGGCGCTAGCCGAGGCATCGGGTGGGGGCGACTTGCCCTCCTCTTCAGCTGCTGCCATCAGCATCTTTTTCATCGAGTGGTACTTCTCGGTTCCTTCCGCAGGTGTTTTCCCGGCCAGGACGATCTCGAGCTTCACCCACTCCTCGAACTCCTCATAAAACGGAGCGAGCTTCTCCATCGGAACAAGCCGCCCGTTGATGAAGAGCGTTGGCGTACCACCGACCCCAACCGAGTCACCGTAGGTGATGTCCTCCTTGAGGGCCTGCCGCAGCTCAGCGTCTTCAAAGTCCTTCTTGAACTGCGTGAAATCAACGTCGACTTCACGCGCGTACTTGAAGAGGTCCTTCTTCTCGAGCGCCTTCTGGTTGTCGAACAACATGCGTTGCATCTCCCAGAACTTCCCCTGCCTGTAGGCTGCGAGGGCGGCATAGGCCGCCTCCGGTGCATGGGGGTGACCAGGCAGCGCGTACGTCTTGTATGCAACACGCACCTGTCCGGGGAATCGCTCCGTGATCAGATCGATCACGGGGACCATAGCCGCACAGAACGGGCACTCGAAGTCGGCCCACTCGACGATCGTCACGGGCGCGTCTGCCGGCCCCTTGATCGGCGCGTTCCCGAGCGTGATCTCCTTGACGTTCTTCGCGTCGAATCGCGCCCCGATCAAGCTCACTGCTTCGGTGCTCGGAAGACCACCTCTGACCGCGCGCGTGAGCATCACTCCAGCCGGAGCGCACAACTTACAGTCGCGCTTTTCAGCGAGACATTGAGCTAGTGGCACGGGGACGTTGGGGCAAGGTGACATCGCCTCACCGAGCTGGAGCTTGAGTTCCTCCTTCTCCCGGTCATTGAGCTTCGTCGCGTCGAGCTCTTTCAGCGCAGCCTCGGCAAAGGGACTCAGCTTTCGGACAACGACAGCTGATGGAGCAGCCGAGGCCGATGTCTTCGGCTTTGAACCAGCAACTGAGTCCGCTGTGACCTTTCCCTTCGGGTCGCCACAGCCGAAGGTCGCGATGGCAACCGCGAAGGAGAAGAGAAGAGATTTTGCTTTCATCAGAACGAGAGCTGAATGTTCGTGTTGATTACGCCGATTGTTTGATTGTACTGGCCCCCCGCGTCAGGCGTTCTTGAGGGTTGTTGCAATCCCGGGAGCACGCTCTCACCGGCCGTGTCGCGCTCGATGTAAAAGAGGTGCGTATACGACAGCGCCATAGCGAAGGTTTGGCCGACCTGGAACCGAAGTCCGCCCGCAAGCGACGCCTTCTGGAAGTCAGTCAGCGCGGGCTCCAAGGTTGAGTCGGGCACGGCGTTTGAGTCGTAGCCAGCCCCCAAGAACAACTCGATTTCGGGAACGACCCAGTAGGAGCCACCACCACGAACTCCAAACGAGGGACCCCAATTGCGGACGATGTTCACAAGCGGCGGATTCGCGGTTCCTTCCACTGCGCTGCCGTCCTCATTCACGGGACAGTCATCTGCGGCCTCGGGAATGATGCACTGGCTCTTGAACGTGCCCCAGTTGGTGTAGTCGCCAAAAAACCGCATCTCGACCGTCTTGAGCGGTCGGGCGCGTACGCCAATCCGGAAGATATCCGGGAGAGCTTGGATGAGCTTGATGTTGTCTTGGCTAGTGTTACCACCGTAGTTGCTGTCGAGCGTGCCCTCGAGCGCCATGTCGCCGAGACCGGGCTGAGATTGGTAGGACATACCGATCCAAACCTTGTTCTTTGCCACCTCACCGATGACACCAACGCCGAATGATGCGTTCCAGCCGTTGACGTCGATGAGCGCACGACCCTCACCGCTGACGCTGTTCGAGCCTGAGGGCTCACGCGCGCGGACCGTGTTCACCTCGGAGCGGATCATGTTGAATGACGCGCCGATGCTCACGCGATCGAGGATGTCGTAGGCCGCTGCTGCCGAGATGTAGATCGAGCGCAACGTTCCATCGATCGTGTGCCAGCGCTGCGGGCCGTCATAGGGCCCCGCGAAATCAGGGTCATCCTTGTAGTTCTCGTTCTTGTCCCACGACGAGGCGCCGCCGAACGGAACGAAGAAACCAAGCCCGAACCCGAAATTCTCGATTTGAAAAGTTGCGCCAGCCATAGGAGCGGTGGCGACGTTGAACAACGTGGCCTCCCCCGAATTGGCGGCAGGTTTTCCGGCTGGTTCCGTTGCGTCGGTTGCGCTTGCGACGTGGCTCCAACTCGCCCAACGGAGGGCTAGCGTGCCGTCCACGAAGATCTTGACGCGCCAATCCTTCTCCTCGAGGTCGGGCGAGTCTTCGGCGATACCGGCCGGGTTGTAGTAGATGGCCGTGGCATTTTCAGTGGTGGGATGGCCGTGTTCTCCGCCGAAGCGAGCGGTGGCGAAGCCCGCTGCCTGTGCGTCTTCCACGAGAAACAGCGATCCACCAACGGCAAGGATGGCGGGCACGAGCCAACGGCTGTGCCTACGACTGAGGTTGTTCAGGGTGCGCATGGGTCTTCCTGTGAGGTCAGTAGACAGCGGGGTCTTTGGCACAGTTGAGCAGAGGCGAGGGAATCGTTCCCTCGTACCTCTGGAACGTGAAGGTCGACCCAGCGAGGTCGAACATGTTGAGGGGCTTGGTCACGATGCCCGTCGCGCTTCCACACACGAAGTCCGGCGAGCTCGCGCAAAGGTCACCCTGGATGCCCAGTGAGGTCTCAACATCCGCGCCCGTCACTGGATTGGCCGCGCCGATCAGCGTGACGACCGCGCCGAGATCCCAATCGAAGCTACCGTCTGCAGCAACCTCGAGGTCCGCGTAGGTCAACGGATCTCCCACGGGAGTCTGCTGGTCATCCTTGGACAGCGGTTGCAGCTCAAGGTCGAGCAGCAGGCCATCGGGCCCCTCTTTGGTGACCATGGTCACGTCGAGCGCGAACGCCTTTTCGGGGCTCAAATTGGCAGATAGCGTGAATAGATATTTGCCGTCTGCTACGCCGGCCTCAGGCGCGCTGCACTCACCGCTACCGCCGCCGCCGGTGGCTGCGCCGCCTTGGTCATTGATCGCTGCGTATCGTTCGCCGAACGCATCGAACTGTCCTTTGGGGTCAGGGCAGCCGGCCAATGCGGCCAAGCCTAGGGTCAAAGAAAGTCGTTTGGGTGATCGCATCAGGACCTCGTACATGGGCTCGCGAGCTGGGCCATCTCGACGGGCGACCCATCGCTTGGGTCAACCGTGGAGGACTCTACCATGAAGCGTCGCCGCAAAGGTGCGTGTCAGGCGTACGGCCCAATCGGACAGCGATGTCACAGCGAGGCCCCCTCGAGGCCCAAAGGTTCTGTGCATTTCGCTGGCTTCGCCCACAAAGGAACGCGGCACGAACTGTGAATAGGGTGGTGAGGTTGCCAGGTGCTGCTCATACAGCTCAGCTGGGGCACAACGCGATTCAGTGCTAACCTTCAGCCCTTACCTTCGTGGTTACCCTATGAATTACCGTCTCGCCGCCCCGCTTACTTTTGCCGCGCTAGCCACTGCGTGTGGTGCCTTCGGTGAAGGCTTTACCTCGAATGGTGGCTTCGGCGGCTTGGGTGGTTTCGGAGCAGAGACCTCGGCCAGTACCTCAGCCGCAGGAGGCGGCGGTGGGGGCATTTCACCGCCCGGCAAGTTCACCTACGCATCGTATTGCGGCCTGAGCGAGGAAAGCTGCATCCCTGGCGAAAGCGGCGGGTGTGACGGTGGTGCTGGCGGTGTCGGTCCTGCTGGGGGTGGTGCCGGAGGCCTCGGGGGGCAGGGCGCGAGCGCTGGAAACGGTGGAGGAAGCGCGGGCGCTAGTGTTGGCGGTGGCTCAGACGACGGTGGTTCCGGCGGCGGTGGCGCAGGTGCCAGCGGCGATGGTGGTGGGTCCGCTGTCTTGAGCTGCAAGATCGCAACGGAGGCGGGCGTTGCCAAGAGCGCCTGCTCTCCCACAGGCGCAAAACTCGATGGCGAGGTTTGTGGCTCCAGCGCCGAGTGCGCTGAGGGCTTCGGTTGCGTGCTCACGGTCGAAGCCGTGAATGAAGGTGGGGCCGGCCCAGCACCGATTGGGCAGTGCAAGCCTTTCTGCTGCGGTGACCTCGACGAGGGCTGTCCCGATGTCACGACCTTCTGCGCGCTGCAGCCGCTATTCGACAGCTCAGTCGAATTGACGAACGCAGTGCAGGTTCCCGTGTGCGTTCCTACCAAGCCGTGCACGCTGCTAGGCGACGACTGTGAGACGGGTGAAAGCTGCACAATCGTTCGAGAGTCGACGGGCACGACGAGCTGCGTTCCCGTTGGCGACGGTACGACTTGCCAGCCGTGTCCGTGCGCCGAGGGCTTTATCTGCAGCTACCAAACAGGAACCTGCCTTCAGCTGTGTGATCCAAACCTGCCGAATTGTGCCGGCGAGGGCGCCATTTGCCAGGGCGGCGTGATCGCTTCCGCGGGGGTCTGCGTGTCGGGTGACGCGGTGTGCGACTGACCGTTTCGGCTACTTGAGCAACCAGCCAAATAGAAGGTGTTTGGTGGTGTCGCGCGACATCTCCGCGATCGAGTCGACCAAGGGAATCTCCTTCGGACAGACTTCAACACAGACTTGCGCCTTTCCGCAGTCTGCGACTCCGCCCTCCCCCATCAGGGACTCGAGTCGTGCGACTCGGTCTGCCTTGCCGGTGGAATTGAGGTTGAAGAGGCGCGCCTGGCTGATCGCTGCTGCCCCGATGAACGCGTTCTCCTCCGCGTATTGAGGGCAAGCCTCGAGGCAGGAGCCGCAGGACATGCAACGGGCGAGAGCATAACGCTCCTCCTGCTGCGCTTGGCTCTCGCGCGGGCCCGGGCCAAGGGCGTGTGTACCATCGAGTACAACCCAGGCCTTCACCTGTTTCAGCGCATCGAACATGCGCGACCTATCCACGACCAGATCGCGTTCGAGGGGGAACTTGGTCAGCGGTTCGAGCACGATGGGTTCATCCGCGGGCAGCGAATCCACGAGCGTTGAACAGGCTTGGCGAACGCGACCGTTGACCAGCATGGTGCAAGAGCCGCACACCTCCTCCAGGCAGGCGGCCTCCCACGCAACCGGCGAAACGACCTTGCCATTCGAGGTCTTCGGGTATCGGCGGATTTGCTCGAGGCAGCTGTTCACGTTCATTTGTGGAAGCCAGTCCACCTCGAACTCCTCCCAGCGTTTGCTGTCGGCGGCCTCGCGTGAATCCTGACGCAGGACTTTGAGGCGTACGCGTCGCTTCGCGTTGGCAGTGCTCGTGTCGTCACTCACGCTGAGCCTCCTTTGCTGGCTGCACCCGCAACTTCGTACTTTCGGGCACGCGGCTGCTCCAAGCTGACATCAACCTTGTCGCTGATGCTCACGCTCTTGCCAGCGCATTCGTAATCAAAGTTGCGAACGAACCTCGGGGTTCCGTCTTCCTTCGCTAAGGCGAGAGTGGTGCGGAGCCATTCTGCGTCGTCGCGGTTCTCGAAGGCTGGCTTGTAGTGGGCACCACGGCTTTCATCACGCGCACGAGCGCCCTCTGCGATCACGCGGGATAGCCGCAACATATTGCCGAGATGCCTGACGAACGGTGCTCCCTGATTCACCCGGGAGCTCTGATCGGTACAGCGCACATGTTGATAGCGCTCCCCAAGTTCCCCCAAACTGCCGATCACCTTGTCGAGAGTCGCGTTGTCTCGCTCGATCGTACAGTCACGCAGCATCAGCTCACCCAACTCCTGATGCAGCAGGTAGGGGTTCTCCGCCTTGTCCGAGTCCTGGTTCTGCTTGAGCGACTGCTCAAACGCTTCGTGGCACTTTTTCTCAGCCTTATCGAAGATCGACTTGGGCAGGTCGAAGGCGCTGCGAGCCATGGCTGCGCGATAGCTCGCCACCGCAGGCCCAGTGAGGGTCCCGCCGTAGAGGCAAGAGAGCAGCGAGTTGGCGCCAAGTCGATTGGCACCGTGGTACTGGTAGTCCACTTCACCAACCGCATAGAGCCCAGGAATGCTGGTCGCGTGATTGCGGGGTGAGCCCTGCACGGGAAGGCCATCCGACGTCGCTTCGAAGTCGGTCCAGAGCCCGCCCATGGAGTAGTGCACCGCGGGGAACACCTTCATCGGGTTCTTGTATGGATCGACTCCGACGAACTTTTCGTAGATCTCCAAGATCCCGGCGAGCTTCGATCGGAGGAACTTCTCGTCCTTGTGCGAGAGATCCAGGTAAACCTCATGCTCGTTTTTCCCGGTGCTCGAGTTGCGGATGCCGCGGCCCTCGTGGAAACAGGTTTTGAAGATCGCGCGTGAAGCGATGTCTCGCGGGACGAGGTTGCCGTACCCGGGGTATGTCCGCTCCAGAAAGTAGTCCCGTTCTTTCTCCGGGATGTCCTTCGGCGCGCGTGCGTCGGTGGCGTCTTTGGGAACCCAAACACGGCCTCCCTCACCACGCGCGCTTTCGGAGATGAGCCGCAGCTTATCCGCACCAGGGATGGCCGTGGGGTGCACCTGAATGAACTCGCCGTTGGCGTAGACGGCACCCTGCGAGTAGGCGCTGGCTGCCGCCGTACCCGTGCAGATCACGCTCAGCGTCGACTTCCCGAAAACGATGCCGCAGCCGCCGGTGGCCAGTACGACCGCATCGTAGGGGAACGACTTCACCGCCATCGACTTGAGGTCTTGCGCCACGAGCCCAACGCAGACGCCGCTGTCGTCGCGCACTGTTTCGAGGAAGTCCCAATACTCGAGTTTGCGAACCAGTGGTTCGCCGGGGATAGCGAGGCCACGTTCGTCGGACGCGAGCTTCATCTCGAAGCGCCGCACTTGCTCATCGAGGGCGTAGAGCAACTGTTGCCCGGTGGTGGCGCCTGCGTAGGCTGTGCGGTGGAACAACGTGCCGCCAAAACGGCGAAAGTCGATCAAGCCTTCGGGGGTGCGATTGAACGGCACGCCCATCCGATCGAGCAGGTAAACAAGCTCCGGCGCCGCCTTCGCCATGCCCTTCACCAGCGGCTGATTCGCGAGAAAATCACCGCCGTAGACCGTCTCGGCGAAGTGGATGTCGGGACTGTCCCCCTCGCCCTTCGTGTTGACCGAGGCGTTGATTCCACCTTGGGCGCACACCGAGTGAGAGCGCTTGACCGGCACCAAACTAAAGATGTCGACGGGGACGTTCACTTCGGCCAGCTTCAAGGCCGTCATCAGCCCAGCGAGACCACCCCCAACGACCGCCACCCGCCGCAACTTGCCGTTTTCGCTACGAATCGAAACTTTGGTTGCCATTGCGATCAGCGCGCCTCTCCGGTGGTCTCCGCGCTGGCCGGTTGAACATCGGGGCATGTCCTCAACACCTGAGCCGACTTGCTGCCTGGTGCTCGACCGAACAGAGCGATCCGTGAACCCGTCGCGAAGTAGATTGCGGTGTTTGCGCCGAGAAAAAACAGCGCGACTCCCAAGAGGCCAAATACGGTCGCCGAAAGTCGCTGTGCCCTTCGACTTACGGTGATGCCGAAGGAAAAGCAGAAGCCCCACAGGCCGTTGGTGAAGTGGAAGACGCAGGCCGCGATCCCAAAGACGTAAGCGAGCGCGTTGAGCGGAATACCAGCGCGCGTTGCCGAGAGGCTCTCGCAAAGTTCGGGATAGAACCCTGCGGGTTCCAGGTTGCCCGTCCATTTCTGAAACCAGAACTCGTACAAATGCCAAATCAAAAAGGCGAAGGCAGCGACGCCGGTCACGCGCTGGGCCAGGAACATCCAGTTTCGATTAAATGGGTAATTGCCGACGTTTGGACGAGCCTCGAACGCGAGCTTCACCCCGTACAAAGCATGGAACGCCAGAGGCAGCAGAATCAGGCCGAACTCCAGGACGGGAAGAAACGGCATCTCCTGAATCTGCTCGACCCCCGAATCGAAGCTTGCTTGGCCGTTGAGAGCCCGAGCGTTCGTCCAAAGATGGAAGACCATGAAGAGGCCGACCGGCACCACGCCCGAAAGCGAGTGCAGCTTCTTCATCAGGAACCGGCGCCGCCCCTTCGCGAGCTGCTTCAACTCCTCGGCAGTTGCGGGCGAGTCGGCTTGCACGTCAGCTCTCGTAGTCCACGGTGCGCACACCGCGTGAGGTTTTGTTCGCCTCAACTGCGCGTCGCATTACCTCATACAGCATCACTACGTCCGTCTTCAGTCCAACGAGTTCAACCACGGGGGTGGTCTTGTCAAAGGTGCTGAGTCGGATGTTGCCCGTACCCATCATGCGTTGGCCGAGCGGGCGCTCCACCGTGAAGTCCTGGATGCGATAGAGGTCGAGTTGCTCCATCTTCTTCGACAAAATCCCTCGATCGATCACGATGCGCTGATTGGTAATGCGATAGTGGACGCCACCGCGCTTGAACCAAAAGAAGGCCGCCGCGAGTCCGAGCGTAACGATCACCAGGAGCAGCGCGGCCATTGAGTGAATCAAGGCGGGCTTTCCTTCGAAGAGGACCTCCTCGTTGCTCAGGTTCATTCCCGGTACTTGCTGCATCGCCATTGGGGTGTCGCTACAGGTAGCAGGTTTCCGTCTTCAGGCTCAAGGCAGCTTCGCTGAACTCCAAGGCACCAGGGCGAAAAAGACGAAGCCGATCAACAGCAACATCAGCAGGCTACTCACGAGGTACGTCGAGCGTGGCGACTGCGCCGTGCTCCAGCCGTCTCCGTAGAATTTACCCTTGGAGCGCACGCGCAGCTTCTTTTGAACGCCGCGCAAGAGCGAGGGCGCCACCGACCCGGAGGGCGGGCGCAGGGCGCCGCGCAGCGCGTCTTTGAGGTCTACTTCGTCGAGTACGCCGTCGTCCTCCTCTAGCGGAGGGTCCTCCTCTGCTTCAGAGACACGGACCGGCGCCTTTGCCGAAGCCATGGCGCGCTTGATCAGCGCCTTCACGTCGTCATCCGAACGAGGCGTGCCAGAGATCGGTTCGCCGGACGACGGGCCGGACGGGGGAAGTTCTTCGTCCTTCTCGTCGCTCATGAGATGCCTCTCAATTTTTCACCGAGCGCGCGCTCGACCAGCGCTCGAAGCTGCGCACGTGCACGATGGATGCGGCTCTTGACGGTGCCCTCGGCCAGCCCGGTGACGCTTGCAATTTCCTCGTACGACATGTCCTCGACGTCTCGCAGGATCAGCACCTGTCGGAAGTCCGTATCGATCTGCGCGATCGCTCGTTTCACCAAAACTTCGAGTTGCATGCCCTCCACGAGCTCGTCGGGCCGGCCCACATCTCCGACGCTGACGCCCTTTGCACTCGAAAGCGGTGCCCGATCGGCCATGGCGTCGACATCGTCTTCGGAGCCTGCATGCCGGCGCGAAAGGTACTTGGTGCGGTTCTTACAAAGGTTCACCGCAATTCGGTAGATCCAGGTCGACAGCTTCGACTCCCCACGAAACTGATCGATCGCCTTGAACACCTGCACGAACACTTCTTGCGCGAGGTCTTCGGCCTCTTCGCGGCGCCCGAGCATGCGAAAAACAAGCGCAAACACCCGGCGCTCGTACGCCAGTACCAGCTCGTTGAACGCAGCTTCATCGCGCGCCTGAAGCCTCTTGACGAAGGCTTCCTCATCCACCGGATCACTCAAGCTTTGGCTCCGAAGACCTTTTCTCCACCCGTTCGCGGCTCAGAGCTCCCCGATGGAAGCGCGAGAATACCGACCAGCCATGATTGCCGCTACGAAAGATGTCCCCGGCTAGGTTGGCAAGCCCCCGTCTGCGTGCTTTGGTGCGTTAGCGATGCCCGATCGTTGGTTCAGTCTTTTTCTGTTGCTGGCATTTTTCGGCTGGGTTTTCTGGCGAGTCGCGGCGTCGCGGGTGCTTTTCACGTTGGTTGTGAGGCACGGAAAGATCGTCAAGGCGAAGGGTCGCGCACCCGGGGAGCTGCTGCACGACGTCGAGGACATCTTTGGTCGTGCGCGCTGCTCCGGGCGAGCTACCGTGCGCATCCGCTCGGGGCGCGCTGAGGTGGACGCGCCTGCGTTGCCTAACAACGTCGTTCAGCAGCTTCGTAATGTCATTGGTAGGTTCCCGCTTCCGCGGCTTCGAACAGCCCCCGAAATTCGCTCGTAACTGAAGGAGAAGCTCATGTCCCTCTCGTTGAAGCACCTTCCAAACTTCTCAGGCGTCGCTGGTCCCACCGTCGTGATCGTGATGGACGGAGTTGGGCGCGGCCGCCGCGATCAGGGAGACGCTGTTTTTCTTGCTCGAACGCCGACGCTCGATGCGCTCGAGAAAACGGCGCTGTTTACCGAACTTGCAGCCCATGGAACTGCGGTGGGCCTCCCGTCCGACGACGACATGGGGAACAGCGAGGTAGGGCACAACGCACTCGGCGCTGGGCGCATCTTCGATCAGGGCGCCAAGCTGGTGAACGAGGCGATCCGCTCGGGACGCATGTTCGAGGGGCAAACCTGGCGAACGGCGGTCTCTCGCTGCGTCAGTAACGGAGCAGCGCTTCACTTCATCGGTCTGCTCTCCGACGGCAACGTTCACAGTCACATCGACCACCTGATAGCGATGCTTCGGCGTGCGAAGAGTGACGGCGTGAAGCAGGTCCGTGTCCACGCATTGCTCGATGGTCGTGACGTCCCCGAGACGAGCGCGCTGGAGTACGTCGATAAGCTCGAGAGCGCTTTGTCTGAACTCTGCGACGCCGATTGCGACTATCGGGTGGCCTCGGGCGGTGGTCGCATGAAGGTGACGATGGACCGCTACAACGCCGACTGGGCGATGGTGGAGCGCGGCTACAACGCTCACGTGCACGGTCAAGCGCGCGCCTTTGCGAGCCTGCGTGAGGCCGTTGAGACGCTGCGCCAGGAGACGCCGGGCATCGGTGATCAGAACCTGCCTGCGTTCGTGATCGCCGATGCGAATGGACCTGTTGGTCCGATCCGTTCGGGGGCGGCGGTGGTCTTCTTCAACTTCCGCGGGGACCGTGCGATCGAGATCACTCGCGCGTTCGAGGACGACAAGTTCGAGCACTTCGATCGGGGTCAGCGCCCGGAGGTGTTTTACGCCGGGATGATGCAATACGACGGAGACCTCGCGTTGCCGCGAGCTTTTCTCGTGAGTCCACCGGAGATCGATCGCACCCTCGGCGAGTACCTGGCAACGGCGAAGATCTCGCAGCTCGCGATCAGCGAGACCCAAAAATACGGCCACGTGACCTACTTCTGGAACGGCAATCGCAGCGGTAAATTCGATGACGCGCTCGAGACGTACATCGAGGTGCCCAGCGATACGCTGCCGTTCGAGGAGCGCCCGTGGATGAAGGCCGCCGAGATCACAGATCGCGTGATCAGCGAGCTCAAGACGGGCAAGCATCGACACGTGCGCATCAACTTTGCGAACGGTGACATGGTTGGTCACACCGGCGCGCTGGAAGCGACGATTCTCGCGGTTTCGGCCGTCGATCTGATGCTCGCGCGCATCCTGCCGGTGGTGCGGGCGCTGGGCGGAGCCACCATCGTCACGGCGGATCATGGCAACGCCGACGAGATGTTCGAATGGGACAAGAAGGCGAAGGGATTCACTCTGGATGCTCACGGAAACCCGCGTCCAAAGACGAGCCACACGCTCAATCGTGTGCCTTGCTACATCGATGTAGCTGACCCTGCGATCAAGCTTCGTCCGCTGAGCACCGTCCCAAGCATCGCAGCAATTCCGGCAACCGTGCTCAATCTAATGGGCTTCGAAGCGCCAGACGGCTACCTGCCGTCGCTGCTGGAGGTATGACGCAATGCTCGCACTACGTCTGCATGAACTAGGCGGTCCTGAGGTTTTGCGTTGTGAAGAGGTCGAATCACCTCCGCCGCCGAAGCCCCACCAAGTTCAGCTGCGTGTTCGCGCGGCCGGGCTCAACTTCGCCGATACCATGTTCATTCGTGGCAAATACTTCGTGAAGCCGAAGCTCCCCGATATCCCGGGGATGGAGGTCGCAGGTGAAGTCGTTGCGATCGGCTCGGGCGTTACTTCGCTCAAGGTCGGAGACCGCGTGATGGCGCTCGGTTCGGCTGCGTTTGCAGAACATGTGAACGTCGTCGAACAGGCCGTCTATGCGCTGCCCGCGGGCCTCGACTACGAGCGAGCCGTAGCGCTGCCGGTTCAGGGGCTCACGGCCCACCATCTCTTGTTCTTGATGGGCCGCCTAGAGCCCAAAGAACGTGTGCTCGTTCACGCTGCTGCCGGCGGTGTCGGTGTGCTCGCCGTCCAGCTAGCGAAGGCCCGAGGTGCCGTGGTGGTGGCGAGCGCGAGCAGCTCGAAGCACGACTTTCTTCGGTCTCTAGGCGCTGACCACGTGGTCGATAGTCGTGGCGACTTGCTGGCGCAGGTCAAGTCGGCGTGCGGGGATGTCGACGTCGTCCTTGAGATGATCGGTGGCAGTGAATCCTACAAGCGCAACTTCGCTTGCCTCCGCGCGTTCGGGCGGATGATCGTGTTCGGCGCTGCCAGCGGTGACACGCGGGGCACCTTCGAGCCCATCGGTCTCATGGGAAAGAACCTCACCATCGCCGGTTACTACCTAACGCCGCTCATTGCGCAGCGAGAGCTTTGTGCGCCGCCACTGGCGGAGATGGCATCATTGGCTGAGCAAGGTGCGCTCAAGCTCGAGCTGGGCGGGGTCTATGCGCTCGCGGAGGCCAAAACCGCGTTTGAAGCGCTGGAGAGTCGCGGAACCGTGGGAAAGGTTGTGTTGCGGCTCTGAGCGGTAGTCACAGCGGGTAGATGATGAAGTCATCGTGGACCTCATAACTGGGTGAGTTGCCCATCGCAGTTACCGCTGCTTGGAGCTCGAGCAGGTGGTCAAGCGTTAGCTCCAACGGGCGCTCGTTAACATGCACATCCGCGCCAAAGTCGAAGTCGACCCCAGGCGTTTGGGTCATCTCGATATGGGTCCCAAGTACCCAGGCCACCGGGTTTGAATTGGCGAAGTCTACAAGCCGTTCGACGCTCGTGACGTAATCGCCAAAGTTCTGAATGTAGAGCCTACCTGGGTACAGCGTATCTCCCGTAAGCAGCAGCTCGTACTTCGGGTCGTAGATCGCTACGTGGGCCGACTGATGCCCTGGAATCGGGATCAGGCTGAGCGTGCGGCCGCCCAGTTCAAACGGCACAATCTCGGTTGCCCAGTTGTCGATGCCGAAGAAATTCGTGACGTCGTTGAGCCCAGTCCCCACCAGTGTAACGCCCGGCTGCCCCACGAATTGCCCATCGCCCGAAACATGATCCCCGTGCGAATGGGAGTGCATGACCACGAGCTCGATCGAGGATTTGTTGTTGGCGGCCAACCAATCATCGATCACCGACTGCACAACCTCGCGCACCGGAATTCCGCCATCTCCGGTGTCCTCGAGCAGAACCTTGTCCTCACCAAATAACAAATAGAGGAACGGTCCTTCAAAGCTGGTGCACAGGGACTGGCGCAATATGTAGGTATCCGGGGTCAGCTGCCAAACGAAGATGGGGTCTTCGGCGCCACATGATTCTCCCGACGGCCATTCTGGCGGAAACCCATTGAACGAGGCGGGGCTGCCCCCCACTGCCCCCACCCCCGTTGCTGCTGGTTGAAGGGCTTGCGCCACCTCCCCCAACGCCGGATGCGCCGGTTCCAGGGCCGTTGGCTCCCTGGCTGGCTCCTCCGTTGGGGCTGCCTCCCTGGTTTGCACCGCCTGCCGTCGTAGTTTGGCTCGAATCGCCGCACCCGCCGACCGATGCAAACGCGAGGCAAAGGTGCAGCACGCCGGGATAGAGCTTCATCTAGGCATCTTCTCTGCGGTACGGCGCTCGGAGCAAGCTTCGCGGGATGGTCCTGTCGGAAACTTGCCCGTTGCAGCCACGTGGCGGATCGGTGAAAAGGCTGCTTGGAGGACTTATGCGCAAAATCCTGATCCCCGCCGTAATGGTTGGGTTCCTTGTAGCGGCTTGCGGGGACGATTCGTCCAGCGGCGGCGGTGGCAATAATACGGGTGGCGGCGGCGAGAGCGCCGGTGGCGGCGGCAACACTGCTGGCGGCGGCGGCCAAGGCGGCGACAACGGTGGTGGTGGCCAGGGCGGCCAGCCCGGCGGCGGTGGTGAAGGTGGCGGCGGCGCTCCTCCTGTCGTGTGCGGCGACGGCACCGTTACCACCCCGGATGAGGGCTGTGATGACAACAACACCACGAACGGTGACGGCTGTGATTCGCAGTGCGCCGTTGAGACGGGCTACGCTTGCAACGGCGAGCCGAGCGACTGCACCGCGGAGTGCGGTGACGGCGTTATCGCTGTTGGCGCTGAGACCTGTGACGACGACAACACCGTCGCCGGTGATGGTTGCAGCGATGCCTGCGCCATTGAGAACGGCTTCAGCTGCGCTGGCGAGCCCTCGGTCTGCATGACCGGCTGCGGCGACGGCATCGTCGCTGGCACCGAGGAATGCGACGAAGGCGTGATGCCCCCGGTCGACGGCGACGGTTGCAACGTCAACTGCGCTGTGGAACTCGGATTTGCTTGCAGCGGCCAGCCCAGCGTTTGCGCGCTCGCAGGCAGCTGCATGACGCCCATCGTCGTGACCGGAGACGGCTTCGTCTTCGCCCCCACGGACATTGCTCTGTTCGGCGACGATCTGCTCTTCACCGACGCATCGTGCCTCGACCCGAGCGGCAACATGAATGCGAAGCCCGACATCGTATTCAGCGTTGATCTCGCGGTTGGTGACACTCTGCAGGTTGCGCAGAGCGGCACGCTTGACGCTCTCTTTCACGTAACCAGCACCTGCGACAACGCAGCTGTCTGCGTCGAATCCTTCGACGGTGTCGGGGCGGCTGAGGTCGATCCCGGTCTCGTATTCCAAGCCACCACGGCAGGCACCTACTTCGTCACGATCGACTCGTGGACCTTCGACGCGGGCGACACCACCGACCTCCTCTTCAACATCAGCCCCTGCGGTGATGGCGACGTTGGTCCGGGTGAAGGCTGCGACGACATGAACGCCATGATGGGCGACGGCTGTTCGCCTACCTGCGCAGTCGAGCCTGGCTTCGAGTGCACCAACATGATGGGCATGGCCTCCGTTTGCACGCTGCTCTGTGGCAACGGCACCATCGAGGCGGGTGAGCAATGTGACGATGGCAACATGGTCAACAACGACACCTGCACCAATATGTGTACGGCTGTATGCCCCGGCCTCAGCGAGAGCGAGCCCAACGACACGACCGCCACCGCAGACGCAATTCCTGCGAACAACATCGCTAACTGCGCTTCGATCAACCCGATCGGGGATGACGATTTCTACTCGTTCACGGTTACCGGTCCGGCCAGCTTCGTGACGATCGAAACCCAGGACGTGAACGGCACCTTCGTTGGTTGCGTCGATGGCACCGTAGACACGAACATGTTCCTGTTCGCACCGAATGGGACCACGCAGCTCGCAAACAACGACGACATCAATGGCAGCACCAACCGTTGCTCGCGCATCGTCAGCGGCGCGCTCGCTGCCGGTACCTACTTCGTCCGGGTCATCGACTTCGCCGAGAACGAGGCGATCGCTAACTACCGCGTCAAGGTTCAACTGAACGCTCAATGCGGCAACAACATCACTGAAGCACCGGAAGAGTGCGACGGTGGGGCAAACTGCAATGCTGACTGCACCCGCGTCCCGGTCTGCGGTGACGGCTTCGTCGATGCGCCCGAGCAGTGCGACGGCGGCAACACGATGAACGGCGACGGCTGCTCGAGCACCTGCAACCTCGAGTGCAACAGCGAGAGCGAAGCGAATGACACCTCGGCGACCGCTGACCTCGGCGTGTTCGGCCTCCAGCCGAACTGCGGTGGCATCACCCCCGGCACCGATGTCGACTTCTGGTCCTTCACTCTTACTGCATCGTCCTCGGACGTCCGCTTCGAGACCTTCGATTCGACCGGCGCAACCTGCACCGGTGGCATCGATACGGTGATCGAACTCCGCGCTCCCAACGGAACCACCGTCCTGGTGTCCGACGATGAAGACGGGATCAACAGCTGCTCGTTGATCAACCCCACAACAGACGCTGGGGCACGCAACCTCGCGGCCGGCACCTACTTCGTCCGCGTGATCGACTTCCAAAGCAACACGGTCATTCCGAACTACGTTCTGCGCGGAACCATCGTTGCCGCTTGTGGCAACAACATTGTGGAAGGCTCGGAAGAGTGTGACGGCGGCGCTAACTGCAACGCAGATTGCACCCGCGTCCCTGTCTGCGGCGACACCTTCGTGGATTCACCCGAGACCTGTGAGGACGGGAACATGATGGCGGGCGACGGTTGCAACAACTGCAATGTCGAGTGCCAAGCTGCTGCCACCTTCACCGAGTCAGAGCCGAATGATGACGGCATGACCGCAACCGCAACGAATGACTTCTCGGCCGCTAACGCCGACGGCTTCTTCTGTGGCGATGTGCTCATCTCGGCGGCGCTTCTCGTAGCGGGAGATGACGATGTCTACGCAGTCACCAACACCACAGCAGCTCCTCTCGCGGTGGCGTTCGAGACCGGCGCACCGACCTTCGGGGTATGTGCCACAGCCGACACCCAGATCCGCATTCGTAACGCAGCGGGCACTCAGCTCGCGTTCGACGATGACAGCGGCACTGGCAACTGCTCGCTGCTCAGCTTCACGATCCCGGCCTTCACCACGGTGTATGCCCACGTGATTGACTTCAGTGATGACACCGCGATCATGGCCTACCAGCTACGCATCAACTACCCCTGATCGGGTGAGTTGAGATTGTGAGATTGAGCGCCCTCGTTTCCCCAGGGAACGAGGGCGTTCTCTTTTGTTCGCCAACCAGGCGAGCCTCGCCAATCGGTTCATTCACCAACACGGCGGCGCCTGGGCGCACAACTCCTCGCGCCCCGCGGAAGCACCGTCCGGCAGCCTCGATCGCTCGCACGCGGGCAAGCGCCTCCCATAGCTGATGGTTCCGGTGCGTGGATTCGAACCACGATTAGGGGATTCAAAGTCCCCCGTCCTGCCCTTAGACGACACCGGAGAGAGCCACGGCGAGGGCCGTGACTAGCGAGCGGGATGTTTAGCCGGTTTCGATCCGTTTTCCAACAAGTCGATGGAGCAACTTTATCTCTGACGGCGTCGGTGTTGTCCGCTGTGCTGGGGTGAAACGCGCTTTGGTCGGCTTGTCGGATGCGCTTGGAACCGTGTTTCCTCGTGTTTTGCCTCGGTTTCGACCGCCGGAGCTTCGATCGGCTGCGCCGGGACCTCGATCTCCAAGGTCACACGGCCAGCAGGGATCCCATACGAGGCCGCTGCTGCCTTGGGCGCATGGGCTGCGGCAAGCCCGAGGGTGCTCACGGTCAGCAACGCGGCACCGAGCGCTGCGATTAAACGTGGCTGTACCCGCCGCACTCGCGGCCGTCGGCGAGGAGCTTCCACCGCGTGTGCTGCAGGCTCGATCTCGTGCTCAACCAGGGGAAGCGGGGATGGGGCGAGCGTCGCGCTGGTCGCAGGCGGAGTCTCGCTATCGTCGAGCTCAAGCGCAGCCTCGGGCGATGCCGTGTCAGACCGCGATGCCGCCGCGTTGCACTCAAAGACACCCGAGGTTGGAGTCTGTGCGTAGTCCAACGTGGCGCGTTCATGGGTCGCGCTATCCCTGCTTGCAGCGACGTTGCTTGCCGGGGTGACCCCAGCCAGAGCGCAGGCCAACTCGGGCACGTCCTGCGCCGGGCTCCAGCACTCGCGACCCATCCGCCACACGAGAACATCGGTGGAGTAGTCTCCCCGCGAAAGCGCCATCCACAGCTCGAAGGTGGAAACCGCACGCATCTCGGTTCCCAGGTCGACAGCCCAGATCGGTCGATTGATCTCGACCGGGCTGCCCTCACTCACGGACGCAGCCTCGGCACCCGCAACCGTTGGAAGCGACGCCTGACGGCTCGCAACCGAGACGCCGCTCACGCGGTCGCTCTCGTCACGGAAGGCCGTGCTCGTTGCGTTGTTCGGCGACATGCGACCCGGTTAGCGAAAGCCGACGCTTTCGGCCAACTGTTCGACAAAAACTCGGTGGCAGGATGTCGGAGGAGTTGCCGAGCGTTCCGTCCAAGCTGGACTCCAACCACGACCTTGCAATTGTGGCTCTTGCGGTTGCGGCCTAGCTCCCATGGAACGGCCTGTTTCGTGGTATCGCAGCCCCGCCACCTTCCCAGAGATCATCGAATGAAAGCTTTACCGCTCCCTAGCTCCCACCGACTTCAAGCGTTCGCGACTGCATGGTTTGCCGCCTTGGCGTCCTGTGCCGGTGGGGCACCGGCAGAGCCTGGGCCAATTCCGGTTGAACCGGGTCGGCCGCCTGCCGACTCTGCGTCCTCCGGCTCAGCTGCGTCTTCCTCCCCTGGGTTGCCCGACGTGAAGCTGGTTGCAGCTCCGACGACCACGGCTACCGATCCAGCGCCACCGCCGCCTACCTGCCCCGCAAATATGGTGCTCGTCGAGGGGGACTACTGCACAGAGGTAGAACACAAGTGCATCAAAGAGTGGTGGGCCGAGGCCAACAAGAAGCGCGTCTGTGAGGTGTTTGAGCCCACGGCCAAGTGCACAGGCTCACGCGAGAAAAAACGCTACTGCATTGATAAGTACGAGTGGCCGAACGTCGCCGGAGAGCGCCCCGAGGTGATGAACCGTTTTCACCAAGCGCAGGTCAAATGTGCGGCCGTCGGCAAACGTATGTGCACCGAAAGCGAATGGAGCTTCGCTTGTGAGGGGCCGGAGATGAAGCCGTTTCCGTACGGGTACAAGCGCGATCCGCTAATCTGCAATGGCGATCACAAGTGGGATGACCCGAACATGTCTCTGGTGGAGAAGCGCGACTCCAAGGAGCTCGGCCGCCTCTGGAAGGGTATGCCCAGCGGCTCCCAGCCAGGCTGCGTAAGCGACTTTGGCGTCTACGATATGCCCGGTAACGCCGATGAAGTGGTGGCTAGCGAGCAAGCTCCGAACGGGACGACCCGTGGCAAGTTCGATAGCATCCACACGGGCGGGCCTTGGTACAGCGGGGTTCGTAATCAATGCCGCCCCAAGGTCTACACGCACGGTGAAGACTTCTACTATTACTTCCTAAGCTTCCGCTGCTGCTCCGAGCCAGACGGCAAGCCAACGATGCCGCTCACCCCACGCCAAGCCAAGGCTGGCTGGGACATCGTCAAGGTCGAGAAGTTGGCACAGTTCAGCGTCAACGACATGAAGACGAAGCTCGAACTCAAGTCACAGGGGCGCTGCACCTGCGACGCCAACGACATCCTGTGCAAGACAATGTGCGGAACTCTCCTTGGTCCCAACGCCAAGGACGCAACCCCCGAAACGCCGCGAGCTCGCTTCGCAGGGAAGAAACTGAAAGGCAAGATGAAGGACGAGTAGCTGCTACCCTCGTCGCCGTGCAGTCGAGCGCGCACCTGACTGATGCAGCAAGGCCGGGCTGGCTTCGAGGGCCACGCTTTGATGCACTGTTTATTGGAGGAGTCTTTCTCCTCGCGCTGGCTCTCGGCTTGCTGGCGGGTAGCTCCGAGGCAGCGTTCATGAACGTGCTGCTCTTGGACGTATGGTTGATAGCCTACCCGCACGTTGCCTCGACCTACACCCGGATCGCCTTTGATAAGGGGAGCGCCAAACGTCATTGGTTCCTCCTTACGCTGCTCTTCCCAATTGTACTTGGTGCTACTGCTCTAACGACCTATCTGTGGGGCGCCGTATTCCTCAATAGCCTCTATTTCTATTGGCAGACATTCCACTATTCGCGGCAAAGCTATGGGATTGCACGAGCGTATGGACGTGCTGCAGGGTTGCAGGGCCCTGCGACAGACAGCCTTACAACGCTAGTCATCGCCGCCTTCCCAGTCTGGGGGCTAATACATCGGGCAAGCCAGCAGCAACCAATCTTCTATTCGGCGGCTCTCTACAGTCCGCCCATTGCTAGCTCGATAGCCGCGGTCGTTGGTGCGGGGACGCTCGCGCTCTTCACGGTTTGGCTACTGCGTCGCTTGCGCTCACCAAGCGCCACACGGAAGGCTCAACGAGGTCAGACCCTGTTCGTCCTGTCACACGTCGCGATGACCTTCATCAGCTACATAGCAATCGCCGAAGTGACAGCAGGGTGGCTCTTTATCAATGTCTGGCACAACGCCCAGTACATCGTATTCGTCTGGGCTACCAATGCGCGGGAGTTTCGCACAGGAGTACAGCCCGAGAAGCGGTTCATCTCTTGGCTCTCGCAGCCGAGGAACGTCCTCTTTTATGCCGCAGCTTGTCTTGGTCTTTCAACCGTGACCTACCTGGTACTCGGCATTGTGACCGCGAGGCTCCAATGGAACACGCTGCCGACCGTGATGGTTGTGTTCCTCGCCTTCAACTTTCACCACTACGTGGTGGACGCAGTCATTTGGCGCTCGCCGGCGCCTCCTCGAGACAGAACACAACATTGAGCGTGCGACTGTGTTCTCGCTCGGCGGCAGCAGCATCCAGGAAGACCTCGAGCAATCGGCCCATAACCAACGGGTCCTCCTTCCACAGCTCTCCACCAAACTCGAACACGAGCACGCGACTCGCCGACGGCGTGACGGAGGTCAGTACGTCGAAAAGACCGTCCAGATTGCAGCCAAACCCCTCTCCCTCGAGACCCAACGCCGCATAAATGGCGCCGATGATGGCAGCCTTATCGGCCCGGGCGGAGTGAATGAATGCTACCTGTCCCTCCTCCGTGGAAGACGGCGCAGGCAGCTGCCCCGTAACAAAGTGCACGGCACGCTGGTGGTCCGGAAACAGATTGTCGTCAGCCATCACGGCGCCACCTTTAAATCGATAAACGAGTTGTAGTGGTCTCGAGTGTAGTAGGTCTCCCGCTCGTTTCCAATCACCAGTCGTCGCTTGCCACGGGTTTGCACCCTTGGCGTTGGTACTGTGTATTCGCGATAGTACCCGCGGATCTTTAGCGGAAGGTTGCGTTCACGGTTCTGAAACGTTGTTCCGTCTTGGGCGTGAGGGAATGGGCCATCGGTCTTGATCAGACTCAAGGTATCCATTATCGCTTGGCGCTCTTCTCGGGGGACCGTTGCAAGCCCCGGGTATTGCAGTAGGCTCGGATCGGGCTTTACTGCCTTTGCCGCCGAAGAACTCGCCGACGGCGCCATGGCGCTGGCCGTTGCTCGACTGCTCGAACCAGCTGATTGACTCGCAGGCGAGCTTTCTAAGGGCGCCCCGGACTCCTCTTCAACGCTGGCTAGGTCACAACCCCAGACGAAGAGGCTCGCAAAGAGTACGAACCAGGAGGTCAGCTTTCGCCAGCGCTGGGCGATGCTGAACGCAATGACCGTCATCAACGTATAACGCACTGGCAAAGCCTACTGTAAGCGGCACAAAAGCCGAACGACGAACCAGAAAAGTTGGTTCGCCGTTCGGCCGTTAAGAGGTGCGGTTCTTGATCCGCTCGATCAGTTTCCGCCCAGCGGGCCGTAGCCCAAACGGAACCCAATCTGCCGAGTTGCGTCGAGCAGCCCAGTGTAGCGCGTCAGGCTGCCAACGGCGCCATCTGCGCGAAGTACAGGCTGCCCGTCGGCGTCCAGCACCAGCGTAGGGGCGCCAAACTCGTCCAATACGGTCTTGCCCTCCGCGTCCGTGACTACTTCGTACGAGGCGACGAGCAGGTCGTTAGCGCGCGCCACCATGCGAGATGCGATGCCTTTGTCTACGGTCTTCCCGTCGATCTCGTCTGCGCCGTACTTCTTAGCGATATAGGTGTAACCGGAGACGGGGTCGGTGAAGCGTACTTGTGAAGACTCAGCAACCTCAATGGCGTCCTCGTGGCCTAGGACCCACAAGCGCATCTTGTTGGCGAGTGACATGTCTGCGCCCGCCCGCGAGTAGATATTGGCAAAGATCAGGATGCCGAGCTGTTGCTTGTAGCCGATGTTAGGAAAGAGGATCCGGGCGTTGGCTGGCCGTGAGGGGCTGTCCGGGTCCGCCAGATCGAGGAGCTCCGGCTTCGGTGTCTCATCACCCGGCTTGACGAACATGCCGACAGTCTCCCAATCCTCGGCGAGAATCCCACCGAATAGCCGGTCCATCGCCTCCGGCATATCGGAGCGGAAGTTGATCATCGAGTCCCGACCGTCCAGGTAGTTGTCACGGCTAATCGTTGAAAGCGTGGGTCGCGCATCCGCAAGCGCCATCGCCGCGTACGTCTTCTCAACACCAAACCCGGCGTAGTTCATCCAGTGCCCGTAGTCCCAGGAGCCACCACCATCGGGATCGCTATTGAAGTTCTCCTCAATGAAGCGGCCATCAACGGCACCGATGCTGAAGGACCCTTCGGTTGCGATGTCCCAGATGGGTCGGTCAGAGCCTACGAGCCCCTCCATCTGGCTATACTCACCCGGCTCGGGCATGAGCATGAAACGCGCAAGCGTCTTGAAGGCTTCAGTCTCCGCCATCACGGCCGGGCGGTGCCAATCATCGCTCCCAGCGATCTGCTCGAAGGTCCCCTCCCCAAAGCTCTTGAAGAAGGCGTTCCTGTTTGCAGCACTCCAGTGATAGGAGCGTAGGCGCTCAATCGTCGAGTTCGCTACCGCAAACGGGATAGAGTCTGCAATGTACTCCTTGTCGCCGCGGCGGAAGTACGTCCAAGGATAAGTGGCATCAAACCGCTTGATCGTGTTGGTCGTTACTTCAAATGGGTCAGCGCCCGCATCTCCGGGGTTCGTGTGGTAGTAGCTATTGTTGGCTGTGCCATAGCGATACATCCAGCGGACCTTGCCAGCACCCGTCGCAGCCGTTTCCTTTGTGTGCCACGCAACAGCTGTCGTGTTCGCGTCGCCAGCCGTCGTCGGCCCATCCTCGAAGTCACGCCAGGCGGCGTGGTCTCGGGGTGCCGGTGCGCAGACCTTACCGTGTACGAGTCTCCAGCCCGCTTGCGCCTTCTCTTCTTCGGTGGCGTCGCGGCAACGGTCAGGGCTGAACACTCCCATGAGCCGCGCAACCTCGGTGTAATGCGTAGGCTTAGCGAACTTTTGTCCGACGAAAGGTGCGGTGGTCCGCACCACGCGATCCGACTCGATTAGTTGTGATTGCAGGCGAGGAGCGAAGGTCTCCTGCTCCTTGATTGAGTGTCCACCACGGTCTTCGTCCTCGAACGTCTCGAGCACACGACCGTAAAGGGCCTTCATGGCGTGGGCATCGTATTGACCGAGGCCAACGGTCTCGCCGAAGCGCTCAATCGAGTACTCCATGACAGAGGTTTGTCCGAAGTAGTCAATACCAGGTCGCGACTCCCCACTCAGGCCCTGCTCATCGCTCGTCGGCGGGTCCAAGTAGCGGGGACCCATGCAACTGTCGTTTGCATCATCCGAGGTGTCCCCCTCCCGAGGCAGGCCTTCGCACGATTCTGTGCTTGTACCTTCATGCGAGCGGAGCTGCCAGTAGGCCGGGTGATAGTTGACGGAGTCCCACGAAGAGGCGAAGTTGTGCAATAGCCCGAGGGAGTGTCCGACCTCATGAATGGCGATGCCCTTGAAGGCCTCAATCCAAAGGTCGTTGTAGATGTGCTCACCGCGCTGCTCGACTGTGTAGTCCGTCTTTGGGTACTTCTGATCGAAGTAACGAGCCAGTCCCTGCAGGTCGATACTGCCGTAGACCGGGGCCTCCTTGTTGTGGAAGCACGCACCACGTGCTTCAAGCGCCTCATGCACGTCGTGCTGCACGGCTCGCATCACTCCCGGGTCGAAGCCGCGGAGAGGAGACACAGCGTCGAGGACCGTCTCTGTGGCTTGTTCACTGGGGCTTAGCGCGGCCGTCCCTACCATCCAGTGGCTATCGACGAGCTTTGCCTCATAGGTCGTACCGCGGAGGGCGTCTGCGTAGGCGTCGACCTCGAGCTGCGCCGAGACGACGTCATCCGCCGTGGTTGACGACTGCTTGAGCATCTCGAAGAAGGCACCCGACTTGTCTGCAATCGTGTTGCCCGCCACCGGGACTGGACCGACTGAAAGCTTGGCATGGGTTGCGTCGATGCTGCGCGTCCGTGCGTCGATCTCAGCTACGGAGAACGCCTTGGGCGAGTGACCGTCTTGCAACTCATGTGCGTAGTTGTCTGCGGGAACACCATTGGTGATGTCTTCAATCGAGAGGTCACCAAGCGCTACTTGGATAACATCTCTCTGGAGGGCAGCTGCGTAGGTTGCACTGCGCCCCATGATCATGGCGGCTGCGCCGTGAATCTCGCCAGTCTTCGGGTCTCCGCCCCAGTTGCCAATTCCACCCCAGGGTGCTCGTGAGGCGTGGGGCCAATAGGCGAAGAAGTTCTTGCGGACATCGCCGAGTCGCGCGGAGTCTCCAACCTTGCCACATACGTCGACCAGGTCGTAACTACGTACTGGGTTGTGGCAGAAAGTCAGCACCGGCGTAGGATCCTTTGCCTTGTCCACGAGCCAACCGCCGTAGGCGATCATCTCTTTGTCCGCCTCGAGGAACTCGCTCTCGCACTGGTCTCGTTCTCCGCCAGTGCGCCTACATTCCACGGCTCGGGCTTGGGCTACGGCGCCACTCATCAGCTGATTCCAGGAGGCAATGAGCTCTTCAGCGGCACCGGTTTTCTGCTTTGAGCCGTCCTCGTTGAGTGCGTCTTGCAGCGCTTGCGGGAACTCGCGGTTAGCCCAGTATCCAACCGACCTGATCTGGCGATCTCGTAGCGGGATGGTGCACTTCTTGGTAGCGACATCGCATTGCGAGCCAGTCTTGCCCTCGTAGCCGGTTAGAGCGTTCTCGCAGGCGTCGGCCGTACCGTTGGCGTCAAGATCGTCGTTGACCTCACAGGCAGCGTCCTGGTGGCTCTGCTCCCAGATATTGTGGATATGAGCATACCGGTGATACTGCGCATCATTGTACCCGTAGCCCGGATCCCAACCCTGTTCGATACCACCGGTCAAGCCGATGATGAGGCTACCGGAGCGGATGCCGGCTGGGTTGCCCACGATATCCAGCGGTGCGTGCGTCATGTCCAACGGTTCGAACTGGCGTTCTTTGTCGACCTTCACGAAAGAGCTTCGAACCGTCGCTTCTTGAACATCACACTCGTAGGTCGTTGAGCCTGTGTAGAAGCCCATGACCACGCACGTAGGGAGGCCAGGAATGAGCGAGCTTTCGGTGGGCTCGACATAGTACTTAGAGGTAATGTCGAAGTAGCCATTCTCTAGATCGTAGTGCGGACGGTCGGGGCTAGTTGGGTCAGACACGTCATAGGTGGCTGGTGACACCTTGAGGTTGCCGAACACCTTGCCCATGAAAATGTCGTCCCACATCGGGCTCTCAACGAGGTTCTTGGACCAATCTACCCGGACGAACTTTCGCGCCTGCCACGGCTGATCCCGAGTGTTCTCGTCAATGACGTTGTTCTCCTCCCCGGTCGTGGGGTTGTATTGGCGCTGGATGTCGAAGTGGCTCGTGATGGCGAACGCTGCGACGATCGTTCCTGAGGGCGCTGCTTCGGGGTCGGCCTTTTCATCTTGGCCGTCAGCGATCTGATATGCCTTTCGAGCTATCAGCATATCCTCGGCGATCTCCCAGCGGATGCGGTCGATACCACTGTAAGAACCAACCCCAATGAGCGACTGAGATGCGGAGGCGTCTACGACGTAATTGCGCCAGTAGAACTCGGGATCGTCGCTAGGGCTTTGAAGGTCGTTTCCGACGAGGAACGACTTCGGAATAGCTCCTGGCTGAACCAGGTTGATGGGATTACGCTCTTGCATGCAGCTGGCGAGGGAGAGCAGCGAACAAAAGCCAATACCCAGCGATAGTCTTCGCATCGATCGCATGAAAACCTCCAACGCTCGGATCAGAGAGCGTGTGTGGCGATGTTGAGCGCCTATTCGGCGCGGTCTACCCGGTTCAGCAATCGCAATGCCAACCGCGCTTTCGTGCGCTTGTCGCGCACAACAGCGGAAGTGACGAGAGCGCCAGCGCGGTGCCCGTCAAGTCGCTAACAGCGGTTGGGTGTGCTCGGTCTGACGCTCAAGGGAACTCCAAGAGGATCTCAGATCCTCCTAGTCCACGTTGCCTTGCTCACTTTGCGCGCGCGACGGAGACGATGTTTCTAGCGGCACCGACGGCGGCCTTCAGCTTGTTGCCAAGTCCGCGCGCATAAATAACCTCGATGACGTTCTTCGCCACGCCAAACGTAGCTTGCCGAATGGGATACACAGCAACGCCGTTGGAGAGTCGAACGCGGTCGGAGACCATGGCTTTCTCGTTGCAACAGGCCCGTAGCCCCTCTTTGCCGTTGATCTTGCCGAAGCCCGACGTTCCAACTCCGCCGAACGGCAACGCCTGAATCATGTAGGCAAGGCCGTAGTCGTTGACCACGCTCATGCCGGCCCGCACGCGGCGGGCGATCTTCTCGGCGCGCGCCGTGTCCTTCGAGAAGACGCTCGATCCGAGACCGTAAGGGCAGTCGTTGGCTTTGGCGACCGCTTCGTCTTCGCCAGCCACTCTCATCACCACCATGATCGGACCGAATTGCTCCTTCTGGGTGATATCCATCTCGTGGGTGACGTCAGCGAGGATCGTCGGCTCAAAGAACTGACCCTTGAGGCCCGCGCGTCGCTTGCCGCCAGTCACGACCCTCGCGCCTTTGGCCACGGCATCCGCTACGAGCCGATCGAGAATATCGAGTTGGGTGGGCATGGTCATCGCCCCGACATCAACGGTCCCTTCGAGCGGAGGTCCTTGGCGGAGAGCCGTGACTCGTTTGGTCACCTCGTGGAGAAACGCATCGTAGACCCCGTCGAATACGTAGATACGTTCGGCTCCAACGCACATTTGGCCGCACGCGGTAAACACTCCCAACATGGCCTGACTCGCCGCATGCTTGAGATCCGCGTCGTCGCAAATGATCATTGGGTCTTTGCCACCCAGTTCGAGCACGACCGGCGTTAGGTTCTCCGACGCAGTCTTCATGACCTTGGCGCCGTTTTCGGGGGAGCCGGTGAAGAAGATCTTGTCAACTCCGGAGCGCACCAAGGCCGCGCCCGTCGCGCCGTAGCCAGTGACGAATTGGACCAGGTCTGGATTGTGTCCGCGTCGTGCGAGCACGCGACGAAAGATATCGACGAGCGGCTCCGCCGACCACGAGGTGTGCTCACTAACCTTCACCACAACTGCATTGCCCGCAAAAAGTGCCGGTACTGTAGGGCAGAAGATATTGTGGAAAGGAAAGTTCCAAGGGCAGATGACGCCTACGACGCCGAGGGGCGCGTACTCTACCCAAGCTTTCTTGTGCATTAGGAAGCCCGATGCTCGAGGCTCAGGGCGTAAGTCCTTTTCGCCATTGGCAATGACGTAGCGAAGCTTCTCGCACACGGGGAAGATCTCCCCAAGTGCTGCATCGACCATAGTCTTGCCGGAGTCACGCACTGCGAGACGACAGATGTCCTCTTGGTTGGCAACTACTTCGTCCAAGACTTCGCGCAGCACAGCGCGCCGCTCGGCAAACGAAGTACGTCCCCAATCCGGTTGAAGCTTGCGTGCTCGCCCCACTACAGCGCGGACGTCCTCATCTCCCATCACAGCAACGGAGCCCAGCGACTCGAGCGTAGCCGGGTCCTGACAGGCAATGCGGGTCGCTACGGCAGTCCCAACTGAGGAAGCGGTTACGGTCTCCATGGGGCTTTACTAGCCCTCGGTCTCACTGGCGTCCAGCAGGAGCCGTTCACTGCTAGAGGTCGCTTAGAACAACGGCGAGAGCACAAAACGTCGAGCGGTACATGCTGCAAAGCACGCACCGCTCGAGGACATTGGGACGCGAAAGCTCAGGTCGGAGGCGGAGGCAAAGGCGGCTTGGGCTCGGGCTTCTTCTCCGGCTTCTTCTCCGGTTTGGGCTCCTTCTTCTCCGGTTTTGCGTCGGTCCCTTCCTTCTTATCCCCATCCTTCTTGTCGTCGTCTTTCTTGTCGTCCTTGGCAACCAGACGTGCGGTCTTGATGTAATCGAGCTCGGGGTAGCGCTGCCGTAGGAAGTTGTTCCCTTGCGACATGATGGTTCCCTGCTGCGAGGTTATGCGCTCCCCGTAACCGCCATGGATTTTCTCAACGACGTCCATCCCGGGATCAACCACTTTGCAAACCGGGGGGAACTTCATCGCATCAAGATTGGAGTTGTCTCCAAAGTTGATAAACATCTGGGTCGTTCGCGTGTCCGGGCTGCCGGCCATGGCGAAGGTGACCATGCCGCGGGTGTTGGACTGTTTTACCTCATCCGCCGGAATCTTTGCTTCTTGCCAAGCCTTGCTGACCTCGGGGTTTCCGTGGATACCGAACTGTACGACGAACGGCTTGGGCGTCTTAACCGTGCGGAAGAACGCCACGTCGTCAAAGAAGCCCATCTTTACGAGGTTATAAAGGCGGTCCACACCGTTCGGGCCCCACTCGCGCGTACACTCGATATCGAATGCACCGACGGTGGTGTCGAACGTTACGCGAAAGACGTCGGGAGCCTTTGCCGTAGCCTTCGCCGGATCCCTCAAGAGCGGATCGGTCGATTCGGGGAAGGGCCCCTTCGGCGGCTTGGGTGGCGTGGTTGCAACGGCTGAGGCCAACGGAGCCGAGGCCAAGGGCTTCGCCGAGGAGGGTTTTGCGGTAGCTGCGCTTCCCGACTTTTCGGGTGTAGCTTGCGTGGCGGGGGCGTCACACGCTGCCAGGAGCCCCGACCCAGCCATGATTGTGACAAACGACAAGAGCTTCATTGCACGCTTCATCGCACGGTCTTCGGTCTCGCGGCAAGAGCCAGCTAAGCGGTGCGCAGGCCTATTGCTTGCGCTCTTGGTGGCATGCGGTGCCGACGGAAGCCTCCCGGCAGTGAGCTCTTCGCCCGCTTCGAGTTTGAGCCCTAGCACTTCATCGACGGCATCATCGTCGGTTAGCGCGCCGCGCGTCGACCCAAGCCCCGCGGCCCCTGCCAGCAGTGCGCCGCCACTACGGCGCTACGTTGTGGCTGCGATGGGGGACTCGCTCACCGATCCGAAGTCGCAGGGCGGTAAGTACCTCGAGCGTTTGGGCGAACTCTGCCCCAAGAGCTCATTCACGAGCTTTGGGGTAGGCGGGAACATGGTCAACATGATGCGAAAGCGGTTCGTGAGGGACCTCTACAGCCCACGAGAAGATGGGACGCTACCCAGCTATACCGACGTCATCATCCTTGGTGGCCTGGGTGATATACTTAGCAATGAAACGGCGAAGCGTACCGCCAAGCTGATTGGCGCCGACATCCTGCTGATGGTGAATGAAGCGAAGTCGCGTGGTTCTCGCACGATCGTGCTCCAGCTCCCGCCGTGGGGCGGGATGAAGGCGTTCGACCCAGCGCGAGCCCAAATGACGTGGGATGTCTCCAACTGGATTGTGACGCAGACCGCAAACCGAACGATCGACGCGACGCTGGATTTGCGACCACTGCTCAGCTGCGGAAACGCAGAAGTCCTCTGCCAGGACCTTGGTTGGAAGGACGGCATTCACTGGGGGAAGAAGGGCCATCAAGTGGTTGGTGAGGCTTTGCATAAGGCCCTGTTTGCGGATTGTGAGTAGGCCCGTTTCATAGGCGCAACGGTGTGTCTCGTTCTAGAGGCTCGTGCAGGCGTAATTAGGTGGTAAGAACCGCGCTCAACTTTCAAGGAGTGATTCATGTCCCTAGTTCGTGGTGCTCTGGTCTCAGCGTTTCTCTTGGTGGCGGTTGCTGGTTGTGAAGACCCGGCAAAGAACGCTCCGTCGGCCAAGGTGGATAGTGCAAAGCCCGTTCAGCGCCCTTCTGCCTCGGCTGCTGCGAAGCCTGCCGGTTCGACTGCCGCGAATGCGACGGGCACGGCGACGGCGACCGCTGCTACTCCGCCGACTGACGCGCCCGAGAAGCCCGCAAACGCAGTGAGCTTTGACGGTTCAAACTCGAGCGTAGGCTTCGTCGGGTCGAAGGTAACTGGCAAGCATGAAGGTAAGTTCGAGAAGTTCGACGGCTGGGTTGCTATCGACGGTGACAAGGCCGAGTCTGCCCGCATCTACGTAGCTATTGAAATGGCGTCAGTGAAGACGGATGCAGCCGACCTCGACAAGCACCTACAGTCGGATGACTTCTTCGCCATCGGCGCGAACCCGAAGGGCTTCTTCGAGAGCACCTCGATCAAGGCTGGCGGCGAGAAGGGCGCGACGCACACGATTGAAGGCAACCTCAAGTTGCGTGGCGTCGAGAAGTCGGTGACCTTCCCCGCCACGGTCAAGGTGACCGCCGACGAGATCACGGCCACGGCCGAGTTCTCAATCAAGCGCGGTGAGTGGGGCATCAAGTATGAAGGCAAGAAGGACGACCTCATTCGCGAGGACGTACTCATCAAGCTCAACATCAAGGCTCCTCGCAAAAAGTAGCCTTTGCTCACACGCAACAAAGGCCGCTTCGACGCGGCCTTTGTCGTTTTGTCTCTGCGTGCCTACGCTTACTTGGTGCAGCTCTGGTGGGCTGCGGCGTTTTCACGAAATACCGCCGAGTTAACGGCAGGACACTCCTTGGCAATGAGGGCTTTCAGGTCTCGGACTTCTGCCCAAGAAAGTGACATTGCCGGAAACACGATGGGGATAGTGGTGGCTTCATCAATCGTCTTTTGCAGTCCCGGGAGGAGCCCGTCGCCTTGCTTCCAAAGGACTTCGAAGCGCTCCACATAGTCAGCGACCAGGTCGCGGAACTCAGGCCCTTTGAACATGAACACGTTCTCAAAGGTATTGTGTTCGGCGTTATCCGAAAGGTTATAGCTTCCGGTGTAGAGCGCGTCGTCGACGATAAGGATCTTGTTGTGCATCTGCGCGGCGTAGGAGGTGTCCCAGCGGTAGGCGTAATACTTGTATCGAACGTCCACGCCAGCTTTGCCAACCTCAAGCCCATAGAGGAAGGACTTATCTAAGCACGCCGCCTTTTTCTTCTCGGTCGTCGCGCTCGCTAGGCAGGTATCCCGGGCACTCTTTTGCTGCGCGTTACCTGAGTCTGATATGTATTCCTGCCCATCGAGGTAGACGCGGATCTCGAGGTCCGGGTTCTGGCTCCGTTTCGCAATGAGAGCTTCCGCAACTGGGCGCGAGCGCAGATGCCCGGACGCGACGAGGATGCGGTCTTCGGCACCCTCGATGGCCGCTACGAGTTTGTTTGCGACTTCATTCGTGGCTTGGACCGAGAACGTGGTGCCGTTGACCGTAAAGTTGTTACTGGTGAAGAAGATTTGCATCGCTGGATCTTCGACGATGACGTCATCCGTTATCGCGAAGGTGGACGGATCCATCACCAGCGCGGGGTTCGAGACGAGGTCCGTAGAGTGCTCCCAGAGCGTGTTGAACTCTCGTTGGAGTCGTAGCGCTAGCTCCGGATAGGCGGTTAAGAACAGCGTATTCTCGTCGTACTTGGTAGCCGCTCCGTTCGACCAGTTGCCGCTGCCACTTACAATCGTGGCGGTGTTGGCGGCCTCAGCGGAATCCCGCGGCCCGTCGACGATCATGAACTTGTGATGCATGATCTTGTTGACCCAGCGGACATCCACCCCGGCTGTTTCAAGCTTGCCGCTCTTGGAGCTGGTGAGCGCCGTCCCAGTGAGTTTTTTGTCCTCGCCGGCTGTCTCGAAGATGAAGCGAACCTTGACCCCGCGCTGCACCGCCGCTGCAAGCGCGGCCGAGACGTTGGCATCAGAGAAGGAGTACATCGCGATATCGATCGAGGTCTGGGCTTGATTGATCCGCTTTGCCACCTCAACCAAGTGGCTCTCAGAGGCTGCTTGGGGCGAGAAGATCACTGAGCGCGCTTTTGCCTTCTGGGCATCCAGGTAGCCCAAGGTGCTCGCGAGCTTTTGCAGGTTCTTGAGCGTTGCTGACCCGACACCTTTGATCGCGTCGACCTCGGCGATCGTGTCGTAGAGGTCGTCATCGGCGTTGCGGAAGACCCCATCTGCGCCGGCTCGGTGCGATAGCAGAGCGTTGGCCGTTGTGGTGTTCACCTTGGCCTGCTTGAGGACCGCCTGGGTCGTGGCGGGGTCATTGAGGAGCGCACGAACGGCTGCTGCCTCCGGTGAGGCCTCCGGAATTACCTCGGTGGCGTCGGCAGAGTCGGTGCCGGTGGTCTCGTCCTCACAGCCAGCCAGCCCGGCCAATAGGGCCACTCCGAGCCAACGAAGCGGGCGACTCCACGGAACAACAGGCAGCGGACCAAAGTTCATGCGGGCTGGCCAAGCAGGAGCCATGCCAGTGGCAGAATGACCTACATGCTCGAAACGCCCACAAAAGCCGGCCTTTCCTCGCCTTGAAATGCGAATCGGCGAGCGCGTGAGCACTCGCCGATCCACTTCCTGGAACTACCCTTCCCCACGGGTAGTTAGCGCCGCGAGCCAATAAAGATCCGCAGGATGTACCAGAACATCATCGCCACAGAAGCGAACAGACTCAGTGCTGCGGCAACGTAACGGTCTTCAGGAAATTCCCGTTGGACTCGTGAAGTCTCAAACAGGATTGCGGCGCCCGAGAGAGCAACCATGGCGACGCTGAACAGCGTTCCCAAGGTAAAGCCAAACACGAGGCTTGCGACAATCAGGCCGAGCACGGCAAAGCCCGCCCAACGCAAGACGCCTCCAAGGAAGGAGAAGTCCTTCTTGGTGAGCAACGCGATGCCAGTCAACCCAGCGAAGCCAACAAGGGTCACGGCAGCAGCGCTTTGGATAGCGCCAGGGGCACGCACGTTGGCAAGCATCAGTAGCGGCACAAACACGATGGCTTCAAGCACTACATACGCAGCCAGTGCTGCATACTGTGCTGCCTTTGACTCCGCGCGGTAGGCCACCGAGGTAGCGAGCCAACTCACGACTACAAAACCGCCGAACACGAGCAGTGCTCCGCCGCCCATCATTCCGCGCGCGATCACCTCGGCAAAGCCAGTCTTGAACAGGGCGATTTCCAGGCCCGCGAAGGCTGCAATCGCTAGGAACAAGTGGTTGTAGGTTCGCGCGATGAAGGCCTCTCGACCATCGGCCTCACCCAACGATTGAGTTCCGTAGTGACCTTGCTGCTGGAATTGCGCTCGGTGGCGGTAGTCAGGTTGCATGAGCCTTTCTTAGGCATTCCGCGAATCCACCGCAAGTTGCCGACGCGATCGCCAGCGCGATCGCGAGCTCACGCAACAGAACTTTACAACTTAGTGGAAGACGGCAACCACGGGGGCGTGGTCCGAGTCGGGCTCAAGTGGTGCCGACTTCGAGAAGGGACCGTGATCTCGGAGCCCTTCGTTCAGGATTCGGGTGGTTTGCATGCGGCCGGCCAAAGCTGGCGACGCCAGCACGTAGTCGATGCGGTTCTTGCGTGCGTTGTGCAGCGTCGTGAAGTCTTGGTCAGAGGGGAGGTTTGCTTGGCGTACGAGGTCAATCAGGCGCTTGTCTGGCTCTCCGCTCAGCAGCACCCGCACAGGCACCGAGTCCGGGGTGTCGTTGAAGTCGCCGCAGGCCAGAACGAGCGCCTGCTCCGTAGACATTTCAAGCTCTACTAGACGCTTGAGATGGAGCGCCTCTGCGCTGCGTTGCACCAAGGAACGCAAGATAGCTTCGGCGAACTCGCTGGGACTCGAGATGGGCAAGGCTTCGCCGTGCTCTCGGAGCGGGGTAGCGAGTTGCGACTTGAGGTGGGCCGTAAAAAGAGTTGTAACGCCAAAGCCAGGGACATCGGCGCGCACGCGTAGGACGCTCCGACGGAGCGGGATCGAGGCGCCGAACGGCTCCGGATCCTCCACGTTGAACCTGGGAAAGGAGAGGGTAGCTGCTTCGAGTGCTTCGGCCGAGATCAAAGCAAAGCGTGAGGCGATCGCGCAGCGGATGCCTCGATGGTCAGGCTTGCCAAGCAAGAGGTTCATGCGAGGAAGGCCGAGCTGCTCGCTGAAAAGCTGTTGGAGCAGGTCCTCCTCGCCGACCTCCTGGAGTGCCACCAAGTCTGCGTCGGCCTCCCGAAGCAACTTGGCAACGTTCTCGAGCTTTGTGTTCACGACAGCCGACTCTTCCGGCGATCTCGCGTGGAAGAAGTCCTTCAAGTTGAAGGTTGCGACCGTGAGAGTCAAAAGGCCCCGTTGAGGCCCACCATTCCCGGACCAACCACCGGTCGGATGAAGGCTGTCGTTTCGGTTGTTGAGCGACCGTAATCGAGGCCAAACGCGAGTGCGGTCAGCGCACCAGCGGCGATCGTCGTGCCGAGCAGGATATCGGTCACGAGGGCGAACGTCTTGGCATCGCTGCGAGCCGATTCGATCGCATCGTTGGTGGTTGGGGTAACGGTCAACGCGTCCTCGAATGCGCCGTGTTTCGACAGGGCGAGCCCCCCGAAGACGCCTGTCGCAACGGCCAAAGCGCCTGTCGAGGCCAGCCCGACCCAAGGCCAAACGGTGTGCTCCAGCTGTTGAGGTGCTGTTCCGTCGCCGCCCGATCCTGTGTTTCCAGTTCCGCTCGGCTGCTGAGTGAGCGAAACGAGCTCAAAGCTAAGGGTTTTCTCTTCGGTACCGGCGATTTCGACGATGCGTGTAACAGGCTCATAGCCGCTCTTGGTCAAAACCAGCTTGCGCCGACCTGCGTTCATTCGCACCGAGCTTGGGAGAGGCGTGACCCCAACATCAACGTCATCCACGATGACCGAAACGCCGGCAACGTTGGTTGCGATGCTGATGCTAGCGACTTTGCGAGTTAGTTCCTCGATCAGCGCTTGTACCTTCTTCCGTCGGTCGGCATCGATTTCCTCGCCGCCATCTTTGAGGTAGCGCTCGTACGAACTGAGCGCACCCGCGTAGTCCTTCAGCTCGTTGGAGGTCTGCCCAATGTTGAACAAGACCGGGTAGCGAGGGTCGAGTTCATACGCCTTCTTGAACTCGACCATGGCCGCGACGTAGTCATGCTCCTTCGAGAACTCGACACCGCGCGTGAAGTGATCACCCGCTGTGTCTTCAGCCAAAGCCATGTGCGGAAGCAGCAGCGAACTCGCAAGTAGGACTGCGCGTGCGTCGTTAAGGAAGCTCATGGCTTTTTCTTGTAGGGATTGGATTCGTCGATCTCGACCGTGGGTACAGGCTTCTTCTTGGGCTCTTCGGTTGGCGCCGGTGGAGTCTCGGTAGCCTTCGGTTCAGCCGTCTTCGGGTGCGGCGTGTAGGAGGCGCTCTCTTTCGTAAGCTCCACGGTTAGGTCGATGGGCTTGTCGAACATGAGCGTCCGCTTCTCCGTCTTGAACCCCTCCTGCTCGACCTCAAACCGATGAATCGTCCCGTCCTGAGGAACCTTGGCCTCGAAGGGATTCCCCTCAACCAAGCCGCCATCCAGCTTGGCGCGCGCACCCGCTGGATACCGGACCTTTACTTCAATGGTTTGCTTGGCATTGCTGGTGGCGGTGCTGGCCGGCTCACTCGTGACCGGAGCCGTGGTTGCTGGTACCTCGGCTCGGGCTGTTGATGCGGCGGCAGGCACAGCAGGTTCGGGGCGCCGACCCGAGACGAAGTACACTACGCCCAACGCCACGACTGCGAGCAGAGCGCCCGCAAACAGCGCGCTTATCATTGGGCGGCTAGACTTTGCGGGAGCCTCGGGCGGCGTCGAAATCACCGAGGGTGAGCGTGCGATGGACGGCGTCTCGCTCGAAAGGTGAAGATGCGGCGGCAGCGAAACACGGGCTAGCGAGTCACTCGTTTGCTTGAGGTGCGCTGGTACCAGCTCAAGGTTGATTGGCTCGGCTTGCCGGTCGATGTTGCGTACTTGCTCTTCGATCGTGGCGCGAATTCTCTCGCGTTCATCTTGAAAGGCAGCGCTCACCGCGGCGCCCACTTCCTTCGCCCCGACGCGGTAGTCAGAGTGCGCAAGATAGGCTTCGAGCACATCCTGAAACTCTTTTGCACTCTGAAAGCGTGCCTCGGAGGATGGGGCCATGGCTCGATCACAAATCTGCGCTAGCTCCTCGGATAGCCGCTCAACGACCGAGCGGATCGGCGGATCTTGCCCTGACATGCGTCGTGCGAGCACGCTCATTTCATCTTCTCGCGTGATCATTCGCCGCCCAGCCAGTGCTTCCCAGAGCATGACCCCGACGGCAAAAAGGTCCGCGCGCGCATCAACGTGTTCACAGCGAGCTTGCTCGGGCGCGATGTATGAGATCTTGCCCTTGAGCATCCCCTCCTGCGTTCGGGAAGACGCGCCAGCCGCTTTGGCGATGCCAAAGTCCACCAGCTTGACCTGGCCGTCATAGGTCACGAACACGTTCTGCGGGCTCACGTCGCGATGCACGATGCTGAACGGGGTTCCGTCGAAGTCCTTCAGCTGATGGGCGTGAGAGAGACCCGCGAGGACGTCTGCGAGGATCCGTAGGTGAATCTCGAGCGGAAGGTTCCGCCTTCCCATGCGTCGGAAAATCGCGTTGAGCGGCTGGCCCTCCAGGTACTCCATCGCGATGAAGTAGCGGTCACCGTCATTGCCGACCTCGTAGGTCTGAACGATGTTTGGGTGATTCAGGCGGGCTGTGATGCGCGCTTCATCCAGGAACATCGATAGAAAATCGGGGTCCCCAGCCAGCTCCTCGCGCAGCTCTTTGACAACGAGCAGCTTGTTGAAGCCGTGCATGCCCTGCGCCATCGTCAAGAGCACACGCGCCATCCCGCCTTGGCCAAGCTTCGCGAGTACTCGGTACTTTCCGATTTGGCTTTGCGACACGACTAGTTCTCCGTTGGCCCTAAAGGAACGTAAACGATGGCACCTGCACGTGCCCGGAACGAAGTTGTTCCGATCAGTTCATCCGTCGTCGCGCGATGCATCTCGAGACGGATCACCTTGTTGACCGGGAGGTTGAGGAAGCCCCCTGCGCCTTGTTCGTCGGTCTGCGTCTCCTCGATGTTTGGGGCGCCATCTTTGAAGTAGAAAGGAAGAGTCTCTGCGTCGGCGTCTGGGCTCACCAGCCGCACCTCTGCTGCACGATCGTCTTGGCAATCCACCGCGAGCACCAAGCCAACTCCGCGTAGTGGGTCGTAAGTACCGCCGGCAAACTCAACGAGGTTGATGAAGTTGGGCTCGTCAATCATCCGGATGACCTTCTCCGACTGGGGAAGCTTCACCGTTGGTTGCAACAGAACGAAGCCGGTAAGCATGTTGTCGGCCGTGACTACCAGGAAGCCGTCGAAGGTCGCAGCAAGAGACAGCGTGAGCGCCCCGTTGGCGTCAGGCGTCGGCATGTCCACGGGCGTCGTGCACTCGACATCGATCTGGTTGCAGACCTTAACCGCCAGATTCTGTGGCGGCGTTCCGGGAAGCGCGGTGGCCACCTCGAAACGATAGAAGTGCTCGATCATCTCTTGAGGATCGACCGTCGGCTGTTGGAAGCCGTCAAGGCAGTCCCAGCGCGGATCAGGTGCGCTTCCGCCACCGCCCTCCGCACTTCCCCCAGCGCCGCCGTTGCCCCCTTCGCTTTGAGCTACGCAAAGCGAATCAACGCACTCTGCGTTTTCAAGTCCAAGCGCTGCGCAGTCTGATTTTGACTCGCATTGAACGGACTCAAAATCGAGCGCGAGCGAACAATTGGCGACGGTCATCGCCAATACCCCCAAGGCGATGCTCGGCTGCACGTAGGCAACCATGAAGCCAGTGCGAAGCATCAAGAAAGGGTACTCGCTGGGCGTGGCTAGGTCCAGCCAACGGCTCGTTTCATCTCTTTTCGCTGAGGTGCCCTGCGCGGCTCATGAGCCTGCAGGGCATCTCGCCAGCGCTAAGAGCCGTGCTTGGCCAGCAGGGCGCTCTTTGTCTCGTCGTCGAGCTTCCCGCTAGGAGCAATGTTTCGGGCCATTTGGAAGGCCTTCAGCGCGCCAATCAAGGCACTTGGGTCCGAAGCGTCCTGGTTCTCCACGCCCACTCGGGTCGGCTGGTAGAAGCCCAAATGCTGGAGCCGTTTGCGAAGCCCGTTCACGGTGTTCACCGGATCCATCTCGCCGACTCGGACGCGTAGCGTTCGTCGTTTGCGAGGGAGGATGACCTCGATCTCGCGCACGTGAACTTGCACCTCGGTGCGGATCCAGCCTGCTTCATCGGTCTTGGTCTCAAGCGGGTCGGGCCCAATTCCAAGAATCACTGCAGGCTCGTCCGCGAGCGGCTCACCACCAACCTGGATTCTAACCTCCACCGGCTTCTTCGGTATGCGGGCGATGTAGCGATTGGCTGCACCCGAGCGCAGCTGAAGACGCTTCTTATCCGGGCTCGGTGGGAGCCAGAGAATATCTCCGGGATGAAGCAGGTCCTTGTCGGCCCGCCGCTCCCTCAGCTCGCTGTTTTTGGAATGGTTCCAGACCAAATCCGGGTCGAAGCCCATCGTGTGCGCGAGCTTCGTTAGATAGTCACCTTGACGAACGACGTAGGGTTTCATCCTTAGGCCTCTTTGGGCTTGTCGACATCGGGGAAGTAGATCTGGGCGTCGGCTTCGAGTTCGATCTCCGCTTCACCCTTGTCGTTGAGCACACCGCTTCTCTCGCCATCACCGCTGACGATTACGTAGCGACGTCGAGCGGCGGGTGAGCCGTCTTCGTCGGTCAGTTGGATGTGAGTGAGCGGTCGGGGACGGGCCAAGATCGCAGACTCATCCACCTTGGAGTTGAGCTTCACCCTCTGTCCGCCAATGTCTGCGTCAGTGAAGAGCAACAGGCTTGCAGATTTGCCCATCGCGTGGAGCTTCTCGGACTTGAGAATGAGCCCCTTCTTCGACACAACGCGGAGCTCTTTCTCCGCCCCTGTCTCAACGGTGTCACCACTGATGAGGACTTTGGGCGCAATGATCTCGACGCTGTCAGGCCCGATGCGAATCGAACTCTCGCCGCAGCGAAGCACGATGCCCTTTTCGGCGATGAACTCGGTGGTTCGGCTTGCGTAGGCGGAAACGGTTCCTTCGACGTGAAGAGAAGCCGAAGTCGCCGCACCTTGCTCACCAACCACGCCCGCAAAGTGCCCGCGCACGCGATGAATCGCGTCGTTGCGAATGAACGCTTCATGCGACTCCAGATCGTCGCGAGCGGCGCCTTCGACTCGCACGTTTCGGTCCCCACTCACTCGCGAGTCGAGACTTCCACGAACCGCTTCGAGTGAATCGCCAAGAACTTGCGTGGTCTTTTGCAGCGTGACCAAGGTGACCTGGCCCCCGGTGACCGTGGTGGTCTGGGTACCGTCGATGTTCTCGGTCAATTGACCGTGAACCTTCAGCACAGCGTCCCCGCCGACGTCTACACGTTGGTCGCGTGAGACCTGAACCTCCATGTTGCGCTGCGCTTTGAGGGTTACGACCTCTCGTCCGCGCTCGTCATCAAAGCTGAATTCGTTCGCACCATCGCCCCCAGGCGTGCTGAGTGAACGAAAGCCGCTCTTGGTGGACTCTTGCGGCAAGCCGAAGGGGTAGGGATGGGTGCCGTTGAACACTGCGCCGATGATGATGGGACGATCTGGATCACCGTCCAAGAAGGACACGATCACCTCCGTACCGACGCGAGGTAAAAACTGAGCACCAAAGCTCGGGCCTGCCCACGGTTGAGAGACGCGAATCCATGAAGACGACTTTTCGTCTTTGCGGCCTTGGAGGTCCCAGTGGAATTGAACCTTCACCCGGCCGTAGTTGTCGGTGAAAACCTCGCCATCCGCGCCACCCACGACCGTCGCCGTCTGTGAGCCGTGAATTACGCGGTTGCGCTCGTTAGGCGCCATGCGCAGAGCCGTTTCCACTGGCGCTGCCTCGACATCGTTCTTGTAGACCTCGTCGCGACTGAGGTCGTTGTTGAGTTCAGGCGTAACGCCGTCGTGCTTGACGGTCGTGACGACCCATTCTCGATTGAGGCTCTCGAGCACATGCCCTTCGAGGACGAACGAGTGCCCTGGCATGAGCTTGCGTGAGCGCGTCGCGCCAAGGATGGTCAGCCCATCTCCACGAAGCGACTGAAGCAAACGAAGGGCGTCTTGATCGCGCTTCTCCGCGCTGGCGGAGGGCTCATGCTCACCATCGTGATCGAAGTGATAAGTACCCAGTCGCTCCGTTCCAAGGTCGCCAACGGCTCCCTTCGCATCGGCCTGCATCTCCAGCGAGCGCAGCGGCAAGTGTGGGTGACGGAAATCGAAGTTGCCGATTCTCGCCGCGGTTTGGCGGATCTTTCGTCGAACACCAACCTCGACGATCTCACCTTCAGCGATCTCGAAGCGGCCGGTTCGGACCTGGAGGTGCGCCGTTCGCCCCTGGACTGGCCGATACATCGCCTCGTCACACAAGATCAGTTCTTCAACCTCGTGCTCGGGTGAATGACGGAAGTAAAAGAAGATGCCCTCGCGGGCGAGGATGCGTAGCAGGAACTCGTAGTCACTCTCATGGTACTGCGTGACGTACGTGCGGACGGCGTACTCGGCGGAAAGCTCGAAGTGGTGAGGCACTCGCCACTCCGCGAGCAGTTGCTTGACGATCGCCGGAATGGTCTGCTCCTGGAAGATGCGGCTGTGCACGCGCATCTGCAGAAGTGCGAGGCGAGGCGAGAGTTTGAGCCGAAGCCGCACAGACTGCAGATCGATCGCTCGCAAAACCTCGTAGCCCGTGACCACGCCGTGAACAACGCGCGGGCTGTCTTCCCCCATCATCACCAGCGAGCCGGGGTGACCGAGGATTGAGTCTTCGAGTGTGTTTAGCGGGTCGATGTCGTGAGGCGCAACCACCTCCATATCGAAGCTGTAGGTGTCGTTCACGCGCTCTTCACCGCGGAAAACCGCGACGCGAAGCTTCCGTTCAACGCGGCCACGGCTAACGAAGTGGAAGAGATCTAACGACGCTCTGTCGATGAGCTGCTCTGCCTTGAGTACAGCGTTCGGGTTGAAGTTCATCGTCATCGGTTAGGCCTTGTTCTTGTTACCGAGGAACGGCGGGAGGAAAGAGGGACCGAGATGGTCGATGTCGACCGTCTGTTCGATGTCGAGGCCAGCCAACCCAAGTTCGAGTTCTTGTGTTTGCTCGGTGCTCTTTTTGGCGGGCATTGGAGGCAGGTCCGCAGTCGGTGGATCCGAAAACGGCGCGTCCAACGGCTCATCAAAGGAAGGCAGCGGTGCGAAGCCGCGGTTCGAGGACGGGCCGAAGTCCGACGATCCCGAGTAGGCAACGTATGACGACGAAGGCGTCGGGCTCGACATCGGGTAGTCCCCCAACGGAAAGTGCGGCAGAGGCTCCTCAACGTTCTTCTTGTAGGAAGGTGCCGAGTGCACAGAGATCGGTGAGGCGTCCTGAAGCTGATTCTCCGTGCTGGTCGGGGCGGTCGTCGTGGCGCCTTCTTCTGCCACGCCCAACGGCAACAGCAGAGGACGACCCTTCCACTTCAACCCCGGCAAGACCAACTGCAGATGTCGCGCCGTAATATCCTGCATCTCGCAGAGAACGATGCGCTGCTTGATGGGGAAGGCTTGCTCGAGCTCGTCATGCTCGAGCGGCCCCAGGTCCTGGGTAACGTCAAGCTCGGCCTCATCCCAGGCGTTCTTGGCGTTCTTGATGATCGGGTTCCAGTCGCTCTTGATCTTGTTAACGCTGCCCTTCGGATCCTTGATGTTGAATCCAATATCGGGGAGCGCCGCAGGTAGTGTCTCAAGCGCGGCAAGGCCCTGAACGATCTTTCCGCGAACTTCTTCGACCTGTGCACGCGCTTTGAGCAGAGCCTGGCCGGCCTCGAGCACACGCGGCGCCAGCGAGGTGCTTACTGCAGCGATTGTCTTCTCGAGCACTTTGTCCCACAGCGGGAAGAAGACGTTGCGGAACAGCCGCGAGAACACTGTTGGAAGCTGGGCTAGGTGAACCTCCATCGTGAGCGAACGATTCGCGATCGCCGTTGCGCGGTACGCGAAGATCATTCCGTGGAGATCTCGCATCGCGAACTTGATCACCGGATCGACGAACTGCTCGAGCCTCGTTGAGGCGAATTCCTTCGCTCGGCCGATCAGTGCATCCACGCTGATCGACACCTCTGCGATGGGGATATCGAGCGTGAAGTTTCGCAGCTTGTTCACGAAGTCGAGCCCACCGAGGATCGTCTCGATGACGTTGCCGACGAGGTGTTTGCGCGCGGCTTCTACGATCTCCGCTTCCGTCACGTGCTCGTTGTCCTTCATGGTCAACAAGCGGCAGTAGACGGCGCGAATGAACTCCGCGCAGACGGTGGAGACCTTTGAGACGACCCACTCCAGGAAGACGGGGAGCCGCTTGATGTTGAGTGCGCCCTTGAACGAATCCACGGCCATCTGGCCGAGTCCCCCCGACCAGCCGACGCGAGCACGTTTGGCTGCGTCCGGCACCTCAGGCGGATCGGTGTCGGGTGCAATCAGGAAGATGTCGTCGAGGAACGGACGGCCGGGAGTGTAGCGGTCTGGTCGGCTCAGGAAGTCGAGTGTGTCGTCGATCCCAACCTGCTGATCGAACTTGTTGAGGGCGTCCTTGATGGGGTTGGTGACGACGTCAACGGCGTCGTTGATTGGTCCAACCAAGAAACCGAGCAACTTGGGAACGTCACTCTTCGAGAGCGGGTTGTCGATCTTGTCGAAGATCTTCTGTTCGACATTGGCAGGAAGCTCGTACTCCGGTTGCGGCTCCATGAACCACACTGGGAACATCGGGGTCGAGCGCTGCTTGATGGCATGCACTGACATCTCGCGTGCAGCCTCTTCAATGATTGGTTCAAGCCGAACGGCGTACTCGTAGTTGAGCGCCGCGCAGACGTCCCAAGCCTTGAAACTGATCTTCTGGACCAGGCTCAAAAAGTCTTGCACGCCGGGTGGTACCAACGCCGTGAGGCGGGGTACCGCGTCGTGCTTTGCGGGCTTTGCTGGATCATGGGTGCCGCCAAGCCAGTCATGCCCGGCTTGCAAAGCCTCATTCACTTCATCCACTTGGTCGTTGAGGATTCCACCGCCGGGTGACTTGGCGGGTGCGTGCCTGGCCTCGAGCTCCTTTACAAGGTACTCGCGGTAGGCCTTGCGCGCAGTGTGCAGGCTAATGCCCGTCTCGTGGATCGACGGGTAGTCGAGGCGCGGACGATTCAGCTTCTTGCCCGCCTCGATGACCTTCTTGAGGTGAGGATTGAGGTCGACTGGATTGGCCTTGTCTTGGGTGCCACCAGCTGAACCCGTCAGATCCGCAAGGACCTGAGCCAGCACTCCGATCACGCCCTTGCTCTTTTCCTCGGCGGCAAGAGCGTCCATCTGCGCGCGGATAAACCCACCCAGGAGGACGGTCTCGCGCATGAGAGCAGCGCGGAACATCAAGCCGTGCGCGGGAGGATCGCTGCCGGTGAACGTTTCCTCGTCGTCCTCGCCGATTTCCCCCTCCATATCGGAGATTTTGGGGCAGCCGAAGAGCGGCGAGCGGTCTCGATACACGTGCCCGAAGTGGACAAATTCGATCGGCTCTGGAAGGTCGATCGTGGTGCCACCGGTTACGCCAGCGTTGACGGTGATCGCTTCGTCGTCCGCAAGCGTCCAGTCTTCGGCATCCTGAAATTCAGCCTCCTTGAATTCGACGATGCGCGCTTTGCGCGACATCGGGTGTACGAGCCTGCGACCCACTTCGCCGAGGACGTTGCTCGTTGCGCGGAGGACGGGTTCGACCGTCTTTCCCGCGCCCTGAGCATGGTCGGCGACCGTCTTAATGTCTTCGCCGTCGATTTTCACGAGAAGGCCAGCATACGCTCAAGTGTCCTGAAAAATCAGGCTTTCCCTCGAGAGTGACCGCGATTTCGCTTATCCAGATGGATAATCTTTCCTCCCACTGCCCTGGGTCACCGATCTTGTGAGGTCAGAAGCTGCTAAGGAGGCGCCATGGCACCCTGGGCAGGCGATGCGATGGCACTCACATGCGCGCTTGCTTGGGCGATTTCCGTGCTTTTGTTACGCCAGCTCTCGGCTCAGAACCCTGTTGCGCTCAACCTGTTCAAGAACTCGTTGGCGGCCTTGCTCCACACGCTCACGCTGTTTGCGACCGGTGGCCACTTTGCCAGCGATCGGTCTCCCAGAGATTGGCTGCTCCTTTGTGCAAGTGGTGTCCTGGGTCTTGCCCTCGCGGACACCCTCTTTCTGGCCGGCCTCCGAAGGATCGATGCCAGTGTCGCGGCTGTCACCGACTGCGTTTACTCGCCCACGGTCGTTCTGCTGAGTTTTCTATTTCTCGGCGAGGCGTTGGGAGTTGGTCTGTTGGTAGGCGGCCCGCTCGTCCTCTTGGGATTACTGGTCGTGGTTCTTCCGATTGGCCGCAAGCGAAGGCTCGAGCCCGCCCTGGTCGATCGCAAAGGGGTAGCGCTTGCTCTGGCCGGGGTGCTGATGACAGCCGTGGCCGTGATCATCTGCAAGCCCGTGCTCAATCGAAGCTCCTTGATCGAAGCGACGGCCGTGCGCTTGTGGGCGGGTAGCGTTGCGCTGTTCGGTTTTGAGGCCGCCTTCGGACGGGCAAGGTCCGCGCTCGCGCTGTTTCGGCCTCAAGCTGCGTGGCGACAAGCGCTGCCGGCCGCGCTGATGGGCACGTACTTTGCGATGCTGCTTTGGTTGGGCGGAATCAAATACGGCACGGCTTCGAGAGCCGCGTTGCTCAACCAAATGGGGGCGATTTTTGTCCTCGTTTTGTCGGCCCTGCTGCTTGGGGAGCGACCACCGTTCTTGCGTTGGTTGGGGGCTGGCATCGCCGTGTTGGGCGTGGCTCTGATCGTGTCGTTGTGATCGCTGCTAGAAGGTTATGACCGCCCGAAAGCGAACGCGCCGCTGAGCCAGGCGGTCGAGAGCGCGTTGCACCAGGGGAAAGGGAAAGGTCTCGATCTGCGCCTGCACTCGGCCTGCAGCAGCATGCGATAAAGCTTCCAAAAGATCGCTTGCGGGCCCCTGAATCGAACCAAGGACTGAGAGCTCGCGCGGTACGAGAATCGCAGGGTCGAATTGCGCTTGTCCACCAAGCCCGAGCACGACGAGTCGCCCGCCGGGGCGCAACCAATGGAGGGCGGTACCGAGCACGCTTGCGTCGCTTGTGGTGGAAACGATCGCGTCAAAACGTTCCTCAAGCTCGTCTCGCGCGGGGTTCCGCAGCGCGATGCTGCCGGTGCCCAGATCGATGCGGCCAGCTTTGCTCTTTCGAGCGCTGATTGCCTCAACGGCGATGCCCTTGGCCAGAGCAAGTTGCAGCGCAAGGTGCCCGATGCCGCCAATCCCGAGTACGCCAAGCTGCTCGCCTTCTTGAAGTTGCGCTCGATGGATCGCTGATAGCGCGACATGCCCGCCACACATCATTGGAGCGGCCTGCTCAAAGCTGAGCTCGTTCGGCAGCTTGGTGCAGCCGCTGGCCTCCGCCACGACGAACTCAGAGAGCCCGCCGCCGTTCTCAATCCACGTGCGCGCCTCCGAGCAGCGTTGTGGGCGTCCGCTTCTGCACAACGAGCACGCGTTGCAGCCCGCTTGCACCCAGCTAACGCCGACGCGATCCCCCACGGCCAACGTCGTGACACCTTCACCGAGGGCCAGCACTTCACCGACCGTCTCGTGGCCAAGCACCAGCGGAGCCGGTACCTCGAAGCGGCCCTGCACGATGTGAAGGTCGGTGCCACAGAGCCCAACGGCGCGAGTTCGCAGCAGCACTTGGCCTGGTTCAGGCGCGGGTATTGGCAACGTCACGAAGTCGAGCGGCCAATCAGCGCCGCGAAACACCGCAGCCACCATTTCGTCGGCTGTTGTCGCGGCCATCGTCCATTGTTTGGCCATCGCAATACCCGCGCGACTCGCAGTTTCGGTGAAACTCTGCAGGTACTCTGCATACGGGCTCGTCGGGCCGTCAGCGTGCAAGCGTTGAACTAGCGCTGTCCTTGAGTCGCTCGAGCGTAGCGACTCCAAAAGGCCGGCTTGAAAGGTCTCTACGTTCTCGAGTTCGTCCTGCGGCCAACGAGTCCTGTGGGTGCTGGCCTCAGGACTCGGAAGCGAGGACGCGTACTCCGCCTCTGCGACGAGCGCGCGCAACGAACGAAACTCGAGCCGATGGGCCGCGGCCTCTTCTTGGCTGAACAAAGACCGGTCCGTACGCTCCAGGATCACGGATTGCAGTCGTTTGCACGTGCGGACCACTTGCTGCACCAAGGCGAGCATCCCGTTCGGCATCGCTGCGTCGTGCGTGTCTCGTCGGAAGTTGGTGCCGGTCAGATAGGAGCCGCCAGCCACGTGCACTTCCCTGACAAGGTCAAGCGGGTAGCGAGCGAGCAGGTCGTTGGCGACCATTCCGTGGTTCTCGAGCTGGCACCAAAGGTTGTGAACGTCGAGCAACAGAAAGCCTTCGCTTCGAAAGACCAGCTCCGCGACGAAGTCTGCCTGTTGGCGCGCGTCCTCGGGCGAAAACGCGAAGGCGAGATTCTCGACGCCGACAGCCAGGCCGGTGAGGTCAGCAAGCTGCTTCCAGCGATCGACGCACGCCTGCAGCAGCGCGCGTGACGGAGGACAAGGGAACGGCGTTCCCCGAGCGATACGCCCTGCATTGATGAAACCGTAGTGTTCGCTCAAGTGGCGATAGCGGTGCTGACGGCAGCTGGCTGCACACTGACGCTGCCAATCAACCGAAGCTGGCGTCAGGGTCGCAGACATGAGCGACCCTTCAACGCCGTGTGCGACCAAGGCATCGCGCTTCTCGAAATCCCCCAACACGTCGTCCACCCAAGTCGGTCGGCCTTGGTCGAAACCAAAGTCGAGACTCCATTCGACGACGTCCACCTCGCCCGCGTCGAAGAGTGGCTGATTGGCCGAGCGCCAATCCGAAGTTGGCATCAACGAAAGGCCAACCCCGATCTTGCTCATCGTGTCGTCATGCTCGGGCCGCTCAGCCCCGACCGCAAGCGGCTCGGATCTCCCAACCGCGCGGCCGCTGAGGTTGAACGGGCTGCGTGACGGGGGGTTTTGGCTTCCCAGGTTGACCTACGACGATCGCCGGTGGCTGTTGCGTCTCCGGTACGTCTGCAACGGGGCGAGCGGCAACCTCTCTTGAACCATCCACAGCTCCCGCCGGCTTCAGAAACCAAGGGCTTGAGGCATCGACCGGCTGCTCGTTGTTGAGCGACACAGCCCGGTCAGTACTCCGCTGCGCATCCTCGCGCGCTTGCTGCTCCAGGATGGTGCCGACGGCCTGCTCCATCCGATACGCCTGAGGACGAAGCTCCTCTTTGGTTGCCGACGCACTCTCGCTCGTGCAACCGACGCTTGCCAGCGTGGCGAGCGCAAGTGAGGTGCCGCTGAGACCCAACCGAACCCTTTTTGAAACCCGCATGATTGCCTCTCATCCAGGTGCGCTCTGGGCGTTGGATGTGACCGACTATTTCTTTGGTTGGTCGAACTCGTGCCCAAGCATGTGTTCAGCATCGAACAAGAAGCGCGCAGAAAACGGCGTTTCTTCCAGCATTAGGGGCAACCAGAGCCGATCATCTGCCCACATCTCGTCATACGGGAGCGCATCGGCCGCGAACCAGAGCGGAATCGCTTCATCGGTTTCGATCAGCTCGCCCTCGAAATCGTCGGCACGAAAGACGTGGGCTTGAAGGGCGTACCCGTCGGCAAACTGGAACCTGAGCTGACCCAGTTCGCGAGCTCCGAGCGCTCGTACGCCGATCTCTTCCCGCGTCTCACGCAAAGCACATTGAAGCAGGGTCTCCCCGGGCTCAATTCTACCGCCGGGCCCGTTGATCTTCCCTGCGCCAAGTCCGCGCTTCTTTCGAATCATCAGCACCTGGCCAGCCCGAACGACGAACAGGAGCGTCGCCAGGTCCGTTGGCTTCCACTTGTCCCAATCGATCTGCTCGAAGTTCATCATCCGCGCTGAGTCTAGAACGCCCGCAAATCCGGCATAAGGCGCTTCGAGATCACGATGCGCTGGATCTGCCCCGTGCCCTCGAAAATGTCATAGACCTTGATATCGCGGAACCATTTCTCGAGCAGCTGGTGATCGCCAGCCAAAGTGCCGTGAGCTCCACAGATCTCGATCGCCTCGATGCAGGCAGCGATCGCCGCCTGTCCCCCCATCGCCTTCGCCGTGCTGGCCTCCTTGGCGTTAGCGATCTCGTTGTCCCCCAACCACGCGGCTCGGAGCGTTACAGCGCGCGCCGCCTCGAGCTGGCGACCTACGCGAGCCAGTCGCTCGGCGATCGCCGCGTAACGAGGAATTGGCCGAGATAGGAGATAGTGTTCGCGAACGAAGTCCTTGGCGTAGTCGTAGGCAGCGCGCCCGATGCCAATGGCCATCGCAGCGACGAGTGGGCGAGTGTTGTCGAAGGTCTTCATCGCCGTGAGAAAGCCCTCCTTGGTTTGGTACTTCTCCTCGCCGCCGAGTAGGTTCTCGGCGGGTACGCGGCACTCTTCCAGTACGAGCTCCGCGGTCTCGCTCGCACGCAGGCCCATCTTTTCTTCGATCTTGCCGACCGAGAATCCGGGCGTGCCCTTCTCGACCACAAATGCGCGATGTCCCGCGCGCCCTAGCGAAGGATCGATGGTCGCAAAGACGACGTTCCAGGACGCGCGACCGCCGTTGGTGATGTAGCACTTGCGGCCGTTCAGCACCCAATGCGAACCCTCCTTGCGACAGCTCGTACGAATGCCGGCTACGTCGCTGCCCGCACCAGGCTCGGTAAGGGCGTAGGCGCCCCACTTGAGGCCGTTCGACATGTCGCGAAAGATCGAGAAGAAGCGCTCTTTCTGTTCGGGCGTTCCTGAGCTTCGAACGGGAGGACCGCCGAGCCCAGGACCCGGTAGGCACAGCAGCAACGCAGCATCGCCCCAAGCCATCTCTTCAGCCGAGATGACCGTGGTCACCATCGTCGAGCTCTTCTTGGCGCCATCTCGAGGCTTCTCCTCGCCGGCCATTCCTTGCACGCCCCACGTGCCCGCGGAGCCGCCCATGGCCTGCGCCATCAGGGTGAAGCGGGTGAGAAACTCGTCCGGGATACCGTGGCCTCGGTCCCACGCGAGACTCTCAGGTCGAATGATCCCTTTGGCTACTCCGCGAATTCCTTCGCGCAGTTCTTCTTGTCGCGGCGAGAGCACAACGTCGATGGTCATACGAGCCTCAGGTAAAAACGGACTGCGTTTCGGGCGTTGGAAGGACGACGGCGGGATCGAGTGGCAACCCTAGCTCGAGCGTGGCAGCGATCTGGTCGGCCTGCTCGGAGGTGAGGAAGCAGACCTGCAGCTGCTTGGCGTCGCGCATCAATTTTTCCACGATGTAGTCGCGGATAAAGCCCGCTCCACCGTGCAGTTGCACTGCGCAATCACCGGCCTTCATGGCCGATTCCAACGCAAAGGAGATGGCGAACGCGGAAGCTAGAAGCGCCTCCTTCTCGCTTCGCGAAGTCGGCTTTGCTTCGTGATGGTCCCAGCGCGCTGCCGCCTGCCAAACCAGCGTTCGTGCGGCGTCGACATCCATCGAGCGATCCGCGAGCGTGAAGGCAATGGCTTGAAAGTGTCCGATCGGCTTGCCAAACGCTTTGCGGTTGCTCACGTATTCGAGCGAGGTTCCCAGCGCTGATTGACACAGGCCAACTGCACGTGCGGCGGTCTTGAGACCCTCCTTCGCGAAGAACCGAAGCATCGCTCGCGTTAGGTCCTGCCCAGCGCCACCAACTCGTGCGTCTGCGGGGACCTTGACGTCATTGAGGTGTACCGAGCTCGAGCGGACACAGTTCAGTCCCAGGGTCGGCACTGAGGGCGCAATCACTACACCGTCGGCGTTGGCCTCAACGACGAAGGCGGCCAATCCTTCCCAGCCTTTGCTTGCCTCGAGTTGCGCGAACACGAGCAGGTGGCTCGCGCGGTCAGCGTTGAGCACGAACGCTTTTTCCCCCTTCAGAACGAAGCCGCCCTCGTTGGCTGTTGCCTCCGTAAGGAACCCTGGTCGGGCACGGTTTGGTTTGCCTTCGCTGAAGCAAACCGCCCCCATCCCACCTGCCTCCAAAACCTTGGGCAACCACATCGATGCTTGCTCTGAAGTGCAAAGCTCTGCCACCGCGGTAGCAAACGACCCTCCCGGTAAGCCAAAGGCCACACCCGCATCGACTTCAGCGAGTGCCTCCTCCAAGAGAACGGCGGTCACCATGCCAAGCCCAGCACCACCGTGGCTTGCCGGGATGTGGATGGCTGGTCCAAGTCCCATCCCCGCAGCTTCCGCGACTACGGCTGCAGGAACCGACTGCGCGCGCTCAAACTCGCGAACGTTTGAGCGGAGGCCGCCGGCAAACTGCGATACCGCCCTGATCATCAGCAGTTGTTCTTCTGTAGGCTGAAAGTCGATCATGCACCCTCGATGCTTCGGATAAAAAAGTTTTATGTGCGAAGTAGTTTCGGTGCAAGCTAGTTGTTGAGCTTTGGTCAACGACGGAACAAAGCACCGGCTTTAGCCTCCCTCATGCCGCCGGATCTCGACATCAGACCGCTCGTGTGGCATGCGCGACAACCCCAATTGCCCATGCAGAACACCAAAGACGAGAAACCCGATGCGGCGGCCCCGGCAATCCAGCCAGACCTCACGATCGTAAAAGAGGAAGAGCAGATCCTCCGCCGCGTTAACGATTTCCTCGCGACCTACAGACCTTCAAAGCCGCCGCCGATTGGCGACTACGAAGAGGACCTGATCTCGCTGCGTGACCAGATCGCCGTCGCGCGGCTGGAAGACGTGCCGGCGCTGGTGCAGCAAATGGAGCGGGTTGCGAGCATCGCAGCGAAGCGTTCGGAGAACATCGTGGAGGCGGTTGACCCCAAGTCGCCCTACTTCGGGCACGTTCGGCTCACGGAGGAGGGGAAACCAGCCCGTGACGTGTTGATCGGCAAGACCACGCTGATCGATGCCAAGGCCGGCGTGCGCATCGTTGACTGGCGCCACGCGCCGCTCAGCCAGATCTATTACAAGTACGAAGAAGGCGCTGAGTACGAGGAGGTTATCGCCGACCGTGAGGTTGTCGGTTCGGTGCTCACTCGCCGTACGGTGACGATTCAGAACGCAGACCTACGACGCGTTACTGCGCCTCAAGGCGTCTATGTGAAGGGTCAAGCGGGCTGGCGTGCACTTTCTGTCGCTTCGACCGAGCTCTCGGGCGGTCAGGGCAAAGCCGTTCGCCCTTCGGATATGCGCGGGACGCTAGGCATCGATGACTCCGGCGCTCAGCGAGAAGACCGGCACCTACCTGAGATCGCCGCGCTGCTGGATCCGCGTCAGTTCGAGCTCATCAGCAAGCCGGATACGGGTTTGGTGGTCATTCAGGGCGGCGCCGGCAGCGGAAAGACGACGATCGGCGTGCACCGGCTCGCGTTCCTGGCCTATCAAAACAAACAGCGGTTCTCTCCCGACAAGATGCTGGTCGTGGTCGGTAGCCCCGCGCTCCGCGCGTACATCGGAGAGATGCTACCGGCGCTCGGCATCGATGCGCTGCCCATCGAAACCTACGCCGAGTGGGCCGCAGAGCAGCGCCGCAAACATTTCCCGTGGCTCGACGTTGAGGTTGAAGACGGCACACCGAGCGTGGTCACCCGCTTGAAGACACACCCGGTGCTGTTGCGCTTGCTCGAGGAGCGCGCCACAGAGTTCGCTCAAGACCCGAAGACCCGAAAAGACTCACACGGTGTCCTGTTCTTCTGGGCGGACTTCCTCACCAACTGGGATCAAATCGCAGCGGCGTTCGCCGCGTCTCCGGACCCCGAGTTCCCGGAAAGTGATCAGCGTCGAGCCTGGCGTTGGTGTTCAGACCGGTGCCCGGCGGTGGTTGACTTGGACCCAGGCGACCGCTCTGAACGCAAGGCGGCGCAGGAAGATGAGCCCGCCAATGATGGTGTTGAGGACGAGCGTAAGCGTGGCGTCGACGATCGCGACATCGAGGACGACGACCGCGCCCGCCTCGACCCTGAAGACGACGCACTGCTATTGCGCGCCTACCAGGTGATCAAGGGCGAGTTGCGCAAAGGTATGAAGGGCCCGCTCGTTTACGAGCATCTCTTCGTCGATGAGGCTCAGGACCTTTCATCGATCGACCTTGCGGTTCTTCTGAACTGCGTGCGCGATATCACGCCCCAAGCCGACACGGTCAAGGGCGGGAGACGCCAGAGCGCGGAAGAGATTGGGGACGGTATGGTTCATCGTTCGGCCACGCTCGCTGGGGACACCGCACAACGTATCCATATGGATTCGGGCTTCAAGGATTGGAGCAAAGTGCTCGACGATCTCGGCATGTCGCGCGTCGACATCGAGCCGCTTCGCATCGCCTATCGCTCGACCAAAGAGGTGCTCGAGGTCGCTCGCTACGTACTCGGTCCGCTTGCCGATCCTACGCCCCCGGTCGCGCATCGGTCGGGTGCGCCGGTCGAGTTGCACGAGTTCCCGAGTCCAGGCGCGGCCGTCGGCTTCTTGGCTGACGCGATTCGTCCGCTGCTCGCTCGCGAGCCCAATGCAACACTCGCCATTCTCGCCCGCTTTCCCGAGCAAGCCGACGCCTATTACAGCGCGCTAAAAATGGCAGACATCCCGAACCTGCGCCGCATCCGTGCGTTCGAGTTCTCGTTTCGCCCCGGAGTCGAAGTGACCGATGTGAAGCAGGTTAAGGGTCTCGAATACGACTACGTCGTATTGGTAGACGTCAACGCCAGTACCTACCCCGCTGACGATGAAGCGCGTCACCTTCTGCATATCGGAGCGACTCGTGCAGCGCACCAACTGTGGCTGATCACGACCGCCGAGCCGAGCCCGCTCATTCCACCGTCGATGCGCGCCTAGCCCTCATCTGCAACGCATCTTTTTCAAAAGGATCTTCATGGACGTTCGCGAGCAGAAAGCTCTCATTGCCACTCTCTTCCCCATCCGCGCCAACGACCTTCGCCGGCCGAACAAGAGTGGGACCCTGCAGCTGCTCGCTCCGCTCGGCGAAACTGCGCGTGACAAAATCGCCTTGGCTCTGGATCTGCTCACGACCGACGGAAGTGGCGGGACGTACGCAATTTGGAAGGCAGGCCGAGCCTCTCACCCTGTCGTTTACGTCGGCAGCGAAGGGCAGTTTTGGGTTGCTGCGATGGATGCTCAAGACTTTCTGCAAGCGATTGCTGTGGGAGGTCCGCAGGTCAATCGCTGCATGAAGCTTTGCTTCAACACCATCACGAATCCTGAACCAACCGCCGCCGACGAGGCGCTCCTTGCGCCCATTCGCACGGAGTGCGAAGCCCTCGAGCCGCAGCCGGAGAACGTTGCTGCGCTCGCCAAAGGCGGCGTTAGCCCCGTGGCAAACGTGCTTGCGCGCATCGAGTCAGCCAACCGCAAGGCACTATGGCCCTTCCTCGACTTCATCGACAAGGCGACCTTTGGCGTACCGGCTCGACATATGTGGTTCGAGAGCCGAACGGCGAAGGCTGCGCTGAAAGCCTACGCGGCGACCGAGCGGTACGAGGTCGGCGATGCCATCAACCACTCTAAGTTTGGTCCAGGCGTGGTGGTGCACGCGCTTCAGGGCCGCATGACGGTTACCTTTGGCATGGTCAACCGCACCCTCGCGCGCGCTACGGCCTAAGTTCTACGCTTGCGCGCCACGGCCTCAGTTCGTCGGCAAGTCGATCAATCCCAGTCGATCGGCACCATGGCGCGGCAAGCTGCCTCGAACGCTTGGGCCGCCTCCTTTGCCGCCGGCGCCAATGTTGCGCGGCATGCATAGTACCGATCGGCTCCCTTCTGCCACTTGGGGGTGTGGGTAACCCCGACGTAACGGCCGAGATAACGTTGTCGAATGGCCGCAAGATCGTGATCAATGCCTTGCTAACCGACAATATCTCGTCGGCGCCGCAAACCTTCTATCAGCGCTACGAGGGGCTCAGCACAGAGGCCGATCTCATCTTCTACAACGGCCATGCCGGCCTCGGGCAGAACGTAAAGGCGCTCGCGAAGAAGGGTGAATTCCGAGCAGAGAAGTACCAAATCTTCTTTATGAACGGCTGCGACACCTTCGCGTACGTGGATGGCTCGCTCGCCAAGACTCGTTCCGTACTCAACCCTGATGATCCGACGGGGACCAAGTACATGGATATGGTCACCAATGCCATGCCGGCCTTCTTCTCCTCAATGCCCTCCGCGTCGATGGCGCTGATCAAGTCCTTGAGCGAGAACGACAAGCCGAAGACGTACCAGGAGATCTTTGCGAAGATTGATAAGTCCCAGGTGGTGGTCGTAACTGGAGAGGAAGACAACGTCTTTACCCCCGCAGGCATCGTATCTAAATGGGAGGTTACCCAGGCTGACGTCGTGGCTCGCGGCGAACAGGTCGAGTACTCATTGGGTACGCTCAAGCCGGGAAGCTACGTGCTCTCTCTGAAGGAGGACCAGGCCTCTATTGGCGGCGACGCAGACCTCTATGTCGGTCTTGGCAAGAAGCCGACTCTTGATGTGTGGGACTTCCGTCCGTGGCTTGACGGAACGAATGAAGAGGTGCGGTTTACGCTTACCCAGGCCACCTCCGTGTTCGTCATGGTCCATGGCTACGAGAACGGTCCCACCGCCGAAACCGCCTTCAAACTCGCTGGCCGTACCGAGTAGTTTGCGGCTCTCGCGATTCGGCTAAAGCCTTACGTGGAGAGAGCCGCTCTAACGAGAGAGTGGCTAACCCGTGAGGCGAGGAAGAATCCTGATCGTTGACGACAGTGCAAGTGTACGTCGCGAGATCGTGCAGGCCTTGTCGAGCAATGATGAATTCGAAGCGTTCCGTGAGTGTGAAGACGGTTTCGCCGCGCTCAAGGTGCTTACGGAGTTTAGGCCCGATGTGGTGATTTGCGACCTGGTGATGCCCGCCTGCGACGGCATCACCTTCTTGCGTTTCAAAGGCTCACGCTCGGACGCAGCCAACATTCCGGTGCTCATGGTCACCAGCGCCGACGACACAGACCGTAAGGTGGAGGTGCTCGAGCGTGGTGCCGCCGACTACGTGACCAAGCCGTTTCACCCCAGGGAACTGCTCGCGCGGGTGCGAACATTGTGCAAGCAGCGGCTCCTGCAAGAGGAGCTCGAGACAGCAAACACCAAGCTCTATCACCTCTCCTGCACCGACGCGCTCACGGGCGTGTTCAACCGCAGGCACTTCGACTCGACGTTGGAGGCGGAGGTTTCTCGGTTCCTCCGCTATCGCACTCCGCTAAGCCTGATTCTTGTCGACGTAGACCACTTCAAGTCGGTCAACGATCGGTTCGGGCACACCGTGGGCGACAATGTTCTCCGAGAAATCGCGATGGTCTTGAAGACCGTTGTTCGCAAGGCGGACGTGGTTGCCCGCTACGGCGGTGAGGAGCTCGCCGTAATTCTGGGCAACACCGGCGAGTCTGGTGCGGTCATTCTCGCAGAGCGGCTGCGCGTGGCGGTGGAACAACTCGAGCATCGCACTCAAGATGGCCGAGTGTTCCATACCACGGCAAGTTTTGGCCTCTCGTCGCTTGAGTCCCAGGAAGCCAAAGTAACCTGCGAGAGCTTCCTTACCCGCACGGATGAAGCCCTTTACACATCAAAAAAGAATGGACGTAACCGGGTAGCCGTCTGGAATAGCCGAACCGCCGCCTAGCGTCGGCTTGCCCTGACGACCGTGGTTCGACCTACAGCATATTTGCCGCGTCTGCGGTCGGTCGAACATGCGAGACTTCCTCGCGGATGAGCCAAGCGATTCCGACTCCGCGAGGTAACGGCACGGTGCGGCCCGTTCATTCGCGGTTTTGGCAGGGCGCAGCGCAACACCAAGGTCGGCGTGCCGCGGGATTGATTCCGATTCCGCTCGTCGCGTGGTTTCTCTTCCTACCGGTCGACGCACTGCTCGGACACATCCTCTACGAGGGCGCAACTCTGCCAGCCGTCGTCATCCGAGCGAGCAGTGGGCTCGTCCTTATTGGTATTGCGATCTTGGGTCGTAAGTATGGGGCTGGCTCAATCGCTATTCGAGAAGGTTCGATAGCGGCATTCATGTCGACGATGGCGTTGGGCCTGGGCGCGTTGACCGCCTATTCGGGCGCGCTCGGCACCATCCACATGATGGGATGCGTGATTGTGATGACGGTTCCGGCCTTCGTCGACCTGCCCTGGAACAAGACCGTCCTGATTGTCGTTGGTACCTTGCTGAGCTTTTCGACTAGCTTCTTTGCCGCGCTCTACGCGCTCCACCGGCTTGACGCGTTCAGCAATAGCGACTCCACAAAGGTTGCCTTCGGCTTTGGGCTATTGCTTATAACTACGATGGGGGCCATTAGTGTCGCCGGTGGTCACTTGAACCACCGGCTGAGGCAGCAGGTCTACGAGTCGCGAAGCATCGGTCGCTATCAACTAAAGAAATTGATTGGCAAAGGAGGAATGGGCGAAGTTTGGGCTGCCTTCCACCGCGGGTTGCGCCGAGACGTAGCGCTAAAAGTGTTGCGTCAGGTCGATGACCAATCCACTGTGCGTTTTGAGCGAGAAGTAGAGGCTTTAGCCGAGCTTCGGCATCCGAACACCGTGCGCGTGTTTGACTACGGCGTAACCGATGACGGGTTGCTCTACTACGCAATGGAACTCCTCGAGGGCATGACTCTAGGAACGCTCGTAAAGGAACAGGGCCCAGTCCAGCCTCAACGCGTGATTCGTTTGATGATGCAAGTCGCAAGAGCACTCGGTGAGGCGCATGAAAAGGGAATGGTTCACCGCGACCTAAAGCCAGATAACTTGGTCCTGGCTGCAGCCGGCGGTGAGGTCGACTTCGTGAAGGTCATCGACTTTGGAATCGTTCGGCTGAGAGGGCAGGCCTCTGAAGGCCTTACCCTCGAGGGATATGTGGTTGGTACCCCCAACTTCATGGCCCCCGAGTTGGTGGCTGGCGCCGAGGCGGACGCTCGAAGTGATGTCTACTCAATGGGAGCCGTCGCCTACTTTCTGCTGACCGGCCAAACGCTGTTTCACGCGAAAGGAGTAACGGCTCAGCTGACCGCACATGTGACTGAGCGGGTCACCCCACCAAGTGAGCGGATTAGCGCGCCGCTACCACCGGGGCTCGAGGCCGTGGTGATGGCGTGCCTATCCAAGCAGCCTGACGAACGGCCGCCCAACGGGACAGCGCTCGCGAATCGGCTGCTTATGCTCGATGCACACCGCCGCCTCAGTGCAAGCGAACTTCCAAGGCAAACGACTGAAGTAATTGCTCTCGAGGCCGAGCAGGTGACCCAGCCACTGCCTCAATCCCACCGCAAGTAAGCATCAATATATGCCTGGGACAATGCGATACTTGACCTTCGCGCAATAGGTCTCCCAATCCTGACCATACTTCTGCGCACACACTTTGTGGTCCCGCCGCTCACGGTCGATCAGCAGCGGCGCGAAGTAGATGAAATAGAAGTAGGGCGGGACGTGTGAGAACCCAGCGGGAAGACACCAGGCAAGCGCCATCATCAAGTCGCCCAAGTAGTTGGTATGGCGGGCTAGCCCCCAGAACCCCGAGGTCAGCAGCTTGGTGCCACGCTTGGTCTGCAAGAACGTGGGTGGTTTGCCCCAGATCTGTGCGTTGGGGTCCGTGCGGAAGTTGTGCTTCTGCAAGTTAGACGCCCGGAATATGTAATAGCCAGCGAAGTTGAATAGCGCAATCAGTGGAATGACAAATAGTGGAATGTTGGGTGATTGGTATACGAGATACTGAGCCTGAAGTGAAAAGTTGAATGGCATCCAAACGATGAAACCTTGGGCCAACATGAAACCGTAGTTTTCATAGTTGATGTCCCAGGTCGTCAACATTGCATCTTCAAACCAGTAAAAGTCGACGACATACCAGAGCTGCAAAAGACAAACCAGAACCATCTCTTTTGACAGACTTCCGGTCCGCTCGTGCTGGGAGCACGCCATGGCAAAGGCGAGGACAATCCAGGTGGTCATGCCGATCTTTGACTCGAAGAAGAGCTTCAGGTCGAAGAGCTTTCCGATGCGGGGATTGAGCGACGACCCCATGAAGTAGTCGTAGACCAGGATGCCAGAGCGCTCTTCCTCTCGCTTCGAGGTGAACCCATACAGGTAGATAAAGAGGCTGAATGCGAACGCAAAGAGGATCGAGCTGCTGAGTAAGGGGCCAAGCTCGTCCAACACGACTTGGCCCCGAATCACGCCCGCCGCATAGAGCCCGCCTCCCAAACCCAATGTAACAATCAGCGAGAACAGGCCGTTGAGCTTGTACTGCATGCGCACGCCATCGCGTTGCGCCAGTCCAGTAACGACTTTTCCTGGCAGCAGGACTTGAAGGGCGACCTGAAACGCAAGCCAACCAAAGAGAAGCGCTGCGCTGCGAGAGGTCGGTAAAGGTATCTCGCTTAGAACCGCTCGGCTCGGAAGTATGAGCGCGCCCCCGTGCTTGTGGATAGAAATCCAAAGATAGAGGGTGATGAGCGGTAAAAAGACGATCAGGATCGCGGCTCCCCAGGGGCCACCAAAGTGGGTGTGATCCCCCTTCGCGTGAGTCTTCTTTGCTGTGCCTTCGGCTGCGTCCGTCGTGGGAGGGGCAATCGATGTCATGGAGGCCGTTCTTTGCACCGGTTTGGCTTTGCTGCCAAGCCGTGGCTTCAATAGAGTCGCGCCCGCGTCACGCCATGAACCGAATCATCGACATTCTGCTGTCGCCCTCCGACGCTGCCGAGCCCGCGAGCGTGCGAGCGGCTGCGGAGCGGGCCGTGTCCTGGAAGGTAGGAGAGGCGGCCGCTCACCGGATCATCAAGCGGTCGATCGATGCCCGTTCACGCGCGCCACGCATTCAGTTGCGTGTCGAGGTCTCCAAGCAGCCGTTCTCGGAGCGCGTGCACAAGCCCCCGGCACTGCCTGATGTCCAGCACGCCTCACCGGTGATCGTCGTCGGTGCTGGGCCGGCCGGGTTGTTTGCAGCGCTCCGCTGCATCGAACGGGGGCTGAAACCCATTGTGTTGGAGCGCGGCAAAGACGTGCGTTCCCGCCGACGAGATCTCGCCGCCATTACCCAGCGACATGTCGTGGACCCGGATAGCAACTACTGCTTTGGTGAAGGCGGGGCTGGCACTTACAGCGATGGAAAGCTCTACACCCGCAGCTCGAAACGTGGCGATGTGAGCCAAGTCCTTGAGACGTTGGTGGCGTATGGGGCGAGCCCTGACATCCTCGTCGATGCGCATCCACATATTGGTACGAACAAGCTGCCAGCCATCATCGCCGCTATTCGCGACGCCATCCGCGCGGCGGGTGGAGAGGTGCGCTTCGGCGCTCGCGTCGCCGACCTGCTGCTCGACGGAGATCAGCTGAAGGGGGTGGTACTCGCGACCGGCGAAGACGTATGTGGGAGCCGGTTGATCCTCGCTACAGGTCATTCAGCGCGCGATGTTTTTGAGCTACTTCACCGCCGGCAGGTGCTTATCGAGCGAAAAGACTTTGCTCTCGGAGTTAGGCTCGAGCATCCGCAGGCCATCATTGACCAACTGCGATACCATTCCCCCACGCGGGATTCGCACCTACCTCCAGCGAGCTATTCAGCAGTAGCCCAGGTGCTTGGATTGGGCGTTTATTCCTTTTGCATGTGCCCAGGCGGAATCATAGCGCCTTGCGCGACAGCTCCTGGTGAAGTCGTCACCAATGGCTGGTCACCGAGCAAGCGCAACAATCCCTTCGCCAACAGTGGGATTGTGGTCGAGATCAAGGGGCCGAGAGGTGACGGTGGTCCTCTTTCCGGAGTCGAGTATCAGCGATCGATCGAGCAGGCCGCTTGGCGTGCAGGCGGTAGTACGCAATCCGCACCAGCTCAGCGGATGCTCGACTTCATCTCGGGGAGAGCGTCGACCAACCTGCCGAATTGCAGCTATCCGCCGGGCGTTGTGAGCAGCCGCGTTGACGAACTCTTGCCTTTGGAGGTGGCCGAGCGCCTGCAGCTCGGTTTGAAGGTATTTGGTAGCAAGATGCGCGGGTTCCTCAGCAATGAGGCTCTGGTAGTCGCTGTCGAGTCGAGGACGTCCTCGCCGGTGCGCATTCCGCGAGATTCGAGCACGTTGGAGCACCCGCAAGTTCGCGGCCTTTTCCCGTGTGGCGAGGGAGCGGGCTACGCTGGAGGCATCGTGAGCGCCGCCATCGATGGGCAGCGTTGCGCCGATTCGTGCGCGCTGCTTTACCCGGCTGAAGGAAGCCGACCATAGCCCCGAACGGGGTGACTCAGCCGAGCGGCGTCAGCTGCGGGTTCGACGGGCTGAGATCCACCATGAGGCGCGTGCGGCCCACGAGGATTTCACTCCCGTGCTCGAGCGCTTGGCGACCTTGTACCCGCACGAACACCCCAGCCTTGGCTCCAAGGTCGCTGAGGATGAAGGCTTCAGCTTGTTCCTCAATCACGCAGTGGAACGGCGCAACCAAAGGGTCACCGCGGAACACGAGGTCGTTCGCGTAGTCGGGGGCAGCTCCAATTTGCAGAGTGGTGCCGCGCGCAGTCGCTACAGCGCCCAACGCTCCACCTTCGAAGATTTGAACTACGCGAAAAGCGCTCGGCCATTTCAGCGAGGAGCGGAAGTAGGTGGGGCCCACGCCGGGACCGTCATTCGGATCGGGATTGCGCTCGAGACGCAGCAATTGGTCCCCAACGATGAACTCGTCGAGCACCCCGATCTCGACGCGGCGCTGGATGCGCAGGAATACCCCGTTACCGCCGTCCAAATCATTGACGGTTAGCGTCTTGCCGTCGAACGTGAGCACCGCCTCGCGTGGGTGGCAGAACTTCTCGCCTTCAAGGCGCACGCTGCCGCTCGTACCGAGCACGGCATCCGTGCCGATGACGTCGTAGGAGTCCGGGCCACCGTGCAGTGAGCGCGTTACGTGCAGCCGGGCGCTCAAGCTTTGCGCCGCAGCGCTAGGCACGGCCTGCGGTGACGACGCTCGGGGTGCAGCCCCGCGTTGGGAGAGAGGCGCCGAGGGAAGCCCCTTTTGTGGAGTCTCCTTCTTCTTATTGCCAATGCGGTCAAGCTCGACCTTCGGCGGATGCTCAAGCACCTCGACGCCGCCGGAAGCACGCCCGGCGATGATGTCGTCAAAGACGCCTTCGCGCAGCATCAGGAGCATCTCCATGTGCTGGCCCTTCATCAACCCGCGCACGAATTGTGAAACGTCGGTGCGAGCTGTCTCGGTTGCGTAGGAGCGCTTGTGGCTCTTGATCACGCGGCCACCATCAGCAAAGAGGTGCGTGATGATATGCGGCTTGTCCAGCCCGGAGTCCTCCGTTTGGATGTGGTACTCCGCGCCCTGGTACTTGACGTTGTTGTTGAAGCCTACCTGCGCCTTGAGGAACACGCCGGGCCTCAGCGCGCGCTCAAGTTTGCTTAGCTCTTCATGGCTATACTGGGCAATCGCTTGGTCGAGCAGGCCATGATGACCAATCACGCCTTCCATGCGCTCGAAGGCCATGCGCGCGAGCGGTGAGTTCTGATCGAAGCGCAGCGCTTCTGCTAGTAGGCCCTGACCTTCAGCGTCGTTGCCGTAGGCTGCAGCCCCAGCACACAAAATGGCGATCGCTTCGTCGTTGCGTCCGCGCTCCCGCAGGATCTTGGCAACTCGAGCTGCCACTGCCCGCGTTTCGGATGCTCCAGCCATGAAGGCCCTATCATGGCGCGGGTCTCCGCGAAGGTGCAAGTGCGATGCACAAAATGACTCGTGAAGTGAGCTGCCGGGCTAGGGCCTAGAGGTCCTGTGTTTCCCGGTTCAGCCCTCGAGTGAATCGAAAGGGACGCGCTTTCCCAATTCGATGGTGAAACTCGTTCCCCGGCCGTCTGGATGAATAGGGCTGCTCACCCGCACACGTCCTCCATGCGCTTGGGCGATATGTCGCACCAAGGAGAGCCCAATGCCGCTGCCGCGCGCCCGAGTTTCATCTGCCGAGCTTCCGCGAAAAAACCTTTCAAAAATGCGCGTCTGTTCGTTGCGAGGGATGCCCGGTCCGTAATCCGAGACCTTCACGAAGGTGCCCGTGGGTGTTTCATCGCACTCGACGTCAACGAGCGCTCCGTCCTTCGCGTATTTGAGCGCATTATCGATCAAGTTCATGACCGCGAGTTCAAGCGCACGCTTGTCGATGCGGGTCGGCAGTGGCGCGCTCGGTAGCTTGAGGTTGAGCGTGACGTTCTCGCGTTCTGCCCTGAACTTGTAGATGTCCACTGAGCGTTGCACCACCTCGCACAGATCACTTACCGCAAAGTCGTAGGAGGCCTTTCCTCGCTCGAGACGCGCAAAGTCCAGCACGTTCTCGATCAGGGCGGTCAACCGCTCACTCTCCCCCACGATGATGGAGAGGTACTGCTTGCGCTTCTCGGGACTCTGCGCGCGTTCAAGCAGCAGCAGCTCGCCAAACAGTCGGATCAGCGAGAGCGGGGTCTTGAGTTCGTGCGACACGTTGGCCACGAAGTCGCTCTTCAGCGCGGACAGGCGGCGTTCTTTGAGGGATGCCAGAATCAGGATGAATAGGCCGAAGGCGGCGACGAACCCAGCGACGAAAACCATCGATAGCTCGAACAGGCGTCGCTTCTCGACCTCGCGCTCGACCGCCTCTGCGCTGGTCAAGGCGACCTGGAGCCGCCAATTGGTCAACGTGCTGGGAAAGGGTTTACCGACGGTGAGCTTGCCAACTTTGATCGGCGGGCCAAAGACGAGGGTGCCACGTTCATCAACCACGTTCATGCGGGCGTTACCGCGGTCCGGGTCCCGAAAGAGTTGCGGCATCATCTGCGAGACGATGCGGTCCACATCGTGCACTACGACGATGAGCGCCTGGCGATCCCTTCGCGTGGTCTGCCAATAGCTGATCAGCATCTGCCGTTCATCGACGACCTCGTGCAGGTGCCGCAGCTGCTCTCCGCTGAGCGTCATCAGTGGAATCAGCCTGGTGAGTACGAGACGCCGCAAGTTGTCGTCCTCGGGCGAGGGAGCGCGTGAAGCGAAGGCCAAGACCTCGCGAGAAGGGTGCGAAAGATCGACGAGCATGACGCTCGCGACGGTCGGGGTTTCGCGCGCTGCAGCAGGCGCCCAACGCCGTTGCAGCACAGAGGTATCGTCTACGCTGACGTACGCCGCGACCGCGTTGTCTTGTCGAACGATGGAGGCGTCGAGCAAGTTGGTGCGTTCGTCGACGAGCGTATCGGTAGCGTCCAGCATCGTGCGCTGGCGCGCCTGGTCGATCTGCAAGTTGGTGCGGGCCGCGAGCCCACCGAGCACGAGGATCCCGACGATCACGGCTGGGGCGATCGCGAAGTAGAGGAGACGTTCCCCAAGCTTGCGGTCAGCCATGATTCGGAACGGGCGTCAGCGGCGCGCGAGCTGCGCGAGCTTCGGACGTTTGACGTAGTCGGGCTCGACCGACAAATCGCGTTGAGCCAAGAACTCCCCGAACTGTTCACCGATGTAGGTCAGGGCGTGTCCATCACTCTCGCTCAGCTGCTTGCCGTCTACGGGGTTGCAAACCTCAACGATGCCGAGGAACCGACCGTTGAATACGACCGGTGCTGCGATCATCGTTTGGGGCACGATTCCGAGCGCGTTCCAGCGCGGATCTTTGGCCAACTCCGCACATTCACTCGCGCTAAAAACTACCGCGCGCCCGCTGCGCATGGAGCGAGCAATGTTGGGTGTGAACTCGGAGGCGCGGCTCAAGATGGCGGTTGGTAGGCTTTCACCGTCTCCGCGCGCGACGACCTGCCGCACCACCGCGAATTCGCGAGCGTTGATATCGAAGAACGAGACCAACACGATCAGGCTGGGGATGCTCTCCATCACCAGATCAGCGACGAATTCAGCGCCATCGAGCGGATCTTGAACAAAGCCAAGGTCACTGCAGGCCTCGAAAAGATCGGCAATTAGCTCGTCGCCGTTTTTCCGACTGCCTTTGGGGGCGCGGACGATCACCCCAGGCGCAAAGCCTCGCGAGGGCGGAGCACTCTCTTGCCTTTGTGCGCTTGCCTGTCGCGCCGCAAGTGCCCACTCCGCCGTTCCATCGGAAAGTGTGTGCGCCGCCGGGGCGGACCCTGGAGCTCCTGCAGGCGGCGCCGAGACGGGTGACGGTGGCGGTGCTGAGACGGGTGAGGCCGCTGGTGGAGCTGAAACGGGCGCGGGAGGCGGGGGCGGCGCTGAGACGGTTGCAGCGGGCGGCGGCGCTGAGACGGGCGCGGGAGGCGGGGGCGGCGCTGAGACGGTTGCAGCGGGCGGTGGCGCTGAGACGGGCGCCGCCGGCGGGGGCGGCGCTGAGACGGTTGCTGCGGGTGCTGCGGGCGGCGGGGGCGGCGCTGAGACGGTTGCTGCGGGCGGAGGAGCCGAGACGGTTGCTGCGGGCGGCGGCGCCGAAACCGGTGCTGCGGGCGGAGGAGCCGAGACGGTTGCTGCGGGCGGGGCCGCCGAGACCGCTGCTGCGGGAGGAGCCGAGACGGGTGCTACAGGTGGAGGCGCAACCGGTGCTGCCACGGCTTCCGGCGCAGAGGCCGTGCTCGCGGGAGCGGTTGGCTCGCTTGCGCCAGACGGCGGTGCCGCCGCCGCGCTTGATGCGTCAACTGTTGTTGTTGGAGGCGGGGCAACCGAAAGTGGTTTTCTCGCGGGAACAACCACATCAATGATCATGGTGGTTGGCTCTGGCGGCGGCGGAGGTGAGGAGTCTTTCACCACCGTGAGGTCATCATCCCCGGCCATCGCCGCAGCTTCTCGTCGCAACTCGGAGGGAGTTGGTACGGGGACAGCGCGTTTGAGCTCGTTGCCCGCGCTTGCGAGCGTCGACATGGCCTTGTCTTTGGGCTGGCCGAGGATGCCAGTGGCCTCTTGCTTGGGTGGGGCCGAAGGCGCGTTGGAAGCTGTTGGCGCGTTGGAAGCAGTTGGCGCGTTGGAAGCAGGCTCTGGTTTAACTGCGTAAGGATCACCCGGCTGCGTGACGGTCGGCTTGGTCTCCCGCGTGGGCGACTCAATCACCGACTCAACCGACATCATCTGCTTGGCAAGGATCGACGACTCGCCAGAGCGCTCGGTCGCCGGTGTGGCAACTGACGGGAGCGCCTGGCTTGCGGGCTCAATTACGGTGACTGGTAAAGCCGCGTTTGCTCGAAATGCTGCAGGCGGCAGCGATGAGGGCCCGGCGCTAACGCCGTCCCGTTTCGGAAAGCGGATCTCCGGCTCGGAGCCGCGCCAGTCTTTGAAGGTCAAGGTGAGGATGGGCGGGCCATCCTTGGGACGCCCGGCGTACTCGTAGTCAAAGATGGCCAACTGGATGAATTGACCCTTGGGAGCTCCCGCGATCGCGTTGCGCACCATCGTGAACTTCGCTCGTGCGATGGCCTCGGCATCTGCCAGCGTTGTCGATGGCGGAACCGCGATACCAAGCTCCCGGTAGGTGAGCGGAGAGGCCGCTGTCGGATCCTCGCTGCGCCGGGTCATCACCGCGTAAGCTCCAAGCACCTGCGTTGGAGCATCCGCTCGCGCGGGTACTTCCGAGGGAAGAGGAACTGCGGCTCCACCGGTCATGCGTTCAAAGGCCGTTTCGGCTTGCATCGGTCGGGCTGGCACCAGCGGCTCAACGGGCATTTGCGAGGGGGATACGCGCGGAGCGGTGCTTTGCGTAGCGAGCGGTCGGGCAGAACTAGGAACCGCGGTTGCGGGCGCGGCCGGCGGCACCGGATCGCTGGGAATCACCGGGCTGGCCGCTGGTCGACGCGCACGGCCTCGTTCGCTGGCTCGCCCGCGATTCGACGCGCGGGCTGGAGGCGCACCGTTGGCGCTCTTGCTGACCGCGTTTGGAGCCGCATCAATGGGCTGTGGAACGGTGCTAACCACCGCGGAATCATCGGCCCGGCTGACGACGAAGCGTGTCCGGGTAACTGGATCGATTGCCCGATAACCATCATCGAGCAGCTCGATCGAGAAGTTGCCCAACGGGCCTTCATCACCACGCAAGGCTCGCACCTGCTGCAATGCTTTCTGCCATTGGTCCGCGTCCACACAATAGCGTTGCGTGGGCGATTCTTTACCGATGGTCGAAAGGTCAACGTACCAGCGCATGCTCATCCCTGCGGCCGAGGGCCGCTGCCCGAAGGGCCTGGACGATAGCGGTGCCCTGCGAAACGGTCAACGCAGGTGGTCTTCGACAGCACAAAGGGTCGCCCCGGCGGTCGCGTGATATGACGCCTGAAGATGCTCCGTCGAGGTCGCCCGTGTTAGCGAAACAGGCGCTCGCTGCGTCGAGTCGCACGGTAGGCGCCTGGGTGGAGCGACACGATGCAGTCTTGTTCCTGAGTTGGTGCGTGTGGTGGACGCTCTTGGTCGGCGCGCAATTCACCGACGCATTGCTGCATGCAACCGGCGGTCAATGGTCCGCGCCGCTCGACGATACCTTCATTCACTTCGACTACGCGCGCTCCTTCGCGCGTGGACGCCTGTTTGAATGGAGCGCCGGTAACGGCTTTTCGAGCGGCAATACAAGCATCACCTACCCGATCTTCCTTGCTCCCGGCTACGCGCTCGGGCTACGCGACGGCAGGCTGATGATATGGGCGCTGGGCCTCGCCGCAGTAGCGCACATCGGCTTTCTGCTTGGAGCGGCTCGCTTGGCACGGCCGCTCGGTCCCTGGGCGAAGTACCTGCTGCCTCCGATCAGCCTCTGCGTCGGCTTCGTGAACTGGAGCTTGTGCAGCGGGATGGAGACGGCGTTCTTCCTCGGCGCATGGGGCCTTGTGCTTTTGGTTTGGGACCGCTTCGTTGGGCTCCCCGATCAGCTCCGACTCTCCCTGTCTCGGCGTGGGGCGCTCGCGGTCGGCTTTGCCTTGGGCTTCGCAACGCTGACGAGACCGGAGGCGCTCCCGATCGCTGTGCTTTGGGGTTTTGCGATGTCTGGCCACCTCACGCTCCCGCGGCGGATGCTGATGCTTCTCGTGCCGGGAGCGTTGCTCGCAGGCTGGCTCGCGTTGTGTCGCGTTTTTACGGGTGAGTTCGCTCAGGCTGGCAGTGTGGCAAAGCTCGTTTGGTTTGACCCTTATCTGACCGCGCAAGAGAAGGGCCTGGCGATCCTCTCCAATCTGCGGTTCATCGTGACGCGGACTACCTGGCACCACTTCTCCGACGTACCACCGTTTGGCTTGTTGTTGCCGCTGTTTGCCTTCCTACCGCTAATCGATAGTCGCGTCCGCCGAGTAGCGGCGGTGACTTGGCTACAGATCATTGGCTGGTGTTTGCTCGTCGCGCAAAACCCTCACGTTCGCTACCAGAATGAGCGCTATCTCGTAGCCCCTTCGAGTTGGCTTCTCATACTTAGCGCAATGGGCGTGGCGGTGAGTTTACGCAGCTTGGGCGAAGGTCGGGTTGGACGCCTCTCGTGGGGACTACGGGCCGCCTTCGTGTTCGGCTGCGCGTGGCTCTTTTGGTGGCATCAAGCACCCAATCAACGCTTTCAACGTTGGTTCTTCGCGCGGGCTAGCCGCAATATCGCAGAACAGCAGCTCAAGGCGGGCGCTCTCTTGGCCAAGCTCGAACCGCGGCGCATTTTCGTAGGGGACGCTGGCGCCATAACCTTCGTCGCCGATCGACCGGGGCTAGATGGCATTGGGCTAGGTGGCTATCACGACCTTCCCTTCGCACGCGCTTACCGGCATGGAGTTGGAGCGACCATCGAGCTCCTCGAGCGGGTCCCGCCCAAAGATCGACCGGACTACCTAGCGCTCTATCCGTCTTGGTGGGGCCAGCTTCCAGAGACCTTCGGCCAACGCATCTTCGACGTCGAGATCGAAGGCAACGTCATCTGCGGTGCGAGCGCCAAGAGCGTATATCGGGCTGACTGGTGGGCACTCGATCGGGGCGCCGAGCCGATGGGTCTGGGCAGCGAGCGCATCGTGGACGAACTCGACGTCGCGGATCTCGTGAGCGAGAGAGAGCACGCCACCGCAGCAATCGACCGGGAGGGAGAAGTCTTTTGGAAGGTGCGCCGTCGAGGTCGACGTGGTCCGGAAGCCTTCGACGCTGGCCGAAGTTATCGCGCGGGATCTGGGGTGAGTTTTGAGCTCGACCCGGCGCCGAGCCATCAGCGGTTGGTGCTCCGGGGTGATGGGGAACTGCGTCAACGCGTGCTGCTTCGGCTTGACGGTGAGCCGCTCGAACCGATTCTGCTCGAACCCTCCGTCGAATGGGCGGAGGGCAGTGTCGAGCTGCCGCCCTCGAACGAAGGTCGATTGAAGCTCGAGATCGTGGCCAGCGAGGACGGCCTCAGCCTCAGCCATGTCTGGCTCTTGACCTCCTCGCGTTAATTGCCTTTTACAGTGCAGCGGTGCTGTTCATAACAGCATGACCGCGTAACAAAGTTCGGCGTCGCAGCGCGCGGCTTGCTACACAGTCGGGACTTGCCGTTCAACTTCTCGCTTCCTCAGGACGCAATCGCTGGTACGGCCGTCTGTCTCGGGTTCGTGCTGGCGCTCGTAGCGTGGAAGCAAGAGAGCGCCCCGCTCATTTCGCGACGTCTGTTCGTGCTGTTGGCAGCTTTTGCAAGTGCCCTGCTGAGCGCCGGCTACGTGGTCGCCTACTTGCGCGGCGGGCCACGCATCATCGACGCGACCACCTACTATCTACAGGCCCGAGCGTTTGCAGATGGCGAGCTCGCTTGGCAGGTCGGTGAGCCCGCAAGTCGCGTCGCTGGGCGCTTTCTCGTGCGCGATACGCTGGCCGACGGCAGCCAGATCGGAGGCATCTTTCCGCCTGGTTACCCCGCTGTACTCGCGATTGGATTTTGGGTGGGAGCGCCGCTCGCGGTGGGTCCCGCCTTGGCAGCACTATTGACCCTTGCCACCGCTTGGCTCGCCGACGCGGCCATGCCCAGCGACGTGCCATCGCGTGAACGGACGCTTCGGGTGATTGTCTTGCTCTCAGTGGTCAGCGGCTGTTTGCGCTACCACACCGCCGACACCATGTCGCACGGGCTTAGCTGTTTGCTTTTGTGTGTCGCATTGGCCGCAGCCTTCCGTTGGTGCGAGCGCGGTGGAATCGGCTACACGCTATTGGTTGGCGCTGCGTTGGGTCTACTGCTCGCAACTCGGCCGGTAACGGCGATCGCTAGCGCAGCGATGGTGGTGCTGTTGGTCGTGCGTGCCCTGCCTGCCAGGCAATGGAAGGCCTCCTCGCTGTTTGGCGTACTCGTCGGAATGGCGCCTGGGGTGCTGCTCATGGCCCTGCATCAGCGCGCGGTAACTGGCCAGTTCTTTGAATCTTCGCAGCTGCATTATTATGCAGCTAGTGATGGTCCGGCTGGTTGCTTCCGCTACGGGTTTGGCCAAGACATTGGTTGTTTGAATGAGCACGGAGACTTCGTTCGGCACAACTTGTCAAACGGCTACGGCCTTGTTGCCGCTATAAAGACGACTGCGCGTCGCTTGCTGTTGCATTTGCAAGACCCGCTCAACGACGAGTTGCTCGGGCTGCTACTGCTGATAGGCGTGGTAGTCGCTATGGTGCGCTGTGCCAGGCTGCGCCCGCTCGCGTTATTGCCCATTGTGTTGGTGGTCGCGTACTGCCCATTCTATTTCGACGGCAACTACCCGGCTGGAGGTGCGCGCTTCTTCAGTGAGGCGCTGCCTTGCGAGATGATCTGCGGCGTGGTTGGTTGGGCGGAACTTGGGCGTCGCTGGCCAACCTGCGAGCGGCTTGTCCGTCTCCTTCCAGCTGCATCGCTTGCGCTGTTCGGGTTGAACGCGCACACGGACCATGAGCTGTTGCGTGATCGCGAAGGCGGTCGCCCGATGTTCCTCGAGCAAGACGTGGCGCAAGTGCAAGCACCCGCCGTGGTCTTCGTTGATACCGATCACGGCTTTGGGCTGGCTTACCGGCCTGGCGCGCGCGCATCGGAAGGCGAGCTCGAGTTCGCTCGCTATCGAGGCGACCTGAGCGATGGGCTCGCGCTGCAAGCCACCGGTAACGTGCCAGCGTTTCTGCATCACTTCGACGCGCGCACGGGACAGGTCGAGGTGCAGCCGTTTCGGCCGCGCAATGCTTCTTCGCTGTGCGGCTCCAGCCTGTGGCCTCCGCTCTCGCAGTCCGGCGGTTTCATAGCGACCGAATCATCTCCTAATCCCGCGTGCCCCTTCGCCTTGACCCCAAGTCGTACCGAGGCCGGTAGCGAGTTCCAGTTTGCGCTTCCGCTTGGACTGCTCGGGCAGCGCATCGCCCCCGTGGTCACTTCGAGTGACGGAGCGTGGGAGCTCGTGATTTCGCAGGCGGATGAGGTGATTGCGCGCTGGGATGGCGAAGCGCTCACGAGCGGCACGAGCGGTTCCTTGGCGAGCCGAGGCGTGCTGCTTGAACGTCACACAACGGGGCCGCTAAAGCTAACGCTGCGTCACATCTCAAGCGCTCCGCCGAAGATTGGTCCCACGCTCGTAAGTCTTGAGGTTCTCTAGCGGTTTGGTGTCGTAGAGCGTGCGGCGCAGTTCGCGGAGCAAATTCCGGGATTGACCCAGTAAGCTCCCTCGTGGCACACCTGACGGCTTAGATAGGGGGTCACCATGACCAAGAGCGAGCTGATCGACAAGATTGCCGCACGAGGATCTCTCACAAAGGCGCGCGCCGAGCTCGTCGTGAACTGCGTATTCGACAGCATGACCAACGCTCTTGAGCGCGGTGAAGGCATCGAGATCAGAGGCTTTGGAAGCTTTACTGTGCGGCCGTACAAGCCCTACGCGGGGCGCAACCCTCGCACTGGTGAGGCGGTCAGCGTCGAGGCCAAGCGCTTGCCCTTCTTCAAGGTTGGCAAGGAACTTCGTGAAATCGTCGATGAGAGCAAGAAGTTCCCTCTGACTGACGGCAACGACGACTGACCGTTGTCTCACCTTGCCCCTCGATGAGAGGTGCGGATAAGAGACAATCATGTCGACTGACGAAGTATTCGCGGAGCTCGCTCGAGGGGTCGTTGACCTTCACACCGCGGCTGACCTGCGCGAGCGCCTCCAGAGCGGAAAGCCGATGCGCATCAAGGCGGGATTTGACCCTACTCGCCCGGATCTGCACCTCGGTCACACGGTGTTGATGCAGAAAATGCGTCAATTCCAGGAACTCGGTCACGAGGTTGTGTTCCTGGTCGGTGACTTCACCGCCATGATCGGTGATCCCACCGGCAAGAATGAATCGCGGCCAAGACTGAGTCGTGAGGACGTTCGGGCGGCCGCCGAAACCTACACCGAGCAAGCCTTCAAGATCCTCGACAAGCAGCGAACCGTCGTTCGTTACAACGCTGAGTGGCTGGACGCGCTCAGCCCCTCCGACGTGATTGAACTTTGTGCCAAGCACACCGTCGCGCGCATGCTCGAACGCGACGACTTCGCCAAGCGGCATCGTGAGAATCGAGCCATTCACCTCCATGAGTTTCTGTATCCGCTGATGCAGGCCTATGACTCCGTAGCGCTCGAGTGTGACGTCGAGCTGGGGGGTACGGACCAACTGTTCAACCTCATGGTCGGGCGTGATCTGATGCCCAAATACGGCAAACGGCCGCAGATCGTGATCACCACGCCCATCCTCGAGGGCACCGACGCGCGGCTCGTCGACGGCAAGATCGTAGGCGCCAAGATGTCGAAGAGCGCCAACAACACGATCGGCATCAACGAGCCACCGTTCGAGATGTTGCAAAAGCTGCTGCTGATCGATGACGCCGTCATCTGGCGTTATCTCGAGTTGCTTTCAGCGCGACCGATCGCCGAGATCAGCGAGCAGAAGCGTGAGGTCGAGAGTGGTTCCCAGGCCGTAACGGCCGTCAAAGAGGCCTTTGCTCTCGAGATTGTCGAGCGCTTCCACGGCAAAGCGGCGGCCGAGCAGGCGTTGGTGCGGCGACGGGAGGTGGCTCAAGGTGGCCTGCCAACCGATATTGAAGAGTTCGCACTCCAGGCTGACGGCGGGGTGATCCCGCTATCGAAGGCGCTCTCCGTTGCTGGCTTGGTCAAGTCCTCATCGGAGGGCTTGCGGCTCATTCAGCAAGGGGGCGTGCAGCTCGATGGGGAGCGGGTCGAGAAGGAGAACGCTCAGCAAAAGCTCGAGGCCGGTAAGCGCTACCTGGTGCGTGTAGGGTCGAAGAACCGGCGCTTCGCTTATCTGAAGGTGACCTGAGGTGAACCGTCGCGACGCCTTGCTCTCGCTGTTGGTGCTCGCGGCGTGTGACACCGAGCCAAAGGTCCCGGCGATTCCGCCGCCCAATCCGCTCGGACCCAAGGAGCTCGATGAGCTGATCCCGATTGCAGGACTCGAGTGGGTGGTGCGCGCCAAGCCGCGCGCCATCGCCGAGATCGCCTGGCTGATCCCGGCGCTCGCGCGCATCGTGCCGGAGACCAACCAAGCAGCGTTGCAGAAGCGCCTCGGCTTTGATCCGCGGCAGGTGACAGAGGCGCTCTTCGTTTCATACGGCGAGCCGTTGAGCGGTTCCCAAGCGCAGCTGGTTCGACACAACGCGGACCCAGCGGTGCTCGAGCAACGCTTCCTCGAGCGGCTGACCAAAGACGCCGAGCGTCGAGTGGACCATCCCGAGGTGATTCGGCTCCACGGTACTGTGGGAAAGAAGGTGGCCGGGCTTACGTTGGTGGGCCGTGACATCGCCGTCTACGATGAGACGCCCAGCGGCGACGGCGTTGCTCGCATCGCCGCTTTGTACGCCACTGGGAAGATGACCAAGGCGAAGCCTTTGCACGAAGACGCGCTGCTCGCTTCGGTGGTGGAGCGTTTTGGCGATGCTCCGCTGATCGCCGTCGCGCCTGGACCCTTCGGTGAGGAGTGGAAGAAGGGCGTTCACGGCTTGCTCGAGGTCGCTGACGTGGTGGCGGTGTCGGCGAGCCCGGCGGCCACCGAGGCGGTGCGACTAAGCTTTGCGGTGCTCGGTGATTTCGGCGAGGACGGCTCCAAGGCCGCGGACCTGGTCCGCACGAGCTGGCAGGAGATTGGTCAGTCGACGTTGGGCAAACTGCTCGGGTTGCACGACACCTCCGAGCCGGTGGCCGCCGGTACGCGCTCGGTCGTGACGCTCAACGTGATGATCGATCCCAATCGAGCAGCGGCGGGCTTGGGGGCACTGCTCGAGCAAGACCTCCCCTCGCTCATGCGTCTCTAACTTCCGACCCAAGCTTGGCGAGCGGTGGTTGTTTCACGATTATGAACAACGCGCTCAAGCTGCTCATTGCACCGTTCGTTGGTTTGGCCCTGCTATCTCCTTCACTCGCCGCGGCCGAGGAGGAGGAGGCTGGTTTCAGTACGACCGCCACGGAGTCCAGCTACGCCGTCGAGTTCGGCGACGACGATCTGCTCGGCGGTGAACTCGATTCCAACATCGCGATTCTGCGAGTTCGACCAGCGTCCACGCGACTGCTCCTGATCCGCCCTCGTCTCCACTTCGTTCATGAGCTCACGAAATCAGTGGAGAACTTCTGAGGCTCAGCTGTCGCTGAGTTCGGACTCGAGGCGCTCGACCAGCGTTCGAAGCACCTTGATGCGTGCGTAACGCTTGTCGTTCGCCTCGACGATCGTCCAGGGGGCAAACTCGGTGCTGGTGCGATCAATCATCTCCGATCCAGCGACGCGATAAGCGTCAGCCTTCTCGCGATTGCGCCAATCCTCCGGGCCGATCTTGAAGCGTTTGAAGGCCGTCTCCTGCCGTTCGGTGAAGCGCTTGAGTTGCTCCTCGGGGCTGATGTGGAGCCAGAACTTCACAATGATCGCTCCGGCTTCGGCGAGGCCCTCTTCGAAGTCGTTGATCTCTCCGTAGGCGCGCATCCAGTCATCTTCGTCGCAGAACTTCTCGATGCGCTCAACCAGCACGCGCCCGTACCAGGAGCGATCAAAGATGCCAAAGTGACCTTTGCGTGGGAGGTTGCGCCAGAAACGCCAGAGGTACGGCCGTGCGCGCTCCTCATCGGTTGGTGCGGCGATGGGCGTAACGCGGTACTGCCGTGCGTCGAGCGCCGCCGTTATTCGGCGAATCGCCCCACCTTTCCCTGCTGCGTCGGCTCCTTCGAACACGAGGACGACGTTGCGTTTCTGGAAGGAGCGCCTGCGTGAGACCTTGTTCAAGCGCGCTTGCAGATCGGCCAGCCGGCTCTCGTAGCTCTCCTTGTCCAGCGTCTTGGAGAGGTCGAGCGAACCCAGCAGCGTCCGGTTGTCGATCGCCTCGAGCAGCGCTGGCGCGTGAATCTGACTGTTGAGGACCGGATCGTCGATGCGCTTGCGGATCGCGTCGTGGATGATCTGGCCGACCGAGAGCGCACGGTACTCCTCATCGGTCGACTCGATCACGTGCCAAGGCGCAGCGCCCGTCGAGGTCGCTCGCAGCGCTCGTTCCGATTGCTTGCGGAAGCGATCGTAGATCTCGAAGTGCTCCCAATCGAGCTTGGTTACGCGCCAGGCCGTCTTGGGATCGGCGGACAATTCCTTGAAACGCGATCGCTGATCGCGCTTCGACAGGTGCAACCAGATCTTGATCACGAGCACGCGCTCGTTCGAGAGCATGGCCTCGAAGTGGGTAATGTCGTCCAGGGACCGTGCGAACTCTGCGGCGGTGGTGTTGCCGTACACACGGTTGATGATTGGAGCCGTGTACCAAGAGCCTACGAACATGGCCATTTTGCCGCGTGGCGGGAGGCGCGACCAAAAGCGATACATCGATGGGCGATCACGTTCCTCATCGGTTGGCGCCTCGAGCGCGTGCGTGGTGATGTGCCGCGCGTCCATCCACTCGTGCAGAAGGTTGACGACCTCGCCTTTGCCGGCTCCGTCCACACCTCCGAGCACGAGCACGACAGAACAGGCTGCCTTCTCCAGCAGTTCATACTGAACGTTCAGCAGCTTCTCTCGCATCTTGGGTTCTTCGACCTCGAACACCTGCTTGGAGATTGCGTGACCCAGTTCAGCGGATTCGAACATGACTAGCCTCGAGGGGATTGGGGAGTACGTAGGTAGCTGAGCAGCGTACGAATGATCGCTTTCGAAAGCTCGGGAGATTCGTCTAGCAGCGCCTCGAGTTCCTCGCGTGGAACCCGCAACAGCTCGCAAGTTGACCGCGCTTCGACGGTGGCTGCGCGCGGCGCAGCGTCCAGCACGCCAAGCTCACCGAAGGTCTGTTTGGGACCGAGCACGCCGGTGGCTTGGCCATCTTTGATCACCTCGAGCGCGCCGCTTACCACCACAAACAGCGCGTCGGAGCTTGCTCCCTGCTCGACCACACGTTGGCCTTCAACGAACGTCTCGAGCGTGGCGATCTCAGCGACGGGATAGAGCTCTTCACCGGAAAGCGATTGGAAGAGCCCCACTTGCTTGAGCAACACGACGCGATCGAGAACGCTGGCCATTGGTTCGCTCGAGGGTAGTTCCTGGTTGCAGTATTTTGAAACTTTGTCGAGCCAACCTTCGAGTGCGCGCTGCGTAGAGTTTCTCGGTGATTCACGGACCCCAGTCACCTTGGCGATGAACTCGGATACCTCCGTGCCGAGCGGCGCTGGGAGTACCGTCTCGACGAACTCGAGGGCGTTCGCTCGCGTATTCTCGTCGCGGAGGGCCACTCGCGCTCGCTCAATCGCCGTTCGTTGGCCCAGCGCACGCATCAGATCCAAGATCGCCGTTACGCTATCGAACAGCCTCCGCTCGAGCTCGGAGCGAAGCAGCTCGGGTGTGGACTCACGGCGCTGGAGCAGAAGCTCAGCACCGTAGCTGCGAATGATTCGGATGGCGTGAAAGACCTGTTCACGCTCCTCGCGCGGGAGTTCTGTCTTGCGCAGTCCAAGCGCGCGCGCCAACGCCATTCGTGCGCGATGCCCAATCTCACCGAACCGCGGTAGCACCGAGCGCGCAGCTGCGTCCCCGATGCGGGCGAGCGCTCGAGCCGCGCGAACCGATCCCGACATCGTACGGCTCTCCGCGACCGCGGTTGCGGCAATCGCGCCCTCGCCGCTGGAGAAGGGCAACGCGAGCACCAACTCGCCGACCGCACGAGGGCCGGCTAGCGCCAGGGCGCGCGTAGCCTCCCCGGCGAAGGGACCTGCAGTGAGTCTGCTGATCAGCGAGCCCACAGCGCCAGGGGCGTCGAGCAAGATGGACGCGCGCGCGGCTTCACGAAACACCGCGCGTTCCCTCGAACTCATGGCTTGAAGCACATCTCGCTCGGCTCGCCGATCTCCGAGTACGCCCAAGCCTTCGAGGGCCGCCGCTTGTTGCGCGGGCTCGCCGTCGCGCACCACCTTGCGTAGCGCCTTCAAATGCAAATCCAGCCGCGTTTGTGCTTCTTTTCCGCCCTGAGCAAGTCGCTCCCGCGCTCGCAAACACGCGCAGAGAGAAGCCTCTACAAACAAGGGCCCGTACTCTGAGCCCGCCCGGTTGAGCGCTGCACGCAGACGTGCGTCGTTGGCTAGGCCGTTGCGCTCGCGGGCGCTGCGAAGGATCAGCGCCTCGAGTTCGGCCGAGTCGTCTGGCGGGGCGTGTTGCAAGAGCTCCTCGCCCGCTTCTGGTCCAAGCAGGCGAAGGGCGGTCAGTACTCCTGCACGGCGGGTAGGCTCGTGCGCCGACCAAAAGGTGGGGGCCACGTCCGCGACGGTGAAGAAGCGGTCGGTCATCAGCTCCAACGTGTGCTCAGCCTTCTCCGCGTTTCCTGCTTCGACGAAGCGCTCGAGCTCTCCTCGTAGGGACGAGCGAAAGACCAGCGCAGCCTCGGGACTTACCTCGAGCTGAGTACGGTCCTTGGCCAGGGCTTGGGTCAATACCTCTGCATACGCCGCTGGCGCTGTGCGAACGACAAGGTAGAGGGCGAAGGCTGTACACAAGACAAAGCCGACTTGTGCCGCGTAAGGTGGCCCTTGCTCCCCAAACAGTGAAAGCACGAGGCCCGCAACGACGGCTCCTGCGGGAGAGGCAATGCCCTTGACCAAGACCTTGGCGCGACTGCGGAGCGCACGCTTGAGCGGAACCAGCAGGACGTCGAGCAACGAGTTACCAACGCCGTACCGCACGACCAGCTCTCCCAAGCGGGTCAGTGAAGCGCCGAGAAGCGCGGGCAGTGCGAACGCAACCGCCGATAAGGCTGCGAGCACCATCGGTCCGACCAAGATCGCCCGGCCTACACCGAGCCGCGCGACGATTCGGCCCGTCCCGAATAGCTGCAAGAGCAGCACGAGCACGTTGGAGACCAACGCAAAAACGCCCAGCGCCTCCGTTAGTTCGGCGCCCTCGTAGCGCGCTTTCAACGCTGCCTTGAAGGCGAAGTCGACGAACGACGTTGCCATGCTGCCGAACAATGCAAAGCCCACGACCACGCGGACTGCTTGCGTTCGCAGCGCGGTGCTTGCATTGACTGGAGCCGCGAGGCTGTCGGTCGGTCGCGCGCCGTGCGGAGCGCGGTGGCTGGCTATGCGCAAGGTCGGCAATACAGCCGCGCTGATTAGGGCGAGCGTCCAGAAGAGCCCAGCGGGCCCAGCGAGCCTCGCGATCGGGCCTGCAACAGCGCCAATCCCGATGGCGCCTACTGTCGCAGCTGCTGCGACGAGAGGGAGTAGGCGCTTGGCGTGCCGCGCATCGAGCCCGTCGGTAATGGCGTTAAAGGCGACCAACGGAAGCAGGGAAGGCAGCGTCAGTGCGAGTAAACAGACCGCGTAGTGAACCGCGCGCGCGGATGATCCCAGCGCGAGCGCGCCGATCACCGCGAGGCCCAAGGTGCTGATGACCACGCCAAAGTCGACCACCGACGAAGGCCCGCGGCGTTGCTCGAGTCGGCTGCTAACGCCTGCGTAGGCGAACGCTAGGATGACTCGAATCGCCGCAGAAACGCCGATCAACCTCGATAGCTCTCCCAGGGAGAAGGTAGAGAGGAAGACGGTATCGGCAGCGATCCCAGCTAGGCCGTTGGCTCCGACGCACAAGAACGAGAGCAGCAGCGGCGAGAGCGGAAGCTTGGACTCAGCTCGCGACATCCAGCATTCTCAGCTTGGCGCTGCTCACTCTTCGAGCGCTGGCAGACTTGCTCTTGCGTCAACGTACTCGCGCACGATGTCGTCAACGATCTGCCCGATCGGCTTGATCTCTTTGGCCAGCGCGATGCCTTGTCCAGCGCTCCAAATGTCTTTCCACTTCTTTCCGCTGCCCTCGCTTTGAATCGCTTTCTGCGCGGCGTTCGCGTCCTGCTTCTCGAAGCCTGGCACGGTGTCTTTCAAAAAATTTGCGTGAATTCCCGACACAGCGTCGGTGTACAGAATCTCCTCCGGAGAGCCGTTGATCACACGCTGCTTATAGGCGTCCTCTGCGCCGCACTCGGTGGACGCGATGAAGCGCGTCCCCATGTAAACCAGCTCGGCTCCGAGAGAGAGCGCCGAGGCCATCTGCCGGCCCGTCGCGATGCAGCCCGCTGCGATCACCGGCACCTTGAGGTTCTCCCGCAAGTAGGGGTAGAGCACGAAGGGGCTCGTGGTTCCAGCGTGCCCACCCGCGCCCGCCGAGACGCCAATGATGCCGTCCGCGCCTGATTCTTGCGCCTTGAGTGCGTGCTTCAGGTGAATGACGTCGTGGAAAACGATGGCGCCAGCGTCGTGCGCGCGCCGCGCCAACTCACTTGGGTTGCCGTAGCTGGTGATGATCACCGGCACCTTGAACTCGAGGCACGTCTCGAGATCGTGCACGAGCCGCTCAGGGTCGGTCAGCTTGATCGTCAGATTGATGCCAAACGGCTTGTCGGTACGGGCGCGAATCCACGAGAGCGCGTCGCGGAACTCTTCCCGGGTGCGCAGGTTGAGTGAAGGCATTGAGCCCAAGATGCCAGCCTCGGCCGCCGCTACGATCATCTCCTTGTTGGAGATGATGAACATCGGCGCGCAGACGATGGGGTACTTGAGCCCGAGACGTTCACTGAGAGCGGTGCGGATTCGCGGCATGGCGCGCAGTCTACTTGAGCCATGCCTTAGGCCATCAAACTTCTCAGCGGCGGCCTTTGAAGCCCATCATGTTTTGTACGACCGACTCACTTTCCTGCGCGATGGCCTCGCTCTCTTTGGCTCGATCGCCGCAGTCTTCACAAACCTTCTTGCGCTTGCCGCCGATCATGGCCGTTACGACTTCATCTACTTCGTCTTTGCACACAGCGCACGTAGGCATGCGTTGAGCTTCGCAAACCGCGCGCCGAATCTCAAGCACGCGCTACCGCGTGCCCTTGGTGGCATCACTCGACTGGAAGCACCCGACGGTCGGTGACGACCAACCCGACCTTCACGTCGCGCGCAGAGATCGGCAATTCGGCGGCGAGCTGAAAGTCGTACACGACGCAGACGGCCAAGGCGGGTGGGCAGTAGCTCGGCAACGTTCGATCATAGAAGCCACCGCCGTAGCCGAGACGATACCCGCGTGGGTCGACCAGCAGTGCTGGCACCACGATCACGTCCAACGCGTCAGCCGCGGGCAAGCTCTCAATCGGCTCGAGAAAGCCGTTCCCTAGGTCGACAAGTGACTCGAGCGAGCCCGGATCTTTGAAGGACATGTTGCGCTCTGCGTCGAAGGCGGGATAGCAAACGCTCACGCCACGCGCGCGCAATTCGACGTCGAGCGTTCGCAGGTCCACTTCGCGCTTCTCCTCGATCGGATGAAAGAGCGCCACACGCTTGGCCTCTTTGAGGCTGGGCAACTCTCGCAGTTTCGCGACCAACGCCAGCGAACGTTCTTGCAAGGCTGCCTTCGGAATTCCGGCGCGCACGCCACGTGCCCGTTTGCGCAGCTCACGTTTGGCGCGCTCGGCGAGGATGGCGGTGGTTTCGGAGTCGAGCGGTTGGTTCTCCGATTCGGGTTCGTCAATCAAGGCCCGCGCAGCGTAGCATCGGGTTGTGCAGCGTCGTCGCTTGTCCGTTGTTTCCTCCGACAAACCTTGGGCGACCCGGGCCGACGGCGCTTCGGTTCGGCGTTTGCCAGTGCTCGCGCCGGTGCGGCCCGTGGACCAGGCCAAGCGCCCTGTCTACGCGGTGTGGGAGGTGACGCTGCGCTGTGACCTCGCGTGCAAACATTGTGGATCGCGCGCGGGCAAAGGTCGCCCTGATGAGCTCTCGACCGACGAGGCGCTTTCGCTGGTGGACCAACTAGCAGCGCTGGGCGTTCGCGAAGTCAGCCTGATTGGCGGTGAGGTCTATCTGCGCGAGGACTGGGAGACGATCGTTCGGCGTGTGCGAGACCGCGGGCTCTCCTGCGGCATCGTTACGGGCGGGCGCGGCTTCGATCGGGCTCGTTCACAAGCGGCGAAAGACGCAGGCGTGACTGCGGTGAGTGTCTCGGTGGACGGGCTCGAGGCGACTCACGATCGCTTGCGCGGCGTGCGTGGCAGTCACGCGGCCGCGATGGAGGCGCTCTCCCATTTGGAGGCGGTGGGGCTGAGCCGCTCGTGCAACACGCAGCTCAATCGCTGGAACTTGCACGAGATCCCAACGCTGTTCGAATCGCTCATCCCTACGGGGATCCACGCTTGGCAGGTGCAATTCACCGTGGCGATGGCGCGCGCCGCGGATAACGCCTCCATGTTGCTCGAGCCCTATCAGTTGCTCGAGGCCATGCCGATGGTGGCCTCGCTCAAGCGCCGGGCCGACGAAGTAGGCGTACGGCTTTGGTCGGGCAACAACGTCGGCTACTTCGGCCCCTACGAAAAGGAGCTCTACGAGGGCTCGTCGGCAGGCCATCATCTTTCTTGCGGCGCCGGCTCTTCGGGCCTTGGCATCGAGGCCAACGGAGATGTGAAGGGCTGTCCCTCGCTGCCCACAGCGGACTATGTCGGTGGCAACTTGCGTGACCTGAGCTTGCAGCAAATCTGGGAGCAGACGCAGCCGCTGCGCTTCACCCGTGACCGCACGACGGACGAACTCTGGGGCTTCTGCAAGAGCTGCTACTACGCTGAGGATTGTATGGCTGGCTGCTCGTGGACGTCGCACGTGCTGCTCGGAAGGCGCGGCAACAATCCCTATTGTCACCATCGAACGCTCGAACTCTTGAAGCTCGGGAAGCGCGAGCGCGTCGTGCAGGTCGAGCAAGCTCCGGGGCACCCGTTTGACTATGGGCGCTTTGAGATCGTGCTAGAGGACTGGCCGGCGAGCGAGCTCGCTCGCGCCGAGCGCGTGGTTGCTGGTGCAGAACCCTGGCTCGTCAACCCAGAGCCGGCTACGGTAGCCCCATGAGCCGTCTTGCGCCTTGCCCGAGCTGTGCCCGTCACGTCCGCACAGCCGAGTCCGAGTGCCCGTTTTGTTCAGCCGCGCTCGGTCCTAGCCATCCGTTAGCCGCAGGGCTCGCCGTTGCCTTGGCGCTAAGCGTGACCGGTTGCGGTGAAGCAACGCCGGCTGCGTCGACGGACAAGCCTGCAACTTCGGCAAAGCCCAGCGGCTCTGCCACTAACAGCGCGAGCGCTCAAGCTCCGGCGACGGCGCCTACCCCTGTCACCAGCGCGCCTACGTCCGCGAGTGCCTCAGTATCGGCCAGTGCCAGCGCCTCTGCTGCTGCGGTGGCTCCGGCCGTCGCTCCGGAGGATGATCGTCCGCGGATGAAATACGGTATGCCGCCGAAGCGCTGAAGCGCTGCGACGCAGCGCCCCAGCCACGACCAAAGCGACTACTTCTTCGCTTCAGCCTTCTTCATCAAGGTCGAACACGCTTCTTTGTGCGCCTTGTACTCGGCTTCGCTCTCACGCGGCGAGACGGTGTAACAGGTGTACTCGTCTTTGCCAGCCTTGAGAGAGAGGCGGAAGCTGTAGGTCTTGCTCGTGCCGGCCTCGCTCGTCCACTCCAAGGACTCCGGGGTGTCGGAGATGAAGGTGATCTTCGACTTGGTGATCTCAGCACCCTTCACCAAACCGTCTTTGAACGGCTTGAAGTCGCCTTTGCCCAGTTTGAACGCGAGGTCGAACGAGCCCGGCCCCATGACCTTTTTGGTAGCGATGCGGACGCCACCGAGATCTTCCATAACGTCTGCGTCGGCCGGGCCTTTGGCTACCCAACCTTTGAAGGCTGCAACTTTGTCGAGCTCTTTCTCGACCATCTCGGCCTTCGGTGCATCGGCGACGCTGGTCGCGGTGGCTGTCGGCGCAGCTGACTTGGCCGGTGCGGCGGAGGTCTTTGCGGCAGCCGAGCCGCTGGCCTTGGCCGAACCAGAGCCTGCTCCACCGGCAGCATCCGAACCACAAGCACCAAGCAGCGAAACGGCAGCAACGAACATCGAGAACTGTTTGAACATGGGCTCCCTTAGTCCAGTCGTGGCGCCCGCCGCAACGCACGCCGAGCATTCGCGCCGAACTGGAGGCTCAGTTCCGTGACAAGCCGGACACAGGCCATCGCGTCAAACGCCTGCTCGGTGACTCCACCCCAGCGCCGCTGTGGTAGAGCGGTGGTGTGAAAACGGCGGCCATCATCCCGGCCTTCGATGCGGAGAACACCATCGAGCGCGTGGTTCGTGAGACTGTGGAACGGTTTCGCGGCCTTGGTACCGTCTACGTGGTCGACGACGGAAGTCGCGACAAGACACAGACCTTGGCGGAGAACGCTGGTGCCGTGTGCCTCTCACACCCGCACAATCGCGGTAAGGGAGCTGCGCTGCGAACCGGCTTTCTACGTGCCTGGGAAGACGGCCACGACGCGTGTGTAACGCTGGATGCGGATGGGCAGCACCCACCAGCGGAAGCCCTGCGCCTCGCGCAGAGTGAGCTTGGTCGAGACAGCCTCGTGCTCGGCATCCGGGATCTGCGTGGAGCCGGCGCGCCGCGGCCCAACCAGATCTCCAACCAGATTTCGAACAGCTTCCTTTCGCTCTTTTCCCGCCGTTTGCTGCGCGACACGCAGTGCGGTCTGCGTCGGTATCCGCTTCCCGCCGTGCTCGAACTCGGTGGTCAAGACATGGGGTACGCGTTCGAGGCGGAGGTGATCTTGCTCGCGGTAGCCGCAAGAATCCCGATCAACGAGCTGCCGATCGAGGTGCTCTATCCGCACGATCGGACGACGCACTTCGACAGCGTGAAGGACCCCATGCGGGTCATTCGTCGCGTGCTCTCCACCCTGCGCAAGACGCACATGATCAGTAGGCCTTCAGGAGATGCGCGGCCGATCCTCCATCGGCAAGGGCACGCGGATGGCTGAGGCGCCGGTAGCAAAACCAGCCGCACCGTTTCATCGCCGGCATCGTAAGAAGCTAATCGCGCTCGGCGTGCTTTTCCTGCTGCCAGTGATCACGCACTTCGTGATCGTTTTGTGGACGCGCATGTCGCCGCCAACGTTCGCGGAGCCCAATCTCGGCGCGGTGAGTAAGGAGGGGGAGCAAAGGCGGCTCGGCCGTTCCTATGTGCGTGCGCGCGGCAACGTGCTCGAGGTGCGGCTCGTCGGCAGCCCCGAAGAGATCGGTCATAGCCACTCCCGGCTGTTGTTCGATGAGATGGTCGCGTCGGAGGGCCAGCTGTACTCCACACTCGACGGTCTGGTGCCGTGGAAGCCGTTCCAATGGTTGATCTTCGATGTAGCTCGGGTCATTCACGCAGGCGCTGATCGCTCGATGAGCGGAGACCGCCTTCGCGAGATCGCTGCGCAGGCAGCGGCCTTCCAGCCCGACCCATTCGCCGATCGATTTCCGACCTTTCAACGGCTGGTCTACCTCAACTCCCTGTACGACATCGCGCTCGGCTTCGAACATTCGCCGATGATGGGCTGCACGAGCTTCGCCGCGACCGGCGCTGGTACGAGCAACGGCCACACCCTGCTTGCGCGCAACTTCGACTTTGAAGCTGGCAGCGTCTACGACGAAGGCAAGGTCGTCTTTCTGATCCGCGAGGACGGCAAGATCCCGTTTGCCTCGGTCGCTTGGCCCGGCCTGGTCGGAGTGCTCTCCGGGATGAACGCCGACGGTCTGAGCGTCGTTGTTCACGGTGGTCGCGCGCGCGCTACGCAGGCGGAGGGCGAGCCGGTGGTACACACCACGCGCGCGCTGCTCTCCGAGGCGCACGATGTGAACGAGGCGATCGCGCTCTTGGAGCAGCGTGAAGCGATGGTGTCGCACATCCTGATGTTGTCCGACGCGAAGGGCAACGCCGTGGTCGTGGAGCGAGCTCCCAAGGAGCGCCCCTTCGTCAGGCGACTCGAGGGCACCAAGCTCGGCCTCACCAACCACTTTGAAGGGCCGCTCGAGAGCGATCCAAAGAATCAACGGGTGCGTGAGTCCACTTCGACGTTGGCGCGTCGGGCGCGGCTCGACGAGCTGCTCGCGAACGACGTTCCGATCGACGTTGCGCGGGCCGTGGAGATCCTCCGTGACAAAAAGGGGGTAGGGGGCAAGGAGCTCCTTTTCGGTGATCGAACCTCGCTCGATGCGGCGATCGCAACACACGCCGTGGTGATGGATTCGACCGACAAGGTGATTTGGGTGAGCGAAGGACCCCACCTGCTCGGGCGCTTCTTGAAGTTCGACTTGGTGCGCTTGCTCGGTTCGGAGTACGAGCCAACGCAAGACGAGCCGTTGGTGGCGCTGCCAGCCGATCCCGCCTATGTCGACGGTACCTATCAGCAGTGGCTCGAAGCAGGCGCAAAGCACCATGGCGTCGAATGAGCGCTCTGAGCAGCAACTGCTGAGCGAGCTATTCGCTCTTTACGCTGAGGTGGATGGGCGGCTGAGCGAAGCCACCTGCCCAGCGAGCTCTGAATGTTGTCGCTTCGGCCGAACGCGCCGCGAGCCCTACGTGACCAGCCTCGAGGTCGCTGCCTTGGCCAAGGCGAAGAAGGCTGGCCAAACCGCAAAGCGTGAGCGACCGGCCCCACTGTCGTTGCCAATGTTTCCAGCAGTTGCTGATGAAGGCTTGTGCCCGTTTTTGGGTGCCGACGCTCGCTGTACGGTTTACGCCGCCAGGCCGTTCGGCTGTCGAACCTTCTTCTGTGAACGCGCAGCGGTCCCTTTTCCGCTGCCACACAAGGAGATGTTGGCGTTTGTTCGGCGTCTCAAAGATCTCTCGGCGGCGCATCAGCCGCGCGGGGATGAAGGCCGGCCGCTGCGCAGCGTGGTTGCCAGTCTCAGCGGCGCAACTCGGGCTCAACGGCGACGCTGAAGATTTCCGTCGGCAGCTCGTCTAAAGCCAACTCATGTCGTACTCGCAGCGTGTTCAGCCAATCGTTGGCACGGTTTCTCGAGCGCTCGGCCGCCGCAGCTTCATGTTTGCCTTGGGTGGAGCGGCGGTGCTCCTTGCCCAACCGGCGGTGGCGGGCTCGGAGGACTTGCTGAAGGAGCTGGCCAAGGCGCGCAGTACGCTCAAGACGCTGACCGCCTCTTTTGAACAGACGCGGGTCATCGGCCTCTTGGCCGAGCCGGTGAAGAGCAAAGGGGAGCTGGTCCTGGTGAGACCCGAGCAACTGCGCTGGGAGCTCTTCGCGCCCGATGACATCGTCTATTGGGTGAACAAATCCGGCGTTTCCTATCGTGCCGGTAAGTCGGGTAAGCCGGCGAGTGTTCCTCGCAAGGGCGGCTTCACGGCTGTGCTCGACGACTTGATGACCTTTCTCGGTGGAGACGTCGCGGCGCTCTCATCACGCTACGATCTCAGCGCGAGCTCTCACTCCGACGGTTCGATTTCGCTCGTCGCCTTGCCCAAGGCCGATGACCTGAAGAAACACCTCAAGAGGATCGCCATGCGCAGCAACGCTGAGAAATGGGGCATTTCCAGCGTCGAGATTGAAGACGCCACGGGCGATCTAAGCACCATCAGCTTCGGAGCAAACGAGAAGGACAAGAAGATCGATCCCGCGCGGATGAAGCCAAGCTGAGCTCGGCTCCCTCCGGCTCACATCATACCGACGGGATCGACGTCCAGCACGATGCGCACCCTGCGGTCGAAGTCCCCGAGCGCACGGTCGAGCGCTCCGAGCACCGACCGAAGTGGACCGCGCTCCGTCGCTCGGAGCAGCACACGGAAGCGGAATCGTCCGCGCAGCCGCGCTAGCGGTGCGGGCGTTGGGCCGAGCACCTCCACCTGATCGCTGAGGCCTGCCGGCGTATCACGGGCGAGTTGGGCCAGGCGTTGCGCCGTGTCTTCAGCGACCTTCGGGTCGAGTGCGTCC
>JBILLK010000023.1:7500-169327 GCA_044376115.1 Polyangiaceae bacterium | reverse complement strand
CGGACTTGCCCGTCGAGGCAGCGGGAGGAGTCATGGGGACCGGGTGGGACTGGCGCCCCGGAGAGCGCGACGTCGCGCTGTTCGACGCGATCCTCTCCGAGCTCGAGCAGCAGTTCTGTATCGACACGTCGAGGGTCGTAAGCTTCGGGCGTAGCCACGGTGGCTTCTTTGCGAACGCGCTCGCGTGCGCACGCGGCGACGTCCTGAAGAAGACAGCGGTGGTCTCGGGCGGCTTACCCGGTACGGTCGTGGGGGATGCGTGCGCCGCTGCCTCGATGCCGATCTGGATCGCTCACAACGCAGGGGACAGCGTCGTGGATGTGTCCTTCGCCCGGCAGGCGCGGGATCATTGGGTTTCGCTCAACGGATGCGACAACACCATGACCGCGGTGCCGCCTGCCCCGTGCATGGCCTTCGAGGGCTGCGCGTCAGCCGGCGTCACGTATTGCGAGGCGACCGCCAACTCGCACGAGCCTCCCCCATTCGCGCTTGAAGCGGCTGCGGCATTCCTCGCTTCGCCCTGAGCGGAGGCACCTCGTCGATTCCGGCGCGGCTTGCGCTGACCAGGCTCGACGGAGCTTGGGGGCAGTGCTGCAATCCACTCGATTCTCGCCGCTGTCGGGCGACTGCGCCTTACTCTCCGCTCTCGCAGCGGTCGAACTCCGGGTACTTGTTCGCCTCCAGCAGCTCGTGCAGGCGCCGATAGTAGCCGCTGGTAGGCGCGCCGTTCGCGTCGAAGCCGGAGATGTTGTGGTCACCGACGCTGCTCGAGACATAGGGCGGTTCAGGCGAGGGGGCGATGGTGAGGGAGCCCTCGAGCAGGTGCGCGAGCGTGCCGACGTGCTCGTATTCGATCAGTGCGCCGGGGATGCCGGTGACCAAGTCGTTGCCGTTGCGATAACGCTCGACCCGCACGCCCAGCTTCTCGGCGGTGGCGCGAAAGGTGGCCGCGAACTCTTTGTCGCCGACGCGCGGCGAGCCAAAGGTCACCACGCCGGCGAGCTCGATCGGCATGCCGTCATTGCGCGCCCGCATGATGCGCGCGGCGGCCAACGTCGCGAGAGCGCCGCCCAGGCTATGGCCGGTGACGTACAGCTTCACGCCGGTGCCTTCGAGCTCGGCGAGCTTCTTCAGTAGCAGCGGCTCGACCGACTCGAAGGCCTCGACAAAGCCCTGGTGTGCGCTGCCCCAGGCCGCCGGCCAAGCGTGCTCCTCGAGATCGGTCTTCCACACCTTGAGATCGGCCAGCACATCGGCGCGCTGCGAAGGCTCTGTGCCGCGGAAGGCGAGGATGGCGATGGGCTTGTCGCGGTGGCGCGCGAACACGACCTGGGTGCTCGCGTCACGGAAGCGTTTGCCGTCGTCGTCGATCGAGCCGGCGCTGAAGAACTGAAGATACGAGCCGGCGTGGACTTCACGTACGAGATGGTGCTGAAAGGCGGCCGCCGGGAAGGCGTCGGTGCGCAGCGCAGGATCCTCGAGAAACGGCCGCGCGCACGAGCCCCAGGTTGCATCGCGGGGCAGCAGGCTGCGCGCGACCGTGCGCAGCTCCTCTTTGCCGAGCGCCGCTGCGAGCGCCGCCTCGTGCTTGCTTTCGGCCTCGCGCAGTTGGCGCAGATCGCTGGTGCAGCTGTCCCACGCTGTCTCGGGCGCCTTGTCGTTCGTGAAACCGAGCTGCGCCAACATCGGGCCGAACACGTTAGCGTGCGAATACTCGTTGGCGGCCAGGAAGGAGAGCCAGGCTGCGTTGCGCAGCGAGAGCGGCGCGCTGGGCGTCGCACAAAAGTCGAAGCGCTCCCCCCTCGAAGGAGCGTCCTCGAGCGCTACCGCCGCCTTCAGCGGAGCGGTGGACTGCTTGGGAACAGCGCAGCCGCTGACGGCGGAAAGAAGCAGCGCGAGCGCGATGGTTGCTGAGCGGAGCGTCGCGCGGGAGGTTCGCACAACGTGCGGGGAATGACTCGCTGCATTCAACGGAGCGTCTTACGGCTGCGTGACATCTACACGTCGAATCGGTACACGGTTTCGCGCGCAGAGGCACGCTCGCCGAAGGTCGCGGCGAAGGCGCGCAGGTTCACGTGCGGCGCCGTATCGGTCACTGCTCGAAACGCCAAGTGCTCGACCAGGCAGAAGAGCGAGACCTGCAAGAAGCTCAGCTCGCCCTCAGGCAGGCTGGCCAAGACCTCCGCGACGTGCGCCTCGAGCCAATTCAGCGTTTGTTCGAGGCTCGCGCGCAGCTTGCGCTGAGCCGGCGTTTCAGGCGCGTTTGCGTCGGTGGCACCAAGCTTCGAGAGGATGAGGCTCACTCCGCTCGACATCGCGCTCAGCACGAGCTCCTGTGCGTTCGCCGCGAGCGAGCCTCGCAGGTCCTCAGGCCACACGATGCTTCGCGCTGACGGCGACCTTCGGGCTAGCTCGCGGCTCACATTGAGGGCGCCGAACCAAGTGCCGTCGCTGGTTTGGAGGGACGGTATCTTGAGCGCGGGATTGCCGCCGTAGTCGTTGGCGTCGGTCGACATCAGGTCGCGGACGACCTGCAGCTCGCAAGGGACCTCCAGCTCGAGCGCGAAGATGCGAGCGATGCGGGTGAAGTGTGAACTCGAGCGGCCAACGATTACGAGCGGCGCTGTAGGCATGCGTTGTCTTCGCCGCGTGGCGCGCAGAAGGCTACTGTCTCGCCGTTTACCGCTCGCAAACTCAGCGCGTTGCCGTTTGCAACCTGGTGCGCTCGCGCATCGAACGAAGCTCCACCGCCGCTCCACTCGTCGCGGCTAGAACCGCACGCGCAATAGCGCTGGGCTCGCGGGCTGCCCCGCGAGCGCTCGATTCAAGGCAAAGTTAGTCACGTACAAGGCGCGCTCTTCGCCACTCCCGTGGAACGCCAGGCTCGCCGGAAAGTCGAGCGGAGGCCCTTCGAGCAGCACCTCCACTTCACCCGCCGCGTTGATCCGCACGAGCCGGTCCGAGCGATTGACCGCCCCAACCAAGCTGCCATCGTCGTCGAGCGCGAGCCCATCGAGGCCGGCGAGCAAATCACAATCGGGCGTGGTAAACGGCTCGGCGACGCCAGCGCTACCGTCAGCCAAGACCGGAATCCGCACCACCAGCGCTTGGTCGCTGCTGGCGACGAAGACAGCCTCCGGCGTCCAAACGATGCCGTTGGCGCCCACCGAGATGTCTTCGGGCTGGCCGCCACACACGGTGGGGTCGCCCGCGAGCAGAGCGTCGCTGCTCCACACCTCTGCAGCACCGGACGGCGCTACGCGAAACACCTTGGAAGTCGCCGAGTCGGTGACGAAAAGCGTGCCTGCGTCGTCCCAAGCAAAGCCGTTGGGGAAGACCAGCTCGGCGTCCGAAGCGAACAACGTCGGCTCGCCGCCGCCGGCCGGGATGCGATAGACGCCTGCCGTTGGGTCGCCGGTGAACGACACCAACGCGGCGAAGACCGCGCCCGCGCTATCGCTGGTGAGGCCGGTCAAGAAGCCGGTGTTGGGCGCGGGTACCGGCAACGTAGCGAACGGGCTGCGGGCCCCGCCCTCAAGATCGAACTGCTCCACCATCGAGTTGAAAGCGAAGCCAACGAGCAGCTCGTCGTCGCGCACGGCCAGCCCCTCGGGCAGCTCAAAGGCCGACGCATCGAAGCTCGTCAAGAGCTCGACCGCGGTCGCGGCTCCGCCCCCGCCTGCGCCGCCGCTGCTCGAATTCGCGCCCGCACCTCCGGCGCCCCCGCCGCCGCTATCTCCCGAGGAAGAGGAGGCTCCGCTGCCCAGCGCTCCCGTGCCACCCGTCCCGCCGTCCGCGCCTCCCGTTGCGGTCTCGTCTCCGCAGGCTGCCATCGCAAACGCCACCATCGCCAGGACCTTATTCAGTGTTCGAGTCTTCATCGTCGTTCTCCTGGTCGAGATTCTGCTTACGAAGATGAACGCAGCCAGTGCATGGTTGGCAGGTGCATGTATGCACGCCATGCAGGTAAGATTTGGCCATGCAGAAGAGCCCGCTCGCCGGTATCGACGCCAACTTGCTCGTCGCCCTCGAGGCCCTGCTCCGTGACGAGCAGGTCGGGGCTGCAGCCCAGCGGGTTGGCCTCAGCGAATCAGCGATGAGCCATGCGCTCGCACGCGCGCGGGAGCTGCTCGGCGATCCTCTGCTGGTTCGTGTGGGGCGGCGCATGACGATGACCGAGCGCGCTCGCGCGATCGCTCCGGCGCTGCGCGAGGGAGTGCGCCTCTTGGCCAGCGCGACGGCGCCTACGAGCGCCCTCGATCCGAGCAGCGTTCGGCGAGCGGTGCGCATCGCTGCTACCGACTTCGGTCACAGCGTGGTCGGGCCAGCGCTCTATCAGCTGCTCGCGCGCGAGGCTCCGCTGGTAGACCTCGTCTTTCTTCCGTTTGCTCCGAGCTCGCTCAGCCTGTTGGCCAGCGGTGAGATCGATCTCGCGATCTCCAAGATGGTGAAGTTGCGCAGCCTTCACGCGCAGCTCTTGACCGAAGAGCCGTTCCTTTGCGTCGCGCGCAAAGACCACCCCATCCTCAGCGGCCGCATCACGCCCAAGAGGTTTGCCGCCTACGGCCACGTACTGATCTCGCCAGGCGGAAGGGTCAACGGGGCCGTGGACAAGGCGCTTTTGCGACGAGGCCTCAAACGCCGCGTCGCCTATGTCTCGCCAACCTTTCTGATCGCCGCGCAGGTGGTCGCCATGACCGACCTGCTGCTCACCGCCAGCCGACGCAACGCGACCACGGTGGCTCAATTGCTCGAGCTTGCGACTTTCCCTCCGCCGCTCGCGCTAGCGCCGTTTCTTCAAGGGATGTTGTGGCATGAACGCCAACAGCATGATCCGTTCTTGGCGTGGCTGCGCGCAAAGATCAGCGAGCTTGCGAAGGCTGCATGAGCGGCGCTACGGCGCGGCGACGACTTCACAATGCCCGCTCACGCAGTCGACCCCGAGGCCAGCGGGCGGTACCGGCTCACAGGCGTCGCACTCGGTCGTGCCGCACACGAGAGCCGAAAGCGCAGCTTCGCTCGCTGCTGCAATCGCGACCCAGGCGTCGGGTTCGGCGTTGCAGGCGCAGCAGTCAAGGCCCGCCCGAAGTACGCACTCCTTTGCGCTCGCGCAGCTCGATAGGTCGCTCTCTCGGACGTCGGCCTTCTCACAGGTGCCAGCGTTGCAGACCGCATAGAGGTTTGGATTGACCAGGCCGTCACATGCACACAAGTCGACGCCGTTGCAGGTCGACTCGTAGAACGCCTCTGCGAGCGCAATATCAATGGGCTCGACGTCGGCGAGCGTCGGTAGTTCGCAGATGGGGCAGCATCCGGGTTGCACCAGGCCGCAGTCGGTCGGCTGATCGCAAGCGGCGAAGTTGACCGAGGCGCCCCCGCTGCCTGCGGCTCCACTTCCGCCTCCACCCAGTGGGGCGCCCGCTGCGCCGCCACTACCCGCTGCAGAGCTGCTGTCGTCACCGCAAGCGAGCCAAGTAGCCGAGGTCAACAGCAAGAGGAACGGCCGAAGGCCCCGTTCGACAATCAACTTGGCATGAGTCATTCGCACGGTACCGTCACATTGCTGCAGCCCGCCGTTGAGGCGCACACCATCATGCTCAAGTCGGGCGAGAAGCGGCCAAGAAAGTTGGGGCCTCGTGCACCGTCCAGGGCGCTCGGATATTCGACGTCGGGTAGGCACATCCCGCTCTTGTCGGGGTTCAACGGCGCGAACGCTGAATTGCCAACCACCTCCAGCGAGCCGTCCTCTAACACCACGATCGGCCCGGCAGGCCCCAGCGTGTTGGTCTTGCTGCCGTTGTCACGTTTGGCCGGTTCGAAGGTCGCCTGCTGCACGCTCCCGGAGGCCGTATCGACCGAGCCGAGCACCATCACTTTGGAACTACCGCCGCCGTCGCCGTAGCTCGCGATCCACCCTTGCGCGGCCAGCGAGTCGAAGGCGCTGCCACCACCGACGATCGAATAGACGACGTACGCTACCGGCCCGCCGTCCCAGGTGATGCCGTAGGCTCGACCGTCGGGCGGCTCTTGTTCGTGGTACTGGCAATAGGTGCGCTCGCCGTCGTCGAAGCGAAGCAGCACCGGGTCTTGGTTCTGGCCGAGCTGCTCATAGCCAACCACCAAAGTTACAGCCCCGCGCTTGATCATGGCTGCGCCGGCTGCTTCGAGCTCGGCCAAGGTCGACGAGCAGTTCATCCCGACCGGATCGGCGGTGAAGGCTGTTTCCCAGTCGCCGTCCCCAGGTCCGGTGGGCAAAACGCCGCTGCTGGAGCTATTGCCGGTTTCGCCACCAGAGCCAGAACTCGAGTTCGTGCTCGAACCAGCACCCGTGCCACTACTTCCGCTACTGCCGCTGTCACCGCAGTTACTGTTGAGCAGCGTCACCAGGGCGAGGGGAAAGGTCGTGCGCCACATAACGTCAGCGTACCGTAGGCCTGGGCGATGACGCGAGCGCGCCCGCTTCATTGGTTGCGTTTGATCACATGGAAGCCGAACTCGGTTTCAATCACCTCGGAGAGTCCGCCCACGGGAAGGCTGAAGGCTGCGTCGGAGAAAGCCTTGACCATCTCCGAGCGTTTGAACTTTCCGAGGCTGCCGAGCCGCGCAGAAGACGCCGGGTCTTCCGAATGATTGGTCGCGATCTGGCCGAAGTCTGCGCCCTTGGCTGCGTCGTCGCGCAAACGTTGGGCGAGCTTCTTGGCTTCATCCTTCGAGCGAGTTGCGCCCTTGGCGTTCTTTGCGCCCTTGTAGCTGATGAGGACGTGTTGCGCGGCGATCTCCTCGGGCACGGCGCTCGCAGCGGGCGGTTGTGCGGAGGTGCTTGCAGCGGCCGCTAGCGAGACGACGGCCGAAGCCGACGGACGTGCGCTCGCGGCCGGCGTCCCTGCTGGATCCGCGCAGGCAGCGATCGAAAGCGCGAAGGCGAAAGCGATGCTCCGAGCGAGCGCGGAGTGGGGGGCGTGGTCGATGGTATGCAAGCCCGCATGCTAGCGAAGTTTGGCGTGCTTCACGCGGCCGTCGTGTTGGTCAGGGGGCGCGACGGCGGGAGAACCGATAGTGTGCGACGCCCCATTCACTGCCGTGCGCGAAGCCGAAGAGCTCGGCCACCGCCATGTAGAACATACGCCAACGCTGGAGCCAACGTTCCGCAGAGTCTCCGTAGACCGGCTTGATGGCGGCAAGGGCCTGCGCTCGATTGGCGTCGAGTGAAGCGAGCCACAGGTTGCTGGTCTGCTCATAGTGACGACCGCTGAGCCACCACGAATCTTCGAGCTTCAAATCGTCTTGGAAGTGGAGCAGCAGGTTCTGACTCGGCATCGTCCCGCCGGTGAAGAAGTACCGACTCATCCAATCCTCCGAGCCGCGGTCTTCATAGTGATAAGCCAGGCGTTGATGCGCGAAGATATGCACGAACAGCTTGCCCTCCGGCGAGAGCCAACGCGCGATCTTGGCGAGCAGCAACTCGTAGTTCTTCATGTGCTCGAACATCTCGATGCTGACCACGCGGTCGAAGCCGTCTTTCAAGTGCTCGGTCTCGAACTCGAACTCGGCGACGTTGCCGGTGACGACACGCAGATTAGAGAGCCCGAGCGCTTGGGCACGGCTCATCACGAACGCGCGCTGGCTATGGGAGTTGGAGAGCCCGATGATCTCGCTTTTGGGGTGCTTGGCCGCGAGCCAAAGCGAGAATGAGCCCCAACCCGAACCGAGGTCGAGCACGCGCTGCCCATCGCGTAGCTCGGCGCGCTCGGCGTAGAGATCGAGCATGGCGTCTTCGGCCCTCGCGAGCGACTCGTCTCCGCGCTGGAACAAGCAGCAGGAGTACTTGGCGCGCGGCCCGAGGTGCGCCTGGAAGAAGCTCGCCGGCACTTCGTAGTGTTGTTCATTGGCGCGCGGTGTCTCGATCGCGATCGGCGCCGCCCGCAGCTCTCGCAGAAACTGCCGAAAGTCCTCGTCGCGGCGCTCGGCCGTACGAAAGGCTGGTTCACGCAAGCGCGCGCCGATCACGTGCCGCATGCCCAAGCGCACCAGCGGATCCGGAAGAAGAGCGCTCTCACAGGCGGCGACGACGGATTGAACGAGCCGTTGCATGGTGCGTTTTTGATCACGGGTCGCACAGCGCAGCAAGCGGGTAGCGCCTTTCAGTCGCTCTGCTCGACTGCGACAACCGACGTGTCGAGCGTGAAGGCGAGCTCATTCGCTAGGGCTTCGAGCGATGTGTTGTAGAAGGAGGCGGGCCATACCTCCTCCGTACAGCCAACGAGGTTGAGGTCGCTCGGTGGATGGGGAGCGCCAGCGCAGCTCGCACTCAGCACGCGACTCTCGAGACGAAGCACGAGCTGCTCGCGCTCAATGGTCACGATCAGTCGCCCGATGACGCGCCGACGTGGGAAGTCTTCATCGTCGAAACCAACCAGGTCCCTCCACTCCGAAACGACGGAACCGTCTTCGAGCGCGGCGGGCACCCAGCCCTGTCCAGCGAGCGCCCGCGCGACCGAGCGCGGGACCTCGCTGGCATACGCCGCTGATGGGTCCAGCGGCAGGACGTACGCCATCTTTGGAAACGAGCAGCCCAAGACTCCGAGCGCGATGGCGAGTAGCGAGCCCCAGCGCCTCATTGCCGGACCTCTCCGAGCGCGGCCGCCAGGGCGTTGGCCACAACATCAGCCGCTAGGCGGTGCTCCTCGTGCCCAAAGCCTGGGCCGTCCGGGTTGCACCTCCCACGAACTTCGGCGCCGTCCGTGCCCCACGCTCCCTCGGCGCAATAAAGGGCCTGTGGGGTGATTCGAAGGATGCGCGGGTCGACAACGTCCCGGGCGATCACGAAGCGTACGACCATGTCCGCCTCCGACACGCTGAAGACCGCGGTTTGCACCATGCGGTACCACGGCGCGCGCCCGATCGACTGCCACGCCGTCACCACATAGCCAACCTGGCGGTCGACCTTGACTGGCTCCACGCCGGCCTCTTCGAGAACAGTAACGACCCTCTCAATCGAGGCATCCGACACCGTGATCGTGCGCGGCGCCGTCGGCCGCAGGTAAACGACTGGGGACTGACAGCCTGCAGCAAGGAGCGAGCAGAAGGCGAGGATGAGTCGATCCATCACTGCCTCGTAGACTCAGCGCCGAGGCTAGGCAAGGTGCCAGGCCTCATCCATTCGGCCAACGACTATTACTTCTTCTTTTCGATCTTGAATTCAACGCGGCGATTCTTGGTGTGGCAAGCGTCGGTGTCCTCTGAACAGAGCCTCTCGTCCTGCCCCGCACCGCGCGCGTCCATCGGCTGCGCTACGCCCTTCGCCTTGAGGTAGTCGACGACGGCCTTCGCGCGCTCGTCGCTCAGCTTTCGGTTCGACTCCTTGTCTCCGCGCGCGTCCGTGTGGCCAATCACGTGGAGCACCGCGATCTCCTTGTGCCCGTTCATCGCCTTCGCGACGTCGTCGAGCAGTTGGTTGGACTCGGGCTTGATGGTGGCCTTCGACGTATCAAACTGCACGACATCGTCGATCTCGAGGTGATCGTCGGTGATGGTGACGTGCCCTTCCTTGGTCGGCTCCGGCTTCGGTTCCGGCTTCGGCTCCGGCTTCGGCTCGGCGGGGACTGGCTCGGGCGTCCCGACCTTGGCTTCTACCTTCGCGCTGCAGCCTACGGCTGTGATGGATAGCAATAGTACGATCGATGCGAATCGGTTCTTCATGGCTGGCTCTCCGGTAACACCATTGACCATGTCGATAAGCCGAAAAGATCGAACGAAATGTTCGGGCGAATCGAAGCGTCAGCGGGCCGCCCTCGACCGGATCGCGCTGCGAAGTCAGCCGCTCCGCTCGCTGCGTTCCGTCGTCGAATGGGGCAGGCCCAAGAGCCCGCGAATCAGCCCGCGTAGGGTCGGTTTCAAGCGTCGGCTGGGGAGAAGTGCGAGGGTAGGGCGGGCCGCCACCGAGCCATCGACGACGGCGAGCAGGAGCCGAGCCGCAACCTCCGGATCGACCGTTGAACCCACCGCGCCCCGGCGTTTGGCCGCACTGAGGATGCCGGCGAGTCGCTCGACGATCTCGTCCTCAGCGCGCTGCACGACCTCCGCCACGACTGGGTCACGACGGGCCTCCGCCGCGACCTCGAGGGCCAGGCTCGCGTAGCGCTCCTCAGCTGCTGCAGCGATCGCTTGTAGGACGTGCTTCTCGAGCGCCGCGGCGAAGTCGATGGCCTCCACCAGCGGCTCGAAGGATTGCACCACGGCGGCTCGCTCGCGCTCGACGATGGCGCGGATGATCTCGGTCTTGGATGGGAAGTATCGGTAGAGCGCGCCCGGGCTCATGCCGACGCTGGCGCAAAGGGCCGCCATCCCGGTTTGGTGAAAGCCGTGGGTGACGAACAGCGCCTCGGCCGCGTCGAGGATCTCGTCCCGTTTGGCCTCGTGCGCAGCTTCATCGCGTTTTCTCGACATGGTTTGGCTTCCTCCGCCGCAGCGGAAGCGAAGTTCAGCAGAACCCGGTTGACGAGGCGAGGGCTTTGGTTAATTTAAAGAGCGAACGATCGTTCTCATAATGGAGGCAAGCGTGATAGAGCTCGAAGGTTCAATCGATACGGCTTGGTGGAGCAGTCTCTCGTGGGTCGTGACGGCGTTGTTGCTGCTCGGCGTGCCGCTGTTCTTGGTGGAGCTCATCGCGCTTTCGCGCAGCAAGCGGCTGGACCGTCGCCGGCTCACAGGGCTTTTGACGAGCGCGTTCTGCTTGGCCCCGGCCATGGCGGTCGAGGCGGGCCTCGGAGACGAGCTGCCGCGGGCGCTCAGCGCGCTGCACCAGCTAGCTCTGTGGGAGATCCCGGTGACGCTCGGTAGCGCTCTCGTGTGCGTATTGCTCGCTGATTTCGTTTACTACTGGGAGCACCGAGCGGCCCACCGCGTCAATCTGCTGTGGTCGGCGTATCACTCGACGCATCACTCGGCTGAACACTTCGATCAGAGCGTCGGGCTACGGGTGAGCTTCATGGACTTCTTCTTCACGCCGCTCTTCTATCTGCCGCTGGTGCTGCTCGGCTTTCATCCCTTGCTGGTGCTGCTCGGGTTGACCTTGGTCTTGGCGTGGCAGCAGTGGATCCATACCGAGCTCATTGGTCGGCTGCCGCTGCTCGACGGCTGGCTCAACACGCCGTCCAACCATCGCGTTCACCATGGCAGGAACCAGCCGTACCTCGACAAGAACTATGGCGGCATCCTGATGGTCTGGGACCGGCTGTTCGGGACCTATGCTCGCGAGTCGGAGCCGGTGGAATACGGTCTGGTGAAGCAGCTGGGTACCAATGACCCGCTGGCGGTCCACTTCGCAGCCGTAGGCGGATTGATCCGCAACGTGGTTGGCGCCGGCTCGCTGCGCGAGGCTGTTCGCGTGCTCTTCGCTTCGCCCGATGCGGTCGAAGCGCGCCCAAGACCGAGCCCCGCGGCGTAACTGCGGCGGCATGAAGCGTGCTCTCGCAGCGCGACGTACTACGTCACGAAGGGAGCCCGTATGAAAAAGGCGAACGATAGCGCCGCATCAGCCGAGATGCTGAGCGGCGCTACCGAGTTTCGAGCGTCGCTCCGCTTGCTTGCAACGCGCCGCTTTGGGACCTTCTGGTTCGCAAGTCTGCTCTCGAGTATCGGGACGTGGGCGCAGCAGGTGGCAGAGCCATGGCTGTTGCTCACGATGGGGGCTTCGTCGTTCGTGATCGGGCTCGACTCGTTCGCGAGCAACGCCCCTGTTTGGCTGCTAACGCTGGCCGGCGGTGCGCTGGCGGACCGTTGGGATCGCCGCCGAGTGATCGCCTGGTTTCAGTCAATCCAGATGTTGTGCCCGCTGGCCATCGTGGCGCTCTTGCTCGCGGGGGCGCTCGAGCCGTGGATGGTCATCGTGCTCTCGGTGGTGGTCGGAGTGACGGATGCGCTTTCGATGCCCTCGTTCCAATCGATCGTGCCTTCGATCGTAGAGCGCGATCAAATCGGCCGCGGCTTGGCGCTCAACTCGACGCAGTTCAGTCTGTCGCGCATCCTCGGGCCGTCGATCGCCGGGGTGCTGATGGCGAGCGCGGGCGCGGTCGCCTGCTTCGTGGTCAGCGTGGTCTCGTATCTGCCCTTCATCGGGGTCGCGCTCTGGATCTTGCCCCGCTGGAAGCCGCCCACCGCTGCACGTGTGCCTCAACATTTTCGCCACACCGCCGCCAGCATGGCCGAAACGCTGCGTGAGCCGCATAGCGGTGGCGGTTTGCTCATGGTCTTCAGCACAGGGCTTTTGTGCTCACCGCTCTTCACCTTCAGCCCCGTGTTGGTGAAGGACGTCTTCCACGGAGACGCGAGCCATTTTTCGATGGCGGCGGTGGCCTTTGGAGCTGGTGGCATCGTCGGCGGTTTAGGCCTTTTGGGCGTGGCGGCCAACGTTGACCGACGGCGGATTTCGGCGGGCTTCGCCATCGGTTACGGTTTCATCTTGGTGTTGACCGCGCTCAACCCGTGGGGCTGGGGCGTGGTGCCGCTGTTCGTGTTCGCGGGCATCGCGATGACCGTCAGCAGCACAGCGGCCAACACCTTGTTGCAGGCCACCGCGAATCCGCTCGTGCTCGGTCAAACGGTGAGCCTGTTCATGCTCGCGATGCGGGGTGGCATGTCGCTGGGGGCGCTGCTCACTGGCGTCTCGGTCAGCTTGATGGGCGTCAGGCAGGCGCTCTTGGTCAACGGCCTGATGGCGATCTTGGTCCAGGGGGCAATCGCGTGGAAGTGGCTGCAAGCGACGGCTCCTCCAGTCCCAGCGCAGGCGGAGATTCCGGCTCGTCGGTGACGCCGTCTGCGTCGACGGAGAACGTCGTGAAGGGGCCCCCGAACTCTTCGGTGGTCAAGCCGTCGACGTCTTCGGAGTAGGCCTCTTCACCCGATGTTGCCGCCTTCACGCACTCTTCGCCCAACATCTCAGCGAGGGGATCGTTGCTGAACATGCGCGGGTCTTCGGTCGTTGGGTCGCGCAAGAAGGCGTTGCCACCGTCTTTGCGTTCGTGAGGGCCAGGGCTGAGCCGTGGACGGGGTTTGCGGGGAGAGGCGTTGGCTTTGGTTTGCGTCGTCATGGTCAAGTAGCAGGCAAGCCTCGCGCCGCCGCCTGGGTGAACACGGCCGGACTCTTGCTCGAGTGGACGCTGCAACCCACTGCACGCCAACCCTCGCTGCGAAAGAGTCCGACCGATGCCCTACCAAAGTGTCAATCCCTTCAACGGCAAGCTCCTCCACACCTTCGACGGCCTCACCGACCGTGAGCTCGAGCACTCGATCGCTACGGCCACCGCGGCGTTCGAGGTTTGGCGTCAAACAACCTTCGCCGAACGAGGCGAGATCCTCACCAAGGCGGCGGCGATCATGCACGCTCGGGTCGAGGAGTTCGCGCTGCCGGTGACGATCGAGATGGGCAAGCTGATCGCGCAGGCCCGCGCTGAGGTCGTGCTCAGCGCCGATATCATCGCGTACTACGCCGACAACGCCGAACGCTTCTTGGCTCCGCTGCGGCTCACGCCGAGCACCGGTCAAGCCGAGGTGGAGAGCAACCCGCTGGGCGTTTTGTTCGGTGTGGAGCCGTGGAACTTCCCGTATTACCAACTCGCTCGCTTTGCTGCGCCCAACTTGATGGCGGGCAACGTCGTCATGGTCAAACACGCAGCGTGCGTGCCCCAGTGCGCGATCGCCTTCGAGAACCTGTGGCGCGAGGCTGGCGCGCCCATGGGCGCTTACACCAACCTGCGCATCTCCTATGACCAGGTGAATCGGGTGATCGATGATCCGCGCATCAAGGGGGTCGCGCTGACCGGCAGCGTGGAGGCCGGCAAACGAGTGGCCAGCCGCGCCGGCAAGAACCTGAAGAAGTCGACGATGGAACTCGGCGGCAGCGACGCCTTCATCGTGCTCGAGGACGCCGATCTCGAGAAGACGGTTGAATGGGCTGTCTGGGGCAAGATGAACAACACCGGTCAGTGTTGCGTGGCCGCCAAGCGCTTCATCGTCGTCGAGCCTCTGGCCACGCCCTTTCTCGAGAAGTTCAAGGCGGCGCTCGAGCGGCTAGAGCCCGGCAATCCGCTGGACCCGGCGACCACGCTCGGCCCACTCTCGACCGAGAGCGCCTTGCTCAACCTGCTCGAACAGGTGCAGCGTGCGATCGCCGCAGGAGCCACGCTGGTCATGGGAGGAAGCCGCGTAGACCGGCCGGGCGCCTTCATGCAGCCGACCATTTTGACCAACATCAGCAAGGAGAACCCGGCGTTTCGTGAGGAATTCTTCGGGCCGGTCGCGCTCTTCTTTCGCGTCAAGAATGAGGACGAGGCGGTGGCGCTCGCGAACGACACTGACTTCGGTTTGGGCGGCTGTGTGTTCACGCAGGACGTCGCGCGGGGCAAGCGCGTCGCTAGTCGCGTGGACACCGGCATGATGTTCGTCAACCACCCAACTTGGACCACGCCCGACTTGCCCTTCGGTGGCATCAAGAGCTCGGGCTACGGTCGCGAACTCTCGGGCGCCGGTATTCAAGAGTTCGTGAACAAGAAGCTGGTGCGCGTGGCCTCGATCGACGCCCCGGCTTGAACGCCCCATCGCTCGCTGCGCGTTAGCCGTTCGATTGCATCGGCCGAGAGCCTGGGTGACACTGCTCGTGCTGGCTCCACAGCGCGAACGGTAGCGATCTCGATGCTGAACATTGCAAAGCTCGGTTGTCTTTCTTCGATGGTGCTTTTGCTCGGCCCAGCCATCGCTCGGGCTGAGTCGACGAGCTACGAGGAACGCGGACGCACCATCACCGTCGAGCGTCTCGCGAGCACGGCTGAGCAACGACGCGCGGTACGGGTGGACTTCGGCGATGGGCGGTTGGTCAACGCCGAGGTTGATAACACCGTGATCGTCGCGCTCGATCCGGGCGGGGCCGAGGAGGTTGCGGCGAGCGGCGGAGCGCTGCTTCGTCCGCTCGCGCCGTCGCTCGGGCTGTGGCTGGCGGAAGACGTAACCGGCGGTGACGGCGCTGATCTTGCGGCGAGGCTCACCACGAGCGGCGCGCGCTTGCGCGGCATTCGCAGCGCCACACCCAACTACTACGTGCGTGTACGCGCCTTCGCCGATCCATTCATCCCCGATGACCCGCGCTTTGGCGGCCAGTGGTACTTCGAGAACTTGGGCATGAGCCAAGCGTGGTCGCTCTCGGTCGGCGACGCCGATACCAGCGTCGTGGTGGTGGACACCGGTTGTGATGCCGCCCACGTCGATCTCGCCGACAAGATGGATGCGGGTCGTGACGTAGTCGACGACGATGACGACCCGACGCCGGATCTAGCAATGAATGGGGCAGCGCACGGCACCGAGTGCGCTGGGATCATCGGCGCCAGCACCAACAACGGCGAGGGCATCGCTGGCGGCTGCCCCGAGTGCAGACTGCGCTGCGTGCGCATGTTGGCGGACGGTCCGCAGCCGCTCTCGGTCGAGGTGGACGCCTTCCAATTCGCGCTCGATGTGGACGCCGCGGTGGTCTCGAACAGCTGGGGCTACGTCGAGCCGATGCCCATTCCCAGCGCGCTCGAGGAGATCATCGCTGAAGTCGCAACCAACGGCCGAGGAGGCAAGGGCGCGGTGGTCGTGTTCGCCGCCGGCAACGACGATCGCGAGATCGGTGTCGATGAAATGTGCGGTGCTAGCGGCGTTGTGTGTGTGGGCGCGATCAACAACTTCGACGAGTCGACGCCGTTTACAAACTTTGGTGCACCCGTCGATTTGGTCGCGCCGACCGGCACGCTCACCACCGATATCTCCGGTGCCGCTGGTGACGACCCGACCGACTACACCAACCTCTTCGGCGGCACCTCCTCCGCTTGTCCGGTGGTCGCGGGCATCGCCGGGCTGATCGTCTCCGCAGCGCCCGAGAAGACCGCCGCCGAGATCGAACAGATCCTCGTCGCGACGACGCGCAAAGCTCCGTACGCCGTGCCCGACGAAAGCGGCCATGATCCTGTTTACGGCTACGGCATCGTTGATCCGCTGCCCGCGCTCGAGAGCGCTCTCGGCATCAGCGAGGGCAGCGGCGGAGCCGGTGGCAGCTCGAGCAGCGGGTCAGGGGGCAGCGGCGGAGCAGGCGGTTCTGACGCTGGAGACGGCTGCGATTGCAGCACCGGCGACGCGAGCCCGAGGCCCGCGTCGATCGGTGTGGCGCTCGCCCTTTTGGGGCTCGCGCTGCGTCGTCGTCGCCGCTAGCGCCGTCGACGACGGAGCAGCAGTGAAAGCCCGAGCACGGCGAGCAGGCTGCCGCTCGCCGGTGCTTGAGAAGGCAGGGCGCAACCGCAGCCGTCGCTGCTGCCTTCATCTCCGGCCCCACCGCTGCCGTCTCCAGCGCCAGCGCCGCTAGCACCACCCGAGCCGCCAGCGCCGCCCGCACCGCCGGTCCCGCCGGCGAGCAGCGCGGCCTTGCAGGCCTCGACCTCGTCGGCGTTGCCCACGCATAGCCCAGGCTTCTTTGAGTCTCCGCCGGGGTTGGTGCTAACGACGATGGCGACGAAACGTTCGGCCTCGACCACGCTGAGCGTCTCCGTTCCAGCCGCAGCGTCCGCTACCACCTGCGTGGTCGCGACATCACCAGACTCTGTGGCCAGCACCAGCCGCAGCCCTTCGAGCTCGGCCGGATCCTCCGAAACGAGCGCGGCTGTCATCTCGGTGCGCGGGCCCGGATCCATCGCGCGGTATTGCGAAGAGGCGTGATAGACGCGGATCGAATCGTCGCTGAAGGGCGCGGTCACTGTCTCGATCTTGACCCGCGGGTAGGCAGCGCCGTTCGCGTAGGAGCTGCCGGGGTCGGCGAAGTCGTCGGTCTTCAAGTTCCACTGGGCGAAGTCCACCATCGCTTCAGCGAAGCTGCCGTCGCCAACCTCAGCGATCGCCGCGTCCAACTCGGTTAGCCACTGCGGATCATCGTTGCCGTTCGCCCCGTTCTCACAGCGCTCCCACAACACGCGGATCGTCTCCGTGCCAAAACGCTCTTCCAAGAACTTGAAGAAGACGCCGGTACCGTAGCTGAAAGGATCGACCGGCCCGGGCAACGGCTCATCGATCGGCCTGTCCGGATTGTCGAAAAAGCCCGAGGAAAACCACTCGAAGTCGTTCAGTGAAGGGTCGAACGATTCGGTCGCCCAGACCGCCGTTCCTTCGGCCAAGACGCTGCCCTGATTGACGTCGTAGGCAGCTTGCACGGCGTGGAAAAATTCGTGGCTGCCGAGGATGCGATTGGCGATCTTGGTGGAGGGATAGCCATAGCCGACGAAGTCGTTCTCCTGCGTCATGAAGCCGATGCAGCGCTCGCCGTTGGAGGCCAAGCAGCTGTCCTGGCGGAAGGCGCCGTCCCCCACACCCGCAAAGTCCACCAAGTAGACGTCGAAGGTGCCGTCTCCGCCGTTGTCTGGAATGCGCGCGTCGCTTTCGGGCGCGCGGAAGCCTAGCGATTCGTAGTGCGCGAGCACCTCCTCGTAGGCCGCCGCTACGTCTTCGACGAAGTCGGGCACACCGTTGGTGTTGGTGTCTGCGTCGTTGACCGCGTGCTCTCCCTCGCGCGCAAAGTGGACGGTGAAGTTGCCGTCGCTCGAGGCGAAGGTCTCCACCAGGTCGCCCGCGTCGAAGTTGAATTGCAGGTTGTTCCCAGGCGTATCGGGCCTTACCTCGGGAATGGCATCGGGCCCGTGGATCGGCTCGATCGGCGGCTCCGACTCGACGGCGCAACCGAGCGCGAGGAGGGGCAGCGCTGCGTAAAGGCGCCTCACGGTACGAAGGCCCAACGTACGCGGATGTTGCCGGAGCCTGTATCGCCCATCGGTACCGAACCCGACGAGTCGCAGGACTCTTGGGCGGCCTCATCGTAGAAGTTGGTCACGGTGAGCTTGAGGGTCCGCCCGTCGGCGAGCCGCACGATGTAGACGTTGTCGGTCATTTGGACGCAGCCCGGGTAGGTCCAGTAGCTGGAGAGCGCCGTGGCCGGAGAGCCCTCGAGCCCGGTGCCGTCTGCGATCAGCTCGCAGGTGTCGGTGAAGTACTCATCGGTTCGGAAGGTCAGCCCTTCCTCCACCGAGCTGATGCTGTCGTAGACGGGCATACCGGGAAGGCGGGCCGCCGAAACACAGGAAGGTCCAGAGTTGCCGCTGTTGATGCGCCCGACGTAGCGGCGAAAGGAGATGTCCCAGTCCATCGAGGTGAGCGCGTCCTCGTCGTTGATCTCCACCTTCTCCAGACCGTTCTCGGTGAACTTTCCGTAGGTGTGTGACGGCGGATCTGCGTTGAACGGTCCGCCAGCGGTGGCGTCGATCAGCGAAGCGAAGCCGTCGCCGTCAGGCTCATTGGTGATGCTGGTCGGCGAGACCGTCGTCTTCAGGTTCATCCCGAGGATCACCTCGTCCTCACAGGGGACGGCCACCGGCTCACTGCACACCGGTTCTACGGTTGCCCCAGCCGAGCCCCCGTCACCGCCGACACCACCCGAGCCTCCGTCACCGCCCGCACCTCCAGTGCCGGAGTCTCCACAAGCCGCGAGGATCGAAAGGGTACCAAAGAGAGCAAGAAGGTTTTTCATCGGAAGCTCCATCGTCGAGGAGAGTGCTGCGACAAACAGCGGGATGTCAAGGGAGCGAGCCCTGGATTGCTTTGACCCGGAGCATGACCGTTCCGGGGCTCGCGGCGGTTGCGTCGCTGAAGGACTCAAAGCCTACGAAGTATGGCGTCTCTCCATCGGTGCCGGCGACCAGCCAAATCAGGCCCGCCGGCTCGAGCGGATCGGATCCCACGGTGAACCAACGATTGGTGAAGGCGCTGATCACCCCGTCGAAGAGCCAAGCGACCGAAGGCGCGGAGAGCACCGCCACATCGACCGCGTCGAACGCTGCGAGTTCGGTCGCAGCCGTACGCTCGGCGACCTCGGCCAACGTCTCGCCTGCGGTCTTGTCGAGATCGAGGTCCACCGCCTCGACCGATCCAGCTGCGCCTTCACCGCCGTTCACCGAGATCGTCGCGCGACGAAAACACACGTCCCAATCGGCGCTGGCCTTGGCCTCGGGCGGCGTGAGTTGCAGCACCTCTCCCGTCGAAAGTCGCAAACAGCCGCTCGGGTCGGCGTCGGTGGGTTCCATCGAGCCTCCCGCGGTGCCATCGAGCTCCATCACCTCGAACGTCTCTTCAGCGCCGGCGTCGGTCACGCGCGCATAGCGGATACGAAACAGGCCGTTGACCGGCGCGCCCTGCGCTTCACCGTAAAAGCCCAATAGCTGCAACTTGTACAACTCATCACCGCGACGGATGCCGTAGACGTGAAAGCGGCTGTAGAGCACGTGCTCGTTGCCGTCGTAGGCAAACCACCGCGCAAACGCCCCGCCGAATTCATCTTCGAACAGGAAGGGAACCTCGGCTGGCACGGTGTCTTCGGCGAAGGTCACGAGGTCGAGCGGGCCAAATGCAGCGCCATTCTCGGGCCCGGAGACGCCGCCGTTGGTCTGGATGTTCTTGCCAGTGAAGCGCAGCTCCCAGCCGTCGGACTCGCTCACCAGCGAAGGGCCGTCGAGGTCGACGTAGGTTGGCTCTGCCCCGGTCGGGACCTCGAGCAAAGTACCCTCGAGCAGTGGATCTCCGCCGGCCGCGCCGCCAGCGCCTCCCACTCCGCCGCCGCCGCTCGCGTCGCCACGTTCATCGCAAGCGAGCAGCGACAGAGCTGCCAAAGAAACGCCAAACCAAGTCAAGAACCGCATACGTCAAAGCTCCGGTGGGGGAGGAAGATCGGCCGCGAGGCCAACGAGAAATGTACGACCTTCGATCGGTCGCGGATCCGCAATTCGACTCGGATCTTTTTGTGCGCCGAGCAGGTTGAGCACGCTGCCGTAGGCTTGGGCGCCCGACCAAAGTCGCTGCGAGAGCCGCAAGTCCAGCGTACCGAAGGAGGGCGTACGCAGCTCGTCGTCGATGTACGCGTCGGTGGCCACGCGAGCGCGCGCATAAAACGAAAGGCCAATCGGTGTGTCGGCGGTGACCGAGACGAGCAGTGTGTGCGGCGCTCGTCCAGGCAAAGGCCGCTCGAGCTCTTGGTCGCGGGTGAAGGCGTAGGTGTAACCGGCCTCGGCGCGCACGAACTCGGTCGCTTTGACGATGGCGACAGCCTCCACGCCCGAGGTCAGCGCGCGCCCGACGTTCAAGTAGGTGTAGTCGTCGATGCCCGCGACGTCGGAGCTCCCCGCGACGCGAAGATCGATCAGCTCGGATACCCAGTTGGCGTACCCAGCGACCCTGAATTGCAACGCGCGCGTTGGCCGAAGCTCGACGTCCCCTTGCACGCCCCACGAGGTCTCCGGCACCAAGTCGGGGTTGCCGATCACGCGGTAACCGAAGGTGCTGTGATCGAACACGAAGCCGACCTCCTTCGCCGTCGGTGCACGATAGCCGCGGCCCACGCTGGCTCGAATCGCTAGCTCCTTCATCGGCAGAAACACGACCGAGAGCTTGGGCGCGGCGGCGAAGCCGTATTTGGGGCTCGCTTCCACGCGACCGCCCACGGTGCCGGAGAACCAATCGAGGGGGTCGAAGCGCACCTGGCTGTAAAGCGCGCCGCTGCCGAGTTGCGTGGGCACGACCTCCTCGAGCGAGGTCGATACCACTTCGGTGCCTTGCAAGCTCTTGCGCTCGAGCTGTTGGTCGAACTGCTCGACCTCACCGCGCGCACCGACGAGGAACGAAACGCGCTCTTTCTGAAAGAAGGAGCCGGTAGCCTCGGCCGCGTGCATGGTGTGAAAGCGGGTGCGCGTATCGTCGATCGGTGAGTCGCGACGATCATTCCCGGTCTGGTTCCAGAACCACTGTTTGGCGAGCGAGAGCGTGAGCTCGTGACCTTCGCCGAGCAGCAGTCGATCGAGCGCGCGGAAGGAGAGCCGGTTCGTCACGTCGGGCAGATCGATCAAGAAGGTGTCGAGCCCGGGGATCTGTTGGCTATCCAGTCCGCGCGAGGCCTCGCGACGGAAGTTCGCCTTGATCGAAAGATCGTGAAGGCGCTGCAGCTTGGTCCCTGCGCGCACGGTGGTGTCGACGCGATAGGTGTCGGGGAGGGCGAGATCCGGCGGCGCCAGGCTCACACCCTGCGAGCCGTAGAAAGACGCCGTCGTCGATACCCAGCTGTCCGCCTGCCGATAGGCCAAATCAGCGGAGGCGAAGCCGCCCCAACGATGCCGGCCTTCGAGCCGGACCGAACCCGAAAAGCCCTCCAGCTCGGGCGGCCCGGAGATCACGTTGATCACGCCGCCGATGGCGCTGGTGCCGTAGAGCGCGCTCGAAGGACCACGGACCACCTCGATCCGCGAGAGCCCGCCGATCGAAAGCTGCGACAGATCCACGGCTCCGCCGACATCCCCGACCACCCGCTCGCCGTCCTCGAGGATCAGGATGCGTTCGCGATCGAAGCCGCCGATCTGCGCGGCGCTGGGGTTTCCGATCGAGCCGTAGGCGCTTGGGTTGACGGTGACTCCAAGCTCGCCGGCCAACGCTTCTCCGACGTTGGTCGCGCCGCGTCTGCGCGCTTCTTCGGCGGTGACGACGTCGACCCGCACGATCGAGCGCGAGCGTGCCTCCGCGCCGCGTGAGCCGGTGATCACGACCTCGAGCTCCTCGCTGTCTTCGCTCGATTCAGTGCTGGTGGCGTCCTCCGTGCTGGCCGCAGGTTCGCTGGGCGTGGCTTCGCTAGCCGCCGACTCTTCGGCCAGCGCCTGATGCGGAAGCAAGGCGCACAGCGCGATCCAACCCACCGCGAGCCGAAACGCGGCGCGAGTAGTGCGGATTGGCTGGTTCACGTTCACAAGCGGCCCTGAGCAACGATAACAGGCTTGTTACTGAATTGGGTTTTCATTATCAAGTAGCCGAGCCGACGGCACAGCGCTCTCATCGGTCGTCGATTGCACTTTCGACTTTGGCACGAGTCGACGGTGCGCTGCCAAGGCTGTTCGCATTGAAGGCAAAGGCTGCTATCAGAGGCCCAAACTGCGCCACGGACGGTGGCGGAAAGCGATCGTTCGAGATGGTAGTTGATTTGAGGCGCGAGATTTTGCTCATCGGGCTCTTGACGACGGTGGCGGCTTGTGAAGACCCGCACCACCCGGTGGTGCCGAAGCCCTCCGGCTCGGCCGCAGAGGTCAAGCCGCCGGCGAGCAAAGAACCGCATCTCTCCGAGCTGCGTCAGCTGACCTTCGGCGGGGAGAATGCCGAGGCCTATTGGTCGATGGGCGGCTCCGAGCTGATCCTGCAGGCCCGCACCGGCGACATGAAGTGCGACCAAATCTTCCGTATGAACGTCGCCGATCCGAAGCTCATAACACCTGTCTCCAACGGCAAAGGGGCGACCACGTGCTCCTACTTCCTGCCGGGGGACAAGGACGTGATCTTCGCCTCGACCGAGACCGGCGGCGCCGAGTGCCCACCCAAGCCGAGCATGGAGCACGGCTACACCTGGGCTCTTTACGATTCGTACGAGATCTACAGGTCGAAGGCCGACGGCTCGGGCGTGGTGCGGCTCACCGACTCGCCCGGCTACGACGCCGAAGGGACCGTCTGCAAGAAGGACGGCTCGATCATCTTCACCTCGGTGCGCGACGGCGACATCGAGCTCTACCGGATGGACGCTGACGGCAAGAACGTGAAGCGTTTGACGAACGAGCCCGGCTACGACGGCGGCGCGTTCTTCAGCGACGATTGCTCGAAGATCGTTTGGCGTGCCTCGCGTCCCAAGGGCAAGAGCCTGGAGGACTTCAAGTCGCTGCTCAGCAAAGGCCTCGTGCGCCCGACCAAGCTCGAGCTGTACGTGGCGAACGCCGACGGCTCGGACCCGGTGCAGGTCACCTACCTCAACTCGGCCTCCTTCGGCCCGTACCTCTACCCCGACGGTAAGCGCATCATCTTCAGCTCCAACTACGGCGATCCCAAGGGTCGTGAGTTCGATCTGTGGGCCATCAACACCGACGGCACCGGGCTCGAGCGCATCACCGATTCGCAGGGATTTGACGGCTTTCCGATGTTCTCGCCCGACGGGAAGATCCTCTCCTTCTCGTCGAACCGCGCTACTGCGCCGGGCAGCAACGACACCAACGTCTTCCACGCCAAGTGGGTCGACGGTGAAGTCAACGCCATCCCCACCGCCGCCGATCGCATCATGAAGGACGCGAAGTGGCTGTCTGAGCCGGCGCGCGAAGGTCGCGGCGTCGGTTCGAAGGGGCTCGAGGAGGCCGGCGCTTTCATCGAGAAGCGTCTGCAAGAACTTGGGCTCACGCCGGGCGCGAGCGCGACCTCGTTCCGACAGTCGTTCGACGTGACCGTCGCGGTGAAGGGCAGCGCCGCCCTTACCGTAGACGGCAAAGTGCTCGAGGGCGCCCAGCCGCTGAGCCTCTCCACCCCGGTGAAAGATTTGGAGGGCGAGCTCGTGCTCGCTGGGTACGGCGTCGAGACCGACAAGTACTCCGACTACAAGGGCCTCGACGTCAAAGGGAAGATCGTCGTCGTGCGCCGCTACGTTCCGGAGGAGCCGGCCTTCAGCACCGCCGATGCCAACCGTCGCAACGGTGACCTGCGGCGCAAAGCCTGGTTGGCGCGCGACAAGGGCGCCAAGGCGATCATCGTGGTGGACCTGCCGGTGAAGCCGAAGGGCGCGGCAGCGGATTGGAAGTTGCCCGATGAGACGAAGATGCCGACGCTCAGCCCCGACGCTTCGGGCGCAGCAGGCATACCGGCGATCATCGCGCCGCGCGCTGCGCTCGCGGGGATCGTCGATCAGTTGGCGAAGAAGAAGAAGCTCTCGGCCAAATTGACGGTGGAGCTCAGCGACGAGAAGAAGCCGGCCTTCAACGTGATCGGCACGCTCAAAGCCGACGGCCCGTCGCAAGGCAGCATCGTGATCGGCGCGCACTACGACCACCTCGGGATGGGCGGTCACGGCTCGCTCGCACCAGGCGAGCCGGCGATTCATCACGGCGCCGATGACAACGCCTCGGGTACTGCCACCGTGCTCGAGGTCGCACGTGAACTCGCGAGCAAGAAGGGCCTCAAGCACGACATCGTGTTCATGCTCTTCTCAGGCGAGGAGCGCGGTGTGCTCGGGTCGAACTACTTGGTGAAGAACCCGCCGCCCGGGCTCGAGCCGAAGAACATCCTCGCGATGATCAACCTCGACATGGTCGGTCGATTGCGCGGTAACAAGCTGGACGTGACCGGCCATGACACCGCGACCGAGTTCGGGGACATCCTGCGCGGCGCCTGCGAGAAGTCGCGCGTCGATTGTGCGCTCTCCGGCGGCGGCGGCTACGGCCCGAGCGATCAGGCTTCGTTCTACGCGGCCGACGTCCCGGTGTTGTTCCTGTTCTCCGGAACGCACGGTGACTACCACAAGCCGAGCGACACCTCGGACAAGCTGAACGCCGCTGGTATGGGCGCGATCGCCGGCGTCGCTGCCGAGGCTCTGCGCGGGATCGACGCGCTGCCCGCACGACCGACCTTCCAGAAGGTCGCCTCTCCCTCGCCGAAGGGCGATACCCGCACCTTCGGTGCTTCGCTCGGCACCATCCCTGACTACGCCGCCTCGGCCGGCGCCAAGGGCGTCGTGCTCTCGGGTGCGCGTCCGGGCGGTGCAGCCGACCTCGCGGGAGCCAAACGCGGTGACAAGATCGTCAAGATCGGTCGCTTCGACGTGCTCTCGGTCGAGGACCTGATGTTCGTGCTCGGTGAGTTGCGCCCCAAGGAGAAGGTGAAGATCACCGTGGTGCGCGACGGCAAGAACGTTGACCTGACGGCGACGGTGCAAGAGTCGAAGCAGCCGATGCGCTGATCGAGCGGACATCTCGGAGGCGCTGCACTATCGTCGCCCCGGCATGAAGCGCGCGCTTTGGTGTGTGGGTTGGCTGGTGATCGGATGTGCTGGGGAGCCGACGGCGGCTCCCTCCTCGGCGAGCGCCGCTAGCTCGGTGCAGGCGGCAGCCAGCTCGAGCGCTGTTCGCTCTGCGCCGGTGGTGTCAGCGGAGCTGCGTGAGCGCGTGCTGGCCTTCTTCGACGACGTCGCGACCCGACAGGCGGAGGCGATTCTTGCGGTGAACAAGCGTGGGCCGAAGAGCCGCTTGGCCTACGCAGAAGCGCTGATCCAAGCCAGCCCCGTGGCTTTTCCGTTGCACCAGGATCTGTTCAGCAAACACAAGCTGACGATGCCCGAGTTCCAACAGGCGATGGCAGATGATGCCTTCAGCTCCGAGTGTATCGCCGGCTTGAAGAAGAAGATCGAAGTGCCGCTCAAGAGCATCGACGCCACCTTACCAGCGGATTCAGCGGAGGACTGTGGTGCCTTGGCACGACGCACCATCGAGCTAATGCAGACGGAAGCAACACGCGGAGTAGGTCAAGCGCTCGCTCAGTCGGTCGTGAGCTGTATCGGCAGCCATCCCGCTCTCGCCGAGTGTGTACCGAAGCCGGGGGGCAAACCCGACTTGGCCGCCTACGACGCTTGCGTCGCGAAGTCGCAGCCACAGAAGAAGTGAGGACGACGTCGCAGATGAGCGTCAACGCTGGCGGCGGTACATCACGTCGCTGCGAAGCACGTACTTGCGACCACTCTCGAGAATGCAGCCTTCGTGCAACACTCTGTGAGCAAAGAGCAGTACCTGGCCGGGTTTCGGCTCGACCTTGACCTCCCAATCGCAGAATGACGTCGCGCCGCCCACGAAGCCTTCGTTCAAGTAGAAGAGGACGGTGAGCTCGCTGCACTCCTCATCGTTCTGATAGTGCCCGTCGTAGTGCGGCGCGAAACGCTGGCCTGGGCTGTAGCGGTAGCCACGGAACCGCGGGTTGAGTCCAGCAGCCGTTCGCGGGGCGTCATCGGGACGCAGTCGCTCTGGAAGCAGCTGTCGCAGCCTTTCGAATAGGTCGGCGGCGAGCGCCGCGTCGTCGAAAATCACCCGGTCGTTGTTGCGAATATCGGGACGATCTACGAAGCCCCGCGACGTCGTGATGGGAGCGAAGCTGGGCGACAGCGACTCGATCCGTTCGATCAGCGTTTCGCACTCGCCGGCGCTGAGCACCTCGTCGACGACCGCGATGAAGGGCGCGTGGCGCAAGAAGAATGGGTCGTTTTGGTTGATGGGGTGGCGTAGTTCCATGGTTCCTCAGGCCGCTAGGCGGAGTGAGTTGGGGGCACGATGGATGGTGAGGACTTGGCCGTACGGCAGCTCGAGGTGGTCGCTCTCGATGCCGTCGCCGAAGCAGACTCCGCCGTCGTTCATCTCTGAGGCGATGGTCAGCTTGCCGGCCTCGTCAAGCAGCCCATGCACGAGCTCAGCGCCCGAGGTGCGGCTCGGCCAAGCTTCACGCACGAGGAAGACGAGGTCCTTCGAGTTCGGGCTGGGCAGCTCCGGGCACCCCGAGCGACGCAACGCAACGCTGCGCGCCCAGCCGGTGCAACCGGTGCCGGTGGCGATTAGTACGCCGGACGAAGATTGTCGCTCGCGCTGCTCGCCCACGCCCAGCGTGTAACGCGCGCTCTGGTGGGTGCGATGCCCAACGAAGATCTCGTTGAGCGCTAGCAAACTCGAGCCATCCGCACGCTCGGCGTGGACCATCGCGCGCTCCTCGGTCGCCAGCGTTCCTCGCTCGAAATCGGCGAGCAGGTCGCGTGTCGCCCCGGGCGGGTGGCGAACCAACACCCCCGGGAACAGCTCCAGCGAAGGGTTCAGCCCGATCACCGCTTGGTTGCGCAGGTACTTGGCGACGTTGGCCACCAAGCCGTCTTGCCCGACCGCCAAGATCAGATCCTCGGGTTCGAACAAGAAGCGGTCGAGATCGGCGCGCGGGACGTTGGCTCGACGCCAATGCAGGGGAACGGCGTTCGATACTTGGTGGAGCGCCGCCTGCTGCAACGCATGTCGCTCGAGCAGCGGCTCGACACGCTGACCTTGGTTCGCGAGGAAGAAGCTCGCTTGCGCCCGCGTCCCGTGGCGTAGCAGCAGCGCCTCGTAGTCGGTGGGCCGGCTGACAATCACCGCCCTCGGAGGCAACCGACCCTTCGTCGTCATACGCCCTTGCCTTGCTCGAGCCGTTTGGCTTGTGCCCCAAGCACGCGCTCGAGCAGCGCGCTCAAGCCGTCTGGAGACAGGCTCAAGTGCTCGATGGTGTGCAGCTTACCGGCGAGCTCGCGGGCCGCGAGGCCCATCAACATCGCCGGCGGCAGGCTGCGGTGGATCTCCATGCGTTCTCGCTCTGCGGCCACGCGAGCCTCCTCGAGTAGCCGGATGCTCTCGGCCTGGGCCGCCGCGTTCACGCGCACGTTGGCGGCTGCACCCTCGGCCTCGATGCGCTTCGACTCGGTCTGTTCGCTGGCGCGCTTTCGCTCGTTCTGGCCGCGCTGCGCGATCAGCGTTTCTTCGCGCTTGGCCATCTCGATCTGCGTCGACATCTCGTTCTCCTGAATCGCGCGCTCTTTCTCCACCGCCAAGGCTCGGCGTTGAAACGTCGCCTCGTCGGCCGACTGCTGAATGCGCTCGCGGGTGGGCATTTGCAGCGCCTTCTCCATCTCGGGGGTGGGCGCCACCGAGCCGATGCGTGTGCCGACGATCTCAAGGCCAAGGCCGGTCAAGGTCTCGTCCGCAAGCAGGCCCTCGTGGATGCGCTCACGCAGCGTAGCCACGCCGTCTTCCAACAGCCTCGCGAGCGGCCGCTGCGCTAGGGCGGTCGAGGCCAGCTGTTGTGCGAGCTCCTTCACCACTAGCGCCAGGCGGTCGAGCGGGTCCCGCAGGTAGCCGCCGCTCTTCGTGTTCAAGGAGAAGTCGATGCGCTGTGCCAGCCGCTCCGGATCATTGACGCGATAGGTAACGACTCCGTTGACGGTGATCTCCTGAAAGTCGAGCGAACGAGATCGGAAGCAGAACGTCAGGTCTCGGTCGTCGAGGGGGACCTCCGCGATGCTTGCGCCGAGCGGTGAGAACCAGAAGGCGAGGCCTGCGCCCCCGAGCTTCTTCTGGCCCGCTTTCCAAAGCAGGATGTAGTTGGTCGGTTCCGCCCGTAGGTGACGAAAGAACGGAACGCTCTTGATGGTAGCCATGTTCGCAATCTCCCTTCAAAGCGCTGAGCGCTTCACGAATCGATAAAGCTCCGCCGGGCGATGGAGCACCTCGCTCTCACGCGCACCGGTGGCTTCGAGCAGCCCGGAGGCCAGCATCCGCCGCCGAAACGAGTCCTTGTTGAGCTCCTCGCCGCGCACCGTCTCGTGGATGTCTTGCAGCGCGCGCAAGGTGAACTCTTGCGGCAAGAGCTGGAAGCCGATGGGCGTGTAGTCGAGCTTCCCGCGGAGTCGCTTGATCGCCAGGCCGATCACGTCGGCGTGGTCGAGAAATAGCTTCCGTGGGGCGAGCGATGCATCGCGAACCTCGACCGGCCCACCCGTCTCTCCAGACCAAGGCACCGTGACTGGCAGCTGCAGCGCCGTGGCGTGACCGAAGCGGGCAGCGTCGAGCAAGGCGTAATACGCCACCGCGATCACACGACCTCGCGGATCGCGCTTGGGGTGCCCAAAGGTGTAGAGCTGCTCGAGGAAGACCTGCGTAAGGCCCGCCTTTTCACGCAGGAGCCGAGCCGCCGCTTCCTCCAGCCCCTCGTCGATCCCGACGAAGCCACCGGGTAGCGCCAGCGACCCTTTGCTCGGCGCGATGGTCCGCTCGTACAAGAGGACGGACATTCTCCCGCTGGCCACGGTCAGACAAACAACGTCAACCGCGACCGAGGGGCGCGGGTAATCCGCGAAAGCACGCGGTTTCGCCGACGTTGGCGGCTGAGCCTTGGGGCTTATCTTCATGGTGCATCTAAGTTATATGCACCGTGAAGATAAGGTCAAGGGACGCTCTGCAGGGAGGGGGTCAGCGAACGCCTCCGGCTCGCTCCCTGCGTCGAAACCCAGCCAAGCCGAAGCTCACTGACGACGAAGGTGCACGTCTACGACGGCGCCGACCGAGACCTTGCCGTGCGCGTCGAGGGTGCGGAAAGCCGCGCGCTCGACCTCGCAGTTGCCGCGGTCGTCGCAGCGGCGGTCGATGCTGTAGGCGAGGTCGATGGCGAGCAACTCGAGCGAGGCGGGTGAAAGCTCGGCGGGGTCGCTGCTGCGCGAGTGGTCGGCGTCGCGCCAGATCAACAGCTCGCTGAACTTCGAATCGGCGGAGTCGATCACGCCATCGTGGTTTTCGTCGAGGGCGGCGAGCGCGATGAAGCCGTTGGGCGCGAAGGCGTCTCCAACCTGCGTGGCCGATCCGAAGAGCTCGGCGCCGTGATCGATCGTGCCGTTGTTGTTGAGGTCGAGCGCCAACCAGGGCGTGGCCGAGGTCGGCCAATCCGTGTGCACGCTGACGTCGCTTTGCCGGGTCAGGTTGAAGGTGGCGCCGGGCTCCGAGGTGAAGCTCACCGCGCGTTGATCGAAGGACAAAACGAGCGGCGTATTGCAATCCACGTCTTCGTCGACATCGGCCCAGGGGGCCGGGCACTCGCACTCCGGCGAAAACTCGACGTAGCAGCACTCGGTCCAGGTCTCGGCGCCGTCCTCGTCGAGGAAGCAGTACTGAATCTCCTCGCCGTACTCGCCGCATTGGCGGTCGGGGGTCGCGCACGGGGTGAAGCCATTGATGGTGCCGTCTTCTTCAGCACTCTCGCCGTCACTCTCGTTTTCGAGGTCACCGGAGATGGTGGTGCCGCAGCCAATGGCGGTGCTGAGACTGAAGAGGAAGAGCAGCGAGGAAGCGAAGCGGGTGGTCATGCTGAGCCACATCGCAAGCCTTGGGCCAACAGCGTGGTGCAATCAGGCTCACGCTTGTTACCGCTGGTTTTTCGTTGATTGTGCCGAGTTCTGTGCCGGAGGTCGGACCCGTCGGTCGGGCTTTAGCCGTGTTGTGTCACGGCGTGGCACACTGGCAAGCGTTGCAACCGTCGTTTGGGTTGTCGTTGCCGTCATCGCAGGATTCGCCTGCCTCCACACAGCCGTTACCGCACGCAGGCTCGCTTGAGGGATCGGCGCAGGGCGATGGCGGCTTGCGCCAACGGAAGATGCGCTGGCCGGCGGCAAACAGCAGGTAATAGGGGTTGGAGGCGTCCACCGTGGTGATAGGCGAACCGTCTTCGACGAACAGCGTTTTGAGGACGTTCCCAGTGTTGGCGTCGATCACCTGCAGGGCGGCGCTTGTATCGAGCGTGGTTGCGTACAGGAAGTTGCTGTCGGCGTCGGCGGGCCAGGTCACGTTGCTGAACTCGGTAACGGGGTGCGGTGCGTTACCGGCGTTGCAGCGGCTAATTCGCTGAATGGGGCCGGCTGCGCCGTCAGGGTCGAAGGTGCCGACGAAGACGCTTGCTCCGGAGACCGCCAAGCGGTTGGGATTGTCGATGGGGGGAGCCGTGGGAACGCATGGAACGATGTCCCCAGCGGGCGATGGGTAGTGGTAAACGCAGGCGCCCGGCGCGCCGGCTCCACCCCAGGTGTTCCACCACAGCGAGCCGTCGGTGGGATCAAGGTCGAGCCCGAGCGGGTCGAGAGCGTCGGGCGCGTCGTAGTTGGCCGCGAGCTGGGCCGGGCAATCTTGTTGGTTGGTCTCGAGGCAGTTACGGCTCACTCGTTGGAGCCGTTCGTTGGACGCGTCGTTGGACTCGACGAAGTAGAGGCGATCCAGGCTTGGGTCGTTGCTGGGTACCATCGCGGCACCGTTGACTTGAGCGCCGCCGGTGAGAATCCGAGTAGGGAAGCAGTCGATTCCGGCTGCGCCGATTGAACAGACGGTGACGCAACTATCTTGAACGACGTCGACGTCGCAGCTCTGCAACTGGCCAAAGTAGTAAACGTGGTCCGGTCCGCCGGCGGCGATGAAGCCGACGCCGGGGTCGTCGAGCTGCGCGGTGCCGGGCAAGTATGATTCGCCCTGCTCGAACCCCAGCGGCCAGACGGAGAGCCGATGCGCAGAGCTGAACTCCGAGCTCGAATGCACCGCGACGTGCTCAACGTTTTGACCTTCGCTGCTGCCGCGGACAAAGGCGACGCCCACCACGCCTTCGGGCGCCTCGGTGCTAACCACCGAGCAAAAGCCGTCCGGCTCGCAGCTGCTGCTGGGGCCGCAATAGCCGGGGGCGTCGCAGCCGATGGGGTCCACGCTTCCGCCGAAGCCACCGTCTCCGTTACCACCGCCGCCGTTCATCGTCGGGCCGGCCGCTCCTCCTCCTGGCCCGCCACCGTTACCACCGTTGCCTCCGCCGCCGGTTGTGCCTGGCTGTCGCAGGGCGTCGGTGTCGAAGAAGAGACCGCAGGCGCTGCTGACGGCGCAGGCAGTAAGGAGGAGGAACAGGCGAGGGAAGGTTGTCATGGCAATGCACACTGGCAGGCGTTGCAACCGTCGCTCGGGTCGTCGTCGCCGTCATCGCAGGCTTCGCCTTGCTCGATACAACCGTTGCCGCATACGGGGGCGCCAGGCGGGTCGGCACAGGGCGGCGTAGGCTTGCGCCAGCGGTAGATGCGATTGCCGGCCGAATACAGAACGTAAAACGGGTTGGAGGCGTCCACCGCGCTGATTGGAATTCCGTTTTTGTCGAACAGCGTGGTGACGGCCTCCCCAGTGTGGGCATCGAGCACCCGCAGGGCGCCCGGCGTTTCGAGCACGGCAGCGTACAGGAAATGGCCGTCAGCATCGGCGGGCCACGTCACGCCACTGAACTCGGTCAGCGTATGCTGGCCGTTGTCGAGGGTGCAGCGGTTGATGCGTTGGATGGCGCCCGCCTCGCCCATGGGCGTGAAGGTGCTGACGAAGACGCCCGGGCCGGAGACCGCCAAACGGTTGGGATGGGGGATGGGAGTAGCCGTGGGAAGGCATTGCCCGAGGTTGCCGAGGGATGGGTAACGATAGACGCAGGCGCCCGTCGCGCCTTTGCCGCCCCAGGTGTTCCACCAAAGCGAGCCGTCGAAAGGATCAAGGTCGAGCCCCAGCGGATCGAGCAAGTCGTCGGCGGCGTAGTTGGCCAAGAGGCTGGCCGGGCAATCCTGTTGGTTGGTCTCGAGGCAGTCGCGGTTCACCTGAAGCAGTCGTTCGCTCGAAGCGTCGTTGGATTCGAGGAAGGCGACTCTTGCGTTCGAGGGATTGTTGTTCGGCACCATCACCGCGCCGTTGACGTGCGAGCCGCCGGTGAGCACGCGCGGCGGGAAACAGTCGACTCCGCCCTCGTCGATCGAACAGACGTTGATGCAGCTGTCGGCAGGATCATCGACGTCGCAGTTCTGCCCCTGGCCAAAGTAGTAAAAGTGGTCCGCTCCGCCGGGGACGATGAAGCCGACGCCCGGGTCGTCCAAAGTTAATGTTCCTGCCAGGGCTTGGTCGCCTTGACCAAAAGCTAGCGGCCAAGCAGAGAACCGGTCCGGTGACTCAAACCCCAAGCTCGAGTGCGCCACCACGTGACCAACTTCTTGGGCTGCTCCTGATCCTCGGATGAATGCGACGCTCTGCACAGCTTCAGGCGCCTCGGTGTACACCACCGTACAAAAGCCGCTTGCTTCGCACGTGCTCCCGGGCCCGCAATAGCCTGGCTCGTCGCAACTAGCCGCACCACCGCTACCGCCCGCACCCCCGCTCCCGCCCGCAGGCGCGGCGCCCGCACCCGCTCCAGCTCCGCCGCTGGGCGCACCGCCCGTGCTGGTCCCGCCGTTTCCGCCCGACTCCGAGTCGCCGTTGTAAAGCAAGATGCAGCCAGTGTTCGTCGCTGCACTCAGCACCGTGCTCACGAGTAGCCAACGGCCAAGCAAGTTCATAGTTGCGCAAGCCTAATGTGTTGGCACCGTGGTGTCAGTCGCTACCACGTCGCATCGCCCCAGCAGCTGCGGCCGACAACGCAACACGCTATGGAGGCTTCATGCTTCCTATTTTGGTCTCCAAACCCTCCGCCGGTTTCCCAACGTTTGCTTGCTGAGCTTGCTCCTCGTCGCAACAGCCTGCGGCGATAGCGACGGCAGCGGTGGGAGCAACAGCGGTGGGGCCTCCACCGGTGGTTCGGGTACTGGGCCCTCAGGCGGCAGTAACGCTGGCGGTAGCAACGCTGGCGGGAGCGGAGGCACCGGCGGCGGCACTGCAGGCACGCCCATCGTTCCCACCGTGACGAGCAGCGGCTGCTGGACGATCTCGTCGTTTGCGTTGGAGTTCACGCGCACCGCCGACCTCGTGCTCGACGATGCGGGGCGCGCCGGAATCGCCGTCGCGGCCGAGGGCGGCGTTCGCTGGATCCGCGAGACCGCGAACGGCTTCGAGCGTTTCGACGTCGACAGCTTCGAAGGTCATGAGCCGGATTTCGTGGTCGCGGCGCAGGGGCCGTCGTCGGCCGTGGTGCTTTATGAAGCGCCGCTCGAGGAGGGCGTACGTCTTGCGACGCAGGAGGCAGGCGGATGGGCTGTCAACGTCCTCAGCCCGCCAGACGGGGTTCATGTGGCCGATGCCGATCTCGCGGCGACCGCCAGCGGCGTGACTGCGTTGCTCCATCCGCGAGGCACTGTGCTCTCGTGGTCCGGCAGCGCGAGCTTTAGCGGCGGTGCGCCCGTGGGCGACGTCGCTTGGGACCCGGGAGTTGCACTCGGGCCGAACGGAGCGGTGCACGGCGTTTACGAGAGCAACGGCGCGCTCCTGCATTCAGCCGATCTATCGAGTGAGCCCTTCACGCCGATCGTCGCGAGCGGCGGCGCGTACCCAAGTGTTGCCGTCGGTGCCGACTCGACGGTGTTCGTCGCGCACGCGACCAGTGGCTTCGCCTTTCCCGTCGTGATGACCGACAATGCCTCGGGGACGTTCACCACCAACGAGGTCGACCCGCTGGCCGACGTGAGTTCGACCCGAACCGCGGTGGCACCGGATGGCACGCCCTACATCTTGCCCGACGCGGCGTTGCTTTATCGGCGCGAGAACGCGGAGTGGACGAGCGAGGTCATCCCGGTGGAGGGCGGCGCCTTCGGTCGTGAAATCGTGATCGATGCAAGCGGCGTCATCCACGTCGTGTTGGTCACCAATCAGGCAGTTCACCTCGCCGTCTGCGCGCCCTGATCTTCGCGTGCTCGGCTGCACCACAAGCAGACGTCGTTGCAGATCCGGCCCATTCGCCGAAGGCGCGCACCTGAGAGGCTCCTCGGCACCGCCTACTGACTACCCAACACAATGCGCGTCGAGAACAGCACCACGTTGTAGGGGTCCCAGGTCGAGACGAGGAACGGCAGCTCGAGCACGCCGCCATCCGCTGCTGGCGCGAAATTCGTCGCAGGCAGCAGGTAAGCGCCATACAACCCCGCGCGATCGCAGTGAAGCAGCTGGTCGCCGGGGCAGGTCTCAGCGCAACAATGCGCTTGTTGGAAGCTCGGGTCGGCCATGTCGATGACAGTGACGGGCTCGCTCCAGAGGCCCTCGGGCGCAACGGCGACGCGCACCAAAAGGCGGTTATCGATGATGCTCCCGGCTTCATCACGCAACTCACGTTGGTAGAGCGCTACGAGGGCACCGGCCTCGGGGATGAAGGCGACGCTCAGCTCACCCACGCCGTCTTGTTCGAACAGCGGTTGAACGGCTTCCCGTTGTTCTTGATTGAGCGCGGCGGCCTCTTGAAAGTCGCCGGCGGCTGGGTCGAACAGCGCTGTGCCGTTGCCTGTTTCGAGCTCGGCCGCGTCGAGCCGAGCCAGATAAACGCCGCTCCGCCGATAGTCTCCGCTGCCGAACAAATAGAGCGCGCCTTCGTACTCGACCGGGGCCACCTGCAAGAAGTGACCACCGAGCGCGCCTCCCTCGAGCGCGTCCACCGGGCGAACGATCTGATAGTTCGGGGTGCTGGCGCCGGGCGCGTCCCAACGGGCGAGGTAGCTGAGCGTGGCGCGGGTCGTCGGCGCGACTTCAACCAGGCCGGTGTAAAACAAGTAGGCCTTCCCTTCCTGTGCCAGCGCTCCCGACGGCACCTCGAAGGTGCCCGGCAAGTTCGCGAACGGGCCAGCTGGTTGTGCGATGTAATCCTCGATCGGTTGGCCTGCAGGAGGCGTCATCGACGCGCCGGCGAAGTCCCGTTCAATCGCCGCATCCACGCCGTTGGCCACGCTCGGCATGTCCGGCGTTAGGTAAAACTCGAGGTCGCGGCACAGGCTCTCTACGTCGCTCTGGACGTTGGCCAGCGGCAGGTGAGCGACGGCGTCCGGGTCTTCGCCAAAGTCCCAGATCAGCTTGTAGCCAACGCTGTCGCCGAAGAAGAGATGCAAATCCGACCCCAACAAAAGCGGAATCCCGAGGTCGCTGCCTTTGAGGTTGAAGCGCGTTTGGACGGCATTTTCGGTTGGGTCCTCGAGGAAGGCGCCCGACAGCAGCTTGCAGCGGAAGCTCACGTCTTGCAGCGTCGCGGACAGCGCGCTCGGCTCGCTCCCGCCGGCACCAGCGCCGCCAGCTCCGGCCGTGCCCATACTCCCAGCGCCCTGCCCACCCCCGCCGTTCGACGAGGTGGTGGCGCTGTTCGAGCCGCCATCGTTGCTCGCAGCTTGGCTATCACCGCAGGCGCAAAGTCCCACCGCCGTCATCAGCCAAGCGACGTTGAGGGCTCGGATCGCTTTCATGCGGCGAGCATACCCGAGGCGCGCTACCGGCTACTGGCTGAGCAGCTCAATCACGAACTCCCAATCGTTGACTCCGGGCGCATCATCGATGTCCAGCGCCTGGATCTCGGCGCTACAGGCGACACCTACTTGGGCCGCACGCTCGCGTAAGGCGCGCGCGTGGTACGGATGATGGAAGAGCTCGTTCTGCGAGGTGGGAATCGTTTCGGCGAGGGGGTTGCTGACGTAAAACGGCGGATCGTCGGGGCTCATCCAATCGAGCATGTCGACCTCGTGACGGTATTCGCTGATCGCCGGTGACTCGAGCTGGCCCTCGAGGTCGCTGATCGTTGGCAGGCCGTAGAACGAAGCGAGCCGCTGTTCCATTTCGAGCGCCGCGACCGAGGTCATCAGGTCGATGCCGTAGTCGGCGAACACGACGGTCGACCACTTGACGAGGTCGTAGGTGGATTGGGTTGCGCTGATTGCTACCCCGGCCACTCGCGTCGATTCGTTGGCGACGACGTCGTCACCCCCGGCCATGTCATCGTGGAAGGCGAGCCAGAGGCCGGTGCCAGCGCCTGCGGAGCTCCCGCGCAGCGCGATGCGCTCCGGATCGATGTTGAGCTCGGCGGCGTGATAGCGGATGAACTGCAACGCGCGGCGCGAGTCGGAGAGCGATTTGTAGACGCCCTCGGAGTCCACCTCATCGAGCAGGCGGTAGTTGATGCTGGCGTAGGCGATGCCGGCTTCAAGCGCGTTCGCGAGCTTCGCTTGATCGCCCGCAGAGTCGTAGCCAGAGGTCTTGTTGCCGCCGGTGAACCCGCCGCCGTGGATGAAGATGATGAGCGGCGTTGCTGTTGCGCTCGCCGGTTGGAAGAGATCGAAGCGCATCGCCGCATCGTCGCCGTAGGCGATGTTTTCGTAGAAGCTGACGCCAGCGCTCGGCTGGCTGGGTGTCGGTAGCTCCAAATCGACGAAGTAGCCGTCGTACGAGGGCGGCTGCCACGCACCCATCGCACCGCCGCCTTCCCCGCCTTGACCACCTTGCGCGGTTCCACCCGCATCGCCGCCCCCCGAGGCGGCGCCGCCACTGGCTACGCCCCCACCGGTCTCGCCTCCGCCGGCCGCGGCACCGCCGCTCGCAGCTCCGCCTCCACCCGAGGCGCTCCCGCCCGATGAAGTGCCGTCATCGCCGCAGGCTGCGGCAAGCGTAAAGACCAGGAGGACTCCGCAAGAGTTCGCGCGCATGGGCGGCCATTAGCAGCTCGCGTGCCTGCCGTTTTGTGGCCGAAGACGCGCAGATCCGCAAACGCGTTGTCCAGCCAGCGAGGCGCGGCCGCCTTGCCGTGGCGCGTGCGCCTCGGCCGGGCCAGTCATCCGGGCCGCTGGCAGACTCTCCCGCTCGCTGGCCGAAAGCTGGCCCAATTTTTCTGCGAATGACACGCTGCCCCAATGTCGGACAGGGCAATCGATCAAGCACGGCGTCGCGTGCTGGCCGGTTGTCGACGCTTGGGCCTGTTCGGCGGGGTGCCGCTCATGGTGGTGCTTACGCTTCATCGCTGGCTGACCTCGCAGCGTGTGACCGGAGCCGCCGTGGAGCTTTTTGCGATGTCGGCGGTAACGGCTTTCTTGTGGTGGGACCGGGAGCGGCATCCACGGCTCGGGGGGCAGGTCTTCCTAGTACTTAGCCTGATTGTCTGTCTTGGCGCCTTGCTGCAGTTTGGCCCGCTGCTGGGCACCGGGGCGCTGCTCTTGGCGTGGTCCTTGGCGGTGGTCTTCTTCCTCGAGCGCGCGGTGCTCGGGGTCGCTGTAGCGATGTTGACGCCGATCACCGTTGGCCTGTTGATCGAACGCGGTTGGCTCGCTCCGCCCTGGCCCAACGTGGCGGACGGCCTGCTCGGCTGGCTGCGCATGAGTCTCACGTTGGGGCTCATTTGCAGCTTGGGGAGCCTGATTTTTTTTCACCAATTGTTGGCGGTGCAACAAGCTGCGCTCGAGCGCGAGGAGCAGGCTCGCCTGCGTGAACGCGAGGCCCATGCCGAAGCCGATCGTGCTCACGCGATCGTGGCGGCCAGCTCGCGGCTCGAGGTCCTCGGCCGTTTGGCTGGCCACGCCGCCCACGAGTTCAATAACCACTTCATGAGTGTGATCGGCTGCGTCGACCTGCTGCGCGGGTCGGTCAGCGACAGCGAGCGTAGCGAGCTATTGCGCGAGATCGAGCAAGCCGTGGGGCGCGCCAAACAGACGGGCCAGCAGCTGCTCGCCTTTGCGCACCAAGGCTCCAATCCCGTTGGCCAGGCTACGCCCGCCGAGGCGCTGACCCAGCTGACCAACAACTTGCAGCACGTGTTCGAGGATGGCCCAGCCTTGCAGCTGGAGCTCGTCGACACGCCCCCGGTGACCGTCACGAGCGGCGCTCTCCAGCGAATGTTGCTCGAGCTTTGTTTGGCGGCGCGCGATCAAGTCGGCGGGCGAGCGCTTTCGGTGCGTCTGCGACACCGGCCCGAATTGGCTCGCCCGGTGGAGATCGAGTTCGTCGGCGTAACGTCGGCTCCGCAGGTGTTGACGCCTCAGTTCGACCAGTTGCTGCGTTCGGCCGAGGGAGAATTCGAGACCGCCGAGGGCGATACTGTCTGGCGCTTGAAGCTGCCTGCTCGCGCTATGGCGGAGTCGGCTTCTCCGCGGGAGGCGGCCGCGCTCAAGTCGGTGATGGTGCTCGAGGATGACCCGTCGATCCTCAAGGTCCTACTGCGCATCCTCGAACGCGAGGGTTTCAGCGTGACCCCCAGCACGAGCAACGCCGAGGCGCTCGCCGTGATCGAAGGCGCCAACTTCGACCTGTTGATCGCCGATGCAAAGCTACCCGATGGCGATTCCTCCGCGGTGATTCGGCGCTTTCGTGAACGCAACGCGAGCGGTCGGAACTTGGTGTGCTCCGGCTTCATCGAAGGCGATGGCGTGCTCGCCGAGGTGGAGAGCTTGGGGGTGGCCTTCCTGCAGAAGCCGTTTGGCCAGCAACGTTTGCTCGCGACGCTCGGCGCCTTGCAAGCGCCACGCGTCTCGTGAGCTCGGCTCAGCGCAAATAGTCGCGACAACGTGCATCGCCGTTGTCTACGTCTTTGCCTTTGGCTGCACCCTTGGGGAAGGCTGCGCGATCACAGAGCGCCGCGAACAGATCGAGCAACTCGCGCGTCATCTCGGCGCCGCTGCCTTTGAGTTGCGGGCCCATCGTCCCGATGTACGTCCATTTGCCGGTGCCCGTCCCCGGTTGGCCGTTCATGATCTTGAGCCAGTCTTCGTAGGCCTTCTGGCGCGCGTGGCTGCCGAGCGAGAACTCGCCACCGTCGAACAAGAGCTTGGTGCCATCATTGCCGTGACAGCCTGCACAGCGCTGCCCATAGAGTTCCTTGCCGCGAGCGGCGTTGCCACCGGAGCGCAGCGAGTAGTTGCCGGGTGAACCAGCCTTGAGATCGAACACGTCGGCCGGGTGCACCAGCTTGCGTTCTCGCACCGCGACGATGAACTCAGCCACGGCGGCGAGCGAAGCATCATCCATCACCGAGCCGTAGGCAGGCACCTCCGCGGTGCCGTTCTTCAGCCACGAGGCGAGCTCCTTGGCCGACTCGCGACCCGCGAGCAGGTCCACCTTGAGCACGTAGCCCTTCTTCATGTAGCCAGCGCCGTAGATGCCGCTCTCCCCGCGCAAATCCCAGCCAAAGAAGTTCTTCAAGCGGTAGTCGTGGCCTGCGTCGTTGAGCAGCGGCGTGCCGTCCTTGTTCAGCAAGCTGCCGTCTTTGCGCGGGCCACCCTTGCCGTCTGCTTTGCCTTTGGTGCTCGAGGCGTCCGGCTCGAAGCCCGCTGCGTGCGAGCCATCGCGAAAGAAGCTGTCGTAGAGGCGTCCGCCGAGCGCGAGGTCAACCGGCGGTGCAGCTTGCGTGACCGCCGAGCTCGCGGCCGGCACAGCCGCCGAAGCCGACGCGCTGGCGCTTGGCGCCACCCCGGTGGAGGTTGCGGGCGCGCTGGCACTCGCAACGACGGGGGCGCTGCTCTCCGGCCGCGGCGCTACCGGCGACTCGGTGTGGCAGGCAGAGAACGCAAGAACGAAGGCACAAACTCCGAGACGCTTCATGCGGGTTGCATGGCACTGCATGCGCTAGGTGGCAACCGCCGTGAGCCGTGCTTAACGCATCCACACACGCAGCGAAACGGGCTCCCCAGCCTCTCGCAACGTACGAGCGATCGCTTCGCCGTTGCCCCAGACCACCTCATCGGCGAACGGCGCGATCGCCTCTGTCACGCGCTCGCAATGCAGGCCTGCGTCGCGTTCGGTGTAGAAGCCGTAGCTGCGGCAAGCGATCGGTCGAGCTTCGTACACGCGGCATTGTCCGCTCTCGAGCGCGAGCATGGGGCAGGTGAGGGGACCGCGTTCGGGCGCTGCTGCTGTGCGCTCACGGATCTCGGCCTGTTGCTCCAGCGGCAATTGGCTCAGCGCCTCAGCGAGCCGCTGCCATTCGGGCTCGCTGATGGTGGGTAAGAACGGCAGCGAGCGACAACAAAGGTCACAGCCGGCCGCGCACGGCCAGCTCGGATGGGCAGCGCGCGTCGCCGCTGCGTGGGCCTCGATCGCTTGGTCGAGCAGAGGCAGCGAGACGCGCTTTTGCACGGTAGCTCAGGCTCGAAGTTCGGCGCCGAACTGCTGCTTGAGCGCGGCTTCAACGGCGGCCTGGCGCGCGTCGACTTCAGCGTCGGTCAACGTACGAGCCTTCTCCGGCGCGAAGCGCGCGTTGGGATCGCGGTAGACGATGCGATAGGCCAGCGACTTGTGCGACTTAGGGATGTTGCCACCGCGGAACAGATCGAAGAGCGCGACCGACTCAGCGAGCTCGCCGGCCGTCTGCAGGATGGCCTGCTCGATGTCGCCCGAAGCCACGCTCTCTTCCACCGTGAAGGCCAGATCGCGCGTGGAGGCTGGCAACGTCGGGATCGGCTGGAACTTCGGCACCGGCGAGCCAAGCTCCTCCAGCGTCTCGAGGTCCAGCTCGATGAAGAACAGGTTGCCGTCGAGCTCGAGGTCGCGCTCGACCAGCGGATGCACGAGGCCGATGCGACCGATCACACGCTCGCCGACCAGCACGTCTCCTGCGGCTCGTGGGTGCGAATAACGCGGCCGATCCGCGTCCTTGGTCGGACGAATCTGGGCGCGCTGGCCTGTCGCGCGCGCGACGATCTCCAGCGCCAGGCCCTTCGCGTCGAAGATGTCGCAGGGCTCGGCCTTTTGCAGCACAGCGTCTCGTTGTCCGCCGATCACCGCAGCGAAGGAGCGTGCTTCACGCGGAAGCGGCGCATCGGCTTGCGGCAAGAAGCGCGCGCCCACGCAGAAGAGGCGCAGGTCGAATACGCCGTAACGACGAGCGCGCTTGGCAGCGTCGAAAAGGCCGGGCAAGAGCGAGGTGCGCATCTCGGTGCGATCATCGGTCAGCGGGTTCATCAGCGAGAGCGTGCTCGCTCCAAGCCCGAGCACCTCCAGCTGCTTCTTGGAGGTAAAGCCGAAGGTGAGCGCCTGCGCGAGGCCGACGCTCGCTGCTGCATCCACCGTTTGGCTGAGGATGTTCGCTTTGCGCGCGTGGCTCGTGCCCACCGCCGGACGAATCGCCGGCAACACCGAGGGCACGCGATCAACCCCGTACACGCGGACGATCTCCTCGATCAGATCCTCCTCGATCGTGAGATCCGGGCGATGCCCAGGCGGCACGAAGCTCACGCTTTCCGGCTCACTCGAAGGAACCTCGGTGCAACCGAGCCGCACCAAGATCGATACCATCTCAGCCTGCGGGATCGCCAGGCCAAGCAGGCTGGTCGCGCGCGCGGGGCGCAGCCGAATCGGCTTGGGAGCCGCGACGCCGGGCCCGACGCGCAGCGCGCTGGCCGCCGCCGTGCCACCACAAAGCTCGACGGTGAGCGCTGCTGCCTCGGCCAACACCAGGGCGACGTCGCTCGGGTCCACCCCGCGCTCAAAACGATGGCTCGATTCGGTGTGCATGCCATGACGGCGCGCGCTGCGCCGGACGCCGCGCGTGCTGAAGTACGCGCATTCGATCAACAGGCCGCTGGTGGTTGGGCTCACGCCGCTGGCCTCTCCGCCCATCACGCCGGCCAAAGCGACCGGCCCTTCACCGTCGCAGATCAGCAGGTCGTCGGCGACGAGCTCACGCTTGATGCCGTCGAGCGTAACCATCGACTCGCCCGGCTTCGCGCAGCGCACCACGATGGTTCCGCCGCGGACCTGCTGCGGATCAAAGCCGTGAATCGGGTGGCCGTACTTGAGCATCACCAGGTTGGTGACGTCCACGGCGTTGGAGATCGCCCGTACTCCGAGCGCCTCGAGCCTGTATTGAACACCAAGCGGCGAAGGGCCGATCTTCACGTCCTTGACGAAATGCGCGCCGTAGATCGGGCATCGCTCTTCCTCCTCGATGCGCACGCTCAGCTGTGACTCCACCGCCAGCGCTGGGTCCACTCGCGCCGGCACCGCCTCGCGCAGCGTGAAAGGCAGGTTCATCAGCGCAGCGAGCTCGCGCGCGAGGCCCACGTGACCGAGGCCGTCGGGCCGATTCGGCGTGAGGCCGATCTCAAAAATTTCGTCGCACGACTCCGGGACGGCTTGGGCGAGGGGAGTCCCAAGCTCCGCCTTGAGGTCTGCGGGCAGCACGATGATGCCGCCGTCGCCCCCACTCAGACGCAGCCCGAGCTCCGCTTCGCTGCAGAGCATGCCGCGGCTCTCGACCCCGGCGATCTCCTTCGGCTCGAGCGTGAGGCCCTTGGCGGGCAGGTGCGTACCGACGGGCGCAAACACGACGCGCGCCCCCGGCTCCGGCACGTTGGGCGCGCCGCAAACGATCTCCTCGCTCGCAGCGCCCGTGCTGATCGTAACCAGCGTCAACTTCGGTCGTGAGGGGTGGGCTCGTTTGGCCACCACCTCAGCGACCAGCGCGCTCTTGGCGGCCACGCCGAAGCTCGTGACCGCCTCGACCTCGAGCCCCGCACCGGTGAATCGTTCAGCGACCTCCTTGGGAGAAGCCGTAAAGGCGGGCCCAAGCAGCTCACAGAGCCAACGGTACGAGGCTTTCACGTTGCTTTACTCCATTCCTTCGAGATCGAAATCCATGCCCTCTGCACCGTGGGCACCACCGTGCGGGTCGGCGTCGCCGCCCTCTTTCTTCTCGTCCTTCTCGAACTTCTTGGGCTCGCCGGCAGCCCAATCTCCGGCCCAAGACGAGATCACGAACACCGTCTCGTCGCCGTCCTTCTTCGCGAAGCGGTTCGAGCCCTTCTGCTTCTTGCCCACCATCAATTTGATGCTGGTGCCGTCCTTCATCACGATCGTGATAAGGCCGCCCTCTTTGGCTGCGTTGGTAACGCCAGTGTCCGTGTCTGAGGCAGAGGCGAAGTCGGTCGCGTTGAGCGCCTTGAAAGCACGCAAGAGGTTCTCGACCTTTTTGCCGTCGAACTTCTCCCAGCCGGAGCCCGACTTGGAAGGGTCCTTTGCAGGCTCAGCCTTGTCTTCCTTCTTGGCGTCGTCCTTCTTGTCGGACTTTTTGGCGTCGTCCTTCTTGTCGGACTTCTTGGCGTCTTCTTTCTTGGCGTCGTCTTTCTTGTCGGCCTTTTCGTCCTTCTTGCCGTCATCCTTCTTTTCCTCGGTCTTTTCGACCGGGGCGTTGGGATTCTTGGTGAAGGTGCCGGCCCAGTTGTCGCCGCTCTTGGTGAAGGCGTAGCTGCCGTACGCGTTCTCGATCGAGACCGAGGCCACGTTGGCGTCTTCGAACTTGAGGATCGACTTGTCGCGCCAGCCGTTGGCGTCCTTCGACATTTGTGCCGAGGGGTAGCCGTCTGCGACGTACACGCCGTCTTTGCCCACGACGCGCACGGTCTGTCCGCGCGAGCCGCTCGAACCGAAGACCACGTTGAGCAAGACCTCCGAGCCCGCTGAGGCGGTAAAGGCGATGCCCTTACCGTCGGCGACCTCGTATTGATCGTACGCGGCGGTGCCGCGGTCGATCGTGTCTTTGACCTTCAACGCCTTCAGCCCGTCGAGCAGGCTCTTGATCTCGGTGCTGGCCACTTTGGCGCCAACCCCGACGAGCTCCCAATTGTCCCCTTTTTTCTCGAGGACGATCTTCTCTTTGTCTTTGCCGTCTTTGTCTTTCCCCGACGGTTTGAACTCGAGCTTGGTGATGCGATCGGTCTGCTCGGGCGTCAGCGTGATGCTGGGAAGGTTCTCCTTGGTGGCCGTCTGCGATCGAGCTTCACGCTCAGCCTTGGTTTCGTTGTTGCGGTAGAAAAGCAACCCACCGAGGCCGGCGAGAAGAACTACCGCTCCGACTACTTTGGTTTCGGTCTTCATCTCATTCACTCCAGACGTTCGTTCAAACTCGTACTGAGTCTCGGCCGGACTCACGCAGCCACCAGCGGATGAGCCCAAGGGCTGCGATCAGCGCGGCGGGGAGCAGCGTGAGGACCCAGGAGACCAGGCTCTGCTGATCGGCGCGTTCTTGCTTGTACGCCTCGTACTTCTTCTTCATCGCCTCCTCGGTGTCGCCCTCTTCCCCGCGCGGCTTCTTGACCGAGTAGGTGAGGGTCGGGTCGCCGAGCAGCTTGGCGCTGACAGCCACTAGATCCGAATCGTTCGACATCCAGTCGAGGGTGTTCTTGAAGGAGAAGATCATCGGACGGAAGGCCACGTCCAGGTAGGGACGCGCCACCATCTGCAGCTCTCGATCTCCGCCCATCGGCCCCATCATCTGCAATTGGGGCGGCATCGGGGGAGGGTTGCCAGCGCGTGCGAACGGGTTGGCCAAGAACTGCGATGAAGAGACGATCAGGATGCGGCTGTCGGTGGGCGACTCGGGGTTCGCCTTGACACCGAGGTCTTCACCTTTGCCGGCGAAGGCGCTCTTGATCTTGCCGGTGACGGCGACGGCCAAGTTGCGCTGCTCTTGCGGTGCGCGCTCCTTCACCTCGTCGGAGTACTTGAGCGAGATGTTGTCGCTCGCGTCCACGCTCGAGCGCGGGTTCGAGCGTGCCACCACCTGGAGCTCAGCCCCCGGCTGCCGATCCTTGTGGACCACCAGCGGAGAGGCGAACGGGAAGGCGATTTGACGCATGCGGAAGAAGGAGAAGAACTTGGTGTCGATCAGCGCCTCGTCTCCCTCGTAGGTGCCATCATCGGTCAGCATGGTGATGCCGGGCGCGACGACCCAAATCTGCTGGCCGTTCTGCGTCATCGCCGGTTGGCGGAAGGCGCCAGCAAAGTCGAGCACGACCTCGCGCTTCATCTCCACGCCGTAGCCGTCGAACAACTTCTCGAGGCCCCAGGTGTTGAGCGTCGCCTTCATGTCCTTGTCAGACGCTTTGACGTTGACCGCGCTGACGTAGAAGACGGCGGACTTGTCTCCGAGCATCAGGAACTCGTCGATGCGACGCAGCTCCTTCTCGGTGTAGTCCTTCGCCGGTTGCGTGACGATGATGCCGACGAGGTCCTTGTTGATCTCGGCGTCGCCGTTCTGCAGGTCCACGTCCTCGAATTGATAGAACGGGAAGTACTCCTGGAAGACCTGCTTCAGGTTGAACGGCTGATTGCCTGGGGCGATCGCGTTGTCGCTGATCTTGAGCTCGTCTTTGCCGGTGATCAGGCCGAACTTGCGCTCGAGCTTGTCGGCGCGATCGCGGACCTCGCGGATCTTGTTGGAGAGGAAGAACTCGACGCCGTTGGTGCTATCCGGCGGCCAGCTCGGGATGACCTCTTTCTCGGAGCCGTACTTGATGACGAAGCCCATGTAGCCCACGGCCACCGTGGTTTGGTCTTGCGTCTCGCTGTCCTCGCCGAGCAGTTGTTCCTGAAGGCCCTCGTCTTTGGCGGCCTTCTTCTCTTCCTCGGTCTTGGGCTCGATGATGCTGAACCTGAACTTGGAGGGCGGGGATTCCGAGCCGTCGGCCTTCTTGTATTTGGCCTGCTCGTATTCGGTCAGCAGGTCGGTCAGGTCCTGAACGAAGATGTCGGTCTTGGCCATGCCGCGGGTGACGTACACGTCCACCTGCAGGTCCGACTTCAGACCCTCACACACGAGCCGCTTTGATCCTTCCGAGAGCGTGAAACGCTGCTCGGCGGTCATGTCGATGCGCTTGTAGCTGTTATACGAAAGGATGTTGGCGATGACGAGGATGCCGGCCACCAAAAGGAGGTAGGCGCTGGTCGCGACTTTAGCTGTTGTTTTGCGTTCCATCGTAAAACCTCACGCCCACTTGCGGCGCTCGAGCGCGTGAAAGGAGGCCATCAGCGCGATGACGGCGATTGAAACGAAGTAGAGAAGGTCTCGCGTAGTCACGAGCCCGCGAGCCAAGGTGGCGATGCGTGCGTCGAAGCTGACGAAGGCCAGCGTCAAGCGCAGCGGCGGGTAGTCGATCGAGTCGACGAACATGCCGCTCAGGTGGAGCACCAGCGTGACCGCGAAGGTGACGAAGAAGGCGATGACCTGACTCTCGGTGAGCGAGGAAATCAGCATGCCGACCGCCACCGTGGCAGCGCTCGAAAGCACGATGCCCAAGTAACCAACCCAGAGCGGACCCCAGTCGAGCGGGCCGAGCTTCCACGGCCAACCGAACATCATCAGCGGAAACAGCAGCGTCCCAGCGACGCCGAGCAGAACGACCGCCCAGGTGCCGAGGAACTTGCCGAGGATCACTTGGTGGTCCTTCACCGGCAGGGTGATCAGCATCTCGAGCGTGCCGCTGCGACGCTCTTCCGCCATGACCCTCATGGTCAGCACGCTGGCCATCACGGCGACACCACGCGAGACGTAAAGGATCAGCGACTCGAGGCTCGCTCGGTTCGCCTGCCAAAAGCCGTTCGACGAGCGGAAGAAGAGCAGCGCCAAGAGCGGCAAGCCGAGGCAAAGCACGACGTAGGGAACGGCGGTGTCGAAGTTCGCCCGCAATTCACGTTTGGCGATGGTGAGAGTGGCGCTCATTTCTTTGCTCCCTTTTTGGCGGCCGGCTTCTCTTCTTCTTCGTCCTCGTCCTCGTCGTCTTCTTCGTCCTCGTCGTCTTCTTCGTCCTCGTCGTCTTCCTCTTCAGCTTTCGGCGGGGCCTTCTTCGGCTCTTCCTTCTTCGGAGCGGGCTTCAACGGTGCCTTGGCTTTGGCGGCCGGCTTCTCGTCTTCCTGCTCGTCTTCGTCCTCGTCCTCGTCTTCGTCCTCATCATCCTCATCTTCGTCGGGGGAGAAGGACTCCCCGACAAGGGCGGCGAGGCCTCGGTCCGCACGCTCGTCGCCGCGCGTGAGGGCCTTGAAGACGTCCTCGAGGGTCTGCGACTCACGGCGCATCTCGAGCAGCATCCAGCCCTTTTGCAGGATCAGCTGGAACAGGTCGGCGCGCAGGTCCACCCCGTGCGGCGCGTTCAACTGGAAGGCGTGCGCGCGGTCGTCGGTGGGGAGCTCTTGAACGCCGGTCACGCCCTTGATGGCGCGCAGGGCCTCGTGAGCCTCTTGCGCCGTGGGGGCTTTGAAGCCTTCGCGAGCGCGCTTCTCCTCGACCGTGATTACGTAGCGGCCAACGCCGCTCTTGGCGCGAATTTCGTCGAGCGGCCCGTCTGCAACCACGCGACCCTTCGACACGATGATGGCGCGGGCGCAGGCGGCCTCGACCTCATTCAGGTTGTGGGTCGAGAGCAGCACCGTGTGGTTCTTGCCGATCTCTTGGATGTAGCGAATGACCTCGGCCTTTTCGTTCGGATCGAGATCGCTCGTGGGCTCGTCGAGGATGAGGATCGGCGGCTCGTGCACCAGCGCCTGACCGAGGCCGACGCGTTGCCGATAGCCGTGGGAGAGCGTGCGAATGTCTTTCCCGAGCACCTTCGCTAGACCGCAAACCTCCACCACGCGCTTCATCCGCGACTTGAAGGTGGACTCGGAAAGTCCGCGCATATCTGCGCAGAAACGCAGGTAGTCCCAAACGCGCATCTCGCCGTAGAGCGGCGCCCGTTGCGGGAGGTAACCAAGCTTGCGCCTGACCTCCAGCGGGTTGTCGAACACGTCGATGCCGTGAACTCGAGCCACTCCGTCGCTAGCCGACAGGAAGCAGGTCAAGATTCGCATCGTCGTCGACTTGCCGGCGCCGTTCGGGCCCAGGAACCCAACGACCTCTCCGCGACGGACTTGGAAGCTAACGCGGTCCAGTGCGCGGAAGCCCCCGTACATCTTGCTGAGGTTTTTCACCTCGATCATCACGTCGTTCGCCAAAGCATCCTCCGTCGTTCGCGGTTCTGTTCCGCGAGGGCTCCCCCGTAAGCTGTGTGTGTGTGGGGGCTGAGCGGGCGGCATCCTAATTCGGGACCGATCGCTGTCAACCGGTCCCCCAAAACGACGAAAACAGCCTTCTATTCCCGTGTATTTCTCGCGCCCTTGACGAAACCGTCGAGTTTGCGTCGGTCAAGTAACGAGCAAATCTGTTTTGCTGACAGCGTTGGGCGAGGCTCACTCCGGTCTAGGATGGCCCCATGAGAGACAGCGCGCGGCCCCCGGATGCGGAACATCCGACCATCCCTCTCGGCACCTCGGAGACGCTCCCCGCGTTCTTCGAGTCAGCACGTGGGGCGATCGATGCCGAGCCTGCGGCGTTGGCTGGAACTCGTTACACGCCACGCAAGCTGCTCGGAGCCGGCGGCATGGGAGAGGTTCACCTTTGTCAGGACGCCTTCCTGGGCCGTGAAGTGGCGATGAAGGTGATGAAGGTGCGCGTGAGCGATGGTACTGAGGGCCACACGCGCTTCCTGCGTGAGGCGCGTTTGCAGGGCCAACTCGAGCATCCGAGCATCGTGCCGGTTTACGATCTGGCGGCGAACGCTGATGGCCAGCCGTACTTTACGATGAAGCGGATCGGCGGCAAAACGCTGCGAGACGCGCTCGACGAGCTGATCGACGCTGGGGTCAAGCCGTCCTGGCAGCCGCGCGGCGAAGAGCTGAGTCAACGCAAGTTGGTGGCGTTGCTTTCACAAGCGAGCCAGGCCGTTGCCTTCGCGCATGCGCGCGGCGTGGTGCACCGCGACCTCAAGCCCGAGAACATCATGCTCGGGGAGTTCGGCGAGGTGTACGTACTCGATTGGGGGGTGGCCAAGCTCGGCGCGGAGTCGGCCGAGCCCGTGGAGGCCGTCGCTTCGGACATGGCGCACGCTACGCAAGCCGGCGCTTTGATCGGCACGCCCGGCTACATGTCGCCTGAGCAAGTGCGCGGCGAGGTCGGCGAGGTCGGGCCGGCCTCCGATGTTTACGCGCTCGGCTGCATCTTGTTCGAGATCCTCACCGGCGCAATGGCGCATGAAGGTGCAACGGCGCAGAGCCTCTTGCTTTCCACGCTGGCCAATCCGGTCGCGCAGCCGCTCGCGCGCTTTCCCCAGCTCGAGGTGCCACCGGAGCTCGACGCAATTTGCCGACGTGCAACCGCGGCCAGCAGCAAGGAACGCTTCAACTCGGCGCGCGAGTTTTCGCGCCAACTGGAGGAGTTTCTGGATGGCGAGCGGGACGCGGAGCTACGCAAGCGCTCGGCGGAAGAGCACCTCGTCAACGCCACAAAGCTGCTCACGGCCGTCGCCGAGGGCGGTGGTTCCGAGCAGCGTGAGCGCGGCATGCAGGCGTTAGGGCGTGCGCTGGCTCTGGATCCGACCAACGAAAAGGCGCTGCGCTTGGTGTCGGAGCTGGTCTTCTCCGATAGCAACGCTTTGCCGCCGGAGGCGTTGCAGGAGCTCAAGCAGGTTGCGCTCGCGGATCGCCGCGAGAACAGCAAGTTCGCCGTTGCTGGGTATGCTGTCTGGCTCTTCATCATGATGTTCTTCCTGTTCTGGGGGACGAAGAACACGGCGCTCACCCTCGCCGCAGTTTTGGGCGTGAGCTCCTTGTTTGTATACGGCGGCTGGATGTTTGCGACTGGCAATGTACAGCCGCGCTTCATGCGCATCGCGATTGTCGCAAACTTCACCTTGTTGGGGATGACCAGCGCCTTCGCTGGGCCGCTGATCGCGATCCCCGGCTGGGCAGCGGTTCTAGCCGCGTCCTTCCTCGTCAGTTTGCGCGCCACCCGCGAGACCAAGTGGCTCCTGCTCGGGCTGTCGGTCGCCTCGGTGGTGGTACCGATGCTGCTCGCGCTCACCGGCGTGACGCACAACCCGTACTCGTTTCAACAGGGCGCCTTGATCGTGCGCTCGGAGCTGCTCGAGTTTGACCCACCCATCGCAACGCTCCTGGTGATGACGCTGGTCACTGCGGCGCAGCCCTTCGCCATCTTCGTCTTGGTCGGGAAGGCCACCGACAAGCTGGTCGAGGCCGAGCGGCGCAACCACGCAATGGCCTTTCGTTTGCGTCAGCTGTTGCCGGCGGCGCCCAAGGCTAGCTGATGGAGCACGGATTCGACCCGGCAGCGGAGTCGACATTCCTGGATATTGCTCATTGGCCGCAAATCAAAGCCCTTGATGAGGGACCGGCGCGGGGTTGAGCGGCCTTTTGTAGCTCGCTAGCGTTGCGGCCAGGAGAGAAGGATGCGCTGGTGCAACGTGGCTTTGGTCGCAGCGATCGCCCTTCACGCTGCGTGCAGAGCGGATGAGGAGTGTGAGTTGGAGTCGAACTGCGAAGAGGTTTCAGCGCCGCTCGAGGTCGCTGGGCGCTTTCCGGCCGACCTCCCCGCAGGCTTCGAACTCATCGACTTTGGGGAGGTTGAGCTAGCGGAGGGCGAGACCCCCGACCTCTCCTTCGAGGTAGGCGAAGAGACGCAGAGCTTCTTCATCGTGGGCGTTGGCAGTGAAGGCAGCTTCGTTCAAACGCTCGCGGTGGTAGACCCCGAAGGTGCCTTGCTCGTGGAGCCAGAGCGCGAGGTCGACCTGCGCACCGCGAACTACTTCGCGGGGTTTCCTGGGCCTGCGATGTCGCCCAATCGATCGCTCGGTCGACCCCGCGCAAACGCCTCGCTGGTACCGAACACACCCGCGATTGCGTTGAAGCGCGGGACGTACAGTTTCCGTATGACGAGCGTGCGTCTCGAGCTCGATAGCGTTGGTCGGCTTTTGCCGGTCCCGCTCGAAGGCAAGCTGCGCGTCGGTGTCGTCAAACGCAACGTCGCCCCTCCGGCGCAAGGCGTGCTCGACGTGGTGATGACCTTCGATGCCTCGAGCAACCTCGAGGCGGCGAGCGCTCCCACCGACCCAGCGTTGGCACGGCTTCGCGAGAAGCTCGCAGCGTCTCTCGCCGATGCAGGCATTGCGCTGGGTAACGTGGAGTACCGCGATAACGCGAGTCAGCTGCAGACCCCGATCGAACTCGGCAGCGCGTGTCTCACCGGCCAAGTGAGCGAGGTCTTTGATAGCGTCGCACCGGCACCAGGGGCGCTTCATCTGGTGTTCGTCGACGCCTTCGCCTGCAAGGTGGGGGAGGTCGATGTCGGGGCTTCGCTTGCGGGGCTGTCGAACGGAACGCCTGGCTTACCGTTCGCAACCAAGGACGGTGTGCTGATCGCGACCTGGGCGAAAGACGAGTATCCGGAGGACTGGGCCCTGGTTGGCGCGCACGAGGCGGGGCACTTCTTGGGGCTGTTCCACACCGCCGAGCCGATCCCCGGCATCTTCGACAACATTCCCGACACCGACGAGGCCAACTCCGACGACTACTTGATGTTCTACAACGTGACGCTCTCAGGCAGCACGCTCATCTCCGAGGAGCAAGCTTGGGTGATAAGGCAGCACCCGCTGATCCACTGAGACCGAGGTGCGCACTGTCAGCCGTGCGCCCGAACGATCGCGGCGATCTCCTCGGGGCTTTCGTCGGGGACCCAATGCGTTCCGTTCGGTAGTCGACGCACCGTTGCGTGCGGGACGACCTCGCGCACGATGCGCTCGCAGATCGAAAAGCGTAAAGCTTGATCCTGCTCTCCCCAAAGCAGCGTGGTCGGGGTTTGAAGCGGCGTGGCTTCGGTGGCGATGGCGCTGAACAGGGCGCGCGCGCCGGCTCGGTAGTAGGAGAGCGCCGCGCGCAGCCGCTCGGGGTTGGACAGCGGCTCGATGTAGAGCACCAGGTCTTCTTCGCTGAAGGTGCCTACGTTGGAGCTCTTGAGCAGCACGTTGACCAGGGCTTGCGCGCCTCCGGCCGCCAAAAGATGCTCAATCTTGGGTATCTGGAAAAGCGCGGTGTACCACGCGCCCCGCCGTTGCTCAGGGTTGTCGCGCAGCTCTTTGGCGTAGACCTTCGCGTGGGGCCCGTTGACGCAGACGAAGTGGGAAACGCGCGCTGGGTGCTGCTCGAGAAATCGCCAAGCGATCGGTCCGCCCCAATCATGCGCGACCAAGGTCAGCTGGGGCTCGCGGCCGTGGTCGGTTGCGAGCGCAACGCGCTCGACGTCATCGGCCAGCGTATCGAGATCGTACGCGCCGCTCACCGCGTGGTCCGAACGACCGAAGCCGCGCAGGTCGGGCATCAGCACCTCGAAGGAATCGGCGAGCAACACGCCGAGCTTGCGCCACGCGGCTGCGTTTTGCGGAAAGCCGTGCAGGCAGAGCACGCGTTTGCGATTGCCTGCTCCGGCGCGCACGACTCGAATGCGGGTGCCATCGCGGCCTTGCGCCCACAGTTGGTCGAAGCCGCAGCGCCCTACGAAATCATCGAGCGGGTTGCCGGTCGTGCCGCGAGCATGGTCCATCGCGGCGAACTATCGCCGCGCTCACGGCAGCTGACAAGGCGGGCTTGTAATTGAGCCTGAGGACGAGGCATGCTGCACGCGAAGTGACCAGCTCCGAGTCAATCGTCGTTCAGAAGTTTGGTGGCACCTCGATGGGCACCGTGGAGCGCATCCGTTCGGCCGCCGGTCGGGCGCTCGCGGCACAGGCCGAGGGCAACCGCGTGGTGGTGATCGTGAGCGCGATGTCCGGGGAGACAGACCGCTTGTTGCGCCTGGCCCGTGACGTGACGCCGATCCCCGATGCTCGCGAGCTCGACGCTTTGTCGGCCACTGGGGAGCAGGTCGCGAGCGCGCTGATGGCCATGGCCATTCAGTCGCAAGGCGGGCGCGCGCGCAGCTACCTCGGGCACCAGCTCAAGATCCTCACCGACAACTCCTTCACCAAAGCGCGTATTCGGACGATCGACGGCGCGCGCGTCTTTCAGTCGCTCGACGCCGGGGAGATCGCTGTCGTCGCCGGGTTCCAAGGCGTGGATGAAGACGGCAACATCACCACGCTCGGTCGCGGCGGCAGCGACACCAGCGCCGTCGCCGTGGCGGCAGCCTTGTCGGCGAGCGTGTGCGAGATCTTCACCGACGTGGACGGCGTTTACACGACCGATCCGAACGTATGCAGCAAGGCGCGCAAGATCGACAAGATCAGTCACGAAGAAATGCTCGAGCTCGCGTCGCTCGGCGCCAAAGTCCTTCAGATTCGAAGTGTGGAGATGGCTATGAAACATGGTGTGCCGGTGCATGTCCGAAGCTCTTTCTCGTCCTCGCCGGGCACCGTGGTCACGGGGGAGTCGGATTTGGAAGAGGTCGTGGTCACGGGCATTGCCTACGACAAGAATGAAGCGCGCGTCATGTTGGTGGGCGTGCGCGATCAACCGGGTGTGGTCGCCGATATCTTCGGCAAGCTCGCGGAGCACAACGTCTCGGTCGACATGATCATTCAGAACGTGTCGGTCGCGGATCGCAGCGGCGCAGCCTCGCTCTCCACCGACGTTACCTTCACGGCGGGCAAGACGGATCTCACGCGGGTGCGAGACGTGATTGACGCCATCGCCAAGAAGGTCGGCGCTGAGTCGGTTCGCTTCGACGAGGACATCGCCAAGATCAGCATCGTGGGTTTGGGCATGCGTTCGCACGCGGGAGTCGCCGCCAAGATGTTCCGCACGCTGGCGGATCACGGCATCAACATTCAGGCGATCTCGACCAGCGAGATCCGCGTCTCCTGCTTGGTCGCGACCAAGTACACCGAGCTCGCAGTGAACGCTTTGCATGACGCCTTCGAACTCGACAAGCCACCCGCTGAGCGGGCCGGCTGAGCGGCTCTCCGGGTTGGCGCTTCGATCAGAAGCGGAAGCCCGGCAAGGCCGGGTCCTTGAAGTCGTAGCGGCTGTCCGAATAAGCGGCCGTCAGCCCGCCGAAGAGCGCGCAGATCGGCAGGCCCAAGATCAGGCCGGATACGCCCAGCCCGAGCGGCAAATCCGGAGTATCGCGCCTTACCGCCTGCGTGTTCATCGCGCCACCGGTGACGAGAAGTACAAGCCCCAGCGTGCCCGATACCACGGTGGCCGCACCGAACCCCCACTTGAGCGACGGTGCCACGCCTTCGTGCGTGAGCCAGAGCGCCTTATCTTCGGCGGAGTACGCCGAGAACGGGCTCGTCGGCAGTTGCCCCGGTGCGTGCAGCTCGTAGAACGTGCTCTGTCGAATCACGACGTTGCGCAGGCATGGCGCCACACATTCGACCCCGTCCTGTTCGCCCGTGCGAACCAGCGCCGCACCTGGAGCGTCTGAATCGATCCGGACGAACACCTCCTGCACGAGCGCGTCGGGCGGGTGCGGTGGAGCCGCGTGCTTCGGCATCACCGGCAAGGAGCAGCCTGCGAGCAGCACCGCACACGCGATCCCAGCGAGCGGTTCCGCGGAGCCGCACCCGGGGTTCAAAACTGCACCGCCAGCCCATCCGGCCGGAGCGACACGGGAGAGCCCTCTGTCACCTCGACGACGAGCGTTGGGTCGCCCGCAACGAAGAGGGGTATCCCAACTGCAAGCAAGAGCGCGCCGCCGCCGACCAGCGACGAATAGAGTGCGATGTTTTCTGTCGGGAGTTCATCGTCGTAGACCGCGCTGATAAAGCCGTGAAACGCGAACACGAGCCCGCCCGCACCAAACGCTGCGCCGCCAACCGTGAGCAGCGAGAAGCCGAGTACGTGCACGCCCTGATCGCCGGCCACCGCGATCTCATTGCGGCGACCTGGCGAAAGGCGAACGCCACCCGGATCGAACGAGAGCCCCTCCAAGTAGAAAGTCTGAGCATAAGAAACGTCGACCGTGACATCACAGGGCGCGCCGCAGATGTGCGTGCCGAACCGGCCGCCTCGACGACGCAAACTAACGCTGGGATCGGCCTCGAGATGAATGAAGGTGGGTTCCACGGAGGACGCCGTTGAAGCGCTCGGCGCGGAAGCAACGGGCTGTGTTTCTTCTTGCGCGAAGCCGTGATTGGGCGCAGCGAGCGCGCAGGTGAGAAGACCAACGCCTAGCCACGGCTTGAGAGAGGTGAGCACCTCGAGCGGAGTGCAGGATCTCTGCCACTCTCAACGCGCCGCGATTCAGCGTCCTGCAGTCGCGAGCCGGGATGACAATCGGATCCTAGGTAGAGCCGCGTAGCTCGCTTGGTGCTCCGTCAGCGCGCAGGGAGATCGCCCTGCGCCAGAATCCGAGAACGTGAATCACGGCGAAAATTGTGCAGACTGCCCCGCAATGCAGCGACCCGACCCTTTGCGAGTGCCGTAGGATGCGCGCAACTCGATGGCTCCCGACAACATTCTCCACCTTGGAAAAGGCTTCTGGAACATTCGAGGCGCATTGAAGCTTGGCGGTGTAGTTCCAATTGGCACACACGCCTCTTTGGTGCAGCGAAAGAGCGGCCGCTTCTTGCTTCTCGACGCATGCGAGCTGACGGAGGCAACTCAAGCGCACATTGCCGAGCTGACCCACGGTGGCGAAGCGATCGAAGCGATCCTGCACCTGCATCCGTTCCACACGCTGTTCGTTCCGAAGGTGCACGCGCTTTATCCCCACGCCAAGCTCTACGGAACCGCGCGTCACAAGAGGCTCGCGCCTGAGCTGCCATGGCAACCCGAGCTCTCGGACCAACCCGACGCGCATGATCTGTTCGCCGAGGATCTCGACTTCTCCGTGCCACGCGGTGTGGAGCTCATCCCAGCCAACGAGAATCTTCACTTTTCCTCTGTGCTCGCCTTCCACAGCGTGTCTCGCACCCTGCATGTGGATGACACCATCAACTATGTGCGGATGCCGCCCGTGGTCCGCTGGTTCAAACAGGACCTCCTGGCATTCCATCCATCGCTATCCCAGGTCTTGGAGCATCGTGCTCGAGCAGCGAGCGACTTCCGTGAGTGGGCGCGCGCCCTGGTCGAGCGTCTTCGTACCATTGACAACGTTTGCGCCGCCCATACGCATGTCCTTCAGGCTGGCAGCGGTGTGGGTCCCGCGCAGCGCGTCGAGCAAGCGATACGCCGGATCGAGCCCAAGCTCGCGGCGCATGAGCGACACTACGGCTGAGTGCGGTCGGCCACAACGCTGCGCTTCTGAGTCAGGGCGCCGGGAGATCTCCCTGCGCGAGCACGACCTCATCTTCGAGCACCGCGGCGGCCTCATCGATGCCTTGGGGATGGGCGACCCGCTGGTATGCAACGCGGTAGGCGATGGGAAAGCCCGCTGCCTGCGGCCCCAAATCAAACTCGAGCGTAGCGCCATCGGGCTTCAGCCGGTCGTCTTTGAGCAACATGCGCCCGCGCGACGTGAGGTCGAAATGGCGCGTCAAATAGCGGCGCTCGCTCGCGACCACAGCGTGATCATCGCCGTACGCCTCCACGCTCACCTCGAGCCGTCGGAACAGATCCCCGGTTGGGAAGGAGTGCCCGACGTTGACGGGGCGCAGGGCGAGTTTGACCGCGCCGCGGATTCGCTCCGCGCTCACCGAGAGCGCCTGTTTGAGCTTCTCAGGATCGCGCGAGGAGACGAAGCGATGTGAGCGTTTGCCGTTGGCTTCGCGCGGCATGTGGCAGTCGGCGCAGCTTTGGCTGGAGCCGCTCGCCTCGTGTTCCATCACCGTGGTTTGCATGAAGTCGGCGGGGTCGGCGCTCATTCGCCCTGGGAACCGAAACTGATGGCAGCCCTCGCAAGCGCGGCTGCTCGCAAACGCCGCGTCTCGCATCAAGCCGTGCGGTGCGCTGCCGGTTCCCGGTGTGGCCAACACCTCACCGCTCGTCAAGTGACAGGTGACGCAGCCAACCCCGAGTGCGCTCACGTCGTGATCCGGAGCTTGATCGACGAGCGACTCGGGCGCGTGGCAACTGCGACAGAACGGCATCGGCTCGATCGCGAAGGCACGCAGGTACGCCGGCTCGATGTTGGCGCGTTGGTGCAACGACCCCTGCCACTCCGCGGCCTCGTCCACATGACACGTGGTGCAGGCACGGTTGGCCTCCACGGCTGCGTGCTGACGCTGCCGCGCCGGGCCTGGCGCAGCAAACGCAACCATCGCGGGTGCGGGCGGATACTCGGCTGCGGTGTCACAGCCGAGCGCCAGCGCGAGCAGCAGGCCGCTACGCACCCGTGCGCGATTTGCCAACGGACGAGTCCGGCGCTTGGACCTTCGACACGACGCCAGACTTGGCTTGCGCCGGCGGTTCCGGCCTGAAGGTGGGCCGTTCGGAGGCGGGGGTTTGATGCTGAAACAGCGTCGCCGGATCGAGCCCGGAGGGCGGGGGCGCGGTGACTCGTTGGGAATCCGGCTTCGCTTCGCAGTTGGCCAAGAAGGTCGAGACTTGGCGCGTCATGGTCTCGAGCCGTAGCTGGATTCGCATCAAGATCGCTGGCTCCGCGTCGGCAACGACGGCGAGTCGCAACGCCTGAATGGTGCGTCGTAGCGCGATGGAGAGATCGCGCGCCTCGGGATCTCGCGCGTGGCCTTCGAGATCGAGCGCCGAACACTCGGCGAGTGCAATGATGTCTTCGTACACCGCAACGCCTGAGTCGATTCGATCATCTCTTCTGGCCACTCGCTCCTCCGTTCTGCCCTTGAGTTTATGCGTAGCGGGCCGCTTGCCGATCAAAAGTGCTGAAGGCTCGGCATAACAAGTAGGAGATCAGGAACGAACCTGCGCCCAAGACTCACTTGCTGCCAGGGAACTTCGGGATGGGCAGCCCGGTGGGGATCGGCGGAATCGTGGTCGGGATCGCGGTGGGAATCACCGGGAAACCAGGCTTCGCGCCGGAGGTTGAGCCGGTCGCTGACGGAGCCGTCGTTGTCGTGGTACCCGTGGCGGTGGTGGTGGTGGTGCCGGTGGCCGTCGTGGTGGTGGTCGTCGTGGCCTCGGGGGTCGGCGTCGGCGTAGGTGTTGGGGTCGGTGGCAGCGGGGCGGGCGCGGGCGCAGGGGCCGCCGCGGTGGAGGTGGACGTCTGCTCGGAGGTCGACTTGCGCTTGATGGGCGCCTCGCTCTCTTCCTCCTTCTTGCAGCCGACGAGCGAGCTCGTCAGCAGGCCCACGACGACGAGAAGTGACTGTGCTTTGCGCGAAGAACGAAGGTCGAGCATCAGGGCGGCATGGTGCCATGATGCGACGTCGCTCGCCACAAAACCTACGACGTGACCCTGCGGTCAGCCTGCGCGCCGAGCGCCAACTGCGCTGAAGAAGGCCTCGCGAAGGACCCCGTTGTCCAAGCGATGACTGGCCTCTGGATCCTGAAACTCGGGGTGCCACTGGATTCCGCGAATGAAGCTCCGGCCAGGCAGGCTGATCGCCTCGACTACGCCGTCTTCTGCCGAGAGCGCGTCGATCACCAAGCCCTCGCCCAAGCGATTCACCGCCTGATGGTGCACCGTGTTTACGCGCGCGCGCGCAACCCCCGGATACAGCCGCGCAAGTGCGCCCTCCGGCTGCAATAGGATGTCGTGCTGATTGCGATCGTATTGCACGGCGTCGCGGTGCACGAGCGCGCCCGGCCTCTCCTCGAGCACGTCCTGATGCAACGAACCACCCAGCGCGACGTTGATCAACTGATGGCCGCGGCATATGCCGAGCACCGGCTTGTCGCGAGCGAGCATCGCGCGAAAGAGCGCGAGTTCGTAGGCATCGCGTCGCGGATCTCCCTCCCACGCTGGACGTCGTGCGACCTCACCATAGGCTCCCGGCGCAATATCCACCCCGCCCGATAACACCAAGCCGTCGAGATCGTCGGCCGTCGCTTCGTAGCCGTGGCTCGACTCGGTCAGCACGTACACGTTCACGCCCGGAACCGAGAGCCATTCGGTGAGTGAGCGCTCGACGAAGAGCAGCGGGCGGCCGTTGAAGATCGTTCGCGCCGGATCGGCCGGCATCATGCTCGCGGAAAGACCAACTCTCATGCTGGGCCGTATCGATTCGCTTTAGAAGGCCACCGCGCCGTACAGCGACGTGGTGAGCAGCCAGGAGGGTTCACCGAACAAGAGCAAGGTCGGCTCGAAGCGCGCTCCCACCGGCAGCTCCGGCAGCACGCGATATTCGAGCGAGATGGGTACGCCCACCGTGGGCCGGATGTCGTGGTAGCAGAGCTCGGGCAAGGTTTCGCAGCGCGTGGTCAGGATGTCGACCACGCCGATATGCGCGCCGACGGTTGGGATCCAGCGCAGGACGTCCACCACGTAGGTCACGCCGGCGGCACCGGAAAAGACCAACCGCCCATCTTCGAGAAAGCTCATCGCTGCGGCGCTCAATGAGAGATCGAGCGCATCGTTCAAGCCGTAGCGCGCGAGCAGCTGGCCACCGAAGCCGTTGCGAGAAGGTGCGCGCGCGAAGGTCAGCAGGCCGTAATTCGCGGCGCCGCCGAGATGCCACTCCTGCTCCACGGCTTGCGCCTCATGCGGCGCAAGCAGGGGCACGCTGAGGGCGATTGCGAGCGCGAAGCGCAGCATCACGGGGCTGCTTCTTCCTTCATTCGATGCAGGCTGGACCAAGGAAAGGGCACCGGCCAAAACGGCGTATCGACGCTGTCACCCTGCAGGTCGAACCACCCGCCGTGTTCACCACGAAGCACCTGGAAGTCTTGCGCGGGCATGTACCCCTGACCGAGCAGCGCCATCCGTTTCCCTTCGGGGTTCTCCGCCAGATCGAGGATCAGAATGACGTGACCGGGGCCGCCGGGGAGAATGAAGAAGTCCCCCGCTTGCACCTCGCTGCGCTCGACCGCTCGACTCGACTTGCCCGCGAGCGAAATGGTGCTGGCATAGTTGAACACCATGTCGAGGTACTTGCGGTAGGAAGCGTGGTCATTCTTCAACGCGAGGCCGCCAACCCAAGCCACCTTGTTGCCGTCGACCTTCGGGCGCTGGCCTTCACGATAACGGCTCCACTTGGCGTAGTCCCCGCTGAGGAAGTGATAGCCCACGGACTCTGCGGTGTTCTGCGACCATCGCCACTCAGCGTGCAGGCGAATCACCGAGTCGGCGCATTGTTGAATGTCGGCGTAGCTTAAATCGAGCTCGGCCACCGCTGCGATGCGCGGATCACTGCCTTCCAGCAGCAGCTTGCGTTCATAGGTATTGACCGGCGTGCCCTCGGCGCGCAGCGGCAACTCTCGAAGAAACGCGCCGAAGCTTTCGGCCGGGAGCGCTTTGCGCGCATAGCCGGGCGGCGGATCAAAGCTGTCTTCGAGCGTTCGAACGTTGGTGCCAGCCGCGAGCCACGCGTAACGCTGACGGTACTCAGCGCTCGGTTCGTGCATCCCGCGTTTGCTCGGCGTGGAGGGCACCTGCGCCGAGGCCGTTGTCGCAGTCGTTGAAATCGTGGCCACGCTCGTCGACGCGGTTGTCAGCACCTGCGTCACGCGCGCGTCGCTCGGCTTACCCAGCGGTGGACGTCGACTCGACTCCGCGTTGCCACAACCAAGCAGCACCAGCGCCGCGAGCGAGAGTGCTCGACGCCGTCGAAGCTGGATGCCCTTCATGGTTCGCAGGCGAACACGCCGCGCTTCGAACCGTCGGGCCAGCTGCGCGTACCGGCGGTTACGCTCAAGGTGCCGCTGCACTGCGGAACGCAGCCGCACACCTCGGAGCCCGAACCAGCTGGTTTGCAGCCCCAATCCGTCTTCGCCTTGCAGGCTTTGAAGTTCTTACACAGCGCAGTTGCGCCTTTCTTGCAGCCGCTCTCCTTGAGGTTGATAAGCCAAGCCTTCAGCGGCGGCGCTTTGGTCGCGACGTCTTCGCAGGCCTCGTAACGGCCGAACTCACACAGCCCCAAGAGCCCGATCGTCGGTCGATCCTCGGTGGTAACCGCTTGCGACTTGAAGGCTCCGCAGCCGAGCAACTTCGCTTTCTTGGCGCACGCCTTTTCGTAAACGAGGACGGCGTCGTTCTCGCTGCCGCTGGCGTTGCCATCGGCCAACTGCTTGAGCGCCGTCGTGCAATCTTCTTCGCTGCCGTTTTCACCGAGGCAGTTCTGCTTCTCTTGCGAAAGCGTGGTGACCACGGTGGGAGGCGGCGGCGCCGCCGGAGATGCGGATGGAGCGGGCACCGGCGTTGCGCTGGGCAGCAGGAATGAACCGGGGGTTTGCTGCTGCTGAGGGTAAGGCCCGGGCGCGGGGTAAGGGTAAGGCATGCGACCGGGGTAACCCGGTCCGCCGGTCCGCGGGTAGGAAGGTTGCGGCCCAGGTTGCTGCACGCCGCCCGGCGGCGGGTAACCGCCGTAATTGGGCTGGCCGTAGTTGGGCTGGCAGCCCGGTTGATTCGGATTCTGCTGACAGACCTGGGGAGGCAGCGCTGGCGCGTTCCCATAGTTGGGTGGAACACAGCCCATTTGTCCTGGAAATTGGCAGATGGGAGGCGGCCTCGAGTTGGTCCTCGACGACGTGCAAGCCACGAGCATCGCTAGCGCTGCGAGTCCCATCGGCACTCCGCGCCGTGCCGTGTGTCGTGCAGTCAGCTCCGAAGAAATTTGCATCGCCGCATTGTTCGGCGCTCGCAGCCGGCTTTCAAGGTCCGAATGCTGCGGGCGGCTGCTGACTCACAAATACAGCCGTGCACTCGGGCACACGAACCCAGCGTCGTTGCTCGATCGTCGCGATCAGTTCGGGACCGAAGAAGGCCCCACAAATGCGGACCGCCTCGGCGACCGAAGCAAACTCGTAGTCGGTTCGAATCCAGTGCTTGTCAAAGCCGAGCGCCGCGAGCTCATCGAAGTACTCGTCGAGCCCAGCGTGCTTACGCGGTTGCTCATGCCCAGTACCCAGCGTCTCGATCACCAAAAGCGTACCGCCGGGCCGTACCACGCGACGCATCTCGGCCACTGCGCGCGAGACTTCGGCTCGCCAGCCGTCGGGCATCCAATGACGGAAGTGGCCGAACACCCAGCCGGCCACCGCCAAATCAAAGCCAGCGCTGGCGAGAGGGAGGTCCTGCGCGTCGGCCTCATGCACCGAAAACGGCGTGCCCAAGCGTTGTAGGTGTCGCCTGGCGACCGCCAACATCGGGCCCGCTCGATCCACGAGCGTGAGGCTGCGCGCCTTGTCGGCGAGCAGCCGCGAGATGCGACCCGTGCCGGCGCCGACATCGAGAATGTCGTGGCGGGCGAGCTCGAGCTGCAGCGCGCCGTCGGCGTCCTCTGCTGCGATCAGCTCATCGTAGAGTTCGGCCTGGGTCTGATAGATGCGAGCTTGCTCCTCGGAGTGGTCGGATTGCACGCCGCCACGCTAGCAGCCCGCGCTCAGGGCGTCGGGAAGCTCGGGGGGATCGACTTGACGCTGTGCTCTGGAGAGCGTTGTTCCAGGGGTATCGAGCCGTTTTCATGCAGCCACTTCAACATCGCGCGGATGCTGCCGGTTGCGAGCGCGATGCAGCTGTCGGCGGCGCCGTAATAGACGTTGAGCGTATCGCCGTCGGGCGCCAGCGTCGTCCCGCATGGGAAGGTGACATTGCCGACGTCGCCCTCTCGTTCATAGGCGGTCTCCGGCCCAAAGATCCACGAGTCGCCGCGCAGCAGGCAGTGCTCCGGGTGCTCCAGTTCGAACAGCGCGAGCCCCAAGCGATACAGGCATCCCGACGCTGTGTGACGCACGCCGTGGTACATCATCAGCCAGCCCTCCTTTGTCTCGATCAACGGCGGGGATAGCCCAACCTTGTTGGCGTCCCACCATGCGCCCTTGCGAGCCTGAAGAATGAGCTTGTGGCTCCCCCAGTTGCGCAAGTCGGGGGAGTACGAGAGCCAAATGTGTGCGCCTAGGTCGGTTAGCGGTCGATGCAAGAGTGCATAGCTGCCGTCGATTTTGCGCGGCAAGAGGGCTGCGTCTTTGTCATCGGGCTGCATCACGAGCCCGAGCCGCTCGAAGGTCTTGAAGTCGGAGGTCAGCGCTAACGCCACACCGGGACCACCGCGCGAGAACGCGGTGTACGCGATCGCGTAGCGCTGCAGACCCTCCATGTAGGTTATCCGCGGATCTTCAATGCCCCAGAATTCGTCGGGGTACTCATCAGGGCTGGGTAGCATGGTTGGCTGCTCATCGATCACCCAGCCATCGAAGCCGTTCTGCGAGCGTGCGGCGCACAGGTGCGAGTGCCCGCGACGATCCTCCACGCGACAGAGCAGCAGCGTGGTCCCGTCTTTGAGCAGCGTGGCTCCTGGGTTGAAAACGCTGTGAACGGGGTAGGGCCAATCCGCAGCGGTGAGGATTGGGTTCTTTGCATGCCGCGTTAGCAGCGATTGATACGCTTTCATCGTTTGGCCTCACTGGTCCAGCTGGAGGCTGGAGCTCGATCGACTTCACGCATCTCAAGCAATGCGAGTTGGAACGCCAAGCTGGACTCGGCGCCCTGATTTTCGTTCACGCGATCTGCGTGCAAGCCATCTCTGCAGCCTCCACTCGAGGCGTCATAGAGAGACTGTTGCAACACATTTTGGCCGAGAAACCAGCTGAAAGCACGCTGGGCTCGGACGAGCCATTTGAGATCGCCGCTCACGCGACGGGCCTCGAGACAGGCCGATACGGTTGCGCCGGCCTCCACCGGCTGCTGATCGAAGAGCGGCATCGGCTCACCGCGCTTCCAAAACCCATTCGAACCGATGGGAGAAAAGAGCCCTGCATCGCTGCGTTGGGCGTTGGTCAACCATTCGAGCGAAGCGAGCCCAGCGCTCGTCATCTCCTCGTTCTCCATGCCAGCTCCAGCGGTGATCAACGCCTGCGACAATCGTGCGTTGTCGTAGGTCACGCTGTCCTCGAACCACACCCAATCGAGCGCTCGAACGCGGGTCAGCAGATCGAGCAGCCGCGACGCGAGGTTGTTCCTGACCGCTTGAACGTTGGTGTCGCCGTGGAATGCCTTCAGATACTCGTCGATCCCGAGCAGCCCAAAGGCCCAGGCTCGCGGCGAGCTGAAGCTGCGCAGCGCCGGCAAGGCCGCGTGAAAGAGTGCGCCCGCCAGGCTCTGCCGGCCCGGATCCCGCGAGCGACCGACCAGCGCGCCCAGCGCCCAGATCGCCCGGCCGTGGCAGTCTTCCGAGCCGACCTCTTCGGTCCAGGCCCGGCCGTAGGTCATGAAGTTGCGAAAGCGCCCGGCCTCCTCATTGAACGCATGGCGCACGAAGGCGAGATAGCGTGACGAGAGCCGCCGAACGGAGGTCCTGTCTTCACTTCCAGCATCCTCGATCAAGGTCATCAACAAGAGCGCGCGCGCGTTGTCGTCGATGCAGTAGCCATCTTCGTTGCGAGGCACGTTGAAGGCGGCGTGCTGCACGATGCCGGTCGAGTCAGTCATCGTGCGCAGGTGTTCGAGGTTGTTCTCCGGCAGCTCGACCGGCCGCATGGCCAGCGTCTTCGCGCGGAAGGCGGTGCGCTTCTTGTCGGCGTTCTCGATGCGCGCGCGCTCGAAGCTATCGAAGTAACGCTGCGCAACCGTTGGCCAGACCATGCTTTGGCCATACAAGCTCGCGCGCAGGGAGAGCTGCTTGCGCTTATCGTCGTCCTGCAGCAAGTCGATGATCTCTCGAGCAATCGCAGCTGGATCGCGCCAAGGAACGAGCACTCCGCGGCCGTCGGCCAAGAGCTCTCGAGCGTACGAATAGGGCGTCGAGACGACCGCCTTTCCGGCGCCGACGGCGTAAGCCAGCGTGCCGGAGGTGATCTGCTCTGGCTTGAGGTACGGCGTGATGTAGATGTCTGCGGCGGCCAGAAAGTCGTTGAGCTCAGCCTGTGTAACGAAGCGATCGTGGAAGATCACATGCGCGTCCACACCCAAGCGTTTGGCTCGCGACTTGAGCGCCAAGCGGTAGGTCTCGCCCTCGCGCTCGCGTACGTGGGGGTGGGTTGCGCCGAGTACGAGGTAGATTGCGTCGGGACACTGCGCCACGATCGCCGGCAACGCGTCGATCACGTTCTCGATGCCTTTGTCGGGTGAGAGCAGGCCGAAGGTGAGAATCAGCGATTTGCCCTCGACCCCGAGCCGCGACTTGCTGCCGGCGAGCACGGGCGCCGTTGGAATACCGTGCGGTACGAGGTCGACCCGCTCGCTTGGGATGCCATAAACATCCGCGAGGATCTGCGCACCGTGCGAGCTCATCACCACCAGACGGTCGGACAGCGTCGCAAGCTCCTGCATCGCTGCTCGCTGGTGAGGTGCGGGCTCCGCGAGGATCGTGTGAAGCGTGGTCACGATCGGCATGCGCAGTTCGCGCAAGAGCTCGAGCACGTGCGCACCGGCCTTCCCACCGAAGATGCCAAACTCATGCTGAACCGAGACGACGTCCACCTCGTTCACGTTGAGGAAGTCGGCTGCGCGGCGATACGAGGTGAGATCGCTCTCAGCTACCTCAAAGCGAACGCGCGGCGGGTAGCTGTGGGTCTTCCCAGGGTCATTCATGGCCAGGACGAAGCAATCCACTTCCGTGAACCTGCTGCTGATGGCCTCAGCGAGGTCGGTCGTGAAGGTCGCGATTCCGCAGCGACGCGGCAAATGATTGCCCAGCATGGCGACCGTGCGGATGGGCACGCCGATAGATTGATTGATAGAGCCTCCGTGTGAGCGCGGAAACGAAGGCTTCGATCGCATCCACCGTCACGCCCGACAGCCGTTGATGCCAGCGGACTATGGGCCTCAAGGTGCTGCAGCGCAAGGCGCAGTCGAGGTCGCCCTCCGATTTGCCGTTGGCGATCGATCTTGCGCCGAGCGTAAAGGCAACCGTCGTTACGTCACTTCTTCTTCGCGTTCGCAGCGCTCGCCTTTGGATAGCGGGCGAGCTTGCCAAGCCGCACGCTCTCACAGAGCGCGTCATCTTCGGGGCGCTGGGGCAGGTAGTTGATGGCGCGGGTTGTGTCGGTTCGACAAACATCCACGCGGCCCTCCTTGGGACACGCTTGGCCTTTGCGCCAAACGCCTTTGTTCGGTTCCGACTCGCACGACTGCTTGTCGACTTCCTCGGCCAGCCCGAGGTCGTAGTACTCGACGCAGGTCTTGATCTCGGTCTTGGTGCGGTCACAGATCGCCAATGCTTTTCCGCTATCGTCGAGCGGATCAACCGGCGCGGCCGCAGCCGCGCGTGGATCCTGCCCGGCAGGTGTCGCGCTAGCAGCTTGACTTGCCGCCTGGCTTGCGGCCGCCTCAATCATGGCTTGGGCATCACAGGCGGTGAGAGCAACGAGGGAGAAGAGAGCCGCGACTTTGATCATGATGACGTCCTTTCGTCGTGCCCCGAACGTGGGCACGAGCCGGCCTGTCTACGCAGCACGTTGCTCCCGGTTCCCGTGCATGGCTGAGACTTCGATTCGCAGAATTGCGAATGAAAGACCTCAGCCGTGCGATCGCTCGGCGAGCCTGCGACGCTTCGCGAGTGCGCGCTGCACGCGCGCTTGTTTGGCGTCGGTCAGCGGGGAGCTGAGGAAGATGAACGCACCAACGATGAAGAAGGCCCCGACGCCCGGCCCAAACAGCCACGCCAGACGCTCACCAACTTCCGGTGTCTGCGGCACGTTGGGCACGAAGCCTATCAGCCCGAGCAACAACCCCGAGCCGGCCACGGCCAGCCCGCGCGCGATCTTGGCGGCCATCTTCCAAACACCGAAGTAGAGCCCTTCGCGCTGACCTCGGCGGAGCAGCCTATCCACGTCCACCACGTCGGCGACCAACGCCTCCAAAAGCACGATCGATCCGGCCAGCGCACCCCCGACGACCGCGATCGTCAGCGGCAAGAAGAGCGCTCGCGGCGGTGCCACCAAGTAGATCACCGCCGTCACCAGGCCGAGCAGGCTGATGCCGCCAAAGGCGAGCCAGCGCTTGCCCCAGCGTCGTGAGCCGAGGACCCACGCTGGAATCGAGAGGCTCCACGCTGTCACGAACAGCCCGAGCACCAGGCTCACTTGTTCCGCGCTGAGCTCGAGCCGGTACTCGTAATAGTAGAGGGCGAAGGTGCCATTGATCGCGACCCCGAGCTGGGCTACCACATAGGCCAAGAGCAGCGGCCGAAAGGTGAGGTCCGCAAGCACCGAGCGGGCTGAGTTGAACATCGAGCGTAAGCCGAGCGGCGATGGATCGGGCGCGGCGATGTCGCGTCCACGGGTCGCCACGAAGCTAATCAGCGCCGTCGAAAGCACGATCGCGCCAACGGCAGCGCTCGCGACGCCGTAAGCCTCGCGCGCGGTGAACTCGCCTGCCGTTGCCCGTGCGAGCGCCCAACCCGGGAGAATGGCGCCCGCGAGCAACCCCAAGTTGCCGAGTAGCAGCCGATAGCCGAAGAGCTCGGTGCGTTCGTTGCTGTCGTCGGTCAGCTCGGTCGCGAGCGCCGTATGAGGCACGCTCAAGAGCGAGACCGCGGTGTTCATGAAGATGAAGCTCAAGAGGAGCATGAGCGCTCGACCGAGCTGCGAATCGAGCAGCGGCGGACGAAACAGCACCACGATCGAGACGGCGAGGAGAACGCCGCCCACCAGCATGAACGGTCTTCGACGGCCGAGCTTCGACTTGGTGCGGTCCGACAAGAGGCCGATCGCGAGATCCGCAAAGGCGTCCCAAATGATCGCCACCGCGGCAGCGGCGCCCGCCCATTCGGCGCGCAGACCGACGACGTCGGTGTAGAACTTGAGCACGTTGAGCCGAGCCAACGTCTCGCAGGCGAGGACTCCAAATTCAGCGGCGCCGTAGCCGAGCTTGATCCGCCGCGGTAGCTTATTCACGGCGCCTTCGGCGCGGGCGCATCGGGCAGCCCGGCTTCGAGCGAATCGACGAACTCACGAATCGCTGCCACCGTCGCAAACGGCTGTTCCTGATGGACCGAGTGCTTCGCTTCCTCGACGATCTGCAACCTCGAGTTGGGGATTTCGGCGTTGAGCTTGCGAGCGGTGGCGAGCGTGAGCGTGTCGTCGTTGCGACCCCAGAGCAGCAACGTCGGAACGTCGACGCGTTCGTGGTCGCGCGAGAGTTCGCGGGTGAGCGCTGCAATGGGACGATCATCGGCATCCACCGGGCGGATCCTGCGCAGCATCAGCTGGCTCGAGCGTCTGCGATCCGGGTCGGTGAGCGCGCCAATCATGCGCTCGGCCTCCTGTTGGAGGGCCGACTCCCCGGGCCGTTCAACGCCGCTCTCAATCCCAGCGATCACCCGGGATTCGAGCACTCCCAGCGCACCCCCAAGCGCGACCTCGGCTTCGGAGAGCTTCGCCAGCTCGACCAGCGTCTGGCTCCAGGCAGCCGTGCCGACGTCCGCGGAGGCGATCAACACCGCTCCGCGAATGAGCGCCCGCTCTTGGGCGAACTGCTCGCGAAGCGATGGTCGACCGAGCATGCGCAGGATGACGGCGCCGGAGTAAGAGTGGCCCACGAGCACGAGCGGCCTTCGTTCCTGATGCTGCGCTTGCCATGCCGCCAGCGCCCGATAGGTTCGGGCTCCTTCCCACTCCAAGGTGAATTGGTCGTCAGGTTGGGCGTCCGGCTCGGTCCCTACGCTGCGTCCGGTACCCGGCAAATCAACGACCAAAAGATCGAAGCGCTCTGCCAAGAGCGCGGTGTTGAAGCGCCAGGTCCTCCCGTCACTGAAGACGCCATTCAGCAGCACCAGCACAGGGCGAGTTTTGCCAAGCAAGGCGCGGGTCCGCACCTCGCGCACATGGATTGTGCCTTCGCGAGGTGAGGCGGCGTTGCCAAAACGCAACACCGTTTGCTCGAGCGCCGCGTCAGCTTGCGTGAGATCGGCGAACGGCTGCTGGACCCGCTCATCCGCGAGTCGCAGCGGCGCGCAGGCCGTGAGCAGCGCAAGGGCAAGGCAAGCTGTGCATCGTTTAGCCATCTTGATCAGAGGCGCAACAAGCGAGCGACCTCGAGGTCGTCGGTCTGGGATGCAACCTTGCGCAACACCGAGAGCCGCTCCGCCCACAGCTCTGCATGCAGCCTGTCGCCGCGCAAGGCGGCGGCCTCCATGCGCATGAAGGCGTAACTACGAAGCCGAATGCGGCGGCTGTCGATCGTCGTCAGCGCGTCGAGCCAGACCTCGACCGCGCTCGGATCCGCGTCGTTCGCGAGCAGCTTTCCCCCAGCGAGCATCAGCGGAATGCCCAACGCCAACATGTCGCCGCGTGTGCTCATCAATTGGTAACGGAACGCCCGCCGCTGGCCGTCATCGGCTCCAAGCGCTCGTTGCCACGCGCCTAGTTCGGCGCGAATGAACGGCGCTCCGCGCGCGAGGTGACGCCGTTGGCTATCTGCAAGCCCTTGCCAGACGGGAGTCGGCGGAGCCGGCAGCTCGAACCGCGCCAGGCTATCGGCGGAGATTGCGAGCGCGGTCCACGCGGCCTCGATGTCGAGCTCATCGAGCGTGGGCAACGCTTGGCCGGAACGCGCGGTGAGCAATTCGCTGGTCATCGAGGCCAACGTCTTCGCCAGCGCTTGCGCTCGCTCGTGGTTGCCGCTGCGCTGGAGTAGCAACACGTAAAGCGTTGTCCAGGCCTGTTCGATGCGCGGGTTGCTCTCGTTCTCCTTCGCCGAGGTCTCGAGCACGGCCAGCGCGCGGTTCGCCGCCCCCGCGACGTAGAGCGCGCTCGCGACGCTCAGCGCTTTGGCCTTGGGCGAGCTCACTAGTCGTTCGGCGCCGAGGGTGGCATGACGTTCGGCGGCGTCAGCCGCCCCGTTTCGGGCATATTCCGCGGCGGTGTGCAGATGCATTCCGCCCGCCAACTGCAGCAGACGTTTCTTCTCTTCGAGGGCTTGCTCGGCTGCCACGATGGCGTCCAGCCGCACGCACGCGAACTCGAGCCATTCGGTTGGTAGGGTAGGGTTGAGCGCTGGCCCTTCAGCGAGCAGCGCTCCCACGCGTAGTACCTCGGGCGCGAAGGCCGCTTCGCCACTCGCTGGTTGGGCCCACACGAGAACGTCCTCTCGCCTGGGCGGAGTGCTCACGTGCGTGAGGACGGCGGCGAGCAGAAAGGCTCGGCCGCGGGGCGGTAGCGCCTCATTCACGCTCAGTGCGCTCAGGGCATGATCGAGCGCGCGATTGTGCGCTGGCTCGTCCTGCGCGAGCCGCAGATCGGTGAGCGCGTTCTGCGCCTGCGCGTCGAGAATGCCGGCTCCGTAGCTGTCGGGCTTTTCAGGTGGCGGCGCACCCGCTTTGGCGGCACAGGCTTTGGCGGCTGCGAAGACTTCGCCGTAGTTGCGTTGGATGTTGGCGTAACGCTTTTCTGCGCGCGTTTCCGGTATGGTCGAGAGCAGCGCCAAGCCCTCGGAGGGGGCGGTGATACACAAGGCAGCACCGGCTGCACTGCGCAGATCGGCCTCGCGAATACGCCACTCGGAGAGCTGATGCGCGATGCGGTCCACCTCGTCGAACTCGGCCTCGAGCAGCGCGGCTTCGAGCGCATCCCGCCGCGTATGCCACAGCCCGTAGTATTCGAAATGGTCGATCAGCGTGAGTCGGTCCCCGTAAAGCGAGGCGAGCTTGCCCATGTGCGGCGCGAGCACCGGCGGTCCGAGTTGTTCGAGCGACACGCGTCGCGAGCCAGCGTCCATCATCTCCTGCGCCTCCTTCACGTCTAAGGCTGCATCCGCACGTTCATCGGCGTTCGGGCTGCCGATCATCGCGGAGAGGTAGCGGTTCATCGCCAGGCGCCCGCGGAGCTCTTCGATCCGGTAGGTGGAGTCGTGCTCGGTGTAGTTGATGCTCGCGCTCCAATCGAACTCGCGCAGGATCGGGGAGCAATCCGGCAGCGCGGCCCCACGCGGAGCTTCCACCGCGGCCAAACATGTTCGCGCGTGCTCGGTTGCTCGGCGCAGCGAGAGCTCCGGTGCAGCAAATGCGGTCGCCGAAAGTCCTAGCAGCGCAAAGAACGATGCGGACCGCCATAGCGATCCTGGAGCAGCTTTGGATAGCGAGCGCGCTTCGACGTTCACGTGCGTCAGTCTTTGGCGGGGGAGGGTGGAGTCGGAACCCACGCTGGAGCTCCCGGCTCGTAGTCGAGGCCGCACAAGCTGCAAACCAGCGCGTCCTTCGGCGCCAAGAACGGGTTCTTCGCCGTGGGCTGGCGGCGCTCGCGGGCCTGCCCTCCACATCGGGGGCACAAAGTCGAGAGACTGCGCTCGCTCAGCGGCCCCCGTCCTTTGCTCATGGTACGAGCTCAGTCGCGTCGCTCTTCAAAGCAGCAGGCGCGGCAGAAGCGATCTCTCGAAAGAGCTCGGAGGTGGGCAGCTGCGACAGATCCGTCACGGGGGCAACGGGCTGATCGAGCGCCCAGGCAAGGTGCCGATCGAGGTTCATCGCCACCTGCCTCACGCCCGGGGTTTGGCCCGCGAGTTCACGCAGCGAAGTCACGGGATGCGCGCTGATTCCGCACGGAACAATCAGCCCAAACTGCGCCAGATCGACGTCGAGGTTGAGCGCAAAGCCGTGCATGGTCACCCAGCGCGAGACGCGCACTCCGATCGCCCCGATCTTCGATAGCCGCCCCGCCCAAGGCGCCGTGGCCCAGCGGGTGGGCTCCTCGGCATCGGCCCAAACTCCGATGAGCCCGTCGACCGTGCCAGCCTCGACGTTGTGGTCTCGCGCGATCAGCACCATCACTTCGGCGAGGCGGGCCACATAGCGTCGCAGGTCACAACGATCGGGCCTCAGATCCACGATGGGGTAGCCGACGAGCTGGCCCGGCCCGTGAAACGTCACATCTCCGCCGCGCCCCGTCTCCTCCAAGTCCACACCGCGCTGCTCGAGTGAAGCGCGCGAAAAGAGGACGTTCGCTTGCTTCGCGCTGCGTCCGAGGGTGACCACCGGCTCGTGCTCGAGCAGCAGCACAACGTCGGAGAGCTCGCTGCGAATGACCGCCGCTTGCAGCGACGCTTGCAGTTCATGAATGGGACCGTACTTGCGACGGCCCAGGTAGAACGCTGCTGCGGTCCGGCGAACTGGACGGGCTAGCTTTGCGCCGTCCGCCGCTTTGGCCCCTTCGATCGGCGCGTCCACGAAGCTAGCCCAGGACCTTCTTACCGGAGGCCGCCTCCGCCTCGCGGAACTCGGCCATCGCGGCGAAGAAGTCGCGCGCAGCATCCGGATCGAACTGTGAGCCGGAGCAGCGCTTGATCTCGGCGAGCGCGACGGCGTGCGGCAAGGCGCGACGGTAGGAGCGATCGCTGGTCATCGCGTCGTAGGTGTCGGCGATCGAGATGATGCGCGCGATGATCGGGATGTCGTTGGCTGCGAGCCCGAGCGGGTAGCCGCGGCCGTCCCAACGTTCATGATGGAGGTGCACCCCCGGAATCAGCGGGTGCAAAAACTTGATCGGCTCGAGGATGTCTTTGCCGTAGAGCGGGTGCTTCTTGAACGCCTCGTACTCGTCGACGGTGAGCTTGCCGGGCTTGTTCAGGTTCAGCACGCAGCCGATCTTGCCGATGTCGTGCATGAGCGCGCTCTGCCGCACGATCTCGATCTCTTCCGGGCCAAGGCCGATCGATTGGGCCAACACCACCGCATAGGTCGCTACGCGATCGGAGTGGCCTGCCGTGTATTGGTCCATCTTGTCGATGGCTTTGGCGAGCCCTTCGATCGTCTGCTGGAAGGTGCCTTGTAGGTCCTCGTACAGCTTGGCGTTCTCAATCGCTGCGGCGGCGCGCGAAGCCACGATGCTGAGCATTTTGCGTTGCCCTTCGTCAAAGCGATGGTTTGGCGAGAACGAGGACAGCGCCACAAACCCGAGGCTCTCCTTGCCGGAGCTGCGCTTTTGCATCTTGAGCGGCACCGCCATGAACGAGATCAGCGGGGATTGCGGCTCTTCAGCGAAGAAACGCATGCCTGCGGCGCCTTGCTCGAGCAGCTGACCTTCACTGCGTAGCCGAGCCTCGATTGCCCCTTCATTCAGCGTTCCCAACGTTAACTCGGCCTGAACGTTGGGCCCGCGGACCTGCAACCGCTCACTCAAGCCACCCTCGCCGTTATCCAGCCACGTTGACGCGAGATCCGCGCGGATTTCCTGGATGCAGCTGTCGGAGAGCGTCTCGAGGACCTGCTCGAGCGAAAGGCTGGCAGCGATGGCTTCACTGACTTTGTAGAGCGACACGGCCTCCCGCAGGCGCAGGTTCTCCGCTGCCATGCGTCGCTTGTCGAGTCCGCGCTTGAGCACCCGCACGACCTCGTCCATCTTGAACGGCTTGAGCAGGTAGTCATAGGCTCCGCGTTTCATCGCGTCGATCGCCGTCTCGACCGTGCCAAAACCGGTCATGATCACCGTCACCGCCGAGGGCGCCTGCCGACCAATTTCTTCAAGCAGGGCAATGCCACCCATTCGTGGCATCTTCAAATCGCTGATGATGATATCGAAGTCTTTCTGGGCGAGTTCCGAGACGGCGGCTACACCGTCCTCGGCCGCTCGCACGGCGTAGCCTTCCATGTCGAGAAACTCCGCAAGCATTTCCCGGATCGCGCGGTCGTCGTCGACCACGAGAACTCGCGGGCGGTCGTGTGCGGTGTCAGCCATCGAAGGGGCGCAGGTTAACCCAATTTCGCCCTCGTTTACCACTTCATCTCCCTGGTTAGCCCCGTCTGAAGCTCAGCGTCCGCGGCTGCCGCGCACTCTGCGCTTCGTGGTCGCGTGTTGCGCCTGGCTCGTCGTCGGCCTGCTGTTGGTGCTTCCCGGTGTGGTCTGGGCCGGGGTTGAGCCGCTCTCAAAAGACGCAAAAAAGGGGCTGAAGCTCGCGAAAGAGGGCGACTGTGTTGCCGCTGTGCCGGTGCTCGAGAGCGCGGAAGGTAGCCAGCATCGTCCGGTGACGGCGCAAGCGCTCGCTGGCTGTCACGTTGCGCTGGGAGAGCTGCTGCTCGCCCACGAGATTTTGAAGTCGCTAGCCGCTGAGAGTCCCAGCTCCTCGTGGTCCAAGGAAGACCGGCGAGCGCACACACAGGCTAAGGTCGACGCCGTAAGTCTCGACGCCCGCATCCCTCGCGTGACGGTCACCGTTACTCCGGAGGTGCCGTTCGAGCTGTTAGTGGGCGGCGTAACCAAGGACGCAAGCGAGCCGCTCCGCATCGCTCCCGATGAAAAGACGGTAATTACCGTTACCGCAGCGGGGTTCGCCGACTTCGAGGCCACGGTCTTGGCGAGCGAGGCCGAAGACAAAGAGCTCAAGGTGACGCTGGTTCCGCTCAAGAAGCCGCCGCCCTCCGATCCGCCGAAAGACGAGTCAAACACCCATTGGCTTGGCTTCGGAGTGCGAGGGGTCTTGCTGCCTCAATTCCTCGTCAACGCGTTGGGAGAGGGCGGCCAGACCTTCTTCTTCCCCGGTGGGGAAGTGCGCTACTCCGAGCGGCTTGGGTCAGTCGATCTCGAGCCCTCCATCTCGATTATCAGCTTGGGTGCGGGCACCTTCCCGTTCAAACCGGCGGGCACCCCGGACACCGAATGGGAGCTGATCGAAAGCGATCTGCTGGCGATGACGCTCGGGCTCGACATCCTCTATCGCATTCCCATCACCGATAGCGGCTCGGTCGAGTTCCGCATCGGTGGTGGCTTCGGCATCGGCTGGAGTTTCTTCGGCGAGGTCTATCGCTGGCAGTCTTACCCGGAGGACCTGCAGCCGGGGGACCCGGCGAACTACAAGAAGTGCAAAGGGCCCAACAACCCGCCTGGCAGCTATCGCTACTGCAACCAGCTCGATAAGGACGCCAATCGCTTCGGCGCGCCTGATCCCTGGTGGGGGGACGGCGGAACTCGGCCCACCGTCTACCCGTGGCTTTCGCTGCCTCAGTTCGGCTTCGCCTTTCGGCCCGCCGATTCGCTGTTCATCGACCTGCAGGTCGGGGTGACGCCGATCGGGCTATTTACGCAAACGGGTGCGCGCTTCGCCCTGTAGAACTGCGCCTCGACGAGCCTTGCGCCGAAGGCGAACCCCCGCGAGCAGCGCCAACGCCGAAACGATGCCAGAGCCCAGCTTGCTCTCGGGCGAGGACGTGGTCGCGCAGCCGCCTTCGGTTTGGTTGCTGCGACACTCGGGCGAGAAGCCGTGGCGCGGCAGCGGGTTGCAGGTCGAGTCGATCTCGCGATTGGGCGGATAGAGCACGCAAATCCCTGACTCGTCGTCCTTCGAGAGCGAGCGGATCTCGGTCGTTCCCGGCTCGTAGAAGGGATACATCGTCGCGTCGATCGCGTCGGAGTGGCCGAGCCCCAAGAAGTGGCCGATCTCGTGCGTAAGCACCGCCTCCAGGTCCACTTCCACCGTGTCGTCTCCGACCGAGAACTGGTGATCGCGCACGTTGATTTCAATGTCGGCGGTGAGCAGCTCGCCGGTGTTGGGATCGAACGAGGTGGTGGTCAGCGCGAAGGTATGCCCGGTGATCGAGTTCGATGGGTTGTCAGTGAGGGTGATCAGATTCGCGTTGCCGGCGTCGCGGTTGTACTCAGCTACGTCGCACGAGACCAAGCCCATGTACTCCACGTGCAATCCCGGCGGTGCACCGTCCCCACAATCCGAGGCGCGCCAGCGCGCGAAGGCGCGATTGGCGACACTCTCAATATCGCTCGTGGATAGTCCGGCTTTGCTAGCGTCGTTGACGACGAAGCCGACGCAATTGCTACTCCAGCGAATAGGCGTGCAGTCCGGGATCTCGACGCTGTCGCAGATGTCCAAACCTTTGCAGGTGCTGGTGAAGCAATAGGCGCTCGCGCGGCCCGGCATGGCCAGTAACGCGAGCACGGTAAACCAGCCGAACGACCTCACCTGCCGATGGTAGCAAGCTGCAGCGTCGTCTGGCCAGTTGCCTCTGTCGCGCTCGCTAGGTTGCGCTCTTGAGCGGGACCTCACGACCGAGCTTTTTGCGCAGCACGTTAGCCAGCGTCGCAAAAAGCTCCTCGTTCGATTTGGCTGCCACCCAGGCGGCGCCAACAAGGTCGAAGTGCCAAGCCGTGCGCTCGGCAGCGACCCAAATCTGGCGCGCGGCGCGGTGGCTATTCACGATGTACTTGGCGCCGTCGGGGAACTCGACCGAGACGATGCCCATCGAAAGTTCCACCTCCGCGTCGAGCTCGAGCGCGTCCAGTTGATCTCGCAGCGAGCGCAGCGTCGCGTCGGCCGCCTTCTCGAAGTCCGCCTCGGCCGTGCTCACTTCTTCTGCTTCTTTCCGAAGATGCCGAGCTTCACGGTGTCATTGGCGTCGTCCACCTTCATCTGCACGCGGAACATGCCGCTCTCTTTGACGCAGTGACCCAGCTGAGCCTTGTTGCCTTCCGCCTTGGTCTCACCGATGCGCTTCTGTTCGTCCCAGAGGTAGATGTAATAGTCCTTCACCTCGGCCTGTGCTGCGCCGATGAACCAGTAGCAATTGCCCTTCTCGAGCTCGACGAAGAACTCACTCTTGGCCGAGGTCCCGTTGTAGAAATTGCCGACCTGCTTGGTGCCCGGGGCTACGGCGCCTGCTTCTTCGCTAATGATCTTCTCGAGGTCGAGTTTGACCTTCTCCGGCTCCTTCGGAGCTTCCGGCTCGGCCTCCGCCACAGCGCCCTCCGGGGCTTCCTTCCCGAACACGCCAATCGCGAAGTGACCTGCACCGCGTGCAATTTTACCCTGCACCTTGTAGGTCCCCGTTTGCTTGGGGCAGGTCTGAGCGAGCGCCTCGCGCGTCTTCGACTTGTCGTCGGCGACCTTCTTGTCTTCCGGATCCCAAACAAATAGGTGCAGCGCCGTCGCGGTTTGATCGGAGGCAGCCACGAACACGTAGCAATTGCCCTTCACCAGCTCGACGCGGAAGTCCTGAAACTCTCCGCGGTCATAGGCGACGCCGCGAAACAGGGCCTCATTGACCATGACCGAACCAGGCGCAGCGGACTCGGCCTGCTGGTTGATCATCGACTCGAGTTGCGGGTCGGGCGTGGCTCCCACCTCCGGCGGTGCCCCACGGCAGGCCATGGCAAGGGTCATCACGCAGGCGACGGAAAGGTGTGCTCGCTCCATGGCGACGATGTAGTCCGAGTGCCAACAGCGTTCAACAGAGAGCAGTTGAAGCCCGCTCAAAGATCGAGATCGACCTTGCACTCGGGAACTCGCGCATCGCTTGGCCTTGATTGGCAAACGGTGAGCGCGCCCAGTTTCATCGGAATCGAGCGCAGCTGTTCGTCGCTCAGCACGGGAGCAAAACGCAAACGTTGAGACGGCTCCACCACCACCAAGCGCCTTTGCGGTCGCTGATAGTGATAAGCGTACGACCCGAGTCCAGTGCTCGTCGGTACCTTCACCGTCACCCGCACCAACGGTTTGTCGGGATGTTTCTGGGCATAGCGGGCCAGCGCACGTTGGGCCTCTGACTCGAGCCACTCACCGCCTGGCGCGAGCTCGCTCGAATCCATCGTTATCTCCAAGGAGCCGCCGTGGCCTGAGAGTTTGCCCGGTACTACGCCGAAGTCGACCTGCACCGACTGCTCGCTGAGCTTGACCACCGGTTCGAGGTAACGCTCCTCGATCGTCGCTTCGATCAGCGCGAGCCCGGCCGGAGCGAGCTGAAGCTTCTTATAGGCGATCGCGGCTGCACGCTTGGTGGCTTCCACGTGGGCGCGCCGCAGCGGCATTTCGCCACCGTAGAGGTCGTCCAGCCTCCGCTTGATCGCGACGTCGACGTAGCTTGGTTCGGTGATGCAATAAGCGGGGTCCTCAGCAAAGCAGTGTTTGCCGTTCAAGAGCTCGGCACGCACCTCGGACCAGCCGTCTTCCACGAGCTGATCCGGTGGAGGTCTCCGCTTGCATCCGCTGACGAGCGCGAGGAGCGCGATGGCCACCAAGCGAGACTTCACCCGTGAACTCTCCTGGGGCGAGAGCCGAGCAAAAGAACTTCCGCCGAATCTTGGATCGCCAGCGCATAGCGGTTGGTTTTGTGAACCACTCGTACGGCTCTGCGCTGACCGCGCAGTTGCCGCTCGAGCACCTCGATGCTTGGGGTCCCGGCGCTGCGGTAAGAGATCACTACTTCCTGAACGTTGCGTTGCGCCTCGATCAGCTCGCAAAGTGCGTCGGCGCCGTGCTTTCGATCCTCGAGCACAGAGCGAGCTGTCACGTAAGGCAGGTGCTTCTTGCTGCGATCGATCTTCGCTTGCCAGTGCGCGTGATCGGTGAGGCCCTCCAGAAAGTGGTAGGCGTCGGCATAACGAAACGAGCTCCCTTTCGCGCGCAGATACGGCGGATCGAGGTAGACCAGATCGGTCGCCACGTGCACCGCGAAGGCGTCCGCACAAGACGCTCGGTTGATTCGACCATTGTCGAAAATCGCTGCGTTGGTCTCGCCAACAGCGCGCTCGAACAGCTCCTCGAACGGGCGATCCCACGTGGTCTTGTTGCCGAAGGAGCGCGCGACTTTCGCCGTTCGCAGATGCAGGTTCTTACGGTGGAAGAGATTGAACGGTCGCTTCATCAAGCACGCCTGGAACAAGGCATGAAAGGCAATGGCCCGACTGGCTGAGCTGGAAAATCGACAGATCCGCGGGACGATTTTGTCCAAAAATCGATTCTCCTCCGGGAGGAAAAATACGCCCTCATACTCCTTGCTGACGATCGAAAGCTGCTCTTCATCGGTCGCGTACGGCGCGAGCAAGGAGCCGACTTGACCCTTCGTCAACTGCGCGTCGGAGTTTTCGACCAGGGCCTCCGCGCTGTGAAAATTGGAGCGCAAGGCGTCGTTGGCCAGTGTTGATTTGCCCATGCTTTTGAGCAAATACGCAACCGATCCAGTGCCGCACATCAAGTCGGTGGCGCTGTCGAACTCGAGCGTCGCGAGGTGCTCCCGCAGCCAGCCGAGCAGGCTCAATTTGCTGCCTTGATAGCGCGTGGTGGGCGGTCTGCGATCCGCCGCTGCCACCATCGGCGGGCCCGACTTCACCTCGGCTCGCGAAGCCTTCGAAGCTCGACGCTTGGTTGAATCCGGCTGTCCCATCGACTCCGCGTGCGTTTAACATGAGCGCATGGCGCGTTCGACTCGCTTCTCCTGCTTCACTCTCGCGCTGGTTGCTGCCTCGGGCGCAACCGCCTGCACCGGTGAGATCGGTAGCTCCGAAGACGGGCCTCCCGTCGTCGAGCCGCCGGGCACACCTTCGGGGCAAGACGCTGGTCGCGTCACGCTGCACCGGCTCAATCGGGTCGAGTACAACAACACCGTGCGAGACCTGCTTGGCACGGCGCAGAGCCCCGCCGACGCCTTCCCCGCGGATGATCACGCCTTCGGCTTCGACAACATGGCCGACACCCTGGTGCTCTCGCCGGTGCAGTTCGAGCTGTACGAGCGCGCGTCGGAGGCGCTCGCCGACGAGGTCCTCGACGTTGGCCTGCCAAGTACGACGACCCGCTACGAAGCGGAGGTGGTTGGTGGCAGCATTGGGCAGGCGTCTGGCAGCGCGTGGCTGCTCTGGTCGAACGGCGATGTCGTCGCGACCCAACCGCTCGTGAGCGACGGCAATTATGTGATTCGCGCGCGCGCTTGGCAGTCCGCAGCGGGGCCCGACGCGGCGCGGATGACCATCACGGTCGGTTCGCAGTCGTTTGGGCCCTTCGACATTGGCGGCAGCGAGGCCGCTCCTACGACGATCGAACAACCCGTCGCACTCACCGGGAACAGCGCCATCATCACCGTCTCCTTCGTCAACGACTACGTGGATGACGTCACCGGCGACGATCGCAACCTCTACGTCGACTGGGTCGAACTCGAAGGTCCAGTCGGCGCCGTAACGCAAAACCCGCTCCGTGACGCCTTCCTCAGCTGTGACCCGGTGGTCGAAGGCGAGCCTTGCGTACGGTCGATCATCGAGACGTTCGGTCGTCGCGCCTACCGCCGCCCGCTCGAGGCCGCCGAGGTGGACGGCCTCGTTTCGATCTTTGAGCTGGCAGCCGCGCAGGGTGACGACGAGATCGAGGGCATGAAGCTCGTGTTGCGAGCGATGCTGACCTCGGCGCACTTTCTCTTCCGCGTCGAGATCGACGAAGACCCCGAGTCTCTGACCGCTCATCCCCTCAGCGATTTTGAGCTCGCGACGCGGCTTTCGTACTTCTTGTGGAGCAGCACGCCCGACGATGAACTCTTGGATCTGGCCGCGCAGAAGAAGCTACAAGACGCAGCGACATTGTCCGCCCAAGTGAAGCGCATGTTGGATGACCCGCGCGCCGACGCCCTCGTCGACAACTTCGCGGGCCAGTGGCTGTTCCTAAGGGCGCTCGCTTCTCGAGAGCCGAACGCCATCGCCTTCCCGGATTTCGATGAGGAGCTGCGAGCTTCGATGCACCAAGAAGCAAACCTCTTCCTCAAGGCCTTCCTAAAGGATGAGTCGCTCTCGCTTCCGGAGCTGGTTACCGCGGACTTCTCCTACGTCGACGCTCGACTCTCCGAGCACTATGGGCTCGGTGACGTAAACGGATCCGAGCATCAAAAGGTGACCTTCGATTCTGCCGAGCGCGGTGGGTATCTGCGGTCTGGCGCTTGGCTGACGTTGACCAGCAACCCTGACCGCACCTCGCCAGTGAAGCGCGGTAAGTGGATCTTGGAGAACCTGCTTTGCGCCGAGCCGCCGCCGCCGCCCGCAGGGGTGGAGGGCTTCAAGCCGGAGGATCTGGAGGCCAAATCGCAAGCGCAACTCTTGGCCCAACACCGTGAAGATCCGATCTGTGCAGCTTGCCATAACTTGATGGACCCGCTCGGTTTGGCGATGGAAAATTACGACGGTGTTGGCGCCTGGAGAACGCTCGACCATGGCTTCCCGATCGAGCCTGCCGGTGAATTCGAGGGCGAGTCCTTCGCTTCGCCTGGTGAGTTCGTCGATCTACTCGCCGAGGATGAGCGCTTCTCCGAATGTGCGGTGGAGAAGATGATGACGTACGCCTTGGGCCGCGGAACCAGCGAGTCCGATTTGGAGTACTTGGCCGAGATCAACGACGGCTTCCGTGGAGACGGGATGAAGCTGCGGCGACTGGTGGAGCGCGTGGTGCTGAGTGAACCGTTCCGTTATCGCCGCGGTGAGAAAGGGGGCAAGTGATGAACCGAATTCAACGTCCCGCTCGCAAGAGCCTATTGCGACGGAGCTTCCTTGGCGGCGCAGGCGCGCTGCTCGGCTTGCCGCTGCTCGAGTCCCTGATGCCGCGTAACGTGCGAGCTGCGGACATGGCTCCAAAGCGACTGCTCGCGTACTACGTGCCCTGCGGCATCCACATGCAGAACTTCCGTCCCACCTCGACGGGGGCGAACTATGGGCTTTCGCCGATCTTGATGCCGCTCGATCCTGTGCGATCGAAGGTCAGCGTACTCAGTGGCCTGGCGAACATGCCTGCGCGCCCCGACGGCGCTGGAGACCACGCCTCGGGCACTGGCGCCTTCATCACGAACGCTCATCCCAAGAAGACCCAAGGCGCCGACATTCAGAACGGCATTTCGATGGATCAAGTCGCAGCCGGGGTGCTCGGTCAGCACACGGCGATCAACTCCCTACAACTCGGCATCGAGGGTGGCAGCGGCATTGGTGATTGCGACTCTGGATACAGCTGCGCCTACGCGCAGAACATCAGCTGGGCGGATGAAGTCACGCCGTTGCCCAAGCTCACCAACCCCGGCGCAATCTTCGACACGATGTTCGCGGGGCAAGACCCGCAAGCGACGGCGGAAGAGCAAGCCAAGCGGCTCCACTATCGAACGAGCATCCTCGACTACGTGAAGGAGGACGCCACCAAGCTGCAGACCCGGCTGGGCAAGAGCGACAAGCTCAAGGTGGAGCAGTACCTGACAGGCGTGCGAGAACTGGAGGAGAAGCTCGCCGCAAGTGGTCAAGGTCCGCAGTGCATTCCTGGTGATAAGCCTGGGGATCCGTTGGATTTGGCCGACCACATTGCGCTCATGAACCAGCTGATGACGCTGGCCTTTCAGTGCGACTCGACGCGGGTGATCTCCTTCATGCTGGCCAACGCAGGATCAAACCGCAGCTATGACTTCATCGGCGTGAGCGGCGGGCATCACGAGTTGAGCCATCATCAGGACCTCGCAGCCAACTTCGACAAACTGACGCTGATCGACACCTGGGAGGTGCAGCAGTTCGCCAACCTGCTCTCGAGCTTGGATGCGGTGGAGGACATCGACGGAAAAACGCTGCTCGACAACTCGCTCATCTTCTTCTCGTCGGAGATCTCCGACGGCAACGCGCACAACCACGACGACATGCCCATTCTGCTTGCAGGGTCGGCCGGTGGCGCCATCGTGCCTGGGCGGCACGTGGAGTTTGCTGGAGCGCCCTCGGTGGGTCAGCTCTTCGTGAGCATGCTCAACGCGCTCGACGTTGACATCAACGCTTTTGGCGACGCAACCGGCCCGCTCGCGGGGCTTTAGCTCGTTCGTACGAGGAGGCGGTTCCACTCGGCTCGACGGGAAGCTATAACCACGCTTCCTCTGGTGCCCGTAGCTCAGTTGGATAGAGCGGCGGCCTTCTAAGCCGCGGGTCGCAGGTTCGAGTCCTGCCGGGCGCGCCACCTTGATTGGCTCCTACTTCAACCCTGGGCCCGACAGCTCAGGTGGCGGAGTAACGCTTTGCTGTCTTTTGTGCTCGAAGCGATTCGGTCAGGTAGTCAACGAAGGCCCGAGTCTTCGCCGGGAGTAGCTTCGTGCCTGCGAAGTACAGCGAGATCTTCCCGAGATCCACGTGCCAGCCAGGAAGCACGCGCTTGAGCGCTCCACTTTTGAGGTGCTCGGCCATGTCAGCGAAGAGCAAGACCGCCACGCCCATCCCAAGCAACGCGGCGCGACAGATCGCCTCCGGATCGTTGATGAACAAGCGGGAGCGCGCTGCCATCGGCACCTCGTCGCCATCACGATTGCGCATGATCCATGGCTTCACCCTCCCGCTCTGCGGTGAACGCATGGCGATGACGTCGAGCTGCCGCATGTCTTCCGGTGTCTTCGGCATCTTCTTTCCCGCGAGGTACGAGGGTGAGGCCACAGCTACGAGATGCGCGGGCGCAAGCTCGCGCGACACCACGCCGGGCTTCAGCTCGAAGCCTCCCCCGATCGCCGCGTCGACACCGTCGCCGACAAGGTCTGCGGTACGGTTGTCGAAATCAAGGTCGATGGTCACCGCGGGGTAGCGAGCGAGGAACAGCGGTATCAGCGGCATCACTTCGGTGATCCCGAATCGCTGCGCCATGCTCAGCTTGAGCCTGCCCGCCGGCTGATCAGCCCTGGACGTCACCTCCGCGATCGCCCCCTGGAGACTGTCCAGCCCGCTGCCAACGTTGGCGAGGAAGCGCTCACCGGCCTCGGTGAGCTTCAATCCGTGCGTGTTTCGCTGGAACAGCCGCACGCCCAGGTTTCGCTCGAGTTGGGCCACGTTTCGGCTGATCGCCGCCGGCGTCAGCCTGAGGCGTCGCGCGGCGGCGGAGAAGCTGCCTGACTCGGCGCTCCGGACGAAGGATTCCAGGTTCGACAAGGTTTCCATGCGCGTGGTTTCAACGTTTGCTTGAAAGCGATGCTATCCGGCGAGCCCTACCGACAGCAAGGATCCGCGCACAAGGTGTTGCTCACAGTCAGTCGTCGGCAAGCGTCGCGAAGTTCGCGTCCTCGCTCGACACGAAAAGGAATGAAGACAATGACCAGCATCGGCATCATCGGTTCGGGTGGACTCGGCTCCAGCATCGCACGCGTCCTTGGACGGGCAGGCATCGCGGCTACGATCTCGAATCGTCGAGGACCGGCGTCCCTCGCGTCGCTCGTCGCAGAGGCAGGCCCCTCGATTAAGGCAGGCACCGTGGCCGATGCAGCCAGCGCGGACATGGTCCTCGTCGCCGTGCGCTGGGAGGACCTCGGTACGGCGCTCAGCGGCTTGCCACCTTGGGACGGTCGCATCGTAATCGATGGCACCAATCCAGTCGCGTTCCTGGAGCCAGGCTCTCCGGAGACGAAAGATCCGACCAACCCGCTTGCGGCGTACGGGATCAAGGCGATCGATCTTGGCGCAAAGCACTCGAGCGAGGTCTTTCGTGAGCACGTTCCGGGAGCGCGCCTCGTGAAGGCGCTGAACCACCTGGACGTTAGAGTCCTCGAGGAGCCAAGGACGTTGGGTGGCCAGCGCGTTCAGTTCTACTCCGGCGACGATGCGAGTGCGAAAGCGGAGGTGCGAAAGGTCCTAGAGGCAGTTGGCTACTTCCCTGTCGATCTCGGGTCCCTTGACGTAGGCGGCCGACTTGCGGCGCTGCCGTTCGGGCCCTTGGCGGCGACCAATTTCATCAAGATCTAGAGACCGCTCTTTCGGGCTCGCGAACTCAAGGTAGGGATGTCGGGGTCGGGCCAAGCTACGAACTGTGATGCTCTGACTTGTTGCCAGCGCTCCGGTTGCGTACGGAGAGTTAATGTTGAAGCGAAGCAGCTCACTCGCCGTCACCATGATGCTTTCCGCCGCCGCCTGCGAAAGCACGGGCCCTGGCGACACGGGTGGAGGAGGGGGGTCAAATTCTGCGTCGGTGACCTTTCACCGTGACGTCGAGCCGATCCTGCACAAGAGCTGCTTGAGCTGCCACTCGAACGGGCGCATCGGTGGCTTCTCGCTCGAGAAGTACGAGGAGGCGCGGCCGCTTGCCGCATCAATCGTCGCCGCCACGCAGTCTCGGGCGATGCCTCCGTGGGGCGCGCTCAGCACAGAAGGCTGCGAGCCCCGTTTCCCGTTCAAGGGCGACATCAGCCTAAGCGACGAGGAGCTGGCCACGTTGCAAGCGTGGGCCGACGCCGACGCACCCGAGGGCGATATTGCGGATGCGCCGCCGCCCTTTGTTCCGCCTCCGCTCGGCCTCCCGAACAAGGCCCAGACCTTGGCGCCGGAGGAGCCTTCGGTGGTTGAAGGCGACTCCGATTTGTTCGAGTGCGTCGTTTACGATCCCGCCCTTACCGAGGAGAAGTGGATCGACGGCATTCACTTGGTTCCCGGCAACGCCAAGGTGGCTCATCACGCGCTCACCTTCCGCACCAGTCGTGAAGACGCGAATACGCTTTCCGGCGGCACTGGTCGGTTCCCGTGTTTTGGCGGCGCTCCAGGGCAAATCGTCCATGTATGGGCACCCGGCGGCAATCCGTTCGAGTTGCCCAAGGACGTCGGCATCAAGCTGACGCCCGATGACGTGCTGATCGTGCAGATGCACTATCACCCCACTGGAACGTCGGTGGAGGAGGACTCCTCGGAGGTGGAGCTACGCTACTCCGACGTCGTCCCGCCCTATCAGTTCGTTGTCACCTTCCCAGGCAACGCTGCAAATGGTGAAGACGGGCTGCTTCCCGGGCCGAACGATCGAGGGGAGCCCGAGTTCCGCGTTCCGGCCGGCGTGAGCGATCACACCGAGACCATGGAAATCGTGATCCCGCCGGAGATCATCATCGAGGTTCCGATCCTGATGGCGATGACGCACATGCACTACGTCGGCACAGACATCCGGCTCGATATTGAGCGGCCGTTCTCTGCCTCCCAGCCGCTCGAGGAATGTTTGGTCCACACCCCCCAGTGGGACTTTAACTGGCAGCGGATGTACACCTACGACACCCCGATTGATCAGCTGCCCAAGGGCAAAGCCGGCGACATCCTCAAGCTCACCTGCCACTACGACAATTCGATGGGCAACCCGTTCGTAAAGAAGGCTCTCGAAGAGCAGGGCCTTTCAGCTCCGGTGGACGTGGTGCTCGGCGAGGAGACGCTCAACGAGATGTGCCTCGCTCCGCTCGGGATTCTGGTCCCCTCCTCGATCGATCTCTGAAGCCTCACTCGACGGCGGTAGCGCTGGTGGGGGCGAGTTCGAGCATAGCGGCGTTGAAGGTCAGCATATTGACCACTATTCAAGACTCGTGCCGCTATTGATTCGCTGGTCAATAGCGATTGCCCCCGAATTTGCGCGACTTTTGAGGTGGGAGATTATCCTCGGTTGGCCGAAGCGGGCCACAGGTTGCCCACCTGGGTAAAAATCTGCCCACTCATGCTCTTCCGCCGGTCAACAGCCCACGTTGCTGCGCGTTGCTTGCGTTGGAGAGAAGATGGCATGCTCTCCCGATGCGAAAGCGCCTGCTGCTCATCCTGCCCCTGCTCTGCGCCTGCTCTCGTTTCGATGGGGCAAAGCTTGAGCAGGCGATCAAGTCCAAGTTCGAGTCCGAGAAGGTGGCCGTGCGGGAAGTGAAGTGCCCCGCCGACCGCGAACTCAAGGCGGGCGACAGCTTCACCTGCGAGGGCGTGTCCGGCCTCGGAGACAGCTTCGTCGTGAAGGTCACGCAGAAGGATGATCAGGGCAACGTGAACTGGGAACTCGAGGGCAAGCTCTTCGACCCGGTCGAGTACTCCGAAAAGGCGCTGGGACACTTCACCAACAAGCGCAAGGTCGATTGCGGCAGCGAGCGCTTCATCGCCGTGAAAGGGACGAAAATGACCTGCACGGTGGAAGGCGGAAAATCCGCAACCGTGGACTTCAAAGAAGACGGCTCGCTCAACGCCGACGGGCTGATGGCGATCATCGGCGGCAATTAAGCCGCCTTTTTCGCCGGTCAGACCGCTTCTGAAACGATCTGGTCGCCCGTCTTACCAAAGCGACGTTGTCGCCGACAAAAGGCTGCGATGGCCTCGTCCAAGGTCTCCTCGGTGAAGTCCGGCCAAAGCGTCTCGGTGAAGAAGAGTTCGGCGTAGGCGCACTCAAACAACAAGAAGTCCGAGAGCCGGCGCTCTCCACCCGTGCGAATCACGAGATCCGGATCGGGCAGCTTGCCGGTGGACAAGTAGGCTCGCAGGCTCGTCTCGTTGACCTCCTCCGGGATGACGAGGCCAGCGCGGGCGCGAATGGCGATCTGACGAATCGCCGAGACCATGTCTTGCCGACCGCCGTAGGAGAGCGCGAGCGCGAGCGTCATGCCCGTGCATTCGCGGGTCGCCTCCACCAACTGCTCGGTCGCGCGTCGCGTCCGCGTCGGCAGCTCGTCGATGTCTCCGATGACCGACACATGCACGTTGCGGCGAACCAACTCCTCGAGCTCGTTTTCGGCGAACTCAGCGCAGAGCCGCATCAGCGTTTCAACCTCTTGCTTGGGGCGGGACCAGTTGGCTGCGCTGAAAGCATAGAGCGTCAACGTCTTCACCCCGCGGCTGTTGCAGCCGTAGACCGCCGTACGAACGGCTTTGCTTCCGTGCTCATGCCCGGCGGTCCGCGGCAACGTCCTTTGGGTGGCCCAGCGACCATTGCCGTCAAGAATGATTGCAATATGGGCGGGCGCTGAACCTGGAAGAAGCGATGCGGAGGTATTGATGCTCACTCGGAGACCATAGTCTCAAGGCGAGGGACCTACGATGGGAGTAGTGTGGAGCTTTCGTGGAGAACGCACCAACGCTGTTCAATTATCTAATTAATCAACAGCGAATTGGGCTCAGTTATCGTCCCCAGGCTCGAGCAGGCGCAAGGGGCCGCGCGGCGCCGAGGGCAAAAGCACGCGAAAGGTGACCTTGGGCGGCCCCGCATCGATGCAGGCGATGGTGCCCCCATGCGCCTCTGCGACGGCTCGCGCGATGGCCAGCCCAAGTCCAGTGCCGCCTTTGTCGACGCGCGTCGTGACAAAGCGCCGAAACAACTTCGCCTTGATGTGGGGGGCAATCTCTCCGTCGTTCTCGACCAGGATCTCGGCATGGGTACCCCGATCGCGGAAGTTCACCGCCACCTTGTTGGGCGGGCTGCCGTGGGTCTTCGCGTTGTCGATCAGGTTCTGGGCCAAGCGCGCAAGCCAGCGCGAATCCCCGCGTACCGAAAGGTGTGGGCCGTTCAGCGTGATGGCGCCGTCTTCCGCATCGCGGCACAGTCCCGCGAAGAGCTTGTGAACGTCGACCGCCGTTGCGTTCTCGACTCCGCGGGCCTCGATGCGAGCGAGCGAAAGCAGTTCCCCCAGCATGGTCTCGATTCTGGAGGTGGCCTCCTGAATTCGAGCAAGAAAGCGTTTGGCCTCTTTCGGCTCGTCGAGCGCCCCGTCCGAAAGCACCTCCGCGCTCGCTCGAATCGCCGCTACCGGGTTCTTCAGTTCATGCGAAAGATCGGCCGCGAAGGTCTCGATGAATGGCCGCCCTTCGAGCTCTCGGCGCATGGTTTCGATCGCCCGCGACAGCTCCTTGACCTCGCGCCCTCGCGCGCGCGGCGCTCGCGCCAGCAGCTTGCCTTCGCTCACGCGCACGGCGAAGTCGGTCAGCTCCTCGATCGGCGATGCGATGGTTCTTCCGATCAAGGCCGCGGCGACGGCCGCCGCTGCTCCCAGCGTCACCGAGAGTCCTAGGATCGTCGGTGCAAAATCCGAGAGCGTGCGGCGGATCGCGATCGTTGGTTTGTCGACTCGGACCATGCCGTATGCAACTTCACCAACTACGATGGGTACGGTGACGCTGACGGTCTCGCTCGCAGGGAGGTCCACCTGGCCGGCCGGGGCGAACAGAACATCCCCTTCGAGACCGAGGATGCTCATCCGCATCTCTTGCGGCAGCGAGGACATTCCCGCCGCAACTTCCTCCAAGCTGCGATCGTTTTTTGCGATGTCGTTCTGGATCAAAGCGGAGATGGCCAACGCTTCGCTCTTCGCGCTTTCCTCGGTCAGCGCCGTGGTGCGAGCCATCACGCGCTCCAATACCAGCAGCCCCAGGCCTAGCGCGAAGGCGCCGACGATGCCGGCTAGCGCAAGGAAGATCTGCATCCGGATGCTGACGCCGGTCCGTCGGGAGCGCCACAGCCTGACGACGATGAACGCGACGAAGAGGCCGAGCGCCGAGATTGATAGCGGCGTCAGTACGACTTCAGGTCGCATTGGGCTTGTCAGTCACGCGATAGCCGACTCCACGAACCGTCTCTACGAGCGACGGATCACCGCCCGCTTCTGAGACCTTCTTGCGCAACGACTTTACGTGCGAGTCGATGGTGCGGTCAGTGATCGCAAAGCCGTCCCCCCAGACGCGATCGATGATTTGTGGTCGAGTGAAAACACGGCCCGGACCAGAAAGCAGGCACGATAGGAGGTCGAACTCGACGCGAGTCAGGTCGACCGGGCTGCCGTGAACGGTTGCGCGTCGCGTGGCCTCGTCGACAGCGAGCGGAAGATCTTTGGGCGTGTTGTCGGGTACCGCGCTTTGCGCGCCTGCGCGCCGCAAGACCGCGCGCACCCGCGCCACCACCTCACGCGGGGAAAAGGGCTTGGTGACGTAATCGTCCGCGCCGGTCTCGAGCGCCGCAACGCGATCCGCCTCGTCGTCGCGACTCGAGAGGATGATCACCGCTGGCGGAGAGTCTTTACGCCGGGCCTCATGGAGAACGTCGAAGCCGCTGCCGTCTGGCAGCATGAGATCGAGCAGCACCAGCTCCACCGCGGACTCGCGCAATACCTCGCGCGCTTCGCGAAGCGTGTGCGCCAACTGCACCTCGAAGCCGTCGCGTTTGAGCGCATAGGCCAGCGACTCAAGGATGGCCGGTTCATCATCGACGAGCAGGATACGGGGCATCAGCTTCTCCGAAGGGCAGTGCCGATGTCATTCAGCATGCGGAAGGTGAGATCGTAGTACTCAGGCCGGGGCGCGAAGCCCTCGTGATGCACGACGAACCCGCCCGGGCGCATCTCGAGGTGTCCGCGAAAGCCGCGCTGCCGCAAAAGCTCACGCAGCGCTGGTGGAAACGCAGCCTGTGCCTCGGCCGGCGAGGCTGCGAAGGTGTGAACGTGCTCGTCCCACAGCCTTTCGCCCAAACTGACGCGGGGTGGGGGAGGGGACTCGAGGAAGGCGACGCGCGTGAGAAACGGCTCGCCAACTCGCATTGCGGCGCGTCGGCGCGGAGTGGGCACCTCCGCGAAGCCAACCAAGGTGCGCTCGAGCGGCTCTACACCCAAGGTCGACGTCCAAGCCTCCGCGACCACATGCACACCCCACGGCGTACGCTCGGTCATCGAACAAAGCCAATGCTCGGGGGCCACCATGGTGTCGAAAGGCTCCCAATGGCGAAACCAGCGGTCATCGGGGGTGACCTCAAACGGCAGTCGTCGAATCGCGCCAAAATGCGCAACAGCGTCCGTTCCGTGAGGGCGAAAGCCAGCGTCTGAAGTCATGCGTTGCGCTCCATCGGTCGGGCTCAGCTTAACAGCGGTTGGTCCTGCCAGCGGAAGCACCCTGTTCTGCGAAGTGCAGCTTGCAGAGAGCGGCGTTCAGCCGATAGAACCTGCGCATGCCCGAAAAGACTTCCGCTGGTCTGCTGTACGGCGTGATCCGCGAGGACCCGCGACTCGAAGGTGATCTGATCAATCGCATCCGCGCAAAACGCGTGCTGTGTGTGGCCTCGGGGGGCTGCGTAGCCCTCTCGCTGGCGGCGCGATTTCGCGAGGTCGAGGTAACGGCGTTCGACAACAATCCGCGCCAACTCGAGCATATGTTGAACAAGGCGGAGGCCGCTCGGAAGCGCGATTTCAAGGCCCTCAACGTCGAGCACGCGAGCAGCGCGAGCCTCAATCAAGCGGGTGAGTTTGAGCGGGTGTTTCGGCTCGTTCGGGCGTTCTTCGAGGAGTTCATCGCGCCGCATCAGGAGCTGCTCACGTTTTTTACCCGCGCTCGTCCGTTGCGGGTGCTCGACGATATGGTCCGTCGGTGGACCACGTCGAAGTACTGGACGGCGGCGTTCCATGCTTGCTTCAGCGAGGTCCTGGTCCGAGAAGCGCTCGGCGAACGTCCGGCGCGTTGGGCCAAGGACGGCTCGCACATGCGCTATTTCAAGGGCGCGTTCGAACGCGGGTTGCGGCGGGACGCAGCTCCCGAGAACCCCTTCTTGCAGCACGTCTTTCTCGGCGGCTACCGCAAGGAATGTGCACCCACGTACATTCGGTTAGGCGGCCCTCTCGACGTGAAGCCGGTCCTTGGCACCTTGCTCGACGTGCCGGAGTTGGCGAATTTCGATCTCGTCAGTCTGTCCAACTTGCTCGACGGCTGGGAGGACGAGGAGATTTCAACCAGTGCCGACGCCTTGCGAAGCTTGGCGCCCGGCAGCGCGATCATTTTGCGGCAGCTCAACAGCTCGAGAAACTTGAGGCCGTTCTTCGAACCCTACTTCCGTTTTGATACGGCGCTCGGGCGCTCTTACTTCTATCGAGATCGCAGCCTGCTCTACAACCGCATCGAAGTCGGCTTCCGAGTGTAGTGCCCGTTACGCGCGGCCTTCGTCGTAAAGGCCGAAGGCGTATTGGTCGCCCGCTGCCAAGAGTTCGATCGGTTCGGCTGTATCGCTCCTCGTTTGAAGCCGAGCGTAGAGTTCGGCGCTCAGGGCGAGGGTGACTCGGCTGCGCATCGGTGGGTCGTGGCGAATGTACCCATCGGGTCGAATTCGCAGCCGACGCAAAAGTTCGACCTCGGCGCTCGGGCCATCCGGCAATTCGGCGCCGGCGAGGGCGAGGACTCGCACGCGCATCAGCACGAGTCGGGCCTCCTTTCGACGTTGAACGGCGAAGAAGAATCCGATTCCCGCGAGCGCCAGCAGCGCGCCAAGCAGCGCAGTCGGCGGGCTTCTCCGAAAGGCCGCGAACGCAAGCAACCCGGCACCTAGCGCGCCAAGTCCAAGGGAGGCGAATCTTCCGTGGGGCGCAGGCTCGACGAGGTGCTGTCGGTTTTGCTGATAGAGCCGTAGAAAGCGTTTCTTGGCGTCGCGCGAGCGACCGGCGCTCGGGTGTGGTTGAGACCCAGCGTCCACGTTGCGAGTGGACCACAGAAGGTGTAAAACGTCCTGTCTTACTTGGAGCCGTGAACGGAGAAACGCATGTGGAAGTTGCGCGAGACTCGCAGAGTGCGAGCGTGGGTGCCACTCGTTGGCTGGCTAGCGTTTTCGACGTTCTCCGGCTGCGCCGGCTGTGACGACAGCTCGACGGGCGGCGGCGGCTCCGGGGCGGATAGCCCAGGTGGCGGCGGTGCTGGCGCCAACGGTGGGAATGGTGGCGGCGGTGCAAACACGCAGGGCGGCGGTGGCGCCGGTGCAAACGGCGGCGGCGGGGCTGGGGCCGGCGGCGGTGGGGGCGAGCCCTCGGGCGGCGGTGGTGCCGGCGGCGGTGGCCCGGTGACCGATGCAGGCGCGCCCGGCCAGTCGTTCGTTTCGGCCGGTGGAACGCTGACGAGTCCGGGTTATCGCGTCGTCTTTACGATGGGTCAGTCGACCCAGAACCAACAGCCTATGTCTTCGCCTAGCTATCAGTTGCAGGGCGGCCTTATTGGAGCCACGGGGAGCTTGCCATGATGAAGCGTTTTATTGCGGTGGTGTTGGGCGCGGGCGTTTTCGGCGTGGCAGGCGTGGCGAGCGCCGCGGTGCCTGGCCTACTGAATCACCAAGGTCGCCTGTATGACTCGGCCAATCAGCCTGTCACCGGGACCGTGGACATGGAGATCGCGATCTACACGGCGGAGTCCGGTGGCGCGCCCGTTTGGAGCGAGGTCCACTCGATCACCTTCGACGACGGCTTCTATTCGGTCGCTCTCGGCGGTGACACGCCGATCACCAACACCTTCACAGGCCAACAGCTCTTCATCGGTATCACGGTTGGCAGCGATCCCGAGATGACGCCTCGTGCGGCGATCAACAGCGTGCCTTACGCCTTCGTGTCGAACAACGCGGTCGGAGACATCACGCCCAACTCGATTTCGATCGGCGGTAATGAGGTGATCGACGAGAACGGCCAGTGGGTTGGTAGCCCCAGCGGCTTGGTTGGCCCTCAGGGACCGGCCGGCGTACCCGGCGCAACCGGGCCGATGGGTCCGGCCGGTAACACCGGTCCCGCCGGTCCCGCTGGCCCGACGGGGCCTGCTGGCCCGACGGGTCCCACCGGGCCGATGGGCCCGGCCGGCAACACCGGTCCTGCGGGTCCGCAAGGCCCCACCGGCCCGCAAGGTCTGACCGGCGCGCAAGGTCCGGCCGGCCCGGCAGGTCCGCAAGGTGCAACGGGTCCGCAAGGCGCCAACGGCGCAGCAGGTCCGGCGGGCGCAGCAGGTCCGGCGGGCGCAACGGGTGCGCAAGGCGCCACGGGCCCGCAAGGTCCCACGGGAGCAACCGGAGCAACGGGCGCAGCCGGGGCAACCGGTCCTGCTGGCGCGACCGGCGCTCAAGGTCCCGCGGGGCCGTCGGGCGTGGTGGCCACGTTCAGCCTTGCAGGGTCGATTGCTCTTTCAATTCCTGGAGGCTCAGGAAGTTACGTATTCGCCGGGCCAACAGCCAGCATCACCGTAACGGCCAATCAGCGGCTTACGGGCGCGGCAACACTGCCACTCGGGCTTCTTAGCGGTGCTGAACAAGACGTCGATATTGGGCTTTGTTTCCAAATCGGAGCTGCGCCCATTACCAACTTCGCGGCTGGCAACTATTCGACCCAAAGGGTGGCGACTGGTCGTCGCTCGTACGGCGCCTCAGCCACAACTACGCTTGCTGCTGGCACCTATTTGGTAGGCGCTTGCGTGCGCAACACGGGTGCTGGTGCAATCAATGACAACGACTTCGTCAACGGGTGGATCACGGTCACCAACTGACCAGCCATTCCTCGCTCCATGTCTGAAGCTCCCTCATCGAAGCCCCCTCCTGCGAGCGGGGCTTCCCCTTTTCTGAGCCTCCCGGTCGCGGTGGTCATCGCCGGTCTGTTGATGGGCGTTGGGCTGTTCCTAGGCCTGCGGGATCGTCCGGCGTCCGTGGCTCCCACCGCGCCCACCGTCCTGACTAGCCCCTCAGCAGCGAACACCGCGGTCGCCGAAGCTGCTGCACCGTCGACGGCCTCGGCCCCTTCGGCTGACGCCAGCGCCACCGCCGAGTCTCCCGCATCGGCCCCAGCGGCAGCCCGCCGCGCGGCCGCCGTCGCCAGTCTCGAGTCACAGCGTAAGGCGATCGTCGAGCAGTGCGTGAAGCCAGTGCAAGTGAAGACGCCATCGCTGACAAGCGTCAAGCTGACCTTCAACGTCGTCTTTGCCCCAGACGGCAAGCAGATAGGACGCGGCGTGAGTGAAGACCGTCGCGCGTCGAACCCCGAGGTCACCGCTTGCGTGCAACAGCAGCTCAAGCCGCTCGTGACAACTCCCTCGCGCGAGAGCCTTTCCACCGACATCGAGTGGACGTTGCCGTAGTTAGCGCAGCAGCGGTTTGAGCTGGGGGAGGATCACACTCACGGCTCGCTCTCCTTTCACACCACCCTCGGCTCGCTCGGCGCTGCAGGTGCCGTCCGCGTTGGGGCGAGCAAAGAGCGGAATGAGCTTGGATTTGCAGGCCATATCGGAGTCGCTAAGCAGCGCTTGGTGCTGGTCCAGATCGAACTCGAGGAACACCGCGTTCGATAATTCTTGGTCGAGCGCACCGCTCGTGAGCGCGTTGTGAAAGCGCGTGCACGGCTCACACCAGGTAGCGCCCACGTAGATCAAGACCTTACCGTCCTTGTGTTGCTCCAGCATCTTGCGCACGTAGTCGCGCCCGTCGCTTAGCTCGGCGGGGACGCGCACGAGCTGCGGTTTGACCGCGGCCGCTGCAGGCGACGCACTCGAACCGCGGGCGTCGCTCGTGCGTTCTTTCGCTACTGCAGGCTCATCTGTGCGAGAGCACGCTCCCAGCAGTAGGCCGAGCAGAAGCCAGCGTACCTTCATTCGAACGTGCCGAAGGCAGTGAACGCAACGCCACCCGCCTGCGGAACCACGGCAAATTGGAATGGGACCGTTGCCATTTCGACGGGGCGCTCGCCGTTTGCTGCGAACTGCAGCACCAAGCCTAGCGCCGCGACGCCAACCCCACCGTAAAGCAACCCTTGACCGATCTGGCTCATCAGCTCGCCAGCCTCACCGTCATCAACGGCGCTTTGGGGACAGCCGGTTCGCTCCTCCGGCACTTTGCATTCGCCTTCAGCCGCGCTGGCCTGCGCCTGACCAACCCCAATCAATACCCCACCACCCACGGCCACAGCCGCGCCCCCGCCAACCAAAATCCAAGGAACGAACCCCAACGGCCGCTCCAACTCGACCTTCTTCGCCGGCTCAGTAGGCGGCTTCGCGTTGGCGGGGCTTGAAGCCGCAGCAGCGTCATCGAGCTTTTGCGCCTTCAGCCGAAGCTCGTGGATCTTGGGCGGTAGGTCCTCAGGTACTTCGCTCGGAGCCCGCTCGCTCAAGAGCTCATACATGGCCACGGCGGCGTGGACATTGCCGTCTGCTTCGAAAGCCTGTCCCAAGCTCTTGAACACCCGCGGTCGCGAGCAATCGAGCGCGTGGGCCTTGGTCCAAAGGTCCGAAGCATCTTTCCAACGCTTCTCTTCGAGCGCCTGATTGGCCAGCTTGTTGAGCGCCCGCGCTTGCTCCTCGGCGCGGGCTTCGGGACGTTGCGTACAGGGCGGAAAGGCGTTCTTCAGCTCGGAGATCTTGTCGGCGGCGAAGGCTGTGGTCGGTACCAGGGAAACCCCGAACAGGCTGCCTGCAAGAAGGACGCGATGTGCGATGTTCACGGGCGAATTATCGGAGATGCCAAAGGGATTACAACCTTCTCGCAGCGTCGGCCGTAATTATCCCGGCGGTCGCGCGGAGAGCGAGCGCCGCTTGACGCGCAGGACTTGTTGGTTGGCCGTGGTACGCTGCGCGCGTGATCCCGCCCGAACGGAAACAGATTCTCGTGGTCGATGACGAAGCCAATCTGCGCAGGGTGCTCTCCGCGCAGCTTACGCGCGAGGGGTACGACGTTCATGTCGCTGAGGACGGCGAGGCGGCGTTGCTGCTGCTCCGCGAGAACCACATCGATTTGGTGATCACCGACCTGCGCATGCCCAAGGTCGACGGGATGGACCTACTGCGCGCCGCGCTGCGCGATGACCCCACGCGCCCGGTGCTGATGATGACGGCGCACGGAACGGTGGAGACGGCCGTCGAAGCGCTAAAAACCGGCGCCTTCGACTACCTGACCAAGCCGTTCGACCAGCAGGAAGTGCGCATCATCGTGAAGAAGGCCCTGCGCACGCGGGAGCTCGAGAGTCATGACGCGAGTCGAGTCGAGGAGGCGAAAGACGAGCCGCTCGTTGGTGCCCGCTTCGGCATCATCGGCCAATCCCAGCCGGTGCTCGACGTGTATGCCGTGCTCGAGCGCGTCGCGGGGACGCCGACAACGGTCTTGGTCACAGGAGAAAGCGGAACGGGGAAGGAGCTCGTCGCGCGTGCGCTCCACGAGAACTCCCCACGACGTGAGAACCCCTTCATCAAGGTCAACTGCGCGGCGATCCCGAAGGACCTGATGGAGGCGGAGCTGTTTGGCTATGAGCGAGGAGCCTTCACTGGCGCTGTCGCGGCGAAGCCCGGACGCTTTGAACTCGCGAGCGGAGGAACGCTATTTCTCGATGAAATTGGCGAGTTGCCCGTCGACATGCAGGTCAAGCTGCTGCGAGTCCTGCAAGAGAGTGAGTTCGAGCGTGTCGGCGGTATCAAGACGATGAAGGTCGACGTGAGGTTGGTGGCGGCAACCAATCGCGATCTCAAAAAGGAGATAGGGCACGGAAGCTTTCGAGAGGACCTCTACTACCGCTTAAACGTCGTCCCGATCGCGCTGCCAGCACTTCGGGAGCGCAAGAGCGACATCCCGCTCTTGGTCGAGCACTTCGTCAAGAAGTTCAATGCGCGGCTACAGAAGCGGATCTCGGGGGTGGATGAAGCGGCGATGGAGAAGCTCACCGCGCACGCCTGGCCAGGCAACATTCGCGAGCTCGAAAACGTCGTCGAACGAGCGGTGCTTTTTGCTGATGGCGAATTGATCGCCGTCCACGATCTTTCGGAAGAGCTTCGTGGGGGGGCGGCTCGTGAGCGACGCGAGCCGGTCGCTGCCGCCACGCCGCAGGTGCATGAGACGCCCATCCCCTCGCCGGCCAGTGATGGGCTCAAGGAGCAGGTGAAGGCTGCCATGACGCGCTTGGAGAAGGAGCTGATCGAGCGAGCGCTGCTGTCGACCCACGGCAACGTGACTCATGCGGCTCGCTTGCTGAAGATTTCGCGCAAGGGGCTCCAGCTCAAGATGAAGGAGCTGGGGTTGCGCGAGAAGGACGCGGATTGACGAGGCGGCCCAACGGTCGGCCGGACAGCCACTCGGTCGCGGTTGCGGTCGTTGCGCTGCTCGTGGCTTGTCACCGGGATTCCTCTTCCAACAGCTCAACTTCGGCCTCGGGCTGGGCCATGGGCGATGAAGCGCCGCGGCATGTCGGCATGGTCTGGATCCCGCCCGGCAAGCTGATCTCCGGCGCACTCTGGACTCAAGTCCCTCGGGTGGCCGATGCCGAACTCCCAGGCGACGCATTCGAGCTCACCGGCTTTCACGTCGATCTTTACCTCCACCCGAATGAGGCTGGCGCACTTCCAACCACGAGCGTGAGTCGGGATGAAGCGGAGCGATTGTGTGGTGAGTCGGGCAAGCGCCTGTGCACCGAACTCGAACTCGAGCGGGCCTGCAAAGGGCCCGACAACTGGATCTATCCCTACGGCAACGAGTACCAAGCTGAGCGCTGTGAGACGGGCAAAGCCGGCGACTCGCTGACCCCGAACGGCTTTCACGGCTTGTGTACCAGCGCTTTTGGCGTGGCGGATGTGCACGGCTCAGTGTGGTCGTGGACCAGCTCCGACTACGGTCGAGGGACAGAGGGACTCGTTACCCTCAAGGGGGGCAATGGCAGTCACGGCGAGCTGGTTGGTCGCTGCGCCCACGTCGCGAGTCGCAAGCCGCAAGAGAAGGCGAATCACGTGGGTTTTCGGTGCTGCCTCGGACCCCGTAACTCGGCCGAGGTGAAACTGGTGGTCGAGCGAGGCGCTCCGCTTCGCTACCGTCCCGACGATGCGGCGCATCGGCTCCTCTTCGAGCAGGCGATTCACCGGCTCGAGGCTGCTGGCGAGGGTACGACCTCCGATCCCAACGCAACGAACGAGGGACCGGTCCCCAAGCTGTTCGTCGTCGAACGGATTTGGCTATGGCATCCGCTCGGGAACGAGGAGCTCTGGCTCGCCGGAGGTTGTGCGCCCGACCCACGCGCCAAGCGTTGTGGCATCTTCATCGGCCGTATTGAAGCCGGGGTGCTGACGCTGCTGCGCTTCGTGTCCTCTGGTCGCTGGCAGCCAACGCTCTCCGAATCCGCCGAAGCGCGCGGCGTCCACATCTACGGCGGTGACGACGTCGGTGCTTTCCGCAAGCTGGTCAGCTGGGACTGGGGACGCGTTGCGATCGCTGAGCGCGAACGGACCAAGAACCATGAGCGTTGGAGCAAGGAGTGATGCGCGCCGATGCCGCGACCGCGATTCACGCGCTGCAACGTGTTCGCGCTACAACTTGAAGGTGATCATCGCCGTTTTGCCGGCCTTCACTGACGCGGACCGCGATCGAGACGCCCCGCTTGCAGGTTTGCAGGTGACCGCATAGTTGCCCGGCGCCACCGAAAGCTTGACCGAGTTGGTGGTCCCCTTGGAGGCCCCGTTCACCGAGAAGGCGCAGGTCCCTCCGACTGCAACCAGCACCAACGTGCCCTGCTCGCCTGGTTTCGCGGGCTCCACCGTTGCAGTCGCGGTCGGAGTCGCAGTCGGCTTGCTGGTCGCTACAGGCTGCGACGTGGTTGCGACGGTCGCTGTGTTGCGAGGCTTGGCCGTCGCCGTGGGGGTCGCGGTTGGCTCCGTTGTCGGCTCAGCGGACGGCGTTGCCGATGCAACCACCTCGCTCGTCGCTGTGGGCGTCGCCGTTGGTACGGGATCGCTGGTGACAGCAGCGGTTGGCGTTCGCGCGGGGCCCGCGGTGCTCGCTGTCGTTGATGGGGATGCGGACGCTGTCGCCGAGGCTCCGCCGCCCGACGGCAACACCACCAGCACCACGATCATCAGGGCCAGCGCGAAGCCGGCGCCGAGCACGACCATGAGTGCGAGTTTCCGCCCAAACGCGTTCTTGGGTTGGGGCGCGGGGAGCGGTTGAACTGGCTGCGCACCAAACGTCCCGGGATTCGACGGAGCGGGTCGCGCTCCCCACTGCGACTCTGCTGCACTCATCGGCATCGCGGGCGCGATCATTCCCGGGGTCGAACTCGCATCCGGGTGCAACGAGGGCCTCGGCGGAGCTGGGAGCGCAGGTAGGCCAGGCATCGCCGGCAGCGACGCGCGCGGGTTATCGAGCAGCGCCGGCAGCACCTGTGTTGGTTTGGGCGCGTTGGGATTGGACCCACCCGCCGCACCGGCGAACACCGGACCAGGCGGCGGGGCTGAAGGCGAGCCAGCTCCCAAGTTGGGTGAGAAGTTAAAGTTGACCCCAAGCGCTTCGGTTTTTTCTTGGGTGATCGCCCGGGGCGCTGGGGCGGCTGGCGGGGCAGGCGTGGGTACCGTCCTCGACGGGTTGCGAGGTGCCGTTGGCTCGTCCACAGGGCCGCGCCCGTAACCAGGCGGTGGCGCCATGCGGCCGGGGGTTGGGGCCGTGTGAGCCTGCACCCTCTGCGCCTGCGCAGTCTGAGCCTGCGCAGTCTGAGCCTGCGCAGCACGAGGCCCGCCGGGCGTCGGCAAAGCACCGCTCTTCATGATGTCAGCGACGCGCCCTACGCGCGTCGCCGCTTCTTCTCCGTCGTCGCTCAGCTCCTCGACCTCGCTAACCTCGAGCTCCTCTTCTTCGCTCGAGCTTCCGTTGGCTCGGTTGCGCGCCGAGGCGGCGAGACCGCGAATGCGCTCCATCAACGCCCGGCCCTCTGGTGGAGCAAACCGCGCGAGCGACGCTGCAAACGCGTGCGTGTCCGCTGTTCGCTGATTCCGGTCTTTCGAGAGGGAGCGCATGACGGCTTCCTCAACCTCGGGAGGGACGTCTCGTCGAAGCTGACCGAGCGGCGTCGGGTTGTCCCGCGTGATCGCGATGGCAAGCGATAGCGTGTCGCTACCAAAAGGAGGTCGCCCTGAGAGCATCTCGTAGAGGATGGCGCCGAGCGACCAAACGTCGGTGCGAACGTCGAGGTCCTTTTGCCGGCGCAGCATCTCAGGCGAGGAGTAGGGCGATATTCCGGTGAGCGTCGTCGAGGTGAACTCCTCCACCGCCGCATCCGAGTTCTCACGCAGGAGTTTGCTCGTGCCGAAGTCGATCACCTTGAGCACCCGCGGCCCACTGCGAACGCCGGGACTCCGGTCCGCCAAGAAAAGATGGGACGGCGACAGTTCACGAAGCAGGATCCCGTAGGCGTGGGTCTCGGCGACTGCTTCGGTCGCTTGCAAGATCCAACCAATCGACTCTTCAACGCCTAGCGTTCGTCGGCCCTTGAGGTAGCGCGCCACGTCGAGGCCCTCGAGGTATTGGCGCACGAGGTAGAAGGATCCGTCCTGCAAGTTCCCAACGTCGATGATCCGGGCCACGTGCTCCGAGCCCAACTTGGCGAGCGCGCGCGCTTCCCTGCGAAATTTTCCTATCTCGACGTTGTCGCCCAGTTGCGGCGATACGATGCGAATTGCGACGCGCTGCTCGAACGAAACATTTTCCGCTTCAACGAGCGTTCCTCGGCCTCTGCCGAGAATGGCTCGAACGCGGTATTTCCCCGCGACAATGTCTCCCGGACGCGGTTCCTGTCTCATCGAAGCACTTGAAGCTTGGTCACGAACGTTACCGCTACTTTAGGCTTTCCAGCGCGGTCTTGCACTCGGCACGAACGCGCGCTGCATCTTCGTTCGAGATGGAGCCTACCCACCCCATGATGCAGCGATCTCCAGCGTCTCCTTCATTCACAACACGGCCACCCTTGTGGTTCATCTGCCCGCGGGGCTTGGCCACGAGTTTGAGTTTGTCCGCTGAAGCTCCGAGGTCCTCGAGGGCGCCAGCCATAAGTTCAGGCTCGAGACTGCACGCGGATAGGTAGTTGGCGTTGCTCTCAACGTCTGTGGTGGGCTCGCCTCCAGAGACGTTGGCCTCCAGCGGATGCCGCAGCCCAAACTGGCCGTAAACTGACAGCGGCCGCTGCGAACTGCCGTGGCAATCCAGCGTTCCGCATCGCTTCTCGAGGTACGGCTGCACCGCCTCGGTGAACAGCTCGGGAGCTGGACAAAGCAGAGGTTTTTGCGCTGCAAGGTCGTCTCGACAGGCGGCTGCCCCTAAGGCCGCGAGAAACAGCAGGCTTCGACCTCGTCTCACACGCCACCTGCCCCAGCCGCACCCGCCATGCCGCCTACTCCGCCCATTCCACCAGCCCCGGCCATGCCGCCCGTCCCACCAGCGCCACCGGCCCCGCCGGCCCCAGTTCCACCAGCGCCGCCGCCACCACCGGCCCCGCCGTTGCCACCAGCGCCACCGGCCCCGCTTCCCCCAGCGCCGCCAGCGCCGCCAGCAGGTTCTCCAGCACAGGGCCCGAGCAAATCGCTCTCCGAGACCACTACTACGCCCGCCGAATCACGAGCCGCACCGGTGACCGCATCCAAGCTGTTGTCGTTCGGAAGGGTGTGACACGCCGCGCAGGACCCCTCACGTCCGACAATTGATTGCATGCGACGGCCACCCGCTCGCACCTCGAGTGGGTAGGTGATGTCCTGCCAGTTGTCCCGCTCCACCCAGAAATTGCCGACCTCGTTGGTGCACGCTTTTCGTTCGGTGTTCTGTGAATCGGTGATGCGCACCAGCACGTTCTCCGCCGGCAAGATCTGGCCGCCCGAATTTTGGTAGTAGATGGTTCCACCGATCGCCATCAGTGGTTTGGCGCCCTCGTAGGTCGAGTGGCAGAGCACACAAGGCTGACCAGGGCGATGGGTTGCGCTTGGTTCGCCCTGCTCCTCGCCCAGCTCTGCAATGTTGTCTTGCGGCACCGGATCATAGCGGCAGCTGAACGCCGCACCGCCGAGCGTAAGCAGACCAGCAGCGAGTAAACGGTTCATTCGAGCACGAGCTCCAAGGTTGAAGCTGTGAACAGCCCCCAGCGGTCGAACACATAGATGTGATCAAGAAACTGTGAGTAGAGGCCGTCAATGTTCAGACCGAGAGCGAAGCTATCGCTCACTTTCTGTCGAAAGCTTCCGCCCAAGGCCAGGTTGAACATTGGACCCATCTCGCGATCGCCTGTTCGGTACTCGGGCAAGGTCAGCGGGAAACCGGCTGCGCTCGCGACGTAGGCCCGCTGCCAAAAGTCCACGCCCGACTGGATGTGGAAGCGAGCATGAGGGCCGAGCCGCGTCGAGTCGGTGAGATCGTGTAGGTAGCGCGCTTCGGTCGTGCTCGCCAGCAACCCCCAATCGTCCAAGTAGAAGCGTTCATCGACCCGCAACGTCGACTCGTCGAAGCGTTGCCGAATACCCGCTGCCACCGCCCCACGCAGGCGCGAGTCGGGGAGCCGGTCCTTGGCGGCCACTGGCAGTCTTGCTGCGGCCACGGCCGCCGGCGTTGCGCCTCGCGGTACGTCCGGTGCGACGTCCGAAGTAAAGAACGGCACGTGGCGGTAGGGCTTGGACTGGTCGCCGGACTCGGCTGCAAAAGTACCAGCACCCACCATCACCGTCGTGGTCGAGAGCACCGCACTGGCTCCGACGTCGACCGTGTGTACGAATATGTCGCTCTCGAAGGTGCTGTCACCCGCGATACCCAGCGTGTCGTAGCCCAGCGTGTAGGCAATCGAAGGGGTCACCCGCTTGTCGAAGACGTCTGCCGCGAGCACCACCCCAAAGGAGCGGCCCGTGTAGTCGTTCTCGTAAGAAACGGCTGTCTTCGCTCCCACCCGCACGACGTCGATCTTGACGTCGCCGCCCAGTGTTCCGGCGAAGCGCGCCTGATCGAAGCGCCGTGACGCAGTAGCAACGATATCGGGCGACGCAGCGCTGACGACGTCCACCATCGCGCTGCCACCGATCAGCCAGCCCTGTGCGGGGTTCTCAAAGCCGAGCTTAACGCCAGGCGACAGGGCATCCACGTGCAGCGTGTCGTTGTAGCTCGAGACCTCGAGCGCGCCGCGGAACGTGAGCCCTCGACCCTTGCCGCCAGTCTCCAAACACAGCGCGACTTCATCGGCGGTCTTCGCGTTGGCAAGGCACTGTTGCACCGCGCTGTTCTGACTACCCGAAGCCTGTGAAACGTCGACGGTGATTTTCTCCCCTCGCTCGACCGTTTCCTGCGTCTTGAAGGTGAAGGGGTAGCCAGCCTTTTTGCCGACGACCTCCACAGTGGCCTTTCCCGGGTTGCGTGGAATGCCTTTGGTCGCTTCATCGCGCGAGAACTTCTCGCCATCGACCTTGATTTCGGCGCCGTCGATCGACGCCGGCACCACCACCACGATCCGTGGCGTTTCATCCGCGAGTTTCTCCAGGAACTCCTTGGCCTGCGCTTCAACCGAAGGATTGCCTTCTTGGCGGGCCATCTCAGCAGCTCGAGTGGCGTCTCGAATCGCTTCGAGCAGCAAGCTCCCAGCCTCCTCGCAACGCGCTAACGAAAGTTTACCCTCCGCAAACTCGGAATCGCTCATCGCTCCGATCAGCGTTCCCATACAGTCGCTCCAGTTACCCGCTGCGAGTTGCGCTGCACCCTCGCGGGCCGACTCGCGCTGAGCTCGTGTCGGCGGCAGGCGCGTAGAGCCCTTGCCGGGACCGTTGGGCGTCTTCTTGACCTCACGCTGAGCCTCGGCGAACGCCTTACCGACGTCCTTGTTTGCAAACTCGCGGTCAAGCTCGAGGGACGGGTCCTCACGAAGGGCTACGACAAAGATCGCCTCCGCTCGCGCCAGATCCGCCTTGCCGTTGCCGTAGACGATGCCCAGCGTCGACAGCACGAGACCCCGCGTGGAGGACTCACAAGCGCCGCACTGCTCAAAGCGCGCGGTCAACTTGGTGAGCGCTTCATCCGCCTTGCCGGAGTTCATCAGATCCAAAGCCTCGGCAACCGCTTGCAGCGCTGCAGCTTCCGCATCCTCCGTCGTCCCTGCTTTGGCATCGCTCTTCGGCTCGTTCGCCGGTTCGCCGGGCTTGTTTTGAGCCAACGCGCTACTGGAAAGCCCAAGCAGCGAGCTCAGCAGCAGCGTGAGGAGCGGAAGGCGCCTTTGCATGATCAATTGTCTGGAGCCCCACAGGTGATCCACTGCTCGATGGCGTCGTAGTCAGCCTGGCTAAGCGCCGTGTCGCTCACGGCATCATCAATCAGTTTCGGCATCGGAGACCCGCACGAAGACCCCGGCTGTGCAGCTTCACCGAGGTTGAGATTGCACAAAAACTTGGAGGCCTCGGGCTGGCAGGGAAGCACGTACGCTTCGCTGCCCTGGAAGACGTACGCGAGCAGCGCCTCACGGGCGTCGCCTGCGTTCTCGGGAAACTCGAACTGGGCAATGGCAGTGGCGTGACACCCAGCCGAGCTGCAGCGCGCGGTCTCGACGAGTACCGGGAAGATGTCGTCCCGGAAGCTCACGCTGCAGGAGAGGTCAGGCGTACACGAGCCTCCTGACGAAATGGTGGCGGCGTCCGCTCCCAAGATCTCATCCGGTTCGCCGAAAAGCACCTCCGTCTCGGTGGCGCACCCGGGAGCTCCGAGCGAGCTCCCGAGCACCAACGCCAGCAGAAGCCGAGCTCTCACTCCTTGGCCTCGTCCTCGTCGTCGTCGTCGTCGTCCTCGTCCTCCGCGTCTGCAAGTTGCTGCTCGAATTTGGCGACGTCAGCGTCTTGGCGTGCCAGCTCGCGATCTTCCGGACGGTCTTTACGAAGGGCTTTGGCTGCTTGAGCGCGCGCCGTTTGAACCTTCTGCATCACCACGGCCTTGGGCGCGACCAGCAGCGTCATGGTGCGCTGCTCCATCGCCGGCCTAACCTCGATCACCGCGATTTCTTCCAGCTTCTGCACGATATGGTCGAGCTGCTGCTGGGCGACCTGGGGGTGCGTGATCTCACGGCCACGGAATCGCACGGTGAACTTCACCTTGTGCCCAGCCTCGAGGAAGGCTTGCGCGGCGCGGGTCTTGAAGTCCAAGTCGTGATCATCGGTCTTGGGCCGAAGCTTGATCTCCTTGATCTCGAACGCAGCCGTCTTGATTCGGGTTTCGCGCGCCTTCTTCTTCTCGTCGTACTTGAACTTGCCGTAGTCGAGGATCTTGCAGACAGGCGGATCGGCCTTCGGGTTCACCTCCACCAAGTCAAGCCCGCGCTCTTGTGCGCGCCGGAGGGCTTCGTGTGTGGGGAGGATGCCCAACATCTCTCCGTCCTCACCGATGACGCGAATCTCGGGGACGCGGATACGTTGGTTGATACGGATTTGAGGGCCGCGTTGCTGTTGACGAGGATCGAATCTGCGCATGGCCATGCGGGTTCAGGAGCTCCTTTTTTGTTGCAAGAATGGGGAAGGGCGGATGAGAGACGATTGTTCAGGCCCACGCAAGGGCCTCGGACAGAAAGATTTCTTTTGCGCTCGCTGACGAGGCCTGCGTGCGCCTGACCAGACGCAACGGCACATCAAGCTCTCACGACGCTCGGCCGGCGAGGAGCAACCTCAGCCGGCCGTGCTTGATGAGCACCGATCACTGGGCGCCGACGCGCGGAAACTGCGATTCCTTCTTGATCAACTCAATGAAGGAGTCGAGCGACAGCGAACCAAGATCTTTGTTGAGGTCACGGGAGCGCGGTGAGATCGCGCGGCCCTCGACCTCTTTGTCGCCGAGCACGCCGACATACGGCACTCGCATCAGTCGGGCGTTGCGGATTTTAGCGCCGAGCTTGTCGGCCCCCATGTCAGCTTTGGCGCGAATGCCATGTTGCTGAAAGATGCCCAAGAGCTCCTGGGCGTACTCGTTCTGTTTCTCGCTGACCGTCACGAGAGCAACCTGCTCCGGTGCAAGCCACGTCGGAAACGCGCCGCCGACGTGCTCGATCAGCACGCTCAGGAACCGTTCGAGCGAACCAAGGATCGCTCGGTGAAGCATGATCGGCCGGTGATTGGCGCCATCCGAGCCAACGAAGTCGAGGTCGAAGCGGTCGGGGAGGGCGTAGTCCACTTGGATCGTTCCGAGTTGCCACGACCGCTTGAGCGCGTCTTGGATGTGGAACTCGAGCTTGGGGCCATAGAACGCGCCTTCTCCCTCAGCTACCTCGAACTCAAGGTTGGCTGAGCGCAGCGCCTCCGCCAACGCCTTCTCGGCTGCGTCCCATTGCTCATCGGAGCCGATGCGCTTGTCGGGGCGCGTTGCGAGCTTGATGTCGACTCGGTCGAACTTGAAGGCCGCATACACCTCGTAGAGCAACTTGATGAAGCTCTCGATCTCGCTTTGCATGCGATCCGGCGTAGTGAAAATGTGTGCGTCGTCCTGACAGAAGCTGCGAACGCGCGCCAGCCCGTGGACTACGCCGCCGCGCTCGTAGCGGTGCAAGCGCCCAAAGTCAGCTACACGCCAAGGCAACTCCCGGTAGCTACGGCGCCGCTGCGCGAACATTAAACAGTGGCTCGGGCAATTCATCGGCTTGAGGCCGAGCCGCTCCATCTCCGAGAGGTGCTTGATCACCGCCTTGTCGCGGGCTTCGTCCTTCTCTTTGTAGTCGTGGTCATCTGCAGAGACCCCAACCGAGAGCGACATCCTCGCCTCATCGAGGTACTCCGCCGTCATCGGGAGATACATGTTCTCGCGGTAATTCGGCAGGTGGCCGCTGGTTTCGAACAATCGCTTGTCAAAAACCTGCGGCGTGATCACCTCGTCGTATCCGTACTCGACGTAGAGCGCGCGCATGTAGGCGACGAGCTGGTTGTAAACGAAGGCCCCGCGCGGAAGCAGGAACGGCATCGCCGGTGCCCATTCGTGGAACATGAACAGGTCGAGTTCCTTGCCCAGCTTGCGATGGTCTCGCGCTTTGGCCTCTTCGAGCAGCTTCAAGTGCTCATCGAGCTCCTTCTGCGAGCCGAACGAGGTCCCGTAGACCCTCTGCAGCATCGGGTTTCGTTCATCCCCGCGCCAGTACGCTCCGGCAACGCTGGTGAGCTTCACTGCACCAATGAAACCTGCGCTGGGAATGTGCGGCCCTTCACACAGGTCGAGCCATTCACCTTCGTTGTGCCCGCTCGCCGCTCCAGCGATCGAGCCGTGGCTATAAACCGAAATGGGCTCGTTCTCCGGCAGGCGATCGATGTGCTCACATTTGTAGTTTTCGCCGAGCTTTTGGAACAATTCTTTGGCGGCAGCACGGCTGACGACGGTGCGCGTGAAGGGGCGGTTCTGCGCAATGATCTTGCGCATCACGTCCTCGATCTTCGCGAGGTCCTCGTCGTTGAAGGCACCCTTCGGCGAGTCGAAGTCGTAGTAAAACCCACCGTCCGTCGCGGGCCCAAACGTCACCTTGGTACCCGGAAAGATTCGCTGCACAGCGTCGGCCATGATGTGGGCAGTCGAGTGACGAATCATCGCGATCCCAGCCTCGTCTTTTGCGCGGACGAGCGGGAGCTTGGTGGGGTCTTCCACGACGACGGGGGTGTGGAGATCCACGACGCGGCCCTGGAGCTTCGCTCCGATGATGGTGGAATCCTTGCGGATGGCGTCAGCCAACCACTCAGCGAGGGGTTTGGCAGGGGAGGGAGAGTCGTTATTCATTTTGGTTTCAGCCGTTGCCGGGTAGCCGCGGGCTCCCTCATCTAGCCTTAGTAGCTCCCCCGCGAAAGTCTCAAGCGCGACCCCCTGTTGGGGCTGAAGCCCGTCCACAGGGACAAACCGAGACGACAATCGAAGGAGAACAAAAGCAAGACGGCGGGGAAGCCCGCCGTTCTTCGTTACGTCAATTTGTAGGCGCGATTGGTTTCGAACCAACGACCCCTACCGTGTCAAGGTAGTGCTCTACCACTGAGCTACGCGCCTGGGTCAACGTGCGCTTCATCACCCGGAGGTGCGAAGCGGGGCGGACGTTAAACGCCCGCCTGACGGTTGTCAAGCGACACCGTGTGACTTTGCGGAGTCGATGGACGTTGCCTGCTCTCTTGAAACTGATTAAGCACTCCCGACCTTCGGCCTGAGTGCCCGAGCGGGAGCACGAGCTGCAACCGGCTCGCAGCGCCCGCGCCCCCCAGGACCATCATGATCAGCCTTTTTCTATCGCAGCCGTCGACGCCCGACGCCGCGCCTCCCGAATCCCCCGGTGCTCCGCCTGCAGGTGGCGGAATGGGCGGAGGGCTCATGGGGCTCCTGCCCTTCCTTCTACCCATCGTTCTCGTGCTGTTCCTCATGCGTGGACAGAACAAGAAACAGAAGGAGATGGAGGCCGGTTTGAAGGTCGGCCTTCGTGTGGCCACCCGAGGCGGGGCGGTAGGTAAGGTGATCAAACTCACCGAGCGCTACGCCGAAATAGAACTCGCTCCCGGTGTCAACGTGACCTTCCGTCGAGACGCTATCGACGGCATTGAGGTTGATCCCAAAGACGCCAAGGCGAAAGACTCGAAAGACTCCAAGGACTCGAAAGACTCCAAGGACTCCAAGGATTCAAGCGACGACGATAAGTCGAAGAAGGCGAGCAAGGGCTAGCCGTGGTCTACACATATCTTGCGTACGGTTTCGGTGGATTCGCGCTCGTTCTTGCGCTGGCCACGCTCGGTGTGAAGAGCAAGCGAGGGTCGCTTGGAACGGCTGCATTGGCAGCTGCGGCTGCCGGTGTTGCCGCCAAGTACGAGGCTTTCCTGGTGCTCGCGCTTGCGGCCATGGTGATTCCGTGGGCCCTATTCGTAGCCACCCACTTCGTGGACGCCGCTTGGCGAGCCAAGGTCGGGTTCTGCATCTTCTTGGGCCTAGCCTCGGGCCTGGCGCTCTACCCGACGTACATCGACGAACGCTTTGCGCGGCCCGACTACGATCCGAACGCGAGCAGTGAAGCCCAAGCCGCGTATGACGCCGAGGGGCGTGCTGGTCACGACGGCTTCGGGCGCTTCATTCGCGCGAACGTGCCGTTTCGCCTGGTGCGCGGTCTCGATCTCAAGGGCGGCTTTCGCGTCGAGTATACGGTTGACGTTCAAGAGGCAATTCGCGACAAGCGCGATCGCTACTACGACGATCTGAAGACGGCCGTCGCGCGGAAGTGGGAGCTGATCGCTGAAGATGGCTTCCTCGCGACCCAAGCCCAGAATGACGCGCTGAGCGCGCGAGCCAAGTTCGAGAAGCCCCGCGCCGACGTGTCGAAGATCAACGTGGTCTTCACCAGCGAAGAAGACGCGGCCGTGATCAATGATCAGCTGATGGTGCGGTTCGCCGAGGAACTCTCGGTTGTCCGTGACACAGCTGACAAGCGCAAGATCAGCTTCAACATCAAGAAAGAGGTTGCAGAGTCGGAGCGCAAGAGCGCGGTCAACCAAGCCAAGGACAAGATCCTGCGCCGCGTCGACAGCCTCGGTCTCAAAGAAGCTGCCGTATCGATCCGCGAGGAAGACATCGTGGTCGAGGTGCCTGGTGAGGACCGTCGTCAGTTCGAGGAAATCAAGGCGCTCGTCAGCCAAACCGCTCGCCTCGACTTCAAGATGGTGGACGATGGAGCCAACGGCTTCGCCGACCTCCAGAAGGATTGTCCGTCGTGCGCGGAGGCAGGCGTCGAGTGGTCGATCGAGAATGCTCCGCTCGGACCTGGAAAGACTGAGTCGCGTCCGTATCCGATCATGCGCCCGCGGGAGGGCGAGCCGATCAACGACACCTACAAGCGCTTCAAGGCTTGGGCGGAGAAGGCCATGGTCGTTCCGGACACACACCAGATCGCCTTCGAGCGCGAAAGCCGGCCGCTCGGGGACGGTAAAGAGGACGTCTACTGGCGAGCCTACTACCTGTTCTCACGCGCGGACGTCACGGGCGACATGATCCGAGCTGCCAAGCGCGAGCGTGAGCAGCGCGCAGGCGGGCTCGGTGGGTGGTTGGTTGCTCTCGAGTTCTCTCCTCGTGGCGCAGACCAGTTCGAGCGTGTGACCGGTGACAACATCAAGCGCCGCTTCGCCATCTTGCTCGATGAAAAGGTGGAAAGCGCGCCGGTCATCAACCAGAAGATCGCAGGCGGAGGAGCCACCATCACGATGGGTAGCGGCTCGATTGAGGAGCAACACAAGGCCGCTGGCAACCTCGAACTGGTGCTCAAGTCCGGAGCTCTTCCGGCTCCCATCGTTTACAAGGGCGAGCAGCAGATTGGTCCTTCGCTCGGTACCGACGCGATTCTCCAAGGTCTCAAGGGCGGCGCGCTCGGCGCGGTGCTCGTGTTCATCGTGATGTTGGTGGTTTACGCGCGCGCCGGATTCGTCGCGATCGTCGCCGTGCTCTTCAACATGGTGCTGCAGGTCGCTACGTTGGCCATGCTCGGCGCCTCAATGACGTTGCCCGGTATCGCCGGGTTGGCGTTGACGATCGGTATCGCGGTCGACGCAAACGTACTGATCAACGAACGCATCCGTGACGAGCTGCGAGCGGGGAAGAGTCCTCGACAGGCTGTCGACATCGGTTACGACAGGGCTTTCTCCGCCATCGTCGACGGCCACGTCACGACCTTCATCGCGGGCGTAATTTTGGCGACCTACGGCTCCGGGCCGATCAAGGGTTTCGCCGTCACGCTCATCATCGGCATGATCGTGAGCATGTTCACCGGCGTCGTCTGCACGCGCCTCGTGTTCGACTGGGTTGTCCGCTGGCGAAAAGCCAAGGTCTTGAGTCTCGGCTGAGGGCGTCATGTACATCATCAAACCAGGCAAGCTTTACGACTTCATGAAGTACAGGCGGCACCTCCTCGTGGTGTCGGTCATCCTGCTCACCGCCTCGGTGATCACCTTCTTCAAGCCCGGGCCCAAGTGGGGCACCGACTTTCGAGGCGGCACCGAGGTCGAGATCGCGTTTCAACGCGATGTGGCCGCTGAGGACGTTCGCAAGGCTGTTGAAGACATCCGTGGCAACGACGGATCGGTTCAGTTCGAGGCTCCCGAGATCATCGCTGTTCCCAACAAGCCGAATCAGTATTTGATCCGGGTTCAGGAAGTCAGCGCCATCTCGGAAGCTGAGCAGCAGAACATTTCAGCTGGTCTATGCGTCTCCGAGAGCAAGCCCGCTGGCTGCACCGAGGAGCTTTCGCCGAGCGAGATCAAGTTCAGCCCTGGGGGCGACAAGATCACGCTGCGCTACGACTGGAAGCTTGATGGCTTTGACGTGACGCCGGACGCAACGGGTAAGACTCCGCGCCAGGCTGAGGTCGATCGGCTGATGGGCCTACTGCGCGCCCATATCGCGACGGTCAAAGGCATCACGGTTGCGGAAGGCTCCAAGGCCGTCGTGCTTGTCAGCGAGCGTGACCGCAAGGTCGAGATCGAGCTAAAGTCGCGCGGAACGCAGCTAATGGAGGGCGTGCGTGAGCACTTCACCAAACTCGAGAAAGCCGCGCAATCGAACGGCCAGCAGCTTGTCGCAGCCGTGCCGGCCGAGCCTTTGCGTATCGAATGGATTGGTCCGAAGGCGGGGGAGCAGCTTCGTGACGCCGCGCTCAAGAGCGTGCTCATCGCGCTGTTCTTCATCATGGCGTACATCGCCTTGCGCTTCGATTTGCGCTTTGCACCGGGCGCGGTCGTCGCCTTGATTCACGATGTGGCGATTGCGTTCGGGGCGATGTGCGTCCTCCAAAAGGAGGTCACGCTTTCGACCGTTGCGGCGATTCTGACGGTGCTTGGTTACTCCCTCACCGACACGGTGGTGGTGTTCGATCGTGTGCGAGAGAACCTGGCGAAGCACCGCGGTATGAGCTTCGGCGAGATCGTCAATCTCTCCGTTTCGGAAATGTTCGGCCGAACGCTGATCACCAGCGCCACGGCCGCGGCCTCGATGCTGATGTTCTTGTTCTTCGGCACGCAGGTGCTCAAGGACTTCGCCTTCGTGCTGCTCGTCGGTATCGGAGTTGGAACCTACTCGTCGATCTACATTGCTGCTCCGTTCACCGAGTGGGTTGATCGAAAGTTCTTTGCGAGCAGCAGCCCTGTGAAGGCCAAGCCCTCTCGTACACGTGGAGCCAAGCGCGCGGCGGCTGTAGTTTAGCGGAGACGGTTATTTACGCTGAATCGTTAGCTCCAGTGGGTTTGGCGGTGTTCGGCTCCGAGTTGGAGGTCTTCGAGGCCAACCCGGAGCTTGTGGGGCGTCTGCGGGAGACGCATCGCCTAACCTTCACGAGCGCGGCGGCACTGGCCGCCGTGGCGGCTCGAGACCCGACGCTCGAAGACGACAAGCTGCTTCGTTGGCTCGACCCGAAGCTATCGCATCTCACGCCACCGCATGAGATGGCGGATCGAGCGCTCGCTGTCGAGCGCATCGCAAGCGCAGTCCGGCGGGGTGAGCGCATCGCCGTCTTTGGCGACTACGATTGTGACGGCATCACCTCCACCGCCATTCTCACGCAGGTCCTGCGCGCGTTGGGGGGCGATGTAACGCCCTTTCTGGCCACTCGGACGGAAGGGGCCTACGGCCTTTCGGCGAAGGCTGTGAGTCGCATTCTGACCGCGTCGCCGAGTCTTCTGATCACCTGCGACTGCGGCTCCAGTGATCACGAGCGGATTGCGTTTCTCAACGAGCGAAACGTGGACACGGTCGTGATTGACCATCACCTCGTGCCGAAGGAGAAGCTGCCGTCGTTCGCGTTTCTCAACCCACACCGGCCAGAGTGCAGCTTCCCGTTCAAGTACCTTGCGAGCTGTGGCTTGGCGCTCACCCTCGCGGCAGGCTTGCGGCAAGCTCTTGGGAAAGAGCTAGATTTGCGCCGCTATCTCGATCTCGTGGCGATCGGAACCGTCGCTGATGTCGCGCCCCTGACGAGTGACAATCGCGCGCTCGTGCACGCGGGGCTGCGTGTCCTTTCTCGAGGAGGGAGGCCCGGCATTCGGGCTCTCGCCGACCTCGCAAAGATCGATTTGTCGCGCACCGTTACGAGTGAGGACATCGCGTTTCGCATCGCTCCTCGCTTGAATGCACCCGGCAGGTTGGGGAACCCAGACGACGCGCTGGAGCTGTTGCTCACAGAGGATCGGACCACTGCGATGGGGCTGGCTTCGCTCGTGGAGCAGACTCAGTTGCGTCGTCGCGCCGTGCAGGAGGAAATGCTGACGGAGGCGCTTGCCGAGATCGCAGAACGCGGGCTTCGGTCGAAGGCCGGGTTGGTGCTGGCTCGTCAAGGGTGGCACCCGGGTGTGGTTGGCATTGTCGCGGGTAAGATCGCGGAGGCTACCCAGCTACCCACTGTGGTGATTGGCCTCGAGGGCGAGACAGGGCGCGGCTCGGTGCGTGGTCCGGCGGGCTTTCCGCTCCACGATGCGCTCGTGATGTGCGCCGGAGATTTGGCAGGCTTCGGTGGTCATCAGGCTGCGGCCGGAGTTCACGTCACCGAGGCAAAGCTCGCGGACTTTGAGCGCAGCTTTGCGAGCGCCTGTGAAGCCTTGGCCGGGCAAGTTCGGCCCACGCGAGGGGCCGTCAACGTGCGTCTGGACCCGCGTGATGATTTGGCGGATGTACTGGTCGATCTTGAGCGGCTCGAGCCGTTTGGAGAGGGCAATCCGGCGCCGCGCTTATTGCTCGAGGGCACGCTGGTCCGGTCCGCTCGCAACTTGAAGGGCCACTTGAAGCTCGAACTCGTTTACGGCGGGACTGGCTTCTCCGCTGTGTACTTTGGTCGGGGCCACCATGCCGAGCAGGTCGTGGGGCAGTCGTTTGCATTTGCCGGCGTCATTCGGCGCAATACCTATGCTGGCGGCGTAGAGATCCACATTCAACGCGCTTTCCCAGACCTCCCGGAGCGAATGTGAGCGCCTTCCGTAGCGAAAGAACGGCGCCTGTTCCTGGGCAGCCGATGATTCGCTTCAACCACGTCAAGAAGGCGTTCGGGCCGAAGGTCATCTATAGGGATCTCTGCCTCGAGGTGTACCCCGGTGAGACGCTGACCATCATGGGAGGCTCCGGCGTCGGAAAGAGCGTCATGCTGAAGCTGCTGATTCGGCTGCTTGAGGTTGATGCAGGCGAGGTGACGTTCCACGGGAAAGACGTGACCAAGATGAAGGAGCGCGACGTTGCGAACGTGCGACGCCGCATCGCGATGCTGTTTCAGGGTGCAGCTCTGTTCGATTCGATCTCGGTCGGGGAGAACGTCGCCTACGGTTTGAACGAGCACTATCGCGACACCATGTCGCCCAAAGAGATGGCTGAGCGAGTCGACTGGGCGTTGTCCCTGGTGGGGCTACCAGGCATCGAGGGGATGCGTCCCGCGGACCTTTCAGGCGGCATGAAGAAGCGTGTCGGCCTTGCGCGGGCGATCGCAATTCAACCCGAAGTGCTCCTTTACGACGAACCGACGACCGGGCTCGACCCGATCAACACCGAGCGCATCAACCATCTGATCAAGGGGCTGAAGTCGTCGATTGACGTGACGAGCATCGTAGTTACGCACGATATGAAGAGCGCGTTTTCGGTCTCGGATCGAATGGCAATGGTCCACTCTGGCGCAATCGTGCTCTGTGGAACGCCGAGTCAGTTTCAGGAGAGCCGGGACCCGCGCGTCCACGACTTCATCAACGGTATCGCACCCGTGAATGAAGACGTAGAGACGCTACTCAAAGCGTGAGCAAACCTTTCCTCGCGCGCTTCATGCGCTAGTATCGAGCGCACATGCTTGGTTCGCGGGATCTGAAAGTTGGGCTTTTCGTCCTGGCAGGGATCGCTCTGTTTGGCCTGGTGGTGTTTCTGATCGGCCAAGAGCGAAGCCTTTTTTCGCCCTCGGTCGAGTTCACGACCAGCTTCACCGACGTGCAAGGCCTCAAAGTGGGTGCACCCATTCGCATGGGCGGCATCGATGTTGGGCAGGTCTCTGGCGTTGGCTACGACAATACAAAGACCGACTCCAACGTGCAGGTTAAGTTCTGGGTTCGCTCGAAAGATGCAGGCAGGGTGAAGGTCGATTCGCGAGCAAAGATCGGTAACAAGGGCCTGCTTGGTGACAAGCTGGTCGAGCTTTCGTTGGGAAGCGGAGACTCGGCCAAGGCCGGAACCCACCTCGAGAGCGATCCGCCGAGCGATATGTTCGGGAAGATCGGCACCATGGCTGACAAAGCCGAAGTCGTGATGGACAACATCGAGCGAGCGACGCGACCGCTCGGGGATGAAAAGCTCCACAAGGACATTCAAGGTTCGGTCGCGTCGGTAAACGACATCCTCAACGAGGTGGCTCACGGCAAAGGCTACCCCCATAAGTTCCTCACCGACGAAGAGGAAGCCGAGCGCATCTCGCGGGTGATCAAGGGCCTCGAGAAGACCACCCAGGAAGCGGAGAGCGCGATTCGTGACGTGCGTACGTTGGTGTATCGCGTGCAATCCGGCCCAGGCTTCGCCCACGACGTGCTCTACGGTCAGCCGCAAGGTCTACCGGAGTTCGCCGGTGCTGCTGCTGAAGTCTCAGCGACGCTTCGTGGGATTCGCGAGGGCAACGGGCTCGCGAAAGACGCCCTCTACGGTGGCACCGGAGACGGCGCGACCGTGTTCAAGAACCTCGCTGAAATCAGTACAGACGTGCGCGCAATCGTCGCTGACGTCCGGCAAGGGAAGGGGACGATCGGCGGCTTGTTGGTGGACCCAACGATCTACGAAGACGTGAAGATCGTTCTCGGCAATGTCCAACGTAACGACGTGCTCCGAGCGTTGGTCCGCTATTCAATCAACAAGGACCAGGAGAAGACCGACGTCAACGTCGCCGGCCCCAAGTGAAGTCCTCCATGGTCCGAAGCGCTAGGTAACCTCAATCACAATCAACGCATCGACTCGGAGCCCTTCCGGGGGAAACGGGTAGTTAACATCGAGCGTTCCAGACCACTCGACGCGGATCTTCTTTCCGTCCGGGAAAAATGGTCGGAGGTTGCCGTCGTAGAGCACGTCGAGGGCCGACATGTTGTCGTCCTCCGGGAAGTCTCCACCTTCCACGAGTGGAGTGCGTTCGGTTGGAGTTACAGCTTCACCAAATAGGCTGGTGATAAAGCGGAGGTTGGGCGTGCCGTCCGGCGCTCGCAACAGCACGCGCTTGAGGATTGCCCCGTCATCTGGGCCTGCCTCCGTCCCGAGCTCGTATTCTGTGAAGCCAGAGAAGTTGCCGGAGGCGGAGTGAAAAACGTCGATGAAAGCTTCGATCGTCTCTTCACCAAGCAACGCTTTGCAGCCAACGAGTGAACCGGTGGCGACGAGCGGGACGATCTTGATGAACTGCCGACGGCTTGGACGCGCTAGCCCGGAAGCCGCAGCTGCGGGCTGTTTTTGCTCTGAAGAACGGAACAAACGCATGGTCCTCCTAAGGGGCGCGAACGTGGGAGTGTATTCAAGGTACGCCCCAACTCATCTCCTGGCTGCTCAATGTTGATCCCGTTGGTTGCCAGCTTGCGCTTTGGCCCCAAACGGCTGTAGGTGAAGGCACTATGCCGTTGAATTACGCAGCTCGCACGGCCGCTGTAGCGCCGAGCGCCACCCTAGCCATGGCCGCTCAGGCGGCGAAGATGACCGCCCAGGGAATCAAGGTCTTCCCGTTTAGCGTCGGAGAACCCGATTTCCCGACGCCGGAGCACGTGCGCAATGCGGCCAAGCTCGCGCTGGATCACGGGGCCACCCGCTACACGCCGGTTGGCGGCACTGCTGACCTCAAGAAGGCCATCTGTGAGGCCACGCAGCGGGACCGTGGGCACGTTGTCACTCCTGACCGAGTCGTCGTTTCCTGCGGAGCCAAGCACGTGCTCTTCAATCTGGCCGCGGCTCTCTACGAGCCCGGGGACGAGGTGCTGATTCCAGCTCCCTATTGGGTGAGCTACCCGGAGCAGGTGCGCATGATGGGGGCCACGGCGATAACGCTCGAGACCTCTGAGGCGGATGGTTTTCGATTGCGGCCCGAGACGCTAGCCGCAGCTGTGACCCCGCGAACCAAGGCGCTGATTCTTTGCACGCCCTCCAACCCGACCGGCTCAGCTTATGACAAGGCCTCGCTTGAAGCCCTCGCTGAAGTGCTGCTGAAGGGGGACTATTACGTGATCGTCGACGAGATCTACGCGGATCTCGTGTACGACGGCTTTGAGCATCACTCGCTCGGTAAGCTACTGCCCGAGCTGGGGGACCGGCTGATCATCGTCGATGGCGTATCGAAGAGCTACGCCATGACCGGCTGGCGTATTGGGTGGAGTCTCTCCAGCCCCAAGTTGGCGCAACAACTGACGACGCTTCAAGGCCAGAGCACGACGAACCCGGCAGCGGTTGCGCAGGCTGCAGCGGTCGCAGCGCTCAATGGTCCGAGAGGTTCTGTCGTGGCGATGCGAGAGGCGTTCGAGCGACGGCGGAAGTTGATGGTCGATGGGCTCAACACGATCCCCGGGATCAGCTGCCGCACGCCCGAAGGCGCCTTTTATGCGTTTGCGAACGTGGGCGGCTTGATCGGAAAGAGCTTTGCGGGGAAACCATTGGCGAATGACCAGCAGGTGGCCGAGTTCTTCTTGACCGAGGCGCACGCGGCTACGGTCGCGGGTACGCCATTTGGCGCGCCAGGGTTCGTACGGCTTTCCTATGCGTGCTCGGACGCCGATATTCTCGAAGGGCTCGAGGCGATTCGTGGGGCCGTTCGTCAATTGACGTGACGATCGAAAGTTGATGTTGCGAGGTCCGAACGAACGGAGTAAGACGTCGGGCCTCTCGGGCGCATAACTCAGCGGTAGAGTGCGACCTTCACACGGTCGAAGTCGCAGGTTCGAACCCTGCTGCGCCCACCCGATTCCGCCGCAGGCGAAGGAGCAAACGAGTTGTCCTCGTGCCCTTCTCGGCGAAACACTGCAGGTGCGCTCTAGCGGGGCGCTACGGCGGTTGCCGTCCAGCGGCGGCCTTGATGGCCCGTTGTAGATCGCCACGACCGCCGAGGCAGGCGTAGCAGTCACCCATGTTGAAGATGCCGCAGCCTGAGGTCTTCAAGAGTGGATTGAGGTACTGGAGCGAGCGCGAGTCGGCGTGTTTCTCCGCCTCCTCGAACAGGGCTCGGCGCTCGCATCCGGGGGCGTCGCGGAGCTTGACCATTATCAAGGCTGCCGGGCTGGCTTTGGCCTGCACGGTCTTGTCTTTTGTGAGTTGAAGTGCCTTTACCTTCGCGCTGGTTTTCCCAGTCGTAAGTGCAATCAAGGTGTCGAAACCACGATCTCCCATCGGGCCGGTCAGCAGCTGAAAGGCTTGTGCAGAAGTCGCCGGCTGCGCCGCAGCGGCTTGCACAAGCTGAAGAACGTCGCGATCCCCAGCCGTTTCCGGCTTGAGGGCCAACAGTCGGGCCACGTCGTCGAGCGCTTGCTTGGTCGGGGCACCGCTGCGGACATGAACCTGAAGTAGAGCTGCAAACACAGCTGGATCCTCGGGGAAGTCGATGGCGAACTGGCGAAGGGTAGGAAGTCCGGCTCCGGCGAGTTGGCTGGCCGGTGCGGCCTTGCTCTTTGGAACGAGCGACGAGCTACCGGCCGGAGCAACACTCGATACAACTTCGGGCGCGACTGTGGTGGCGGGCACCACAACGGCTGGCGGGGTAGCGAACGCCTCGAACTCAAGCCCCCGCGTGACCTCCTCGGAGCGTGAAAACGCAACTGCGCTTACCAACGCGACGACGGACAAAACGGCGGCGCCGCCTCCCCAAGCGAAGGCGGCACCGGCCGATGAAGCGCTCTCCGACGTTCCCACTCAGTCGTAGGGATCGCCCGTCGGCTGGGGCGGGGGAGTGGTTGCTGTGGGTTTGGGCACGGGCGTTGTGGCCGTGGGCTTCGGCGTTGCCGTCGCCGTTGCCGTGGGCTTGGGCTTCGGCTCGGCGGTGGGCTTGGGCTCAGCGGTGGGCTTGGGCTCAGCGGTGGGCTTGGGCTCGGCGGTGGGCTTGGCAGAGGGTTCTGCTGACGGCTTTGCAGAGGGCTCCGCTGAGACCGCAGCGGTCGAGGTCTCCACGGCCGTCGGGACCGGGTCAGCGGTCTTTACGGCGGTTGCTGAGGGCTTTGCTGAGGGCTTCGCCGAGGGCGGAGCAGCAGCTGAGGGAGTCGCTGATGGGGTCGGCTTGTCCCCACCTGAGCTCACGAGGTAGATGCCGATACCAACGGCGGCGGCGAGCACAGCTCCGATCACGATCAGCTTGCCGTTGCCACCCTTCTCCTCGGGCTCGATGCGAGCGCTCACCGGAGCAGGCCGTACCGACGCCTTCTTTTCGGGCGCCTTTTCAGCTGCGGGTTCGGCCTTTGCGACAGGCTTTTCCGCAGGCTTCTCTGCAGGCTTCTCGGGCGGTACCGAGGCTGCCGCCGCTACAGCAACAGGCTTCTCCTCGGCCTCAGGCTCATCCTTGGGCTCATCCTTGGGCAGCGGAGGTGGGACAGACTTGGGCGCCTTGACTTCGGGCGTTCCAATCTCGTCGAGTGACCCACCGGCTTCCGAAAGTGCTTGTTGCAGCAGCTCGGCCGCTTGCTTCATCACCGTGCGTTCCTCAGGGGGACGCATTTCAGGTTCGTCGCTCGAGGCCGGGAAGAACCCACCGGTGCTCGCAGGCTTTTCCTCCTTCTCGAGTTTCTCCGGAAGGTCTCCCTTGATGGCCGCCTCAACAGCCTTCTTGGTTCCGATCGCACCAAGACCAAGCATGGTTGATGCGCGCTTGTCCGGACGAACGGCAGCAACCGCTTTGGCGGGCGCTGCTGCTGCGGGAGCCTCTTCTTCAGCTGCGGGTTCAGCGGGGGCTTCTCCAGCACCGTCGCCACCGCGATCGAACGTCGACGGCTTGCCGCCCGACTTCTCTACGAGCTTCGAGATTACGGACTTGGACTTGTCGTCGATCTTGATGAACTTGACGCCCATTCCGGCGGGCTCACCCTCCGGCACTTGATCAGGTTCTCGCTTCCAGACGACCCTGCCGACGCCGGAAAGCACCGCCTGTTCATCGGCGATACGAATTTCAAATTTTAGCAGCGTACCCGGGGGAAACGGGTTGGGGGTCTTGATGTAGATCCCGCCGCGGCTGACGTCCGACGCGTGGTGCTCGATGAACTCATCAACGGTAGCGCTCTTGTAGCGCACCGTCATGCTGAGCACTTTCGCGCGTGGGTCTTTACGAGTGTCTTGAGCCATCGGTCTCCGAGGTGCGCGAGCTCGTCAGCACGTCGTCGTTACGACGTGGCTCGCTGCGCGCGAAATTCAACGTAACAGCTGTGTTGTGGTCTGATTCAACCTTCGTTGAAAACCCGGCGATGGTACCCATCAATCGAGCCAAACGACAAGTAATGACTAGCGACCAACCTTACGAAGCTGCAGTCGCTCCATCGACCTTCGGTGAACGTTCGCGTCGTGCTAGCTTTCGGCTGGCCAACAAGGCCGGCCAATGAGAGTGCGCGATCATTTTAGGGCACACGGCCGCAAAGCCGTCACGCTGCCCGCAGCCCTACGTGAAGATGGCGGCGCCCAAGAAGAACGGGCCACCGTCCGGAATCTCGGGCTCGGTGGTGCGTGCGTAGAGCTCCCGCTTGATTCGGGCTTGGAAGGCCAGCTGCTTCGGCTCGATGGCGCTGTCGTGCTGCAACTTACTGCGCCAACGCTTTGGGACCCGCTCACCTTGCGAGGCCGAGTGGCCTGGTTGCGGCGCTCGACGAGCGACAAACCGGCCCGACTGGGGATTCGATTTGAGCACCAAGAGGAGGGCAGCTTGTTCTCCCTGTTCCAGCTTCTCGGCTCGACGCCGGGCTCGACCTAGAGCTGCAACGCAACGCTGAAAACGCTTGAGGCTGGGTTCATCGAACCCAGCCTCAAATGCATCAAGCCGTAGTGCTTGAAAAGCTCAGAACGCGACGACCGGACTGATGGTGGGGGAGATGGTGAAGCCCACCGTCGGGAAGAGCACCATGAACTTCAGGTCCGCTGACAGCCCGAAGTTGCGAATGAACATGTACGTGGCTCCGCCGCCGAACGTGATGAACGTGAGGCCCGAGAGCTGATACGCGTCTGCTGCGGTTGCGCCGGGGCAATCACCGCCGTTGCCGTCGTCCTTGAGCTTGTCGCAAACCGTGACGGGAACCGACGCGTTCACTTGTGCGCCGCCGCCGCCGATGAACACGTGCGGCGCGAAGTCGCCCGCCTCAGGGTTCGGGTGAAGGAACTTCCACGAGGCTCGTGCCTCGATGTGAGCCGGGAAGAACGACTTCCCAACCTGCCCGTACTCGCTGCCCTCGGGAATGGCCTGTTCAGAGTCAACGCTCGGCCCGCCAAAGGCGAAACCGACTCGAGCACCAAGTCCGAGTCCGAACGGGAAGAAGTAGTCGTAGCCAGCGAAGATGCGAGCGCCGCCAAAGGCCAGACCGCCGCTGATCCCGTTGGTGCCATTGACTGCGTCGGGGTTGCCTACGAACTGCCGCGCCGGATCAGTGTTCTGCTCCATGCAAACGTAGCTGCCCGCATTCGATGCAGAGCACACGTCGGTGCCGTCGGAGACGTACGCTAGGTCGAACTGCGCGCCGAGCGAGATCACGTGCTGCGTGCCGCTGCCGTCAGCCGAGGGGGCGTCCTCATCCTTGGTGCAGATGCCGCTAAGACAAGCAAGACCTGACATGCACTCGCTCGAGGCGTCGCAAATCACGCCCTCGGCTTTGCCGCTGTTCGCACCTTCGCAGCCCGGCATACCAGGCGGACAGTCCTCCTTGGCTTTGCACTTCTGCGGCGGCTCTTTCCCGGGCAGGCTGGGAGCGTCGCCCTTCAACTTGTTCTTGATGGCGATCTTGAACGGCGACTTGACCGAGCCTGCTGTAGCGACCGGAGTCCCCGTCTCGTCGCTTCCTACGATGTAATAACGGAGTTCCCCGGAGGTCGTCACCGCGGCACACGGGACTTCGCCACCGAAGCCGCCTTCCATCTTCGTGAGAGGTAGCGTCTCCCACTTCGTTCCGCCGTACGGCTTGAAGCGAATGATGACCTTCGTCGCCCCGAGCTCCTCAGGGATCTCCGCGAAGATCGGCACGGGCGTGTTGATTGCGGACTCTTCGAGGGGCGTATGATTGAAGTCGCCGGACGGTGAAGGCCCTGGCTCTTTTCCGCCTTTTCCGCCGTCGCCGCCTTTTCCACCATCTCCGGGTTCCCCACCGCCAGCCGCGTCACCGCCGCCTGCTCCACCCGCCTCGGCTTGCGCTTCCTTGAGCTTCGCCTCGAGTTCCGGGGGATTCAGGCCATCCAGCAGCTTGGCCTTTGGGTCGGCTTTGAGCGCGAGCACTAAGTCCGCTTTAGCGTCGTCCAGTTTGCCGAGCCCAACGCCCCGAATGGTCGCAGCCGCGACGTGGATCTTTCCGACTACTTCGGGCGAACAGGCGTCCGCCTTCTTGCATAGATCGAGGGCCTTCTTGAGCTTCTCAAGACCCTTGTCATGATCTGTGTTCAGGTAGTCTTCGTCGATCGCCTGGGTAATGAGCTTCTCGGCGTCTTTGTCCTTCTTGCCAGCGGCAAACGCGAGCGAAGACCCGAGTACGAGCGTGGCGGCGAAGGTAGCGATCTGGGATAAACGGGGGAAACGCACGAGGCCTCCTCGAAGAAGGGGGGAGCTTTAGAGAACTTTTCCGCCTGGCGCAACCATCCTCGCCCACAATCCCTCTGTGGCTGTGGTTTCGAGGTCGCATTGACCGAGCAGACAAAACGAAAGAGGCCGCGGCCTTTCGAGGGCAACGGCCTCAGTCGACCCGAGGTCGACTTCAGATCTTTCGGAACACGCCCACGACGATACCGAGCAGCATCGTCGGTTTGAAGTCTGAAGCGCGCACGAGAATCGGAGCCATGCTCGCGTTGGCCGGCTGGAACCGAATGTAGTCCCCGTCACGGTGGTAGTACTTCACGGTGGCTTCGTCGTCGATCAAGGCGCACACGATCTCGCCGATGTTGGCGGTGGATTGCTTGCGCACGAAGATGGTGTCGCCAGACAGAATGCCGGCGTCGATCATCGAGTCACCCTGAACGCGCAGGGCAAAAACCTCACGACCGCCACGGAGCAGGTCGGGGTCGACTCGGATGGTGCCTTCCTGATGCTCGTGCGCGAGGATGGGGACGCCCGCAGCGATCCTTCCGAGAACCGGCACCTCGATCATCGAGTCCGACTCGGACTCACGGCTTGCCACCGTGGGGGCGCCGTCATTCGTAGCCTCTCCATCGATCGGCACGTTGATTGGGCGCAGCGCACGGCTCTTCATGTCTTCGCGCGTGAGGTAGCCCTTGCGCTCCAACGCACGAAGATGATCGTTAACTCCGTTGGTGGATTTGATCCCCATGTGCGCGCCAATCTCGCGCAGCGTGGGTGGGTAACCGCGGTCGGTTATCGAATCCCGGATATATTTGAGCACCTGATGCTGACGATCCGTAAGCCCCTGCATACCCGTTAGGCTACTGAACGGGTGAGAACCAGTCAAATTCGGTGCGGATATTCTTTTAGGGGCCTATGATTTCAAGTGGTTAGCGGCGAGCTCCACTCAGCATTTGTTTGAGTTCGTCGGGGTCTCCGGTGGCGTGGAAGGCCTCTTCAACTGTCACGGCTTGACGCATGACGAGCGCTGCTAAGGACTGGTTCATCGTCTGCATTCCGCTGCCCGCCTGGCCAACCTGCATCTGCGAGTAGATCTGGTGGATCTTGTCTTCTCGCATCAAGTTGCGGATCGCGGCGTTCGGCAACATGACCTCCATCGAAAGCACCCGGCCGCTCCCGGACGCACGCGGGAGCAGTTGTTGTGAAAGGACTGCGACCAAGCCCATCGATAGCTGGACGCGGATCTGTTGTTGCTGATGAGGCTCAAAGACGTCGATCACGCGAGTGATGGATGAAACGGCAGAGTTCGTGTGGAGCGTGCCGAACACGAGGTGACCCGTCTCAGCGATTGTTAGCGCAGCCGCTACCGTCTCCTGGTCGCGCATTTCGCCGATGAGAACCACGTCCGGATCTTGTCGTAGCGCGTGCTTGAGGGCGTCCTTGAAGGCGTGTGTGTCGGCGCCAACCTCGCGTTGATTTACGATGGCTAGCTTGTGGTCATGCACGAACTCGATCGGGTCTTCGATCGTTAGGATGTGAACGCGCTGCTCCGAGTTGATCTTGTCGATGATGCTCGCGAGCGTGGTCGACTTTCCCGACCCTGTGGAGCCGGTAACGAGCACCAAGCCGCGCGGTTTCTTGGCGATCTCCTGCACGATCGGCGGCAGCTGAAGTTCGTCGAAGCCAAGCACTTTGTGCGGGATTCTGCGGAAGACGCCGGCCGAGCTTCCGCGTTGAACGAAGACGTTTCCGCGGAAGCGGGAGAGCCCGGGAACACCGAACGAGAAGTCGAGCTCGTTTGTCTTCTCGAACTTGATCTTCTGCTCCTCGGTGAGGATCGAGTAGATGAGTTGTTTGACCTCGATGTTCTTGAGCGGTGGCAGCTTCAGGGGGAACACGCTGCCGTCAATGCGGAGCTGAGGCGCGGTTCCGGTGGTCAGGTGGAGGTCGCTGGCCGACTTCTCCACGACCGCCTGAAGCAGCTGAAGCATCGTGAAACGAAGCTCTGTCGATTGCATGGTGCCTTCCTGTTGGAATTTGCTTCAGCGAACTCAATCGCCCATCGTGACGCGCCCGACCTCTTCCATGGTCGTCGTGCCGCCAATGATCTTTTCGATCCCGGCCATACGCAGCGTCTTCATTCCGTTCTTGATCGCAGCCGTCTTGAGTTCGGCTGTCGACGCTCCTTGAAGCACCATCTCTTTGAGCGCCTCAGTGAAGCGCATGACTTCGTAGAGCGCGACACGTCCGCGGTACCCTGAGCCGTTGCAGTTCTTGCAACCAGCGCCCTTGCTCAAAGCGGGCGTAGCTGCTTGGAGCTCGGTGAACCCGAAGTCTCGCATCTGCTCCACGTCGGGTTTGAAGGGTGCGCGGCAGTCGAGGCACACCTTGCGCGCGAGGCGCTGCGCCAGCACCAGGTTGACCGAGGCCGTGATGAGAAAGGGCTCAACACCCATGTTCAGCATGCGCGAGATAGTGGAAGGTGCGTCGTTGGTGTGGAGAGTCGACAGCACCAAGTGGCCCGTGAGCGCCGCCTTGACCGAGATTTCAGCAGTCTCGAAGTCGCGGATCTCGCCGACCATGATGATGTCGGGATCTTGGCGGAGGAAGCTTCGAAGGCCGGCTGCGAAGTTGAGGCCGATGTCTTCGTGCATCTGCACTTGGTTGATACCGGGGAGGTTGTACTCGACGGGATCCTCGGCCGTGCTGATGTTGACGTCGGTTTGGTTGAGGTCCGAGAGCGCTGAGTACAGCGTGGTGGTCTTACCGGAGCCGGTGGGCCCCGTGACGAGCACCATCCCCCAAGGTTGGTTGATCGCCCATTTGAAGTCGGCGAGAGGTTGCGCGTCGAAGCCGAGCTTGGACATATCGAGCTGCAAGTTCGACTTGTCGAGCAAGCGCAGAACGATTTTCTCACCCCAGATGGTCGGTAGGACGCTGACGCGGTAGTCCATCTCGCGACCGCCACCCATCTTGAGCTTGATGCGACCGTCTTGCGGCAGACGTCGCTCGGCGATGTCCAGCGAAGCCATGATCTTGAGGCGGCTCGCGATCGCCGCCTTCCATTTGACCGGCGGCTCCATCTCGTCGAGCAGGACGCCATCGACACGGTAGCGGACGCGCAGCTTCCGCTCATACGGCTCAACGTGAATATCGCTCGCGCCCTTTTTGATGGCGTTGAGGAGGAGCGCGTTGACGAGGCGAACGACGGGCGCATCTTCCGCCGCCTTCTCGAGGTCGTTGATGTTGATGTCGACGTCTTCGACACCGAAGTCGACCTGCTCCTCGCCGAACTGGGCGATGATGTCGTCGTACGCGGCGGCTCCGCCTGCCGAGTAGCCGCGCTCGATTGCGGCGGTGATTGCGCCCTCGGAGGCCACGACCGGCTCCACGTTGAAGCCCGTCAGGAACTTGATGTCGTCGATGGCGTGGAGATTGGTTGGGTCCGCCATGGCGACGATCAGCGCGTTACCGCTCCGCGATAGCGGTACGCAGCGGTGCTTGTCGCAGACCTCCTTCGATACAAGCTTCAGCACTGCCTGATCGAGGTCGTAGTCCTCGAGGTTTACAGCTGGAACTCGGTATTGAGCCGAGAGGAAGTTGGTGATCTCCCCGTCGGAGATGTAACCCAGCTTCGCAAGTGTATAGCCGAGGTTTTGGCCCGACTTTCTCTGCTCGTCCTGTGCTTGACGCAGTTGATGAAGGCTAATCAACTTCTCGCGGACGAGAAGTTCCCCGAGTCTGTTTCCGGCTGCCATGTTTGAACCATGGTGGAAGATCGAATGGCCAACCGTCAACACGAACGCTTGGTATGCGGGTTGCCCACACGTGAAGCGCGGTTGAAAGCACCTCCTCACGGTCCTGGGAGTTCACTTCGCGCGAGCTAAATTCTGGTGCACAAGGTTGGATTGCGGCCGATACTTCGCGCGAAAGGCAGACGGCGCGTGGATGGGACTGTGGGATCGGATTCGAGGCATAGGTCCAGGGGGATACCGCGAGCGCAAAGCCGCGGCTCTTGAGCGCGCAGGTCAGCTTGGCGCCGCTGTCGAGGCTTTTCTCGACGCCGGTATACCCGACGAAGCGAGCCGCCTGCAGTTGGTGCGCGCCGAGGTAGAGCGCGAACCCGCCAAGCGGCTGCTGCTACTGCGCACTGCCTCGCAGATGGCGCCGGGAAGCCACCACTCCCGGGAGGCGGCAGCGCGGGCAGCCAAGCTGCGCTACGAGCTAGCGCGTGGTCGAGGTGCCGTGCTGCGCGCAGAGGTCTTGGGCGCCGCTGAGGAGTTGCTCGCGGCCGCTGAATACCGCCTAGCTGCGGAGGCGTTCGCCGAGGCAGGCGACAACGAGCGCGAGGTCCAGGCGTTGGTTCAGGCTGGTGCGCTCGCGGAAGTGGAAGCCAAACTGGAGCGCGAGGTCGCTCACGTTCGGGAAGGAAACGAGGTCGCGCTCGCGATTCGAACCGCCCAGGACCTCGACCGCAGCGGCGAGCGTCGAAAGGCCCTCGCGCTCGCAGCGCGCTTCCCCGACGACGACACACTGCGAGATTTTCGCACCCGCCTCGAGCAGCGATTGCTGCGGGGACCTACCGCCGATGTCGTGATCGCTGGCAAGCGAGCGACGCTTGCTTTCGGTCCGGTTTTCACGATCGGCCGGGGTGAAGCTAGCTGCGTCGTTTCATCACCACAGTTGTCGCGCGTTCATCTGGAGCTATTTCGCGATGAAAAAGGTGCGCCCTGCGTACGCGATCTCGATACAAAAAACGGCACGTTTCTCGGTGGTGCACGGGTCGGCGGCGCGTTGCCAGTGGGCGCGGGTATCCGGCTTTCGCTTGGCGGCGAGGTAGCGTGTGAAATTGTGCCTCATGCCAGCGGCGGTGTCGGGGTTGAGGTCGCGGGGCAATCCATGGTTGCGTCTCTCGGGTCGCTGTTCACGCCGGTCGGGGAGATCGTCCAGATCCTTGAAGGTGGTCCCTTCATCGTGCTTCGTCGCGGTAAAAAGGCCGCCTTTTTGGCCGGCCTCGAACTGGCCGCGGAGATCGAACTCGCACACGGCGACAAGCTCTCCTCCGAGCGCGATGGCACTCCACAAGTCGAGTTGTTGATGGTGGGTGGGAGAGCCGGATGAGTTTGTGGCAGAGGTTGAAGTCGAGGCTCGCAGGCGAGCCGGCGCCCGCGCCCATCGAGCTGTCTGAGCCCGTTGTCCAGGCGCAGCCTTCGAGCTCTGACGGGCCGTCGTCCGAAATCGCGCCCGCACGGCTGGCTCCCGAGGTGGTCGAGCGGGAGCTCGACCGCGTGCGTGGGACGGGTGAAGAACGCGCCTTCCTTGCGGCTGTCCTCAACCAATCGTTGTCGGAGCCAGTGGCGCTCAAAGTTGCTCGCGCGCTTGCGGAGCGTGGGGAGGCGGAGCGTGCGATCCAACTGCTCGAGACGCAGAGATCGCCCGAGAACTTGCTGCTGTTGGCCGAGTTGGTTGCTGAAGGCGGCGACTTCGCACGAGCGCTCGCGACGTTGGAACGAGTGCTCGCGCACGATCTTGGCGCGCATGGCGCTTGGGAGAGACACGCGCACTGGAGCCGCCTACTGGGGACACACCGGCTCGAACGAACTCGGCGGAGAGATGAGGCCACCGTTGCGACCGCAGCGCCCGAAACCGCCACGGTAACGATCCTGCGGGAGGTCGCTCGCGGCGGAGCTGGCACCGTTTACGAGGCCCGAGACGATGTGCTGCAGCGGCGGGTAGCGTTCAAAGTTTTTCATCGCAGAGCTGGCGACGCCGACGTCCTCAAGAACGAGGTTGCTATGGCGGCGCAGTTGGGTCCGCGCTTCGCTGTGCGAGTATTCGATGCCGATCCGGCCCAGGGCTGGGTGACCATGGAGTGGGTCCAAATGGGCTCGTTGCGAGACTGGGTGATCAAGCGCCGCACTGATCTTGCAACACCGGGCGAGGAGGTTTGGCCTTGGCTCCTCCCGCTGGCGCGCGCCCTCGCCGCTTTGCATAGTCACGGGTACGTGCACGGCGATCTCAAGCCCGGCAACATCTTGCTGAGGCATCTCGCCGAGCCCGTGTTGTCGGACTTCGGCTTGGCGCGTCGCGAAGGAGAGGAGCAAGCCGGCGGAAGTGCGGCCTACCTTTCACCAGAACGCATTGCAGGCGCTGCCACCAACTTCGCTGACGACATCTACGGCTTCGGGCGAGTTCTGGAGGAGGCTCTGACCGCTCATGGCGCCACCTCCGCCAAGTGGATCCAACAGGTGTCTGCCGTCGCAACGGGGTGTTTGGCGAAAAAAACCGAGCGGATCCCAAGCGCAAGAAAACTGGTCGAGCTTCTTGCGCGGACGTAGTAGGGCGCTGAGCATGCATTTGAGGTCGACGCTGCGTCTGTTTGCGCTCACCAGCGGAATTCTTGCGTGCGGGTGCGGCTCGACCTGCGACGATCTGATCTCCACACTGGCCGATTGTGTCGGGGATGTGGGGGCGACCGAAACCAATGACACCGCCAACGAGCGGACCAATGACGTGTGTGACTCTGACGAGGAAGCCTGTGCTTCCTGCATCCTCGCGTCGAAAAGGGACTTGTGTGCCGAGTACGGTACAGCGCTTGCGGAGTGTCGCGAGTCGGGTGAATGCGCTCCCTGATCACTACCATGCTGCCCCTTGCTGCGGAATTTCCCGCGGCAAGCGCACCGTTCTGATAAAAGTTTCGGCCATGCGCCGAACTGCGACTTGGTTTGCTTCGGGACTCGTACGAGGGTTGAACTCGTGGGCGTTTTGCGCGCTCCCTATCGCGATGTGGCTTGCCGGCTGTGGCACCGTTTGCGACGAGGTCGTCGATGAAGCGGAGGCCAACGGGTGCGCGCTGAGTCCCGCCGACAGTGAAGAGACCGCGGTTTCACAAGAGTGTGAGGGCGTGCTTGAACGTCGCGCAAACTGTCTTCTCGATTTGACAGACAACGTGTGCGCTATCACCGAGGCCGAATTGTCAGACCTCGAGGCCTGCTACGCCGCTGAGCCCCTCGAGTAGTGGTTGAAGTAGGGCAAGGCGAACTCATGGGCGAGAAGCTGAAAAGCTCGCGCGTTGCGGTTGTTGCGTTCCCGCCACAACGAGAGGGCGGAAGCCAAGCGGCCGCGGATTCGCGGCTTGTCGCGGAGGCATTGGCGTCGCCCAGGTTGGGCTTCACCACGCTGCCGGTGGATTGCAGCGAAGATCTGGCGGGTCAGGTCGAAGACGCGCTTACACCGTTCGAGCCGCCTCGCGAGTTGCTGCTGTTTGTCTCGGCGCGCGCCACCGCAATAGGTGGCGAGATTCTGCTCATTCTCGATGAGACAGCGCCAGAGTTGCTGGATTCCGTTTCAGACGTGACCTTGGCGCTGCTCGACAAGCACGCGGAGCTACCGCCGCTCGTGATTCTGGATCTGTGGTGTTCCCCGAATGAGTCGCCGGCTGAGTTAGTGAGACTCGCACTGGCGGCAGTCCAGGTCGACGGCGCTGCGGTGATTGCGTTCGTTGGCTTGGGCGAGGATGCCCCGCGCTCGCTCACCTCGGCACTGCTCAGTGAGATCGCTGCCGCTGGCGTTGCTGCAATTTCCGCAGACGATCTCGTGTTCAATCTGCGCAGACGCTTCGCAGGAGGAAGCCTCGGCGCACTGGCTTGTTCGGCGCCGTTGGAGGGCTTCGTGTTCTTACCGAAGCTCGTCGTCTCGGCGGAACACTTTGAGAACGACGATAGCGACAGCGGTGAGCTGCGAATCACGTTGACCAATCGCGACACGGTCGTCGAGTCACCGCAGCCCGCTGTTCCCGAGCCGGCACCATCGCGTCGCGCCGGGCCGTTGAATCCTCAGATTGCTGTTGAGGAAGCCCTTTCGCTGGCCAGCGAGGGGGCGGACGAAGCCGCTCTTGCGAAGCTTCGTAAGGCCCTTTCGCTGGTCGGTCCGAAGACCGCCGGTGCGTCTGCTGAGAACAGCGAACGGGCGCTCATTCACTTGCGGGTAGGGGAGCTTTTCGTCCGTCAAGGTCGCACCAAAGAGGCGATCGCGAGCTTGGAGAAAGCTCTCGAGGTCGATCCCAAGCTCCAGGAAGCGCAACAAGTCCTGCGCATGCTTCACACCCTGCACACCAACGTTGGAGATAGGCGTGCAGTCAACCTGGTGGAGGAGCGCCTGCTGGCTAACTTGGCTAGCGATGCCGAGAGAGCTAGCCTATTGGTGCTGTTCGGGCAGTCGTGGTTGCGCGATTTTTCGGACCCACTTCGCGCTCGGGAGCGGCTTGAGCACGCCATCACGCTCGAGCCACTCGAGCGACACGCGTTGGAGCTGCTAGTAGAATTGGCGGAGAGCGAGCGACGAGTCGAAGATTCGATCGAGCTACGAAAGCGCCTCGCCCAGACCATCGAGGATCCAAGTCAGCGGGCCTCAAGGTTTACCGCGCTTGCCGAGGAAATGATCGACCGCAAGCGGGAGGACGAGGCCCTCGACCTTTTCGAGCGTGCGCTTGACACTCATCCAGGGACGCTCCAGCCCTTGGCTCGCTTGAGTGCGCTGCTGAGCGAGCGTCAGGAGTGGGCGGAGTTGGAGGGCGCCTACCGCCGCATGCTCGATCGCGCGGTCCGTCTCGAGGACGCTGAACTTTCCGCACGGCTGCAACATGAGCTTCACCGACGGCTGGCCATCCTCTTGTCGGAACATCTAGAGGACGCTGCCAGCGCGCTGGCAGAGGCCGAACTGGCGGTTTCGCTAGCCCCCGCCGACGAAGGATCACTGCGGACCTTGGCGCAGGTTGCAGAACAGGCCGGCGCCTTCTCGATCATGGAGCGTGCGCTCTGCGACGTGGTTGCCCTCAACCCGCGAGATCTCTCGGTACACAAGCGCCTGTTTGATGCGTTCGTAAAGCAAGACCGCGTCGAGCGGGCGTACGCCGCCGCCGCAGTGCTGATGTCCGAGGGCGCCGCTGGGGATCGCGAACGCGCCATCATTGGCGCGAGTCGAGAGGAGCTTTCTGCTCGACCTACAGGCTCCTTGGCGGGGCTTGCTCACGACATGCTGCGCCGCAGCCTACTGCCTGCCTCAGATGCTTCGGGCATCGAGCGGACAGCGCGTGTGTTTCGGGCCGCGGACCGTTCGCTTGCCACGGCCCTGTGCGGGCTTGCTCAGCGCGCCGGTCGTCTCGCGCCGTTGAGTGAAGCTTCGCGCGTCGATCCTGACAACTCCACGGTGAGCGCCGCTCGCTCTCTTGCCTGGGCCGCGCGCGCTCTTTCTGCCTCGTTGCCCTCCGTCTATCTCGAAGATGCGAGCGAGGAGGGCATGACTGCCGTTCTACGGGAGCAGCCGGTGACAGTGGTTGGCGCTCAGGCCCTTCGGGGGAAGTCGCTCGCGGAGCTAAGCTTCCTCGCGGGGTGGAATATTGCTGGGCATCTACCAGAGCATCGTCTGGTGCGGCTCTCATCGAGCGTGGACGATCTCGCCGCCTGTTTCATTACTGCTGTTCGACGAGTCGCGCCGGATACCCTTGCCCCACCCGCGCTTCGTTCGCTTGTGGACCTGCTGAGTCCACCGTTTGGTCTCGAGGTTCGTGAGGCGGAGGACAGCGAGCTCGAAGCGGCCGTCTTTGCGTTCGACCAGGGAGGCGGGCGAGTGGATCTTGCCGAGTACGCGCGCGCGGTCGATCGGGCCTGCCTGCGCGCCGGTTTGTTGCTAGCAGGCGATCTCGAGGCAGCTCGTCGTTGCCTTCCTCTTTTGTCGAAAGGCGCACTCTCGTTGGCTGAGCGCGAGGCCGAGCTGATGGCCTTCACCGTCTCCGCAATGGCTGCTGAGCTCCGGGAACAGCTCGCAGCTTCGTGAGCCTCTGCTGCGCTCGTTGTGCTGCGGAGGTTCGAAACGAAGAGAGCCGGTCCAAGTGGACCGGCTCTTTCGCTTAGCTAGGCCGACGAATCGGCTTTGCTGCGGTCAACTCATGGCATCGTGGGTGCGCCGAAGGCGAAGCCACAACGGTAGTAGTTGCCAGCAACCGCTGCGTTTTGCGCGGTCTTGTCGATCTTCACGATGACCGTGTCGAGCCCGGTGACATCGACGTTCTCGATGAAGAGGCCGCCGGTGATCGCCGCGGTCTCAGTGTCCATCGCGATCGTCGTTGCGCCGTCGAGCACAGTGGCGCGAACGGTCGCGCCGGAGCCGCTGCGCAGACCGCCGCAAGCGACGAAGAGCGCCTCGCCCTCGACCTGGAGCAAGAAGTGATCGGCGTCAGCATCGGGGAGGTCACCCTCGATGAAGTTGCTGAAGAAGTCGCCGTTCGGCACGGAGGTCAACGCTTCGGGCGTCCCAACAGCGTTGTTCATCGTCTCCTGGGTCTCGAGCGGATTGCCACCGCCGATGCCGTGAAGCATGAAGTAGAAGGGCGAGGTCCCGCCCGCTGCGTTGCCGCCCTGGTCGATCGTGATCAGGTACTCCTGGGGAGCCAGCGTAAGCGGGAAGGTGAGCTCGGCGCGGTCGGTCGAGTCATCCTCGTTGCTGAGGTCGAACCGGGCGACGACGGCGTTGGAGGTGGCGTTGAGAACCGAAATGACGCCGGGGTTCTTGGTGGAACCGTTGCCGTTGGTGCCGGGGGGCGGAATGATGATGCGGCCGCTCGGACGCGAGAGCGGATCCACCTCGAGGTTGGCGGGCACCGTGAGCCTCACTGCGTCAACCGTGTCGGCGTTGCTCCAGTCGCCGAAGTTCACGCTGAGGAAGTAGTTGTTCGGGTCGGTGTCCACATCAACGGGCTCGTACTCCATGACGGAAGCATTCGCGAGCGTGCTGTTCGGCTCTGCTGCCTCTTCAATCACGCTGTTGTCGGCGGGGTTGAACTGCGACACGACGAGCGCGTAAGCGGTCTCGGTGATGTCGTTGTAGTAAGCGCGCTCGTCGGGGCAATCCACGGCGTTGCAGAACTCCTCGATCGTGATGAAGTACTCACCAGCCTCGAGGATGGTGTTCACCGCGGAGTCCTGTGAGTTGCGCGGGTACGGATCGTCGTTGGCTGCAACCTGCTGCATCGCGCTGTTGTAGACCTTGATCACCGTGTCCATGTAGCCGGGAGCGAACCCGTCCTCCGGGGGCTTTGCATCCGCGCTAATCGAATAGGCGCCAGCAACGGCCGTGAACTTGAAGAAGTCGATGTCGGTGGCCGGGTCTTCGAGCTCGTCCTGCACGAAGATGAAGCCGTCGCCAGCTTCGAACTCGCCGGCCTCTGCGAAGCTGTCGTTGCCATCGCCGGGAGCGCCGCCGGAGCCACCGCCACCAACCGTCGGACCTCCAGGTCCTCCGCCGCTCGAGGGGCTGCCGCCTGTTCCGCCGGTTCCACCATCACTGCCGCCAGTGCCGCCTCCCGCTCCACCGGTGCCGCTGTCGCCGCAGGCGACAACCATCGAGAACGAAAGCGCAAGAACGACGGAACTCGAAAGGAAATAAGACTTCACAGTGCCTCCACAACGGTTGAACAGCCAGACCTCGCCTCGGCAGGCGACAGCACGGCTTACAGTGTGGTTCGGCCGGAGACAAGGCCCACGTGCCGCATTCCGCCACAACGGCGGCCTACCTCAGGTTGACCAGGTCGACTCACTCAGCCATCGAAGGGTAGGCGACGGCCGTTGCTGGAACGTAGGTCTCTTTGATCGCCCGGGGGCTGATCCAGCGCTGAAGGTTTAGTGGACTACCAGCCTTGTCGTTCGTTCCGGATGCGCGGCCGCCCCCGAAGGGCTGCTGCGCAACGACGGCGCCCGTGGGCTTGTCGTTGATGTAGAAGTTCCCTGCGGCATCTCGAAGCCGATCCAGCGCTTTGTTGACGAACGCACGGTCATTGCTGAAGACCGCGCCTGTGAGTGCATAGGGACTACCTTGGTCGCACAGGGTCAAGGTCTCGTCCTCCTGACCGTCCTCGTAGACGAACACCGTAAGCAGCGGTCCAAAGAATTCGTCTCGCATCAGGCGAGCGTTGGGGTCCGTGGTGACGACAACGGTGGGTTCGACAAAGAAACCTTCGCGGGAATCTCCGCCTCCGCCGACGAGCACCTCGTAGCGAGACTCCGCTCGTGCTTCCTGTTGCACGGCCGAGAGCTTGTCGAACGAGCGCTGATCGATCACCGCGCCCATGAAGGTTCGGAAATCGGTGACGTCGCCCATACGAAGGCTCTTCACCTCGGAGCAGAGTCGCTCCGCGAGTTCTTTCCAGAGCGACCGGGGCACATACGCTCTTGAAGCGGCAGAGCACTTCTGGCCCTGAAACTCGAAGGCCCCGCGGATGAGCGCCACCGCGAGGGCTTCGCGATCGGCACTGGCGTGCGCAAACACGAAGTCTTTCCCACCCGTTTCACCGACCAAGCGCGGGTAGCCGCGATAGTTGCTCAGGTTGTTCCCGACCCGCTGCCAAAGCCCTCGGAACACAGCGGTGGACCCCGTGAAATGCAAGCCGCCAAAGCTCTCGTGGTCGATCGCCGTACCCACGAGCTCGGCTGCATCCCCCTGCACCAGATTGATGACGCCATCCGGTAGGCCCGCCGCGCGGAACAACGTCATGACCTCGTGCGCACTTCGCATGGCGAGCGGGCTGGGTTTCCACACCACCGTGTTCCCGAGCATGGCGGGGGCGGAAGGCAGGTTGCCTGCGATCGCCGTGAAGTTGAACGGCGTAACCGCCAATACAAAGCCGTCGAGAGGCCGCGGCTCGATGGTGTTCCACATGTTGCTCGCGGGGCCTGGCGCCTCCAAAAGGTGCTGCGACCAGTAAGCGTTGAACCGCAGAAAATCTGCGAATTCACAGGCTGAATCGATTTCGGCTTGGTAGACCGTCTTGCTTTGGCCAAGCATGGTCGACGCGTTCAGCCGATTGCGGAAGCTCGATGCAGCGAGCTCGCCCGCGCGCAAGAAGATGGCTGAGCGCGCAGCCTGGCTCATGCGCGACCATTCGTAGCGCGCTGCTTCGGCGGCCGAGATCGCGGCGAGCACATGGTCCTTGTGACCGTTGCTGAAGGTTCCAAGCGAGAGCCTTTTCTTGTGCGGACATCCGATTGGAGAGGCGTTGGCGGTGTGGACTTCCTTGCCGCCAATCACCATCGGCACCTCGACTGGAGTGCCTTCCATTTCCGCGAGCGCGTGGCGCAACTCATCGCGCTCACGGGTGCCAGGGGCGTAGCTGCGGACCGGTTCGTTGGAAGGGCGGGGAACCTCGGCGACGTGTACGGGCATGGGCGCGCATTCTACGTATAGTTCGGCGAAAGGGAGTCGCCTTCGTGCATGCTCTCTTCTCGCCAGCGTTCTCACAGCCTGCGGCCGCTCCAACGACCACGCGCCGCAGCTCGGTTGAGCTATCTTGCCCGGCACCGTGCACTCCTTTGCCCCCGCCCCTCTGGTGCTCCGAAATCGTGAAGGCTTGGCCTTCGGCTCCTTTCGCGGAGGGCTTCCGGCGTTGCAGCTCGGGCCCTCCACACGCGGCCGTGTCGCAGACTTCCTCGGCCACAAGCGTTGGACGTACTGTGCCTTGGCGAGCGATCAACTGCTCATCGGTTGCGCGGTCGTCTCGTTGGGCTATGCGTCCACCGCGCTCCTCTTCGTCGCGGATCTCGCGGCTAAGAGCTTCCTTTTTGACGAATCTTTCGTTGGTGGCCCCTTCGCCACGCGGTTTGTGGACGGGGGCTCGGGTTGTCGTAACGCGACCTTCACTGCCAAAGGGGTTTCGCTATCGGTTGGGGACCGCGGCATGGCGCTGACTGTGGCTCGCAACAAGCAGCGTGGCCAGGATCTGTCTCTTCAAGTGTCGGCTGTTCCCGGTCGCCAGGCCCCGGCGATGGGAGCCGTGGTTCCCGTACAGGGCGGCTTCGCCAACGCGACCGAGAAGCGCTATTGCCGAGTTCGTGGGCGCGCCTCGCTGGGGGCACGTAGCTTCGCGTTCACCGACACCCTGATGGGGACGGATCACACACGGGGTGTCCTCGCGCGCGCCACCGCTTGGCGCTGGGCGTTCTTGCTGGGGCGGACCACTTCCGGCGCGACCATCGTATTGAACCTCGTCGAAGGCTTCGTCGGGGAGGCCGAATGCTGCGTGTGGATCGACGGTGAGCTTTACCCGCTCGGTGAAGGTCGCTTTAGCTACGACGCTGCGCGGCCGTTGTCCGAGTGGCGTATCTCCACGAGTTGCGGCTCGGTCGAGTTGCGGTTTTCCCCATTCGCTATGCACCGCGAGACAAAGGAGCTGCTGTTTGTTCGCTCCAACTTCATGCAGCCGGTCGGGGGGTTCAGCGGCACCGTCCGCGTTCCAACGCCCAAGCAGCGCGAGCCTCAAACGACCTTTTTCTTGGAGAACGTGCCGGGGGTCTCCGAACATCAGGACGTCCTCTGGTAGAAGGGGGCTGTGAGTTTTGCTCCTCTCCATTTGTTGCCTGCGGGTGTGGTTGGCGTCGCGAAAGAGATCTTTCGCCACGTTCTGAAGCGCCCTGTGGTTGGCCTCGCCGTGGTGGCACGACGTCCCGAGGGCATCGTGTTGATACGGCGTGGCGATACTGGGACGTGGGCGCTGCCCGGTGGCACCGTCGAGTGGGGTGAGACGCTGCGTGAAACGCTGGTGCGCGAGGTGATCGAGGAAGCAGGTATCAACCAAACCAGCTTCAAGCGCATCGTGGGCGTCTATTCCAGACCAGACCGGGATCCTCGCTTTCACGCCGTGACGATCGTCGTGGAAGCGGAGGTCGGCCCCATTGTGCAGCCGCCCAAGAACCCTGTGGAGATCCGTGAGGCGCGCGTGTTTCTGCTTTCCGAACTGCCCGCCGAAATGGCGATGGGAATGCGCGATTTCCTAGACCACGCGCTTTCGGGAGACGCCCCTGCGTTTGAGTAGTCGAGTTGGCCGATTGAGCCGTTCCGCCGTACACTAAGGCCAGCCACGCAACGAGCCTTTCGAACCTGGGGACTTATGGACCGCATTCTTACTCGAACGCTGACAGCTGTGCTTCTGGTCTCTGCCTGTACGTCGGTCCGCGAAGATCCACGGAACTCGACCCCGGCCAACCAGCCGAACCAAAATCCGAGCGATGGTGGCGGAGGCAGCGGCACGGGTGGTTCCAGCTCCGGGGGCGAGAGCTCCGGGGGCGAGAGCTCCTCGGGCGGGGCCTCCACGGGGGGGGCGGGCGGCGCCGCAAGCGTGGCCGTCGCCAAGTGCGCCTGCGGTATGGCGGCGGTTCTCAAGCAAAATTTGTGTGGTGAATGCATCGAGGCCAATGAAACCTCCTTGACCCCACAGTGCGACTTCCCAGTGACCGCCTGCGCGAACTCGCTGGGCTGTTCGGGGGCATTGCTCACCATCGGGAATTGTGCGGCGCCCAATGCTGCATGCTTCAACAGCCTGAGCGGAACGATTCCCGAGGGGGATCTCGTTTTGCTCTCCAATTTGTTCGATTGCTTGTGCGCCTCAACCGTGTGCGGCAGCGTCTGTGAACCCGGCGGTCCGGCGTTCTCCTGTGAACTTACCGCGAAGCCGCCGCTGTAAGGCGTCTTCGCGATCGGGGCTAGCGGTACGCCTCGACGTCGATGCCGTATTTACGCAGCCAGCGGTGGACCTGCATGCGTTCCTTGCCGAACTCGCGACCTACCGCAGCGAGGTTGCCGCGGTGCTGGGTCAGCAGTGCGCGTAGCTCCTCTTCGCTCGGCGCGCGGAAACGCCCAGGAACAAGCGCCCGAGGCGGTGGCTCGCCGAAGGCTTGGTTGCGCGGCGGCGGCTCGCTGGCTGGTCCCTCGTAGGCGAGCGGAGCGCGAACGTCGATCGGCGGTACCGTGACGTCCAGCCCGACCGTCTGCGCAGCCGGCCCTAGCAGCAGCGATCCGTCGGTATCAACCCGGTGCACGCCGTACTCGAGCATGACCTCCTTGATTGCGTCGGGTAGGTGGTGAACCTCGAGTACGTCTCCCTCCGCCACAGCGATCGCTCGCTTGATAGCCGCCTCGAGCTCGCGCACGTTGAACGGCCAGTCGTAGTGCAAGAGGCCGGTCATGAAAGGGAAGGTCGTGCTCATCGTTGGTCTGCCATGACGATGGAGCATGGAGCGAACCAACGCGTAGATGTCTTCTTTCCGATCGCGCAGAGCAGGCAGCGTGAGGCTGTATTCGTTCAATCGCGCAAAGAGGTCCCCGCGGAATTTTCCGTCTCGTTGCAGGGCCGCGAGGTTGCGATGGGTAGCGCAGACGATGCGCACGTTGACCCGTTCGGGTGCGGTCGCGCCGATAGGAATGATCTCCCGTGACTGAAGCACGCGCAGCAGCTTCGCCTGAGCTTCAATCGGCATATCGCCGATCTCGTCGAGAAAGAGCGTGCCGTTGTCGGCCGCCTTGATCAGCCCGATCTTGTCGCGCTCGGCCCCGCTGAAGGCGCCTCGCTTGTAGCCGAAGAGCTCACTCTCCAACAAAGACCCCGGGATGGCAGCGCAGTTGACGGGTTGAAACGAGCCCTTCCGGCCGCTAGCCAGGTGCAGTTCGCGAGCACAGAGCTCCTTTCCCGTTCCCGTTTCTCCAAGCACGACGACCGAGATCTCGCTTGGTGCGACGCGGTGGAGTGCACGAAGCAGCACACGCAGCTGGTAGTTCCCGACGATCCCGGCAAGGCTCGGGGCGCCCGGCGGCGCCGACGAAGCTCCATCGATGCGGTAGGTGGCGAAGCTCTCCGCCCCTTGGGCGACGAACTTGAAGATGGCGTCGCCAATGCGAATCTCGTGCTGGTCTTGGAGCGCTAGCTCCGTGATGAAGCGACCGTCGACGAGCGTACCGTTGCGACTACCGAGATCCGCAATGATCCAGCGCGTACCGCGGAAGCTGATGCGCGCATGCTGCCTGCTTACGGCGCCCTCCGGCACGCACACTCCGCACGATGGATCTCGGCCGAGCACCAAATCGCGCTCCGAAAGGAGATAGGCCGGTGAAAATTGGTCGAAGTGCGGCGCGTAGAGAAGCACGAGCCCCGCTCGAGCGGATCTCGAACCCTCGGGGGAAGCATGCGCTCCGTAGCGCTGCATTGAAGCGGTGGTTCGGGGGTGGCGCTCGGCCATCGCGGAAAGAGGCTAGCATGCCCCGCACCATGCGACCCTTCAACGTTGCCGCCGTACAACTCGAAAGCCAAGACGACCTGGCAGATAACCTGAAGCAAGCCCGCGAACTGGTGCAAGAGGCTGCTTCCCGCGGAGCAGAGATCGTCCTCCTGCCCGAAAACTTCGCCTTCATGGGGACGGAAGAGGAGAAGCGTCAAATCGCTGAGGACCTTGGCTCAAAAGAGCGCGGGCCGATTCTCGAGATGTTGTCCGCAGCTGCGAAAAAGGAAGGCATTTTTCTGATCGGCGGCGGCATGCCAGAGCGGAGCTCCGATCCCGAGCGGCCGTTCAATACCAGCTGCGTGGTTGGTCCCTCGGGCGACGTGGTGGCGAGATACCGCAAGATCCACCTGTTTGACGTCGAGGTTGGGGATGGTGCCTCCTACAAAGAGTCGGCGGCGACGAGCGCAGGCTCCAGCGCCGAGACAGCGCAGCTCGCGTTGCAAGGCGGGGTGGTCAACGTCGGGCTTTCGGTTTGCTACGACCTCCGGTTTCCGGCGCTCTTTCAGCGTCTCGCAGACTTGGGCGCCGTTTGCGTCACTGTCCCGGCTGCATTTACCCTGATCACCGGCAAGGACCATTGGCACGTGCTGCTGCGTGCTCGAGCAATTGAAGCTCAAATGTTTGTGATCGCCGCTGGGCAGTGTGGTGCTCATCCGCGGGGGCGCCGTACCTACGGTAAATCCTGCATCATCGACCCGTGGGGGGATGTAATTGGCCAGGCCAGCGACGGGCCTGGCGTGGTTGTCGCACGCCTCGACCCAGCCCACGTGGAGGCGATTCGGCGCAGGCTTCCGTCCTTAACCCACCGAAGACCGCTCGACTGACTTGCCAATCGCTCGCGATGAGTAGACCCTTCGACAACCATGGCGAGGCTCGACAAGAAAGCGATCATCAATGCGGCGACGTCCTATCTGAAACAGCATCCTGAAGAGATGCTGCGCGCGGTGAAGGGGGCGTTCGGGTTGCGGGTCGGCGTCCCGCTCGACGCTTTGCGCTACTTTGCCCGCGAACTCGCAGGCGGCAAGAAGATGCCGAAGGACATCCAGATCGACAGCGTCCCGCCCGGAATTCGGATTGCGATGACGGTGGAGGCCCCTGGCGGAACCAGTCTGCGTGTTTCACTTTGCCTGTTCATCGAAGAGATCAACATCACCGCGGATGAGCTGCGAGTCGGAACGCGGATCTCTGAGATGAACCTGAAGGTCCTTGATGGCTTTCAGACTCCGGTCGCCGCGCTCGTGCAATCGGGTGCGCTCGACCTATCGAAGCCGGGCAATCTCGTTGCCTTCATTCCCAAGCGACCAGCGCTGATTGTCGACGCGAAGGATGATCGCATCGTGATTGATGCTTTGAAGATCCCGAAGGTGGCCGACAACCCCAAGATTCGCAAGGCGCTTGCGGTCGCTACGCCGGTGCTCCACGTTCGCGCCATTCGCTCCAAGGACGACCATCTCGACGTGCATTTGCGCACCAGCCTCTCGGGGCTCACGACGGCTTACGCGGCCGCCCGTAGCTGATCCGTTGCGTCGAGGCGTGTGATGAGCGAGCCGTCGAAAGACAGTCCCAAGCCGCTGGTCTTCGAGCTGCTCGCCGAGATTGCGACTGGGCCGACCGCACGCGTTGAGCTCTGCCGAGTGAAGTCTCCACCCAAGGAGAAAGGCAAGCTCACCGCCGTCAAGCGGCTCCATCCTCACATCGCTGAGGACCCTCAGTTTCAGACCATGTTCATCGACGAGGTCTGGATGACCGCGGCGCTCGATCACCCGAACGTGGTGCACGTCGTCGGCTGGGGCAATGACAGCGAGGGAACCTATCTCGCGGTTGAACTGGTCGAAGGTGTTTCCTTGGCGCGTCTGATGAAGACCGTCTTCGAGACACGAGAGGCCTTCAGTGAACGCATGGTCGTGTTCATGGGCGCACAAATCTGCGCCGGCTTGTCTGCTGCCCATCAACTGCGCGGACTTTCGGGCGAGTCGCTCGGCTTGGTGCATCGCGATCTGACCCCTGGAAACGTGCTGATCGGCTTCGACGGCAGGGTGAAGATCGCGGACTTCGGCCTAGCCAAGGCAAAGCAGCGAGTGACCAAGACGCTGACCGGCCTGCTCAAGGGCCATCCGCACTACATGGCGCCGGAGCAGGCCACCGACGCACCCATCGACGCCCGGGCCGATCTGTTTTCGCTCGGGGTCCTTTTGTTCGAGCTCTTCACCGGGCGTCACCCTTGGTCCGGCGGTAGTGAACTCGAGATCTTTCACGTGATGGCGCACGAGCCGCCGGAAGACATTCTCTCCCTTCGCCCCAAGCTCGATAAAGAGTTGGCGATGGTGGTCGATCGATTGCTCGAGAAGGACCCCGCTCGTCGCTTTGGTTCTGCCGACGAGGTGCGAGCTCACCTCGACCGTTGGCTCGACACGCACGGCTACAAGGATGACAACGCGGAGGCGGTCGCGCGCTTCGTTCGGCGCAATGCGATGAGGCAACAGCGCTGGTTTGAGCGCGCCGTCGCAGGCGAATTTGTTGCGGAGTCGGTGCGCGCGAAAGCCAGGCTCCTAGGCACGCGGGGCCGAAACGGGCCGCTCGACTTGCGGTCCGCGCCGCAAGCTGCACGGATTCCGCAGCCTGCCGCTCTGTCGAGCCGGCGTCGGGCGGCACGCAAGCTCATCGACGATCCCACCGATGAGACAGATCGCAACCCGATCGAGGACCGCCCTTCCAACGAGACGGCGGAGACGCCCGATTGGGGTGAAGAGATCCCCACGCAGGTGCAGACGAATCGGCAGGCGAGAGACGCCGTTCGTTCGTTACTTTCGTCCCCCACCAATCCTCGTCCCGGTGCGCTGCCTACCGTGACCAATATGGATGCGCTGCCCTCCTTCGCGGATGACGAGAGTGACGGGCGCACCACCACCATCAAGGCCAAGGGCGCGGCGATGGCCTACGCCGTGCGCATGCCCTCGTCTTCCGAGGACGAGGTCCCAACAACCCCAGTTGGTAAGCTGAACCTGAGCAAGCCGCTGCCTCGCCTTCCTCCTCCGCGCGAACGGCGGGATGATCTGGACGAGGAACTCGATGAGGATCAGGAAGCCGGCGCGACCCGGGTCGACCCTCTGTACGCGATGGAGGAGCGTGCAAATCACAAGCTCGATGCGCGCGCAGGGGTGGCACGCAGCGAGCAAGACGTGAGAGCTGCTGCGGAGCGCCTCGGTCGGTTGGCGGCTCGTATGCAAACCGAATCCGAGCGTGCACAGCGACTCGCGGCTCATCGCGGGTTGCTCGCCGACCTCGCTAGGGACAGCGCAGCCGCCGCCGAGGAGGCGGTCAGGCAGCTTTCTCAAAGGGGGCTCGAAGAGGCGCTGCGTACGCTCGAGGAGGCGCATCGTTTGGAGGATGCTGTGCTGCGAGGCGACCGCCAGACCTCGGCGGTGGTTGCCGAGAATGCGCCGCAACTGGTCACCGAACGCTTGGTCACCGAACGCTTGCGAGTGGTGCCCACGTTTGCAACAGAGCCCCCGCGAGCGGAGACGCACGGTCCCATCTTGGCTGGTGCTGCCCAGGGGATGGTGATTGGCGCGCCTGAGCCAGCTCCGAATCTGCCGTCGCCCTTCGCTCACGGCGGGATGCCGCTCCATCATTCGCAGGCTCTGCCAACCGGTGAGCGGCAAAGTTACTTGCCGCCGATGCCCGATCCGCGGCGCGAGCCGACGGTCCCTGGCGTCCGCTTCAATGTGCCGCGACCCCCCGAGAACACCAGCTTGTTTTCCGGTGAAGTGTTTGGGGTTCCGGTGTGGGTCGCGCTGGCGGTCGCGTTCCTGATCGCGCTGGCGGTCGTCATCATGGTCGATGTGATGTTGCGCTGAACGAGCTGAAAGGGCTCGCGGCAGGCTTTGGCTTCGAACCAGTGCGGGACCCATTGCCCGGGGCTGGGCTTGCCCTGTACGTTTCACTCCCTATGAGCGAAGGCGAAGAGTGGGTCATCATCAATTTCGACGAGCTGGTTGCCAAACAGAAGGGCCTGCCGATGCAGGTCCCCGTGCCCAAAGCGCAGTTCGAGAAGCTCGCTGAGAGCGGCCTGCCGACCAAGCAGGCCCGTCAGTGGTGCAGTGACTTCCTCAACAACTCGGAGGTGGGTAAGAACTCCGCCTGGCGCAAGAAGAACCGCAACGACGTGGTCGCCATGGAGTCCTTCATCGATGCCGGCCCGCTCTGGGACAAAGCTCAGAAGGCTTTTGCCGAGAACGATTTCGAGAAGGCGATCAGCACGCTCAAGCGAATCACGGTCACCTTCGAGGGTGACCACGCCGCGAAGCTAAACCTCGCCTCGGCCTACGCCAACACCGGGCAATTCGAGAACGCGCAGAAGATCTTCAAGACCATCGCAGCGACGTTCAAAGGGGACCCTGAGTTCCATATCGCCGTTGGGCACGTGCATCTGCGTTTGCAGAACAAGGAGGCGGCTGCTGACGAGTTCATCAACGCACTCGAGGCAAAGCCAGATCATCAAGGGGCGATGGACGCGCTCGTCCAGCTCGGCCACTTGGCGAAGATCTATGAGAACCCGCGCGATGCGGCCTCGCTCATCTACGTGCGCGCTGACTCGGTCTTGGCTTACCTCGTGGGTGAGTGGGACAAGGAGGAGCGCACGGTGGACTTCTTCCTCGAGCAGCTGGCCTACCACGAGCGGGAGCGCCGTTACGAAGTCGCGTTCGAGGCTGCGCTTCGTGCAAAGAAGGTGGCAGGGGCCGAGTTCAATGAGCGCGCCGAACTTGCGATCATCTCCAACCTACGTGCCATGGGTAAGAAGGAGGCCGCGCTCGGCGCAGCGCTCGAACTCGCCGGTAAGAAGCCCGGCAACGCGGGCGTGCTCGTCGAATTGGCTCGTACGCAGGGCGAAAATGGAAATAGCGCGGAGGCCGAGTCGCTGATCGACAAGGCCCTCGAGGTCGATCCAGGCGATCTATCGGCGCTGATGCTGAAGTTCTGGCCCGAGGACCCGAACGATATCCAGAAGCTTGGGGACGCCCTCCCGGCGCTGCAGGCCTTTGCAGAGGCGCACGCATCCGTTCCTGGTGCCAGCCGTACGTTGGCCCGCGCCTACCTTGCGCTCAACCGCATCGATGATTCGCTCGAGCTCTTCGAGAAAACCGTCAAAGGCAACCCCAGCGACGACGACCTTCGCTCCGAGTGGTGGGGTGAGCTCGCAAAGCAACAGAAGTACGAGGAGATCCTCAAAGACGCTGCCACGCTCGGCGACATGAAACAACGCACCTGGCAGCTCCGCTGGAACGAAGCCGAAGCCTACCTCGGCCTTGGCAAATCGGTCGAAGCGCGCGCGTGCTTCAGCGCCATCAACTTCGACGAGTCGCTTCACGTTGACCTCCGCCGAAGGGCGAAGCGTGCGGTCAACAGCGTTGACGAGAAGATCGCCGGTGGCGGTCAGCCCTAACTGGGTTTGACGGCTTCGGGAGCAAGAGGAGCGGCGAGGGCTGCTCCTCTTTTGCTTGGTAGCACCAGCGGTTCTGCCGCTTCAGGCAGGATCATTCCATGGATGAGTCGCGAGCCCCGATCGTACGAGAAGTACGACCAAGCCCACTGCAGCACGACCAGCAGACGATTCTTGAACCCAATCAACATCATCAGGTGAATCACTAACCATGCTAGCCAAGCGAGGTAGCCGGAGAGCTTGGTGACGCCGAGATCGGCCACTGCAGCTGCGCGACCGATGGTCGCCATCGAGCCTTTGTGGTGATAGCGGAAGGTCGCCCTCGGGCGCCCTGCGATTTGCGCCTGGATGTTCTTCACCGCCTGCCGACCGCCCTGAATCGCCGGCGGGCACATCCCCGGAATCGGCTGACCGTCTTGCTCGAAATGCGCCAAGTCCCCAACCACGTAGACCCGCTCATCACCAGGGATCGAAAGCTCGGGTGTGACGATGACGCGGCCCACTTTATCGAGTGGAACGTCGAGCGTCTTGGCTAGCGGGGAGGCCGCGATGCCCGCAGCCCACACCACCGTTCGCGAGGGGATCCGCTCATCGCGATTCCCCTGTTGGACCGTCACGCCTTCGGCATCTACGTTCGTGACGCGCGAACCTAGGCGCACCTCGACTCCGAGTCGCTCCAGCGACTCACGGGCCTTCTCGGATAGCTCCGCGGGGTAGCTGCCGAGCACTCGGTCGCCGCCCTCAACGAGTAGGATGCGAGCCTTCTCGGGGTCGATATTGCGGAACTCGTTCGCCAGCGTTTCTCGCGAAATTTCTGCGAGTGCCCCGGCCATCTCGACACCGGTCGCACCCGCTCCGACGACGACAAACGTAAGCAGCGCCTTGATGCGGGTCTCGTCGGTTTCACGCTCCGCCTCTTCATACGCAAGGAAGATGCGCTGCCTTATCAGCAAGCCCTCATCCACCGTCTTGAGGCCGGGCGCGAACGGCGCGAACTCGTTGTGCCCGAAGTACGCGTGCGTCGCGCCCGTTGCCACGATCAGGTAGTCGTAACCAACAGCATCGCCGTCTTCGAGATAGAGTTTGCGGCTCTTGCGGTCGAGCCTCTTAACGTCTCCAAGCAGGACGGTGATGTTCTCGAACCGGCGCAAAACCTTGCGAATCGGCACCGCGATGTCAGCGGGATTCAACCCCGCCGTCGCCACTTGGTACAGCAACGGCTGAAAGGTGTGGTGGTTCGTTCGGTCGATGATGGTGACGCGGACGGGCGTGTTACCGAGCGCCTTGGCTGCAAATAGCCCGGCGAACCCCGCCCCAACGATCACGACATGTGGAAGACCCTTGCTCGCGTTCAAAACCCAACTCCTCACGGCTCATGCCGTGGCTCATTCGTTCGTCTCGTACGCGAGCCTTGTAGGGACCGCTCTAACCGCCGAATAGGCCTGCGTCTTACTTCTTGTGGGTCTCGAGCCACTTGTTCATGAACACGGCCGAGGTGTCCCAACCCTCGCGTAGCTGCTTCTCTGCGGTGCTCTCGAGCATGCCACCGATGCCAAAGACTTTCGCTTCGATCACCATCTCAACGGTACGGCGAACTTTGTCGCCGACCGCTTCGATCCGCAGGCTTCCTTCTTGCCGAATTTTGTCCGCCATGACGGTGGGCGTGAGCTTCCAGGTCCACACCTTCTTGCTCTTGTCCATTTGACCGACCTCGGCGTAGCCGAAGGAGTCACCGAGGATCTTGGCAACGGCGGTGGGCACGTTCTTGAGCTTCGGCTTGCCCCGCGTCTTTCGCTTTACCTCGGTCTCGGTCTCGGTTTGCTCGTCGAGCGTCCACTCCGAAAACTCGAGGCCCTCACGGTAGAGCTTCGTATTGAATTCCTTATCGAGGAACAGCTCCCAGAAGGTTGCCTCGTTGCAGTTGATCTCGTGGGTGATCTTAAAGTTCGCCATGGCACTCCTACGCGTTCGCTAGCTCAAGCAACCCGTCGGGTCGCCTTCAACAGCTCGCTTGTAGAACATTGGGCCTCTGGGAGGAAGCCCGCTAGGCTCAATGTCGGAGGATGTAGTATGCGCAACAGGACCCACGCTCGGTATGTGCCGCTCCGGCCGACTCGGCACCAGCTTCGAATTCCGTGTCAGGTGATTCGTCAACGCGACTTCAAGTTGATTGCCGAGCAGACACTGAACCTTTCCGATTGCGGAATGTTGGTACTCCCTCGTTTCCCGGTGCTTACGGGTGAGGAGCTGCTCGTAAGCTTCATGGCGCCGTTTACTCGACAATTCGTTGATGCCGAGGGGGTGGTCGCCCGTGTTCAGCATGGCCGCCGCAACGGCGATCTCGGTGCCGCGCTGGGCCTCGAGCTGACGATGGACGAAGCGGATCGTGCCCTGCTGCGATCCCAGCTGCAGTTCCTGCCGGCTCAGTTACCGCGCCGCCGCATGGTGTCTTAAGTATGAAAAAGCCCCTGCTACAGGGGCTTTTTCTTAGGCGTTCAAGTGGCGGGCTTCTCGCCCGCCGGCGGTGTAGGTGACTTCACGATCTCCTTCGTGAACTCCCAGGTGAAGGTTGCTTTGCCGGTGTTGGCGTCGGGAGGACCCAGTTTGAGGTCCTCGACGTTGTCCACCACGCACTTGCGAACCGGATCTCCTGCTGTCGTCTTGGCAGCGTCGACGCGCACCTTCGCGACTTGGCCGGTGCGGTTGTGAACGATGAAGTCCACGGTGACTTTGCCCTCGAGCAGCGGGTTCTTCTTGAGCTGCTCGTTGTAACACTTCTGCACGTCGCCGCTCTTGGACTCGAGGAGCTTGTAGGTGTCTTCAGTCCACTGCTCCGGAGTGCGCGCGTATCCACCGCAGGCCGCAAGTCCAAGGCTGAACATTGAGAGGGCGAGGCGGGCGCTAAATCGGCTCGAGGTCATGGCACGTTCTCCTTTGGCGCTGTTCATTTCTTGTCCTCGATCGGCTTGCCATCCTTCTCGGCAATGTTGAACTCGACTCGGCGATTTTTCTCTCGACCCTCTTCGGTGTTGTTGTCCGCGAGCGGCTGCTTTTCACCGAAGCCTTGGCCAACCAGGCGCTTCTCATCGATGCCCTGCGTTACGAGGTAGGCGACGACCGCCTTCGCGCGTGAATCGCTCAGCTTGAGGTTCTGATTGTCATCTCCGTCCGCGCTCGCGTGTCCCTCGACCCGGAGCTTGGTGATCTCCGGGTGCTCCTTCATCACCTGCGCCACGTCGTTGAGGAGTTGGTGCGACTCGGTCTTGATGACGGCCTGATTGATCTCGAACTGAACCTTCTCGTCGATCTCGATCTTCTTGGCCGACAGCTTGGCTTTGATCGCCTTCTTGTCGAGCTTGAGCAGCTCTCGGGCTTCACCCTTGATGGCGATCGGTCCCTCTCCTGTGTAGAAGACGGTGGACGTACAGCCTGTGGCCGCGCCCAGTACGACTATGCCGGTCCAAACACTCATTCGCTTCATCTCGAAGTGACCTCCATATTGCGGAGGCAGGCTTAGTCGAAGCCGCTACCACCCGAAAGAGGCGGCGGTATCGCGTGGCCATCGCGCGAATGTGAGGCAAAGCCGTTCGCCTGCCTGCGGGTTGCGGACCTCAGTTCCAGCGAATGGTGGCTACAGTCGGCTTCTTGAGCAAGGTCTCGATCCGAGCGCGATCCGGCGGGTTCGGTGCGGTCGCGAGGTAGGCGTTGAGGTCCTCTTTGGCGACGCCAACCGCTCCAAGTGCGAGCGCATGCAGGCCACGATCGCGCAGCGCTGACGGCCCAGCATCGAGTTCAACCAGCCGGTCGCAGACCTGAAGCGCCCTCGCGTGATCCTTCTGTCGTGCGTGAATGGCGTGAAGATTGGTCAGCATGCGTAGCAGGATCACTCGATTGGACACAGGTTCGAGGTGACTCGGGCGTACCTCCATCGCTGCGGAGCCCTCTCCCACGGCTCGCTTTGCGAGCTCATCGAGCCCTGCCTGATTGAGCGTGCGCAGTTGCGCGAACGGATCGGCAAAGGGGCCTCCGGGGCCACCCAAGCGAACGAGGAAATGCCCAGGAAAGGCGATCCCCTCGACTACGATTCCGCTTCGTCTCGCCACGCCGAGGATGACGACGGCGAGCGAGATCGGGATGCCCAAGCCACGATCGAGCACGTCGTTGATGTAGCTGTTGCGTGCGTCGTAGTAGTCGGTGGTGTTGCCGCGCAGGCCAGCGCTCTCGTAGAGCTCCGTTCGAAGCGCTGCCAGTTGATCCGAAAGGCTGGAGTCGCGCTGCAGCCTCGCAACCACGCGGTCCGCGAGCGTGTCCAAGCGTGCGCGGTAGGTCTCCAGCCGCAACGCTGGGTACGCGTCGCGCGCGATCAACAACGCGCCTTCATCGGCCGTCGCGCGGTTCGATTCGAGCAACAGGCGAAGCTCCCCCTGGCGAGAGGGCGGTCTACGTTCGATTGCGATGGGCAAGATCAGTTCTCGGCTTTTTTGGGTTTGATCTTGCGACCAGGCGGTTTCAATCCACCGGGCTTCGGAGCGGTTGGCTGCGAAGTCGGCTGTGTCGTTGGTTGCGCTGTTGATGAGGGCGAGGGACGAGTTGGTCGGCCAACGGGACGCAACCCACCAGGCTTCGGCGCGGTCGTCGTCGTACTTGGCTGCGGCTTCGGCGCTGTGCTGGTTGGCTTCGGACTGGGCACTGTGCTCGTGGGTTTGGGCGTCGTCGCAGGGGGCTTGGGCGAGGTCGCAGGGGGCGCCGCGGTGGGTGGCGTGGTCGCGGTGGGAGGCGCAGCCGTTGGTTGAGGTTCCTCGGCCTCCTCCGTTTCGGTGGGGGCAGGGGAGGCCGCCGTGGCCGTTGTTTTGGCGCTGGCCGTCGCTTTGGGCTTCTTGCGAACGGGCTCCGCTTCTTGCTCGGACTCGGCGGATGCGGATTGGCGGTGCACAACGAAGGCCGCGATTCCGACGCCAGCGATCGCCAACGCCAACACGCCCACCAACATCGGGGCTCGAGAGCTTGCTGCGCGTGCTGGTGGCGCCGGCGCAACGAAGGGAGCTGCACCGAGCGGTGGCATGGCGGCGGTCATTGGCATGGGGGCGTCCCCGAGCGCGGTGGCGCCAGGGCCCATCGGGAAGTCAGGCCCCGCTGCCGGAAAGCTGGGCATCGCCCCGGGCTGCGTCATGCCAGGTCCAAACTGCCCGGCCAGCGGCCCGGCCAAGGCTGCGGAAGACGGTGAAGCAGGCCAACCCGGCGGAGGAGGCTCTTGCATTGCGACAAGCGCGCCACGGGCCGCTAACTCAGCTGCGTCGGGTGCGCGCGGTAGATCGGCTAACGGGGCGGGAGGCGCACCTGCAACCGCCAGCCCACCCCGCTCATTGAGGCCTTCGTCCATCAGCGCCAGCCTACCTCAATCGGGGCTTGAGTACCCGCCCCTCCGAGGCTGTTTTGGTCGGTTCACCGTTCACTTTACGACCGGGCTTTGTTTGCGCGGTCTGCGGCTGAGCCGGCTTGAGAACGGGCCGTGAGCCGACTGGGCGGGAAGCTGCCGGCCTGGTGGGCCGATTCGCGGTTTCCGTCTGTGCCGTCGCCGTTGTCGGACCTTTGGGGGCTTCGAGCGCCCCGCGCTTGATCGGTTCCAATTTGGGCCCGCCGGGCTTCGAAGGCTTCGTGGTCGGCTGAGGTTGCGGTTGGGGGTTCATTCCGGGAATGCCCCAGTCGGTGGGGATTGGCAATGTCGTTGGGATGCCCGGCGGAAATGCGCTCGGCAGGATCGGCACGGTGTTCGTCGTCGTCGCCGTTGGCTTTGTCGACGGCAAGGGCCCTGGCGTACTGGGCTTTGTCGATGCCTGGGGCGGCTGCGAAACCGGCTGCGGCGTAGGTTGGGGCTGGTAGTTGGGTTGCGGCTGCGGTTGCGGTTGCGGCTGCGGTTCCGGCTCGGGCTGCGAGGTCTTTGCCGGAAGCGGTACGGTCTTGGTCTTCTCAGACTTCGACGACGTACCCCCATACTGCTCGTAGGCGTACACGCCGCCGACCACGAGCGCGGTGAAGGCGCTCGCAATTCCCAAGATCGCGACCAACGAAAGCCCACCCTTGTTCTTGCGGCGGGCCGTTGGAGCGGCTCCGGGGATAGCCGTGGGCCCATAACTCGCTACCACCGGCGGAGCCACCGCGGGGCCAGTCGCAAGGTGGGTGCTCGCAAAGTCGGCGGTGCTGGGCAACATCGCGGCGCCAACATCCGTGCCGCCCGGGCGCATTTGCAGAGGATCGTTCGGCGTCCCAACCGACTGCTGCTGCGACATCACGTGAGCGGCGGGTTGGTACGCCTCCGTCGACCCTGGAAAGAACGGCTGCGCTTCCAACGTCGACTCAAAGTTGGCGCCGCCTGCAGCGGCGAGTTTCGCACTGATCGCTGCGACATCGTCACCGCGCCATGGCTCGGAGACCTTCGCCGTCTCGGCGTAGTCGACCGGGGACACGGCCACGCCGCCCAACGATTCGTTGGCCGCAGCACCACCCGCCACAAGGACAGCCGTACCGTTCGACTTCAGTCCCGTGGGACTAGGTGGCGGTGTCGAACCAGACGTCCTCAGCCCAACCTCTCGCGCGAAAGGCGCGATCCCAGCACGAAGCTCCTGAACGGTGGCGATACGGTCCTTCGGGTCCGCTGCCATAGCCTTGTGTACGACTGCCGCCAGTTCTGCGGGCACCGACGGTGCGAGGTCGGTCAGCTTGGCGATGTTGCCCGAGATATACGCGGCAGCGATCTGGTGGGCTTCATCCCCGCCAACTGGGCGCCTTCCAGCGAGCATCTCGAAAATCATTACGCCCGCCGAGAACACGTCGGCCCGACCGTCCACGGAGTCCGCGGAGAAGACCTGTTCGGGCGCCATGTATTCGGGGGTGCCCATGATTACCCCGGGCCGCGTCAGCCCCTTGTTGATCTCGCCATCGACCTTGAGTTTCGCGATGCCGAAGTCGAGCAGCTTCATGACCTGATCGCCGCGCTTGCCCGTAACCACCATGACGTTGTCGGGCTTCAGGTCACGGTGCACGATGCCTTCTTCATGCGCAGCTTCGAGGCCGTCGAGCATTTGCATCGCAAATTCGAGTGCCTCTGCATAGGAAAGGCGCACGCCTGCGCGATAGTTGTCCTCGTAAAGGGTCTGCAGACTTCTCCCTTTGAGGAAGTCCATCACCATGAAGGGAAGACCGTTGGGCGTCTGCTCGACGTCGCTCACCCGGACGACGTGCGGGCTTTGAATCTTTGCCGAGACGCGTGCCTCCTGCAGGAAGCGTTGCACTAGCCCTTGGCGCCTCGCGAGCTCGGGGTGCAGGAACTTGAGTGCGACGCTGCTCCCAAGGACTTCATGGGTGGCCTCGAAGACGCTGCCCATGCCGCCGTCGCCGAGCAGGCGCACAAGCCTGTACTTGTTGTTGATGAGCTGGCCGACTTGAGGGCGCATGGTCTTCGAAGGAGGGGTGGAAGGTAGCACGACAGCTTGACCGTTCTCAGCCTGCTCGACAACCGGAAGTCCAGAGGAGGGGGTGATCGCGCTTCGGTACAGTTTCACAGAGGTTTAGACGGAGAGGCGACCGAAATATGGTTTCAGCCTCGACAAAATGCTGCTGGTGCGGGAAGTCCGTCCGCGAACAAGGCGTTTCCCAGCGATTTTGCGGTCTGTTCGCTGGGTGAAGATTTGTTAGCGCCCTCACACCGGTAGGCGCTTGATGTTTGCGGCCTTTGGGTGGTCGTGAGAACAGGACGCCATGCTGCTCCAGCCCCTGCTCGACGAAATCATCTTGACCGCGCTTCGGGAAGACCTCGCAGGCGGGGACCTATCGGTTGAGGCGTGTATCGACCCAGAACGGCGGGCTCGTGCACGGGCCCTGGCGAAATCACCGTTGGTGGTTGCTGGGGGAGAGGTCTTTCGCAGGGTCTTTCAGCTCGTAGACGCTAAGACCGAGGTGTTCCTCGACGTGAGCGACGGCCAAAAGGCGGGAGATCGTCGTTGCATATGGCGTGCGACTGGCTCCGCTCGCAGCCTGCTCATGGCCGAGCGGACCGCGCTCAACTTCGTACAGCGCATGTCGGGCACTGCCACGCTTGCGCGCGCCTGCGTCGACGCGCTTCCGGCCGGCACCTCCACCCGCATCACCGACACCCGTAAAACGACCCCGGGTCTACGTGCCCTCGAGCGATACGCGGTGCGCGTTGGCGGCGCCCACAATCATCGCAATGACCTGGGTTCGGCCGTGATGATCAAAGACAACCATATCGTTGCCGCGGGCGGTATTGCGGCGGCGGTTGCCCGGGCGCGAGCGTTCGCGCCTCATACCAGCCGGATCGAGGTTGAAGTTGGCTCGCTGGCCGAACTCGAACAGGCGCTGAGCGCGGGTGCTGACATCATCATGCTCGACAACTTTGACGACGCAGGGGTGGCTTCGGCGGTGGCGCGCGTCGCCAGCTGCTCACCCCGCCCGATCATCGAGGCTTCGGGTGGTATCACGCTGGACCGCATTGCCGTTCTCGCGAAGCTCGGCGTCGATATCATCAGCGTTGGGGCGCTCACTCATTCGGCAAAAGCGGCGGATATCTCCCTCGAACTCGAGCTCGAGTGAACTCGCCCACTGACGCGGACCCCGCGCTCTCACGAGCGTTACTCGCCCAAGAGGTTTCGTCCCGTTGCCCATCGTTTGCGGGTGAGATTCACGTTCTTGCCGCGACTGGCTCAACCAACGACGACGCGAAGGCGTTAGCTGGACGCGGCTGTTCAGAGGGAACGATCGTCATCGCAGACGGGCAGACGAAGGGACGTGGCCGCCACGGCAACGTTTGGCACTCCCCTCAAAACCAGAACATTTACCTCTCGGTTGTGCTGCGACCCGAGATTGCGCCTTCATACGCGGCGCCGTTTGCGCTCGTCGTTGGGGCCATTTTGGCGGCGCAACTCAACGTCGAACTTGAGCGCACAGGCTTTCAAGCGCAGGTGAAATGGCCCAACGACGTGGTGGTGAGGCAGCCATCCGGGTGGTTGAAAGTGGCCGGGGTGCTCGTGGAAACGCAGGTGCGCGGCGAGCTGCTCGGCGCGATGATCGTGGGCGTCGGGATCAACGTTCGCCTGCGTAGCTTGCCCGCTGAACTCCAAGGGGTGGCCACGTCACTTGCGTTGCTCGGCGCTGAGTTGGTGTCTCGGGAACGTTTGGCGGCGCGGTTGGTTTCGGACTTGTTGCTCGCGTCGACGGAGTTTGCGAAGGAGGGGCTCGGACCCTGGCTTGCCCCGCTCAAACGCTTGGACGTGCTGCGCGGTTTGCGGGTCAAGGTCGGGGAGGTGAGGGGGACTGCGGATGGCCTCAGCACTGAAGGTGCCCTTCGTGTGCGGCGTGATGATGGCTTGGTCGTGGACGTGCGCTCGGGCCACGTTGAACTCGACACGGGCTGAGGTCTCGAGCAGCCGTAGCCCAAGCCAACGCAGCGGTATTCCCGACTACGACACCCATTCGCCATTAGCTGTGCTACAGGCGGCGAAACCAGGGCGAACGCAACCAACGGCGGGACTCACGTGAAAGAAGAAACGCTCGTCGTCCACGAGATCTACCGAAGCATCCAAGGCGAGTCGTCGTTTCAGGGCGAGCCTTGCACGTTCGTTCGACTGACCGGCTGCAACTTGCGTTGCGCGTGGTGTGACACGCCGCAAGCCTTCTACGCCGGCACGCGCATGAAGCGGCAGCAGGTGCTCGAGCAGGCCCTTGCGCTCGGACCAGGCTTGATTGAACTAACGGGCGGTGAGCCATTGCTTCAACCGGGGGTCATCCCGCTGCTGGCCGAGTTGTGTGACGCTGGCCGGACGGTCTTGCTGGAGACCAGTGGTCAGGCAGACATCTCCCGTGTTGACGCGCGCGTGCACCGCATCATGGATCTCAAAGCCCCCATTTCTGGGGAGTCCCACAGGAATCGTTGGGAGAATCTCAGTCACCTAACGCAGCGGGACGAGGTTAAGTTCGTCCTCGCCGGGCGAGCGGACTACGAGTGGATGGTCGAGGTGATCCGCTCCCGCAAGCTTGCGGAACTGGGCTGCAAGCTGCTGGCCTCAGCGGTTTGGGGCGCGCTCGATCCAAAGGATCTGATTGCCTGGCTGCTCGCCGATGAACTCCCGGTGCGTTTCAATCTGCAGCTGCACAAGGTTGTTTGGGGCGACAAGTCTGGTGTGTAGGTTACGCACCACCCCAAATCGCGATGCGCCCTCTCTTCCGGCACGGCGTTAGCTCGTGTAAGTCACATTCATGTTGCGCGCACAAATCCTTGGACTCGGAAGCTACGTTCCCGAACGCATCGTCACCAACGACGAGCTGCGATTCCTTGATGACAAGCATGAGCGCCGCGACACCATCCAGACCGAGACGAACGACGAGTGGATTCGGGCGCGCACCGGCATTGAGCAGCGTCGCTATGTCGACAACGACGGCAAGACGACCTGTAGCGATCTTGGTCTGCGTGCGGCGCAGGCAGCCTTAGCCGACGCAAACCTCACCGCGAAGGACATCGACTGCATCATTTTTGCGACCCTATCGCCTGACATCCACTTCCCCGGAAGTGCGGTGTTTCTTCAGTCCAAGCTCAAGGTGGACGGAGAGGACGGCTGTGCGGCTTACGACATTCGTCAGCAATGCTCGGGGTTCATCTACGGCATGCAGATGGCCGACGCGTTCGTTCGTGCCGGAGTCTACAAGAAGATCCTCCTCGTCGGCGCTGAGCTCCACAGTCATTCGCTCGACTTCACCACCCGCGGTCGTGACGTGATGGTGCTTTTTGGCGATGGCGCAGGCGCGGCCGTGATCGGCGCCAGCGAATCGGATGACAGCCGGTCGGGCATCCTTTACACCCATTGTCAGGCCGACGGCTCCGGCGCGATGGACCTCTACCTCAAGGTCTTTGAGATCGGTCACGTGCCTTACGTTTGGTACGATGCGAACAATCGCGACGAGAACCAGATCAAGTACCCGCAGATGAACGGAAAGAAGGTCTTTCTCAATGCGGTGCGCAACATGGTCGTCGCCACCCAGCGAGCACTCAAAGAGACCGGCTTGACGTGGGATGACATCAACTGGTTCGTTCCTCATCAGGCCAACCTCCGCATCAACGAAGCGGTGGTTCAATATGCTGAGATTCCGACGAGCAAGGTCCTCAACACCATTCAGTTGTACGGCAACACGACGGCAGCCACGGTTCCCCTGACCATTGATCACCACCGCAAGGCCGGAACCGTAAAGAAAGGAGATCTGATCCTCTCCACCGTGTTTGGCGCAGGATTTACCTGGGGCTCGGCAATCTTTCGCGTCTGAACGGTTGCTCTAGAAGCTGCCACGCAACATGAAGCCGCCGGGAGCCAGCATCGGGGTCACACTCAACGGTGCTGGCTGAGACGCCAACGAGCGACCCCCTGGCTTCTGAACCGCAATGACGATCGCGGTCGTCAAGATGGTTGCGGCTCCGAGCCCTAGCGTGGTGATCCCTGCAATGAGGAAGCGGGTCTGCTCGGTGTCCGCGCGGGCAAAGCCATAGCCGGGAGCAAACCCGAGGTCCGCGTTTTGCCCTTGGGATGTTACCCACGCGTCGAGAGACTCTTTGCGGTGCCGGGCAATCTCGGAAAGCGCAACGAACGGTATGCCCAAAAGGACGATGCCAACTCCGGTGCCGATTGCTACGCACTCGCCGCAAAACCCTTCATCCAGCGGCCTCGGGGGGGCGATATCGACTGGCCCGAGTCCTCGCTCGTCAAATTGCGTTTCCGCCGGCAGCTCGGAAGGAGCACTTGCGCTTGCCGCTGGTCCTGGAGCCTCTTCCGGTTCGCTCGCAAAGGCGCCGTGACGTGCCAGCAGCGCTGCAGCTACAAGCAGCGCGTGCCGCCTCATCTCTCGCCACGCATGAAACTTGCGAAGGTGTCTACGTCGCGCCGAGAGCCCAGCACAAGCGAGGTGCGCTGGTGCAGCGAGGTCGGTTCGAGGTCAAGAATGCGCTCCGTACCGTTCGTTGCTGCACCACCCGCCGCTTCGACAAGGAAGGCAAAAGGGTTGGCCTCGTAAAGCAACCTTAGTTTGCCGTTCGGGCTCTTGGCGTCCACTGGGTACGCGAAGATTCCGCCCTTGAGCAGAGTGCGGTGGGCGTCTGCGACGAGGGTTCCCACGTAGCGGCTGCCGTAGGGACGCCCGTCGCCCTCACCAACTCCCTTGATCCAGGTGTTCCACCGCTTCACCGGTTCGCTCCATCTGGCGTGGTTCCCTTCATTGATTGAGTACGTGGCGCCCTGCTCAGGAATACGAATGTTCTCGTGACTTAGGAAGAACTCGCCGACGGAAGGATCATAAGTGAAGCCGTGAACGCCCTTCTCGCGACCGGTCGACAGCACGACCATCGTTGATGAGCCGTAGATCACGTAGCCTGCGGCGGCGAGTTCGCGCCCGGGCTTGAGGAACGTGCTCGCGCTGACATCCTCTCCCTCCGCCCTCCGCAGCACCCCGAAGATCGTGCCGATAGAAATGTTCACGTCAATGTTCGACGATCCGTCGAGCGGGTCAAACATCACCACGTAGCGCGCACGCTGATCGTTCGTCAGGAAGTGGATGTCTTCGAGCTCCTCGCTCGCTACGGCCGCACAGTGCCCGCGTCGTGCGAGCGCGGTGATGAGCGTCTCATTCGCGAGTTCATCCAGCTTCATCACCTGCTCGCCTTGCACGTTGACTACCCCGGTATACCCAAGCACGTTGGCAAGCCCGGCGCGTCGCACTTGGCTGGTTACCAATTTGGCCGCGAAGGCAATCTGGTTGAGCAGCGAGGTGAAGGCTCCAGTTGCTGCAGGAACCCCAAGCATGCCTTCCATGATGAAGGTCTCGAGGGTCATCCCGGTTCGGGTCGGGGGAGTCAGGCTCATGCTCCCGGCTTATCACGGGATCCGAGGTGCGTGGAGTTCGGGAAGAAACTTCTCGCCGGATGTACTAGGCTCTCCCCGCCTGCGCTGCACCAGGTGCGGCTTGCACGTTTCGTTCATCGCTCATCGAGGAGTCGTTCATGTCTCTGAAGCTCTCGCTGTCCACGTCGGACCCCCTCAGCGTTGCCGCGGACCTCACGATTGTCGTGGTACCTGAAGGCTCAACCACAAAGTCAGGCCCGCTGGCGACCTTGTCCAAAGCGTTGGGGCCGGTGGTTGCCAAGATGCTGAAGCGCGACGAGTTCACTGGGAAAAAGGATCAGTCGATCGAATTTACGACTAACGGCTTGCTCAAGCCCGCGCGGGTACTGGTGCTGGGCGCAGGGAGCGGAAGTCTAACGACCTCCTACATCCGTACGCTCGCAGCGAAGACAGCGCGCGCGGCCCAAAACAGCAAGGTCAGCAGCTTGGTCTTTCAGGTGCCCGAGGTAGACGGCGGTGTTCGCGCTGCTGCAGAGGGCGTCGTGTTAGGCGCATACCGCTTCGGTAAGTACTTCACTGCCGATCGCGGACCCAAAGCCCCGCTCGACAAGGTCACCCTGGTGCCGGGCAGCCGCATCAGCAAACAAGACCGGGTTGACCTGGAGGTTGGTCAGAAGATCGGTGAAGCGATCGGCATCGCGCGCGACCTCATCAACGAGCCCCCCAACGAGTTGTACCCCGAGTCCTTCGCGAAGTTCTGCCAGGAGATGTGCAAAGAGCGGGGCTTGAAATGCACCGTTCTCGACAAGGCCGCCCTCGCCAAACGCGGTATGAAGCTGATGTTGGCCGTTGCCCAGGGTAGCGCGCGCGACCCTCGTCTGATCCACATGGTCTACACCCCGGCCGGCAAGCCGAAGAAGAAGCTGGTGTTCGTTGGCAAGGGCCTGACGTTCGACACCGGTGGCATCTGCATCAAGCCCGCTCCTGGCATGGAAGACATGAAAGGCGACATGGGCGGCGGGGCGAACGTCGCCGCACTCATGGCAGCGCTCGCCGTGATCAAGCCTCCGGTTGAAGTCCACGGGTTGATTGGCGCGGTTGAGAACATGCCGGATGGAGCTGCCTACCGGCCGGGCGATATCTTTGGGTCTCTCGACGGCAAGTTCGTTGAGATCATCAACACCGATGCAGAGGGTCGGCTCGTGCTGGCTGACGTTCTCGCGTACGGGCGGGAGCTCAAACCCGACCTGATGGTGGATAACGCCACGCTGACAGGCGCTTGCATGGTCGCGCTTGGTAACCTCACCAGCGGTTACTACGCCTCCTCGGACGAGATCGCAGAGTCAGTCAAGCGAGCGGCTGCTGCTGCTGGCGAATCGATGTGGCACATGCCACTCCTTGATGAGCTGCGAGAGGGGCTCAAGAGCGACTGGGCCGATCTCAAGCACACGGCAGATCGTTGGGGCGGTTCAATTACGGCAGCTCTCTTCCTGCGCGAGTTCGTTGGACAGACGCCTTGGGTTCACGTGGACATCGCTGGCCCATCCTCTGCTCACCGCGCCTACGGTATTCATCCGAAGGGCGGGACCGGCCACGGAGTGCTCACGTTCCTCAAGCTGATCGAGGCTTACTCGGGATGACCCATCGAGAGCGGGTGCAAGAGCCCAACCTTGACAAGAAGCTCGCGCGGGCGATGGGCCGCGCGATAGCCGACTTTGCGCTGATTCAGGAGGGGGATCACATTCTTTGCGCCGTGTCGGGGGGCAAAGACAGCTACACGATGCACCACCTCTTGACCGAGCTGGCTCCCCGCTCTCCGGTGAAGTTCAGGGTTACGGCGGTCAATCTCGATCAAGGCCATCCAGGCTATCCGGCGCACATACTCGTCGACTACATGCGGGATAAGGGTCACGAGTTTCGGCTCGTGAGTGAAGATACTTACAGCATCGTTACCTCGAAGGTTCCCGAGGGGAAGACGTACTGTTCGCTCTGCTCCCGGTTGCGCCGGGGCATCCTTTACACGCTCGCACAGGAGATGGGCTGCACCAAGATCGCGCTCGGACACCACCGGGATGACGCGCTCGTGACCCTGTTACTCAACCTGACGTTCTCAGGTCAGCTCAAAGCGATGCCGCCAAAGCTCTTCGCTGATGACGGCAAAAACATCGTGATTCGCCCGCTGATCTACTGCGCAGAGAAGGACATCGCGCGCTTCTCTAGTGAGAAGGGTTTTCCGATCCTCCCTTGCGACCTATGCGGCTCCCAAGAGAATCTACAGCGCAAGCAGATGAGCTTGCTTCTCGAACAGCTTGAGCAAAAGGCTCCCGGCGTGCGCGAGAGTATGCTGGCCGCGCTGATGAACGTGCGCCCAACGCACCTGTTCGACAGAAAGTTGTGGCAGTCGCTTGGGCTTACGATTGCTCCTCCAGACGGCGAAGGACTCAACGCTCCGCCAGCTGAAGCGCCGGTCGTGGACGCAGATCGTCCGCTCATTTCAGTTGAATCCCTGGTTCGGCCTACACAACGCGGAGTCTCGTGAAGGAGGGCGCCGCACTGAGCAGCGACGGAAGTCTCGCCTCGAACGTCGCCGGTGAGGCCCGCTCACCTCTTCGAGAACCGGGGGTGTTGCAACGGATGGTGTGTGCCCTATTTGCTTGGGCTGTAACCGTCGCACCCTTTGCTTTCAGTCGCGCGGGTGGATGGGCGGCACGTGGGGTTGCGGTTGTCGCGCTGCTTGCGGGTGTGTTGGGGCCACTTCTGGTTCCGAGTCGCCGGCGGGTTGGTCGCCATGTTGGGATTTCGGCCTTCCTTGCCCTCACGGCGTCCAGTTGGCTCCTGCTATCTCCGAGTTTGGACGTCGCACGTGTTGACTTGGTGTTGGCGGTTACGGGGTCCGTTGCCTGGATGGTATTCGCCTTCTCTTGGGGTGAGCCGTGGCGATTCCGACCGAACGCGGAAACGGAAGACCTCGGCGCTTCGCTTCGGGCTCGTGCGCAGCTGCCGTCCCTAGCAGTACCGATCGCAGGGGTAGGCGTTCTTTGCGCGGCGGCTCTCGTTGTTTTGGCCTTTCAGGTGCGCGACAGTTCGCGAGCGCTACTGGCGCAGGTGTGCGCAGTCGGCCTCGGTGCTGCGATGGTTACGGTTGCCGGTAACATCGCGGTGGGCCGAGGGAAAAGCCGGGCGCCATCGGTTGAGCTACCGAAGTCTGCCGTTCGCGCGCTGCTCATGCTTGCTGGTGCGGCTCTTTTGGGGGCCGCGTTGTTGATCTTGAGGCGTGACTAAAGAGGGCGCTATGTTTGCCCGTACATTGGGCCGACTTGTTGACGCTCTAGCCATCTTCCTGTTTCTCGTTGCCGGAGCCGCCTTTGCGTTCGGTGTGGACGCCCTGCAGAAGCTTGAGGACGTTCGCGCGATCTACCTCCTCGTGATTGGCGGGCTCTCACTCCGCGCTAGCACCGAGATCCTGCGACCTCGGGGCAACGCTGCATGAACTGGGGAAGGGGAGCGGTCCTCTTGGGGTCACTTGGTTTGGCTTGCAATAGCCGCGAACCAGCGCCCTCCGCCGCGAACCTTCGGGAGAACGTGGTGGCTCAGATCGATTCCGAAGCCATCACGGTTGAGAACGTCGAACGCGTGATGCGGGCGCAGGGGCTCTCCGCTCAGTCGTCCCTCGATCGAAGCGTGTTCGATGCGCTTTGTGCAATCGAGGCGCGTGCCCGCGGCCTCGATTGGAAAGCGGGCCGCTCTGCTTCCCACTTCTATGCTCGGGCCTTGTTCGATGAACACGCTGCTCTCGCGCGCGGACTGGGGGCACCGACCGATGCAGAGGTGGCACAGTTCGCTGAGGCCAACTGGCTTGAGGTTGACCGAGCGGAAGCGAGAGTGGTTCTTCACGCTGTTGTCCTATCGGCTGAGCCAGAGGGCTCTTCAGCAGACTCCAAGGCTCGTGCGCTTGCAGGGCAGCTACGCGCAGGGCTCGGGGAAGCGGTGGCCAAGGTTAAGTCAACCTCAGCGCCGAACTATCTACCGAATCCAGGCACGACGAAATTTCCGA
>JBILLK010000044.1:0-47938 GCA_044376115.1 Polyangiaceae bacterium | reverse complement strand
AGTCCCCCCGCGAGCGCAGCGCGCGAGTTTGGGGGGACCGGGCGAGCGAAGCGAGACCGAGGGGGGCAGCCAAGTCTGCTCTGGCTCTGGTCATTCTTGGAGCGCGCACGAATCGAGGGACGCGATGAGTGAAGCACAAGCATGGGGGGCTACCGAGGAGGAGTTTGGTGCTGCAAAGAAGGCGGTGGAGCAAGCGTTGGCGAGCGCCAAACACCTGCTGACTGAAGCGGAGGCGGAGCTGCTTCATGATGATTTGCTCGCCTACCTGCTGGGCTCTCCAGCGGGCCGTTTCGCGCTGCGACAGACCCTCGAGCGGGTACCCCCAGAGCGTTCCGGAGAGGTAAGCAAGGAAACTGGGGATCCGCTGCTCGCACGCGCTGGGCGGAAGACGGGCGGAGGGCAGAAGTGACGCAGGCGCACGCAGCACTGTTGCGTGAGGTCGAGTGCATGATCGCGGCTTATGCTCAGCAATACGCTCGCCGTTTCTCGCGGGTCCGAAGGGAGGACTTGGCCCAAGAGGGCCGCCGCGTCGCGCTTGAACTTGCAGGTCGTTTCGATCCCAACCGCGGCGCCACCTTCGCGACCTTCTGCTACCAGCGGGTGCTTGGGGCGATGCTTGATTACGCCAAGAAAGAGCTTCAGGCGCCGATTCCCGTTTCCTTCAGCAAGTTTGCAACGCGTGATGAAGGTCCGGATGCCAGTGACTCGCTGACCCTTGGAGCGGACTCGCCCGAACAGGCCTTGCTGGGCACGCTCCAGGGGCGTATCGCGGCGTTCGTCAGCCATCAGGAACTCAACCGGGCTGCTCCTTCGGTCGAGGAGCTTCACGGTGCGGCGGCGCGCTCGGAGTTGGTGCGGTCAGCGGTCGCCTCGCTGCCGGCCGATGCTTCCACGTTCGTGCGGCTGTTCTATGAGGAAGGGCTCACCCTCGAGGAGGTCGCAACCACGATGAATGTGTCGAAGCGCACCGCAGGTCGCACCCACCAGCGCGTGAAGGAGATGCTAGGCCGGCGGCTGTTCGAGCCGTTGGCCTGATCTGCTGCCGCTCACGCGCGGGCTGGATTGAACGCTGTCGCAGTGACCACCGCTTGAACCTCACTCGGTGCCCACCACTGTTCTGGACCTCCTCACCCGCGAGGAGCTGCTTTCCATTGTCGACGCTTCCCAACTTCAGCCTCAGGATCGGCGGTCGAAGGCGAAGCTTGTCGAGGCTGAGGTTGCGGGCGGGGTGCACCTTAGCAGCTCGCTCGAGGCTCTCTCACGGGAGCGGTTGAAGGAGCTATGCCGCGAGGCGGGGCTCGGCGTTGGTGGTAGCAAGATTGAGTTGATCGAGCGGCTCACGGGGGAGCGGCTCGCGTTCACGAATCCACCGGAACCGCTCGTCGTGCGGAAGAGCAAGTCGGCGGTGCTCACGGTGGCGGAGGACACGAGTCTTGTTATCTGGGGGGAGAAGCTCACCGTCGACCGGCTGAGCCGATACCTATGGTCGGCCGCCGACATCCTGCGCAGGTCGATCGACTCGTCCGACTACAAGGGTTACATCTTTGGCTTCCTCTTCCTCAAGCGGCTCTCGGATCGCTTTGACGAGGTCGCCGAGCAGGTCCGAGCGGAGGGCGGTAGGCCGGAGGACAAGGACGAGCACGAGGTCTTCGTGCCGAAGCGTGCACGCTGGTCCGAGATCAAGAAGGTGGCGACGAACGTCGGCGAGACGCTGAACACCGCCGTCGCGGCACTCGAAGAGGCGAACGGGCAACTCGAAGGCGTGATGGCCGGGGTCGACTTCAACGACGAGCGCAGGCTCGGCGATACGAAGAACCGCGACGTCGTGCTCGGCAAGCTCGTCCAGCACTTCGCGAAGCTCGATCTCCGTAACGCAAACCTCTCCGAGCCCGACATGTTGGGCCGCGCGTACGAGTATCTGATCGAGAAGTTCGCCGACGACGCAGGCAAGAAGGGCGGCGAGTTCTACACGCCCCGCATGGTCGTAAGGCTCATCGTCGACGAGGCCAAGCTCTCTGAGGACCCGGCGGTGGAGCTGCTGGAGGCGTTGGGCTTCAGCTACGTGAAGCCGGAGGCGCTGGAGGCGGAGCGGGGGTCGCTGAGGGAGACGGAAGCTCAACCCTTCGCTCTCGCTTGGTCTTCGAGCGGGACGAAACGACGGGGCGGACCATCCGCAAGCTCTGCCGGTATCAACAATACGCGGCGGTCAACAAGGCGATCGAACGCGCAGCCAAGGCCACGCGAGCGGAGGACCGCGGCGGTGTGGTCTGGCACACGCAGGGGTCTGGCAAGAGCCTGACCATGTTGTGGCTGGCGCTCAAGTTGCGGCGGGCGCCGCACCACGAGAATCCAACGCTGGTGATCGTCACGGATCGCAAAGACCTGGACGATCAGATCACCAAGACCTTCGGAGCGTGTGGCTTCCCCAACCCGGAACGGGCGAAGAGCGTGCGCGACCTACGGTCGCTGCTCGCTACGCCCTCGGGCAAGACCATCCTGACCACGGTGCAGAAGTTCCAGGAGCTCAGCGCGAGCGGGGCCCCATTCAAGAAGAAGTCCACGCTCGCGAAGGACGAGTCGAAGCGCAAGCGGCCGAGCGAGTTCCCGGTTCTTTCGGAGGCGACCAACATCTTCGTCCTGACGGACGAGGCGCACCGGACTCAGTACGGCGGCCTAGCCGGGAACATGCGAAAGGCCCTACCGAACGCAGCGTTCTTCGGCTTCACCGGTACGCCGATCGATAAGAACGATCGTTCGACGCTGTCCACCTTCGGCCCTTACATCGATACCTACACATCGAGCAGGCGGTCGCGGATGGCGCCACGGTGCCGATCTTCTACGAGGGTCGCATCGCAGAGCTGCGCATCGTGGGCAGCACGCTGGATGCGCTGTTCAACCGCGTCTTCGCTGATCGCAGCGATGAAGAACGCGAGGCGATCAAGAAGAAGTACGGGAGCGAACAAACGGTGGCGGGCGCGCCCAAGCGAGTCGAGACCATCGTGCTCGACCTGCTCGACCACTACACCCAGTTCATCGGGCCGAATGGCTTCAAGGCGCAAATCGTCGGCTGTACGCGCGAGCTGGCGGTGCTCTACAAAGAGACGCTGGACCGGCTGAATGGGCCGCAGTCCGCGGTGATCATCTCGGGCTCGAACAAGGACACCAAGCAGCTCGAGGCGCACCACAAGACCGAAGAACAGCGCAAGGATCTGATCAAGCGCTTCCTCAAGAAGGATGATCCGCTGAAGATCCTGATCGTGTGCGACATGCTGCTGACGGGCTTCGACGCGCCGATCGAGCAGGTGATGTACTTGGATGCGCCGCTGCGAGAGCACACGCTGCTCCAAGCGATCGCTCGCGTGAATCGCACCGCGGATGGGAAGACGTTCGGCCTGATCGTCGACTACTGGGGTGTATCCGAGGCGCTGACCGAGGCCCTCGCGATCTTCGCGCCCTCCGATGTGAAGGGCGCTATGAAACCGAAGAGCGATGAGCTGCCGAGGCTCCACGCTCGCCATGCGAACGTGCTGCGCTTCTTCCTGAAGGTGAAGGACAAGGACGATCTCAATGCCTGCGTCGCCGTGCTTGAGGCGGAGGACGTGCGCGCTCACTTCGACGACGCTTTCAAGAAGTTCGGCCAGAGCCTCGACATGCTCTTGCCCGACCCGACAGCGCTACCCTTCGTCAGCGACGCCAAGTGGATCGGCAAGGTACGGCAAGTGGCCGCAGCAAAGTACAGGGACGACAAGATCGACATCTCCGACTGTGGCGAGAAGGTGCGCAAACTGATCGAGGAGGCAGTCTCAGCCGACGGGATCCAGATCCTCGTGAAGCAGATCTCCCTGTTCGCGCCGGAGTTCGAGGAGAAGATCGCCGCGCTAAAGTCCACAGAGGCACGCGCTTCCGAGATGGAGCACGCCATCAAGGACGAGATCCACGTGAAGCTCGACGAAAACCCGGTCTTCTACACTTCGCTCCGCGAACGGCTCGAGCAGCTCATCCTGGACCGGAGGGAGAAGCGAATCGATGCGGCCAAGCAACTCGAGCTGTTCGAGCAGCTGCGCAAAGAGTTGCGAGGGCACGCCCAAGCGGCCGAAGACGTTGGCCTCTCGGAGACCGGCTTCGCGATCTACGGAGTGCTGCTCGAGCCCAAGCCGCTGAAACTCGCCGAGGTTAAGGGAGCCTACGGAAAGCTGGATGAAGCCAAGAAGGAGCTCGCGTCGCTGCTAGAGGAGCAGCTCGAGCCGCACCTGAACATCATCGACTGGAGCCGCAAGGACGACGTGCAGCGGGAGATGCGCAAGCGCATCAAACGACAGTTGCGCGCTGCAGGCTTTCAGGAAGAAAAGATCGAACCAGTCGCAGAAACCATCGTCGATCTGATGAAACGCAGGCGGGTGCATTGACCTTCGGCGACCGGTCCGCGGTGCACTGGGGCTCGACCAAGATCGCTTATGAGATCCGTCGCAGCGCACGACGCGCGACGGTCTCCCTCACCATCGACCCCGAGCTCGGGCTACTCGTGACGGCACCGAGTGCAACCCCCATCCCGCGACTCGACGCTGTCGTACGCACCAAGGCGCAGTGGGTCGTGGAGCGGCTGCGCCGACGCAGCGACCTCCCCGCCGCCCTACCCGCACGCGAGTTCATCTCCGGAGAGACCTTCCTCTACTTGGGCCGGCAGCTGCGCTTGCGCGTCCTACCCGAGCACGCGCCCGCGCCGATTCGCCTTCGCAGCGGCCGCCTCGAACTGCCCATCCCACGAGAGATCGACGGCCCCCATCGCAGCCTCTACGCCAGAGCAGCCCTAGTCGACTGGTACCTTCGAGTCGCAACCCGCCGCCTCCCTCGACTCGTAAAGAAATGGGCCCAGGCAGCACACCTGCACGTCGCCAACGTCGTCGTCACCGAGCAAGCCAAACGCTGGGGCAGCTGCTCCGCACAAACCGTCCGCCTCAACTGGCGCATCATCCAGGCCCCCGCCAGCCTCGTCGAATACGTCGTCGCCCACGAGGTCGTGCACCTCGCGCACGAGCACCACGGCCCCGAGTTCTGGTCGCGCCTCGGAAGGTTGATGCCCGACTACGAGACCAGGAAGGCCAGGCTCAGAGAGCTGGGGCCGAGGTTGGTTTGGTAGTTTGATCTGCGTTTGAGTCCCGAGCGCGCTACTGGCGGCCGCGGAAGGGCTGATACTCTCGCAGCATGACTCGCAGCGTGACCTCCGCGTGGCTCCCCGGTGTCTACCGCCTCACGTATGCCGACTGGCTGACCTCACCGGAGGATGGGTTGCGCCGCGAGCTCGTGGAGGGCGAGCTCTACGTGACCCCGCCGCTGACCGTCAAACATCAGCGCGTCTCTCGCGAGATCAGATTCCGGCTGCTGGTGTATCTGCGCGAACGGGACTGCGGCGAGGTCTTGAATGCGCCGGTAGGGATGCGACTCAGCGATGAGGATGTGCTCGAACCCGACCTTCTGGTCGTCCTGCACGGAGGACTCGCCACGGTGGATGAGCGCGCCGTCCTTGGTCCGGCCGATGTCGTGGTCGAGATCCTCTCGCCCGGTACGGCCAAGCGCGATCTCGGTCTCAAGCGCGGCGTGTATGAAGCTGCGGGCGTCCGTGAATACTGGATTGTCGATCCTGAGGCGCAAGCGGTCGAGGTGCTCTATCTCGAGCAGCGGGCCTACGTTCGGCACGGCGTCTTTCGGCGTGAGGCGACCCTCACTTCGCGCGTTCTGCCCGACCTCGAGCTGCCCATGGCTGAGGTGTTTGCGGCTCCGTGAGCGGTCCGTCACCACGTCTCCAGACCGGAGCTTGAACCGTCTCCGAGCCCCCTCACTCCCAACGAACTGCGGCACCAGCGCCGTCTGCATTCCAGCGATGAGGCGTTCCAAATCGCGACGCCGCAACCGGGCGTGAACAGCGAATCGACGGTGGGCAGCGGTAGGGGCAGCGGTAGGGGCAGCGGTAGGGGCAGCGGTAGGGGCAGCGGTAGGGGCAGCGCCTCTCCGATCGCGCTTCGCAATCGCTAGGCGCTCGCTACCCCCAAGCTGTTACGGTCCCGTGACTCATGGAACCCGAGTGGAGCGACCTGCGCATTCTTCTGGCGTTGTCGCGCGCGGGGTCTGTTGCGGGTGCAGCGCGTGCGCTGGCAGTCGATCAGTCCACCGTCAGTCGGCGGCTCACGGCGCTCGAGGAGAGCGTGGGTGCGCGGCTGATCCTGCGCGGCAATCGCGAGTTCTCGCTCACGGCGGAGGGTCGCGCGATGTGTACGGCTGCGGAGGCGATCGAAGCGGCGGTGGCCGAGGCGACGCGCACCGTACGGGTCGCAAAGCTCGAAGTAGCCGGCACCGTGCGCGTCTCTTGTCCGGCCGCCTTCGTCCCTCACGTCCTCGCGGCGCTCGCTGCCGTGCGCGAGAAATATCCTGCGCTGGTCGGCGAGGTGAGCGGCGCGTATCGCACGGTGGATCTCGCGAAGGGCGAGGCAGACGTGGCGCTCCGCGCTTTCCGCCCGACGGAGCCTGACCTCGTCGCTCGCAAATTGGGTGACATCAGCTGGCGCGTGTACGGGTCGCGGGGCTACGCCAAGGCTCGCGGCTTGCCGAAGACGATCGCCAATCTGCCCAACCATTCGCTCGTCGTTTATGCGGCGCCGATGCACACCGTCCCAGGGCTGCGCTGGATGGACGAACACCGCGGCGAGGCGACGCAGCTCACGCGCGTCGACAATCTCGAGATCGCGGCCGATGTTGTCGAAGCGGGTGCCGGGCTTGGCTGCTTGCCGTGCTTCATCGCGGCCAAACGCAGCAACATGGTTTCCGTCTTCGACGAGCCGGTGTGGACTAGCCAGATTTATTGCGTGTTCCACGAGTCGGCGCGCGACACAGCGCGCGTCCGCGCAGCGTCGGACGCGTTCGCCTCGTACTTCGATGCGAACGCGGACGGGTTCCTGGTCAGCCGCGGGTTACTTGATTCCGACGACCATTGAATCGGGGCCGACCAGCGCCTCGACGCGCGTGCCTTTGAAGCCGGCCTCGCGCATCCACGCCATGCAGTCCGCGCCCGTGTAGTCGAAGCCGCCTGGGGTCTCGATCAACATGTTGAGGCTCATCATCAAGCCGAACGCGTTTGTGGAGCGAGCGTCGTCGATGATCGCCTCGTAGATGATGAGCGCGCCGCCGGCAGGAAGCGCGTCGTACGCCTTTGCGATCAGCATTTTTTTCTGCGCCAGATCCCAGTCATGTAGGATGTGGCCCATCAGCACCACGTCCGCCTTCGGCAGCGGAGCGTCCAGGAAGCTCCCCCCCGCGAAGGTGAGGCGGTCAGATACGCCGGTCGCGGCCGCATACTCTTCGAACGTCGGCGCGACCTCGGGCAGATCGAAGCCGACGCCGCGCAAATGCGGGTTGGCGAGCGCGATCTGTACAGCCAAATCACCTTGCGCCGTACCGACGTCGACGAACGTCTTGTAGTCGGCGAAGGAGAACTGCTTGGCGATCGCCATGTTCGCGCCGTGAGAAAGGCCGGTCATCGACGCGAGGAAATGCTTGAGACGGGCGGGCTCGGCATACAGCGCCTCGAAGAAGCTCTTGCCGCCCGACTTCATCTCGCTCTGCGGAAGCCCGGTGCGTAGCGCCTCGGTCAGGTGCCCCCAGAACGGGTAGAGTCGCTGGTTGGCCATCTCGAGAAGGCCACCGATGTAGGACGGCTTCTTGCGGTCGAGGAACAGATCGGTGTCGCGGGTGTTGGCGTACACGTCGTTGGTCTTTTGCAGAAAACCGAGCGCACAAAGCGTATCGAAGAAGTCGCGTGCGCCACGCTCGTGAAGGCCCATGCGGCCGCGCAGCTCCTCGAAGCCCCGGGGCCCCGAAGCAAGCTCGGTGAAGAGCCCCATCTCGACGGCAGAGAGCAGCGTCTTGCTGGCCCAGAAGGCCATGCCGGTCTCGAGGATCTTTGCGGGGTTTGGCTGGTCGTGTTGGTCGCTCATCGGTGCTCTCTCCTTGTCGAAGCGTTCGACTAGAGCACCGTGCGCGAGCTCGCCTCCACCGTCGATGGGGAGGTCTGCAAGTGTCGCTTGCAAGAATGCAGGCCCCGGCCCGGCGAGGTCGGCTGCAGCTCACGTGCGAACGCGCTGCGCAAGCCCGCAAACCCGCAGGCTCCTCATCGTAGGCGATGCTAGCCTCGCGGCCCATGAGCGCCGCAGCGACGCATCGTCCCGGACGGGAAGACGGGATCCTCAATCAGACGAAGTGGAACCCCGAAGGGTACGACGACGTCGATTCGATATCCGCGTCGGTGCGAAAGAAGGCACGCGAGCGTCGGTCGCTCACCGCCAAGGGGCTAATCGACTCGCTCGCGCATCCGGCGGAATACGAGGACAAGTACCTCGAGACGATCGTGATCGATCCGGGGTTCGTGGAGCTTTGCCGTGCCGGCCAGCCGCACGAGGCGCTGCGCGCGACGGTCGAGCCCAAGCTCCGCGTGTGGCTGCGGGGCGGGGACCTAGGCAAGAAGCAGCGGGCGCTCTACGCGCTAATTCGTTGGCACGGCCCGACCTCCGAGCTCGTGGCGAGCGGGCTTCTTGGCCGTTGGTACGAGAAAGAAGCCGTGCTCGAGGCGCTGCACGACGTGGAGTCGATCCCTGGGTCGCTCGAGCCGGCGGTGCGCGGCTTGCTCCAACGCGCTGCTTTTGACGCCTATATCGCGACGGAGCCGTACGACCGCTTCTACCGGCTCGTCGCGCGGCTTGTCGCCCGGCTAGCGTCTCCGGAGCGCAACCAGCTCGCGCTGCAGTGCCTCGAGATCGAGGAGTTGCGCGCGCCGATCGTATCGGCGCTCAATGAAGTGGACCCGGCATTTGCGAAGTCGGAGGCGTTCCGGGGCTTTGATCGACCGCGGATCCTCGCAGCGCTCGCCGCGATTGAAGCGTCGCGCAGCGCGGGCTTGCCGAACCGCGCCGCCATCGCCAAGGCCACCGAGTTCATGGAGTTCGTCGAGGATGATGCCGAGGTCGCGCGCGCGGTGCTCGGGATCTTCGATCTGTTGCCGGGCATCGATGCGCTGGCGCACACGGTGCCTCCGTTCGCCGCACTGCTAGCGCGGTGCATCGATCATCTGCTCCCGCAAGAACTCGAGAAGTTGGCAGCGTTGATGACGGCGAATTGGGTCGAGCGCTACCCCGCTGCAGCGGCTGCCTGGGTCCGGCTTCCCCCGGCCGAGGCCGAAGCGCTGAGCAAGAAGTTCAGCGGCGGCAACGCGGCCACGCTTGAGGCGCGGCAACAAGCCATAGCGACCGCCTATTGGAAGTACCCCGGTCGAACCGAGGCCATCCGCAGCCTGATCGCACCGCGGGCGCTAACCGCCACCGCGGAGTTCGCTCCGCCGGAGGTCAAGAGCGAGCTGCTCGTGCAGGCGATCCGCAGCGCGCGTAACCTCAAGGAGTTCGAGGCCGCGGTGCAAACAGCGGCCAGCGAGGGCGCGCGCGGCGCCACGCGAAGCCTGCTCGCGCAGCTGCGCGAAACCCCTATGCGCGTTGGGCCGCAGCTCGAACAATCCATCGCAGCGCTGCTCGAGCCCGACGACGAAGATTGGATCGAGCAGGACATCGACGGCGAGAACCCCTTCCGAGACCGCCGCGAAATGCTGAAGCGTTGTCTCGCAGTAGCGAAGAAGCGCTGGGCCCGCTAGCCGCGCGCCTACTTCTTGAAGAACTGCGGAACTAGCGCGGTCAGCATCCCAGCGACGATGCCCACGATCAGGCCCACCGAGAAGGCGTTCCACAACGTGGTGAAGCGCTTGCGGTAGTTGGACGCGGCCTCGGCGGTGGTGCCGAGGTCGAAGCGCGTGCCGTCGTCGGTGGTGGCGACCCAACAACGGGTGCCGGGGACGATGCAGCGTTCGTTGATCGTGACGCCGCGGCCGGGCGTGAACAGCGAATCGACGGTGGGCAGCGGCAGACCGCGTTCGACCAGGAAGTGATGCAGATGCGGCGGGACATATCCGTCCGGGCCAAACATCGAGGTGGACGGCGCAACGATGGTGACGCCGAAGAGCGACGCGGAGTCGGCCAGGCGGTGGATGCGCGCGTCGCTGAAGTCGACCTCCTCTTGACGCCCGCCGCCCTGGTCGAGCGCGAAGCGCCCCAGCGCGGTCTCGAACACACGCTGGAACGTCGTCTGCTCCACGCCCCCGTCGTTGTGGCGCTCCTTGACGATCACCTCGATGTGCACTGCCAGCGCCGGCCTACCCGAAAGCGGCGCCGCGAACGGCGGCCGGTCGTCGCGAACGGCGCCCTCGCGCGCAACAGCGAACAACCCCGACCACGACGCGATGCGCTGCTCGATCGCGCGCCGCTCGATCACGAACGTCAACCCGCCCGCGACAACGAAGCCCGCGATGCACGCAACAAGGATGACGATGCCAGACATCGCCGCGGCGGTACCCTACCCGGCCGGCCGAGGGAAGCGGATGCAGCACCTTCCGCCGCGGCACCACCGCGCAGCGTCCAGCTGCGACATTGCGGCCCGTCTCACCGTGACACCCGCCGATGTGTCGCATCCGCGGGGCACCCAGCCAACCGCGCAGCGTCCCGCTGCGACATTGCGGCCCGTCTCACCGTAACACCCGCCGATGTGTCGCATCCGCGGGGCACCCGGCCAACCGCGCAGCGTCCAGCCGCGACATTACGACCCGTCTCACCGTGACACCCGCCGATGTGTCGCATCCGCGGAGTACCCGGCCAACCGCGCAGCGTTAAGCTGCGACAGTACGACCCGTCTCACCGTGACACCCGCCGATGTGTCGCATCCGCGGGGCACCCGGCCAACCGCTCCGCATCCACCCAGGCCGCTCAGCGCTCTTTACCGACCAGGCTCGCGATCCATTGGCGCTGGGCTCGCAGGTGACGGCCAGCGCCGTGGGCGCGGTCGAGCAGGAGCGCGCCTTCGAGGCCGCTCATAATCACCGACGCGAGGTTGGCTGGGGCAAGCGCGCTGGTTAGCTCCGACTTGTGCGCTTTGAGCAGCTTGGCCAACCAGTCCTCGCTCTGCTTGAAGAAGAGCTCGAGCAACTTGCGACAGCGGTCATCCAGCGCGGAGAGCTCCGCGGCCAGCATCCCGCACAGGCACAACTTGTCGCTGGTTGCGGCCTCCTCGAACAGATCGACGAAGGCCATCAGCTTGCTGCGAGCCGTGCCGGGCTGCTCGGAGATTTGCTCAAGCTGCGCGACGAAGCGCTCGGTGTACGCGGTGATCAACGCCGCGGTGAGATCGCCCTTCTCGGGGAAGTAGTAGTGCACGCTCGAGGACTTCACGCCGATGTCGTCAGCGAGGGTCCGAAAGCTCAGGTCGCGCACGCCCGAGCGTTGGATCCGGGCGAGCGCGAGAGCTTCTAGTTCGGAGCGCGTATCAGCCACTCCTGACTTATAGCGCAGGTGCGCAGGCGTTACGCAGGTGACGCTGCTTCAGCCAGACCTGCGCCCCGGCTGCGCCCGCCGCGGCACTGAGCTGCCCACCGCACGGTATGCGGAGCCAGGACATCGGCTGGAGCGACTCTCCCAGCGCATCGAGACTGCCGCGGACGACGAGCAACTCCGCCCCCTCCGGGAAGACGTCGGTGCTCTTCGCGTTCGGCTGATAGTGACGCAGTTCAACCGTCTCGCGTTCATCCTCGAACAGCGGCGACACGGCGATCCCGACGCGTTCGGGGTCGCGCACACGGCCGATCTTGTTCATGTCGATGATCACCGCGCTGCGGTCGGCCGCGTCGAACTGCCACAGCTTGACGAAGATCACACAGCCCTCGGCCGAGCCCGGGGTGTGCCGCGAGCCCGGCGGGTTGCGGACGTAGCAACCGGCGGGGAAGTCACCGTGCTCATCGGAGAACACCCCTTCGAGCACGATGAACTCTTCACCGCCGCTGTGCTTGTGCGGCGAGAACTGGCTGCCCGGCGCGTAGCGGACGATGGAGGTGGCGCGCGCGACCTCATCCCCGATGCGGTCGAGCATGCGGCGCTGAACCCCGACGATGGGCGAGTCCACCCAAGGTAGCTGCGCGCCATGTAGCAGGACGCGCTGCGAGAAATCGGCGTTGACGTCCATCGCGCTAGCTCTTCATGCTCGGTCGTTCGGCCATGCGCGCACGCCACGCTGCGAGGTGCGTGCACTCGCGCGGAAACTCGATCTTCGCGAAGTCGGCGAAGTTCAAGCCGGCGAAGAGCGTGATGTCGACCATCGAGAAGTTGGCTCCGGCGGCGTAAGGCTGCTTCGCCAACACGTCGTCGAAGTAGCGCATGCCCGCGAGCGCGCGCTCCCGCTGCTTCTCGCCCCACTCCTTGTTTTGGTAGGTCTCCAGTGCACCCAGCCCGGCCGTCGCGTGGTGGAAGTAGGTGCCCACAGCGTCCATGACACCTTGCTCAGCGCGGCGCTGCATCATGTGAATGACCGCGCGTTCCTTCGCGCTGCGGCCGGTCAGCGCAATGCCTTCAAAGGCGTGGTCGAGGTACTCGGTGATCGCCGTGCACTCCGAGATGGTCGTGCCGTCGTCGAGCTCGAGCACCGGCACCGCGGCGCTCGGGTTCTTGGCGGTGAACTCGGGCGAGCGGTGCTCACCCTTCATCACGTCCACGTGGACGAACTCCACCTTCGAAGTAGCGCCTTTTTCAGCAAGAGCGATGCGCACGCGCGCCGGGTTCGGAAAGCCTTCGAAGTCGTAAATCCTCATCGCTTGTTCTCCTTGTGGTGAGCCCAGCTGCCGACCCACGCGGCAGCATTCGACGACCGAGGACGACGCTAGCCAACTTACCTATCAGTAGATAGACAAATCGACCGCGCGTCGAACAGGCGTCCCGCACGCAAGAGAGCCTGACCTGCGGGCCCTTGACGAGCGACCGCCAAAGTTGGAACACGCCCCAATGCCTACGTGGTCAGAGGTGCGGGCCGTCGACTGGAGCGAGCTGGAGGGCGCCTATGGCACCGATCGCGACGTGCCAACGGCGCTCGAGATCATGCGCTGGGCCGACGATGCCGAGGACGATGAGTTCTCCGACGCTTGGCTTGACGTGCTCTGCTCACACGTCTGGCACCAGGGCACCATTTATCCGATTACAGCCCCCGTTTTGCCGTTCGTGTTCGACATCGTGGACCACTCTCCTGCGTTGAAGAGCGCCACCTGCTACGCGCGCTCGGAGATCGCCCAGTTCGTCACCTGGTGCGCCTCGTCTGCGCGTCGCGCGGTGACCTCTGGCAAGGACGACGACCGCTTCAACGGCCAAAGGGTGCGATCGAGGAACTCCGCGCCGATCGTCTCGCTGCAATGGGCGACGCGCTCGAAGCTCGGGGTGAGCTTGCAGCAAGGCTCGATCCGCTTCGTGAGCGATATGGGATCCGCGTGAAGACGCAACTCGACGTGGCCGGCGAGACGAGTGCCATCGTGACAGTCTGCGAAGAGGACTGGTTCGTTGCCCAGACCATGCTCAACATCACCGTTCGCTGGCCCGCACACCCATTCGCCGAGGGTGACAGCGTCGTGCTCCGCGACATCAACAAACGGAACGTTCCGCGTGAAGTTCTCGGCACCGGAGCCAAGTCGCAATTTCTTGCCCGCTTCGACGAACGCGGCCGTTTCTTTGAGGAGGACTAAGGCCGAGGCAATGCGCAGCTGCTCCGCGCGAGGACCTGGTCGGCATGACGCGGAATGCATGACGCGGAATCCTCCGATCACGCAGCCCCACCAATCGACATCTCGTCAAAGGGTGACGCGCGCGGACTTGAGGTCTGACGTCGAGAGCCGATAGTTCTTGGGCAAGATTCGGTGTGGGACGCCCAGCCGGCCCTGCTAGCCGGCACTCACCCGAGAGCGCTGAGCGCCGATTGTGTCCGAGATGGATTATCTCAAGCACAACGGGTAGGTCCGCGCGCAAGCGCCGCGGTTCAGCTCGGGTGCACGGAAGTCTTCTCGCCCTGGCAAACGTTGAGCAAGAGCTCGTCACGGCACCGGGTCCGCGGGGCGCTAGACCCTACGGCTTCGTCTGCCAGCGGACGCGCGCCTCCAGGTCCTGGCGAATTGCGTAGAGCGGCGTTCGTAGTCTCAAGGTGTACGTCCCAGGTGGCAGTGGCCCACGGACTACCTTCTGCGGTGCGCACTTCGCGTCCGGCGGGCACTTGCTCACGTCCGAGGACACGACGGTGAGCGCCGCAAACTCGAGCTGCACCTTCGCGAAGGCGCGTGCCCCCGGTGGCAGGACGAGCCTCACCAGCGTGCGTCCGGTCTCGAAGGAGATGTTTGCAGGCCAAGCTGGCTGCGCAGGCTCGAGGGTGAGCGAGCCGGCCATTGCGGGAAAGGTGTCGAGGTGGCTGTGCACGAGCAATGGCAGCGTGGCCGTTGCGTTGCCCGTGTTGACGATGCTCATCTGCACGAGTTGGTCGTTGCGCACGTCGGCGTCGACGCGAAGCGAGGTCCGCGCGGGATCCTCCAGGATCTTGCGCAACCGGTCCGCCTCGGCCTCAGAGATGCGACAAGCGCGATCGGCGATCACGGCGAGCAGGTCGAGCGAGGCTCCCTCGCAGGGGCTCACCGCTCCGCTAGACTCCGCCGTGGCGGGCACGCTGGGCTGCGCCCCTGCTTGCACGGGTACGCTGGGCTGCGCCCCTGCTTGCACGCCCCCGTTGAACTGCCCCGCCGGCGGCGGGCCGGGAGTTCGGCCGCAAGCGGCAAGCGAGGCGATTGACGCGACCAGGGCTCTCATCTTGCGCACGATGCGCCGATGCTACACGCAACCTCGGGCCTGAATGCGATTGAAGCCGCGCAGGCTCAGATCGTCAGGCCGGGCTTCTCCCCGCTGACCTTCCAATCACCGCCGTCCAAGACGACGGTGTACTCGCGCTCGCTCACCGTCATACCGCCGGCATGCGGGCCTCCGCCGGTGATTCTAGCCGTCGCGTCGTCGACCCAGGTGATGGGGCCGATGTCGAGGCGTACGGCGCTACCGCCCGCGTTCAGCACGACCGGCCCAACAGGCCCACCGCCGCTGCACTCTGCGTCGGGAACGGCGTGAGGAAAACTCGCCCGGACCGCCCCGAGCACGGCGGCGAAGTCCGTCACCTCGCCACGCACCGCCAGGCAGACGTTCGTGCTCGCGTCGAGGCTGGCCTGCTCGAGCTCGTGGAGATAAACCGCCGCGAGGACCGCGTCGTTCTTGGACATCACGCTCTTGTCTGCGTCCGTCGGAGAGCCACCCGCCGCACACGCGATCGAGAACAACACCAGCACAGCGACTCTTTCCATCGCTCGCAAGCTACCTTGCGCCGCGCCATTCCGTCCATCGCACCGCCGCGCGGCCCCCGAGTTCGGGCTCCTTCGAAACGACGCGAGACAGAGCGGCCCATCGACATCTTGGCAAAGGGCACCGCGCGCGGAATCGCTGCGCACGCCGTTCGGTTCTCCTCGCGACGGGGCGCTCCTTTGCGCCCGAGATTCGCTCGAAACGTCTGAGCTGCACAGGCGGTATTCGTCCTGCCGCATCTGGCCAACACACCGGAGCAAGTGGAGCTCTTGCTCGATATCGGCTGAGAGGCTCCGCGGCGCCTCAATGTCGCACGCGATACTTCACCGAGCTCACGGCTCGAGGGACTCGAGCGCTTCCACATCCGCGATGTCTTGCGCCCGCGCCGCCGCTCGCTTGTTGGTGAGGAGCGCCTGCTTTCCAATGACCGGGATGAATCGGCCCTCTACCTCGAAGGTTGCTCCTTCAGAGGTTGCGTCATCGAAGCTGATCCCGGCAGCTCTGTTGATGATGTCGACGCGGTAGGGCGGAACGCCGATCTGAAGCACGCCATCGTAGGTCGCGAAGTCGCTCGACTCGACCTCGAAGGCCTGCAAAGGCGCGCCAAATGCCGCAAGGGCGCGAAACACCCGCTCGCTGTTGGCTACTGTCGCTCGCACCAGGACGTCGAGATCCTTCGTCGCACGGACATGCCCATGAAAGGCCACGGCGTAGCCGCCGATCACGACGAACTCAGCGCCGGCATCGGCAAGTGCGATCAAGAGATCACGGAAGTCATCGTGGAGTTGGATCACGCGCGACTCTGCGGGACCCACTTCACAGGTGTTTCAGCCCGGGAGTAAGACGGAAGAGAGCGGCCAGCCATAGCCCAGGCCATGAGTGTGAGTTGACCCACGAGCGACACCGCTTGCGCCCCCCGCACGGTTGCGTCTGCGGGCTCAGCGCCAAGCCGTGTCTTGAGCAAGGTCATCGTGCTCTGCCGCAGCGCCGCGCGCTGCTGTCGTGCCTGGTCATCGCTCATCGGTGGTAGAGGCAGTCTATCATCGCTCATCGCTGGCCTCACGCCTCGCTTACCCGTACGACCGCCGCGATCAGCTGCAGAGGGTCCGGTGTACCAACCAGGTCCGCGGTGAAGGTGAAGCGTCGGGCGACCCCATCCTCAACGACGCTAATCGCGCCCTTCCCTACGCCCCACAGGTACTCGGCTTCGTCAAGAGTGGCGCGGTCGCGAAGGGCCTGCATCCGCTGCGCAACGCCGCGGTCCTCCTCCACCGACGCGAACTCGACGTGTAAGCGCGAAAGCCCCAGGCAAAGGCCCCCAACGCTCGCGGCGAAGTGCTCTCCTCCGAGCATCTCGGCCTCCGGCGAACCCTCCACCTGGACCACGAGCGCGGGGTGCACCAGCTTGGAGACCTCGGTCGCGACGGACTGGGACCTGCGCAAGGCAGCCCCGCCCTCACACGCCTCCTCGAACGACACGGCCTTCGCGATGGCCTCCATCAGCGGCCGGAGCGACTTCCGAGAGAAGAGCGCCCAAGCCCCCGCGACGCTGACGGCCCCGAGCACGCCAGCTCCGATTACGACGGTCCGTCGACGCACCTTGTCTCGCTCATCGGTGGGGGCAGTCTACATCGCGTCCGCCGAACACGGAGCGAGCGCGAATGGATTTGCGCAGACCAGCGCCTGGGTTCGGTCTGTTGGCGCAAAGCGCAATCCACTAGCTTCGCGCGCATGGCTTCTTCGACCTGGGTGGTGCTCGGCTGTTTGCTTGGTTGCGCTTGTTCGAGCGCCGCGAGTCCGATGACCCAGCCGGGCCTAGCGGCCGCAGCACCGTCGGCAACCGCGAGCGACGTAAGCAGCGTCACGACCGCTGCAACCAGCGCCACGGCTCCGTCAACCAGCACCCCAGCGAATGGAGCGTCTTCGATGAATAGCGCCGAAATCACCGTCAAGACCGACGGCACCGGCACCATCTTCGACCTCAAGCTGGAGGTCGTGGAAAACATTGAGAAGCGCACGATGGAGGGCAACTCGATCATGCGGGTCGGCATAAAGATCACCCGCGGCAGCGAGACCGGCGACATCTCCTTCTACTCCCCTGGCCAAGACGAGGCCAGCTGGGGCGGCTACCGTTTCCATTATCGCGGCGGCTGGCGCAGCGAGGTCGTGATGCTGGTCGAGAAGGAAGGCGCAGCAGCCGCACCGGCCAAAAAGCAGTAATTCGCCTGGGTCCGTAGGCCGGAACGACCGGGTCCGCAAAAAATCGACAGCCGCCCTGTCACCTTTCGCCTCGACCCGACATGGCTAGGTCGAGGACACCATGACCACGACGATCCCGATGAGCTGGCCTGCCGTTCAACCCCCCACCCTCGACTCATTTGAGCGCCTTGTCTCCGAGCACCAACGCGCAGTGTGCGCCGTGGCCTTCAGCGCGCTGGGGGACCGCGCGGTGAGCGAAGAAATCGCCCAGGAGGCTTTCCTCGTCGCTTGGCGCAAACTGCCGACGCTGAACGAGCCACCCAAACTTCCGTCGTGGATCTGCGGCATTGCCCGCAACCTCGCGCGCAACGCCCGCCGAAGTTTGCGCCGCAGCGAAGCCTCGGACGAATTGGACGCTCGCGAGAGCGGCGCAGCGAGCCCGCTCGACGAGCTTGTTTCAGCCGAAGACGCGGCCTTGGTGGAGCGAGCCCTGGCCAGCTTGGACGAGGCGCAACGCGAGCCGCTGGTGCTGTTTTATCGGCAGGAGCTCTCGATGAAGGAGGTCGCTCGCGCGCTCGACATCAGCGAAGCGACGGCCAAACAGCGGGTCAGCCGGGCCCGCGAACGTTTGGCCGAGCGGGTCATGAGCACGGTCGAGCGCTCGCTGCGAGCCTCCGGCCCGGGCGCAGCCTTCACCGCCGCCGCTGTCGCAGCCGCGGTGGCCTTGCCGCCCACCGTCGCCAGCGCAGCTCCAGTCAAAGCAGCGGCTGAGAGCGGGTTGCAGGCGTGGCTCAGCAGCAAAACCATCGTGGCGCTCGGCTTGGGCACCGCGGCCGCGCTGGGGCTCGGCTGGCTCGCCTTGCGCAGCGGCCCGCACGATCAAGCGCCCGCCGCTTTGGCCTCCGCGCAGCAGCCCGGCGCTCTCGTCCCCTCGCAGCCGCTCGCCACAAGCACGGCTCCGGCCGATCGCAGCGCCGCTTCGCTCGCTTCGGCGCGGCGATTCCCAGCCAGCTCGCGTCATCGCAGCAGCGCCGCCAGCCTGCCCAGCGATCAACCTGCCCCGTCCGCGGACGCTGAGACCCGCCTCGACCGCGCGCTGCAACGCAAGGTCGATCTAACGCTCAATCAAGCCAAGACCGGCGAGGTGCTCGGCCTGCTCGGGCAACTGCTCGAGACGCCGATCGTCGTGCGCGGGGAGATCGGCGAGAGCGTGAGCGTGGACCTGAAATCGACGAGCGGCTACTACGCGCTTGACCACGTGCTCGAGTCGGCCGGCGCAGTTTGGGAAGAGGTGGAGGTCGTGCGGGTGGTGGGCTCGCCCGGTCCTGCAGGACCTGTGCTGCATGGGCGCCAAATCACGGCCACGCTCAACGCAGCGTCCTTCGAGCAGGTGCTCACGCACTTGGGCGAGGCGCTCGAAAAGCCGGTATTGCTAGACAAAGCGTTGCAGCCGGCGCCGGTCAGCCTCGAGGCGAAGGAGCTCGACGCCGGAACGCTGCTCAGCGAACTCGTGAAAGGCGCAGGGCTCCGTTACGAGGTGGTGCCTGGGATCGAGGTCGTGGCCGAAGAGGACGACGACTGACGCTGCCGCGAGTCGGGCGCCGCAAAGTCCACATCCTGACCGTGAGGGATTGTGACCAAGCCCCAAGGCCGCCGTGCTTTGATGCCGGCTTGACGTCCTCATCCACTTCGCGAAAACGCATCGCCATCGCAGGGGCCTCTGGTTTTGTCGGACGTGCGCTGGTCGAGGCGCTGGCCAAAGACAATGACGTAATCGCGCTTGGTCGCAGCGTGCCCACCACGAGCTCGCGCCCCGAGGTCGAATACCGGCGCTGCGATCTTTACGACGTCGAGCAGGCCACCGCGGCGCTCGAGGGCGCGACGGCAGCCGTCTACTTGGTGCACTCGATGCTCCCGGCTGCGCGTCTGGTGCAAGCTTCGTTCGCCGATTTGGACCTGGTTTGCGCCGACAACTTCGCTCGCGCCGCCGCGAAGGCCAAGGTCACGCACATCGTCTATCTCGGCGGCATCGTGCCCGAGGGGGCGGCCAAGCTGTCCGAACATTTGCGCAGCCGCGAGGAGGTCGAACGCGTGCTCGCGAGCCACGGAGCGAAGGTGACGAGTCTGCGCGCCGGCATGGTGATCGGAGCGGGCGGTTCGTCCTTCAACATCCTGCTCAAGCTCGCGCAACGGCTCCCCTGGATGATCATCCCGCGTTGGGGCACCGAACGTTCGCAACCGATCGGCCTCGAGGACGTGGTGAGTCTTTTGGTCTACGCCACCGAGCATCCCGAGCTCGCCGGCGCCGCTTACGACGTCGGTTCGCCTTCGGTGCTCTCGTACGCCGAGATGCTGCGTCAGACTGGCCAGCTGCTCGGTCGCAAGGTTCACATCCTCACCCTGCCCTTCAACCTGCCGGTGATCTCGCTTTTGTGGGTGAGCACCATCACCGGAGCCTCAGTCGATCTGGTGCTGCCTTTGGTCGAGAGCCTGAAGCACGAGATGGTTGCAACCCGCGGGCTCGAGTTTCAAGCCGCAGCGGCCATCGACGCCAAGCCGTTCGACCAACTGGTGCAAGAGGCGCTGCTCGCCGAGAAGGCCTCGAGCGATGAGCCGGCCTTGAGCCTTCGTCCGGCCGAGTCGGCGGCGCCGAAACCACGCGCACGCAGCCGCAACGTGGTCTCGCTGCAACACTTCCCTAACCCGCAGAAGCTTTCCGCAAGGCAGCTGGCCGAGGATTACTTCGCTTGGTTGCCGGCGGCCCTAAAGCCGATGTTGCGCGTGACACCGCTCGATGGCGGTGGTTGCGCCTTCTCCCTCGCCGGCTGGCCGCGGCCCTTGCTCGCGCTCTCGCTCGACGAAGCGACGAGTGAGCACGACCGCACGGTGTACCGGCTCTCCGGTGGAGACCTCGTCGCGCCCTCCGCGATCGGCCGCGGGACGCTGGAGTTTCGCACAGTGTTAGGCGGCAGCGAGGTGGTCACGCTGGTATCGCAGTTCGAGCCGCGTTTGCCGTGGTTCGTCTACAAGTACACGCAAGCGCTCGCGCACCTATTCGTGATGAAGGCCTTTGGCCGTCACCTGGTCAAGGCCCGCGGCTAGCGGGGCCATCGGCGTAGGGCCGGGGAGCAGCTGAGCGAAGGCCTCATTGAGCTGCTCGACCTCGAGCTCCATCGCGATGCCGATGTCCATGGCTCAGGGTAGCGACAGATCGGCCGGTGTCACGGTCAGACGGGCCGCAATGTCGCACGGCGGCGCGGCTCTACAGCCCGCGTGCTCCCGGGATGCGCCGCGGATGCGACAGATCGGTCGGTGTCACGGTCAGACGGGCCGCAATGTCGCACGGCGGCGCTGCGAAGCGGCCAGCATCCACCCTGGATGCGACACATCGGCCGGTGTCACCGTGAGACGGGCCGATCTGTCGCAGCGGCGCGCTGCGTGCGGGCAACAACTGGGCGGGCCCTACGTGGGGTCGCTTGGTCCGCTGCCCAGCGAGTCCACCAAACGCTGAAGTTCGCTCTGCACCTTCGGCAGCGCCTGGGCCACCTCCGAGTCCTCGGCCTCAGGCGCCTCGCTCCACGTGAGGTCGATCGCTGGCCCAACGGCAAAACGCAAACGCCACGGGATGATCGGTAGGAAGGTCAATGGCGAGCCCAGCCACAAGAAGATGAGCACGAGCCGCACGGGCCAGCTCCACGGCAACATGGCCACGCCCAACGCGCCGATCACGGCGAGCAAACTGATACCCCAACGCTTCACGCCGAACACCCAACGCGGCAGCACCAACAAGCTGGCCAAGAGCCTAGAGCGAAGGAGAATCGGCGCGGTGAAGTGACTGCCGCGGATCCCAAGCGGGACGACGGGCACACCCGCGCGACGCGCGATGCGCAAGAAGCCGAGCCTTCCTCCAAGATCGACCTGGTTGGCTTGGCTGATCGGCCTCATCGTCTCGTGGTCACCTCCCGGCAAGATCAGCAGCGGCACGCCTTGCGCGAGAGTGGCTTCGGCTGCTGCGTAGGTTGAAGGCACCATCCCCAGCGCCGGATGAATGACCGAGGTGGGCCACACGCCGAAGGCCCGCGGATGCGCGAAGCCGGCGAGCGGGCGCTCTGGCCCTACCTCGCGTAGATACAGCGCAGCGAAACAGCTGAGCTCCGCCAAGCCGAGGCCCGCAGAGTGATTGGCCACGAGCAGATAGGCTCCACGCTGCGGCAGATGCTCGAGGCCGCGAATCGTCGGTCGGTACATGGTGCGGACCACCGGCCATACCCAGCGCACCACTACGCGCACGGCCCACGCCGCAGGACGCCCGGCGTGGGACAACGACACGTCACGAACCAACTCGTCTAAGCGCCCCACACAGTCAGCGTACACCGGCGCGCCGACTAGCCGAGCGGTTCGACTCGAGTTCAGCCGCTCGAGCGAGCGTCCTCGAGGATCACGTCGCTGGCCTTTTCGGCGATCATGTAGACCGAGGTCACGATGAAGAAGCCGGGGATCTTCGGGAAGACCGAAGCGTCGACGACGCGCAGACCTTTGGTGCCGTGCACGCGAAAACGCGCATCGACCACCGCCATCGCGTCGCTGCGCGGGCCCATCTTGTTGCTGCAGGAAGCGTGATGTCCCCAAGCCTGATCGCGCACGAGTTGCGCGATCTGGGCCGGTGTTTCGACGGCTGGGCCGGGGAAAACCTCGCGCACCACACCGTCCCCCAGCGCCCGCATGATCTTGCGCACCGAGCGCACGCCCTCGACCATGGCCGAGAGATCCTCCTCGGCGCCGGGCGAACCTTCTTCGAAGTAGTGGAAGTTGATCAGCGGTGGGTCGCGCGGGTCGGCCGAGCGCAGTCGAACCTCGCCGGCGGTATTGTGGGTATGCGCTTTGAGGATGCCCCAGGTAAAGAGGTTGCGCTTGGCGACGAGGTCACGGGCGTAGCCGCGGTAATACCCTTTGAAGGCGCCCACCAAACCGAACAGAAACAGGTCGGGCAGCGGCACTTCAGGCTTGGAGCGCTGGATCAACGCACACACCACGCCGTTGGTCGAGTAGGGCCCGCTGCGGTCGTGCTGCCACTCTTGCAGCCGCTCGTCCGGCTCTGCGCTGTCCGGGTCGAAGCGCGTGCCATCGAGCACGTCGAAGTCGCGATCCATCTCGCTGATCACCCCGAGCTCATAACGGTCCTGCAGGTTCTTACCGACGCCGGGCAGCTCCACTCGCACCTCGAGGCCGAGCGCCTCCAAATCGGCGCGCGGCCCGATGCCCGACAAAAGCAGCAACTGCGGGCTATTGAAGACCCCGCCACAGACGATCACCTCACGCTTGGCCAGCACAGTGCGCCGTTCGCCGGGCTGGCCCTCTGGGGCCGCAACGCCGCTCGCGCGATAAAGCTTCGGCCCAACCAGATACTCCACGCCGGTCGCTCGCTGGTCTTCGTCCAAGAGCACCCGCGTCGCCAGAGCGTGCAGCACGATGTTGAGGTTCGTCGGGCACTGGGCCGCCACCGCTTGCAGGTATTCGCGCGGGCCGCTGCGAGTGCCGTGATTGACGTGCAGCGGGACGAACACCACGCCCTCCGGCACGGCCGCGACCGAGCGCGCGTCGTTCGGATCCCAGAGCGAGCGACCGGGTGTGAGCGCCATCGAGAAGGCGTCGGCGAAGACGTGGGGGTTGCCTTCCGCCGCATGCTCGACGGTCGCGTCGATGATGCCGACCAAGCGCCGATCCCAAAGCCCAAGCGACACACTGGCGACCTCGGTATGCAGCCAACCGCCGAAGCCATGCCGACTCGGGTTATCGCCGTTCGGCGCGGGCTCCGGCGCGTAGTTGCAATGCTCCAGCCGCTCGAAGTACTTGCGCATCTCGCTCGCCGACCAGCTCGGGTCATCCAGGCTCGCGGCCATCTCGTCCCAATCGGCGTTATGCGGGTAGATGGTGATCAGCGCGTTGTGCTCGGTGCAGCCACCCAGCGTGCCCGCGCGCGGATAGAGCACGCCGTCTTGCGCCGCGACGAACTTCTCGTTGCGCGCTTGTTGAATGGGGTTTGCGTAGGTGCGGGCGTAAAAATCCCAACGCATGTCGGCATGCTCGACCGAGGCCGCGTGCAGCGCCGGCACGTCGCGCACCAGGCCGGGGCTGTCGCCACCGGCCTCGAGCAGCACCACCTTGAAGCCGGCCCGAGCCAAGTTGGCCGCAAGCGGCCCGCCCCCGGCTCCCGAGCCAACGATCACATAATCGCCCTCCTCCCCGGCCTCCGGCCCGCAAGCAACGGCGATCGGCTCGGGCCGCACCGGCGCGCCGGAGCAACCAGCCACCGCCGAAACTCCTGCGGCAAGGCCCAGCTTCTCGAAGTCGCGTCGCGAGATGCGACTTGGCTTCTTGCCCCCTGAGTCATCGATCGGCGCCATTCTGTCACCACCCTCGCCCGCCACTCGAGGTGCTACAAGGCCGGCCTATGAGCCTGGCTGAGCTGGCAGCAAAAAACGTGAAGGACACGCTCGCGATCGCGATGGACCACAAGGGTGAGCACCCTGCCATCGTGGTAGCTGACGAGCGCACCGAGCTGTCGCGACTGCTGTTTCGCGCCTACAGCGAAGGGCTGCCCACGGCTCGGCACATCTCCTTCGACCAAATGGCGCCGGAGGCGGTCAAGGCCGAGCTCGAGGCGCTCGAGGCGCAAGCGTTGGTGGTGCTCGTGCAATCGAGCGTGTTGCGCATGCCGGAGTTTCGCACCCGGGTGGAGCTCTATCGCCGCGGAGTGAAGGTGATCGAGCACTCCAACTTGGAGCGGATGGAGCCGCACGAGATCGAGTACTACGTCGCCGCGATGGCCTACGATCCGGCCTACTATCGCGACATCGGGCATGCGCTCAAGGCGCGCGTGGACGTCGCACAAAGCGCCCGTATCGAGAGTGACGGAGAGGTCCTGCATTACGGCGCGCTGGAGGAGGCCAAGCTCAACATCGGCGACTTCGCTGGGTTAAAGAACATCGGCAGTCAGTTCCCGATCGGCGAGGTCTTCACTGAGGCGCGCGTGCTCGAGAGTGTGCACGGCCGCACCAAGATCTACGGCTTCGCCGATACAGCCTTTAAGCTCAACCTCCCGCCTGAGCCGATCACCCTGGTGATCGAAGCTGGGCGCATCGTGGATACCGTCAACTCCACGAGCGAGTTCGACCAGGTGCTGGCGCTGATCCGCGAGGGCGAAGGCGAAGTATGGGTGCGCGAGCTCGGCTTCGGCATGAACCGCGCCTTCTCACGCGAGCGCACGGTCGCCGATGTCGGCGCCTTCGAGCGGGTCTGCGGCGTGCACCTTTCGCTCGGCGCGCGGCACGGCGTTTACAAGAAGCCGCAGCTCAATCACCGCGAGAACCGCTATCACGTGGACTCCTTCGTCATCACCGATCGCGTGCTGCTCGACGACGCGGTGGTCTACGATCACGGCGAGTTCACGCTCACGTCCGCCGCCAGCTAGCCTCATTCGGCGCAGCTTCCAACGCGCACGACGATCCCTTATGCCTAGCGTATGAGCGAAGAACTCGAGGTCGTCCGTGAAGGCAACGCCATCCGCTCGATCGCCTTTCGTCCCGCAGGGCCCGACGAAGACGACGATGAGCTCCGTGGCTATGATCCCGACCACTACGATCCCGCCGAAGGCAAGCTCGCTAACCTCCCTGGCGCCGAACTCTACCGTCTGATCGACACGCCGGAGGCCGCGCAGCTTGAACAGCTCGTGCTCGAGTGTCCGGTGCAATGGGAGGGCAATCACGGCTGTTGGGGCAGTCACGCGGCGTTCCTCAAGCACCTGCTGAAGCGCCCGCGCCCTGCGCTGCGTGTGCTCGAACTCGACGGGCATACGATGCCGCGCGCGCCTTCGCGGGGCGATGCTGTGCCACAACTTTCGCATCTACGGGTTGGGCAAACTGGCCCCGCAATGATCGACGTTGGCGATCTATCGAAGCTGTGGGCTGTCGCGCCCGACCTCGAGCAGCTGATCATCGCGCAGGGGTCCAAGCTCAAGCTCGGGAAGGTGGTCGCGCCCAAGCTGCGCACGCTGGTGGTCGGCAGCTCGGCCGGGCCGGTGGTCGGCGCCATCGCCCGCGGGTCGCTCCCAAAGCTGGAGACGCTGATCGTCCGCGTGGCCCGTGCCAACGATGCGGCGACGCTGCTCGCCAGCCCAGGCTTCGGGAAGCTGCGGCATCTCGGCCTGATCGCCGATCGAACCAAGCCCAATCGGCAGGGAGACGCCGTGATCGCAGCGCTGCTCGCGAGCCCGTGGCTCGAGTCGCTCGAGTCGCTCGATTTGGGCGGTTGGGACGCGTCGGAGGCGGCGTTGCGTACGCTGCTCGCAGCCGCGCCACGGCTATCGCAGCTGCGCGAGCTGCGGCTTTCGTCCTGGCGGCTCTCGCTCGACGAGCTGGCCGAGGTGATCGAGGAGGATCTACTCGGAGAATTCAAAGCCCGCGCCTCGCGTAGAGGCCGGCCGCGCGATCAGGCCATCGGGCGGGAGCTCGAACACGCGCTCCCCGTCCGTTGGCTTACGACGACCATCGAGGAGCTCGAGGAACGCGAGGGTCGTGACGTCGTGCAGGGCTACAGCAGTGAACTCTCGCTCGACGACTGGATCGAGGTCGAGCGGCGAGCTGCTGGCTGAGGCGGATCACTCGGCGGCGATTGAACTTTCAAGCACCTGGCGTAACGGCGACGTGCGAGACCGCTGGCTTCTCGTCCCCGTCCGAGTCATGGACGGCCGATGACTCGCGGCCCTTCTCTTTTGGTCCTTCTACTTGCAGCGCTCGTGGCGGCTTGTGCGGGCAGCAAGAAGCCACCGCCCTACTACGGCCCAGCGAACTGGAGCCCGCCGCCGCCGCCGCCCCCAACATCCCCTACCGCAGCAACCACGGGCGGCGAGCGCATCGAGCTGCTCGAAGGGGTGCCACGCGTTACAGCGTCAGGACTCTCGCTCACCAATACGCGGAGCTCCTTCAGCGGCGGCGAGCCACCGGAACCTGGTATCTCCACGCCCGCGATAGCGATCACGCGGATCGCCGTGACCGCCTCCTTCGCCGGCAAGACCACCGAGCTCTGGTTCACCAAGCCCTCGCCCGGCGTGGCGAGCCTGACCAACCATTCGTGGGAAGGCTTCGAGATTACGCTCGTGGACCAGCGCTACGTCGCGGGCAAACCTGTGACCGAATTCGTGGTGCGCCGTCCGTAGTGCGGCCTCGTGCCGGGAGCGGCAGCCTTACCGAGCTGCAAAAACGCAGCGGCGCCAAACGTCCAACTCGACCTCCCCTGTTTCGCTGTCCACGATCTTCTGACGAAACTCAAACGCCTCACAGCCACGGGTTGGATCGTTTGGGCTCATCAAGCCAGGGAAGGACCCTTTGCATTCAGCGCCCGGCGGGAAGCTCAACGGGAGCCGTTGCGTCTCGCCCGGCGCGAGCTTCAGGCTGGTCTTTGTTGCGGCCTGCATCGGCACGACGCCCTGCGTATCCGGCGCCACGATCACCGGCCTGCCCTCCCAGTCCAGGTGATTGATCTGCAGGCCTTTGGGCGCGGCTTGGATCCCCTCCAGTTCGATCTGCTTCGCCCGTGAGCCACGGTGCACGAACTCCACTCCATCGGGACGGCAGGTCACCGCGAATTCATCGAAGGCCGCGAACGGCGGCGTTGGGCGGTACATGATCACCCACACGATCAGTAGCCCCGTCAGCATCACAAGACCTGAGATCAAGCACAGATAACCGTTGAAGCGATTCACCCGCTCCCACTCTGGCGTGCGCTCGTTGGCGGTGATCCCACTCGCGCGGTTGGTCCAAAGCCTGTGGCGCCATGCAATGTCTGGCCGTTGCAAGAACAGCCACCCCGCCGCGACCAGGGCCAGGCCCAGGAATACAACCACGACGAGGCTCATGAGTTCCCCCTCTCCGACTCACTCGTAGGCAGCCCCGAGTCATCCCAGTTGCCGTACATCATGCCCTTGGCGGTCTTGCTCAAGAAGTTCTCCAGACGCTTCTGCCACTCGGCTGGGTTGGGCTTGCGCACCTCTTCAATGTTCCCAATGCGGACGCGCTGATATAGCGGTGGGAACGACTCGAAGTGCCGCAGCGCGCCTGGTAGGGCCAGCAGCCGCTCGCGAATGTCCGAGGGGACCACCACCGGCAGCTCGCGCAGGTCGGGCAGGACGCGTAGCCCCGCCTCGGTCATGCGGCCCTCGCGGATCAGCCTACGAGCGCGCTCCTTGTTGAGCTCGGTCCAGTTACTGCGCGGCCTGCGCGGGGTGAAGCGTTGGGCCGTCGCGTCGCCGTGGCGCTTCGCGATGCCATCGATCCAGCCGAAGCAAAGGCCCTCGAGCACAGCGTCCAAGTAAGTGGTCGCGCCCGGTGCACCGCGCCGCAAGAGCAGCCAAATCTCGCGTTCGCTCGCGTGGTGCTGTTCAAGCCAGGCTCGCCATGCGGCGCGTGATCCTGCATCAAAGGTGGTGGTTACTTCCACGGCGGTAGAGGCAGGGTAACGCGGAATCATCCGAGTCACGGCCGCAGACAGCGAGTCCTTCCTTTACCTTCCAACACAGTTGCCAAACGAGGGCCTTACATCAAGGCGGTAGGAACCGGGGATTCCGAGGCGAACGAGCGAGCCACAGCTCGTTCGCAACTTCCAGAAGGAGTCCCCATGTTCGATCGCAACGACAGCTTCCTTACCACCGGCCGTTTGCTGGGGTTGGCGCTTAGCGCCCTCGCCTTGACTGCCTGCTCGACGACTTCGAGCTCGAGCACCGGCGGCTCGGACAGTGGTGGCGCAAGTTCAACGGGAGGAGCCGGGGGCAACGGCGGAGCCAGCACGAACGGCGCAGCACTCGAGCCGCAAGACGTAACCATCCTCTACCCCTACCCTTCGCCGGACAAGCTCTCGAGCTTACTCACAGCCGATTCATCCGGGGACCAGGGCGAGCTGATCCCCGAGGAGCCTTTTGCGCTACTCCCGCGCGTAGTTTCACATCCGCTCGAACACGAAAACGCCCGCGAAGATTGCTACCTCGTCGCTGCGCGAGCGAACTGTGCCTACGACACGGCGCTGAAGGACGACGCTTGTAGCGGCCAACTTCAGTTGATCTTCCAGGTGGCTCAGGCCGCGCAAAACGGCACCGCGGTGGACATCATGGACGCCTCGATTCACGCTGTTTACCCGCTCGATGACGCGACCTTCCTCGCGTTGGTCTCCGACCTACGTGAGGCTCGCGAGGCGCATGGCGGTTTTGCGTCGGAGCCGCTCTCGGTGCATCCACTGTTAGCCGGCCAAGGTATCGACGGCTCATTCGCCCAGGACCTTGCTGCCATCATTCTGCGTTATGCCGGTGAATCGACGCTCCACAAGGTGACCTTCATCACCATCGATGAGCCAACGCCCAACGCGATGGGCGGTGAGGTGTGGACCTTCGGTGCGGTGGAGAAGAACGACCAGGAACAATGGGAATCTCTCGAGATTCCAGCCTTCAGCAGCAAGACGACCAAGCAGGTACTCACGTCGGTGGGCAGCGCCCAAAACCTGGCCGACTCCGACTTCAACGTGCTCACCACACCTGCCCTGCCCGCGGAGACCGACCTTTCCGGCTCATTCGGCAAAGGCGCTGTGAGCGACGAGAGTGCGGCTGAAGAGGCCTACGAGGTAGCGTTGGCGTTGGAGAATCCAACCCTTCGTTCGGCCTCCGACTCCGACTGCATCACCTGCCACATCACTCACGCACGCGTGCGCGGCGAGCTCTTGCTCGGGCTGACGCCGGACGGCCGTAGCAGCTACTACGCCGAAGGCGCGGCGCTCGAAGGCGCCACCGTAACCTCCGCCGTGGGCGTCCGCGCGCTCGGCTGGTCGGTGTTCGCACCCAAGCCAAGCGACGCGAGCAGCGAGGAGATCGTTGCACGCGCCATCTCGCAGCGGGTGGTGAACGAGACGGTCTACACCCTCGAGCAGATGAACCCGCTGCTCGCCGACTAGGCGAGCTGAGTTCGGACGCGATCGAGCTCGATGCCGCCAGCGCCGAGCTCAGTTGGACGCCGTCCGATATCGCTGGTGAAGCCACCATTTGGGTGGTGCTACGCGATTCGCGCGGTGGCACCGCCGAGGCGCATTTCAGTGTTCCCGGCACCGGCGAGTAGGGGCCGGTCGAGCAATTCCAACGGGATGGAGTCCGCCGCGGGACGGAGGACGTGGTCGAAGAAGGGACTTCGGAGCAAGTCGGTTGGATCGGTCCGACGTTTCCATTCGAAGAGCCGCTTGAGCCTCGCCGCGTGACCGCGGCCAAGCGTCCGGGACGACGCGAAGACCCCTTTCGAGAGGTGCACCGCTCCCCCGAAGCTGGCCACGACGTCAGCGACCCGCCGCAGGCCCGACCGGAGCGCCGCCGTGTTGCTGCGCGCGTCGACTGGAAAGGCCATCGCGACGCGGAGCTGGTTCGAATCACGAACGGGGACGAGATCGCAGCTGAGGGGACTCATCCTCGCGTCGTCGAGGTGCGCTTCCAGCGCGCGGAGGGCGGCGGCGGCGTTACGAAGTGAGTCCGCGTCGTTCGGGTCGAACGGCAGCTCGAGCACCTGCTGCGTGATGCTCCGGCCGCGCGGCCGCGCGCTCATGAAAAAGAGGAAGTCCTCCAGGGGGTCGATGAAGATGTCGCCGTCCGCGTAGAAATGTTCGTAGATCGCGCCCCACACCGCGCGATTGATGCTCGCATTGGCGAGCGCGTGCTCGCACCATCGCCGAATCGGTCCAGCCTGCCGGGTGTTGGGCATGCGGCGCGCGACCGGCGCGGAGCTGTAGCTCGAACGAAACACGAGCCCGCGACCACCTGGAATCAGCAGGGCGCATGTCCCCACTGGCGCCTCGATGTCGATAGGCTCAACGAGCGAGCGTGCGAGGTGCTCGACCAGCACGGTGAGGTTCGGACACCGGTGCGCGATCGTCTGTACACGGAGCACGCCATCGGTCGCCGCGCGCGCGATGGGCCGAAGGTCGCAAAGCTCGTGCTCGACCGAGAGAATGATCCCGAGCGCGCCCAGGCTCCCGACAAACGCTTCGAACAATTCCCCCCCTTGGCCGAGTCGAGAGATCCTGTGGATCGTGCCATCGGCGAGCATCACCCTGAGCGTGGACACGCTCGCGGCCTCACGTCCAAAGGCGCTAGAGAAGCGCGAGACCGCATCCCCTGCGAGCGTGCCCCCCACCGAGGCGTAGGGCGTCGTCACGAGGTTGGGGAGGACCCAGCCGTTCGGCAGCGCGCGAACGACAGAGCCCCAGGTCGCCCCGCCTTTTGCCGTCAGACGCCTGCGGTCAAGGTCGATCACCACACGATCGAGGCACTGCAGATCAACGACGAGGTCGTCGCCGATGGATTGCCCATGCAGACACTCGCCGCCTCCACGCACCGTCACGCGCCGGCCTTTCCCGCGCGCCAAGGAGAGGAGGCTCGCGAGCTCCTCCTCATTGCGCGGGGTCGCGCACTCCACCCTCGAGCGATGCAGCCCCGAATAGTCCACGAGCGTTCTCATCATCATGGCCGGGCGTGAGCACGCCTCATGCCCGCGCGCGACCGCTCGGCCTTGCAGCCGATCCGCTCGGGCGCCAGCACCTGCTTGTGCAACGCGATGCACACGTGAGCAAGCGCCTGCACGGGCCCGTCGCTACGACGACGCCGTTTCAGCACGAAGCGGGCGGAGACACGATGGCGAGGCAGTTGCACTACGTGCCACGTGCAGTCCATTCGAGAGCCTCTCGCGTCGCCGAACTATGCCTCAACCTCCGCGTGTGGGACCGCCGAGCGTGCGACCGTCTCCGAGCGCGTCGCCTGGGTGATGGCCATCGCGACCTGGCATAGCGTCTATCACGCAATCCCTTCGCTCTTGTCGGGGCGCCCCACGATCACGCTCATGACGGAGGTCGATCGGGTCATTCCACCCTCGCCGAGCTGGATGTTCGTGTACGCCGCCATCTACCCGATCACGATCATTCCGGCGGTGGTCCTGCGAGACCGCAGCCTGCTACGTCGCGTTGGCGTCGCGCATCTGGTCGCGCAATCAGTCGCGTTCGCGGCGTTCTTCCTCATGCCGGTAAGCGGTGCCGAACTTCGCCCGGTGCACGTCCCGACGGACACACTCAGCGGTTGGGCGCTGGCGCTCAACTACCGGATCGATCCGCCGCTCAACTGCTTTCCTTCGCTGCATGTAACGACCACCACACTCACGGCGATCGTCCTCGCGCGGGTCTCTCGACCGCTAGGGTGGCTGGGAGCGACGGTTGCCGCGCTGATCGCGATCTCGACGCTGTTCGTGAAGCAGCACTATCTGCTCGATGTGGTCGGTGGGGGCCTGCTCGGGGCCGTGGTCGCTGCCACGATGCTCGGCTCGCGGAGGGACAGCAGCCCTTTCGGCGCCCGACGACGGTCATCCGTCTTCGGCTTCGTCGCCTTCATCGCGCTGTATGCGGCCATGCTCGGGGGCGCCTACCGCGCCTACCGCGCGAGACGAGACCCCGTCGCAGAGGGCCGCTGTCCGCTGGTGGAGCACCCCCGACCTCGAGCCGTCGACTTTACAAGAGTCGCTGCGCCACAATCCGTTGGTATCCGCGACGCGGCGCCCGTACGCTAGGCGCATGATGCGATCCACTAGCTTGGTTGGTCTTCTTTCCCTTTCGCTGGTATCGCTCCCCGGTCTCTCGGGTTGCATCGCCGGCGAAGATCCTACGGGTGCTGGCGCGAGCGGCGCAGGCACGAGCAACGGCGCCAATAACGCCGGAGGCAGCGGCGGTTCCACCGGGTCCTTCGTTGGCAGCGGTGGTGGTAACCAAACCAACGCGCTCACGATCACGCCGCTCGGCCCCTCACTCGACGTCGTGTTTGGAACGCCCGGACAAACGGTGCAGTTCACCGCGACGCGCAACGGCCTACCCGTCAATCCGACCTGGTTCCTCAATACGCCGGAAGCTGGCACCATCGACGGCAATGGCCTGTTCACTGCGAACGGCGCGGCCGGCGGTAACATCACGGTGTCCGCGACGATCGAAGACGAGGTGGCCTCGACGGTGCTGAGGCTAAACCTCGCGATCGTGGAGAACACTGCGGCCCTACCTCAGGATCAGCAAGACATCCTTTCGCAGCCGGGCGGCGCGGCCGATCCTTCGATGACGGTGCCCTACCCTTACACCGGTACGGTCTTTCCCCGAGCGATCCCTGCTCCCCAGGTGCACCTCAACGGGGGCGGGGCTTCCGCCTACATGCTCAAGGTCGCCAACGAGGGCTGCTCTTACACCGGCTTTCTCCCGCCCAGCGCGCAAATCACCATGGGCCAGGCCCAATGGAACGCGCTCGGTACCTGCAGTGACGGCACCGACATGACGGTCGAAATTGCCAAGCTCTCCAACGGACAGAAGCTTGGTCCGGTCTTGCAAACCTGGCGCATCGCGCCCGCCAAACTCAACGGCACCATCTACTACAACACCTACGGTTCTCCGCTTGCCGGCACCGGGGCGCTGATGCGCACCAAGGCCGAGTCCACGGTCCCCGAAGTGCTCGTCGGTAACTGCACCGTGTGCCACAGCATTGCCTCCGACGGCTCCACCGCAGCCGCGGCCAATCACGCCGGCCCCGGCGGTACCTTCGATCTATCCGGGGACGTGGTCAATCCGCCGCTCGTTTGGACCACGGCAGAGACCGCGGCCTTCGCTGCGCTCTACCCGAAGAATGGTGAGGTGCTCGTGGTGCAAGGCGCTCCGGGCGGAAGCTGGCCGCCCAACACGCCGGGCACCAGCGGCTTTTTCACGAGCGAGCTGCGCACCAAAACGGGCGAGCTGATCCCTGATTCTGGCATCGAGGGCAAGTACGCGCAGACCCCGGTGTTCTCGCATGACGGCACCATGTTGGCCTTCACCGATCGCAACGCCGGTAACACCGCCCTCAGCACGCTGGCTCTTTACGACTACGACGCTGTCACCCGCAAGTTCACCAACTACCGCATCCTTGCCACGCCGCCCGCAGGGCAGCATTACGCCTGGCCGGCCTTCACGCCGGACAACAAGTGGGTGGTGTTCCAAGCGGGCGTCGGTGAGGACTTGGCAACCTGGCAAAGCAACACGGCCAAGCTCAGCGCTATCAACGTCGAGACTGGCGTGCTCGTCCCGCTCAGCACGCTGAACGGAGACGGCTACATGCCTGGCGGCGTTCGTGATGAGAACCTCAACTTCGAGCCCACCATCCTGCCGATCGCCGCGGGTGGTTACTTCTGGGTGGTGTTCACCTCACGCCGCACCTACGGCAACGTGCTCACCGGGAGCCGCGAAGAAACCAAGCGTCTGTGGGTCGCGGCCTTCGACGCCGACGCTGGCGACACCGACGCAAGCCACCCGGCCTTCTATATCGCGGGCCAGGAGCTGGGTTCGGGCAACAGCCGCGGCTTCTGGGCGCTCGATCCGTGCAAGGCGACCGGCCAAACCTGTGAGACGGGGGACGAGTGTTGCGGCGGCTTCTGCAACCCCTCCGAGACGAACCCCGGCGTGTTCGAGTGCGGTGAGCCCGACGGCTCCTGCTCCGACGAGTTCGAGGCCTGCGAGACCGCAGCGGATTGCTGTGACCCGTCGCTCGCCTGCATCGGCGGCAAGTGCGGCTCGGTACCGCCGCAGTGAGCTGAAGCGAACTAACTCGGCACAAACGGCCCGCCTTTCGGCGGGCCGTTTGCGTTTGTCGAAACGACCTAGCCCTATGCGAGGGCTGCGTCGCGAATTCCTCGCAGCGCGCGCAGAGGGAAGAAGAAGCCGTGACTTTCGGCGTCGGAGTTGAACCACAGGCCCTCGGCGCCAAGCGGGATGTAGTGCTCGAGCCAGGCGACCACGTCACCCTCTGACAGCGGCACCGACATTACGCGAATCCCGCGCTCTTCCACCAGGCCGTGCTCCTCGGCGAAGCGACCGAGCCGGGTGGTATCGGTGAAGGCCCGCACCATCGGAATGCCGCCGGCGGTGCCCGCGTGGGAGGCGATGAACGGGTTCGGTCGGGAAGCTTCACCGCGCGCGATGAAGTGCCAATGGGAGAGCGAAAAGATCGCCCGGGCCAGCGCATGCAAGTGCTTCTCGGGGTTGCCTTCTGCTTCCGCGTCACGCGCCAGAGCGTCGAAATCGACCGTCATGGCGCGACGCTAATACCGAAGGCCGCAAGTTCGTAATCGAATCAGCGCACCATCGCGATTGAGCAAGCGGCTGGCGCAGGACCCATCGGCCCTCTAGCCTCGGGCCGTATGAGCCTTTTGCAACGCCTTCCAACCCTTCAAGACGCGATCGCCGCCGGGCTGATCCCAGCCGACGACAAGGTGATGGAGCTGAAGCAACTGGCGGCCATCGTGGTGATTGCTCGGTTGGTCCGCCGCGAAACCTGGCGCGAAAGCAAGTTGCTCGAGGCCGACGATTTGCGCCGCCTTCCCCTGCAGGCACCGCCGGTAAGCCCTGGCGGCTTCAGCTGCTGGCTGGTCGGAAGCAAGCAGGGGATGAGCGTGCTGGAGCACGTGACCGACAAGACGCACGACTTTCGCGACGTGTTCGTGGCGAGCGACCTCACCAATCACCCCTCCCTGTTCGGCGTGGAGAGCGCGATCGAAGAGCTCGTGCCCGCGGTGCCTCCGGCAGAACTCGAGTGCCCCGATCTACGTGAGACCGGCGCGAGCGCGGCCTATCGCGGCGAGATGGGAGAGAAGAAGCGGCCTAACTTTCACGGCTACGACTTCGACACCGCCTACGACCTCGCCAAAGAAGCGGTCACCCAGCTCTATCGCGGCCGCGGCCGCATCGTGCACTCCGCCATCCTGGCGTACGCCTGGCCCATGTTGTGGGTAAGAACCAACGCTCCTGACCCGGATGGCCAGTTCGTGATCCTTCCAGATCGGAACTGGCAGCTGCATGCCCTCACCAGCGGTGAGCTCATGCAGCGCGAGAAGGACCGAACGTAAGCTGAGCCCGGGCTCAACGACGAGGAGCGGGCTGTGCGGCCTCAACGACAGGCGCGGCCATCGCCACCGGCGGCTTGCTTGAACTGCTGCGTTGTTCGGCGAGGAGGATCTGCGCGAGCGCGCTGAACACGCTGCCGTCCACACTGATGCTGGATTTCAGCGTTGGGGTCTCGCCCGAACGCCCGGTGACCGAGAACACAATCGGCGTCGAAGCGACGGCCGGTGCGATCTTGAGGAACTCCAGCAGGTCGCGCGAATCACGGTCTTCGGCATCAAGGCCGGCGAGTCTGCGCAGCGGCCCACCCGCGGTCAGGAAGCCGCCCGAGGACATCGGAGCCTTGAGGCCGCCGAGGTCGGAGCGGGCGGCGAGTGAATCGAGCGTGGATGCGCCGGCGCGCAAGCCGAGCAGCTTGCGTTTGAGCGTGGCGGCGTCAGCCGAAAAACCGTAGGCAACCTTGCCGCCTTCATCCGGAACCACGGCCACGAAGATGGTCAGCGAGCCTTGGGCCTTGGGCAGCGGTTTTGCTGCGGGACGGCGCTCGTCGCTAACGCTGAAATCCTCGCTGTCATCCATCGTGGGAACGTCGGAACTGTCGAAGGTGAAAGTGACCTCGAGCAACGCCGAGCCCTTCGGATAACCGGTTGGATCCTGCGTCAGCTTGAGCTTCGGCTCCTTGGTGTTGAGCTCCTCGCGCTGCGCCTTGTAAAAGCTGCGCATCGAAGCATCGGCGTTCTTGAGCTTCTGATCGGCCTCTGCCTTGAGCAGAGCGACGAAGCGTTGCTCCGCCGTGATCGACGCGCGCAAGAACTTTACGAACTCGGCAGCGCTGCCATCCCCAGCGGCCAGCGTATACCCGAGCGCATTGCTGAACCGCGCCTGCGCTTCTTTGATCCGCTCAGCGGGCGTGCGGCGTTTGCCTTTGACGGGGGCGCCGGCGCGCTCGGGTGTTGGGCCATGGGCAAAGACCCACATGCCGGAGCTAGAGGGCCACGCCGAAAGCAGCCCGCTGAAGGCCTCCTTGTCTTGAGGGCTCAGCGGCATAGCGTCCTTCTCCGCCGCCACGAAACCGAGCCGCATCGCCTCCGCAGCGAACTCTCGAAACCCTTCGAACTTCGCCGGGTCCGCGACGCGCCCGAAGAAACCGATATCAGCGTCCTTGGGCAGTCGGAAGAAAAGCTCCGGCGCCGGCGCGTCCTTCAAGTCGTCGGTGTAGAGCTGGGTGAACCACGAACTACGGCTGCGAAAGCTGAGCTCCCCGGACAGCGTCGCGCCCTTGCCCAAGGCGAGCCCGAGCTTGAAGTTCGACAAGTCGGCCAAAAGAGCGAGCGAGTTGCGCGCAAAGCTGCTGAGACCGGACTCGATCACCGGGCTGCTCATGCCGTCGCGCGCGAGCTCCTCGGTGAGCTCGCCCAACGCTTCTTCCACCATCGGCTTGGCCGTCTTCAGCAGCGACTCGCGCGCTGGGTTGATGTCCAACGTCAGCAGCAGATCCTCGGCCGGCTTTTCCTGCGTCGGCAACGTGCGTGCGAGCCAAGGAGCGATCTCTCGCAGCGAGCTGCTCTCGTCGGAGCAAATCACGCGCGGCGCTCGATCCGGCAGCGCCCACAGCTCACAGGAGAGCTTGCTGCCGCTAGAGATGCGATACCGCCCGCCGCCGAGCGACTCCACGGTATCGCCCTTCTTCTCCACCAAATCGAGCAGCTCGGTGGTGTTGCCTTTCAGCGGGATACTGGCCGCAAAACGGAACTCAGGCTTGCCGCTGCTCAGCGATGAGGGCTCCACCGTCAGCGCGAGATCAAAGCTCTCCGACCACTCGATGAAGTTGCTGACGCCGTCGGTTTTCTTGGCCAGCTCCTTCTCCGCATCCACCGGCAGCGGCTGCCAGCGATTGATCGTCTCCCATGCCTTGCGCGGGTTGTTGGCGCGCAACACCAACACCAAGTTGGCGGGCGCGGCCACCGGCGAGGTGTCCGGCGCACCTGCTTGGGGGGCCGGAACAGCGGCCTGGACGTCATCCGCCCCTGGGGTGGTAGGCACAGCGGGCGTGCTGGCGGCGCAGGCGGCGAGCAGCGAAGAGAGCGCGAGCGAACGGAGGAAGGAACGCATCGGCGCAACCTACAGCCACCCGCGCCCGACTTGCAACGCGGGTCGGACGCTCGCGAGGAAGAGAGCTCCCCCGCGAGCTCGAGCGCCGACTAACGTTGCGCTTTGAGCAGCTCGGCCAGCCGATAACCGAGCGCCACCAGCGTCAGCCCGCTGTTGGCGATACCGGCGGCCCGCAAAATCGAGCCGTCGAGAACGAAGGCATTGGGCAGGTCTTTGACCGCAAAGAACTCGAGGCTGGTGTCCCCGGGCATGTCCACGTACTCGTTCGCCGTGCCGGAGTGATGAGCCGCGTTGCGGAAGTTCCACTCGTTCGTCGGCAGCACCTTCTTCTCGAGAATGTCGGCGCCAAACTCGTCGAAGAACTGGTTCACGCTGTTCTCGTAGGAGGCGAGTTCTTCCTTGGTCACGTGCCAGTTGAGCGTCGGCTTGCGGCCCGGACGCAGCTGAACGCCGCGGCTGGGGATGGGCGTTTGCTCACCGAGGATGAGCACCGAGAAGTACTCCCCGCGAAAGCCGAGCTTGGTCTTGAACAGGATGGCTTCGCGCACGGCCTCGAGGTTGCCGAGCAAGAGCATGATCTTCTTGATCGAGAAAGGATCATTGCGCAGATCCGAGAGGATGTAGCGGGCGGCGCCGGTGATCGAGCTAAGCCGCATATCGATGGCGGGGCGCAGGTAGACCACCGTCTTTAGATCTTCCGACTCGTACACCAAGCCGGCGCGCACCTCGGTGGACTTGGTCGTCGTGCACGAAATCGCCTTGAGCCGGCTGCCTTCACGGAGCTTCACTTTGGCCACATAGGCCATCGGGTGATCGTGATAGCCGGAGACGAACGAGCTGTCTTTGCCGAAGGATTTGGCCAGCAGCACTGGCGTCCCGAGCCCGCCACCACAGAACAAGAAGTAGTCCGCTTCGATGCGTTGGGTGCCGTTCTCCGAGTTCACCAGCACGTGGCCGCGACCGCCGTTCTCACCTTTGACGACCTTCTCAGCGTGGCCGTAAACGACCTTGATTTCGGCGCCCGGGTACTTGGCGTTGGCCAGCTTCCAGACGTTGGCGCGCGACTGCGGCAGCACCATGTGACCGACGGTGCATTTATTGTTCTCGACGCTCTTGGCATTGGCGTCACGAGCGCGATTGCACTCAGCGACCTCGTCTTCGGAGAGGAAAAAGGTCCAGCCTTTGGCGTAGTACTTCTCGAAGCCGCGCGGCTCGATCCCGGCCTTGCGCAGGTCCTTGTCGTCGAGCTCGATCAGCGCGTTGTGCCAGTAGTTGGTGGTACCGCCGAGGCCCTCGGCGCGATTGATCGACGTATTGAGCTCACCGCTGTTGCACTCGACGTCGTCAAACAGCGGGCGCTTGCGCTTGCCCTGCTCGATCACGGTCACGTCAAACTCGTTGCGCAGCAGCGTGCTGAGCAGCGAGCCGCATAGCCCGGCCCCAATGACCGCGACTCTCTTCTTCATCGAACGCGTCTCCTCATGTTGGGCGGGACAGTCGCACGCGAAGCGGCGCTCGACAAGGGCCAGAACCGCTCCTACACCAGCACCTTCAGGTTGTAACTCAGGCGTCGCATGCTGGTGTCTTTCGCAACGCGGAGTTTGTACCTTCGCGCGATGCTCTTGGATCAACGTTCAGTACGCTTGTCCACGGCCATCCTAAGCCTTCTGCTAGCGACCACGGCCTGCGAAGACAAAGCCCCGAGTGAGCAGGACACGGCGGATTCAGCCTCCAAGCGCGGCCAGCGCAAACAGGGCAAGAGCGCCAGCGCGCAAGCGAGCGCTGCCCCGGCCCCCGCCTCGGATCCCGGGCCGCCCAAGGCCTCGACCAGCGACGGCGCTCATCCCAACGTGATCGTGATCTTGGTCGATGATCAGCGCGCCGCTGCCGCCAGCTGCATGCCCAAGCTGCGCGAGCTCGTGACGAAGCAAGGCGTCGAGTTCGAGAACGCCTTCTCCCCTACCCCGCTGTGTTGCCCGGCGCGCTCGAGCTTGCTCACCGGCCTCTACGCGCATAGCCACGGCGTGCTTCACAACGGCGACCTCGAGGCCGATGACGAAGAGAAGACGCCCGGCGTCTTCGACTTCAACAAGAACAACAACGAGCAGCGGGTGATCGCGCGTTACTTCCGTGAGGCCGGCTATCGCACGGCGCTGATTGGCAAGTACCTCAACGCCTACGACGAGCTGCTCGAGAAGCAACCCGGCTACGTGCCGCCGCACTGGGACGATTGGTACGTCTTTCCGCACGCCGAGTACTTCGACTTCCAACTGGTCGAAAAGCCGAAGGGAGCCGCGCGCGCTGTCACCCGTTGCTACCCGACGAACGGCCCGGGCAAAGGGCTCGGCAAAGGCCCGCCCGACTGCGCGAAAGGCGCGGATGAAACGGCCGCTGAGGACGAGAACTATTCGACCGACGTCCTCACCGAGCGCGCGCTCACGGTGATCGAAGCGGCCACTGCGGCGAAGGAACCGTTCTTCCTCTATTACGCGCCCAAAGCGCCGCACGGACCGTATACCTCCCCCAAGCGTTATCAGCCGGATGCCAAGAGCAGCTCCTTCACCGATCAGGCGCTCACGCGTATCTCCGGCTGCTCGCTCTATGACTGGAAAGACCGCCCCGCGAGCTTCATGGAGCAGGACGTCAGCGACAAACCGCGTTGGGTGAAGCAGGTCTCCAAAGACAACGAAGAACGCGTCTTCGATGAGCTGCGGCGCAAACAACTGATCTCGGTCTTAGCGGTGGAAGACGGGCTCGAGAAGATGACGCAGAAGCTCAAACAGCTCGGCATCGAGAAGAACACCATCATCGTGTACGCCGGGGACAACGGCTTTGCCTGGGGCGATCACGGCTACAAGGGCAAGAACTGCGTGTACGACGAGTGCATCAAAGTCCCGCTGATCATCTACGATCCTCGCTTCCCAGGCGGCGGCCGCAAAGAGCCTGCCTTCGTGATGAACGTGGACGTGGCGCCGACCTTCGCCGATCTGCTCGGCTTCAAGTTCCAACCCGACAAGCCGCTCGACGGCCGGAGCTTCGCCGGGCTGATCAACGGCAAGGGCGCTCAACTTCGCGAGGAGATCCTGATCGAGTGTTGGGGCACCGGCAAGAAGGCTCACCCACCCACCACCGCGGGCGTGCGCGGGAAGAAATGGAAGTACGTCGAACACTACGAAGACGTCGAGCGCAAGGTGCCTGAGCGGGCCAAAGGCGACGTCGTACGCGAGCTCTACGATCTCGAGAAAGATCCGCACGAGCTCGACAACCTCTTGGGTCTCAAGAAGAAGGAGCTAGCCGAGAAGGGCTATGACGCCAAGACGGTGGACGCGGTCGTAGCGGAGCAAAAGCAGAAGCTGAGCGCGATGAAGGGTCCGTGAGGCGGGTGGTGCGGACCAGCGCACGAGCAGCGTTAATCACGATGCTGCTGACCGCACTGAGTTGCTCGTCGGAGCCAACCACCAAGGGCGACGCCAGCACGCGCCGAACGGCCTCGTCCGGCGAGCGAGCACCGCGTACGAAGAAGCAAGCCCAGAGCGCGACCGCCAACGCCGACCGCGCCGAAGGCCAGCCCGCGGCCAAGCCGAAGCCGCTCAAACTCATCGCCACGACGAAAATCGAGCAGCTGATCGGCGACACCGACAAGGCGAACGGCGCTGCAACTCGCCAACAAACCGAGCGTCGCTTTGGCATCACGGGGACGGATCTTGGTTACTCCTTCGAGCACGAAGGCGCGGCCTACTTCCTGTTTGGCGACACGATCCCGAACGGCGGCGACGTGCTTGGCCGAACGACCTCGCGAAGCAGCGCTGATTTCGCGCTCGACTTCCTCACGGCCGAGGACGGTCGCTACCTGCGCGTCCACCCCGTCGGCGAGAAGATGGGCGGCTTCGAGGTGCCGGTCAGCGGGCTGAGCTTGAACGGGACGATGTACCTCGTGTGCAAGACCAATCACGCCCGCGACGAAGATGCGCCTACCGACATCTCGGTGCTCACCCGCTTCGCGCAGAAGCCCGCGCGCTTCGAGCGTGTGCGTGAGATCTCGAGGCTGCCCGAAGGCCGCTTCTCGAAGCTCTCGCTGATGCTCGCCCCGCGCGAGTTCCCCGGTCTAGCGGCGGGCGGCCATGTGCTGATGTGGGGCACCGGCCGTTACCGCAAGAGTGCTGCCTATCTGGCGGTGGTTCCCGCGAGCAACTTCGAGTCGGGTGAAGGGACGCGATATTGGTCGGGCATGCGCGACGGACAGCCTGTGTTCTCACCGGCTGAGTCGCAGGCCGCTGCCCTCGTGGACGAGTCGACGCTCGGAGACCTCTCGGTTACTTGGATCGAGGAGCTCGGACTGTTTGCGATGCTGTACGACTCCCGCAGCCCGCAAGGGATCTTCCTGCGCACGTCGGCTACCCCGTGGGGGCCGTGGAGTGAGCCCACCTCGCTGCTCGAGGGAGGCGCACCGGAGCTGGACCGACTGCGCTACAAACCCGGTGCCTCCCCCGCCAGTATGGCCGGTCCGGTGATCGCCAAGGGCAAAGCGCCGGAGGCCGTGAGCGGCGGCCTGTACGCCCCGTATGCGATCCAACGCTTCACAAAGGTGGGTCCTTCGACGCTGGAGCTCAGCTACGTTGTTTCGACATGGAACCCGTACGTGGTGTTGCTGATGAAGAGCGAATTTTCGCGCTATTCGCCGTGAACGCAAGCACCGCAACCGCGCGCCGGGGGCAGCCCCAATGAGCGACTTGGTGACGGTCGGCAGCTACCTCGATCCATTGGACGTGCAGTTCGCGCGGCTTCACTTGGAGGAGCACGGCATTCGGGTGGCCGTGGTGGAGACCTCCAACTTCGATCCCACGCTGATCGGCGTGAGCGGCGGCATTCGCCTGCAGGTCGCGGAGAAGGACGAGCTGCAGGCGAGAACGTTGCTGCGCGCCCTGGCCAATGAGCGCACGGAGGTCGACACGGACGGTGATGAGGGCGAGGTCCGCTGTCCGCGCTGCGAGCTCGCGTATTGCTTCTTCGAGACACCGAGCGTGCGCGGCGTCGCACCCGGCGCCACCGAGCTGGGAGTGTTCGTCGCGGCGATCTTGCGCTTCGGTCCGAAGCGCTGGACGTGCTATAAATGTGGCCACCGTTGGGATGATCCGAAGGAGGGCCCCAAGCGGCCGACGGTGCTCAAGCCCGGAGATCCTCGGCCGGTCTTTCGGCTCAAGCGCAGCGCACCGGGGATGGGCGCCTTCATGGGCTTCATGGTGGGAGCGGGGTTTGTATTGGCCAGCGGCTTTGCGCCGATCCTGGTGCTGCCTGCGGCCGCGCTCGGCTTCGTGATCGGCAAGTCGCTCAACCGCGACGTGTGCTCGGAGCCTTCGTGCCGCAAGCCGCTACCGCCCCTCGCGGAAAGCTGCGAGGGCTGTGGCGGCTATCTGGCGGGGGAGATCCACCGCGCCTCCGAACACTTCGCCGAGGCCGCAGAAGCGCGGCGAGAGATCGCAAGGATGCGCAAAGCGCGCAAAGCCGCGCGGCGCAAGCGCGCCGAAGCCGGTGGCTGAATGCCGCGGGAGGAGCGCCGAGGGGGATGCGCCGCCGGGGAGCGGCGCTCAGTCTCCGCGCGAGGTGGAGGCGAGGCGCGGGTCACCAAGCGAGAGGCGGTGTGACGGGAGTCGTGGCTCGAGGACGAGCGAGCTCAGTTCCATTCCTTCGTGCCACTGCGGGTCGTGAGCGCGGCGATGCGCGCGCCGAGCTCTTGGATGGTCTCTTCACGTGCGACGGGGCGCTCCTCCTCGGCGAGCGCGCGGTTCTTCGTCGCGTTCGCTTGATAGGCGTCCCGGTGTTTGCCGGGCTTCTCACGGTCCGCAGCGCGCTCCCAAAGGTGAGCGGCGTCTCGATACGCCTGTTTACGCGCCATGTCGTCGAGCGCCTCCTCGGCTTTGAGTTCGGCGGCTTGGGCTTTCACTACGTACGGGTTTCTTCCGAAGGCCATCCCAAGGACCTAGCCGAAGCATGCCGCAGCCGGCCGAGGAAACGTCCGAGCCAGGTCGAACAACGTCCGCTCGAAAGTCCCAGCGAGTCGTCGAGTGAACTTCGCTAGCCGTCGTTGGCCGCTCCGCCCACGAGCTCGCGATGGGCGTCCTCGGCCACCAGCAGCTCGGCCTGGCATTGTTCAAGGTGCTCACGAGCCTGTTCGTGCTGCAGCTTCGCGAGGTCCAAGAGCTTGACGGCCTGCTCCACGGCTTGCTGCGCCTGCGCGACCTCCGCGCGCTTCTCAGCGACCGCCGCCAAAGCCTGCTCGGCCTGCGCAAGGCGAGCGGCCTCACGACGCTCCTTCTCGAGCCGACGGTTCTCAGCGATCATGCGGGCTTGCTCGAGGATGCGATCTTCCTCGAGGCGCTGTTGCTCCTCGCGCTCGGCCTCTTCCCGGGCGGCTTGCGCGCGCTGCTCGGCTGCGCGTTGGGCCTGCAGCTTGGCTTGCGTTAGGCGCTGGGCCTCGACCGCGGCCTGAACCTCGGCGGCGGTGGGTTCGAGCGGAGGCCGCGGAGTCTCAGCCACGGGCACAGGCGATGGCACGGGCGCAGGCGATGGCACGGGCGCAGGCGATGGCACGGGCGCAGGCGTGGGCGTGGGCACGGCGACCAACCTCGGTGCAGCAACCGCAGGTGCAGCGGGCGGTGCTGCAGGCGATGCCGCAGGCGGCTCCGCTGGACGCTCGCGAGCTTCAACCTGCAGGCCCTGACTCGCCGCTAGCAGCGCCAAGGTCGAGAAGTCCGCTGCGTCCAGATCCTCGACCAAGCGACCCGCTCGCAACCGAGTGCGCCCCGCTGGATCCATCGCCGCGGCTTGCAACGTTTGCGAAAGCCGGTCCGCGAGCGCGCGCGTGACGTTGGTACCGTCCGCGATCAGACGCGCGGTGGCAGCCTCAATCACGGCACGCTGGGCACGCCGATGCGCGTCCTTTGCGGCAAATAGCGCTTCGCGGCCTCCCGCCTCGATCTGGGTGGCCGCCTCAGCGTCTTGCGTCGTGAGATAGCGCTCAAGCAGTTCAGCCTGTTGGCGTGCAACTTGGTTGAGCGCCCAGGCCGAGGGCGTGGGCTTCCCGAGCGCCTCTACGGCTTTGGCGCCCGCTTTGTCACCGCGCGCGCGCAGCGCTTTGGCCAAGGCTTTGCGTTCCTCGACGAAGACCTTCAACCCTGCGTCAAACAGGCTGTCATCCGGCGGTAAAGAGCTCACGCGACCTCTCGCAACATGGTGCGAGGGTGCTCGAAGCAAAGGGTTCTGGCAATGGCAACCGCGCCGCGCACGAGAACCTTCGCGCGCCGTAGAACTTTCTCGAACGAGCCGCGTCCCAAGCACCATGCCCAGCTCGCCAAGCTTCCTCGACGACCTCCAAATCGCCTCCCCTTGCAAAGCCGATTGGGCGCAGATGCAAGGCGATGAGCGGGTGCGCTTTTGCGGCCGTTGCGAGAAGTACGTCTACAACCTAAGCGAAATGAGCCGGGAAGAGAGCGTGGCGCTGTTGCTCGAGAAGGGCGAGGCCTGCGTGCGCATGGCTCGGCGCGCCGACGGGACCGTGGTCACGAATGATTGTCCGGTGGGCGCACGAAGCCAGAGGCGTACGGTGCGCGTAGCAACGGCGCTCGCGGGAGGCTTGTTGGCCGCCTCGGCGCTGGTGCTAAGGCACCGCGCCTACGCCGACCAACCCAAAGCGCAGACCCACGCGGCGGAGCTCAGCGCCAAACCCAGCTGCGCCTCACCCAAGCCTGCGTCCGGCCCGTCCTTGTGGGACAAACTGAGCGAGCTGGCAAAAACGGCGGAACCGCTTCCCGAGCCCATGGTCATGGGCGGCGTTCACTTCGAGGAGTCAACCAGACGTCGCTGAGGCCGGCGCAGCGGCAAAGCCAACCTCGAGCACCGATTCTTCGGGCGGCACGCCAACGCGAATCGGAAAGCCGTAGTGCCCGGTGCCGCGGTGCACATACAGCCGGTTCTTACCGAGGCCCCAAAAGCCGTGGTCGGGAATCTTGGTGAACAGGCTGACGAAGGTGCCCGGCAAGCCCAGGTTCACGAGGCCGAGTTGGCCGCCGTGGGTATGCCCGGAGAAGACCAAATCTGCGTCGCCATCGGGGATATGAACGAAGGCGCCGGGGTCATGCAGCATGACCAAGCGCGGTAGCCCCTCTTTGCGGGGGTTGAGGCGGAGCGCCTGTTGAATCTTCTCGCGACGCTCGCGGAAGTGGAAATCCAGCCCGACGATTTGAAGCTGGCCCCAACGGGTCGAGACCGTGCGCGCTTCATCGATCAACATCGTCGCGCCCACGTTCAAGAGCGAACGAAGCACGGTGTCCGGCGCCTCGTGATCGTGGTTGCCCATGCATGCGAACACGCGCCCTTTTAGCGCCGCCAGCGGCGCGAACGCGCGCGTCATCACCTCCAGCGCACGATGCGACTCCATGGTGAGGAAGTCCCCAGTGAGCAGCACCAGGTCCGGATCCGCTGCGACGGCGTCCTCCGAGATGCGCCGCAAGGCAGCCTCGGTCATAAAGGTGCCGAGATGAGGATCCGTGATTTGTACGATGCGCAGCGGACGAGTCCCCTCGGGCAACGGCGCGCTCTTCGCGCGGCCGAGCTGCGCTAGCGGTGCACCGTCGAGCCATAGCCGAACCACCTCTTTTCGGCGTAACAACGTGCTGCCGAACAGGCCCAAGATCGCCACCACGTAGGGCACGGGGAAGGTCACTTCACCCAAGCCGAACGCGCTGGCGATGGCCCACGGCCAAGCCAAGAAGGTCGCCGCGGCGAAGAAGGAGCCAGGGATGCTGATCAGCAGCCGGTACCAAAGCGGCCGCAAATTCGGGAATACCAAGCCCGCGAAGTGCAAGTACACCACCACGTGGAAATAGCCGTAGAGCGGCAGAATCGCGCTGAAGTGGTGAGCCATGGCCGAGGCCACGAGCGAGTGGATGGTGAGCAGCACGGCAGCGAAGGTGGCGTAGAAGCGCCCGCGAAAGCGAGCAGCCGTGCCCACCACCAACACTGTCGCAGCCGCGCTGAGCAGAGCAAACATGGGAACTACTGCGACTTGAGCTCTTCTTCGACCCGAGCAAGCTCCTCTTTGACCTCTTTCGCCGTGTCCGGGTAGGAGCTCTTGAGGAAGGGCGTGAGCGCCTCCTTGGCGCGCTTGACATCACACATACGGAACAGCCGAATGAAGGAGCGCTGCTCCCACTCCTCGCTGATCTTGGGAGCGACCTTCACCGCCACGTCGAAGGCGCGCTTCTTCAGCGCCTCCGGCGTACGGAAGCCCCAACAAACACTGGAGACCGCCGACTGAAAGTTTCCCAACTTGGTGTCGGGCTGGGCCGCCTTCACCCGCTTCTCGATCTCGGTCAGCGTCGCCTCTTGCATGCCTTCACACTTGGAGGTCGACCCAGCCTCGAGAGCCTCTGCCGCCAAATCATCGGTGCGCGTGAGCTGGCTCTTGAGCGCGGCACAAAGGGACTCGGAGGCGCGCGTACGGCCGTTGCCGGAGAGCGCCAGCAGAGCCGAACGCTTCACCGAACGGTCCGCGTCATCCAACAGCTTTTGCGTGAACTTGAGCGAGAAGGCCGTGGGTTGCAGCGGCAACATCGCGCTCGCGACCGCGTCGCGGAATTGGCTATTACCGTGCGCGGTGAAGGCCATGACCTGCTCGGTCATGCCGAGCTTCTCGGCGTTGATGAACGCCGCAAAACGGCCCAGCCGACTGAGCACCCGCGGCTCGCCTTCCTTTGCGATCACTTTGATCAAGCGCTCGGCGTTGGACTTCTGCGCAAAGAACGCTCGACCGGTGACGAAGCCTTTGTCCGCGGCGAGGGTGCGCATGCGCACATCGCTGTTCTCGAGCATGGCCAAGATGGTGGAGTTGCCGTCGAGCCCCTCGAATAGATCGTCGCTCTCGCTGGTGAACGCCTTGTAGGCCGGGCAGTTCCAGTCGAAGCTCGAGTTCTCGAACTTGCAGGTCTTGGCAGCCTCTGCCAGGGCCAGAATGTCCGGGTCAGTATTGCTCGATTCAGCGGCCGGCGCCGGCACATCGGCACACTCCTTCGCGGCCGGCGCGTTCGTAACGGGCGCAGCCGCGCTCGCACAGGCGGTCGCGAACGCCAGGATGCACACGAGAGACGTTAACGGATTGGTCATGGCCGGGGATTGCTAGCCCGCCTCGTTGCGGCCGGCAACGACCACGGCAAACCACCGGCCGCGAGTCATTCAACCGAAGGTTGATGAATGAACAGAACCGGAGTGGACAGAGTCCACGAAGTGGACGGAGTCCACGGAGGTCTACGGAGTGCCGAAGGCACGAAGTGAACCGGAGTGGACAGAGTCCACGAAGTGGACGGAGTCCACGGAGGTCTACGGAG
>JBILLK010000031.1:0-123230 GCA_044376115.1 Polyangiaceae bacterium | reverse complement strand
CACGAAGTGGACGGAGTCCACGGAGGTCTACGGAGTGCCGAAGGCACGAAGTGAACCGGAGTGGACAGAGTCCACGAAGTGGACGGAGTCCACGGAGGTCTACGGAGTGCCGAAGGCACGAAGTGAATGACTCGTGCCCTCTTCGACAAGAACGGCCGGAGGCCCGTTAGACCTTGAACTTGGCACGAGTCATTCCCGTCGCGCTTCGATTCCCGTACCTTTCTCGCGATGGATCGACGGTCCGGCAAGAAGCTGCTTACGCGCCGTCGTTTCGCGCTTTGTTGCGGTGGCGTCGCGCTCGGGCTCGGGGTGGAGGCGTTCGTCGTCGAGCCTCGCTGGCTGACGGTGGCTCGACACACGATCTACGTGCGCGACCTCCCCGAGGCGCTGCAAGGCCTTCGCATCGCGCAGCTGAGCGATCTGCACCTCAGCTCGCTTGCCTCGATTCACGAGCGCGTCCTTCAGGAGGTAAAGGCCTTTGATCCGACGCTGATCGCGCTCACCGGCGACGCGGTCGAGAGCGTCGAGCACTTGGGCGCCCTGAGTGAGCTCTGCTCGCAGCTCGCGCCGCTCTCGAAGTCGCTGGTCGCGACGCCAGGCAACTGGGAATACTGGGGAGACGTCCCTCGTGAGGCGTTGACGGCTGCGTACGCGAAGAGTTCAGCGACGCTCTTGGTCAATCAGTGCACCGAGAAAGAAGGCCTCGAGCTCGTAGCGATCGACGACTTTTGCAGCGGTCACTCCGATGCGAGAGCTGCATTTGCCGGCGCCCGCAAGGGCACCACGCGCGTTGTGCTAACGCATGCGCCGGGCATTTTTGACACGTTGCCAGCGGGATTAACGCCGTTCGCGCTCGGCCTCGCCGGCCACACCCACGGCGGTCAGCTGTGTGCGCTGGGCAAAAGTGTTTGGCTTCCGCCCGGCTCGGGCGGCTACGTCGAGGGCCAATACCAAACGCCGAACGGCCCCATCGTGGTGTCACGCGGCATCGGCATGAGCATGGTAGCGGCCCGCCTTACCTGTAGGCCGCAGCTCGTGTTGATCACACTCGATCGCGAGTAGGTGGCTGTGACACCATGACTGGATGCAACGGGGGGAGGTGATCGCAGGCCGCTTTTGGGTGAAGCATTGCATTCACCGTGCGGCCGGAACGGGGGTCTACGCGGCGGTGGACCTCCGAGACTCCACCTCTGTGCGCCTGCGGACCTACAGCAACGTCACGACGCGTGGTATCGAGCATTTTGAGACGGTGGTCCGTCGGCTCGCTTCGCTCGAGACGTCGTTCGTCGAGCGGGTACGGGACTTCGGCGCGACGCCCGAGGGCGATCTATACGCCGCGACGCTGAGTCCGCCGGGCACCGCGCTCGACCGCTTGATGCTCAATCCGATCAACCCGATCCGTAAAGGCATCATCGCCCGCCGAGCGCTCGAGGCCGTAGCCGGCCTTCATGCGCTCGAACTCACGCATGGGCAATTGCATCCCCGCTCGCTCTTGGTGACCGACGATGAAGCAGCCACCGTCTCACTGATCGATCTGATGTTGGTACCGCCCTCGCAGATCGCCGCGGACGCTTCGATGCCGAGCCTCACCGCGGACGTAGCTGGGCACGTTCCTCCGGAGCAACTGCGCGGGGTCGCCGGGCCGTTTGGTTCGGCCGACGTGTTCTCACTCGGATCGATCTTGTTCGAGCTCGTCGCAGGTCTGCCGCCTTTCCGCGCAGACAGCTTGGTCGGCACGTTCTTGAAGGTGCTGTACGAAGAGCCGCCAGTGTTCACGCCGCACGCGTCCACGGCGGGCCTGACGATCCTGCTGCGTAAGATGTTGGACAAGCAGCCAAGCGCTCGCCCGCCGCTGAAAGACGTCGTGCGGATGATGCGCGGAGAGGCCGTATCGAGCGACGACGGCGACGAGGCCCCGACGATCTACTCCTCGTCCGGCAGCGTGGGCCTGGTGTTTTGGGAGCGGCCTTACGCGAGCGCTTCCTCGTTGGTGGATGAAGAAGGCTTCGGTGAACTCGAGCGCAAGATCGGTGGCACCATCGTCAAGGTCGAGGTCTCTGGTCGTTCCACGCTGATCGCTGAAGTGCGTTCGAGCCAGGGCAGCGGCATGCTCTCGCGCGCGGCCAAAGCCGCCATGCTGCTCTTGACCGAGCTCCCCGACTCCTCCTTCGTCGTCTCCCTCGGGGGTCGCACCGGCGTCGAGCAAGCGGTGGAGCTGCTAAAGAAGGTCCCGCGGGGCACGGTCGGTACGCCGCAGGAGCACGTGCGTACGCTCGAACGCGAATACGAAATTCAGGAGATGAACGGTGTGATGACGGTGTGGGAGCGGGAGGGCCAGGCTACCCTGATCACCCGCGAGCACGTCGTGGCGCCGGTCGAGCCGCTCTCGACGCTGGAGCTCGATGCAGCGGATCTGATGCTGGTTTCAACCAACGAGCTGTCAGCGCTCGACCCGAGCACCGCGGCCTTGCTCGAGCCGCTCCCGACCCTCGAGATGGATATGTCGAAGCTGGCCGACGCCTCGCGCCCCCACAGTTTCAGCTCCGAAATCACCGACGCCGACCATTCAGGGCCAAGTACGCTGACCATCAGCCGCAGGGTCTAGCCGTCGCTCGCTATCGGGGCACCCAGGTGCTCGAGATAGCGCCGACGCAGCTCGGCCAACTCGAGCGAGATGGCCTTCCGCTCAGCGCGCAACGCCGTGAGTCGATCGCGGTCACGGAGGGCGCCCAAGCTGCGGAGCTGTAGCCGATGCAGCCTTGCTTCGATGAAGTAGCGCCGTGCAAACAGCGCCGCCGGCATCAGCGATGCACCAAAGCCCGCTGCAGCCAGCGGCCCGGCCACGCTCGCGACCCAGGCCACCTGCACGCTGAACGCTGCACCGAACAAGACGGCCCCGCCGAGGATCTTGAACAGCGCGATGCGATCGGTGCTGAGCTTGAGCGGCGCCTGAATCATGCGCAGCGTCACGTACGGAAGCAGGCAGGTGGCAAAGCCGAACAGCGCCAACGGTGCGCCCAACACCAGGAACAACGCTCGCTGTTTGGCGCCCAAGCCGAACCTGCGTTCGCCGCGGTGCTGCAGCGCAGGCCGCTCGCCGCCGAGCCCGAGCGCCTCTCGCTCATCCATGTAGTCCTCGAGCCGTTCGCGCAATTCGGCCATCTTGTCGGGGTCGGTCGCGCCTAACCAGTGGTAGGCCTCGACCACGCGGCGCACCAGCGCGGTGCGCTCCGCGGGCGACTGGCCACGACCATCGAGGCCCTCTTCGCTGCGCACGTCGACGATGAACGAGGTCACCTGGGCGAGCAGACGCTCATCATCGACATGCTCGATATGAACCGCGAGCTCACGCAGCGAGTCTCCGATGCTCTTGGTCAGCTCATTCACGTCGCCCTGACTCTTCACCTCAATCGGCGGACCGAAGGCGACATGCACGTCGCTGCGGAAGGCATGGCGCACGAGGTAGGTGATGCCCACTGGCACCACCCGCACACCCAGCCCCGGGTGGGCCGTCTCCGCGCCCAGCGCCATCCGCGCAGCTCCGGTTTTGATCGGTTCGATGCGCAAGTTCCCGTGGGTTTTGCCTTCCGGAAAGATCGCGATCACGCCCTTTCTGGCCAGCACCTCGGTGCAGGCGGTGAAGGCGCCCGCGTTGTCGGTGGTTTGGCCTGCGTAATCGCTGCGTCGCTTCAGCGGCACCGCCCCGACGTGCCGCAACACCGCACCAAAGCCGGGAATGCGAAACAGCCCGTCGCGGGCGCAGAAACAGATTTGCCGGTCCTCGAACAGACCCAAGAGCAACGGATCGACGATCGAGTTGGGATGGTTGGAAGCGAGGATGGTCGCGCCCTTGTACTCGAGGTGCGAAAGGCCGGTCACCTCGACACGGCCGTAAAACACCTTCACGGCGCCACGCACGAGCGCGCGCAATCCTCGGTAAAGGAGGTTCGGAGTCGAGGAGCTGGCCGTGCCCACCGCAGTATCAGAGCAGCTTTCGCTAAGTCGTGGAGCACAACCTTTCAAGCGTGGCCTTTACTTCGCGAGCGTTGGATCCGTCCTGCTTTGAAGGGCTACAACCCGTGGAGGCGCGCATGTCCGACCGTCGACGATTCCCTCGCATTGAAATGGCTGCAGACGTCGACGTCGAGACCTCGAATAACAACTTCTTTGCGGGTCGCACGCGGGATATCTCGATCGGCGGTCTGTTCATTGAATCACGGGAGTCCCTCGAGATTGGCTCCACGGTCGGGTTGAAGGTCCGCTTCGAAGGGCAGTCCTTTCACCTGATGTGTCGCGTGGCCTGGAGTCTCACTGAAAGGGACGGCGTGCCGTGCGGCTACGGCTTCGAGTTCGTGCGCTTGCCACTGCACGCCAAACGCTCGATCGAGGCCTACATGATGCGGCGCGCGCCGGAGCTTTTCCTCGATGAGCCGCCCAAGCCCAATCGCCTAGCGCCCCCGTCCAGGATCCCGCGCCCCCGCAAGCCACCGCCTCCCCTGCCCGCTCAAGACGGCTGAGCCCGCCACCAAAGCCTGCGCGGCTAGCCCAGCGCGAGGCTGGCTCCCTGCTAAGCTCCGTGCGTGGACTTGATGGTGCTCTCGCTGTGGCTGGCCTCCGGAGCCGTCGGGCTGGCCGCAACCGCCACGGCCCTACGCTCAAAGTTCACCCAGCATGCGCGAGCTTGGGCGCGCGCCGAACGTCATGTCGCACGCTCGATCGAACACGCGCCGCTCAGCGAAACGGTGCGGCTTAGCGGCCGCTTGCGCTTGGCCGGGCCGGCGCTGATCTCGCCGCTTTCAGGGAGGCCCTGCGCGGGCTACCACGCCACCGTTGAAGCCGGCGACAGCCGCAATCGGCTGCTTGCGAGCGAGGCCCGCTTCAGCGACTTCTTGCTCGAGGACGATAGCGGTCGCGTGCTCGTGGAGATGGAGGCGGCCAACGTCGACGTGACCATGGATCTCGCGTGGCGAAGCGAGACACTCGACGCCGAGACGCGCTTCGACCTCGAACAGTTCTTGACCAGCGTGGTCAACCCCGAGCAGCTCGAGCTCGGCCTGCGTGAAAAGCTCGTCTATCGCGAAGGAGCGCTGTGCCCCGGAGAGCAGGTCACGGTGGTGGGCGTGATCTCCTTCGAGCGACCTTCACTCAGCGAACCGTACCGAACCCACGCGCCGGTAAGGCGCATTCGCGGACAAGAGGGCGGCCAACTCTTGGTGAGCGACCGCCTGCATTTCAGCTGAGCGCGCTCGCTCGCGAGAAGCCCTCGGCCAGGGCGCTCGCGGCCCGCTCGACGTCCGCTTCGCTGGTGAGCCGGCCAAGCGATATACGCACCGTACCGCGCGCCTCCTGCTCACTGAGCCCGAGCGCGAGGATGCCCGATGAGGCCGACTCTTGACCGTCGTGACAAGCAGCGCCGGTCGAGGCGGCGACCAGCGGCGTCTCCGCGAGCACGCGGCTACCCCACACCCCCGGGAAGCGTAACGAAAGCGTGTTCGGCAAACGCGGCTGCTCGAAGCTTGGGCCGTTGAGGCGCAAACCAGGGACCTGCGCGGACAGCTCGCTCCACAGCTTTTGCGCAAGCCGAAGCTGACGCTCTTGCTCTTGTTCGAGGTTCTCCGAGAGCAACGCAGCGGCCTTGCCCAGCCCAACGATGGCCGGCACATTTTCGGTGCCAGGGCGCATGCCGCGTTCGTGCGTTGCTCCGAGCAAGCGCGGGGTGAGCATGCTGCCGCGTTTGACGAAGAGCGCACCGACGCCTTTGGGCGCGTACATCTTGTGGCCGGCGATGCTCAAGAGCGACGCTCTGAGCTTGCCGACCTTCACCGGGATTTTGCCGAGCGCCTGGGAGGCGTCCACGTGAAGCAGCGCTCCGACGCCTTCAGCCAGCGCACCTAGCTCTTCGATCGGCTGCACGGCGCCGGTCTCGTTGTTCGCCAACATCACCGTGACCAGCAACGTGTTGTCGTTGATCGCTGCCTTGGCGTCGCTCACGGAGACCCGGCCGCTCTCATCGACCGCGAGAATCGAAGCGCGTGCGCCGTCGCGAACCAGCCGACTGCACGGCACACGCACCGCCGGGTGCTCGATCGACGAGGTCACCAGGTGGTGTTTGTACGGCCGTGCCGCGCTGGCTCCGAAGATGGCCAGGTTGTTCGATTCGGTGCCGCCCGAGGTAAAGACGATCTCGTCGGGGCTAGCGCCGATCAGCGCGGCTACTTGTTCACGCGCCAACTCAACGGCGGCTTTGGCCGCCCGACCGAACGCATGCTGGCTCGAGGGGTTGCCATAGTGGTGCGAGAAATACGGCAGCATCGCCTCGAGCACCTGCGGAAGCACCGGCGTCGAGGCGTTGTGATCCAGGTAGATCGGAAGCTCCTCGGACATGGCGCTCCTCAGCTTTGGCTCGCTTTGCGCTGCGCGGCATCACAAACCCAGCGCGCAACCGCCGGCGCGAAGCCTTGGCCCAATGCGACCATGCGCGACGCGAGGTCGGGGTAGATCTCGAACTGGCCCTTGGCCATGCCGCTGACGATGGCCGTGGCCACGGCGTCGGGAGAGAGCGTCTTGACCGTGCCGGCGATGGCCTTGGTCTCCGCGGGCTTGTGCTGATTCTCGAAGGCGAGCTGGGGCGTGTCGGTGTCCGGCGGAAGGCAGACCGAGACGCGCACGCCGTGCGGCCACATCTCCCCGCGCAAGGCCTGCGAGAAGCCGACCACGGCAAACTTGCTGGCGGCGTAGGCGGTATAGCCGTAAATCCCCATGACCCCGGCGAGCGACGAGACATTGACCACGTGGCCCACGCTGCGGGCCGTCATCTGCGGCAACACCGCTTTGCACAGATGGATCATGCCGAAGTAGTTGATGTCCATCATCTGCCGGAACTCAGCCACGGGCAGGTCGAGGAAGCGCCCGGGCATCACCACACCAGCGTTGTTCACGAGCATATCGATCGGATCGCCGGCTTGAACCTCGGCCATCACGCGATTGACCTCAGCCTCGTTGCTGATATCGAGCGAGACGGCCTTCACGACGGCTCGCGGGTGCGCGCGCAGCAGCTTCTCGCGCGCTTCGTCGAGCAAGCTCTGTCGACGAGCCACCAGGATGAGCCGGGCGTCCAAAGCAGCGAGCTGCTCGGCGAGCGCTAGCCCAATGCCGCTCGATCCACCGGTGATCAATACTGTCTTTTGCGCAAAGTAGTCCCGCGGGTTCATGGCCAGCTGGCTAGCACCGAACGGCCCGCGCGGCTTCCGCGAACAACGCGGTCAGGCCGGAGCCGGCGCTTCCACCACGGTTGCCCGAGCGACGCGCTGCTCTCGCTCGGTCCCCACGAAGGGCTCCCGCGTTCCCATCACCCAGTCGAACAACGGGAAGGTGACGCACCAGTTCTTGTGTTGATCCGGACCGAGGTGGTGATCAACGTGCCAAGGCACGTACTTGCGACCCCAGGCCGGATCCACGTGCGACTTGCGATGCACGAAGTAGTAGGCGCCAGCGCTGGCCCAGGAAGCGAGCACGAACCCAGGCGCTACCGCCAACAGCGGCGTTGAGAGCAGCGCGCCGGAGACCACGCCGAGGACCTCTTTGCGTTTGGACGGCGTCTCCTCCATCGGGCGCAGGTACATCTCATCAAAGCCGCCCGACTTGCGCACGTTCTTGTGGTGCTCGTGCCAGTGAAAGCCCCAGAAGGACTTCTTGTTGGCACCTAGGCCATGCAGCACGTGCTTGTGGACGGCCCACTCAAAGGCGTTGGAAGCGACCAAACCGACGGCAAAACCTAGCCACATAGACCCTCCTCAAAAGTGACCAACAAGTCACTTATTTCTGAGGCATGCTAGCGTTCGTGTCAAGCCGAATTGTGACCAACAAGTCACCTTCTTTGGATGGTCCCCAACCCACAGGGAAACGCGCCGAGAACCGCAGGTTGCGAACCGAGGCGCTGCAACGCGCCGCGCTCGGGCTGTTTCTGCAGTACGGCGTCGAGGCGGTAACCATCGACCAAATCGTGGATGGCGCGCGCACCGCCAAAGGCAGCTTTTACCGCTATTTCAGAGACAAGACGGATCTCGTGGCCTCGCTCGTAAGCCCGATGCGACGCGACGTCCGCGCGACCTTCGAACGTTGCGCGACCGCGCTGCGGGAGGCCTCCCGCGGCGGGGACGTGGCCAAGCCTTACGAGGGGCTGGCGCAGGATCTGATCCGCGTGGTGTTGCAATACCCCGACGTCGTTCGGCTGTATTTGCACGAGTCGCGCGGGCCCAAGAACGGCGCACGCGGCCCGATCGTCGAGCTGGCCGAGGAGGTGCTGAACGGCGCCACCGATCTATCGAACATCGCTCATTCGCTCGGCCTCGTACGCGGGCTCGTGGGCCGGCTCAGTGCCATCGTGGTGGTCGGCGCCTCCGAGCTGATCGTGGCGCGGCTGTTCGCTGGCGATGACGTAGGACCGATCCTCGAGATGCCACAGGAGCTGGTGGCGCTCGTGCTCGACGGGGTGCGCGCGCGCGGCGCCATCCCGAGCAAGCCGGCCGAAGAGAAGAAGCCACGCGCCGCTCCAAGCCGGGCCGCTGCGAGCCGAACCGCTGCCAAGCCAGCTCGGTCCAAGTCAGCAAAACGCCGTTAAACTGCGCCGTTGTTGTCTTCTGCGCGGCGCGGTGACAGAACGGCCGTCGCGTGAAGGCGATCTTTCAAAGCTCGGAGCTGCGCGCCGGAACGCTCCCGCACCTGATCCTGATGGCGTGGCACCGCGCGCCAACGGCCGGCACGATCCGCGAGATTGAAAGTGAGTTGCAAGAGCATCACCGCCGCTACGCGGAGGGCGTCGTGATCGTGAACTCCATCCTCGGCGGCGCCCCCGATGACGCCGCTCGCAAGGCCTTTCAAGAGCTTGGCCGCGCCAGCCTCGCGTCGGTCGCCGGCGTCGTGATGGTCTTGCCGCGCGGTGGCTTGATCAACGTTGTCGCGCGCACCGTCGTCGCTGGGCTCAACGCCGCGGCCCCGTTTCCGATGCGTGTGGCGACCTCCGTCGATCACGCCGGGACGCTCGCCGCCACCATGCTGAGCGATCGCCGGTTACCAGCGCCCAGCGCCAATGAGGTCGCCAAGCACTTACGCACGTTGTCAGCCCCTGGGTGATCGAATCGGGGCTATCCGGAGATAGCTCCAGCCACACGACTCTGACGCAATGTCTAAGTGCTGAAAGGTCGACGATCCGATACGTTTGGGGCAATCTGCCCGGAGGCTGCGTGCTCGAGCGATACGAATTCAAATACCTCGTAACCAGCCGAGACATCCCCGCCATCCGACAAGCCGCGCTCAGTGTCGGAGTGCCTGACGGCAACGCCTCCTCCGACGGCACCTACACCATCCGTTCGCTCTACTTCGACACGTACGATCAGCTGCTTTACCAGGCCAATGACCGGCAAGCGCATGATCGCTTCAAGGTACGCGTGCGCTCGTATCCGGGACAAGGAACGCTATTCGGGCGTGCACCGGCCTTCCTTGAGATCAAACGCCGCACTGGGGATGTGATCCGCAAGAACCGAGCGGCTGTCGCGCCGGCGCTGTGGGCGGCGGTGGTGAGCGGGGACAAGCAGGCGCTGGAGGCGGTTCCCGCCCGCGCACGGCCGGCCGCCCAGGCCTTCATGGAGAAGGTCCTGCGTTACCACCTCGAGCCTCGCGAGCTCGTGCAATACCAGCGGGAGGCCTTCGCCAGTCGCATTGACGAGTATGCCCGGCTCACGCTCGACACCCGCATCTGCTCTCAACCGGCGCTCGGGCTCTCCTTGGAGGGAAATCCGCATCGATGGCGACCACTGGACGGCCCCCGGCTGTTGGACGGAGCGTCGCGCACGGTGCTGGAACTGAAGTTTCAGGACCGCCCGCCGCGCTGGATGGTAGCGCTCGTCAAACGGCTCGATCTGTTCCGACTCAGCTTCTCCAAATACGGTAGCGCGGTCGAGGCGAGCCACGTGCTGCTCGATCGCCGCACGGCGAACCGCAGCTCGGAGTTGGGAGGGTTCGGCTGATGCAGGCCCTTTGGCTCTCGTTGCAATCGAGCGAGCTGCGCCGCGCCGTCGTGGCAATGTTGCTGGCCTTCGGGTTGGCCCAGGCGATCGCCGGCGTCTACGTGCTCACCTTCCGCGGGCTGTCCTACTCGAAGAGCGTGGTGCAAGGGATGGCGGTGGGAGCAGTCGTGCCTTGCATGCTGATGCTCGCCATCGGGCAAAACTTGGCCGCGGGCCTCGGAGTCGCCGGCGGCCTGGCGCTCATCCGCTTCCGAACCTCGCTACGTGACCCACGCGACATCCTGTTCATCTTCGCAGCGCTCGGTGTCGGCATCGCCTGCGGTACGCACGCCTACGGTGTGGCCATCGCCGGGACGGTGGTGTTCACCGCAGCCACCGGGCTCTTGTCGATGATCGGCTACGGGTCGCGGCGCGAGTTCGACGGCCTGCTCCGCTTCTCGGTCTCCGCCGAGCAGAGGCCCCCCTTCGAGCCGGTGCTCAAGAACAGCTGTCGCTCCTTCGCGCTCGTTACCTTGCGTGAGGCCGCGCAGGGCGAGCAGCTCGAGCATGCCTACCAAGTGAGCGTCGACAGCGACGACCAGCGAGCCCTCTTGGTCGAGCAACTGCGCAAGATCCCGGGCGTCACGGACGTCTCCTTACTAATGCAAGAGCCTTCCTTCGATCTGTGAACCATGGCCGGACTTAGTCACAAACTTCGCTACGCCGCCCAACGCGTCGCCCCCTTCGTACTGCTCGCGGGAACGTTCGGGCTGGCTGCGCTGCTGCACTTTCAGTCCGGGATGACGGCCTCGGTGCAGGGCTTCGCCGAGGTGGAGACCTTCGAGGTCGCCTCGCAAGAACGTGGCTTGCTGTTCACGGTGGAGACAGACGTCGGGCGCGAGGTGAAGGCGGGTGACGTGCTCGCTCGGCTCGATACGCGCGAGCTCGATTCCCAGCTCGACGTTCTACGCGCCGAACGCAAGATGCTCGAAGAGAGCGTCTCCGCCGCAAAAGAACGGGCGAAACTGGCGACCATCTCCGACGTCGGGGACCTCAAGCGGCGGCTTGCGCAGGCGCAAGAGGAGCAGCTGCGGCTGAACGCCGAGTCGCTGGTGGTGCGCGGCGAACGCGAACGGCTGTCGAAGCTCGTGGAGAACAAGCAAGCGACGCGGGATGAGCTGTACAGCGTCCAAGCCAAAGAGGCGGCGCTCGGTCCCCTCGCCCAAGCCAAACCGCGCGCCATCGGCCTGCTCAGCGAGCAGATCAACGAGCTAAGCCAGCGCGACAAAGATGGCGCCGTGACCCAGGATCTCGAGGCGCAAGTGACGCTCGCCGACGCCAAGCTGCGTGAGCTCTTGCGCCGACGGGAGAACTCGGTCGTGCGCGCCGCGCGAGACGGGCGCGTGGTGGAGGTGCTGCGCCGTCAGGGCGAATTCGCCGATGTTGGAACGCCGCTCTTGCGCTTGGCGAGCCACAGTGACCGCGTGATCGCCTGCCTACCGGAAGGCAGCGGGCTGCGCGTCGCCGAGGGCAGTGAAGCGTCTGTGCGCCCCAAGGGCTCCACCGCTGCGCCGCTGCACGCAAAGGTCGTTGCGCGCAGCCCGGTGGTCGCCGAGTTGCCTGCGCAGTGTCGCAGCAACCCGGCGCTCGTGGCTTGGGGTCAGCGGGTGGTCCTGCGGATGGACGAGGAATCAGCGTTCGTCTCCGGGCAGGCACTCGAGATCGAGTTTCCGCTGGGCCCCGCAGCTGCGACGCAGCCAGCCACACCGGCGCGTGACAACGTCATCACTCGTTTGCTGGTCCCAGCGGAGCTCAGCGAGCTATCGCGGTTGGAGCCCTCGGGGCTGACCGCCAATCCGTGGGCGCCCGGGTTCTTGCTGGTCAGCGATGACACCGGGCTCGACGGCGAGCGGTTGCCGCTGCTGTTCACCATGGCGGAAGACGGCCGGGTGGACGCCACGCCGGTGCCCATTCGCGGCGTCGAGGAAGTGACCGACCTCGAGTCGATCGCCGCCACGCAAGGCAAGGTCTATGCGCTGGCGTCGCAGAGCCTGAGCAAAGGCGGCAAGCGGCCGCTAGCGCGCACGCTGTTTTTGGAGCTGGAACCGCAGGGCGGTGTGGTCCGAGCGAGTGCGCAATGCTCGCTCTACAACGAGCTTTCGCGGCTCGCTGAAGCTTCCGACGCACGGCTGACGAAGCTCGGCTTGAGCGCCTCGACCTTGCCCCAACTCGACATTGAAGGCATGACAGCGATGCCCGACGGCTCGCTGCTGCTTGGTCTAAAGGCGCCGCTCAGCGACCAAGCCGAGGCGATGATTTGGCGGCTTGGTGATCCCTCGGCGCTGGCCCGTTGCGCCGGCCTCGAGGCTGCGCGCTTGGAGCCGTTTACGCGCGTTGCGCTGCCGATCGCGGGAGACGCCGGCAGTGAGAGCGGTGGGATCTCCGAGCTTCTGCTGCGTCGCGACGGCAGCTTGTTGATCGCCTCCACTCCTTCGAGCGGCGAGCGAAGCGCGGGTAGCCTCTTTCTGCGAGGCGCGCCGAGCGAGGGCCCGCTGACGTTGGTTCGCACCTTCCCCACCCGCAAACCCGAAGCCTTGGCACAGGCCGCAGACGGTGGGGTGCTGGTGCTGTTCGACAACGGAGCCTCTCCGGGCGAATTCCTCAAGCTGGCTGCGGAGTTCGGTCGTTGAACGCTACGCTCGCCGGAGGAGGCGGAACTATCGCAGCGTTCGCGCTCATTTGCGGATTCGGGGCCGGCTGTTATGCGCCTACGCGCAGCAGCCGTGAAGCGAGGCTCGAGGAGTTCCGGCGCACTGAAGTCTCGCAGCCGGAGGCCGAAAAAAGCGGCCCACTTTCGCTCGCCGCAGCGCTCGAGCGCGCGCTCGAACGCAGCCCTACCCTCGCCGCGTTGCGCGCAAAAAAGCAAGCCGCCGCAGCGGCGGTGGATGCTGCGACCAAGCTCGACAATCCCGAGCTGCGGGTAGGCGGCGTGCAGCTCGACCAAGTCGCGAACGGTGTGCCGCGAGCCAACGTCCGCCTGCGCGTGAAGCCGCCGCGGCCCTTCGAGAACGAGGCTCGGCGAGCCGAGGCCGAGGCGCTGATTCGTGAGACCGAGGCCGAGCTGCAGGCGGCCAGTACCGAAGTACGCGCCGAGGTTCGTGAGCGCTTCTTCGAGCTACAGCTCTCGCGTGAAGAGGTCACAAGCTCAGCGGAGCTGCTCTCGGCGCGCAGCCGTTTCACCGCGGCGCTGAACCAGCAGGTGCAAGACGGCCGGCGCACCGCGGTCGAGCTCGCCAACGCGCAGGTAGCTCAACAGGAGGCTGAGTTCTTGGCGCTCGCTGCCAACGAGCGCAGCGCCCGGGCCAGGCTCGAGCTCGCAGCGTTACTCGGGCTGGACGCTGAATCCCTCGAGCTCGAAGCAACCGAGCCGCTCGCGGAGCTGCCCGGCGCCGCCGAATGCAGCAACCAGGCCTTGCAACAAGCCGCCGGGATCGAGCAGCGGCTAGCCCGCATCGACGCCGCCGAGGCCGTGCTCGATCGCGAACAGGCGCAGCAAGTACCGTGGCTCTCCTTCCTTGACGTCGGTTACGCCTTTGCGCCTGGCACCGACGATCCGCTCGGCTTCTTCTTTGGCGGCGGAATCACGCTGCCCATCTTCGACACCAATGCTGACGCCGTGGAGGCGAGTCGAGCCGAGGTTGCGTACGCCGAACGAGAGCTCAACGCCGAGTTCGATCGGGTGCAGCGCGCCGTGCGCTCCGCTCATCGCAGCGCTGAAAGCGCCCAGCGCTTGTGGCAGAGCTATCGCAGCAAGACGCCCGTCGCCGCCGCCCTCGCGGTCGAGGCAGCGCAACGCGCCGTCGAGAGCGGCACGCTCGAGGAGCTGAGCGCGCTCGAAGCGGCGGTCAAACTCGCGCAAGTCCGCATGACCGAAGCAGACCTTCGCCGCCGCGCAGTTGAAGCGGTGCTCGAGCTCGATGCGCTTACGGACTGCCAGCGGCGTTCTGCGGTCAGATCGAGCGCTCAGCCCAGGAAGAACAGGTAGCCGCCGTTGCTGAAGGCGTTGCGAATGTCGTCGATCCCGAGCGGCAGCTCGAGCGACTCCGACGGCGCGAGCTCAATGGGCGGCGACGTAAACCAATCCGAATCCGGCTCGGCACCGCAGACGGCCTCGACCTCCACGCTACGCGCGGCGAACCAGCTGTAGAGGCATGCGTTCGGCTCTCCACCGCCCTCGATGCAAGAGTTCACCTCCAACGTCTCCCAGCCCTTTCCGAGCTCCGCGTCGCGACAGAGCGCGCTATCGATGTAGCGGGCCCACAGGCGAAGGTCGAAGACGGTGAAGTCCTGCACGATCGATTCGACACCGTTGATGTCCCGAACGGTAACTCCCTCAGCGGTGGCGCCGTCGACGTAGCGCACAGTGTAGGGTGACACGTACGAGAACTGCCCGAGGAGCGTGCCCTCGCCCCCATCGCCCGAGATGAACTCCCCTAGACTCGTGGTTGCAGGGAGCGAGGCGAGCGTCCCCTCGTTACCGACGACGACGATCCCGACGGCCACCCGGCTCCGGTCGATGGGTTCCTCGCGCTGGCCGTACTCGTCGTAGCTGATGAGCGCCGTGCCTCGAACGGCCGCGCTCGGCGGAGTCAGGATCGAGAGGTCGAAGCCCGCTGGAAAGCTGTCGCCGAGTGGCTCGAACGTCGTCGCTTCAAGCACGACGGTGGAGTTGTCGTCGAGCAGGTTGAGCCAAAGGATACCGATCTCCTGCGGACCTGAAACCGGGCCGCTCTCGAGTTCGTCGGTCACGAGACCCTCAACGGAGAACAGGGATTCGTTGGGCAATTCGAACGTGGGTCGCGGTGCCGACGTCGACACGCCGGGCCAGGATGGGCCGGCTTCGGGCGCGAGCTCGCCCTCGTTGGGGTCAGCCTCGTCAAGGTTGACCTCATCGTCCGGCAGCTCGTCGCGGTCGACGGTCTCGCTGCAGGCAGTGGCGAGCACAATGAGAGCAAGAGAGAGTGTGTAGGTGTGACGCATGCGTGGCTCCTTTTCGGCCGTGAGCAACGGTGCAGTACGCGTCGCTCACGGTGTCGGAAGTTCGGTGGGCTCGGAGAAACGGATTCAGACGAGCAGCGATTTCGAACCAACAAAGCCGGTGCTACGCGAAGCCGTGCTCGAGCTCGACGAGCTCACGGACTGCCAGCGGCGTTAGCTTCACCCGCGACGAGCTGTGCGGCGAGGCCGCTGACCTCGTAATGATCGCTGCAAACCTCGAAGGGATAAAAATTGTCGGCCAACCTGCAGCTGAGCGCGGCGCGTGCGACGCTGGCCTCGCCGGCGAGTTCTACCCACGGCCCTTCGCTGCTGAGGATGAAGCCCGCTCTGCCGCTACCGACCGCCGCGAGCGACGCCAAAGGTCGTCCATCGAGCGCGCGCAGGCTCAAACCGGGGCCGGCCAAGAGCAACGTTGTGTCGCTCAAGAACTTCGCTTTATTCGCCGCGCCGAACCTTGCTTGTTCACGCCTTTGAACCAGGTCCCAAACTTGGACCTCACCCGGGCCAAAGTAGTCGCTGGCTGAAACAGCGAGCTTGCTGCTTGGCGAGAAGCAAAGATCAGTCACGTTCGACCAGGCTGGGTCGAGCACGAAAGCCGACTTTCCGTCGCGGTCGACGAAGTCAAGCTTATCCCCGCGAGCAGTCGCAAGCAGCGCGCTGTCTGGCGAAAACGCAAACGGGCCGTTCGGGAGCGAGGCGCGTTTCAACCACGTCTTCGCGTCGACCAACTCGCTTCCGAATAACGCGGACTGGCCGTCCGGGGCGAAAACGATCTGTCCGCTGTACACAGGGAACGGCAGCTCACGTAGCGTCTGCCTCGTTGCAACGTCGATCAGCTTGGCCTTGTTCGGACCGGCAGCCACCAGCGTCTTTCCATCCGCGGAGAAGCCCAGCGCTTGTACCCCGTCGGCGGCGGGGACGAGCGGGCGTTGGGACTCGTTGCTAGGTCCGAGCTGAAGGCCTTCTTCGGTGACCGTCGCCAACAACTTGCCGTCCGCCGATAGCGCGGCAGCGCCGACATACCCGCCGAGACCGACCACCTTGGCGGGCGCCTCTAGTGACCAAACCTGAGCCTCCCCGTCCAAGGCAACGAGCCTCGAACCATCACGGCTCACAAGGACAGAGTCCGCGACTCTGACGGCGAGCGGCTCACGCAACGCGCGGCCGGAGGCGACATCAAGCACGGTCACACCGTCCTTCCCATCGATCGCGAGCGTGCTGCTGTCCTCGGAGAACGCGAAGGCGCGCGCGCGGCGCGCAAGCGAGGCATCGATCGTCCGTCCCTGCGCGGTCGCGACTTCGATCAGCAACACCTCCTCACCCAGGCCCAGCGCGAGCCACTTGCGATCGCCGGAGAAGGCGAAGGCCTTGATCGATTCGGTGTTCTGAGGTCGAAAGCGCGCCAGCGCGGCACGCGCGCGACCGAAATCAGCATCCACCGCACCGCCGACCAACTTGCCCGTTGCAGGATCCCAAATGATCGGCGCCTCCGAACATGATGGCGAATCGCATTGCGCCACGAGCCGGCCGTCCGAATCGAACCGCACCTCCGCCGCAAACGTGGTTTCCTCGAGCGGCCGACTCGGCTTGCCGCGTTTCACATCCCAGAGCAGCACCGTCCCATCGACGGCCCCATCCCACGATGCTGAAGCGAGCAACGCTCCATCGCGCGAGAACGCCAGCGATCCAAGGACGACCTTGGTATCAATCGGGCTCAAATCCGGCTTGAGCGAGGGGTGGTGCAAGCGCTTGAGCTCGCGAAAGTTGGTAGCGTCAAACAAATGGATGGTGGTGCCCTCATTCCCAACGGCGAGCAGCTTTCCATCCGGCGAGAACGCGAGCGTGCGCAGTTCACCAAACCCCTGCAAGCGACGCACTTCACGATACCCTGCTTGAGCATCGAACAGCGAGACCGCTTCTCTGCCAAGCACCGCCAGCAAGCGACCATCGGGTCGAAAGCTCACCCCTGGTCGCCAGCGCGGCGATGGACCCTCGATCACGAAGGGAGTCTTCAGAACGCGTGCCCGCTCCACCGCACGGTCGAACATGCGTTGCATCTCTGGGCGGTTCCGCTCGAGTTCCGCCTTCATGCCGAGCGCGAGAAGCTGCTGCGGCGTGCGATCGTCGCGCAAGAGCTCCGTCAGCTGCGCTCGTGCCGGTGCGCTATCGGCTTGGCTGGCCGGGCAAAGCTGATCCGCGTGAGCAAGGACCCGCTCCGCCCTCGCGATTCTCCCTTCTGCTTGCAGCCCCCCCGCGCGCTCGCGCTGCTTGGCGGCAAGTTCACAGGGCGAAAGCGCAAGCTGCGGTTCCTCCGTCGGCGTCGAGCCAGCCGACGCAGAGGCTACGGCCGTGGCCGAAGCGAAGGGAGCTCGCCCCGTCGCCACGAGCGTGCCCTCGTGACAACCCAGCAGGGTCAGCAGCGGAAGGAAAGGCAGCCAGCGGCTCACGGGATCCTCGCGATGCGCGCGCCGAGCTCGGCGTAGAGAGGATCATCGGTCAGTGGATCGTACGGGAGCACGAGCTTCTGCTGAGCCAAGACGTCAACGTCGATCCACCCAAGCAGCCTGTTTCCAGGCTCTTGCTCCGCCTCGCCGGAGAGGTACAAGCACTCGACGTCGGCCGGCGGCCCGTAGGGACCTCTGCCCGCAAAGGACCTGTTCCACTTCTCTTGAAATGAAGCGTTCGTTGGACCGGGCTTGCGACGGGTAAAGGAGCGCTTGACCAGATGAGCCGCCTGCTTGCCACCGACGGACTGACCGCCGTCAGCGGTGATGAAGCACTCTGAATCCGTCGTGGGTACTTGCACGATGACGCCCACGTGCCGCATGTGTGGGTCCATCTTCGCCACGGTCTGATCCCACGAATCCCATAGTGGGTCCTTGATTCGAGCTGCGGGTGGAGCTGGCTGTGCGATGCGGGCTTGCCCCGGACGAGGAGGCAGCGGGCGTTGGTACTCGTCACACCAGAGTATGTACACATCGCCGACGCTCGGCATTTGTGCCCCGGTACCCCAACGTACCCACGCGCCCCGTCCGACGTTTGGAGCATTGAAGTTCCACTTGGTCGAGGTGGCGGGCGAGACCTTCTTGCCGATCCAGGGGCAAGAGCTCGTGCAGCTCGTGCTGCCTTTGTCAGTCCACTCACCCTTTCGGTCGTAGGTTCCGCCACCATTCTTGGCCTCTGCGATCTTGGCCTCCCCCGTGTTCGCAACCCACAAGACCGGGTAGACCGACGCGACCGCCGCAAGGACCTTCTTACGTGCATCGGTGATGTCCGCCTGATTCCAGCGCGCAAAGATGGGTGGGGTGGTAACGCTCGAGGACCCATTCGGCTGGGCTCCGACGCTTTGCGCGGAAGGACCGCTCGCACCGGGGGCGACCCCGGGGCTTGCAGCCGGCTGCCAACGCAGACGGTACTCGACCCGCAGGTCCAGCTCCGTTGCGATCTTGTCATCGGAGATCGGCCCTGCGGCGTTGGCGAACTTGAGCTCGTAGGCGGCGGTTCCGGTCTTCTCGAGGTAGTTGAAGACGACGCTAAACGCATCTCGTCCCAGGGCTGGGTTGCCGAAGCGAAGCTGGTAGACCACCTCGCCGGCTCGCTCGTAACAAGCCCACCCGGCCGGCCCAGTGGACTCAGCGGCCGATTGGATCAGCGTCCAGCTGGCGCTCGCCGCGGGGGCTACCGGCGCAGGCATCGAGTTCAGTAGCTGCCCTTGCTCGATCTTGTGGTTCACGCTCGCGCCGGTCGCGATGATGTCTGCTTCGGATTCGTTCACGAGCGTGCAGGTCACGGAGCGCTGATTCAGCATCGGACGAGGGAGCGAACCACAACCGTCGACTCGACGTCAAACCCCGCACGAGCGCAATCGACCGGAGCGCCCATCTCAATGCGCGGTTGCGACTCGACCAACCTTGACGAAGCCCAGGTGCAGGTGATGTCGTCGCGCGGCCATGACGTCCTCGTATGCGCTCGAGCTCGAAGGCTTTGACGGGCCGATCTCCGTCTTGTCGTTGGACGGGAAAGAGGCGCTGTCGAAGAGCTACAAGTTTCGCATCGTGGTGCGGGTGGCGGCGGGCGCGCCGGATCTCGAGCGAGTGGCGCTCGGTGCTCGCGCCGAGCTGACCTTCAAAATCTATCCATCGATGGTGCGGGCTTTCAGCGGCCTGATTGCCTCGGTGCGTTTGCTCGGGCGCCGCGAACGCGACGCCTGTGACTACGAACTCAGCTTGGTGCCGCGCCTGTGGCTGCTCAAGAAGCAGCGGCGCACGCGCGTGTTTCAGAACCTGCGGGTGATCGACGTGGTGGCAGCGGTGCTCGGAGAGGCGGGCATCGCTAGCCGCTGGCAGCTCCAGCACAGCTATCCAGTACGCGAGTATTGCACCCAATACGAGGAGACCGACTACCAGTTCGTCACGCGCTTGCTGGCCGAGGCGGGCATCTTCTTCTACTTCCACCAAGGTGCGCCCGGCGGATTTCAGGCGGGCGCTGCCGCTGTATTGAGCGGCGTATCGACGCTCGCAGCCCAGGCTGCGCGGCTCGCGGCAGCGATGGGTCCGCTCGTCTCGGGGGACTCCATTCTGTGTGCCGACGACGCGAGCTTCTACCCGGCCCTCGGCGACGAAAGCGCGGGCGCGTTGGCCATGCTCTCGGCCTTGCCCATGCCCAGCGTCGTTGACGGCTCGGCCGAGGCCCTCGCAGCGAAGGCGCTGATCGTCAAGACGGTGAGCGAGCTGCTCGAACGCGACGCACCGCGACTTCACTACCTCGAGCTCGAGCAGGCCAGTGAGACGCTGAGCGACAAGATCACTGCCTTCGAATTGCGCAACAGCGTCGAGCCCTCGGTGGCGACCTTCCGCGAATACGATCCCGAACGCCCGCACACTCCGCTGCAGAGCCGTGCGATCTCGAATACGCCGTTCGGCAACGACGGCCTGGAGGGCTTGGCGAGCGCGGTAGCGTCCGCGCTCGACGTGACAGTGGATGCCGCGGTCTCCGTCCCCGGCGTCGGCACCGTTTCGGCCTCGGGCGCGCTTGGCGCGGTAAAGAACGTCTCCGGGGCCGGCGGGCCCACCTTCCTCGAGGTGTACGATCACCACGCGCAGACCTTGTTTCCGAAGTGGTCGTACTCGAGCGGAGAGGCCGCGCGCATGTTGCGGCAAGAGCGCCGACGCGCCTCGGTGATCCGCGGCCGAAGCGGCTGCTCGGACCTCGGCCCGGGTCGCCGCTTCCACTTGGATGGCCATCCAGTAGCGCGGCTCGAGCACGACTTTGCGCTGATCTCGGTGCACCACCGCGGGCGCAATCTCGCCGACGGATCGAGCGCCCACCGCGTCTACGAGTGCGAGTTCGAGTGCGTGCCGGCCAACGTGAGCTACCCGCCGCCGCGCCCCAAGCGCAAGAGCGTCCAGGTCTGTCTCACCGCGACCGTGGTTGGTCCCCAAGCGAGCGAGATCCACGTTGATTCACGGGGGCAAATCAAGGTGCAGTTCCATTGGGACCGCGAGGGCACCCGCGATGATTCGAGCTCCTGTTGGATCCGCACGATGCAGCCCTGGGCAGGCTCGCATTGGGGCGTTCAGTTCATCCCGCGCGTCGGCATGGAGGTCGTGGTCATGTTCGAGGGCGGGGACCCGGATAAGCCGATCGTCACTGGGACCGTCGCCAACGCGATTCATCCGGTGCCTTTCAAATTGCCCGAACAGAAGACGCGCAGCGGCTTTCGGACCTCCAGTTCGCCCGGCGGAAAAGGCGCGAATGAGCTTTCGTTCGAGGACGCCGCAGGCGAAGAGCAGGTGCTCTTGATCGCCCAACGCGACCTCGACGAGCAGGTTGGTCGCGATCACACGCTGACGGTGAATAACGATGAGCGGCTCACCATCTTGGGCAACCGGCTCGACACGGTCGAACGCAATTTGGCGCAGATCGTCAAAGGAGACCGCAGCGATCAAGTCTTCGGCAACCGCCTCGAGGCCGTCTCCGGCAGCGCCGACGAGCGCATCACCGGCGCGCGCACCTCGCGCGTCGAAGGCAAGCTGCAGCACGACAACCACGGCGACGTGCTGGTCACGGCAGAGGCCGATGTAACGCTTCGTGCTCTTGGCTCGGTCACCACCGTGGTGGGCCAAGCGGACAAGCCCCGCTCGTGGATCACCCACGCTGAGGGCGTCGCAAGCCTGATCGGCGTCAAGCGGCTGGAGCTCGCCTCTGACCAAGAGCTCGTGCTGCGCGTGGGTGAAAGCACGCTGCGCATGACCGGCGACCAGATCGAACTGAGCGCCGCGACCGTGAACGTCAAAGGCAGCGGCACCGGCTTCATTGCCACGGAGGACGGCCTTTCGATCGTGTCGAAGGGCGACGCGCAGTTGCTGGTCGACAAGAAGCTGGTCGTCAAAACCAAGGGCGCTTCGCTCGCGCTCGATCAAGAGGTGAAGATCGACGGCAAAAAGATCCTGCTGAATTCGCCGGACAAAGCCGAAGATCCGCCGCCGCCCGAGCCGCCGCCGCCCACCGAGATCGTGCTACTCGCCGAGGACGGCGCGCCCCTCGGCAAACAACGCTTCCTACTCACGCTCGACGATGAGAGCCAACAGAGCGGGATGACCGGTGAGGACGGTAAGGTCACGCTGGAGCTCGACCAAGACGGCTGGGTCATCTTCCCCGAACTTACGATGCGCGGCGACGAGACGGAGGGCTCAGCGCAGCCCTACGTCATCCGCCAAGGGGACTTCCTCGACAAGCTCGCATTTCGGCACGGCTTCGACGCAGAGAAGGTTTGGAACGACGGCAAGAACGCTGATCTGAAGGCCAAGCGCAAAGATCCGAATCAGCTCGCCCCGGGGGACGTTTTGCACTTCGCCCGCTCGTCGAAGAAGCAGTATCCCCTCACCCACGGCACGTCGAACGAGTACCGCGCCACCATCCCGCTGGTGAAGACCCGCCTCGTCTTCACCGACGCACGCAAGCCGTTCGCGGGCGAGCAGTACACGGTGGAAGGGCTGTTGCAGCCGCTCTCCGGCAAAGCCGACAATAGCGGCGTGCTAGAGCTCGAGCTGCCGATCCACGTGCGCGAGGTGCGCGTCGTATTTCCCAAGCGCGGTCAGGTGTTCTTGGTGCGCGTCGGGGATGTCGACCCGGTGGCCGAAAACAGCGGCGTGAAGGCTCGTTTGGCGCACCTCGGTTACTTGCGAGCGGGCGGCCCGGTCGAGTTCGTCAGCGACGACGGCCTCGAGGCGGCGATCCGTCAATTCCGCCGCGACCAGGGCCTGCCGGCGAGCGGGGAGATTGACGACGCGCTGCGCGCCGCGCTCGAGAAGGCGCACGGCAGCTGAGGGCGAGCCGCGTCTTTCCTCGCTCCGAACGCCGCTCTCGAGACGAAGCTCAGTGGACCGAGAGTGGCGCCTGCTCTTCGAACTGCGTGGTGAGCCGGGCCATCAACGCGACCGTCGCCGGGCGAACGAGCGACTCCAGCGCGTCGCTGCGGAGCGCCTCGCGCTCGAAGCTGGTCAAGAAGCCGAAGGAGCCGAGATCCGGCTCGCCTCGAACGAGGGGAACGCTGCGTGCGGCGGCGCGCTCGAGCTCCTCGGCCAAGATGTACGCGGCGCGCGGGCCGATCTGCTCGGCGAGCCATTTCGTCGAGGCCCACGCCAGCGTCGCGTGGTCCGACTCGTCCGCGGCGATCGAAGCGAAGATCGCGAGGCCGCTACGACTTTGTCCCTCGCGCGCCTCGAGCGCGGCGATCGTCTCGCCGACGCAACCTTCGCGATAGACCACGCGCAGTAGCTCCTCGTGATCCACCGCGTCACCGAGCGCGCCCTCGAGCCCGAGCGGACCGGGGCCCACCGCGATGGCGCCAAACGCCTTCACCATGCCGAAGGCGAGCCGCGCGTGACGAGCCTCATCAGCGCCGGCCTTCGCGCTCGAGGCCACGAGCTCGCCCGGCGCACCGAGCGCGAGCAGCTGCAGCGTGAAGCGAGCGAAGGCAGCGATGCTCGCGTGCTCCATGCGGGCCACCTCGAGCCAGCGTTCGGCGAGCGCGCTTCGTGTCTCGGCGTCGACGGCGGCAACGTCGTGCTTCGTGCGCAGCGTCCAGTCGTCGCGCAGCACGGCCTCGGCGAGCCGCGGCTCATCGTCGATCAGGAACGGCCGGCCAATGGCGCAAGGCTCGATTTGGACGCAGCTGCGCTTGCCCGCCTGGTATTCGCACGACTGGCCGTCGCTGCAGTCTGCGTGAGAGAGGCACTCGTCGTCCCCCGTGGTGCAGGCGAACCCGCCGCCGCCGCACTCATCGAGCGAATCCCAGCCCGCGCAGAGCTGGCCGTCGTCGCATTCGGCGTCGGTGCGACACTCCGCCGCGACGCACTGCCCAACCGGCGAAGCACAGGCGCAGATCGCCCCGTCTCCGCAGTCATCGTCGCTGACGCAACCGTAGCTGCAGGTGCAGCCGGGGAACGGATCTCCGAACGGATCGCCGCTGTTTACACCGCAGGCGCCGTTGGGGAAGTCGGTGCAGTCGGCGTCGGTCTGGCACTGGTCGAACTCCGGGTCGCCTTGGCAGACCTGATCGCGCGGGAGCTCGCTCTCGCAGGTGACGGCTGCAGGCCGCGTCACCAGCCCGTTGGCACAGGTGACGAAGCCGCTGGGGCCCTCTTCGGGCGACTCGCAGACGACGGTGGTCGTGCCGTCACAGCCGAGAAAGGCCACCGGGATACCGAGAGCGGCCGCCATAGCGACACGCAGCGACGCGAAGTGAGAGGGGGTTGGGCGAAAGGCCATACCGGCGCAGAAGCACGCATCGTGCCTCGATGACGCAGTCACAAATAGCCCATTATTTGCGATATCGAGTTCTCTCGCGCCGGCTTGTGCCTACTGCGCCAAACGGATGGCACAGTCACGCGTCACAGTACCCCTATCGTTTAAGTCATTCGACTTACTAAATCCCAATCATGCTGGCATCATCGAGTGATGGACATCAAAGAGCGCATTCATGGGTACGCACGAGCGCAAACAGGCATCCATCGCTTGCTCGGCTGGCTCTCGATCATCTCTGGGATCGGCGTGGGCGCTGTCGCCATCTTCGCCCCCTTCAAGCCGAGTGAGCGCGGGATCGCCATCGGCTTTGGGGGGTTCGCGTTGTTCCTCGTGGTTGCGGGCATCATGTTCATTCGCGTCATGGCGGGCCGCACGACGACCGCCGCGGCGCTGCTGGTGAATCGGAGCAACCTGTCGGATCCAACCGTCGTCGAGATGCGCATCGATGGGCGCGTGTTCGCCTATCAGATCAAGTTCAAAGACCCGACCGGCCAGCAGCACGTGCTCAAGCTGCAAAAGAGATCTTGAACTACGCGACGACGCCCCAGAAAGCGGCGTGAGGCTTCAAAGCTCTTGGTTGGGCGCGCCGGGAGTAGCCGCAAGAATGAACGGCTCGCCCTGGCCATCCGGTAGCAGGCCCCAACTCTCGGTCTCATCGGCGGTGACTCCGGGTGGGAAGGTCAACGACGAAACCTCTTCATCCGCGCCGTCCACGAGACGAATGGTCTCTCCGTCGGCAGCACTGATCTTCCAAGGAGCGTAGAAGCAGCTGGTGACGCCGCCGAGGCACGCGCTCTGCGGCCCGACCCCAAGCGCCGGGTCTTGGTCGGTAAGGATGAGCAAGAACTCACCGGCTTTGAGCGTGGTACCCGCCGGAAAACGAATCGCCTCGGCTATCTCGCACGCGCCCACCGCATCTTCATCACAGAGCCCGTAGCCCTCGAGATCCACATCCGCGTCGCTGGCGTTCACGAGCTCGATCCATTCGGCGCCTTGCGGTTGCAGCTCGTTGATCACGAGCGCGCCGCCCGCGGGCCCTGAGCTGGTGGAACCGCCCGAACCGCCCGAGCCGCCAGCTCCCGAGCCGCCAGTGCCAGCGCCGCCAGCGCTGGACCCACTGTCACCACAGGCTGCGAGCGACGCGACCGAAACCACAAAGACCGCCGAAGCGAGACCGCCAACGAAGCGAAGAGCCGAATTCAACATGCGCGCAGTTTAGCCCACAAACGAGCTCCGAGCGATCACCCGCTCAAGGCACGTAAACGCGTTCGTAATCATCCACCATGCGCGTGTGCGAATACTGAGCCTCGGCCACCTTGCGACCGCGCTCTCCCATGGTTCGTCGCAGCTCCGGTGAATCGGCGAGCCGGCGCAAAGCCGCAGTGAGTTCGCCTTGATTTTGCGCCTCGACCAAGAGTCCCGTCTCTTCGTGCGTGATGATCTTCGGCACGCCGCCCACGCGCGTCGAGACCATCGGCAGACAAACGCCCATCGCCTCGGTCAGCGATAAAGGCATGCCTTCGGAGTCGCTGCTCAGCGCGAACACATCGAGCGCTGCGAGGTAGGCCGGGATCTCGGATTGCTCCCCGACGAGATGAACGAACTCCGCCACCTTCTCGGACTCGACCACCTGCTTGGTATTCTCGAATTCCTGCCCGCCGCCGACGATCATGAGGCGTACGTTTGGTCCGAGCAGAGGCGCGGCCGAGCGCACGAGCAGCGGGTGATTCTTGATCGTCGCCATGCGCCCCACGGTGCCGAACACCACAGCGTCTTCCGGGATTCCGTATTGGGCGCGCACCCGACGCCTGGCCTCGGCGTCCGGCTTGAAGCGCTGCAAATCGGTACCGTTGGTGATGACGTGCGTCTTCCACGGGAAGACCTCGTAGATGCTGAACGCGTAGTCGAGCGTGGCTTGGCTCACCGCGACAAAGGCGTTGGTGCCGAGGATCGCCGCGCGCCGCAACATCAGGCGCTTGAAGCCCTCCGGGTGAGCGCCGTGTTTGGTGTGGACCACCCGCGAGCCCGCGAGCCGAGCCGCGGGAGCGGCGTACATCAGCGGCAGCGGGTTGTGGGTGTGCACCACGTCGAAGCGCTCGTTGCGGAAGAACTGGTACATCTTCCCGAACAAGCTGCGATCCCATTGGTTTTGCGCCTTCGGGATCTTCAGAAAGCGCGCGCCTGTCTTCTCGAAGGCGGACGCGAGCGGGCCGTCGACAAGTTCTTCCAAGGAGACCACGGTCACCTCGTGCCTGCGGCGGAGCAGCTCCTCTACCAACAAAAGAGCCACGCGCTCGGCGCCACCGGTGTGAACGCTGGTGAGGATCTGAGCGATGCGAAGCCTCTTCACGTTCACTTCCTCCCGTAGCCGCCCAACTTCGAACGCTGAGCGACTACGACGTCGCAATCGACGCAGCGCACCTCGCCGTCCTCCTGCTCCTCGAGGCTGCCGAGCGCGCCACACGCCTCACAGCGATTGGTGAGCCCCTCTTGGCTCTCCGCGTAGAGTTTTGCGGAGGCCTCTTCGGCCTCTCGCTCCACCCGAAACACGTCTCCGCTCGGGGTCGCCTTGCCAACATCTTTGGAGCTCATCGTCGGCAACGTAGTACATCCACGCGGCGGGTGAAGCAGTTCCGCCGAAGGCGGATGCAGCAAACAATATGACTCGGGCCCCCTTAGAGAAAAAAGGCCGAAGGCCCCGTTCGTCCTTGAGACTTGGCACGAGTCATTCGCCGAAGGCGGATGCAGCAAACAATATGACTCGGGCCCCCTTAGAGAAAAAAGGCCGAAGGCCCGTTGAACCTTCGACTTGGCACGAGTCATTCGCCGAAGGCGGATGCAGCAAACAATATGACTCGGGCCCTCTTAGAGAAATACGGCCGAAGGCCCGTGAGTCATTGGCGCCTGCGACCCTCGCTGTGCCTGCGGCGCCCGCGGCGACCCACGGCAATCAAGGCCGCGCAGGCCAGCGCTGCGAGACCTGGGCTCGGCTGGGAGGGAGCCTCGGCCAAAACGCAATTGCAGCTACCGACGAGGTCATCATCGGCGTCGGCGTTGGCGCCGCCGTCACCGCCGCTGCCTGCGGCTGAGCCGGCGCCGGCGCCGGGGCCCGCCCCTGGCCCAGTTCCCGGCGCTCCGACGCCGGTGGATACAGTGCCCTCTCCCGGCTCGGTGCCAGTACCGAACTCAAACGCACCGACGTCCAACGCCGCGTCTTCCGGGCGATTGCCGTGGGTGCTCAGTAATCGCGACGGCGGAATGAAGGTTGGTACATCCAGCGGCTGCGGCAGGCCCGGCGAGCCGATCAGCGTGGAGCTGGTGCCCTGGTCGATCAGCGGGGAGCCTTCCGCGAGCCGGAAGTCGAAGCCGGCCTCATCAACGAAACCAGCCGCGCCGCCGCTGAGGGTATTGCTGAAGCTCGCAGGGATATCGGTGAAGCCCGTTTGGATCCAGTTGTTGCTACCGAACCACTGCGCCGCGGCGCCCTCGATCTCCAGGTGATTGGCGAACACCCCGCCAGCGGCCCCCGCTCGGACCACCACGTTGTTGTGCATCTCGACGCTCTCCACCGACTGCTGCAGGCCGATCGCCACATCGGAGCTAGCGCTCAGCACCATGGTGTTGTTGACGAAGCGATAGCGGCCTGCCGTATTGCCGGTACCGTCTCCGCCGATGCGCGCAATGCGCCATTCGGAGTGCTTCACCAGCACGTTGCCGACGATGTCGGAATCCTCCCGCGCGAGCGAGGGCTCTTGACCGTCGGGACCGATCAAATCCAGCTCGTGAAAGAGCGCTCCCTCGATCCAATTGAAGTAGATCTCGTTGCGCTCCGAACGCGACTTGACGTTATTGCCTCCGGCTGCGTCGTGCACATAACAGAACTGCATGCGAAAGACCGCGCCGGGGTAAACGCTCTCGTCGGTCGCCATGTAGATTTGGTGCCGCTGCTGCCCCGAGCCGTTGTTGTAGAACTCAGAGGACTCCAGCGTCAGAGAGCCCGAGTCGAAGTCGGTGCCGAGCAGGCCCTGGCCGGGAATATCGTGCACGACCACATTCCGCACTGTGACGTTGTCCGCCTTGTGCACGATGCCGAAGTCATTCTCCCCGGGCGCACCGGTCACCTCGAAGCCCTCGAAGACGAAGTTGTTGGCGTTCAGCAGCACGACGATGTTGTGGTACTGCTCGGTGCCGATCCCACTGATCACCGGCCGCTTGCCGTTGATGGGGATCCCGCGAACCGTGACCGGCGCATCGGGCGTACCGCCCTGCTCCGCACGAAACCAGAGATCGCCCGGGTAGACAGCATCCCCGTCCACCTCGACCACGTCACCAGGCGCCAATAAGCTGAGGGTGTCCTGAATCGTCGCGTAGGGCTTGTCTGCGCCAACCTGATAGGTGGTTGCGAACGCTGAAGAGGGCGCACCAAGCAGCAGGGCGCAAACGATTGCCGATGACTTGTTCATGCTAGTTCCGAGGTAAGAGCGGCACACCCTAGCACGGCCGTAGGTCACGGCACGGTCGGCAAAGTTGCGGCAGCGCGGAGCCGCGGCCTACGATGAGCCATGCGGCGGCACCTCCTTGCGTCTCTGACGACGAGCCTCGCGCTGGCCTGCGCAAACGCAAGCCCGCCGCGGCTTACGGCGCCGCATACGCAGGAGCAAGCGCCCGAACGCCGCGCAACGGAAGCCGGTCCCGTTACGGAAGGCGCAGCGAACTCGACGGCTGCGGACACGGCTCTTCCCACTCCGGCGGAGCCGCCGCCCGCTGCGAGTTCAGAAGAGCCTCCAATCGAGGAGACTCCCGAGCTCGTCTCGGTCCGCGCTGGCTATGAGAAGGCAGCGTTGGTGCTGCCAGGACGCGGGCAGCAAGCGCTGATCTACCTCCATGGACGCTGCGGCGACCCCAAGGCTTTTCTCGCGTGGCCGCGCGCGGCCCGAGCTCACGGGACGATCGTCTCGCTGGTGGGGGACCAGGTCTGTGCCGACGGCCACCGCTACAAGTGGAGCGGAGATGTCGTCGGGCTCGACCGACGCATCGCGCGCACCCTCGCGCAACTCGACGAGCAGCTCGGGACGAGCTTGGCCGCGACCCCCAGAGTCGCCATCGGTTACTCGCAAGGTTCGCTGATGGCCGAGGCGCTAGGGACGCGCTTTCCCGAGCGCTACCCGCGCGTCGTCTTGATCGGCGGCCCACGTGCACCCAAGCCCGGCAGCCTCAAGAAGAGCGCTGCAATCTTGCTGATGGCTGGCGACAAAGACGTGCATCAGCACCTACAGTTGGCCCGCGACGAGTTCGTCGCATCGGGGTCCAACGCAAAGTTTCTCTCTTTGCCCGGAGCTCGTCACGGTGAATACGGAGCGGAGGCCGAGAGTGTGATGGGCGCTGCGTTGGATTGGGTACTGGCGTCAGAGCCCCCGGCAGCCGCGCTGGAGACGGCCGGACGTTGAGCAAAGGGCGCGTCTCCGTCGCCAGTTGGAACTGCTTTGGGGCGGCCATGAACGTGATCGCGTTCCTGCGCTGGCGCGGGGCAGCGGACGCCCATCGCTTTGAGCACGCCGACCTTCAGCGCGAGCTTCACTCGACCGATGTCGTCTGCTTTCAGGAGCTGTTTCTCTCCGATGCCGAACAGTTCTTCGACAAGCTGGCTCACACGCACAAGCGTCGTGATCACAATCGAACGACGTTGATCCCGTTGACCGTGGGTGGCTCGGGCCTCGGCGTCGCCTCACGCTTGCCGATCCAAGCCGAGCTCTCGCGCGGCTTTGCTCGGCCCCACGTCGGCTCCGAACGCTTCGCTCGAAAGGGCATGCTCCACGCGCGTATCGAGCTCGCGCCGGGTCACGAGCTCGACGTGATCACCACCCACATGCAATCCGGCTACAACGAGCGGGCCGGCCGCGTGCGCATCCGGCAGCTGCGCGAGCTGCGTGAGCTTGCTGACGAAGTCGGGGATCGCGCGCGACCGCTCGTCATTTGTGGTGACTTCAACGTGTGCGGTCTCCAGCAGAGCCGCGCTTTGCGTGAGTACGATGCCCTGCGCGAGACCTTCCACGACCTCGTGGATCTCGGCGCCGAAGCCGACGAGGTGACCTTCGATCCGCACCCAGGCGGAAACGTGCTGGCGCGGAGGTTCGAGCCGAACGCCGCGCAACAGCGCATCGACTACATCCTTTACCGCGAGCCCGCCGGCCGTTGGCTGCGTGTGGCCGACGTTCAATTGGCGATGCGTGGGCCGCTTCAGCACACAGACGGCACGGCCACCCACCCTTCCGACCACTTCGCCGTAAGGGCCGAGTTTGACCTAACGTTGCCTCAGATTCCTGGCAGCCAGCTCTGAGAGCGGGCTGGCGGTCGCGCTGATCGGCTGGTGCGAGGCCAGGCCGATGAGACCGGGTCGCGTCCCGGTCGCCCGAGCAGGTAGCCCTGAAAGTAGTGGCATCCGGCCTCGAACGTCGCATCCAATTCCGCGAGCCGCTCGATGCCCTCGGCCACGACCTTGATGCCGAGGTCCTCCGCCGCGTCGCATAGCGAATGTACCAGCCGCCGCTTGACGAAGCTTTGGTCGACGTCGCGAATCAACTCCATGTCGAGCTTGACGATGTCGGGACTGAGCTCCACGACCGAATTCAGCCCAGCATAACCCGAGCCCAAGTCGTCGACGGCGACGCGAAAGCCCATCGCCTTGAGTTCGCGAATGCGCGCCTCAAGCTGCTTCTTCTCACCGCGCGCGTCGCGTTCGGTGATCTCGAGGACGATGTGGTGCGCTTGGGGAAGCAACGGCGCAAACAGATCGTCCCGCCCAAGAGACGGTGGATCGACGTTGACGAACAACAGTCGGTCACCGAGCGCTTCGGCCGCGTACACCGCTCGATTGCCGACCGACCGGTCGAGATCTGCGCTGCGCTCGAGCAGCGAAGCCATGGCGATTAACTTCTCCGGACCGCGGAAGCTAGGCGAGGAGCTGCGCATGAGCAGCTCGAAGCCAGCCACCGAGCCGTTACGCTGATAGATGGGCTGATGAGCGAGCCAGAGCTGCGACAGCTCCTCTTCGAAAATCCGCTGTTCCTCCAGACGTGCGGGGGGCAGCGACATACCAGAGGCAAACGCAGCCTCGATCGTCGCTACCAAAAACGGGCGATCACACGGCTTGAGCAAGAAGCGGAAGACGCTCGCGTCGTTCACGGCGTTGACCGCTCGCTTGATGTCGGTCTGTCCTGTTAGCAGGATTCGAACCACGTCCGGATACTCATCACGCAACTTCGCAAGCAGCTCGGCGCCGCTCATCACCGGCATCTGGTCGTCGGAGACCACCACGTCGATCGGCTCTCGTCCCAGTATCTCGAGCGCCTCGAAGGGCGAGTTGCAGGTGATTACCCGAAACCGCTCCTTGCGCAACATCAGCCGCAACCCTGCGGTTAGGTCAACGTCATCGTCGACGAACAGGACGGTCGGTACGTGTGTCATAGCTGAGCCTCGGCATCCGCCTTCAACGTGGCGGTCGCACTGGCGACGCGCTCTTGAAAGCTCTCGGTGATAGCGCTGGCGATCTCTTCGGGCGAGCACGGCTTGGTCAACAAGCGACTGATGCCTCCCTCGTTGACCGCGCGTTTGACCGCATCCAGCGACGCCTGCCCGGTGAGTGCAATGCGTACCGTGTTGGGGAAGTTGCGGTGCACAAAGCCCAGGAACCGACTTCCGGCGACCTCCGGCATGCGCTCATCGGAGACTACGACGTCCACGGTGTTTTCAAGCAGTACCGCAGCAGCTTCATCGGCAGAATTCGCCGTAAAGATCTCGTATGGCGCCTTGCGCAGACCGAGCCGAACACCAGCAAGCAAGTCCACATCGTCGTCTACGAACAACACGCGCAACCGCCTCGTCATGGTCTCACCTATGGCTCCCCGCCGCGCGATGCGCGTTCTCTTGCTTGTTCGGCTCTTGCTGCAACATTCTAAAGCCCACCTCGCGCCAACGAAGGGTCAGGCCCGGATCAAATCGGGTTTCGAGAGACGGATCGTCGAGCGCGGATTGCCCGCTGTCCGCGATCCGATCGGCGAACCAAAGGGCGCTGCCAAGGCTCGCCTGTTTGCCCCACGGTGGGCGATGGTGTTCGCGAATGGCATCGACCACGTTGACGGGAAAGCCCCAGAGTGCGGCGGCGTAGCTGCCCAAATAGCCATGGCGACCACCGGCTGCGTCGGGCTCGTTGCACATCAAGTGGCCCACGTCGTGCAGCACGCCAGCGACGAAGCTCTCTTGGCACTCGGGCATCAAGGCGGAGGCTATACGCCCTACCAAAAGAGCGTGGTCACGGAGCGCGTCGCGCTCCTGGGTCGGCGGCGAGCCCATCAGCTCCTCGAGCAGCACGAGTTGCTCAATGGCGTCTTTACCGAGCGCCAGCACAGCCTCACGCACACTCCCGACCTTGCGACGCGGACCGAGAGCACTCGAACTGGCGAGCTGCAACACGCGCCCGGTCACCGTCATGTCCTGCTCAACGATGCGGGCAACCGAGTTCAGATCGTAGTCCGGCGCACTGAGGGCCGCGCGCAGGGCAGCGAAGATCCTAGGCGAAGGAGGGACCCCGTCACCGGAGGTCACCGCGCGAATCTCCACCGGCTCCAGGAAGGCTCGCGCCTTGATGACTACCTCGGCTTGCCCGAGGACCTCGTCCAGGTCGGCGGGCTTGGTAAAGATCTGGTGGGCGGCCGAGGCCTCCTTGGCCATCCAACGGTCGGAGCGCCCCGAAAGTACGAATCTGGCCGTCTCGGGTGCAAACTCGCGCGCCGCCGAGAGCACCGCCCCGCCTCCCGTCCCAGGCATCGTGAGGTCCGTCAGCAGAAGATCGAAGGTGTCGCTCTTGAGTTTATCGAGCGCAGCCTGTCCACCTTGTGCTGATATGAAGGTCCACGACTGACGATGCCTGCGCCCACGCATCAACAGCGACGCCAGCATTTCGGGATCGTCATCGACGACCAAGGCTCTCCAGATCATGCGGCTCGGCTCACCTTCTGCACACGCTTCATAGGAAGTCTGACGATGAAGGTGGTTCCAACGCCGAGCTCGGTCTCGAACGTCAGCTGCCCTCCGTGCCGCACCTCAACCATCGTGTGGGCAAGGGCCAGACCTTGCCCGGTGCCCTTGCCCAGCGGTTTGGTGGTGAAGAACGGCTCAAAGATGCGCGACCGCACCGCCTCGGGGACGCCGGCACCGTTATCGCTAACGCGTACGCAAACACCGCCCGGCTCCACGCGACTCGTGATCTGGATGAGGCCCGAACCCTCGGAGTGGCGGTCGGCGATGGCGTGCGCCGCGTTGACGATCAGATTGAGAAAGACCTGATTGAGCTCGCCGAGGTTGCATTCAACGGGCGGCAGCTCGGTGAGGTCTAGCTTGAGCGATGCAACCTGCTTGTACTCGCCGGTGGCGACGATCGCTGCGTCGCGGATCGCCGAATTCACATCGGCAGGGGCGCACAAGTCACCATCGGGGTGCGCGAAGGCACGCAACGCACGCACGATCTCCGCGACGCGACCGACACCACGCAGCGTCCGCTCCGCTGCGGCCGGCGCTTCTGCAAACAGGAAGTCGACGTCGGCGGCCGTATCGATGGAGGCGAGGGCACGTTGATCCGCAGCGCTCAGCAATCCGCGGGCGCTCAGTTCAGCCAATAGCTCGCTGCGGGCGCTCCAACCGGTCGCAAGATCGGCCACGCACTCCTTGAGGAACCGCACGCCGTCGTTGATGAACTGGATTGGCGTATTGACTTCGTGCGCCACGCCCGCCGCGAGCTGGCCTACGGCCTCGAGCTTCTGAGCGTTCTGCAATTGGAACTCCAAGCGCTTCTTCTCCGAGAGATCGACACAGTTGACGATCAGCTGCAGATCGACGCCCGAGCCCGTGGTGGTCGCGCCAAACATCACCGGAAGGTAAGAACCGTCTCTGCGGTACAGCCTGGTTTCGACGCGCAGCTGCTCACCGATCGCCTCGAACTGAAGGTCCGGGAACATCGGCTCAAACTCGAGCGGCGGCGGCTCGTCACCGACGCCAACCAGGGAAAAGGCCGCCTCGTTGGCCATCTCGATCCGACCGCGAAAATTGAACACCCAAAGCGCACTCGACATCGAGTCGAACACGCGATTGAGAAAGCTTCGATCTTTCTCGATCACCGCGTTCGCGTCGTACAGTTCACGGGTCTTGTCCTCGATCAGCTGCTCGAGGATCGCGACCTTTCGCTCCGCGCGCTCCAGCCGTCGGGCGTGGACGTCCATCAGCCGGTAACCCCAGACGGCTGTGCGGCAAAGTCGAGATCGAACACCCAGCGTGAATTGTCCGGCGTGCGGTCCGCCACGCTCACCTGACAAGGCGTCTTGAAGTGGTCGCTGACGCCCTCAATCAGACCGTGCGCTAGTTCGCCCAAGCCACGCTTTGACGCGTAGACCAGCCGGAGTCGGTCCGGCCCCGTATCAATCGCGTCGATTTCCGGCGGGGTCGCAGCTGGGTAGAGCTTCTTCACGTCGCGATGAACAATGTCCCCGAGCGTCATCAGGAACGGCTTCGGGTGAGTGAAGCTCGCTACGAATTGAGGCGTAGCCGCGCTCAGCTCGGCGAAGGCGAAACGACCAAAGGTCCGCAGCGCAGTCGGCACGTCCAGCTGGAAACGCGCGCAAACGGTGCCCACGAGGGCAAACATGTCCGCGTCGGGGTAGTCCCCGGGACCGACGAAGGGGTCTTTGGTGATGAGCTCGGTCGAATCGAGCACCTCCTCCCACACGTCGAGGCTCCACGTCTGCTGAACGAACCGCTCGAAGATGTTGAAGACAATGCCTTTCATCCATCAGCGAGAACGGTCACTCGTGGCCCGACTTAAAGAGGCTACTGAAGCTCTTCTTGGTACTCGGCGATCTCAGGGTAGCGCTCCATCGCGCCAGCAAGCCTTTCGGCGCGCGATGGCTGGCAATGGAGGGTCTCCTCGAAGGTGGCGCTCGTCAGGTCATTGACGATCGTCCAGCCGCGCTCGGCCTCGACGTAGCTCGGGTCGCAGTCGAAGAGAGCGTCCGCAAACTCGAGACCGCACACTTGATTGGCCTTCCCGATGGTCACCAGATCTTCGCCCGCGTCATTGACGATTTCACAAAGGCTCGCGAAGGCTAGGTGCCCAGCCGGGCTTAGCCCCGCCAGCCGCTTGGGCGCTGGGGAAGCGGCGTAGCCCTCCTGTTGCGCGCTGAACTCGACGACCTGGTCCTCCTTTGCGCCGAACACCAGCGTGCTCTTGAGCGTTGCCCCCGCCGTGACTCCGCCAGCAGCCATCGGAATCAGCACCTGCGCGACTGCGCCCTGCTGCTCGATCGCCCCTCCACCGGCCGAATGCCCGCTCATACCGATGCGTGCGCTGTCCACGACCGCGCCCAGCTCACCAAGCCCAACACCGCTCTTCACCGCAGCTACGAGCGCGGCCAAGTCTCCGTCGAGGTCACGGTCGACGGGGCCTGAGCCGCAGAAACCGCCGAGCAAATCCTTGAGGTAAAGGCCCGGGTGGTCAGCCGCCAAAACGACGAAACCGCGGCTCGCCCAATGGGTCACGAGCTCCAGCGACTGCGAACGAAAGCCCGCCGTTCCATGCACGAAGACGATCACCGGGTAGGGTCCACGGGCGTCATCGACCGGCAAGTCGGCGAAGCAATCGCAGAGCTGGCGCGGTCGGTCCTCCTCGGAGATCTTGTCGGCCTCGGCGGGAGGCAAGAACTCGCGAATATCGTACTGCACCGCCGAGGCGCCCGCCTCACTCCCAAGCTTGGCCGGGTACCATGCTTCAACGACCAGGCCGCCGATGTTGAGCGTCTTGGCTCCCACCGGCCAGGGTCCAGCGACCGAAGTATCCGCGTCCGACTCGAGCAGCGTGGTGCCCTCACACCCTTGAACTTCGGCAGGGCCGGCACCGCTACCGCCTGCTCCGCTGCCGCCAGACCCACCCGAGCCGCTGTCATCACCGCAGCCGGCCATCGCTGCGGTTAGCGCAAGCAAGCCCAGCAGGCCAAAGCGGCAGAGCGGATGGGTGGGTACAGACGAGCCGAGCGAAGCAGCAATGAAGGCCATGCTTCAGCTGTACTGGACGTTGCTCGACTCTTCAACCAAGGCCAGAGGCTCCCTCCGGCCGCAGTGCGTCAAGAAAACTCAAGCATGATCAAAAGGGTGGCCAGGCAACTACCGGGATTGCCCCAGCCTTGCAGCGATGTAACGGAACGGCATGCGGAAATCCCAGCTCGCAGGTTCAGCGCTCGCTCTCGTGCTCGCACTTTCGGCCTCTCCGGGTCACGCGATCCAGCCGCAAGCGGAGGTGGATACGCGCCCGGCGATCGAGCTTTACCAAGCGAGCGCCCAGACTCCGCGCTCCGCGGCCGCGCGCGGAACCATCGACTGGGACCAGCCGCCGGCGCGCTTGGTCGAGCCGTTCCGCTTGTTTCGCGCGGAGTTCGGTGAGGGTTGGCGGGCTGGCTTCGATCGCGTTCGTCGCGTGCCCAGCCGGCTTTTTGGGCCCGGCGTGCAGGTGCCGAACTCGGTAAACGACGGCAACGTCGCGCTCGCCCACGCACGCAGCGTGCTCGAGCGTCACGTGGCGCTGCTTTCGCCCGGCGCAAAGCTGGAGGACTTCGAGCTCGTCGCCAACGATCTGGACGCGGACATCCGCAGCCTCGGTTTCCGCCAGACCAAGAACGGGCGCACCGTCAGCGGCGGTCAGGTGAGCTTTCGCTACAAGAACGATCGGCTGTATGTGATCGGCAGTGAGGCGTACGCCCACGTACCGGATCTTTCGTCGGCGCCGGTCGTCTCGAACGACGACGCGAAGAAGGCCGCTCTTTCCTGGGTTACCAGCGACTTCGGTTCAGCGGTCGCAGGTGAACCGAGCGCCGAGTTGATCGTCCCTTACCGCGATGCTCGCGGTCGTTTGCGCTTCGCGCGCGCCGTCTTGGTCGAGGTCACGACCAGCGAAATCACCGGCAAGTATAGCGTCGCCGTGGATCTGGTCTCGGGGCAACCGCTGCTCCGCCGGTCGCTCTTGCACTTCGCCTCGGCGCCGGTGCTGTTCCGTGTTCCGCTGCGTTCACCGAGCTTTGGCGAGCGCATCGACCTCCCCGCCGTGCTGGCCAACGTCAACGTGGAAGGCGCGAGCGCGCAGACCAACGTCAACGGCAATGTCACCTGGGCCACCGGCCCGAGCACCGACGTCGAGCTCTTTCTCACCGGCCCGCGCGTGCGCATCTTCAACGACGCCGGGGCCGAAGCGACGCTGCTCACCACCTTGAACGACGCCTCGCCCTTCGTGTGGGACCAAAGCCAAGACCCCGCGTTGGACGCCCAGCTGACGACCTTCATCCACGCCGAGCGCGTGCGCACCTTCGCCAAGGGCTTCGCACCGAATCTCGGCTTTCTCAACAACCAGATCAGCGCCACCGTCAACATTGCCGAGCAGTGCAACGCCTTCTCCGACGGCACCACCATCAACTTCTACTCGTTGGGCGGCGGCTGCGAAAACACCGGACGGATCGCCGACGTGGTCTACCACGAGTACGGCCACTCGATTCACGCGCAGGCCATCATCGAGGGCGTGGGTGCCTTCGATGGAGCGTTGTCGGAAGGCGTCTCGGACTATCTCTCCGCGACCATCACCGGGGATCCGGCGACTGCACGCGGCTTCTTCCTCAACGCCTCACCGCTGCGTCACCTCGATCCCAATGGGCAGGAGAACCGCTGGCCGGAGGACCTGAACGGGGAGGTTCACCACGACGGCTTGATCATCGGGCAGGCGCTGTGGGACATGCGCAAGAACCTGATCGATTCTCTCGGCGCAAGCGAGGGCGCAGCGACCAGCGACGAGCTCTACTACCAGGCGATCCGTCGCGCCACCGACATCCCCACCATGTACGTGGAGGTCCTTGCAGCCGACGACGACGATGGCGACGTGACCAACGGCACACCCAACGTTTGTGCGATCAACGAGGCCTTCAATCGACACGGCCTGCAGGCCATTGGGACCAAGACCTCGTCGCTCGGCGTCGCCGCCGTATCCGAGCAAGGCTACGAAGTCGCGGTGGAGCTGACCGGCCTCTTCCCCGAGTGCCCCGGAGAGGAGATCGTAGGCGGCACCCTCAGTTTCCGCGATCGCGCGGGTAGCGCGCTCGACGGCAGCAGCTCGATGACGATGAACGGCACCAAGCTGCTCGGTACCTTGCCGTCGGTCCCCGAAAATACCGTGCTCAAGTATCGCGTCGAGGTCGAGCTAGCAGACCGCACGCTCGCCTTCCCCGACAACGCCGCTGATCCCGAGTACGAGATGTTCGTGGGGAAGGTCGTGCCGCTTTACTGCACCAACTTCGAGACCGACCCCGCCGATGACGGCTGGGTGCATGGCTTGCTCGAGGGTGAAGATATCGAAGGCGCGGATGATTGGGTTTGGGCCGAGCCGAACGGGACCTTCATCAACGGTGACCCTCCCCTCGCCTTCTCCGGCGACAAGGCCTTCGGCAACGATCTCTCGGTCGAGTCGAACTACAACGGCCTCTACCAACCAGAAAAAACCAACTTCGCCTCGAGCCCAGTGGTTGATCTGCAGGGCTACACCAACATCCATCTTCAATATCGGCGCTGGCTCAACGTGGAAGACGGCCACTTCGATCAAGCGCAAATCTTGGTTGGTGAAGAGCCCGTTTGGCAGAACCTCGATAGCGAGGACGGGACGGATTCGAATACGCATCACCGCGACAAGGAATGGCGTTTCCACGACGTCGATCTGAGCGAAAAGCTGGCCGGACAAAGCAGCGGCCAGGTTCACTTCGTGCTCACCAGCGACCAAGGGCTCGAGATGGGCGGTTGGACGCTCGACGACGTTTGCCTCGTAGCGCTCGAGGCGCCGCCGGTCGATCCGTGCGCCAGCACGGGAGCGGGCGGAGGCTGCGAGGGCGGCAGTGGCAGCGGAGCCGGTGACACAGGCGGCAGTTCCAGCAGCGGAGGCGATGGCACCGAGAATCAACGCGACGACGGCGGCTGCGACTGTCGCAGCGCAGGCCAATCGAGCGAACGTGGCGGTCTTTCGGCGCTGGCCGCTATCGCGCTGGCAGCCGCGGCTCGCCGCCGCCGGCGCTCGAGCTAACGGGCGCAGAGCCCAGTGACAGCTCGCGTCGCGCTTGCGCGATAGGGGCTGTCGCTCTCGCAGCGCGCAAAGGCTCGCTGGGCCAGCTCACAATCGCCGCTTACCGCCCGAAAGATCGCCGTTTGACACGGGCTCGCCGCCTTCGGCGCCGAGCTCGAGGGCGCTGCGCTCAACGTCGTGGCCGTCACCGGAGCAGACGTCTTGGCAGGCACCGGAGGATAGACCGGCGCACCCGGAAGCACCTCGCTGCTCGGCAGCGATGCAGCGGCCGAAGCCGACGCTGGGGCCTTGCGCTTCTGCTCCGACTTCGCCGCTGGGCGCAGCCAGAACAGCCACAACCCAGCGCTGGCCAAGGCCCCGAGCAGAATCAACCCAAGCGCGACCCACAGGATCGAACGCGAGCCGCGCACCTCGGCCATCATCGCCGATGGATCGCGCACCGTCGGCGGCATCAGATCCGGCATCGTCAAGCGGCCTCGCGCCGGAGGCGGCTCGCTTGCCGCCATCACCAAGGTGCCTTTTCCCGACCGCACCGCACGCGTGGAACTCAAGGCGGAACCGGGCTGGCTCTCCGAATGGAACGCCGACAAGTCCGGTTGGCTCACCTCATGAAACGAGATCTGCGGGGCGCTGGCGATCCCGGAGCCCGAAGAGAAGGCTGGCAACTCCGGCTGCGAGCGACCAAGCCCTGGCGCGTACGACGAGGATGCTTCGGAGTAGAGCCCCGGGGCTTCGATCGTCTCGGCGCTACGCGGAACTTTGACCTCGGTCGGCGGCCCCTCTTCATCCTCCGAAGGCTCACGAACTCGGGTCCCGACGTCGTCGCTGTCAGGCCCCACCGACGAGCGCGAGTTGGCTCGCGGCGGTAGCGGGATCTGCGAGGGGCTGAGCGGCATCATCGAAGAGGCGCGCCCCGGCAACAGCGATCCGACGCCGATCGTCAGCTGCGAGTAGAAATCACGCATGCTTGCCGGCCTTGCGTGCAGGTCCTTCGATAGCGCGCGATGGATTGCAGCGGCCATCGTCTTTGGGAGGGTCACGCCGTGAGCCTCGATCGGCGTCGGTTGAACGCCCATGTGAAGGGCCGCCCATTCGATCGGATCGTTGGCGTTGAACGGCAGCTGGCCGGTGAGCAGCTGATAAGCCACCACGCCGAGCGAGTAGATGTCGCTCTTCGCGTCGATGTCCTGCATCGTGAACTGCTCCGGGCTCATGTATGGCGGGGAACCGAGCACGACGCCGAGCGGCGTCAGCTTCGGATCGCGGCCGCCGGTGCGCTTGGCGATGCCGAAATCGAGCACCTTCACGAAGTCGGGCGCCCCACCGGGCGAGGTGATGATGATGTTGTCCGGCTTGAGATCGCGATGGATGATGCCGCGGTCGTGCGCCTCTTGGAGCGAGCCGCAGATTTGCCCCAGGATCAGATCGACGCGCTCGGGAAATAGCGGTCCGTTCTTCAGGATCTGGGCGAGCGATTGGCCGCTCAAAAACTCCATCGCGATGAACAGGTCCCCGTCGTCGGTCTGCCCGAAGTCGAAGAACTTGATGGTGTTGGGGTGCTCGAGCTCCGCGACCGTGCGGCACTCACGCTCGAACCGCTTCGAGTCCTGATCGCGCATCGAGATATCGGAGAGCAGGACCTTGATCGCGATCTTCCGGCTGACTCCGCCCAGGACCTGTTCGGCCAGGTAAACCCGGCCCATACCGCCCTCGGCGATCAGGCTGTTGATCTTGTAGCGACCACCGACGGTTTGCCCGAGCAACAGATCTTGGCCGAGCACGAACAACGCTGCTCCGCAGGTCGGGCAGTACTTGACGTCGCGGAGATCGAAGAGATCCTTGCAGGCGGGGCAACGCATCAGTGCCTCGAGGTAGGGTAACCCAAGGACGCCAAAGGGACGGCAGTTGTTCCCAGGTCGAGCCGCAATCCGGCTGCCAAGAGCCTGTTACTTGGCAGGCGCAGTGGCGGGCTTCTGGGGCTTCTTCTGAATCTTGGAAGCGTCCCCCGCCTTCATCTCGTGCGGTTTACCGGGGCCAACCAGCTGACGAATCGGGATGCCGTTGTCTTCCCACGCAACGTCGGTCTGGCCCGGCGGTTGAGCCTGCGAAGGCGCTAGCGCGATGAAGCCTTCATCTTCCTCAGCCGTTTCATCCGCGGAAGACCGGGCGGCTCCCGCCGCTCCTCCCCGCGCCAGAGATGAACAACCGGTCAGTACCAGGCTGGCCAAAAGCGCGACCGAGAAGAGCTGCTTCATGGGCCAATGCCCTAGCACTGCAGCGACCGGAGGGGTAGGACAATCGGCGACATGGCGCGCCCCGACGTGACCGAGCTCACGGCGTGCGATCGTAGGCGTAGCTCAGGCCCACCACGATCTGTCGAAAGCCGGTGCTCCAGATGCCCTCCGGCCTACGCGACACCACGACCGGACGGTCGAGCAGGTTCTTGACGGCCAGCGTCGCCCCCACCCCGCTCGACCGTTCGCGGAAGCGCGCGTTCACATCGAGCAACAGGTACGGATCGATCAGGCCCACGCGACCACTGGCGTCCGGCTGCACCGTGTTCGCATCGTCGGCGAACATCGAGCCTTGGTAGGTCATCGACAACCCTGCCCCGAGCCCGAGCGGCGTATCGATATCGAGCAGTCCGGAGGCGGTGGAAGACGGCGCATACGGTAGCGCCTTACCGTCCCGTGTACCGTCGACGAAGCGTGCCTCGAGCACGCCCACGCGACCTGTGAGGTCGATCGCGAACGGCAAATCGGCGAGCTCGCCGAGCCGCAACGTAGAGCTCGCTTCGCCGCCAAAACTGCGCGTACGTCCGCCGTTCACGAGCTCGGTGGTACCGTCGAGCGAGGTGTTCGGCACCACTTGGTTGGAGAACTCGTCGAGGAAGAACACGACGTCGGCGCTGAAGGCGTCCAGTGGTTTGGTGCGCACGCCGAGCTCCCAGTTGGTGCTGCGTTCCGGCGAGAGCAGCTGGCTCGCTCCTGCATCGGAGATGGCCTCGGTCGCACGCGGCGGCGCATAGCCGAGGTGCATCCCAGCGAAGCCGTGCGCTCGCGGAACACCCATCGTCAGGCCCAACCCGGGAATCACGGCGTTGTTCGAATCGCTGCCCGCGACCTCGACCGGCTCGCCAGCCGAGAGCTCGCGCGAACGTAAGTAGCTCGCATGCTCGAAGCGAACCCCTGGTGTCACCACCAGCCAATCGCGAAACAAGATGCGGTCTTGCACATACGCCGCCAGCCCGAGCGAAGCGTGGTCTTCGAGCTCCCCGAGGGTCAGCTTGCCACCGCCGTACGCACGCTCGGTCTCGTGATCGCCCAGGGAAGCGGTTTCGCCCAGCACGCGCAGACCGGCGTCGAGCGTATGAGCGATGCCCCCCGTGCGAAAGTTGGTGGTCAGCCGCGGCTCGACGCCAAACACGAAGTACGAACGGTCGAGCAAGCGTGCGCCGTCGCGAAAGTAGATGGCCCCTAGCGGCAAGCGGGTATCTCCGAAGGTCCGGGTTACGTCGTTCGCTCCGGGGAAACGGTCATACTGCTGCCGCCTCCACTGCCGATCGGTGTGGCTCGCATAGACCAGCGTCTTGAGCCGCGTCTCTTCCCCGAGATCGGCGTCGAGCACGAACGACGCATCGAAGCGCGTCAGCTGCGAGCGGCTCGCCCGGCTCATCCCAGGGTGGTCCGGCTGCGCGGCGAAAAGATCGCGAGGCAGCCCCACGTCCTCGCTCTGCGCGGTAGCACGGTGCGCTGCGATCTTCAGCGTTGCGCGCGTTTGCTCCGAGAACGGCACCACCACCTTGGCAAAGCCGTCGAGATCGGACGACGGTTGATCGCGCGCTCCGTCGCTGCGTTTGGCAACGAACTGCGAAACGAAGCGCACCGGCTCCGCCCCATAGTCGACGGGGATGGCCGTCCCTACCCGACCCACCGTGCGCACATAACCGAACTCACCGGCCTCGACGCCCACGTAGCTCGACAGCGAATACGGCGCGCTGTGCGTAAGAAAGTTCACCACGCCGCCAAGCGTTTGCGGGCCGAACAAGATGCTGCCACTGCCCTTGAGCACCTCGATCTTCTCGAAGCGTTCGACCTGCGGCACGAAGTACAAATCGGGCTCGCCGTACGGGTTGATCGCCAGCGGAACGCCGTCCTCGAGCACCAGCAAACGCCGACTGCGCCCGGGATCGAGCCCGCGCACGCCGATGTCCAAGCGACCACCGCCGCCTGTGTCTTCACGCACCGTCAGGCCCGGCACGCGGCGCAATAACTCGGCGGTATTGAGCGGGGCTGCGTTTCGGATCTCGGCGCTCCGCAGCGTGAGGAAGGAGCCGGGCAGCTTCTGAATCGCTTCGGCTTTGTCCCCGACGATCTCGACCTCGATCGGTTCGGCTTGGCCCGCCGCAGCCGACTGTGCAGCCACGCTCGCGGTGGTGGCGGGAGGCGCATCGGCGGCGGCTGGTGCGTTAGCGGCGGAAGGCTCGGTGGCGACGACCTTCGGCTCCTCGGCCCACAGCGGTTGCGCAGCCGTCAGCCCGATCGCGACTCCCAGGCCTCTCAAGGTGCTTTGCATACGCCCATCTTGTTGCAGCCCGGCGAGGGGCTTTCGCACTCCGCATCGCTGCTGCATGGGTGCGAACAGTGGGGTCCCTTGGCGTTGAACTCGAAGCAAAGCTCGGTCTCACACTCGGAGTCCGCCTCGCATTCGGACATGAACGCCAGCAAGCCGCCGCCTTCGCCCTGCCCCCCTGCTCCCGGCGGGACCGTGCCACAAAAGCCGCATTCGCCGTAGCCGGAGCCGAGGTCATCGCACACCGCGTAGCCGCGTTCGCCCGAAACGCAGCTGCATTCGATGTAGTCCTTCGGCAAACACTCGCGGCCGTCGGCAGCCTCGCAACCCGTCGCAAGTGCCAGGCCCAAGAGCAGGCGGCTCCAGCTCTGTTCAACCTTCGGTCGAAACATGGGGCTAGCGTACAGGATGCGAGGACGAATCCGGGGATATCGAGTAGGCTGCCCGAGTTGTGGGGCTACCCGAGCTCGACCGTAAGACGGATCGATTCGTACTAGAAGGCCGCGCCGGCGGTGGCGGTATGGGGGACGTGTATCGAGCCACCGACCGCGAGACCGGCGCCGAGGTCGCGGTCAAGGTCTTGCGAGGGTCGGCGAGCGGCGTGGAACGGCGTCGCTTTCAGCGTGAAATCGCCGTCATCGCCGATCTCCGTCACCCCAACATCGTCGAGTACATCGATCACGGTCTCTTGCCCGACGGCCGACCGTTTTTCGCGATGGAGTGGCTGAACGGTGAAGACTTGGTGCAGCGCCAACGGCACAGCCCGCTCGGCATGCGCGACGCCGTCGAGGTGATTCGGCGCTCGGCGCAGGCGCTCGCCGCGGTGCACGCCCGCGGCATCGTTCACCGCGATCTCAAGCTCGGCAACATCTTCTTGATCGAAGGCAAAGGCGCCAACGTCAAGCTGATCGACTTCGGTGTGGTGCGCATCCCCGGTGAAGAAATGGCCGAGGACAAGGGCGCCATTTTGGGCACGCCGCACTTCATGGCACCCGAGCAAGCTCGCGGTGAGATGGTGGACGCGCGCGCCGATATCTACTCGCTCGGTGCTGCGCTTTTCCGGCTGATCACCGCGCGCAACGTGTTCGAGACCGAGCACATCGTCGCGCTCTTGGGCCGCCTGGTGATTGAAGACCCGCCGAGCGCCCAAGCCCTGCGCTTCGACGTCCCCGACGCGCTCGACAAGCTGATCTTGCAGGCCATCGCCCGCAAGCGTGAAGACCGCTTCGAGAACGCCGGCGAGTTCGCGCGCGCGCTGGCTCGCGTCGGTGAGCTCAACAACGATCCGCCCACCACCGACCGCTCGGCCTCGGCGATCCGCAAGACCGGCGCCTTCATGCGCGCGCCCAACCTCGTCCCCGACGCACCCGCACCGAAGAAAGAGGCCGCGGAGCGTCGCGTGGTCGCAGCCGTGCTCTTCGATTTGGGCGGCGCCACCTTGGAGGGCGAACTCGAGGCGAAGCTGTGGGACATCATCGGTCGCGACGCCCGCGTGGAAGCGCTGCTCGGCAGCCGCATCGTCACCATGTTGGGCCTCACTCGCTCCGACGGCGATGAAGCGATTCGCGCGGCACGCGCCGCGTTGATGCTGACCAAAGCGTTGCCCAGCGCCAAAGCCGTGCTCGCCACTGGCCACGCCATCGCCTCGCCTTCCAATTCACGCACCCGCTCCACCAGCCTCGCCGCCCAAGCGCTCGAGCGCGCCGCCACCCAGCTCGAGGCGGTTACGGCCGGCTCGGTGCGCGTGGACACGAGCGTGATCGCCTCGCTCGCGGGCCGCTTCGTCCTGCAAGAAGATCCGATCGGAGCGCTGCTGCTCCGCGAGGACACGGCTGGCATTGGAGCACGTTTGCTTTTGGGCAGACCAACGCCCACCGTAGGCCGTGACAAAGAGCTCGCGCTGCTCGTGAGCGTCTATCAAGAGCTGCTCGACGAGGGTACGCCCCGCGCCGCGATCGTCACCGGGCCGCCGGGCATCGGCAAATCACGCGTGCGCCAAGAGCTGATCACGCGCGTTGAATCGAGCGGCTTGCCGCCCGAAGTGCTGATCATCCGCGGGGATCCGATGAGCCAGGGCTCCAGCCTCTCGTGTTTTGGCCGGGCGTTGCGCGCCGTACTCGGCGTGCATGACGGTGAAAGCTTGGAGGACCAAATTGCCAAAGTCCGCCAAAGTCTCAACTTCCGCCTGCCGAAGGCACTGCGTTTCTTGGCGAGCTTCCTCGCCGAGCTGCTCGGCGTTCCCTTCCCCGATGAAGCGGATGAGCCGCTGCGTGCAGCGAGGCGCAGCTCGCAGCTGATGCAGGCGCGCACGCGCATGGCGCTCGAGGCGCTGATTCGCTCGCAGGCGGAGTTGATGCCGCAGCTCGTGTTCGTGGATGACGCCCACTGGGCCGATGAAACCACGATGGATCTGCTCGATTGGTTGCTCGGCTGTCCGGATCTGCGGTTCGCCGTGTTCGCCTTTGCTCGCCCGGAGATCGCCACGCGCTTCCCGGGCTTGTGGCAAAACCGCAACGCCACGCGGCTCGCCCTCCCGCCGCTGTCGACGAAGGCCTCCGAACGGCTGATTCGCGCAGCGTTGCCCGCCGCCGATCCGAAGCTGCAAACCAGCATCGTCGAGCGCGCCGGTGGCAACGCGCTCTTCCTCGAGGAGCTCGTGCGCGCTGCGGATCGCGGCCAAGATGAGCTGCCGCTGACGGTGCAAACGCTGTTGCAAATGCGCCTCGATCGCATGCCGAAGCCGATTCGCGAGGTGGTGCGCGGTGCCAGCGTGCTCGGGCCGGTCTTCTGGACCGGCGCGGTCTCCCATTTGCTCGAGCGCCCCACCGCCGAACAGCTGATCGAGCTCGAGCGGCTGGAGGTCTTCAACGAGCAGCCGCAGAGCCGTATCGCCGGTGAAACCGAGTGGACCTTCCGCCATCCGCTGCTCCGCGACGCAGCCTACGCGTCGATCCTCGAGGAAGACCGCACCGAGATGCATCGCGCTGCGGCCACCTGGCTCGAGTCGAAGGGCGACGCCGACGTCGGTCTGATCGCCAAGCACGCCGACGCCGGCGAAGACTTCGAGCGCGCCGCGGCGCTCTACGCGCGAGCGACGCGGCAGGCGCTATCGGCCGGCGCCCACCTCGAGACAGCGCTCGAGCTCGCCGATCGCGGACTCAATTGCGGCCCGCCGGATGAGCTGCGAGCCGAGCTGATGTTGGCGGCGGCGCAGGCCCGCATTCCGCTGGGCAGGCTGGAAGACGGAGTCCGCGCCGCGCTCGACGCTGGGGAGCTTTCCAGGCCGGGCAGTGATCGTTGGGCGGAAGCGCAATGCCTCGCCGCGCAGGCTTTGATCGAGAGTGGCCGCAGCATCGAGGGCGACGCTCGAGCCAAGGCCGCGCTCGAGTCGCAGACCGAGCTTTCGAGCGCCACGCGGGCCAAACTGATGGCCGCTCGCGTACGCGGCTTCGTCGACCTCGGCCAGCCACGAGAGGCCCTCAAGCTCGCTGACGAGGCGCTTCCCCTCGCGCGAATGTCGCAGTCGTCGGAGGCGCTGGTACGCGTTCTCGACGCGCGGCTGTTTGCGCTCATGCAGCTCGCCGATCCTTCAGAGGTCGTGGCTAACGGGCCGAGCGTGATCGACGTCGCGGACACCGCTGGGGACGTGGTGCTCGCGACGCGCGCGCGCCTCAACACCGCCTCGTCGATGAACCTGCTCGGTCTGTTCGAGGAGGCGCGCTGGCTGCTCGATCGCGCGTTGGGTGACGCTCGCGATCGTCGCATGCGCATCCTCGAGGCCTTCGCGTTGCACAACCTCGGCATGACTGAGGCCCGCCTCGGCCTGGTGGACCGGGGCATCGAAATGCAGCGCGAGGCCGGCAAGATCGCCGATGAAACAGGCGCTGCGCGGCTGCGCGTGCACGCCCGCGTGTACGAGGCGCTGCTGCTGCTGTGGCGCATCGGCCAGGCGCGCGCCGAGGGGCACGACATCCAAGAATCGAGCGATCTCGCGGCGGCACAAGCGCTCGCTTCCTTCGTCGAGGCCGAGGTTCGAAGTTTGCCTGCGTTGATCCCGACGGCCCGCTTCGTCGCGGCTGCGGTCTCCTACTCGCGCGGGGAGATCGGGGATGCGCTGGCCCTCGCGCAAGAGGCGGTGGATCTGATCCGCGGCCAACCGGTCGAAGAATGGGAGGAGCTCACGCACCTGACCCTGATCGAAACGTTGCTCGCCGTGGAGGATGAAGCCGGCGCCAACAGCGCGCTCGAGGCTGGGTTCACCGCCATTTGTGATCGCGCCCGGAAGATCGGCCGGAGCGAGCACCGCAGCGCCTATCTCGAGCGCATCCCCGAGGTGCACCGCATCGTCGAGTTGGCCAAGGCGCGGCTGGGCAAGAGCCTGCCGTTCTTCGCCTCGCTGCCGTTGCGCCCACCGCCGAAGCCGTAGGCTGGGCTGGGGGGCCGCTGGCTGGGCCGTACACAAAAGAAAGGCGCCCCACGCGAATGGGACGCCCTTTGCTCGTGAACGTTAGGAGGCTACTGCGCGCAGGCGTTCGCCGCACACATGCAGTCGAGCAGGTTCTGAGTCGTCTGCAGGCTGTCGAGGTTGCCGTTGTTGCAGAACGAGGCCTGGTTGCCCTGGCCGTTCAGATACTCGAAGCAGCTGGTGCAACCAGCAGGTGAGCCCTCCGCCACACACGCCATGTACTCAGCGTTGCAGGTTCCACCAGCGCCACCCTCGCTGAACAGGCAGCTGATGCATTGCTGCGTGGCCGGCATCAGTTGGCAGAAGTTGTCGCCGCAGGGCGGCCCAAGGATCTGGCTTACGCAGGTCCCGGTCTCGCAAACCTCGGTGTCGATGCAGTCGCTGTCCATGATGCACTCGACGCAGGCCCCCGCCATATCGCAGTATCCGCCACCGCCGTTGGCGTCGGTGCAGAGCGTGCCCTCAGCCGCGTTCTCGTATTCGCAAGCACCGTTGTTGCAAACCGCAACCTGGCACTCCTCGTTCGACTCAGCGCAGTCACCCGCGCTCACGCACTGGGCAGCGCCGCCCGCTCCGCCCTCACCACCGAGACCACCGCTGCCGCCGTTGGTGACGCCGCCAACACCACCCGTGCCGCCGAGGCCGCCACTTCCGCCGCCGCCATCGGTCGTCGAGCCGGCTGTACCACCGCCGCCACCGTTGTTGTTCGACCCGGCGCTGCCGCCGCCGCCGTTGGTGGTAGCGCCCGAGCCGCCTTCACCGTCGTTGTTATCAACGATCAAACAGCCGACCAAAAGCGATGCCGCCAAACAAAGACCGAAGGTACGTCCGAACATTTCAAGCCTCCCGCGAAAGGTTTACGACAGCCCCGCGTCGATGCGCCGCGCGACTCTTCCCCACGTCATCACAAGAAACACAAGAGGACGGACGGTTAGCCCGACCGTCCTCTTTCTTGGAGCGTCAACCGCCCCGGACAATCACTCGGCGCAGACGCCGACGGTGCAAACGCAATCGAGGAAGGCCTGCGCCTTCTCCTGGCTGCCCGGGCAGAAGTTCTGACCGCCGGTGTTGAAGAACTCACCGCAGGTATCGCACTGGTTGCCGTCCGCGTCGTTCACGCAGGCGATGCGCTCGTTGCTGCACTTTTGCGTGGCAATCGCGCAGGCCAAGCACTCTTGCGTGCCTACCTCCAACTGACAGAAGTTGTCACCGCAGACGCCGCCGAGAACTTCACTCTCGCAAACGCCGTCCACATTGCAGGTGCCGTTGGCGCAGTCGGTGTCGCTCAAGCACTCAACGCAGGCCGCTTCACCGTTGCAGAAGCCAGCGCTCCCTTGTGAATCGGTGCAGAGCACGCCTTCAGCCGAGTTGATGGTGCCGCAAACACCCTCTTCGCAGGTCGGCTCGACGCAGACAGCCTCGGCAATTCCAACGCACTCATCGGGAGTGGTGCAAGCCTGAGCTCCACCGCTTCCACCGCCGCCATTGGCCACTCCGCCCGTTCCGCCACCGCCGTTGGTGGTGGTGCCGCCTGATCCAGCCGTTCCGCCGCCACCATCGGTACCGTCACTGCTCGTGACCACGCAGCCCGTTGCCAAAGCAAGAACCGCCACCACTGACATAAGCTTCTGATTCATTCGATCCTCCAGATTGATAAAGCCGGCCGACATCCTGCCACGCATTCTTCAGCCAGGGAAAGCTGACTCACCCACCGAGCGACCCAGCCTCCAAGCCAAGCACGAGACAGAGCATCGCCCCTTTAGACGCTCTTTACGTGATTGCGGCGCAAAGTATTTCCAGCTTTTTGCGCCGCCAGCCCGAACTAGGCCTTTTTCTTGGGCATTTTCGGCGCAGCCGCCTTCGGCTCGGCAGCCTTCTTCTTGCTGGCCGGCTTCTTCTTCAGCGTCGGCTCCGCCTCGAGCGCGGCCAACAGGCGCCTCGCTAGAGCGTCATCAGCGTCCGGTTTCGAGCCAGCCGCTTGCTTGGACGCGGCTGCAGCCTTGCGGGCGGGACGCGCCTCGGCCGGTTCAACGGCAGCAGCGGGTGCGCTCGGAAGCTCGGCCAGCAGTGCAGCAAGCCCTGCGCCAAAGGCCGCCGCAGCCGAGTCGATCAAAGCCGGGTTCGGCGCTGTAAGCGGCGTAAACGAAAGCACCACCGTCGTCTTTTCAGCGCCCCAGTCCCACGTTCCGGGACAAAGCGGATCAGCCAGGTGACGCGCCGCTAAATCATCCAGGCGGCGGCTGAGCCCTTTCCGCGCGTCGGGCGCCAACGCTGGGAGCGGTACCACGCGCAGCTCCGATGGCAGCTCCACCACGCCGAGATCCACGAGATCGGAGAGCTCCTCCTCGATCGCCGCCTCGATCTCGATGCGCTTCTCCGGATCCGAGTCCCCCGGGCGAAAGAAGGCCGTGTGCGCCTCTTCATCGAAGTTGTCGAGCTCCGCTTGGACGGCGAGCGCGGCGCGATCGAGGGCGTCCCGAAGCGTCGGCAATTCGGCCTCGCGTGCTGCAGCTTTGGCCACGTAACCGAGGGTGTCCAAGCGGACGCTGATCGGCGGTGGTTCAGCCTCGTCATCGGCCTCACGGTTACCGAGCAGACGCAGCTCGTCACGCAAGGTGAGGAAGATGACCCGTTCGATCGCCCGGTCTTCGGCGAATACGTCCTCGACGCCGTCGGAGTCGAGCACCGTCTCACGCAGCTCTTCTACGAGTTCCTCGACCAACTCGTCGGTAGCCTCATCCCCGAAGGTGCTCGAGACCTCGCCCATGATCGGGCTCCTCACCACCTTCGCGAGGATCCTCGGGAGGGCTGGCTCGAGCTGCTGAGCCATCTCCCTCGCCGTTTGCTCTCCGCCCCCTGGAGCGAGCACGATGTGCCCAGCTTTCTTCAAGGCGTCCAAGGCTGAGTGTGCCAGCTGCCGCGCCAATTGGTTGTCCGCCACGTGCGCGTGCGTACCACAATCTAACGGCTACGCCACAAACAACGTCGCGAGCCCCGCGCTGCAAAGCCGTGGACCCGCAGATTCAGCGGCTCACCCGCCTCACAAATGACGGCGCGCGATGTCGGCCCAGGTGCCGGTGGGCTCCAGCTCGAGGTAGCGCCGCCAACACGGCCGAGCGTCGTCTGCGCGGCCCGTTTGTTCGAAGGCCATCGCCAGGTTGAAATAAGCGTCGGCGAAGCGAGGGTCGCTCTTGATCGCCCCTTCGAAGAAGGCGATCGCCTCGTCCGCCGCGCCGCGCTCGAGCATGACGTAGCCGAGGTTGTATTGCGCTTCCGGCTGAGTGGTGTCGATCTGGAGGGCCTTGCGATAAAGCGCGACGGCCGACTCCTCTTCATCGCGACGAAAGCAGATATTGCCCAGGTTCGTGTAGGCGATGGCGAGCCACGGATCGAGCTCGATCGCCTGCCGATAGAGCCGCTCGGCCTCGGGCAAGGTCGCGGGCGACTCATCGAGCTGGCTCGCCTTCACGTACAGATCGTAGGCGGTGCGTGCGCGCTCGCGACCGGCGTTGGGGCGCAGCACGCGCACAACGTCTTCACGCAACGACTTCACTTCGAAATCGAGCACCATCTGACCCGTGACGGGTTCATAGTTGCCCGACTCGGTGCGCAGCACCACCTGCCGACCGTCGGACAAGATGCTCAACTCGGAGAGCGGACGCGTCACGCGCGGCAACGCCAGCTGGATGCTCGAGATGGCCTTGGCGACATCCCGCAGCCGCACCTTTTGAGCGAGCAGGTCACGCGCAGCGCGTAACGCGATCACGTCTTGGAAGGTATAAGCCCTCCTACCGCGCCGACGGCCCGAGGGCGTGACGATGCCGTTCTTGTCAAGACTGCGCAAGCGACCGGTGGACACCGAGAGCAGCCGAGCGACCTCCGTCAGCGTGAACAGATCCGTGACGGGCTCACGTGAGGAACGCGGGACTTCACCTTCTTCAGCCGCTGCAGCGCCACGCGACATTGAGTGTGCGTCATGCGTCGACGCTGGCCCGACGCGACCGCCGCCAGGTCCGAACACGACGTGAATCACTTTCTGCTCGTCGCCTGTGTTTCGCTTCTTCATGCGTGCGTCGTCACAACGCGTTCTATCGACGTGGCCACGTGCGTCAAGAGTGAAGCGCTGATGCATCAACGAGAGCGACTCTTGCATCGACATCCGTGAGCGCGATGAAGCCCACAGGGTCTGTGGAAAAGCTGAGGTCAGCTCGCATTACGTGAAGTGTTCCGCGGCAGCGCGTCTCCGCTTCGCGGCGTGCAACGCGCAAAATCAACACACGCAAGTGTGGATCGCTCTCGAGTACGAGCAGCGCTCGCTGATCGCGCAGCGCTGGGTGTGGCGAGTGTGCCCACGGCAGTCGCAGGTGTGTGCTGCCGAAGTACGAAGCACCTGCAGCAGAAGTTTCCACCGCGCCCTCGCTCACGATGTCGGCATGCCCGAGCCACTCGTTGAGCAGCGGCAAGGTCGCGCGGTAAAGCGTCTTCTGCTTTACGGCGACAGGCCAGAGGCAGCGAATCTTGGTGATGCCGGGACCGCGGGTCATTTCCAACCCGAAGCGTATTGAGGCTTTCAGGGATGGGCCAACATGACTCGTGCGAGCAGCAACCGACACGGGTTGTTTGGCCGCTCGCGAGCTTCTTCCTTACCTTTCGAACTCGGAGGAAGTCGATGGCGTACGAAGGCAATGAACGAAGACGGCACCGCGTGGTGTTCACCAGAAACACCGAGTACCACCTGCGTGACGATCTCTGTGTGGCGGTGCGTGACCGCAAATCGAAGCGCTGGTGCGAGGGCCACATGGCCGTCGCGTTGAAGGTCGAGGGCGGCGTCAAGTTCTACGATAACGGCTCGGTTGTACCCAGCCTCGACGGTCCCAAGAAGGGCGACGCTATCTTCTTCACCTACACCACCGAGTGGGGCGAGGACCGTCAGCTGATCACGAGCAAGATCGAAGACGTCGCACGTACCCCGCGCAAAGACGTGCTCGCGTACAACACGCTCAAGCGAAAGCCCCAGGCGCCAGCGCAAGCCTGAGCACGACCGAGCGCGGCCACACGGGGCGACGGTCTCCGCAGCTTGCTAAAGGACCTCCGAGCACACAGTGCATCGGGGGTCTTTTCGCAGACGCAATTCGCTGAAGCGCGAACCGAGCGCGTCGATCAGCAGCACCCGACCGGTGAGCACCTGCCCTGCACCGAGGATCAGCTTCAGCACCTCGACCGCTTGCAGCGTCCCGACCAGCCCCGGCAACGCACCGAGTACACCCGCCTCCTCGCAGCTCTCAGCGAGCCCAGCGGGCGCAGCTTGGGGATGCATGCAGTTGTAACAAGGCCCTTCCCATTGGCCGGCGCGCGCGCCACCGAACACGGTCACTTGGCCGGAGAAGCGATGAACGCTGCCAAACACCAGCGGCCGCTTCGCCGCCACGCAAGCAGCGTTCAGTGCATAACGCGTGGCAACGTTATCGGAGCCGTCCACCACCAGGTCGAACGCGGTCACCAAGTTGCGCGCGTTCTCGGTCGTCAATCGCTCCGGGTACGGCAGCAGCCTCACCTCCGGGTTGAGCGCGCCGAGGCCGGCTTCCGCGCTTTTCACCTTCAATTCGCCGAGCTGCGCCGTCGAGTGGAGGATCTGCCGATGAAGGTTGGAGAGCTCGACACGATCCGCATCGCAGAGACCGAGCGTGCCTACGCCGGCAGCAGCGAGATACAGCGCGGCGGGCGAGCCGAGCCCACCGAGCCCAACCAGCAGGACCTTCGCTTGCCGCAACTTCAGCTGGCCGAGCTCACCCACCTCACGAAGCACCAGCTGACGGCGATAACGCTCGAACGAAAACGGCTCGCCCTTGGGTACGGTCACTTCAAAGCCAAGCCGGCGCCAGCGATCGAAGCCCGGCGCAAGCCGCAATACGTTGGCGTAACCGAGCTCGAGCATGTTCGCCCCGGCCAGCGCGGCGCGCTTCTCCCCCGAACAAAACACGACGATTGGACGCTGTTTATTCGGGAGAAGCTCCTCGATCTCCGGGTCCACTCGGTTCTCTGGAAGATGTACGGCTCCTGCGATCGAGCCGGCTTTCCACTCCAACTCGCTACGGACGTCGAGCAGTGCAAGCTCGCCCTGAGCGAGCCGCGCCCGCAACGCCTCGGGAGTAATGGCAGCCACCCGTTGCAGGGCCTCCGCTAAAATCTCCGGGAAACTCGCCATCGCGTGAGCTTAGTCTTTTCGCTCGTTGGTCGTTCCGCAAAGGTGCTCTATGAGGGCGGAATGACGGAGTCCAATCGCGAGCCCTTTGGTGAAACGCACATCGCCATCAACCGCGTCTACACACGCAAGGGGGATGGTGGACAAACCAGCCTCGTCGGTGGTCAGAAGGTCGCCAAGAACGACCTCCGAATCGAAGTCTACGGCACGGTAGACGAGCTAAATGCGATCGTCGGAGCGAGCCGGCACAGCGCCCTCGGCGCCGCCGAGAACGCGAAGAACGACGTAGAGTCCTTGCGTAAACTCGCGAGCACGCTGCTGCGCATCCAACATGAGCTGTTCAACCTCGGATCGATTTTGGCGACGCTTCCGGAAGACGTTCACCCGAAGCAGCCGCGGGTGACCGGCGCTGAGATCGACCTGCTCGAGCGCGAGATGGACGCGATGAACGAGCACCTCGCGCCGTTGCGCTCCTTCGTCCTTCCCGGCGGCTCACGCCTCAACACCGATCTGCATTTGGCCCGCACGGTATGCAGAAGGGCCGAGCGCTTGTTGGTCGGCTTTGCGCACGATCACGAAGTGGACGCCACCGCCGTGCGCTATCTCAATCGCCTCTCGGACGCCTTCTTCGTGATGAGCCGCGCGGGCTCACAATACGAGCGGGCCGACGAGGTGCTGTGGCAGCCCAACGCTTCGGCCTCGGGCCTCGGCGGCTGAGCCCCCGCGACTCACGGACGCATCGGCGGCGGCGCCTTCGAACTCGAGCCAACCGAGGCGAAGGCGCGTTTGTAGCTCCCAAGGTCGGCGGGCTCGAAGCGTTCACACTCGAGCGCCGCCAGTACCTGGGAGCCTTTGGGTCCCTCGTGCGCTTTGCTTAGGATTTCGGTTAGCTGCGCGGTCAGAGCGATGGGCAGGCGCTCGCTGATCACGAGCGCGTCGTTGGGGCAACGTTCGCTGACTGCGATGGTCTCCAAACGGTCGCCGTTGGGTCCAACGTACCAACGCATCATCGCCTCCAGGGCGTTGTCATGAACGCCGTGAATCGAGACCGCTCCAACGTCAGCGTCGTTCTGCAATACAGCCAACGCAACCGCGCGATGGGTCCCCAAAAACGCCTGCGACGCGAACACCCGCTCGCAGCTAAGCCCGCGGGACTTGAGCAGCGCAACCGCGAGCAAGTGCCCGCCGGCCGAGAGCGGGTCGACCCAAGCGGCGCGCTTGCCATCCAGCTGCAGCACGATGAGCTTATCTTCGCGCCGAGCGATCAGTGCGGATCTGTAGCTTGAAACGCCCTCTCGCACGACGCTGAAGGCGGCCGCTGCTCGCGTCAGCCGGGCGCAGACCGCCGCTGGGCACCAAGCGACATCGACCGTGGCATCGTTGAGCTGTCGCTCGAGCTCACCGTAATTTGCGGCCACCACCGCGCTGACTTCGACACCGAGGTCCCGTCGTAGGGCCGCCGCTAACAGCTCTGCACGGGCCGAGGCCTTCGCTGCGCCAAGCGCCGGCGGCACCACACAGACGATCCCCATCGGGGCATCGTAGCTTGGGAAGGCGCCGCCGTCGGCAGCTCACCGACCCAGAACGTCACTTCTTGGGAGCGGCGGGCGCCTTGGCGGGGGCGGGCTTGTCCTTCGGCTTCTTGGGCGCCTTGGGCTCTTTGGGACCTTCACCCGCGTTGACCGCTTGAATCACGCGCTCGGTCACCTCCAAGTCGGCGCGGAAGTAAACCGCCGCTTGCTTCTCGAGCACGAGGTCAAAGCCTTCACGCTGCGCGATCGACTTAACGATGGCGCCGACCTTGCCGAGGAGCGGCATCAAGCTGTCTTGGCGCTTCTGATTGTAGTCCTGCTGAATGGTGTAGGCCGCTTGCTGCAGCATCGCCACCTTCTGCTTGAACTCGGCTTTGCGGCGCTCGAGCGGCTCACTGCGACCCTTCGTCTTCTCTTCGCGCTCGAGCTCTTCATACTCTTCGCCGAGCTGCTTCTCTTTGCTGGCAAGCTCCGCCTTCTTCGGGTCAAACAGCTTCCGCAGGTTGGCCTCGATGCGGATGCCCTCTTCCGACTCCTTGAGCACCTTGGCCGTGTCGAGCACGACGATCCGCAGCGCGACTGCCGGAGCCGCCACCGGGGCTGCCGGTGCGGTTTCCTCCTGCGCTTGAGCCGTACCGGCCACCGCCAACAGCGAGCCAGCGAAGAAGGTCACAGCGCAGGCCAGGCGAACGGGCGAGAATCGAGCGACGAAGGACATCGGTTTGGCTTACTGTCAGGGTCGTAACCCGTCAAGAAAGACAGCAACAGGCAGGTCCGCAATCATGGCCAAAGAGAAACGCGTTGTTCTGCCAATCTTCGGCGAAAACAAGGCCACCACCGTGCCTCTGCCCGGCGGTACGGGCGGGCTCGGAGCGCTGCTACCGGCGATTCGCAAACTCTCGTCCACGGTGATGACCGAAAGCGAGACGCGCGCGCGCGCAGCAGGCTTGAAGGTCAGTTGCAAAACGGGTTGCACAGCCTGCTGTCATCAGCTGGTACCGGTTTCCCTGATCGAGGCGAAGGCGCTGGTTACCGCGCTCGCACGGCTACCGCAGAAACAGCACAAAGAGGTGAAGAACCGCTTTGCGCACGTGCTCTCGACGCTCGAGAAAAACGGCCTGATTCACCCCAAACACGATCAGCCGCGCACCTCGCTGGTCAGCCCTGGGGACGGCAGCGAGAGTGAACGTTGGGACGCGCTCTCACGCAGATACCTCGAGCTGAACATGGCGTGTCCCTTCTTGATCGAGGGACGCTGCAGCGTTTACGAGGAACGGCCCTTCGCCTGCCGCGAATACGCTGTCACGTCCTCGCCGGAGCATTGTGCAACCCTCTCCGACCAACTCGCGCCGCTGCCGCGGCCGGTGCTGATGACCCAGGCGCTCTCACTCACGGTGGATCGCTTGGAGGACGCAGCGCCCTCGACCCTCGCACTTCCTCTCGCCCTCGAATGGGTCGAGGCCCGCGGCGCCGAGTTGCGCAGCGATCACGACCTCAGCGAAGCCTTCGACGTCTTGTTCGAGAGCATCGAATGGCAAGAGCGCGACGGCCTCTGGGCTGATTGACGCTAACGCGACGCCTTCGCCCAGTAGCTCGCCCGCAGCAGGCCATTCGCATCGAGTCGGGCGAGGCGCGCTCCTAGCGCTACCGCTTGCTCATCCTGGAAGCGCACGTGCATGTGCGTGTGATGGCCGTATTCATGACGTAGCCAGCGGTTCTTCTTGTTGTTCAGGTCGAAGATCGCGTCGAGTTCGGGCTCGTTCAAGCTGGCTGCATAGCTATGTAAAAGCCGTTGAATCCGCAGGTCCAAGAACACGACCTCGACGTTCCCACCGCTGCGCAAGGCGCGCAGAAGCCGCCAGGTCCTCGGCGCATCGAGCGTCTCGGCGGTAGGCCGCACGTACCAAGCAGGCCCCGAGCGGTAGTAAAATCCGAGGTCGGCATCGAGCCCCGATTGGTGACTACGATGCGGCAAAAGCCAGCCCCCTCGCCTACGACTCAAATCGCCGACGGCGAGCTTGTGCGCCCCCGGAAAGCAGCGGTTCACCTCGCGCACCGCGCGCTCAATCGCGGCCACGACGGCAGCGGTGCCATACGGGTATTTGCCGGCCCGCGCGATGGTCTCGCTGGCCGCAAGCTCAACGCCGAACATCAATGACCCTCGTGAGGGCGAGCCGATCGAGGCTGCGCCCAGCGGACCGCCTTCGCCACGCAGCCCCGCTAGAATGTCCGCATCGCTCGGCAGCGCGCGCAGCGGCTCGGGCAGCGGCGGTTCCGCTTCACAGGGCGGCTGCAACTTCGCCGGAGCAACCAGCTCGGTAGGGGCTGGCGCAGCGCTAGCGGCGGCCATTGCGGAAGGAGCGGCGGGCTCGGGCTCGGCGCTGGGGAGAGCCGCGGCGGGGGCGCTCGGCTCGCTCGACGCGCCGTTGGAGGAGGCGCTATTCGCAGCGGGAGGCGCGCTTTCGCAGCCCATCCCCAAGGCCGCAACCGCCACCCAACTGCAGACCACCCGATGCACCGCGCGAAGCTACCACGCGCGAATTCGACCCGTCGGTTCGGTGATTCCTTAGGGCTCACCCGCCAGCACGGTCAGCGAAAGGCCGGTACCGACCCATAGCCGCATGGGCGCGCCATCCAGCGGAAAGGACGGCGCGATCACCGGCCCGTCCCATCCGAGCGCGAGATTGCGTCCGAGTCGCAGGTCGACTGGGTAGATCGACCATCCAAAAAAGACCTCAGCTTCGCGCGAGTCGGCAAACCGCAATCCGACCTCGGGAAGCAACGAGCCGATCCACGATTGGCTTCGGAACCGATTCTCGGCGGCGACGCGGAGGATGGGCCGGAAAGCAATCGAGCCCGCCAACGTTTCGCCTCCAGCATCGAACTGCCGCCCAAGCCCGGCGACAAGGTCGAGTCCGTAGTCGTTGCTAACCCAAGACGACGTCGGAGCGAAGAGCCCAACCAGGGCGCAAGCCACGAGCGGCATGCACCACCGTAAACCCTCGCTGCCGTCCCCGATGATTGAGTGCGACGAGTAGCGGTCGGTCCGTCGGAATCCGAAGCGAAACTCGGCGCCTGCGAAGCTGCCTTCAGGGCCAACTCCGAGCACCGAGCGTACGACCGGAGACGCGGCCAACTCCACGCTCCAGCCCTTACGCGCATCCCAGTCCGTCACCTCCCACTCCGTCATTGTTTTGGGAAGGCACTCGGGATGAGTCCACGGCGCGACGCCAAGACACTGGGGCGGAAGAGCGGCGATCTCGCGCTGCATGCGCTCGGCCTCTCTCTTGGCTTGAAGTTGCGCCACGATCTCGGCTGGGGGCTCGGGGCAGGCCCCGCCGAAACCGTCGTCAGGGAGACCGCCGAACGATTCGTCAGACCCTGGCTGGCCTTCCAGATCGGGCTCACCGACGGTGAGCCGTTGACGGAAGAAGGTGTAACGCCCTGGCTCCTCCAACTCGACCTCGTAGACGACGGCGGCACCGCAATGCTCGTCCGTCTTCCTGAGTTGGACCTTCACCGGGTACTTGCACCCCGAGCGTTCGAGGAGCATCCGCTCCAGCTCTGCTGGGCTCGGCTCATAGATCCTCTTTGGACTTGGCTTTCCGGCCTCCGTCGTCAGTTCACAAACGGTGGCAACACGCATGGTGTCTCCCTCGTCGTAGACGCCCGAGTGAGGCTGACACTCGTCGTCGACGAGGCGAGCCGTACACCCGCCATACCCCGTCGCGTACGCCGGCCAACAGGGCGCGATGAGCGCCAGCAGCGTACCAAGAGAGGCGAGGGTCGTTGACTTCTGCCGCCACAGGATGGCGTTCCTAACAAGCACGGCAGACCAACGCTACGGCCGCGCAAGACCTTACACCGCGAGGAACAGCACATCGCGCGCAGTCCGTTCTCGAAACGCACGGCACGGCCTCTCGGTGAGGCCGTGCCTTACCCAGCTACTTCTTCTTGATGCTGTTGCACATCTTCGAAATCATGTCGGCGGTCTCGACCTTGTCCGGGCCGGTGAGGCCGGTGGTGCAGGACCACTTGGCGGCGCCGATCTTCACCAACACGTCGACCATGTACATACGACCGATCGGGGGAACGCGCTCCCAGCGATACTCGGTGTCGCTCACCTTCTTGATGTTTTCGTTGAGCTTGTCATTGCCGAGGCCCTTGACTGCGTCCTCCCAGCCACCGGCCATCGAGAAGTCCAAGAAGTCGTACTCGCCGAACTTGATCTGCGTACCGTCGATCTTGGCGCCCTTCGGGACGGTCATCACGTAACCAGCCAGAGACTTGTCGATTGGGGCGAGGGAGAGCTCCTCCATCTCGACCGCAGGGGCAGCAGGCTTCGCCGATGCGTCGCCCTTCGCTGCACTCGAGCCAGCGCTCTTCGCTGCGCTCGAAGCAGCGCTTGAGCCCGGCGCTGCGGACTTGTCGGTTTTTGCATCGCCCCCGCCGCAACCAACGATCAACAAGGCACTAACAAACAGAATCGCATTTCGCATGAGGGGCCACGTAGTGTGGGAGGTGGACACGGTCAACGCGCAACGCCCCGCCTACCTGTTTGGCGGGGCGCCCGCGCCGTTGAGGGAGCTGCGTCGCTCAGTAGTAATAAGGGAACTTCGAGTAGTCCTGTTTGCGCTTCTCGAGGAAGGCGTCGCGGCCCTCTTGCGCCTCGTCGGTCATGTAAGCGAGCCGCGTTGCCTCGCCTGCAAACACCTGCTGCCCCACGAGCCCGTCATCGATCAGGTTGAAGGAGAATTTGAGCATGCGCTGCGCGGTTGGGCTCTTGGCGTTGATCTCGGCGGCCCACTCCAAAGCGACGCGTTCAAGTTCTGCGTGCGGCACCGCAGCGTTGGCCATGCCCATCGCCACGGCCTCTTCGGCCGAGTAGGTGCGCCCGAGGAAGAAGATCTCACGGGCCCGCTTCTGACCGACCATGCGCGCGAGGTACGCCGAGCCGAACCCGCCGTCGAAGCTCGCTACGTCGGCGTCGGTCTGCTTGAACTTCGCGTGCTCGAGGCTGGCGAGCGTAAGGTCGCATACCACGTGCAGGCTGTGCCCGCCGCCGACCGCCCAGCCGTTGACCACCGCGATCACGACCTTGGGCATGAAGCGGATCATCCGCTGTACCTCGAGGATATGCAGCCGACCGAGACGCGCAACGTCCACTTGGCCGGGCTCACCCTCATACTGGTAGCCAACCTTGCCGCGGATGCGTTGATCACCTCCGGAGCAAAAAGCCCAACCGCCATCCTTGGGCGAAGGACCATTGCCTGTGAGCAGCACGGTACCGACGTCGCTCCACTGCCGTGCGTGATCGAGCGCCACCGCGAGCTCGTCCACGGTGCGCGGACGAAAGGCGTTGCGCACTTCGGGACGATGAAACGCGATCCGCACGGTGCCATGTGCCTTGGCGCGGTGGTACGTGATGTCGGAGAAATTGAAGCCGGCCACCGGCTCCCACAGTTCGGGTTCGAAGGTTTCGCTCACCATTCGCTTCGCGTTACATGGAGCGCCGCGTGCGTCACGCCCTTCGCTCGTTGGCTCAGCGCGTCGAGCGTTCCTTCGGCAGCTCTACAGCCTTCGGCACGTAGTCGAGGTCAGGCTCGCCCCAACAATGGGCCTCGCCAGTCGAGGTCGCAGCACAGCTGATGCCGGTGTCGACGAAGCTCGATGGTCGCAGATAGTCGCGGCCGTCGGGGCGCGCGACGATGCCCCCCGCGCACACAGCGCTGGCCTTCCAACCGGTGGAAAGCGTTACCGGCTTATCGGCAAAGGCCGAATCCCAGCTCGCTGGCTTGCCGTTGCCGATCTGGCCCGAATCATTGCCGCCCCAGGCAATGACCTGCCCGGCGCGATCCCGCGCGATGAAGTGCGATAGCCCACCACGGATCTCCTCGACATCGACGAACTCGGGCTGCACCTTGGGCGTCAGCGATTGCTTGTTGTACCCAGGAAGATTGCCCCAACAGCTCACGCTTCCCGCGCAGTCGAGCGCGCAAGCAGCGCTCGAGGCGATGGTCAGCTGCTTCGCACAGGCGCCAGCAACTTGCTCCGGTGCCGACTTGCCGCGCCCCCAACAAATGACGTCCCCTTTCGCAGTCCGCGCGCAGGTTAGGTCGTCCGACGTGGCAACCTCGACGGCTCCTAGCACGCCGGAGATGCGCACCGGTTTCGCCGACGAAGGCTCCCCTACCCCCAACACGTCAGCGTAGTTAGCCCCCCAACAGGCGACGCCGCCGTCCTCCAACACCACGCAACTGTGGCTGTTCCCAACGTCGAGATCGACCGCCTTTGCACCGAGGCCTTTGACCTTGGTCGGCGCGATCACCCTGGAGGACGGCTCATCCGGCGGCGGTAAGACGCCGTCTCCCAAGGCACCGTCCGAAGACGAACCCCAGCAGTGGACGTCTCCTTCAGCGCTGAGCGCGCAGCCATGCGTGAACCCCACCGCGACCGCCATCGGCGAAGGCACGTTGACGAAGGCGCTCCCCTTTCGCGGGTACTTGACCGCGGGTTTGCCCAGCTGTCCAAACTGGTTGTAACCCCAGCAAGCGAGCCTCTCCCCGAGCACCGCACAGCCGAAGTAGTTGCTGCAGTCGAGCGTGCGTTGTGGGGTCTTGAACACGCGCGCTGGAAGAGCGTTGCTCGCAGCGCTCGGGTTCGCGCTGACGCTCGACGAAGCGATCGCCGAGGCGGTCGCTGAGCTCGAGCTCACCGCGCTCACGCTCGTCAGGCGCTCCGACTCGACCCGCGATAGGGGTTGAGGGTCGCAGCCCATGAGCACGACCACGCTGATGACCTTGCTGGCGAGCTGCATCGAGAGATGCTCAATCGCGCCAGGCGAGCGCGTCAACGCCTTTGAGTACCAACTTCTTTCGAAGCGAAACCACGCCCGGGAACTCGAGTACCCAGGCGCGACGCGCGAAGTGATAAGGGGTCAACGTGCTTCGCTCAATGCTGGCCTGTGTCTTGTGGTGTTTCGGTTGTGGCTCGGAGAGGGCCACGGAGCCTGCACCCGCAGGCGAATCGCTCAGCGCCAGTCCAACCTCCTCGGTCTCGACCGAGGCCGCACAGGTCGTGAAGGTCGCGGGAATCTCAATGGAGCTTCCTGCCTCTTTCGTTCCGCTCGAAGCACCGAAACAAGAGCGGATCCGTGCAGCTGTAGCTGCGCGCGAACCCAAGTCGACCGTTGTCGTCGATGCACGGCGAGCACCGACAGGGATGAAGGATGGCACAGCGTACGTGCTGCGGTTCGATCTGCCCGAAGACCCAGCGGCCCTACGAGGGACGGTTCGCGAGGCGCTCGAATACGCGGCGGCGGCGTTGCGCCTCGAAATGACCCTGCAAGGCGCGACCGAGATTCTATTCGAACCCAAATACGAAAATGATCGGCTCGACGTGTTGAGCCGCGTCACCCTGGGCTCCGGCGAACGCCGCGCTGTGCTCGAGGCACGAGCTGTGGTGTTCATGTCCAAGGCCAATCGGCTCGTCACCCTGAACGCGCAGTGCATCGCCGATGCGCCGTCATTCTGTGAGCCGCTCCTGCGGAACGCCAAGATCGACGACGAGCCGCGCCGCTCATTGAGCGAGGTGCTCGGGCCGCCAGCTGAGGCTTGGACGGCTATCGCTGGCTTCGAGTTCGGGCAGAGCCGCGCGGACTTTGCCGAGGCCTGCCGCACGGCGAAGCACCAGGTAGACAAGTTCGATTGGTCGAAAGAGCCGCCCGACGCGCGCAGACTCGTCGACACAGGCGCGATCTCACGCTGCAGCGGTACGCCCAAACCTTTCGAGCAAGGCAAGGTCGTCGCCGCGGGAGGCTACTTCGAAGACAACAAGCTCACGAGCCTCTCACTCTATCTCGAGGAGGAGACGGAGCTCGTCCGCACGCGGATCTTTGAGCGCTACTCCGACGGCATCGTCGATCCTGCGGCAGGGGTCGCGTTCTTCAACCTGATCGCCACCGGTTATCAGCCTTTCCTCGTCCGCGTGGACCCTGTGAGTCTGCCCGGGACCGACAAGGTCCGCTCGGCGGCCGCGTTCAGCTCACGCATCGCGTTCGATAAGCAGCCGCGCTGAGCTCACGCCCTGAGGGACGGCGCCGCCGAGGCGGACGCAGCTTTCAGATTCTTTCAGACCCACCGAGCAGCAGGCGGATCTACGGCAAAACCATGCTGTTGCGCCGCTTCCTGTTGACCGCCCTAATCGCCCTGCCCGCTTGCTCCAACGCCAACCCTGAAGGTCCTGGCTCTGGCGCAGGCACCAACACCGGTGGAACGGCCGGGGACGGGACAGGCGGTAGCGGGCTCGGAGAGGGAGCTGGCGCAGCTGGCGCCGGAACCTCGATGGGCGCTGGCGCAGCCGGCAGCTCCGGCACCGGCGGAACGCCAGGCACCGGCGGTGGAGCGTCAGGCAGCTGTGAGGCAGCAGCGCCCGTATGCACCGGCTGGAACACGCGCGCCGTATGCAGCGTCGAAGGTGGCGAGACCAGCTGGCTCGAGGAGAGCTGCGCCGCTGGCCTCGGCTGCGTGGCGGGCGTTTGTACCCCCAACGCCTGTTCCGATGAGTGCCGTGCGGGGCAAGCCGGTTGCGCTTTGTATGACGTCGCCAGCGATAGCTTCGTCGAGGTTCAAGCCAGCGGAACCCACGGTCGAGCTCGGCTGTTCGAGCGCTGGATTCACGATCAGACCAGCAGCCTCTTTTACGACCAAATCGTCAGCGTGAAATACTCGACCTCCAGTCTGACCGACGTGGACTCGATCTACATCGGCGACTCCGCCCTCCACACTGGCATCTACCTTGCGGCCGAATCCTTCAAGCTCGCAGCCACTGGTTCAGCGGACGCCCGAAACAACGTCAAGCGCCTGGTCGAGCGCTTCGACGGCTTGTTCCACATCTCCGGGGACCCAGGCAACCTGGCGACCAGCATGTTCCCTTCGAGTGACAACGACCACAAAGAGTGGACGAACTGGGACTGCAACGCCTTCGACCGGCATTGCGACGTTGAGTACGCAGGTCAAACCTGGGACTACGTGGGTGACCCGAGTCGCGACATGTACATGGGGCCGCTGCTTGGGCTGACCGCAGCCTACGACTCGCTCAGCTCCTACGACGAAGAGCACCGTCAGCTAATCCGCGATTCGCTCGTCCCCTTTGCCGTCGAATTGGCGCGAAAGCGCACGTTGCCGGTCCGTCTCGTGGTGAACGGCTTCGCTCTCCCAGTGGCTATGCGCGAAGCGCGCTTCTTCATTCCTGAGCCGGCCGACATGGTGGACGGTGCGGTAGAGATCAGCGTCGACTTCAACGATATCTCCGGCGGGGCGATCCGCGGCGGCCAGGAGATGATGCCCAACCCCTCGGTGTTCTTCCGTCAATGGTCGCAGTTCTCCAGCGTGCCCGACGTGCCGCGCGCCTCGAGCGCTTTGATGGCCGGGGGGGCGATGCGAGCCGCTCTTCACGTCACCGAAGGCGTCGCGGGCTACGAGGAGGAGCGCGCTGCGATCTCGCAGCTGCTGCTCGAGAATGACGATGACTGGGGCAATGGCAACGATTGGGTCGAGCTCGCGTCGAATTGGTCCGACCATGAGCAAGATTGCGAAGCGACCTACTTTGGCGCTCACATCGGCTTCATCGGCGCTTACACCTGGGGCCTGTTGGAGACGGAACCAGCGCTCCGCAACAAGCTGCTAACCGAGGGTTTGGCTCCGGTGTGGAGCGATCTCGGAGGGCATAAGAACAGCTTCTTCAGCTTTGGCTATGGCCGCGTCAGCGGCGGTTTGGAGAGCGGTCCGCTGAGTGAGGCGCAGGATCAAATCGAGCAATTCGATGCGCCCCCGCGGATTCGCCTCGCTCGCTCGGGGAGCTGCTCCTCGAGCCCGGTGGATGTCGACTCACGCCCCGTTTACTTCCTTACGTGGCACTCCAACCCTTGGAAGCGGTCTGACACCGGCAACAACAAGCAGACCTACCCGGGGCATGACTACCTAATCGGCTATTGGCTTGGCCGGCTCGGCGGCTTCCTGAATGACGATGCCGAGGGCACCTGTCTACGACTCCAGTGAGCTCGCCACCGACGAGGCTACGAACAGGTAACCGTCATCACGGCGAACCAGCAGCTCACGAAGGCCGGAGCGCCGGAGTTCGGCAATAGCGTTGTAAACTCTGGACTGGGCGGCCTCGGGATGTGCACGTTCTCCGGGCCATCCCACCGCAAATAGCGTCTCAACCGACAACGCTTCGCCAGGAGACTCCACCGCCGCCTTGGCCAGCGCGAGCAGCACCAAACGGAGGGCTCTGCGGGTGGTGAACTCGACCCGTTTTCCGCCGCGGATCGAGAACCAGCGCCCATTCGAGTCGACCGTAAGTTCCGCGACCTCGTTGGGCGAGCTTGAACGCGGCGCGGGCGGCCCATTCGGGGCGAGCTCGCGCGGCGCAGCTTCGCGCTGCGAGCGTAGGGTTTGCAGCGCAGAGCGCACCTCAAAGCTGCGTTCGGCGTCGGCCTCGACCTGATCGGCCGCGCGCAGGGCCAGGTCTCGCTTGCCCGCCCGAAGGTCGAGGTGGGCCTGAACCAGCGAAACCAACGCGCACAGTGGTCGCTCGGCACCGAGGCACGCAGCGGCCTCTGCGAGACGCCGCTGCGCGACGACCTCCCTCCCAGCGAGAGCCTCCAAACGAGCGAGCTTCGCCAGGGCCAACCCGCATAACAGCGGGTGGCCGAATAGCCGGAGCGCCTCGACGCCTGCCTCCATCTCACGGCGCGCCGCGGCGGTGTCGCTATCCGCTTCATAGAGCTCCCCGCGCAACATGTGCAAATCACCGCGCCACGGCCAATCGGTTAACCGACTATCGGCGACGCGAGCCTCCTCTGCCAATAGGCGTGCCTCATCCCAGCGCCCTTGAGAGAGCGCAATTCGCGAGGTCGTACCGAGGAAGGGAACGATATAGCGATAAGCATGGGCGGCGCGCAGCAGCTTGACCGCCTCCTCAAGATGATAAAGGGCCAGCGAGGTCTCGCCCAAATTCAGCTCCAGATTACCCAGATTACCAAACACGAGACCGAGCGCTTCTCCGCCTACCGCATTGCGCGCTGCCACCATGAGGGCGGCCTCGTATTCGGCCCGGGCCTGCTCGAGCGCGCCCCTTACTACATGGATATTGGCGAGGTTGCTCCAGGTGAGCATCTCCTCTTCGGCATCACCGTCTGCAAGGTTCGTGAGGGCTTCGCGGTAGTGCGCCTCGGCTTGATCGAGCTGGCCCTCGTGCCACTGTTGGCGGCCCACCGCACACAAGGCCCGCCCGAGACGTAGCCGGTCATCAGGCTGCTCACGGGCAAGCGCCAAGGCCTTGTCGCGGTCCACGCTGGCTCCGCTAGCGTCGCGGGCCTGGCCCCGCGCTTCGGCACGGGCCAGCAATAGGTCAATGCGCGAAGGCCTCGAAAGCGTCCCCGAAACAGCCCTCTCGAGCAGCTCGCTCAGCAGCGCTACGCGCTCGCCTGCGCGATCCAGCGGCTTCCACGCGCGGTTGAGGCCGAGCACCACCGTGGAGGCGTGCTCGAGTTCGCCGTCTGCGATCAAGGATTGATAGGCAGCACGCAGATTGGCTTGTTCCAGCGCCAGCTCGGCCACGCTCGCCGTAGGCATCCGTGATAGCAGGGTGGTCGCGACGAGCCGCGCTCCGTGAGGGCGCTCTTGAGCCACGCCCAGCTGCCGCACCAGCTCGAGCAACCGATAACGGCGGCCTACGTCTGACTCGTCGACGAGCAATAGCCCGAAGTCCATCAACGTCGAGAGGCCATCGACGACCTTGGCGCGGCTTAACTCGGGGAGAACCCCGAGCGCGGCCTCGAGACGGAAGCCACCTCGAAACCAAGAAATCGCCGCCAAGACGACACTGCCCTCCGCCCCCAGCCTCGCCACGTGCGAGCTGAGCCGCTGCTTCACGTTGACCACGCCCACGTGCAAGAGCTCGAGCAGCGCGTCCTCAGCTTCGAGTAGCTGGGTCACTGCAACGTGACGGGTGCGTGCCGCTGCAACCTCGATGGCCAAGGGCAAGCAATCGAGCCGCTCAAGCAGCTGTTCTGCCGCTGAATCCAGCACCGCCGACGGAGCGAACTTGGAGGACCTATCGCGGAAGAGCTCCAGGGCGGCGGACATTGAAAGCGGCGTCAGCGTGAACACCCGTTCGCTCGCCAGGCCAAGGACGCACCGTGAACCCACCACCCAGCGGACGAGCGGACGTTCACGCTGCCAGACCGCAAGCTGCGCACGCAAGGACTCGAGCTGCGACTCCGCGCCGTCGATCACCGCCAAGCCTCGCTCCGGCAGGTTCGCAGGAAGCACCGACGTCAGCTCCATTTGCGTCAGGTCGAAGCGCTCGACGGGCTCAGCCGCGCCCGCGCAGAGAGCTGCCAGCACCGCTGACTTTCCAACACCGAGCGGGCCGTGCACCGTCACCAAGCGCTCGACCGAAACCACCTCCGTAAGGCTCTCGAGGTCAGCGTCTCGTCCAAAAAGGCGTTCCGGAAGCAAGGCCCGCAGATTACAGAAGGACTCGGCTCCGGCCACCCTGCGTCATTGCCGTTTCCCATTCGGAGGCCAACCGATACGCGCCTCGAACTCAGCGACGGGTAACGGCGGGCTGAAGAGAAAGCCTTGGTAGTCCATGCACTGGCGTTCCTTCAACCAGCTGAGCTGCGCCTCCGTCTCGACTCCTTCGGCGACGACGTCGAGCTTGAGCATCTTGGTCATGGTCAAGATGAGCTCGGTGATCGCCACCGAGCCGTCCACTTGGGTCATGAAGGAGCGGTCGATCTTGAGACAGGTAATGGGGTATCGGTGGAGATAGGCGAGGCTCGAGTAGCCCGTCCCGAAATCATCGATCGCGATCGCGAAGCCGGCGGCGCGCAGAGTCTGCAACGTCGCGAGCGTTTGCGCGACATTCCCCAACAAAAGGGATTCGGTGATCTCAAATTCGAGTTGGTCGGGATTGCCGCCTGCAGAGCGCACGATCGCAAGCAGGTGCTCCGCCAGCTCAGTTTCCTCGAACTGACGGGGGGAGAGGTTCACCGAAATACGCAGATCGAGACCGGCCTCGGCCCACGCGCGCTGCTGCTTTGCGGCCTCCTCCAACACGAAGCTCCCAACCGCGCCGATCAGCCGCGTTTCTTCGCACACGGGGATGAACACAGAGGGCGGAACAAGGCCACGGCGCGGGTGTTGCCAGCGAACCAACGCCTCCGCACCGACGACCTGGCCGTCGCTCACCCGCACGCGCGGCTGGTAGTAGACAACGAGCTCTTTCCGTTCGAGCGCCCCTCTCAACTCCGATTCGAGCGCGCGCCGCAGCTGGGCAGCCTCGTTGAGTTCGGTCGAGAAGTACGCAAAGCGGTTGCGTCCGCGCTCTTTGGCCCGCGACATCGCAAGGTCTGCGTGGCGCAGCAGCGTCTCCACGTCCTCGCCGTCTTCCGGGAACAAGCAAACACCCAGCGAAGGGGTCACGTTGACCATGCTACCGCGAACCGTCACCGGCTCGGCCACGGTATCAAGCACAGCTCTGGCCAACCTTTCAATGTACGTACGCACGTCCGGCGCGGACGCGAGGACCAGGAACTCATCACCACCGAGCCGCGCCAACAGATCGTCATCGCGCAGCAGCCCACCGATCGACCGCGCCGTGTGAACCAAGAGTTCATCCCCCACGCCGTGGCCGAGCGAATCATTGATGTGCTTGAAGTGGTCGAGGTCGATGAACAACAGCGCGGCCTCCTCACCTGCCGTACGCACCGCGTCCAATCGCTCTTGAAAGCGGCGAGAAACAAAGCTGCGGTTGGGCAAGCCCGTGAGCGCGTCATGATGGGCCAAGTAGTGCGCGCGATCCTCCGTCCTCTTCAGATCGCTGAGATCGATCTCGCTGAAGAGCCAGGCCTCTTTACCCGACACAGCGTCGCGACAGGCGCGCGCCGATATCTCGTGCCAGGCCTCACCTCGCGCAGTGTTGACCGAGACCACTTGTCGCGCGTGTCCGTCTCGCTCCAGCTCAGCGAACAGGCGCAGCCGATCCTCTGGCGAAACGAGGTGGCTCGAACACGTCTCGGTGGGATCGGCCACCGTGTCTCGGGCCGCTGGATTTCGGTAGAGCGCAGCGCCTCCCCCTCGCTCATACAAGGTGATCATGACCGAGGTATGGAGCAGCGCCTCGGCGCTGCGCAGCGTATCGGGTTCACCAGCGTGATCCGAAAGCGCCTCGCACAACATCGCCATGCGGCCGTCCGCAAGGCGGTACCCGCTTAAGAGCACCCGGACCGTAGTCGCCTCCCCTTTGGGATACAGGGTCCAGGTTTCGGAGAAGCGAGCCTCGTGTCGCTCGAAGTCGGCCTGATACTGCCGCAACCGGCTCGCGACCGAGTACGACATATCCGCCGCCATGTCGCGGGCGGTGAGCTCCTCGAGCGAGTCAGCACGCCACAGCTCGAGCGCCGCCAGGTTGGCCCAATGAACGCGTCCACGGTCGATATCGAAGACCCACACGCGATGGGCGAGCCGATCGAGGATGGAGAGGACGTCAGGTTGAAGATTCACGGAGCCCCGTAAAGAGAACACAACTCTGCGTCACGGTGGGAACACAACGCCTTAACCACTTGCGGAAAGTGCCGTAGAACCGGCAATGGGATTCTTCACGCGCGCAGAGCGGGTGTACAAGTCAGGCCGGGTCTCGATATCCGACCCTGCGCTCGCTGAGAGGATCGTCGGCGTTGGTCTGGTCCCGCAAGACGTGGGCGTGGTTTCGACCTGGAGCGAGCCATGTCGCGCAACCCTCGGGAAGATCGTAGAACGCTTCGGGCAAGCGGTATCACGCGCTACGAGTGGGCAGCGCGCCAGCCGCGCCGATACCATCGTGCCAAGCCTCGAGTACTACCTATCGACACTCATCGCTGGTGCCTTGGATGACGCTTGGGTCGAGTCCCGCCGGGCGGCAGGCCGGCGTTATGCGGCCGCTGAACTCGACGGATTTGCGCTGCTGGCTGGGTACGAGGCCGTGCGCAGCGGCTGGGGTCAAGCTGTCGCGGCGGCAGGCGCATCCCAGCTCGAACAGTGGCGATTCCAGGACGCATTGAGTCGATTGCTCTACGCGGATGCAGCGCTGTTGCTCGACTCGTTGCTGGCCGCCCAACGCGAAGTGGAGGCGCGTCGAGTCGACGAGCGCCAGGCCAAGCACGACCAATTTGCGCAAGCCATCGGCCAAGCAATCTCCCGCGTCGCCCGCAATGACCTCACCGCGCGCCTCGAAGCCACCGGCGGTAACGGCTTGGACGAGATCGCTGGGTTGTTCAACACCGCCATGGAACAACTGGGTGGCACCTTGAGCCAGGTCACAGAGGCCGCTGCACAGGTCGCAACGGCCGCCTCCGAAGTCACTGTCGGAAGCCAATCCACCGCCAAGACAGCTTCCGAGCAGGCCGGCTCACTGCAGCATATATCCGCCTCTTTAGAGGGGATTACCGGCGCAACTCGTTCAGCCTCGAGCAACGCGCTCGAGGGCCAGCGGCGAGTCGAGTCAGCGTCGCAGACCGCCTCCCGTGGCCTCACCGCGATGCAGCGCCTTAGCGATGCCATCAGCAAGATCAAAACCTCGAGCGACGAGACAGCGAAGATCGTCAAGACCATCGATGAAATCGCCTTCCAAACCAACCTGCTCGCGCTCAACGCAGCGGTGGAAGCGGCGCGCGCCGGTGACGCCGGTCGAGGCTTTGCCGTAGTCGCCGAAGAGGTCCGCAGTCTTGCCATCCGGAGCGCCGAAGCGGCGAAAATCACCGCTGGGCTCATCGAAGGAGCGCGCCATAGCGCAGAGGCCGGGGTGCTAGCGCAGGGCGAGGTGCACGATGGCCTCGAGGAGATTCATCGCGGCGTGCAGTCGGTGCAGGAACTGATGGCGGCAGTAGCGCAGGCCGCGTTGGCGCAAACGCGCGGCGTCGAGCAAATCGCCCAATCGGTGGACGGACTCACGCAGGGTACGCAGCATGCAGCAGCGGCAGCCGAGCAATCGGCGAGCGCGGCGCAGCAGCTCTCGGGACAAGCGGCCTCGCTCGAAGACACCGTCTCATGTTTCCGACTCGAAGGTAGCGGGCGGCGGATGAACAAGGCGATGCGTCGTTCGGCTGCGTGAGGCTTCTACCGTCGCGGTCGTAAGTCCACTAGGGTGGCGCCATGGCCACACGTCGCCTCCTTCGAGCTTGCCTCGCCCTTATCGCGCTGAGCGCGTGCAACTCAGGCCCCAAGGAGGGGAACCCGGCGCTATGGGACCCGAGCCTGGCCAAGGCTGAGGCGCCTGCCACCTTCAGCGTCAAGTTCGACACGAGCGCGGGCGAAGTCACCGTAACCTGCCACCGCGAATGGGCGCCTCACGGCGTCGACCGCTTCTACAATCTGGTCTCGATTGGCTACTACGATGACGTGACCATCTTTCGTGTCGTCACCAAACCAACGCCATTCGTCGCCCAGTTCGGCATCCACGGCACGCCCGGCGTCAATTCGGGTTGGGAAGGGCAAAACCTCCCTGCCGACCCGCCGAAGGAGACCAACCGCCGGGGCACGTTGACCTACGCCATGGCTGGCAGCCCAAACACGCGAACGACGCAGCTGTTCTTCAATCTGGGCAACAACCAGAACCTCGACAAGATGGGCTTCGCGCCGATCTGCGAAGTAGCCGGCGACGGGATGAACGTCGTCGACAAGTTCCACGCTGGTTACGGGGAAACCCCGTCTCGCGCGCAGGGCAAGATTGCAAAAGAAGGCAACGCCTTCCTGCGAGCCGAGTTCCCGAACCTATCGGTGATCCGCTCGGCTCGAATCGTGCCGTAACCTTGATATCAAGCCGTCGCGCGCAACCGACGGCGAAAGGCAACGAGCAGCGCGAGCCCACCAAGGAGCAAGCCGCTCGAGCTTCGTTTCTGCTCCCCAGCTAATGCACAATCGCAGCCGGCGTCGGCCTCTGCGCTATTGCCCGTTCCGCCCTCGCCGCCTACTCCGCCCGCCGCCCCCGCGTTGCTTCCACCGGAGCCCGAGGAAGAGGCGTTCTCCCCTCCTCCCGATCCCCCCGTCCCCGGCGCCTCGACGCGCGTCAAGCGCAGAGCGTCCACCGAAAGGCGAAGATCCGCGTCGCCGGTGTTATCCCCGACGAACAGGCGCTGGCCTGCACCAGCGGCAAACTCAAAGCTACCCAGCGCCACGAAGCCGTCGACACTCGCTTGATCCAGCAGCACCTCGTCGGTCGTCCCGGCGTGGTCAATCACGTAGTTGGCTTGGGTCGTGGTTCCCTCCGGAACGGAGACCTCGACCACGTATTCGCCAGGCTCGTCGAAGGTCAGGTCCCATTGAGCGAAGTTGAACGGCTCCGCCGCGTCGGTGGTGCCCGTCCATACGTGCAAGTTGCTCTCACCGCCGATACCTACCCGCCAAAAAGGCAGCGGGCCGCCCTTGGTAAAGCAGGTATCGGTCTCCTCGAGCAAGCGACCTGCCGCGGGAATGGGCGCGCAAGGCGGCAAATCGACGACCCAGAAAGCCTCGCCTTGCTCGAAGTAAACATCCACACCGTTATCCGCATAATGCTGATAGCGGTCATCGAACACAGCGCAGCCCGTTGGCGTGCACCCGTTATAATAGTGAGTAACGGTGGTAATCCACTCGTCCCAAAGTGGGCCATCGACGGTTACTTGGTTGAGCCAAGCCTTCGCCTCTTCGGGCGTGCTGACGTCGACGTATTGGGAGTTAATTACCATATTAACGACGAAGTCGATGGCGCGGGTCACGTTGCCGGACAGCAACAACACGCCATCGCCATCGCGCTCGATCGTCTCGGCGAACGTGCCGCCGTCGAACTGAAACATGCCTAGACCGCCCTGCATGAGCTCGCAGGGGCCGTCTCCGGCTCCAGCCACCACGGGCCCGCCACAATCCACCGAAACCGGACCTTCGCAGGCCCAGCTGAGCTCCGACCAACAGTGCGAGAGATTGGTCTCGGCCTGCGCGATCCCGGCGAACAGAAACCCTGCCGAAATGCCGTTGTCCGCTGCCACATCACGAATCAGCGCGCAGCGCTCGGTTCGCTGCTCGGGAGTGAGGGGTTGGGCCTCGAGCACCTGGGGGGCGCTGAAGGCCAACAACAAAGCCGAGGCTGCCACAACGACCGCTCGCACAGGATTCATTGACCGGGATGATAAGGGCAACGTCAAGCGTTCGGGAACCTTCTGCTTCGCCGGGAGTCCTATGCCCCCATGCGCCTTCGAGCCACGCCCGTTGCTGTCCTTGCCCTGTTGACCGCAACCACCTGCCAACCCGAAGCGGAGGCCCCCGAGCGCGATGACTTAGTACATTTCGCGAAGCCAGCGATGGGCGAGATCGAGCGCGATCCGCCGCAGATCGAGCGCAACCAGGGCACGCAGGCCCCCTTCTCGCTGACCTCCTCCGACGGCAGCGGCCTCATCCTCAGCGCCATGCGGTCGAACACCGTGATTGAGGGCCCGCTGGCGCTGACCGAGCTCACCTTGTCGTTCCAGAACCCGGAGGACCGAACCTTGGAAGGCCGCTTCGCCATCACTTTGCCCGAAGGGGCTTCGGTCAGCCGCTTTGCGATGGAGATCGGCGGTCAATGGCAAGAAGGTGAAGTGGTCGAAAAGCAGCGTGCGCGGACGAGCTACGAGTCCTTCCTCCATCAGCGCAAAGACCCCGCCTTGCTCGAACAAGGAGCGGGCAATCAGTTCTCCGCGCGCGTATTCCCCATCCCTGCACGAGGCGTCAAACACCTGGTCCTCACCTACGCTGAGGTGCTCGGCGGGTCCCCGCTCAAAGTGCGACTGGCTGGGCTGCCCAAGCTCGGTAACCTCGAGGTCTTGGTGGAACAGGCGGGTAAGCAGCTGGTCGCGCTGAGTGAGAAGCAGTTCACGCCGACAGCCGACCTCGAGGTCCCGACCTCGGCACAACCGAGAGAGGTAGCGCTCGTTCATGACGACCTCGTGGCCATTCGTACGACCGTCCCCGATCGCGCGGCCAAGGCGGACCCACTCGATGGGCTCCTGCTGTTGGTCGATACGAGCGCTGGCCGCATCCTCGACTTCGAGCAGGAGCTCTCCGCTCTCACAGCGTTGATCCGGGCGCTGCCGCAAGGCGCGCGGGTGACGGTGGCCGGCTTCGATCAAGAGGTGAGCGTGGTGTTCTCGGGCCCCGCCGAGAACTTTGACGCCGAGAACGTGGCAGCCCTGCGTGATCGACTCGCGCTCGGAGCCAGCGACTTCGGCAAGGCGCTCTCCTTCGCTCGCGACCTTGCTCCGGCGGTGAAGGCCAAACGCATAATCTTCTTGTCGGATGGCGTGGCAACCAGCGGAATCACCAACGCGCAAGAACTCGCAAAACAAGCTGAGGAGCTCGCTCGAGCGGGTGTCGAGCGCATCGACGCCCTGGCCATTGGCGGCATCCGCGACAGCGCGCTGCTCACGGCGTTGGTCAGTAGCGGAGAACGCAAAGGCATCGTTCTTGAGCTCACCGAAGACGAACAAGTGTTGCAGCACAAGCTTCAGCAAGCGCCTCAGGAGAACCTCGAGCTCATGGTTCCCGGCGCCCACTGGCAGTCTCCCAAATCCATCGCGGGTGCCCTCCCCGGCGATGAGATCGTCGTCTTTGCCAAGCTGACCTCGAAAGCGGCAGCGGACCACATCGCACTCGTAGTGGACGGCGACAAACACGTGATTCCTATCACCCGCGCTGCATCGCCCGAGCTGCTCGATCGCGCCCACGCCGTCGCAGAGATCGCCGAGCTCGAGCTTGTTGCCAAAGCCGACGACCAAGTGGCGCGCAGGCGCATCATCAGCTTGTCCACCAAGCATCGGGTTTTGAGCCGCGAGACGGCCATGGTCGTGCTCGAAAGCGAATTCGACTACGGACGCTTCGGCATCGACCGCAGAGCCACGGTGGACATCCTCGTCATCAAAGACGGCCAGATCGTCACAGAGCAAGGTGCACGGCTCGACCTAAAGAACCGGTCTGGCTTCCCTAGGGCAGCCAATCGAGCAGGGAACGATGACTTCTTCTCGCCTGCAGACAGCGGCATACGCTTCAAGCCAGACGAAGATGCTGTCTCGGCGCGCGGTAACGCCTGGGGAAGGGACAGTGGGGACAGTGTGGGCAGCGGGGCCAGCGGCCTGGGACTAAGTGGTATTGGAGAAGGTGGAGCTGGGCGGGGCCAAGGCATCGGCCTAGGCTCCATTGGTACGCTTGGGTCGGGGTCGAGCCGGCTCGGGCCGGCGACAAAGCCCTCCCCACAACCGCGGATATCGACGGGCGCGTTGCAGGTCAACGGGCGCCTCCCGCCGGAGGTGATCCAGCGGATCGTCCGTTACAACTTTGGCCGCTTTCGTATGTGCTACGAGGCTGCGCGCGCCAAGTTGCCGCAGCTCGCAGGCTCGGTCAACGTCGCGTTCACCATCTCCCCTACAGGCGAGGTAACCAACGCGCGGCTCGCGCCCTCCTCGCTGCCGTCAGCGGAGACGCAGGCTTGCGTGCTCACATCGTTCAAAATGCTGAGCTTCCCCGCGCCCGAGGGCGGTAGCGTCAACGTGCTGATGCCCGTTCACTTTGGGGTTAGCGCCAGCGGGAGCGTCGTTCCGCAAGCTTGGTCGGACGCCCCTCCCCCCGCAGCTCCACGAGCGCCCGCTCCAAACCCCGCCAGCTCGGAGAGCAGCGCAGAAGACGTGAGCACCAATCAGTACATGGGCCGTTTCAAGACGGTGATGGCAAAACTGGCGCAGGGGGATGACGCCTTGCTCGAGGCGCTGCAATACTCGGCCGAGTCACCAAGCGAGCTCCTCGCGTTCGTCGCTATCGGTGAGGCAGCCGAAGCAACGGGCCGCCCGCGGTTGGCCGCGCGCGCCTACGGTTCATTGCTCGATCTGTGGTCGTACCGGGTTGAGCTAAAGCGATATGCGGGCCAACGGATCGAACGCATCGGCAGTGAGTCAGCGCTCGCTGTCGCGGTTTCAGCCTATGAGTCAGCGGTTCGCGATCGGCCGGATCATCCCTCGGCATATCGCATGCTTGCCTATGCACAATTGAAACAAGGAGACCCGCGAGCCGCCTTCGAGACCATCGATAAAGCGCTCCACCTCCAGCTCCCGCCGGGAAGGTATGCTGGCGTGCTCTCACTCCTGCAGAAAGACGCCGCTTTGCTTGGAGCAGCCTGGTTACGCAGGGATCCCGAGCAGGAGCACATCATTCGCGCTCACCTGAAGCGGTTCAATATCGAGCTCGAAGATATTCCGAGCATGCGCTTCATCCTCTCCTGGGAGACCGACGCCAACGACGTCGATCTTCACGTGACCGACGGCTTCTCCGAGCACGCGTATTACGGGAACACCAAGCTCAGGAGCGGTGGAGAGTTGGTGGCCGACGTGACGACCGGCTATGGGCCGGAAGGGTATATCATCTACGGCAAGCCGCGCGGGTTCCCTTACGAGCTCAAGGCAGACTACTTCTCACGTGGAGTGATGGGCTTTGGCATGGGCAAAGTGCAGGTCGTTAGGCACGACGGGCTGGGCGAGATAACGATCGAGGAGAAGCCGTTTATCATCCAGTCCAGCCGAGGCTCGGTGGACCTCGGTATCGTCGAGGAGACGCCCTCGCTCTAGGGTTAGCGCGCGAGGCGCCTCTGCGGATTTTGGTAGACGAATATCACTGGAACTCCGTTGGGGCCGTCGACTAGCCACGGGCGAACCGTGCCGTACGCGACCCACATTTGGTACTCCTGGACAGCCATGTGCTGCTCATGGTGATAGAGCGAATAGTCAGCTGACTCAGGCGCCCAGACCGCCTCAAAGGAACGCCCCACGCGCCCATCTTCGCGCAGCATCTCCCAGGAGGCCCGCGCGGTGTCATGCGGGTAGATCTTCGCGCCCGTGGGGGCCGCCTTCGCGACGTCGTCCATCACGCTCTGGGAGGTATAGCCCCAGAAGGTGCGGTTGAGGCCCAAGCTAGCCGCGCCCTGCGCCCCGCCAACGATAGGTGTATAAAGCGAGAGGCCCCAAGGGTGACCTGCGTAGGCCAGCCGCATTGGCGCCGCTACGAAGCAGGCCAGCAGGACGACCTGGCTGAGCGACCTCAGCCGGACCGGCCAGCGCAGACGCCGAGCGCCCACCATGAACAGCCTAGCGACGCGCTGAAAGCCGGCCCCCGCCAACATCGCCACGAAGGGATAGGCAGGCATCCAATGCTTCGTCCCACCGAAGATGGGCGTCGTATCGAATACCCACGGGCCAAAGCTGATGCCGACGCCCAAGAGCCAGAGCAAGAGTTCCTCCGAGGTTCGCCGGTCCACCAAGCTTGGCGCGCCCTCCCCCAACCACCCGCGACGCAACCGTTGGTTCAGCGTCGCAAGCCAAGTCCGCAGTCCAAGAATAACCGCGAGCAGCGCCGCAAGGATGGTCACCAGCGAGACGGTGGCGACGAACATGGTCGGCGCGTACAGCCGCGGAAACGGCGGCTGAAAGTACGTCTGACCGAGGAACTCCATATTGTAGTAAACGTGATTTAGGTGGAAGTCGGCGTACTCGAGAAAGCGCCGCTTCGTGTCGAACCAGAGCCATGGCCAGCTGGCGAGGAAGACCAGCGGGCCAAGCAGCGCCATAGCGCCCAAGGCTGCCCCAGCGCGCTTCACCAGCGGGGCCAGCCGCTCGCGCGAGCTCCAACGCAAAACCAACAGCAAGGCCGCATGAACCACGAGCGCGACCGGCAAGAACCAGGCGTTGTGCTTTGTCGCTAACGCACAGCCATACAATGCCCCTGTAGCAACCGGCCAAGCGATCCCGGGCCGCTCCAAGCTGCGCGCGTAGCCGAAAAAGACCGCGAGAAACCAGAACGTGATCGGCACGTCGAAACAGGCCAGATGAGCTTGATAGAAGACCCGCGGCATGAACAGGAGCGACAGCGCCGCGACGAGCCCCGCGCGCGCGCCGTAATGGCGCGCGACCCATCTAAACACCAGCGCCACCATCGCAGCCGAGAGCACCATCGACGGAAAGCGAAAGCTCGTGCCCGGCTCAGCGATCAGCCCCATTTTCGTGTGGAGCAAGCGATGCGAGAGGGCGAACAGCGACTTCATCAGCCCTGGGTGTTCGTGATTGGCCACCCAAGCACCGTCCACCGCCGCGCGGTCGAAGGCGGCCGCTCGTTTGGTGGCGACCAGCTCGAACCAATTCTCATAACGGCGGGCAGCGACGAAGTAGAAGCCCTCATCACGGGCGTAGCCGAGCTCTGCCGCTGTGAGGTAGAGCAAGGCCAAACTGCCGAAGAACAGCGCGAGCGCGATGGGCCAAGCGGAGCGCTGCTTCATTCGCTGATCGCCTCGAAACAAAAGGGCCGCGGCGAATTGCCGTCGCCGCTGACCACAAACTCGACCTCGGCCTCACTTCCGGCGAGCTGCTCAGTAGGAAACGAGAAGCCCAGCCAGCCTTGACCGTCGACGTGAGTGACCTCGCCGAGTGAAGCCCCGCCGACGCGGACTTCCAAATGCACGTCGGAGCCGGTGGCCTCTCGCTCGTGCATCCAATGCAACATGGCGTGCCCGCGCAGCCTCTGGCCGATCGGCACCTTCGCAAAGCGAATCGTGCGCGAGCCGGTCGCCGGAGGATGAGCGTAGATGCAAACCCGCGGGCGGTAGTCTTGGTCGGCCGCCACTGTACGCGAGACGTTCAGATCGCCGCGCTCACACTCGAAGCGCTGGGCGGGAAACGTTGGGAAGCCAAACAGGCCGCCGGTGACCACCTTGGCTCGGTAGTTGTAGCGGCAGGCAGCCAAGGGCTCGGTTCCGAACACGGTTGCGTGCGCTTCGTCCAAGTTGGCGACGAAGTCGAAGAGCGGTCTTTGTGCCTGCGGGTTCTCGAGCACAGCGACCTCAAACTCACCCACGCTCTTTCGGCTGCGCTCCACGTATTGGATAAGCGCGGAACGCCCCGCCGACGGCAGCCGGACCTCGATCGCTCGCTCGAAGCGTTGCTCATCGGCCCGCGCGACGACGTTCAACGGGAAGTACCGATCCCCTAGCGCCCGCCGTACGTGTGGCTCGGCCCAAGGCGGATTTACCACGACGAGATCGCCTTCGTGATGCAGCGCTTCGATCGCTGGCAGCAGCGCGCCGTACTCATCGGCAGCTGGCGCGCGCGGCTCGAAGAAGAGCTGCAAGGCGAACTCGACCGCGCCCACTGCAGGCAGTGCCAGCGCGAGGAGTAAGGCGCCTTTCGAGCGAAGAACCGAACTCACCGGCGCTCCCAACGGCGCCGCAATGATAAGTAGCCCGCGAATGTGAGGCTGCACGCCGCCACCATCAAGCCGTGCGCCAGGTAGGGCGGTGAATAGCGGAATGTAAGCGTACGCGCGCCCTCGGGGGCAAAGGCAGCCAGCCTGTCTCCAGCCAGCAGCTGCAGCTTGCGCTCACCGGCCTCGGTCTGTGCGCTCGCCTCCCAACCATCTGCCTTGTTCATATTGACCAGCACGCGCGTTCCAGGGGGTACCGCGTCGGTTTCTACCTCGATGCGATTCGGAGAGAAGTGGCTAATTCGTGCTTGGCCAGGCCGTTCGAACTCGACCTCACCGCGATAACGCGGGTGCGTCTTGGCCAGCGCGCCCACGCCTTCGAACGGTGGAGTACCGTAACAGCGAATCACCCCGGTGTTGGCCAACATGGATAGATACATAGGCTCGGCCCAATCCCGCTTCAGATACTGCACCGGCGCTCGCTCGGCGAAGGAGAACTCGGCCGACCTCGCTAGCTCGGGCGGCGGCACCATCCAGAACGCTTCACTCATCGGCTTCGCCGAGATGGCGGCAATATCGAAAGCAAGCCCTAGCGCTGCCAGCGCTAGGGCGAAATCGGCCCACGCTACGCGCCGACCGAACCGCCTCAGCAGCGGTCCGACACCACTGGCCAAGCCCAGCGCAGCAAGCAAGATCGCTGGATAGAGAAAGCGTGAAGGCACGTGCTGTGAGCGAAACACCGGAAGGTGCTCGTGCATCCAGGGCCACGGAGCGAGCGGGTGAAAAGCGCCCAGGCCGAGGAGCACGAACAACAGCGCCGCGAGCTTTACGCCCCAGGCCTTTTTGCGCCAAACCAGGGCAGTTCCCAGGAGCAACAACACAGCTCCGCTCGTGCCAATGTAGATGCCCCATTCATGCCAACCGTAGGGGCGCACGGGCGCCGGCCGTTGGTAAAACCCTTGCGCCTGCGAGGTGAGAGCGATCCAAAGATGGGTTAACGAGAGCTGCTCATTCGATTCGATCAAGCGCGGTGCCCGCGCAAAGGTGGCAAGCATCGGTAAAAGCTTGGGCGCCGCTAGGCCTATACCCCATAACCCTCCGACGGCGAGCACCGTAAGCGGCTTGAAGGAACGCGAAATTCCCCCCTCCACAGCCGCGAGCACCGTGAGCGCCAGGATCGTATGGGGCAGTGGATAGATGCCACCGGCGTACACCAACCAAGCGAACACCACCCCGAGCTTCAAGCCGTCGGCGAACCAGCGCGGAGCAGCGAGCGCGCGCTGAAAGTAGTAGAGCGCCCACGGTAGTAGCGCGTAGGCGAGATGCCACGTATGCCCAGCGGCTGCCTGCAAACCGAAGCGACCGTTGATGGCGAACAACGCAACGACCAGAGCTCGCCCTGCGAGGCTCTTGGTCCAACGTGAGGCGGCGCGTTCGCTCCCCCACGCGCCGAGCCACCCCATCAGCAGGATCTCCAGGCGCAGCGCGAGCGGAAGCTCGCAGAGGAGGTAGAGGGGAAGTAGCGGAGAGACCACCGTCGTCCCGCCCTCGACGTATCCCCACGCGGGAAAGCCGCCACAAGCGAACGGATTCCAGCCGGGGAATTCACCGTGGTCGAGGATCGAGACCTTGGCGAGGTAACGATGGGAAGCCATCACGTCCCAGTCGTGAAAGCCGTAGGTGCTCGTGTCCCCCCACAGGCTGGCGGTGCAAACGACGCTCGGTAGCAACACGACGAGCAACAAGAGGAGCCGCGACCCAAGCTGCATCCAGCTCATGGCCGCATAGCGGCGGACGCTCGGGCGAATCGCAGCGCGAACTACGCGGGCCGCATAGCTGCGGGTGCGGTCTCGAGCGACGGCCATTGGCGGCAGAAGACTCCGACTCCGGCGAGCCTGCAACCCGAGAGTCGGATTCGTGTATGGTTCGCCCATGACGCAGGGATTCCCTCGCTGGTCGCTCGCCGGCCTCTCCTTTTTGCATGCGGCTGTGCTCGGCGGCGCGGCCTATCTGTTGCCCTGGCCGAGCTTCACCGTGTTCGCTGGGCTGGCTGGTCTGAGCGCGGGCGGTCATCTAGTCACGGCTTCGTTGGCCTTGATCGGGGCCCACGCGCGAGCCATCGCCTTCCGTATCACCTCGCTATTGTCGCTGCTTTTCCTCGGCTACTTCGGATATGCCGCGCTCTCGTCGGGCCTGTACGTCAACAAAGTCTACGACGGTGTGGGCCTGCCGATCCTGGCCGCAGCGATCGCAGCATTTCTGGTTGGGGTCTTGTTCCTACTGCCGATGGCGGTGTGGGGGCTCGCGATTACAGGGGGCTTTCGGCCGCGAACGCTCGGCGACCACAAGGCGCGCAAGACCTTGGGCACGGGCGCGGCGATCACCTTGGCGCTGCTGTTCATCGGCTTCATGATCGCGCTCAACGCTTCGCAAGCGCGGGCTGACTGGACGCTCGGCGCGGATGAGCGAGACCAGCTCGAGGAGACCGTGCAACTCGCGGTTGCGGAGGCGCGCACGGCAAAGCGCGGAACCGTCGGTTCGCCGGCGATGTTCCTCGCTGCACCGATCGAATGTCGCAGCGAGCCGCGCGCAGGCATCGCGACGGTCGTGCTCACCTACTTGAAGCGGAGCGAGGAGCCGAAGACGCCAGCCCAAGCAAGCATGCTCTGTTTTCAAGCGGACACGCTGGAGCAGGCGCTGGCCCAAGCGAGACGCGAGCTCGAGGACTATCAAGCGGAGGGAGAGGCCTACATCGATATTGTGAGCTCGCGCCGCGCCCTTCCTGAGGTCGGGCCCTTGCTCGGCGCGGTGCTGGTAAGGCCGGGCGTTGAGGGCGTATGCGACGGCTCACGCTGCCTGATTCCGTGGCAGCTGTTCGGACTGGACGCCTTCACCGAGGCAACCAACGTGGCCGCCTTGCAGGCGGAGTTTGGCACCACACCGGAAGCATTGCGCAAGCACCTCAAGTCCGAGGGCAGCGGCTATACCGGGCTGATTGCGATTGAAACGGCGAGCTTCGCTGTCTCCCACGATCGCCAGGTGAGCGCGATGCGGCATCTGCGAAAGAACAACACGACGCTCGATGCCCCAACGATGAAGGCTGCGCTACGCGGCGCGGCGGCGTTCGTCGTCAGCTCGCAGGTGAAGGACGGTCGCTTTCGTTACACCGTGCAGCCGTTTACCGGCGCAGTCAGCTTCGACAACTTCTCGGTACCGCGGCAGGCCGGTACGACGCTGGCGCTGTGCGACGCTTCCGCCTACCACGCCAAGGCGAAGGACACAGCGAAGCAATCGCTGGCCTTCCTCGAGACGCTGGTCAAGGGCAACGCCGAGCGCGGCGCGATCATGTGGCCGAAGAACGCCAACAAGGGCCAGCTCGGGTCCACAGCGCTACCGGCCATTGCCTATTTGACCTGCCGCGAGCAGGTGGGCGGCCAATTCGATGCGACGATCACCCGGCTGACCAATACCCTATTAGCGATGCAGCGCGAGGACGGCGCCTTCGTCCCGCTGTTCGACGCTGCCAACGATACGCCAATCAGCGGGAAGGACCCGCTCTACGCGGCGGGCCAAGCCGTGTACGCGCTGGTGTTGCTCGAGGGCGCAGCAGGTGAAGGGCTGCCGAGACCGGAGGGTCTAACGAAGGCCATCGACAAGGCCATGGCCTACTATTCAGGGCCCTATTGGGACATCCCGCTGCGCGACTTCTTCTACCTGGAGGAAAACTGGCATTGTTTGGCCGCGCGCACTGCGCTGACCCACCACCGCAATGACAAGTATGAGCGCTTCTGCATCGACTACATGACGATGAAGAGCCGTTTCATCGAGACCGAAGACAGCGGGATCGACGCCGACCAGGTGGGAGCCTACGCCTTCGGACATGTGTTTCCGCCCCACCACGCGGCTGCAGCCGGGTTCGCCGAGGGGCTCGCCGCTGCCGTCGCGGTCAAGCGCGCCCGTGGGCTCTCGGTCGAGGAGGACCTCGTCACGTTGCGCCGCACGATGAAGTACCTGCTCCATCACCAATGGACCGAAGACAACTGCGCGATGTGCACGCGCAAGCTGCGCATCCCGGGCGGCTTCAGCGAGAACGTCGCCTCCCCCATCGTGCGCATCGACTTTGTGCAGCACGCCATGGCAGGGATGCTTCACGGTAGCGAGGCGCTCGAGCTTTTGGACTGAACGTGCGCCTGTGGACTCGCTTGCTCGACAAGACCGTCTCCGATCAGCGCGTGGAGCGCATCGTTTGCGGCCTGCTCCCGCTGATAGCCGACAGAAACATCCGCACGATGCTGGATCTCGGCTGCGGCGACGGTCGCGTTGGTCGGCGGTTGGCGAGCCAACTCGGAGCGACGCTGCAAGCCTACGACGTTCAGAAGAGCCCGATAAACCCTGGCCCCGTGACGCTGTTCGATGGCGTACACGTCGACGCAGGCCCCTTCGATTTATGTCTCCTGTCGGACGTATTGCACCATGCACCAGAGCCCGAGCCGCTGCTACGCGAGGCGCTGCGTGTGGCTGACGTGGTGTTGCTCAAAGACCACATGAGCTTCTCCAACCGAAGCGAACAAACGTTGCTCGCGATGGATCTGATCGGCAACCTACCGCTAGGCGTCGCTGTCACCGGTAACTACCTATCGCCTGCCGCCTGGGACCGCCTCTTCGCCGAGGTCAGCTCGCGGCCAGCCAAGCTGGTTTGGCCGCTCGACGTGCACTCGCCCGCGCTACGTCTTCTGACCCGCAGCGAGCATCAGTTCGCCGCGCGCCTGGACCGCGCGCCAACGGGTGCACGATGAGCGCCATCTTCGTGGTAGGCGGAGCCGGCTTCATTGGTAGTCACTTGGTGGACGCGCTCGCGCTGCAGCACGACGTGACGGTGTTCGACGACTTCTCGGTAGGTCGGCGGGAGTTCTTGAGCGGCGCGCTCACAACCGGGCGTGTTCGCGTGGTGGAAGGCGACGCCCGCAACGTGGACCAGGTCCGCGACGCGATGGCCGGCCACGAAGTCGTCATTCATCTGGCCGCCAACCCCGAAGCTCGTCGCGGCCTCAGCGATACGCGGCTCGACCTCGAGCTCGGCTTACACACCACGCTGGCGGTTGCCGAAGCCGCCCGCTTGCTCGCGGTTCGGCGCTTGTTCTTTGCGTCCTCGGGTACCGTTTACGGTGATCAGCCGCAGCCGATGCGCGAGACCGATCTCGGCAGCTTGCCCATATCGCTCTATGGCGCCAGCAAGCTCGCGTCGGAGAGCTTCCTTTCGGCCTTCTCGTCCTGCTTCGCGATGGACGTTTGTGTGCTTCGCTTTGGCAACGTCGTTGGAGCCCGGGCGACCCACGGCGTCATCCTGGACTTCCTCAATAAGCTAACGGTGACGCCAGATGCGCTGGAGGTCCTGGGCGACGGCCGACAAGAGAAGCCGTATCTCCATGTCTCCGATTGCGTACGGGGCATTCAGCATCTCGTAGCCAAGCAGCCGCCGGGCTTTGAGACCTTCAACTTGGCGCCCGCCACCACCACCACGGTCGCGCGCATCGCCGAGCTTTGCGTCGCCGCCTCCCCTCGCCCGAGCGCCCAAATTCGGCCGAGCGGAGGCGCACGCGGTTGGGCCGGAGACGTCCCGGTAACGCGGCTGAACCCGGCTAAACTCCGCGAGTTCGGCTTTGAAGTCCTACGCTCGAGCGACGAGGCGGTGGAGCTCGCCGTGCGCGAGCTCCGCGCCGAGGTATTTGGTCGATGAAGCAGGTGGTCGTCTTGGCGGGCGGCTTGGGAACGCGGATGTTGCCGCGCACCGAGCGCACGCCCAAAGTCTTGCTTTCGGTCGCCGGGCAACCATTCTTGTTTCACCTGGTGCTTCGGTTGGCGCGCTGTGGTTTTGATGAGGCCCTGTTCGCGTTGGGCCATCTGGCAAACGAGGTTCAAGCGGCGCTCGAATCGCCCGCAGTGCAGCGCTTGGCCGGGCGGATGCGCCTCCTCCACTGCGTCGATGGAGGGGAGCAGCAAGGCACCGCCATGGCGCTGCGCAGCGCGCTGCCCCTGTTGCAGCCAACGTTCGTCGTCACCTACGGAGATTCCTATTTACCGTATGACTATGGCGCGCCGCTCCGGTTGCTCGAGCGGTATCCGCAAGAGGCCGACGGCTGCATGGCCGTTTTCGAGAACCACGATGCGCACGAACGTTCGAATGCAGCGGTGGTAGGCGAACGCGTAACCCATTATCAAAAGCACGCGAGTGAGGCAGCTCCGCGGCTAACCTTCATTGACTACGGCGCGTTGGCCCTCAAACGCTCCGTGATCGAAGGCTTGCCCGAACGCGGCAGCTTCGGCCTCGACCGCGTCCAGAGCCAACTCGCGGCCAGCGGCAAGCTCTTGGCGCATCGAGCCAGTGAACGGTTCTACGAGATCGGCTCGGAGTCCGGATTGCGCGCCCTCGAACAAGCCTTCGCCGAGCAGAGCCCTCATACGCTGCGTGCGGAGCTGCACGCGTGATCTCTGCGCAAGCGCCGCTGCGCATCTCGCTGGGTGGAGGTGGAACCGATCTTCCCGCCTACGCTAGTCGATTTGGCGGCTTCGTCCTCAGCGCGGCGATCGATAAGAGCGTGGTCGTGCGCCTGAGCTCGCGCGGGGAGCGACCGCAAGCCGATGGAGCAGCGGTCGTCAGCGATAGTCCGTTGACGCGAGCCTGCCTGGAGGAGTTTGGCCTCCCGCTCGATACCGCTGTTACCTCATTGAGCGAGGTGCCACCCAATACAGGCTTGGGCTCGTCGGGCAGCTTCACGGTCGCTTTGCTAACCGCTATTTGTTCCCAGCGAGGGCTAGCACTTTCGCCGGGCGAGCTTGCCAAGCGTGCGTTCCTGATCGAGAGCGCGCGGCTGGGAGAGCCGGTGGGCTGCCAAGATCCAACCATCGCCGCCTTCGGTGGGCTGCAGTGCATCGAGATCGATACCTCGGGGGAGTTCTCGGTAACCCCAGCGCCAATCGCCGAGGCTACGGTGCGTCAGCTCGAACAGCGGATCACCGTTTTTTACACCGGTATCCGTCGTCCCTCGCGCGAGGTACTTTCGGTGCAATCGGCGCGGGTTGCAGCGCTGGAGGAACAAGCGCTGCTGGGCATGCACCGTATCAAGGCGCTCGGTCAGGAGGTGTGCCGGCTGCTTTCACGCGGCAAACTGGACGAGTTCGGCGAGCTCTTGCATCAACATTGGAGCGAGAAGCAAAAGGTCACCACCGCCTCTTCGGCGACGCTCGATGACCTCTACGACGCTGGCATGCGGGCTGGCGCGCTGGGCGGCAAGGTGATGGGAGCGGGCGGGGGCGGCTTCATCATGTTTTGCGCTCGTCCCGAGGCCCTGGCCCGGGTCGAGCAAGCGCTGCGATCCCGCGGACTTTCACAGCTTCCGTTCCGTTTTGGCGCACCGGGAGCGCAGCTACTGTAACCAGCCACTGCAGCGCTGCCCGGTGATCGAATTTGACGTCCGCGCCTCCGCGCCTGGCGTAGGCTCCGCGCCCCGCATGGATTCCTTCGTAGACCGCTATCTTCGCGAAACGGCTGAGATTGCAGCCCGCTCTGACCGGCAGGCGCTCACCCGAGCGCTCGATCTCTTGTTCGCAGCGTGGCAACGCGGCGCCAGCATCTTTGTCTGCGGCAATGGTGGTAGCGCCGCCAACGCCTCCCACCTTGCAGCCGACCTGGCGAAGTTTACGGTGGTGAGCGGCAAACGCAGATTCCGGGTGCAGTCGCTATGCGACAATGCAGCGCTGATCAGCGCCATCACCAACGACCTCGGTTTTGGCAGCGTCTTTAGTGAGCAGTTAGAGCCGCTGTTCGAGCCAGGCGACGTGCTTATCTGCCTATCGGTTCATGGCGGTAGCGGGGCTGACCAAGCCGGCCCGTGGTCGCAGAATCTGATTCGGGCGGCCACGCTGGCCAAGCAGCGCGAGGGCTTCGTCTTGGCGATGGTGGGCTTCGACGGCGGCGCGCTGCGAACGCTCGCCGACGTTTCGTTGATCGTCCCGAGCACCGACGCAGGCCATTCGACGACGCCGCACGTGGAGGGCTTCCACGTCGTGTATCACCACCTGCTTTGCGCGCGTCTGCGCGAGCTTTGTGAGGCGGCCCCGCCGACTGAGTACGCTTGAAGTTGCAGCCTGGCGCCGCGGCGCCCACCGCGTTCGAGCGCGCCGTGATCTTCGACCGTGACGGCACTTTGATCGACTTCGTTCGAGACCCCGAGCTCGGCGTGGTGACGCCTGCGTTTCACCCGGCGCAGCTGCGCTTTCTACCCAGCGTACTGCTCGGCCTCGAGCGGCTCGCAAAAGCCGGCTACGCAATCTTGATTGCGACCAATCAGCCCGGGGCCGCCAAAGGCGAACTCGAGGAGGAGGCCATCGTAACCACCAATCAGGCGCTGCTCGACCGCCTAGCGGAGCACGGCATCCCGGTGCTCGGCATCGCGAGCTGCTTGCACCACCCCGAGGGCGGGGACGGTGGGCGCGCTGATTTGATTGGCCCCTGCGAATGTCGCAAGCCGCAGCCAGGGCTGCTAATCGCGTTGGCGGAGTTCGCCCAGGTGAGGCCGGCCCAATGCTGGATGGTGGGCGACACCTTGACCGATATGCGAGCGAGCTCCGCCGCCGGGATGTCCGGCGCGTTGCTGAGCCTCGAGCACCGTTGTGAAATCTGTCCCCATCGTGGGGCAGGCGCTGGTGCGTCGCTCGCTGCGGCGGAGCCGCGGCTGCTGCGGCCGCGGCTGCTCGAACTAGCGACGGCGATCATTGAAGTGGATGGGCACCATGGCTGACCGCAGCTACGCGCTCGAACACACGAATCACGCGCTCTTGCACCTGCTAGGGCGCCCGCGCCGCGTGCTCGACGTGGGCTGCGGCGGCGGAATCAACGGGCAGCGCGCGCGCGCACGCGGAGCAACCGTCGTTGGGCTCGAGGGCAACGCAGCGGCGAGAACGCTCGCAGCCGAGCGGCTGAACGAGACCATCGACGTCGACTTGGAGGACGCTGCCGGAACCAGCCGCAAGCTGGGAGAGCGCCGCTTTGACCTGCTGCTCTTTGCCGACGTGCTCGAGCACGTGCGCAAACCGGAAGAGCTGCTCAACGCGCTGCTCAACCACCTCGACGATGAAGGCCACGTGCTCATCTCGCTACCGAACATCGCTGCTTGGCCGGTGCGGCTGGGGCTCTTGCAAGGCAAGTTCGACTATCAGGCCTCGGGCATCCTGGACCGGGACCATGTTCGATTTTTTACTAGGCAATCGGCGATCGAGCTGATTGAGGCTGCGGGCTTGGAGCTGCTCGTCAGCGACCTCAATCCGATGCTGAGCCGTGCGCTCTTGCACAAGCGCGGGCTGGGGCTGGCGCCTGCTGCGGACGCGACAGATGAAGCTCGTGCCTTCAACCTCGACAACAGCCTTCCGTTCGCGCTTTACGCGCAACTGGGCTGGCCTGCTGAGCGGCGCTTGGCTCAAATCAGCCCCGAGCTACTGGCCTTTCAACATGTGTTTCTCGCGCGCAAAAAGCCGCGGCCGCGGCCGCTGTCGCTGACGATCGGCATGCTCACGATGGACGAAGAGCTCGCTGTCCGGCCGATGATTGAGCTGCTCCGCGCCCATGCGCCGGACGCGCGCATCGTGTGCGTGGACAGCTCGACCCGCGACAGAACGCCGGAAATCGCGCGAGAACTCGGCGCTCGCGTGATCCGGCAGGTGCCGGCACGCGGCCACGGCCCTGCGATGGAAGCGCTGCTTTACGCCGTTGAGACAGAGGCGCTGATCACCATCGATTGTGATGGCACCTACCCAGCGGAGTGCATCCCGCTGGTTCGACGCCTGCTCGAGCAGGGTGCCGATTTGGTCAACTGCGCGCGCACCGCTCGCAAGCCGGCGGCGATGCCCTTCGCTAACTACGTAGCGAACAGGACCTTCGCTGCGGCGGCCCAGCTGGCTCACGGGGTGCCCACGGTCGACGTCCACAGCGGGATGCGTGGGTATCGCACGAGCATGCTCCGAGCCTTCGACTTCGACGGAGAGGGGGACGCCCTACCGATCGATACGTTGCTCAAACCGGTACGCCACGGCTACCAGGTCGTCGAGCTCCCCATCCGTTACGCCGACCGAATCGGCGATAGTAAGCTGCGCAAACTTTCGGGGACGGCCTGGACCTTCATTCGTTTGGCCTCGAGCTTCAGCACCGGAGACCGGGGCCCGCGGAAGTTTGGCCGTCGCCCGTCCGAATGAAGCTCTTACGTAAGAGCCGGCTGACCAACGGTCAACCTATGCTATGGTGCGCAGATGACGAAGATCACTGCGGCCAGGTCTGTTCGTGCATCGCTGTTTCGTTCCTTGGCGCTCGCCGTGACGCTCTTGTGCACCGCCAGCGCAAGCCGCGCGGTCGCTGAAGAGACGGTGGGCCTCGGAACGGTTGCTCCCAAATCCAGCCTTTGGGGCAAGGTGTTCAGCGTTTGGCAAGAGGCCGTAAACAAGAAGAGCGACGGCAAGCTCAAGCTCGAGATCTTTTACAACGGCCAACAGGGCGATGACGCCACCATGATCGGCAAGCTGAAGACCGGCCAACTGGACGGCGCAGCGGTGAGTTCGGTTGGGCTCGCCAAGATTCACAAGCCGATCCTCGCGTTGCAGATGCCCGGGCTATTCCGCTCCTGGGCCGGGCTCGACAAGGCGCGCGATGCGGTCGCGCCCGAGTTCATGAAGGCCGCCGAAGCCGAGGGCTACTATCTTTCGTTTGGCGATCTCGGACGGCTGCGCGGGATGTCGAAGGGCTTTGCGGTGAAGCGCCCGAGCGATCTAGCGGGCAAGAACGTGCTTTCGTGGCGCGGCGACAAGATTGGCCCGCAGCTGTGGCAGCAAGTAAAAGACGTGAAGCTGGTCGAGTTGAGCGCGACCGAGGTGGCCCCGAAACTCAAGGTCAAAGGGCTGGACTTCTTGAGCGCTCCGACCCTCGCTGCCGAGCAGCTGCAGTGGCTTGCGTCGTTGGATCACATCGCCAAAGAGTCCTCGATCATGGCCATGGGTGGCGTGGTTTGGTCCAAGAAGCGGATCGACGCGTTGCCCGGAGATTTGCGGACCATCCTGCTCGACACCGGCGCGGTCGCGGGCGCTGCCTTGAAGCGCAAGGTGCGTGACGAGGACGAGGCCGCCTTCAAGCGCGCCTCCGAGAAGATGACGGTGGTGGAGCTATCGGACTCCGACCGAGCCGAGTGGCAGGCGTTGTTCAAGAGCACGATCGAGAAATTGAAGCAGGGGACGTTCTCCCCGGAGCTCGTCGATCGCTTGCTAGCGATGAAAGAGTGAATCCGTAGAGACGGATCAAGCCATCGGGCCTGCGTGCCGTTACTATCGACGGATGCGCAGGCCCCTTCGCTTTTCATCGTCGCTTGGCTGTTTGCTGGTCGTGCTGGGTTGTGGCGACAGCACGGATGCAACCGGTGGGAGCGCTGGGTCGGGGCCGAACTCGAACAGCAGCTCGAGCAGCGGCGCAGCCTCGAGCACCGGAGGAACTCCGCTGGGCGGCGGCGGAGCGACGGCTGGCGGCGGAACGGGCCCCGGAGCGGGTGGCGAGGGCGGCGTAGATCCGTGGGCTGGGCCTGTGCAATCCTTGGCCGAACTCGACCTCGGAACCATCCCGATCGAAGACACGGTGAAGTTCCCGATCCCGGACCGAGCGCTGGGCATCACCACTTTATCGGAGTCGGGGAAGTCGGGCCTGATTGGCATCGGCCGGTTGCGTCCCCCAGCGATCTCGAACCCGGTGATCTTCAACTTCGAGATCCCCGGCACGGGGCTGCAAACCTTCGTCGGCGAGCGCATCGTGGTTGGCGGTAGCCCGCTCTCCGAGCTGGCGGACGCTTGGCCGGTGGAAGAAGGCAACTGGGTGCTCGATCTAGCAAGCGACGAAATCCCTACCTCGGCCCGCACGCGCGTGTTCGTTCGGCGGACCGAGGACGGCGCCTTCCACGGTGGGCAGTTCGATGTGCATGTCTTCATTGCGCCGGGAGTCGCCGACCAGGGTTACGTGAGCACGGTGCTCTCGACGCTTTCCCAAAGTTACTACGGGCCCGAGCTCGGCATCACGCTGGGCAACGTGACCTTCAACAACCTACCGAACAGCTTCGTGACGATCGCGGATCAAGCCGAATACCGCAGTTTGCTGGCGTCGTCGGCGGGGGTCGGCTCGGCTCCGGCGATCAACCTGTTCGTGGTCGGGGATTTTGGTGGCGAGATCGACAATGCGCTCGGAGTCGCTGGTGGCATCCCGGGTTCACCGATGGTGCACGGTACGACGATGAGCGGCGTCGCCTACACGCCGACGGGGGATACCGGCTACGACGCGAGCATTCTCGCGCACGAGATCGGTCATCTCGGAGGTTTGTTCCACACCACCGAGAGCCAGGTCGCGGCGCAGGATCCGTTCTCCGACACCCCGGCTTGCGCCAACATTCAGAATCCGCAGAGCTGCGCGGACATCAGCAACGTGATGTTTCCGATCGCCTACGGGGCTGGGGATTTCTCGCCACTTCAAGTTCGGACGCTGCAGGGAAGTGCGCTCTACCGCGGGGTCTTGCAAGAGGGCGGAGCGGTGGCGCCGCCCCTCTTTCCAGTGCTCGGGCCGCAGCCTTCGGAGGCTCCACTACCCGCAACGACGTTGGCCTCGCCGGGACCTTGGCCCCAGGTCGACAGCAGCGAAACCTGGTTGCTAGCGGCCCATTGGTGCGCCCACAGCGGGGACGTCGCTGCGCAGCTTTGGCAGTCGACCTTCGCGCAGCGTGAGAGTGAACTGCTCGCCCTCGCGAGCTCGCACGAAAACGATCTGGTGCGCGCTCGTGCGCTTCGTTTGCTCGCGCGCTTCGCTACCTCGAGCGAGGTGCTCGAGCAGGCCGAAGATATTGCGCGTAACGCCCTTCAGTCGCCGAACTCCGGACAGCGACGCTTCTCGACCATCGCCGCGGCTCGTTTGCTGACGGTGCAGGGCGAAGATGCGCGGACCTACTTGCCGCCGACGGGCGCGGACGTTGTAGTTCAGGCCGTACTCGACCAAGCGAGCAACTAAGCTTTGCTGCGCGGCCGCGACAGATAAGCGAGGGCCAAGGCCGCGAGCTCCTTGGCCACCGGCTCCACCGCCGGGGACTTTTCGCGCATCAGCGCCGACGCGAGCCGGCCCAGCGCGCAGTCTGCGATCATCACCAAATCGGTGTGGAGTTCCTCCGCCGGCACGGTTGGAAAGAAGGGCTGCACCCGCGGGGTCAGATGGCCTACGAAGCGATCACGCTCGAGCACGATCGTGCGCAAGAGCCCGAAGCGGCCGATGCCGTCGATGGCCATACGCGTGGTGTAAGGCTTCTCCAAGAAGGTGCGCGCGACGTGCAGGGCAAACTCGTTGGCGAAGGCCTCGACCGACGCGAACTCATGATCGAGCGGGGCGAGCAACGCTTGGAAGTTGCGCTCGGTGACCTGGCCGATCAAAACGCCGACGAGCGAATCTTTGTTCGAGAAATACTCATAGAACGAGCCGATACCGACGCCAGCGCGTTCAATCAATTGTTCCAGCCGCAACGGCCCGAGCGACTCATTGTTGGCCAGCTGTTCCTCGAAGGCGCTGATCACCGCGCCAACCAGCGCGCGCGAGCGCGCCTGCTTGGGAGCACGACGAAAGAAGCGGAGAAACGGATCGTCGGTTTTCTGCATCGGGACTGCGTGCATTCTCGGCGTTTACGGCGGCGAAGCAACCGGAAGTAGAGCGTCGGCTGGCGCTAGACCCGCGACCACGACCGGCGCGGATGAACCGGCCGAAGCATCCTGCGTGGCAAACAGCATGGAGTAGTCGGGCCAGCGCACGACGCAGGGTTGGCGCACATCAACGTCAGCCTTTGGCCGGTAGACCACGACCTCACTACGCTCGAGATCCTCCTTGGAGCCATCCAAAAACCGAGCGGCCATTCCAATCTCCTGGCGGCTGTTCCCAACGCGCGTCGCAAAGTAGAGGTAGAGGATCTCGCGTCCCTGGGCGGAGACCCCGACCACAGCCTCTGGTGAAAAGAGCACCGAACCAGGCTCGTCGTTGACCAAGACTAGGCCGTGGTCGCTGACCTCACGACCATCGGGGCTCGAGGCCACCCCGACCCCAACCCGGCCATCGGCGAGGCGCAGCGAGTAAAAGAGCCGCAGCGAACCGTCGGGCAGGAACACAAGCCCAGGCTCGCGCGGCTGCTCGTCGGAGCCGAGCTCGAGTGACGACAGAAAAGGCTCCGTGGCGTTATCGAAGGTGCCAGCGTTCTCCTCGCGCGTAAGACCGATGCCCCCGGCCGCTTCATAGGCGAGCCAGAGCGCGCCATCGGCGTCACGCGCAGCCGAAGGCGAGCTCACGAACGTGCCTTCCCAGGGTTCACGCGCCCTCAGAACCGGCTCCGCCGTACGCTCGAAGCTGCGACCGTCCACCGCGCGCACCCGCGCGATCCCGGGCACGCTACCGCTCGCCTCGTCGCTTAGCTTAGCGCTACCAAAGCCGGAGACTGAGAGCGAGTCCGGCCCATCGCTGACCACCGAGAGATCGGCGAGCGCGAGCATGGCGTCGTCGATCACGTTGGGAGCCACCCGCCCTTGGCCGATTTCGCCGGGTTCGAGCAGGCGAAACGGCCCTGCGTTGGCCGAGGGTGTAGCGTCGAGCCCCGGCTCCCCATCCGCCAGCGTCGCGCAGGCCGAAAGCACCACCAACGCCGCACGAAACGCCCTCATCGAAAGGTCCCGCGCAAGGTCGCGCCGGCGTTGACCATCTCCCCGGCGGCGCGATAATCCCCGACGAGATCGACCGGGCTCGCTTTGATCGTGACGGTCTCCGGCAAGATCGAGATCGCCCCGTGGACGTCGAGCGCGGCGCCCCACTCCGGGACTTCGATGCCCACGCCGAACGAGCTGGTGTGGCGATCGGCGTTCACGAAATTGGTGTTGCCAGTCTGCGGTGGGACCGGCGACAGCTCGAAGACGTAGCCGGCGCGCAAAGGAATGGCGATCGAGCTCTCGCTACCATCAGCGCCGCGCACCGGCATTCGCCACTCCAAGCCAACGCGTGGCACGATTCGATCGGAGAACTGTGGCGCCGCGAGCTCGGTGTTCTTGACGTCGGTGGGCAGCTCGACCGGAAATCCGGGTGGGACCTCGGCCTCGAGCGAGGCGATGGTGCGCGCGGTTGGGTTCTTGTAAGCGGACCAATTGACCCAGGTCAGATCCGCGTTGAAGCGTACGGCGGGCAGCGGACGCAGCGATACGCCGACCACCAATTGCTGCGGCAAAAAGGCTTGGATCGTGCGGGCTTGCAGCTCGTAGCGCAGCGGGATCTCGATGCCGACCGCGTTCAAGGTCGCGTCGATCGTCCCAGTCAACTGCAGATCGAGGTTGGTCTGACCGCGGTACACAAATGCGATCGAGGCCGCCTCGGCGAGATGCACGAGCGCGCCCAGCTGCGGGTAGCGCACGCTCGAAAGATCGACGTCCACCTCGTGCCGAAGCTGCGAGTCGTAGGGCGATAGCAGGTCACCGGCGCCGGTGATTTCGAAGCGACCGCGCGTCGAGGCAAGGAAGGAGATACCACCTCCGATCGCGAGCCACTCGAAGGGCCGCAGCGCGAGGTTGGCCGCGAGGTAGAGCACGCTGGAGCGGTTGTCATAAAGCTCCCAGCGCGGGATCTCCTGCTTGAGCGCGGTCAAACGACTCAAGCCCTCGTCGGGCAAATGCACCGCGAGCCCGAGCGCGAGCGGCATGGTGAAGACGCGCCCGGCGGCGGCGAGCCCGAAGGAGAAGCCGTGCGAGCTCTTCACGCCGCTATCTTCATCGTTGATGCGCAGCAGGTTCTCCGACCAGAAATAGCCGAGCCCAAGCCGAAGACCTTCCTCATCGGCGAGGCCTGCGGGGTTGTAGTAGTTGGCCGAAAAGTCGCTCACGTCGGCGGCGACCGCGCCGCCCATCGCCGTAGCGCGCGAGCCGAAGCCGTAGTTCCACGGCTCGTGAGCCCAAGCCTCGCGGGCGGGCAGCAGCGCAAGCAGCGCCAACATCGTATGCGCGCCGTGGGCCTTCAAAACGCAACTCCCAAGCTGGTACCGCCCGCAAACATGCTGCCGCCGGTGCTCAGATTCGGGCCGTACGCTGCAGCCTCCTTCACGTGGTCGCGCCCATGAATCACGCCGATCTGCGCGAACGCTCCGAGCGAGAGGCCGGTCGCGATCGGCTCGAACACGTCGACGCCGACGCCGAACCCAAACACGCTGCGCGCCTCGGCGAACAGGTTCGATGCGATCGTCTGTTCGGGTGCAGCGGCGGTCTCGAAGGAGTAGCCGGCGCGCAAATCGAGGTCGAGGCCCGGACGCAGCCCGAGCGCCCCTTCGAAGGAGCCGCGCACCCGCAGGGTGTCGGAGAAATTCGGCGCGATCGCGCGGGTCGCGTTGCAGGTCGGCAAGTCGAAGGTCTGCACATCGAGCGGGCAACGCACCGTCGGTTCGGCCAAGCCTGGGTAGTCGGACCAGCGCCGATAGGCTACGGCCACGGCGCCACGAATGACGCCGCTCGCACGCGCGATCTCGGCCTCGAGATTGAGCGGGTCGTACTGTGCGGTGCCGGAGACGAAAATCGGCGGGATGGTGAGTTGGCCGAGGTCCTTCACATCGATTCGAACGTCGAAGCGGCCCGCGAGCGCGCCGCGTAGGTTGGCGCCGAGCCGCAAGCCGTAGGGCAGCTCGACCGAGGCGCCGACGCTGGGTGCGAAGGTCGCCACCAACGTGTCTTGGACCACCGCCGAAAGGCGGCCCGAGCCGTCGACCGAGACGAGCACAGTCCCTGCGAGCGCTGCCAACGCCTGAAAACCGCCGCCGAGCCGGAAGTACTCGAAGTCCACGCCGAGCCCAGCGATCGCGGCGATGCTCTCGACCGCGTCGGGGAGCAGGAACTGCGGCGTCTCTGGGTAAAGAATGCGGCTGCGTACGACGAGGTCGAACGGGCTGATGAAGCCAAAGCCCAACACCACGCGGTCGGCCACCGGCTCGGGAAGCGGGATCGGCAGTACAGCGCCAAACGTCGCAGCGGCGAGGCCGTCGGTCGGCAGCGGACCGTTGGCCTCGAGTTGAAAGGTCGCCCCGACGATACCGAGCGATACCATCGGGTCGCTGCTGTAGCTGAGCAGCGCCGGGTTCGTGTAGACCGCCTCGAAGCCTTCGCTGAACGCGGGCCCCGCACCGGCCATCGCCGAGGACCGCACGCCCAGGCCGATCACGTCTTGCGGTGAAGCCTCTACCGAAGCCGCCGGCAGCAGGGCCAGGCACAGGCCGAGCTGGCAAAACGCGATTGAAGTAACACGCGCCCCCATCGCCCGGCATGTTAGTTTGCGCCGAGTCTGCTTGCTCCAGTGTTGTGCAGCGTGTGCCAATGAAATCCGACGTCGTCCTTTCCGGTCTACTTCCTGAAGAGCTTGCTGAAGCGGCCGACATCCCCTTGAGCTGCGCTCGGCGGCTGTTCTCGCGCATTCAGAAGGGCCAGATCCTGCCGGAGATTTCGCCCTCGACGATCCGCCGCGTCTCGCTCGATCGGGTCAAGGCGCTGGGGGTTCAGCGTGAACTGCGGCTGGTTGAGCAGGCCGCGAGCGCGCTCGATCCGTTCATCAAGTACGCCTTCGCCGGGCCTGACGACAAGCCGTTCGAGACCGTGCGCATCCCGCTGGAGAAGGCCGGGCGGTATTCGGTTTGTGTCAGCTCCCAGGTGGGCTGCGCCATCGCCTGTCGCTTTTGCGCCACCGGCACCATGGGGCTGACACGCAACTTGGAGGTTTGGGAGATCGTGGCTCAGGTTCAGGCGGTTTCTCAAGGCCTGACGGCGCCGCAAGCGCGGGTTCACGGTGTGGTCTTTCAAGGTATGGGCGAGCCGCTGGCCAACGCCGCCCGCGTGATCGCGGCGATTCGCATCCTTTCCGAGCCTGCTGGGCTGGCCATCGACCAACGCAACATCACGGTCTGCACCTCGGGCTTGATCCCCGGCATCCGCGCCGTGGCCGAGGCCCTCCCCAACGTGCGGCTGGGCGTCTCGATCGGCGACGCTCGCGAGGGCAAACGCCAGGCGATCATGCCGATCGATGAGACCTACCGGCTAACCGACGTCCTGCGCGCGGTCGGCGAGCATGCGCGAGGCTCGGGCTACGCGCCGATGTTTGCGTACACGCTGCTGGCCGGGGTGAACGACAGCCAAGAGGCCGCGAAGGCGCTGGCCGAGCGGGCCGCGGCGTTCGTCCAAGAATTTGGCATTCGCCCGCGAATCAGCCTGATTCCGTACAACCCGGTGGCGGGTAATGACGGCCGGGAGCTGCCCTTCGAGCGGTCCGACAGCAGCGTGCTCGAGCGCTTCCGGGGGGAGCTGCTGGCGGGCGGCTTTGGCAGCATCGTGCGCTACAGCGGAGGCGGTGATATCGGCGCCGCCTGCGGCCAATTGGTGCAGATATCCGAGAAGCGCCGGACCCGGCTGGCCCCGAGCGCCTCAAGCTAGCACGGCTGGATAATCGAGAGCGGAAAGGCTAGGGTCTGTCTCGTGTTCGGAATGAGTGCCGCCGAGATGATCACCCTCCTCATCGTGGGGATCGTGGTCGTTGGGCCGAAGAAGCTTCCGACCATGATGCGCACGGCCGGCCAATGGGTCTCGAAGATGCGCCGGATGAGCAGTGACCTGCGCAGTCAAAGCGGGATTGACCGCATCATCCGCGAAGAGGGGCTGGAGAAGGAGATCCGCGAGCTGCGTGCGCTCAAGGACTCGCTGTCGAAGCAGGCGCTGCTCGACTCGTTGGTCAAAGCGGCGGACGCAGCCAACGCGCCGGTGAAGGCGCCAGCCCGCGTAGCTGCAGCAAGCCCGGCTGCGCTCGAGACGCTCAGCGCAAAAACGGCGGCGGTGGCTGCCCTGACCCAGTCAGCCAATGAGGCGGCCGCAGCCGCAGCAACGTCCACTTCAGCCACAACCTCAGAGCCTGGGACCGAGCCGGCAGCGAGCGACAAAGCCGAGGGCGCCGCACCGGCAGCAGCGGCAGCAGCGCCCGCCATCCCGAGTGGGCTTTACAAGCCGGCGCAAGGCGCTATTCCGCGCGGGTCGATTCCGTCGTTGCGCACCCGCCCGCTGCTGGTGCTCCCGGATCCTCCGCGCACGCCGTATCAATCGGTGCGGCATCGCGAGTTCCCGCACTTCGGCCCGGATCACTACGACGCGTTGCCCGACGATCTAGCGGACGACGAAGAAGAGCAGGGCGAGCTTCAGGCGAGCTCCAGCGAGGCCGCAGCGCTCGCCACCGTGCAGACGGCCAACGCTGCGATCGCCGACGCGCCATCAACCGCGCTGGCGGGTGAGACCACCGCATGAGCAAGAAGGAAGAAGAAGTCGAAGACACGGAGGAAGGCCCCGAAGACGACAAGCCGATGTCGTTTTGGGAGCACCTCGATGAGCTGCGCAAGCGCATGGTTCGCTCGCTCATCGCGCTGGCGTTGGGCTGCGGCGTAGCCTGGAACTACAAGGAGCTCATCCTCTCGACGATCGTGAAGCCCTTCTCCGATTCGTGGCGCGCCGAGGGTGTCCCAGGAGACCCTTCGCTCCACTTCGCTTCGCCCGGAGACGCCTTCCTCGCCTACTTCACCTTGTCCTTGATTGGCGGCTTGGTGATCGCGCTTCCGGTGGTGTTCTACCAACTGTGGGCCTTCATCGCGCCAGGGCTCTACGCCAAGGAGAAGCGTTACGTCTTCCCCTTCGTTTTTACTTCCACCGCGCTCTTCGTTGGCGGCGGTTACTTCGGCTATTTGGCCGCCTTTCCCATCACCTTCGGCTACTTCCTGAGCCTCTCGGGGCCGGTCGATCAGACCATCACGATCACGCCTACGGTCATGATGGAGGACTACATCTCCTTCGTGACCAAGATGTTCCTCGGCTTCGGGATCATCTTCCAAGTGCCGATCCTGTTCAGCTTCTTGGCGCTCGCAGGCGCGGTCACGCACAAGAAGTTGATCCGCTGGTTCCGCTACTACGTCTTCATCGCCTTCTTCGTAGCCGCCATCCTCACTCCTCCCGATTGGGCGAGTCAGCTGGTGATGGCCATCCCGGCGGTGCTCCTCTACTTCGTGTCGATCGGCTTGGTGTACGTGTTCCAACGCAAAGAAGCGCTGGAAGCGGACATCGCGAAAGAGCGTGAAGAGAAGCTCGAGAAGGAGAAGCAGGAGCTGCAGAAGGCGAAGGAAGAAGCGGAAGAGGCCGAGGCTCGTCGTCGCCGCAAAGCGCGGGCGAAGTAACGGAGCGGGCGGCGCTGCGGCGCGAAGTGTGCGCGCAGTGAGGTTGGCACGCCGTCAAGCGGTGGTCAGAAGCCGACGAACTTGGCGTAAACGGCGAGCCCGCCGACCGAAGCGCCAAACAGGAACGCCAACAGCGCGACCGCCGCGTAGGACATGACGTCGGACTCACGCTCTTGAACCGGTGCGGCGGGCGCGCGCGGCGGCGGGATCGATGGCGTCAGATCGTCTTCGAGCGTCACGTTGACGCCGTAGCCGGCCAGGTGGTTCACCACCCAACCGACGAAGGTCTGATAGGAGGCCTCGTCGATGTCGAGCGGGCGGCCGCGGTAGCGCGCCTGGTGGGCCGAAGCGAGGCTGCGGAAGGTCTTGATCCCCGCGCGCTGCGTCGGCAGTTCGATCCAGCCGACCGAGATCGCAGGACCTTCACCCTGGTCCGGCACCAGCGTGAGGGGCTGCCGCGCCTGTTTGCCCCCACCGGTGCTCATGCCCTCCGGCGCTACGACCTTCGCCCGCCGGAGAACTCCGCCAAGGACGCGAACCTGACTAAACGCGCCCTCGAAGTTCCGGCTGAAGTCGACAGCATTTTGCGCGACCTGGGTGCGCCTCGCATCGAACTTTGCCACGCTGCCACTCTAGGCTGGGCGCGAGGGCGACGCGAAAAAAATGCTAGCGAAGCGAGCGGAGGCAACGCCGAGGGCGAGCGCGAACTGGACATTATCTGTCCTATCTCGCGCCGAAGTCCTTTTACCGCTGCGGCGTGGCTCTGCTAGATCCTGCACATGCGACGCCCCACCAGGCCGAGCGAGGTGGCCCGCTCAACCGCGCGCCGTCACTCCAAAGAGCAGCTCCCGACGACGAAGCCCATGGACCAGCAAGCCACCCTTCCCCTGCCCTCGCTCGAGTCGAGCGAAGCCCTGAGCGAGTCGCTGCGCAGCCACTTGGTGGAGCGCAGTGACGCCGTTGAGTATCTGCGCCGGCTACGAAGCAACTCGGTGGATCTGCTCATCACAGACCCAGCCTATGAGTCGCTCGAGAAGTACCGGTCGATCGGCACGACGACTCGGCTCAAACACTCCAAGTCCTCCAGCAACGACTGGTTCTCGATCTTCCCGAACGAGCGCTTCGACGAGTTCTTCCGCGAGGCCTACCGCGTGATGAAGAAGAACACGCACCTCTACATGTTCTGCGACCAAGAAACGATGTTCGTGGTGCGGGACAAGGCCATCGCCTGCGGCTTCAAGTTCTGGAAGCCGCTTATCTGGGACAAGAAGATGATCGGCATGGGCTACCACTATCGCGCGCGCTACGAGCTCATCCTCTTCTTCGAGAAGGGGAAGCGAAAGCTCAATGACCTAAGCGTGCCGGACATCCTCGAGGCGCCGCGCATCCGCGGCGGCTATCCGAGTGAGAAGCCCAAAGACATCTCGCGCGTGTTGGTGAAGCAGAGCTCGCAGCCCTCGGAGCTGGTGGTGGATCCGTTCTGCGGCTCTGGCTCGGTTGGGGTCGCAGCCGTCGAGGAAAAACGGCGCTTTTGGGGCTGCGACGTTTGTGAAGATGCCGTCAAGATCACGCAAGAACGGCTCGATCTAGCGCATGGCGAGGGGCTGTGAAAGGCCACGAGTACAAGTGGTTGGTCGCCCGCTACATCGTCTCGGTGTACGGGCCGCGCGGGATTTCGCTTTATGACGAGCTGACGATCGGCACGAGCATCATCGGCAAACCGCGCCGAGTAGACTTGCTCGCGCTGGACACCACGGGGCGCGGCCTCGCGCTCGAGTGCAAGTACCAAGACAGCTCGGGCACGGTCGACGAGAAGATCCCCTACGCCCTGGCGGATCTCGACGCGCTGAAGATGCCGGCCATCCTCGTTTACGCAGGAGCTGGCTTCTCCGACGGCGTGTTGCACCTGCTGAAGAGTTCGCCTTTCGGCGCGTATTGCATGCCGGATGAAACGCTCAAACCGCTGGTCCGTTCGCGCTCCTCAGACGCGGTCCACAGCGGCACGTGGCAGCTCGATCACGCGATCGCACGGACGTTTGGCTTCTGGGACATCTTGATCGCCGGCAAGCCGCCCATCAGCGTGGCGGACCCGGCTGGGCTGCCGCTGGGCCCCCGCTCCGACTGACTCCGGCGTTCCGAGGCAGCGAAGCCGAACGTTGGTTCCGCCGGCATTCGTGCCCGGACTATCGAGATTCTTTTGAGCAACGAACCAAGCGTGTAGTCTGCTTGGCGGCATGCCGAGCTCCGGCGTAACAAAGCCCGAGAGGGGCCCCTCGAGTTTTGACGGTGAAGAACCGACAGAACTGATGGCCGTGCCTCGCGCGCCCCAAAAGACGATCGAGATGCGGGTCGAACCGCCGCTCGAAGATGAAGACGGTCCGCTACGCAAGTACCTCGCGCCGCGACTCATCCCGACGCAGACGGTCCCGGAGGCGGCCCCGGCGGACAACAAGATCGTCATCAACGTGAAGCCTGCGGCTGAAGGCGACGCAGCGGAGGCTGAGCCCAAATTGGACGCGGAGCGCGCACGACGAAGAGCCCCGACGGTTCGCATCGAGCGCGGCACGCTAGCCGCGCAGGGCATGCTCCCGACACGCGGCATCGCGCCTGCGTCGCTGGTCGATGACGGCATTGACGTCTCCTTCGGTGACGCCGACGCTGAAGCTCGACCGTCGGCACGCGCGGTCGCACGGCCCAAAGAAGACGCCGGCTCGACCTCGTGGAAGCTGGTGCTCGGAGGCGTCGCACTGCTGCTCGCGGTCGTCGGTGTCGTGGGCGCCATTCTCGTTTTCACCGACACGATCGAGCTCCCGGGGTTATCTTCGCCCGCGCCGACCGCAGAGCCGCAAGCGGCTGCCACGGCCGCACCGACAGCGATTCCAACGGCGACTGCGCAGACTTCAGCGACGCCCGCCCCCAGCGTCGAGACGGCGGCACCCAGCGCAGCCTCCGCCGTCGCTCCGCCTTCCGCGGCTACGCCAGCACGCCCGCCGTTTCAGCCCAAGCCGCGCTACACGCCGCCGCCGCCGCGCACCAACGGCCGCGTCAACCCAACGACGATCTGAGCGGACGCGCGAACGCTGGTTGCCGGCGAACGCTAGTTGCCGGCAACGCTGGCGCGCTCACGCGCACGCACAAAAGCCGAATGGCCCGAACGTCGGGCCATCAATCAAGCGATCCGAAGTGAACGTTGCGCTCAGGTCGAGCCGTCGAACTCGACGGTCTCTTCGAGCAGCGGACGCAGGCTCGCTGCAGCGCGCGCACGGGCCTCCGCTTCGGCGCGAGCTTCCTCGACCGACTCGGTGTCGTCTTCTTCGTCTTCTGCTTCGTCAGCAGCTTGAATCACCGGAAGGCGACGCTTGCCCACGGGACCTTCGTCCACGTAGTCGCGCAGGGCTTCCATGTCGCGCAGCGCCTGGAGCTTGGCCAGCGCCTTGACCTCCACTTGCCGAATGCGTTCACGAGTGAGGTTCATGATCGCGCCCACGTCTTCGAGCGTGGTACCGCCACGATCAGCTACGTCGAGCGCGCAGCTCTCGTTCATCTCCCAAACCTCGAGGTCGGGGAAGTTCAACTTGATCGCGCCGGTGCGAGCCGACACATCGAGGAACAGGTGGTGCTTGCATGAGACGAAGGGACACGGGCGAGGTGCGTCTTGGCACTCCGTGCGCGTCACCGGGCGCTCATAGTCGTTCTCGGGATAGAGCATGCGCCCGATCTCGAGTTCACGCTTCGTCATGCGTTTCACGCTGATGGTGCGTGCACGCACTTCGCGCTTGCGACGCGAACGGCGTTGCTCACGAGTGATGCCCTCATCGGCTGTGGCTCGAGGCGCTCGTGCGAGTGCACCCTCCACCTCGGTAACCATGCTGTCACCACCGATGGACGCATCGCTGTTGGTCTCGTGAACGTCGCCTGCGTCGAACTCCGTATCCATGCTCATGCGCTGCCTCCGAAAAACAAGCCGATTGGACGTTTCTTGGCGCATGAGGACGCTGCCGGCCGAAACCCGTCCGCCGACCGCGCCCACACGTGTCATCGAATCTGCCGCATTGCGCGGCCCACTGGACTCGAACCGAGCCCACGAAAAACACCCAGAAGAGGTTTAAAACCTCATTCCCCTCCGCCTCGATAAACCCGATGCGAAGGCTCTTAAGTCACTTATTGGTCTTCCCTGCGGTGGCTCGTGAGAGCCTCTCGGAGGGACTAGGTTCCGGTCGCACGCCGCGCGAGGCGGGTTTGAGCGGTGATGCGGTCTTCGAGCTCACCCATCCGTTGCACTAGATCTTTCGCGAGCTGCTCGGCAGCTCCGAGCTCTGATTGGATGACGCGCTTGGCAGGTTCACTGTTCTGTCTTCGCACGGCTTCCTTCAGTGTCTTAAAGATCTTGCTCAGGCGGCGCTCGAGTTCTTCAATATCTCCACGAACAAACAGTACTTCTTGCTGAATCTCTTCGATGGTCAGGTTCTGAGCCATCAAGTCTTTGATTGCGAGAACCTGGCGAACGATGGTGGCTGGGTAGAGCCCTTGCGAGCCCGTATGTTTACCTTTGCGACCGACTCGTACGCTTCGGGGTAGGAGGCCCAGCTGCACATACTTGCGCAACGTGGCTTCCGAAAACTTCAGTCCATGCTCCTCAAACAGTGAAAGGATGAGCGCCGACGTGATTCCTTGGGCGTTCTCTTTTTCGACCCGCTCAAGGATGTGGTCAGGGATGGTGCTCAAAGTCTCCTCCCCCTCTCGGGGAGACAGAACGTCGTATCCGACAACGCGACGGACCATATTCCACTGAATGGAATACAGTCAATTTCTCTGGGGCCTTTCTTTGCCAAAATGCTCTCCTATGCCTTGCGGAGTGCTGCGAACGCTCTTGCCTAGGACATTAATTGTCCGCTCTCAGCGAAGATTTTACGACGCGGTGCGCCCAAAAAAAGCTTGCGTTTGCGTGAAGTTAACCACCATTGCACACATGCCCTTCGATGGTCCAACTGTCTGCTAGCCTCGGCCGATGATGCAGAGAGGGCGCAGCGTCCGACGCGAAGTGCGCGACGTCACCGTCGGTGAGGTGCGAATTCGCGCTGTAGAAGCGGGAATTGGCAATGGTCCCCCCCTGCTTCTGATCCACGGCTTCATCGTCTCGCACGCTGAATGGGACGACGTGATCGACCTTTTGGCGGCCAATTTTCACGTCATTGCGCCGGATCTTCCGGGGTTTGGGGATAGCGCCAAACCCAGCCCGTCTCGCTACGAGTACGGTTTCAGCGCCTTCGCCGAGTCGATGGCCGACCTGATTGCCGGGCTGGGCGTGGGTCGCGTGCACGTTGCCGGGCACTCGATGGGAGGCGCCATTGCCATGACGCTGGCCGCCCATCACCCGGAGCTCGTCGACAAACTGGTGCTGGTCGACCCGTTGTCCTTCCCCTTTCCGCGCTCGTTCCGGGCCCGATTACCGCTCTATCCAGTGCTCGGGCCGTTTTGGTTCAAGCAGCTCTACGGTCGCTCGTTCTTTCGGTCGTACTTCAAAGACGAGGTTTTCTCGAAGGGCATGCCGATCAACGTCGACCGCATCGACACCTTCTACGACAAGTTCAATACGCCCTCGGCGCGCGAAAGCGCCTACGCAACGATGCGAGCGACCCTCGACACGCGCACGTTGGTTGCGCTGTTAGGCCGCGTACGCGCGGCGACGCTGGTGATATGGGGCCGGGACGACAAGATGTACCCGGTCGCATTTGCCAACAAACTCGCAAGACAGCTCGGCGACGCTCGGCTCGAGATCATGGCGACGGGTCATTCGCCCGCCGAAGAACAGCCCGAAGTGTTCGTGCGGCACGTGCGGGAGTTCCTCGAAGGCAGGCGATGAAACGGCTCTTACGTTCACGTCACGGCCGAATCGGCCTGGGCGTGGTCGGCCTCTTGTTGCTGCTTTCGGTGCTCTCGGCGCTGCTCGGCCAGGCGCCAAATCAGCATCATTTCGAGGTGGCGCGCGCGCCTGACGGTGGCCCGCCGCTGCCGAGTGCGGCGCATTGGCTGGGTACCGACCCGGTGCACCGTGACGTTCTAGCCCGTCTTTTGGCGGGTGCGCGCGTTTCACTGACGCTGGCGATCGTGGCCGGAGCGCTGTCGGCGCTGATCGGCGGCGCCTTCGGCATCGCGACGGCGGTGGCTCGGCAATACGTCTCGCGCGGCTTGGCGTTCTTTCTTATGCGCATCCTCGATGTGCTCTTCGCCTTCCCCGGCCTGCTCTTGATCACGGCGATTGGAACGCTGCTCGGCGGCACCAGCCTCAGCTCGATGATCCTCGTGCTCGGCTTGACCGGCTGGACCGGAATTGCACGCATAACGCAGGTAAAGGCGGAGTCGGTGTTGCGTGAAGACTACGTCTTGGCGGCGCGGGCGCTGGGGGTTCGGCCGTGGCGCGTGGCGCTCACGCACGTACTTTCGAACGTGCGCGGCACGGTGCTTTCGCTGGGGACCAGCAACGTCGGCTCGATGATCCTGGCCGAAGCGGTGCTCTCGTACCTAACCGTTGGGCTGCCGCCGCCCGACGCCTCTTGGGGCCGCATGCTGCAGGAGGCCGAGGGCTTCGTCGTCACCCGGCCGTTGCTCGTGTTTGCGCCTGCGACCGCCATTCTTTTGACGATGCTGGGCTTTCATCACCTGGGTGAAGCGCTCGCCGAGAAGCCGGCGGCTGCACGCACGCGCGGCCTCTTTAGCTGGGACTTAGCGATCGTGATGGCGGTGTTCGGGGTGACGTTGCTTCTGCCTGCGGCGCAGCTCGCGCCTCCGGCGGCCCGCGCGAACGAGGTTTCAGTCGAGGATCGTCGCGGCGGCAGCTTTCGTTTTGCCACCGCCTTCCCGATTCGTTCGCTCGATCCAGCGCTGGCCACCGATGAAAACAGCGTGGTGATCGGCCATATGGTGTTCGGCCAGCTGCTCTCTTTCGACCCGCAAGGTCGCTTCATCCCGGGCTTCGTCGAGCAACTCAGCTGGTCCGAGAGCGGCACCGTGGTGACGCTCGAGCTCCGGCCAAACCTGCGCTTTCAAGACCAAACGCCGCTCACCGCGCAGGACCTCAAACGTTCGATCGAGCGGGCTTTGGGGCCCAAAGTGGCGAGCGGTCGGGCCAGCGAATTTTCGGGGCTGGTCGGCTTTGAGGCCTTCCACGCGGGCGAGGCGGCCGAGCTCACCGGCGTCACCGTGCTCGGCCCGACGCAGCTTCAGCTTCGTCTCAAGAGCCCCGACGCGACCTTTGCGGTGCGGCTGTCGATGTCGACGCTGGCCCCGGTATGCGCCAGCGTACCTGCGCCGGGAATCGCCAAACCAACCGAGCTCTGTGGCGCCGGGCCCTTCCGCGTAACCGAGTTCGACGCCGACCGCGGGCTCGCGCTCGAGCGACACGACGGCTATTACGAGGCCGGGCTGCCCTACCTCGACCGCGTCGAGCTGACCTTCAACGTGCGACCGCAGGCCCAACGTTATCGCTTTGAGCGCGGTGAGTTCGATCTGCTGCGCGAGGTGACGAGCAGCGATGCAGCGCTGTTCCGGGCGAATCCCGGCTGGGCACCGCTCGTCCGCCAGGTGGAGCGCTTTCGCGTAAGCGCCATCTACCTCGACACCCGCAAGCCGCCTTTCAACGATCTTTTCCTGCGGCGCGCAGTCTCCCACGCCGTCGATCCGAGCGTGCTCTCGTTGGTCAGGCCGGAGGTGCGTTCGCTCACGACGGTGATCCCCGAAGGCGTGCCGATGCGGCCGGAGCAAAGCGAAGGGCGCAGCTTCGATCTCGAGCGGGCGCTCTTGAACATGAAGGCCGCCGGCTATGCGTTCGACCCGGAGACGGGGGAAGGCGGCTATCCCGAGGAGATCGCCTATGTGACGGTGCCCAACACGCTCGAGCAACATGCAGCGGAGATCTACAAGGAGCAGTTGGCCAAGGTCGGCCTGCGCGTGCGTCTGCATCTGCTCACGTTCCAAGCCTACTTGGCGCATATTCGCAGCGCCGAGCGTTCGCCGATGGGCTGGGCGGCGTGGCAGGCGGACTATGCCGATCCCCTCACCTTCTTCGATCCCAACCTGCTGCCGACCGAGGAAGCAGCCTCGCACAACTATTCGGGCTTCGCGTCGCAAGAGCTGCTGGAGACGCTGCTCGTCACGCGAACCGAGCGCGAGCCGGCCGTGCGCCGGCAAGCCTTCGCCGAGGCCGAGCGCATCGTCAGCTCGGAGGCTCCGTGGATCCCCACCATCCAGGCGCAGAACATCGAGGTGGTGCAACCGTGGGTGTTCGGCTTCGAGCCCGACGCCATGCGGCTTTGTGATCTCACGCGCACCTATCTTGCGCCGTCTGCGCGCTCGCGAGGTTCGCAATGAAGCTCCTGCGCAGGCTCATGTTGCGCCTTTCGATCGCCTTGCTGGTGACCTGGGGCGTGGCTTCGGCGGCTTGGTTCATGACCGTCTGGCTCCCGGGAGACCCGGTCGAGACGGTGCTCGGACCGCAGGCCTCCCCGGCCGACGTGGAGCGAGCGCGCGCTCTCTACGGCTCAGACCGGCCGGCCGCGGAGCGTTACCTCAACTATCACCGCCGCCTCGTACACGGACAGCACGCCGAACTAGCGCACGACCATTGCACCGAGCTGCCGCTCGGCCTGCACGCGAACCTCGGCTTCAGCTTCGTCTACAACCAGCCTGTTGCAGCGCTGATCAAGAAGAAGTTACCGCTCTCCTTCGACCTGGCGGTGGTGGCGATCGCCCTGCAGGTGCTGCTGAGCGTGGGGCTCGGCGTGTTGGCGGCGCTCAAACGAGGCAGCCGCATCGACGAGCTGATCGTGGGCGGCACGACCGCGCTCTCCGCCGCGCCGACCTTCGCCAGCGGGCTCTTTTTGCAATACTTCCTCGCCCACCGGCTGGGCCTGCTGCCGATCGATGGGGCCGGCAAGGCGCCGGGCATGTTCAGCGTCTCGATCGTCCTTCCGGCGCTCACGCTGGCCCTGTACGGCACCGGCGTGCTCACGCGGCTGGTGCGGTCGGAGCTACAAGAGGCGATCGATAAGCCGTTCGTGCGCGTGGTTCGAGCCCGCGGTGCCTCGCGTCTTTACGCCTTCGGCTTTCATGCGTTGCGCACCACGCTCGGGCCGATCACCCAGTTGACGATCCTCGAGCTGGGGGCGTTGATCAGCGGTGCGATCGTCACCGAGAAGCTGTTTCGCTGGCCGGGGCTTGGGGATCTGACGGTCAACGCGATTCAGAGCCGCGACCCGGAGCTGGTGATGGGCATCACCCTGGCGTCGGCCTTGCTGGTCACGGCCTCCACGCTGCTCGCCGATCTGGTGGCGGTGCTGCTCGACCCACGCCCGCGCAACCACACGCGCTGACGGCCTCGGCTAACGCTCGGCCTCGGCGGACAGCGCTTCCACGTCCACGGTGCGCACCAACTCGAGCGCCTCCGCGAGCGACGCATCCTTGGCCGCGTGGGCCGCGAGCAACGCGGACTCCGCCGGCGTCACCGTGCCCAGCGCCGTGCGCCGTAAGGCGCTGCTGGCGTCGAAGCGAGGGAGAGGCGCAGCGTTGGACGCCTCGATATCACCGAGTTCGCGCAGCAGCCCGTCTTGCGCAGGCTCCGCCGAGAGCGAAAACCACCAGGCCTGCGCGGCCTCCCCCGCGTCGAGCTCGGCCAACGCCTGGCGACGCTCGGGGTTGATGCCGGTCAGCATGCGAGCCATCGAGTTCTTGCGCTGGTCCACCTCGGCGAGCACCGTCTGCAGCGAAGCGAGCGCCTGCTCGAGCCCGGCCACATCTCCGCGTGCGAGCTCCACTCGGCGCTCTGCGGCGCGCTGCAACGAGGCCACCGAATCGCGCGCTCGCAAGGCGCTAGCAGCGCTCTCAGCGAACAGCTGGCGCTCTTCCTGGTCCTCGGCGAACGCGGCCTCGAAGGCCTCATTCCCCGCGCGATTCAGCTCCGTCACGAGCTCCTTGGCCGAAACCGAAAGCAACGCCTGCGCAGCGTCTTGCAGCGACAAACCGAGAAGTGCGCGGTCCGTCTCCTCGGCGCGCGCACTTTCTTTTTGACTGCTCTTGCGTAGGGCCTCGCCACAAACGACGAGGACGTTGCGGGGGGTGACTCCGAGCTTCTGGAGTTTGGTTTCGATCGTGGACGGACGGAGCGATATCGGGGCCATGGCGGGCCTCCTTTCCTGTGGTTGCAAAACGGCGCGGCTGCTTGCGCGCCGTGCCAGGTCAAGGGTCTTTGTCTTCGAGCAGGTAGAGCCGCAGATGAGCTTGAGCGCGGCTGATTCTCTTGTAGGAATTGACGACCGAGATCGAGAGGCGCTCGGCCACGGCCACGTGGTCGTCGAGGTCTTGGTGGTGGTAGAGGTCCCAGGCCGCGGCCTCGTTGGGATGCTCGGCCACGAGCCTGCGCCAGGCCTTCCAATAGACCTCGCTTGCATCGTCTCGTTCGGCCTCTCGGCGAGCCAACTTGACGGCCACGGCAGCCTCATGAGCGGAGGTCTCCGGCTCGTCTTCACCGTCGGTGGTGGCTGGCGCCAGCTCCTCACGGTTGCGCCGATAGAAGTCGATCGCCGTGTGTTTGACGATGCGCAAGAAGAAGGTCCGCGCAGAGGCCGCTCGCGTCTCCCCGCCCTCTCCCACCGCGGTGCCTCGATATTGATCCAAACCGCGCTCGAGCAGCTTGATCGAGGCGTCTTGAAAGAGCTCCTCGAGGTCGTCTTCGGTCCCCCGTTTGTAGCTCTGTTGGATTCTCCGGATGACGTACATGGCTGCACGTTTCCAGCGTTGCAGGAGAATCCCCATCCGAGCATCCGGAGGTTTGCCCGCCGCACGCAATGCAAGCGCGTCAGCGAACAGCTCGTCATCGGACCGGGCCTCCCATGCCGTCGAATGGGTCATTGGGGGTGGCACCGTAGCATGCGGACATGGCTGGACGGACGGGCCATCAAGCGCAGTCTGACGATTGAGCCTGCTGCTTTGCCCGAACAGCTACGCGGGCCGTTGCCCCGTGCGGCGTTCCGCCGACGTCTTCCCTAGTTCGAAAGGGCCTGGCACTCGGCGCCGAGATCCGACTCGGCGGAGGAGAGCTCGGCACATTTCTTGAAGGCCTCACGGCCACTTTGCCCGGCGCCCATCAGCGCCGCGCCCAGGTAATACCAAGCTTGCGCGCTGCCCGGCGACTGCGTGGTCCACTGGCGAGCAAGGCCGACGGCGCGCCCCTTGTCCGGGCCGGAGAGCGCCTGTTGCACCCGCGTGGCGAGCGGCACGCTCGAATCTTCGGCCACCGGCATGGTGCCGGTGAGCGCTGGCGGCGCTGAAGCCGTAGCCGCCGCAGAAGCGGAGGGCGGGACCTCGGCCGAGCTTGGCGCCGAAGCCGAAGCCGAGGCGGTAACCGAGGCCGTGGCGCTAGCCGTTGGCGGAGCGGTGGGCTCGGCCGTGACAGCCTGCGTTTGCAGCGGCTCGATGCTCATGCCGGTGGGCTTGGGGCCGGGGTTCGGACTGCTCGAGGGGATGGGAATGCGCTGTTCACTCCCGCGGCCTTTGCTCAGTATCGCAACGATGCCGACCAAGGCCGCGATCGCCACCACGATGATGACCAGGCGGGTCGCACGGCGCCGCCGATCTTCAGCCTCGGGATCGCGAGCAACAGGCGCTTCATCCTCGTCGAAGCGCTCCGGCTCCGGCTCTTCACCGAGCGACTCGAGCGGTGCGTCTTCCTCTTCGGCTTTGCTGGCGGCTGCGTCCTCATTGGAGCGAGCGTCTTCTTCTGCAGGCGGATCTTCGGCGAAACGAATCGCCTCGGGCGTCGGCAAGGTTTCACTGACGAGCGTACGAGCGAGCGCCGGATTGGGTGCAACGGCGGCGGCAGCTGGAGCGGCCGCGTCCTCATCGTCCTCGTCCTCGTCCTCATCGTCCGAGTCGTCGTCGTCCTCATCGTCCGAGTCGTCGTCGTCGTCGTCCTCTTCTTCGCTTTCCTCGTCCTCATCGAAGGAGGCGGCCATCTCGCGGTCCAGCGCCGTGGGCGGGCTCACCTCGCCCGCTGCTTCGTCCTCGCCATTTGCATCGGTCGAGGGCGCGTCATCGTCGTCGTCGTCAGCGTGTTGCCAGGGCTGATTCAGCCCTTCATCCTCGCTGCGCGGCTTGCTCGAATGAGCCTCCAACACCGGCGGCCTCGCCGAGGCGAGCCGCAGCGAACTGTGGTCATCGGCCGGCGCGGTGCGCTTGGCCTCCGACTCATCGAAGCGAACCGGCGCTGACGCATCCTCCTCGCCGGCGTCGCTCGTCGTCAGCAAGCCGTCGCGGGTCAGCAGGCCGTCGCTGGCCGCGGGTCGTATCGGCTGGCCTGGGCTCGAGAGGACTGGGCTCGAGAGGACTGGGCTCGAGAGCGTGGGCGGGTCCAGCCGTACTCCAGCGCCAAATTCGATGCGCGTCGGTAGTGGGCTCGGTGCGATCGGCGGCGGCACGTCGGAGGAGTTCTCCGACAGCGGCACGATGCTCTCGAGCGTATGCCGCGGCGCAACCGGCAGCGGCGCCACCGACTCAGCGCTGGGCACGACGTCCTCTTCCATACCGCCCGAACGCTCGACCAAAAGGCCCTCGAAGTAGAGCTTCGACACCGTCGACAAGGTCGAAAGGTCCTCGAACGGCGAGGCGTCCACCACCTGCATCAAGGAGCGCCGGCCATCGAACAAACGCAAGATGCCGTTCAGCTCGTCGGGGATCTCCGACAGGCGGTTGAGCAGCTCTTCGGAGTCCACCTCGAACACGCTCGCCAGCGGAGGCAGGACCTCGAGCAGGCGTTGCCACTCGTCCAGCCGACGCATGCCCTCCATCAGCAGACCCTGCGTCGAACTCTCGATCACGTCGGGCGTATCCACCCGGGAGAACTCCACCTCGAAGCCGCCGTCGCCCCAGATGAACGTGCGGTAAACGGCCTCTTCGCCAGTCAAATAGCCCGGCTGTCGCGCTCCTGTGGCCGGCGTCGAAGGTTCCTTCGCCCCCTCCGGCCACAGCGTCGCGTCTACGATTTTGCCGTCGCGAAAGTAGATGCGGGCTTGGGCGTGGGTCTCGGCGTTGTCCAGCTTGCACACGCCGCTCTTGCGGCTCACCTCGAAGGTCTGCATCAAGTCGACCACGCCCATGTCGGCGAGCGCGCCGGCGAAGCGCGTCCTGCCGCCGCCGGTGGTTTGCCGCGTTGTGGCGATGCCCTCCTGCGTCCTCCGGGCGAAGATCAGGTTGATGCGCGTGATCAGCTCGCGCACGAAGATCGGCTTGGTCAGATAGTCTTCGACGCCCAGCTCGAGGCCGCGGATCTTGTCCTCGATCGAACGCTGACTGGCGAGGAAGAGCACCGGGATCTGCGCCCACTCCGGCCGCTCTTTCAGCCGCCGCACCAGCGCGTAGCCATCCGAGTTCGGCAAACGCGTCTCGGTGATCAGCAAATCTGCGGAGGAGAACTCCAGCTTGCGCAGCGCGTCCTCGGCTTCACTGGCTGTGGTGACGGAAAAGCCCGCCTTTCTCAGACTGACGTCGAGAACGCGAATCGATCGGGGATCACCGTCGACGAGGAGCAGCTGCCGTTTGGCCACGTGGGAGCGAGGATGGCGACCAGGGCGCGTCGCTGTCAAGCGCACATCTACCGAAGTTGGGGTCAGACTGCTCACCGGCCTGGTTGCTCGCGTCCGCGGGGGCCCGGCGGCGCGCTGATTCCTCGTCAATAGGCCAAGAGCGGCCGGGAACGTGCCGGCCGGGAACGAGGGCCGCCTTTGGGGCGACCGAGCCTAACCGCGTTGCAACAAGAACCAGCCGACCAAGCCTGCGACCACGAGCAACAGGCTCGCTCCGACGAGCAGCGGCCCCCAAAGCGAACGACGGGGCACCGCGACCGGCGCGACCGGCGCAACCGGCGCGGACTGGAGCTGGCTGGGGGAGAGCAAGAGCTGCGGCGTAGCGCCGCTCGGCATCCGCACCGTGCCGCGAGGCCCCTCCCCGAGCAGCGCCGCCGGGCGCGGGGTCCCTTGCGCGGCCGCCGGGCGCGGAGTCGCTTGCGCGGGTTTGCGGGCGACCTCGTTCAAGGCCGCAGCGAGCGCCCGCATATTCGGGAAGCGGTCGTTCGGCGCTTTGGCCAAACAGCGCATGACGACCGGTCCCACTTCACCGAGCCGCGTCACGTCCGGCACCACCTCCTCGAGCGGCTCCGGCGTCGCGAAAAGGTGCTGCTTCATCACGCCCATCGGCGAATCATCGTCGAAGGGAACCCGGCCGCTGAGCACCTCGTACATCACCACGCCGAGCGCATATTGGTCGGTGAAGTGGTCCACCCCACGGTCGCTGGCCTGCTCCGGACTCATATAGTACGGGGTGCCAAAAACGGTGCCTTTGCGCGTCAATTTTGGCGCTGTGAGCAACTTGGCCACGCCAAAATCAAGCACCTTCACCAGCTCGGCGCCGTTGCGATCCCGCGTGACGAAAAGGTTGTCCGGCTTGAGGTCGCGATGAATCACCGCCTTGTCATGCGCGGCGGCCAGCGCGTCGGCGGCCTGCGCGAACAAACGCGCCACCCGCCAACCATCAAGCGGCCCGCTGCGCTCGAGGATCTCGGCCAACGTCTGGCCCTCGAGCTCGGGCATCACCATGAACGGCTGGGTGCTCCGCCCGAGCGAAGGCAGCTCAGCCGCGGTCACCTCACCAAAGTCGATCACCTCGGCGATGTTCGGGTGGGAGAGCCCGCCGGCGATCTTCGCCTCGCGGATGAAACGCTGCACCGACTCAGCATCCCCAGCGATCTCCCGGCGCAGCACTTTGATCGCACAGGTGCGACCGATCACGCTGTGGCGGGCACGGTACACCGTGCCCATGCCGCCCTGACCGAGCACGCTCTCCACCACGTAGCGCCCGGACAACGTGCAGCCGATAAGCTCAGCGGCCGAGTCCTCGAGGTCGAGGATCAGCCGCTTCGGCGTTTTCGCAGGAGAGACCAGATCAGATCTCGGCCAGGATCGCGTCTCGCTTCTTGGCGAAGTCATCCTCGCCAATCAGCCCCTTGTCCTTGAGGCTCTTCAGCTTGGCCAGCCGGTCCTCGATGCTGGCCTGGGGTGCAGCGGCCGGGGCAGCCTGCGCTACGGGAGCGCCGGGAGCGCCCATCATCCCGGGCACGCCGAACTGCGGCACGCCACCCTGCTGCGGGTTGGCCATCATGTTGGCCATGCCCACGCCCATCGCCATTTGGGCGCCGAGCGCTGCAACACCGCTGTTGCCGCCGCCCTTGGCCATGCCCTCGCCTGCGCCCATCATCGCCTGGCCGGCGGCGTAGTTGTTATAGTTGCCGGCCAGCTGCTGCACGTAACGCGCGTCCTGACCGAACTTCTGGTCCAGCTCGAACTGCTTTGCCGCAGCCGAATCCCGAGCGATGCTGACGCCGCGACGAGCCTCGGCGCGAGCCTTGTTGGCCTCGCGCAGCAGCTTCTCGTCCTCGGGCGAGAAGTTGATGCTGAAGTCTGCGATCTGCAGGATCTTCACGCCGATATCGGCGAGGTTGGGCGCGCTCTGAACCATGCGGCCGGAGAGCTCTGCCGTCATACCGCCGAGGTTGAGCAGCGAGCGGCCGGTCTGCACGCACATTTGACCGATCACCGTCTTCACGCTCATGAAGAAGAGGCGCTTGATCCAATCGGTGATGACGTCATTGTCGTTCGAGCCACCGGCTTGACCGTGGTAGCCGATGACGAAACGCACCGGATCCGTGATCACGAGCGAGAATTCACCGTGGACGCGCGGCGTCACGAACTCGAACAGCGTCGGATCCTCCATCGACTCCAGCTTGCCGCCGAAGGGCACGCTGCGCACCGGCTGCGTCTTCACGAAGTAGATCTCCGCGATGAAGACGTCTCCGCCGGTGTAGTTGTTGACGATGTTGTTGAGGAACGGGATGTTCTGCGTATTCAGCGTGTGACGGCCAGCCGGCAGCCAGCCCTGATACGTCCCGTCCTTGAAGAACAGAGCACACTCATCACTATCCACCGTCAGCTGCGAGTACTTGGGGACGTTCTGATCCGGGTGCTTGTAGACGATGAGGTGCTTCAGGTGGTCCGGACGAGCGATCATCATCTCGCGCACGCCACTCTTAACGAAGTCCATGATCCCCATCTTCCGAGCTCCTTTTTCCACCGCAGGTGGATGCAATGAACAGAAACAGACTTGGGGCCGGTTCAACGGCCAGAAAACAAACCTGCCGAGCGCTTGCTCGCAGGCGGTCGCGGGGAGAATAATGCGCGAGAGGACCTTCGGCAATGACCGCCGATCGATTGGTCGAATGCGGAGCAACGCCACCCGGACGGTAAACACCCCATGATCACGCCTTTTGACCCCGCAACCCTCACCGGCCCCGCCCAGAAAATCTTCACGGGCCCGCCCAAAATGCGCGAGATGGGCGCCCGCGGTGTCGCCCTCGGTGTAACGCCGCCCGACCTGATCCTGCTGCTGGTGGCCTTTTCCCAATGTGAAGAGACGGCGCTGCGCGAGACGGCGGAAAAGACGCTGTCCAACCTACCGCCGCAGGTGCTGAACGGCGCCATCGCGGCCAAGTTGACCGTCCTCGCCATCCATCACCTGGCGGTTCGTTACCACGCCAAGACCGAGGTGCTGTCGACCCTGCTGACGATGCCGGAGATCGACATCGACACGATCTGCGATGTCGCCAAGATCTGCGGCGAGGAGACGAGCGAGCTCCTCGCGACGAACGAAGAGCGGCTCCTGGCCAACCCGCGCATCATCGAGCTGCTCTACCTCAACAAGCACACCCGTATGTCCACGGCCGATCGTCTGATCGAGTTGGCCGTGCGCAACCAGGTGGAGGTGAATCTGCCGGCCTGGAAAGAGGCCGCCGCCGCCATTCAAAACGAGCTGATCATCGACAGCGGCGGTGAACCGACGCCCGATGATCTGATCTTCGCGCAGAACATCTCGATCGCCGAATCCCTGCGTTCGCACGGGGATATCGAGGATGTGGTCGCTGTCAGCGATGACCCCAACGAGGAGGAGAAGCTCAAAGACAAGTACGTCCCGCTGTATCGCGAGATCGCGGCGATGACGACCTCGCAGAAGATCCGCTTCGCGACCATCGGCAGCCCCGAGGCGATCATGATCCTCGTCAACGACGCCAGCCCGCTCGTGTCGATGGCCGCTGCAAAATCGCCGCAGGTCAACGAGGCCGTGGTCGAGCAGGTAGCCAAGCGTCGCAACATCTCAGGCGACGTACTCGGAGCCTTCGGCCAGCGGCCCGAGCTGCTCCGTCGGCTCTCGACCAAACGGGACCTGATGAAGAACCCGAAGACCCCACCCTCTCTGGCGATGAAGCTGATCAACCATTTTCAGCCCCACGAGCTCGAGCGAATGGCGCAAGATCGCAACGTCTCCGGCTCCGTCCGCCAACTTCTCAAGAACTATCTCGAGCGAAAAAAGCGTTGAAAACAGTCCTTTCTACTGAGGTTAGCTTCGTGGCAATGAGTCACTCCTTCGTGTGGGCTGCGGCCTTGGCCGCAGGACTTGCAGCGTGCGCTCCCCCCAAAGACCCGGTCTCGGCCAAACCCAAGCCCAGCGCAGACACGTCGCCGGCGGCCAAGCTCGGCAAGGTCAAGGAGGTCTATCAGGCCTTCGACTTCAACGATTGCCGCTCGCGGGAGAACTGCGCGCGCACCTTCGCCGAGCGGGCGGGGCTCAACCTCGGCTCCGAGGGGAAGAACGCCATCCCCAACCCGCGCGCTCATCTGCCCAACCCGGACGAGACCTGGATCACCGCCTGGGCCGAGCTGCCGACGGGCGAGCCCGGCTCCCACTACGTGTTTGAAGCGATGACGCTCGCCGCGGTCAACAAGACGTGGCGCGCGGCCTGCGAGAAGGCCTACGCCGAATACGACCGCAGCTTCACCGAGCGCTACGACGCGCTCGACAAGCAGATCAACGAGAAGAACAAAGAGGCCAACGCCTACGATCGGCTCGGCGGTCTGCTTGCGCTCGAGCCCGACAAGCCCGACAAATCAGCGCTGCAGCACGCCAAAGGCGCCGCCTTCCGCAAAGGCAGCGACGCCGTGCGCTATCGCTGGGAGACGGCCGTCTTCGAGGCCTTCGAGGAGACCGGCCGCACCTTCGTTTACAGCATCGACGCCTACGCACCGAGCGATGAGCTGCTGACCGTCGCGCATCCACGCCAGCCCAAGGACTTCGAGCGGGAGGCCTTCTGCCTCGATGCCTGGCGCGGCAACATCCCCGACTTGCCCGCCCCTCCCGATACCTCCACCTGGGACGAACAGGTGCGCAAGATGGTTCGGCCGCCGGTGCTCGACGAGCAGGTCCGCCGCGTAGACAAACGTCGCGGTGAGCTAGCGGACGTCGCTCGGGCGAAGTTCGCCAAGGTGAAGCTGCCCAACCCGCAGCTGCCCACCGGCATTCGCGAGATGACCATCCGCGAGGTGAAGTCGTTCCAGCGCGACGGCAAGAAGGCCATCTTGCGCAGCAGCACCACCAAAGAAGATCGAGCCACGCTGCCCAACGGCAAGTCGAAGGTCTCCAAGATCGATGACAACGCGACCACCACCTTCAACGATTGGCCGAGCAACCTCGAGGTTGGCCCCGGGGACACCGTCTCCTTCTACGGCGCCGAACTCAGCGTCAAAGAGGTGATCGTCCGCAGCACCACCGAGCTCGAGCACCGCAGCCGCGAATACACCATCGACGGCCGTCACCTGACCAAGGTCATCAGCAAGGGCAAGACCTCGGTCTACTTCCGCTGAGCGCTACGCGGTGGCGATCTACACGTCCTTCCTGATCAGCTCCTTCCACACCTTCGATGGCGCGCGGAAGAAGGCGAAGAAAACAGGCAAGGACGTGCTCGCGTTGCTCGGCGACGCCAACGTGGACCTCGATTGGAAGGACGTCTATGCGCAGGCGCTGCTGAAGTGCCTCGTCGCGGAGGTCGTCAGCGACCCGCTCGACCGAGAGGCGTTCATGGGCACGCCAATCCACGCGCCGGGCTACGTGTTGTTCCCACTGCCGGACGAGTTGGTGGATGGGCTCGCGAGCTGGTCCGAAACCCGACGCGCAGCGGCGGTGGCAGCCTGTGAGAAGGTCGGGTTTGGAAGGGCGAGCGAAGCGTTGGCCGCGTTGGAGCCGCTGGCCAAGCGCGCGAGTATAGGCGGTAAGAACCTGTACCTGTGCATCCACATACCCTGAGTGGAGCTCGCGGCGCCTGGCTGCGACATTCCTCCCCGCGATACCTCATCCGAAGGCTGGATGTCGCATCCAACCAGCTCGGGCCGTGGTGGTAGCTGCGGCGCCGGCTCCTGCGCAGCCGAAGCTCGCGTTCCTCCCGCTCGATCGCGGCTGAGTTGCAATGGCTTACAACCGCGGCGCGACTCCGAGCGAGCCGCCATGCGACAAAGACGGCTTGGATGCGGTATCGCCAGCCTGGATGTCGCACGCGACATGCGTGTCCTAGAGCGGCTACCTGCCCGAGTTCGTCTGGCCACGGCCGAACGCCGAGGCCGATGACGAAGGGCTGGTGTCCTACCAGCACTGGGACTTATCGGCAGTCGGCGGCTTTGCCGAATTCACGCGTACGCTCGAAAAGGATCAGATCGCCGGGCTGCGCGTCCTCTCTTCGATGTACTGCGACTGAGGTGAGGGCCAGCGCGTCCTACGAACGAGCGTGGTCTACGAACTATGCGAGCGCTTTGCGGAGCGCCTCCGGGTCGCCGCGCACCCATCAGCCCGCAGTCCAAGCACAGCGCTTGGCGCGAGAACAGAGGACAGCCCGAATGGCCCACGACCCCCGGCCAAACGACGGGCTCGAGGTGCGGGTGAGTTGTGAAACGGAGCTGGCCGCGGCTCAAGGACCGACGGCATGCGACACATCGCCCGCTCTCACCGTGAGACTCGGCGCAATGTCGCACGCGGCGGCTGGACAAGAGCTCGATGACCGACGGCATGCGACACATCGCCCGCTCTCACCGCGAGACTCGGCGCAATGTCGCACCCGGCTGCGGGACGAGGGCTCGAGGCCCGGCGGCATGCGACACATCGCCCGCTGTCACGGTGAGACTCGGCGCAATGTCGCACGCGGCGGCTGGACGAGGGCTCGAGGTCCGACGCTCAGAGCCTCGGAAGAGAGCGCCCGAAGACGCGCCGGCTCGCCGCCGCGAGGGCGTCGGCCATTGGTGCGCCAAGCCCGACATCGGCCGCGACCCAAGCACCAAAGCTCTCCGCGGTGACGAAGATCTTCGGCCCGTCGGAGACGTCGAGCGCAACGACCGGCGTTTCGCCGCCCTCGTCGGCCATGGCGAGCACGAGCACCTCCAGCGTGTCGTTCACGACCTCCGGCGCGTCGAGCGGCAGCGCCGGCAAGTTTGCCTCCAGCCATGCCTTCAGCGAAGGAGGCATCCGCGCGACCCGCAACTTCGTCGCCTCGAGCGGCAGTGAGCACGGGCTGCCATCGTTCGCCGCCGCGAGCGCCTGCTTGGCTTTGCCAACAGCGTCCACCGCCGGCGGCGGCGTGGCTCGCGGGTGGTTGACGCGCTTTGCACCTGGAAGCGCTGGCATCGTCAAGAGCGCGGTCTCGAGCTCGAAGCAGAGCTCCGTCTTGCTGCGACCGATCTTGGATGCGTCAATCATTTCCTCGAGCAACGGCCGCACGACTTCGCCCTCCCCGAGCTTGGCGAGCCCCACCGGTCTAACCTGCCGATGAAGACTGCAGGCGCTGCGCGCCCGCAGCTATCGGCTATACGTTAGGTGCCTCAGGCCCGTGAATGATGCCGAACTTATCCTTAACCCAATTGACGGCATGCGAGGATCTCCCGGAGCTCGCGAGGCTTCTCGAGCAATGCGACGATCGAGAGCGCCTGAGAGAAGAACTCTTCGGCCTTTTGCTGACCGTCGTCGAGTACCGAGATGCAATCGAATGGGCTCAAGCGGTCCGAATATGTGAAGCGTTCGCGATCGTCGGCTGGGGGTGTCGGGAACGAGTGGATGCCCGCAGCCACTTTAACGGCGACTGCTGGGATACGTACTTCATCACGGCTCGTGGGCAGCGCCGATACCGCTCGGGGCGATGGCGCAAGAGGAAAGCTGGATGGATCCTCTTCAACCCTGACTATCACTTCAGCCCCGACCACCCCGACGTCCCAGATCGCAGTTGGAAAGAATTCGCAGGCGTCGACTTTCCCGTGGTTCCGGCAGAGAAACTGGCCACCCAACGCAACTTCCTAATGACTCATGCCAAGTCGAAGGTTCAACGGGCCTTCGGCCGATTCTCTCGAAGAAGGCATGAGTCATTCTGTTCACTGCATCCACCTTCGGTGGAAAGCAGATGCCGCTGGTCATGGGCGGATTCGGCGGAGGTAACCCGGTTTCCCGTGAAGCCTTCGCCTTGGCACGGCAGCTAACCGAGGTTCTGCGGGACCATCTTCGGCCGAACGAATACGGCGAAGGGCTTGACCATTTCTATCTCACGCTCATGTGCCCTGGGGGCGGCCCGCCGAGTCCCACCGGTCTCAAGATTGGCTCGTATAAGCCAGCGCAGGCAGCGTTCTACTGCACGCTTACATTCCCGGAATCGTTCAGCGACTGGTCTCCGCTCAAGCAACGCCAGTTCTTCACCCAAGCTATCGAAACGGCAACGGACACGCTGGAGCCGAAGCTCCGAAAGAAAGCGCAGGCGTACGGTGTGGCTGGTTTTCGTGCGGACCTCGCAAAGGCGCTGACTCAGTGGAGTTCCTGAGGCGGCGTAGCGGCTGGAACCGACTTGCGCTGCTCGTCGCGGTGCGTCGATTGCTAACGGCGTGAGCACGCCGAGATTACACTCGCGGACGGGTGTGCGCGGCGTCCAGTGCGATGCCTCCGCGTGCGGAGGCGCGTCGGTGAGCTGCCGATAGCGCCGGAGCACCTCGTCCATATGGGCCTCGTAGCGCTGTAGACCGCTGAGATCGCCGGCGCTTTCGATCCGCGCCAAGCCCTCCAACTTCATTGCCTCGTGGAGCAGCATGAACGTGCTGGAATCGTGCTTAGGCGGAGAACTCCGGTACGTGCTGCTCTCGAGCTTCCTCGGCTCTTGCTCCACCTCCTCTCCCTCGGGCACGACCACCGCGTTGCGCTGTCTCTCCCGGGCGCGTGCTCGACGCGTCCGCCACCTTTCCACATAGTGTTCTCCGATTTTGACCGCTGTCGGTGGCAGGATGCACAGCCCAAAAGAGAAGACGAGCACAGTGAGCGTTTTGAGGGGCTCTGGCAGGTCCAGGTACGCCAACAGCAAGACCCCCCCTGCCATCGACGAAAGGGCCACCGCCAACCACCTCCACGGGAGTCCGCTCCTTGTTCCGCCAGGATCGCCGGACGCGTACCTCGCGTTGCCCGGCGGTCCCTTACGCGCTGGCAGATCCCAGTGCCCAGCCGCCACCATCGCGCGTATTTCGCTCACGAAACCTTCGCCCTGGGGCCAAAGGCGACGCACGAGAGCAAGCGCACCTTCCGCAGCGCTCCCTCCCTCGTCGAACGCCATCGATTGGGTCAACCTTGGGGCCGTCAGCGTGTCATGGACGATCCACCGCGCCAGCGCCGCTAGCCGAAACTCATCGTGCTTCGTTCCGGCAACGCTCCAACGATCCTGAACCACAAGCACACTGCCTTCGCCGTACACGTGGAGGCCCATCGCGCCGAGAACCAGCACCCAGATGGGCAGGGGGCCCGTGGCTCGCACGTCGAACCACGTCACGGAGAAGGCTGGGAGCTGCCGCGGCGCGATGGACAACGTTGCGGAGAGCCAGCGCTCACCGTCCAGGCGGACGGGTT
>JBILLK010000022.1:0-175025 GCA_044376115.1 Polyangiaceae bacterium | reverse complement strand
GTCTTCCGGTGGCGATATCGAAGAGGTCACACCCGATCCCATTCCGAACTCGGAAGTTAAGCTCTTCGGAGCCGATGGTACTGCTAGGGAAACTTAGTGGGAGAGTAGGACGCTGCCGGGATTTTTTATCCCATTGTCTGCACAGCCGTTAATCGGCCGGTGCGACATAACCTTAGGCCGCCAAACATACGTTTGGTGGCCTTTGGCCTTTTGTCGTTTGTCCGCGGCGACGAATATGCGGCCTACCAAGCGTTTTCGTTGGTCGACACCAAAGCCGCCAAACGTAGGTTTGGTGGCTTTGTTCTTTTGTCGCTAAACAGCGTGCATTAGCTTGCGTTCTGATTCAGCTGACCATCTGCTCGAAGCGCGCGATCTGGTCGTTCAGCAATGCTCGCAGGTCGGTGCCGCCTAGGATTTGGGCGCGATACCACTCGGCGGTGAAAGCTAAGGCCGCTTGGAGTTGGAGGGTGGGCCGCCAGCCGAGTCGTTGTATCGCCTTGGTGGAATCAACGGCCAGTAGCTGCGCCTCGTGTACGCCCGAGGCGGTCGGTCCCACGTCGACTGCGCCTCGTCCCAGGAGCTCGATGAAGCGACGAGCGACGGTGCCGACGGTGACTGGGTCGGGCTGCGGGCCAAAGTTCCAAGCCTCTTCGAAGTCGTTGGGGGAGGCGGAGAGCCTCTCGGCGAGCAGGAGGTAGCCGAACAAAGGGTCGAGCACGTGCTGCCAGGGCCGAGTGGCTGAGGGGCTGCGAATGGTGATGGTTTGGTCCTGCTGCGCTCCGCGCACGAGGTCGGGAATGAGGCGGTCTTCGGCCCAGTCGCCGCCGCCGATGACGTTGCCCGCCCGGGCTGAGGCCAGCCCGACGCCTGCCTGTTGCAGGAAGGCTTTGCGATAGGAGGCGACGACGAGCTCTGCGCAGGCTTTGCTCGCGCTGTACGGGTCGTGCCCACCGAGTCGGTCGGGCTCACGGTAGGGCCAGATTTGCTCGAGGTTTTCGTAGCATTTGTCGGTAGTGACCACCACGATGGTGCGCACGTCGGGGACGCTGCGGCACGCTTCAAGCAGGTGCACTGTGCCCATCACGTTCACGTCGAAGGTCTCGATCGGTTGTTGGTAGCCGCGGCGTACGAGCGCCTGCGCTCCGAGGTGAAAGACGATCTCGGGGCGAGCCCTAGCCACCGCGTCGCGCACTGCTGCTGCGTCCACGAGATTCGCGATGACGCTACCCGCTTCGCAGGCGGCTTCCGCCTGTGTCAGCGTGAAGAGGTTGGGGGTCGTCTCCGGCTCGAGGGCGAAGCCACTGACGTGGGCACCCAGCTGCTTGAGCCAGTGAACGAGCCAGGTCCCTTTGAAGCCTGTGTGCCCCGTGACGAGAACGCGCCGGCCTTGATAGAAGCTGCGAAGACGGCCCATCACGGTGCTCTGCTGCGCGCTCATCGGTGGGCAACGCTAGCGACAGCCTCACGCTACTGGAAGTGTTTTTCCGGTCTCGCTGCTAGAGTCGCGCGCGATGGCGACCGCTGCGGAACCGAGTTTGGAGCCGGCAACCCAGGACCCTCTCGTAGAACCCAAGGCTCCTCGGGCGACGCTTACGCTGCCTGCGGCGCTGCTTTGGAGTTGGAGCTCAATCGCGCTCGTCAACACGGTGTTTATCGCCATTCTGCCGCGTAACTCGTCGGGCGGACGAGTGTTGCACCACGTCTATGACGCTGGCCACTGTCTATTCGTTGGAGCGGTACTGGCGTCGCTACTCTTGGGGTGGCAACAGCTGAACGCTTCCCCGCGAACGCAGCGGCTGGGCAAGTTTGGCCTCGTGCTTTTGACGCTCGTACCCTCGTACTTGTTCGTGCGCACCGACGTCATTGGCTTTGCCCTTTCGCGCATTTCGCAAGAGGCCGGCGACGCGATTGCGCTCGCGGTGGTCGCGGTGTTCTCGGCGTTGCCGCTGACGGCGTTCATCGTGGTGCGCTGGGTGACCCGGCGCTTATCGAGGCTGCGCGGGATACAGCGCTTACTTGGCCTCGGGTTGGGCGGCGGGCTGCAAGTGGCGAACAACCTGATGCTCGAGTCCGACTATCGCGGGCTGCATATCTTTGCGGCGCTGCTCGCGAGCGCGCTCGTGGCAGGGGCGGTGGTCGAGCTGCGTGTCCCGACCTTCTTTGCGCGACCGGCGTTGCGGTTCGCGCCGTTGCCAATGCTGGTTTTGACGTCCTTATCGATCGTGCTTCAACCGAGCAACGTGGTGCGTCAGGAGCTTTCGCGGCTCGATGGGGCGGTGCTGGTGTCCCCGCTGGCTCGATTTGGTTGGGGCATCTCGCATGGGGACGCCAAGGTCCCTCCCGAACTGGCCGAATGGTTCGAGCCGCGTGACCGTGTTGCGGCCATCATGCCCTCGCGTCCTCCGTTGATCGATGACGGCATGATCGTCCTTCTTATCGGCGTAGATTCGATGCGCGCCGATATCTACGCCAAGCCAGAGAACAAGAAGAAGCTGCCGACGCTGTTCGATATCAAGGACCGCTCGGTCTACTTCGATCTGGCGCGAAGTCCGGGCGCCCGCACCATCACCACCTGGTCATCGGTTTTCACCGGCCGCTACTACACCGGGCTCCGTTGGGGCGGCGACGGCAATCACCTCAACATTCGGCCCGATCGCTCGGTGCGTTTTCCTGATCTGCTTAGCCAGGCGGACGTGACGACCTCGACCTTCACGGCCTACACGGCGCTCGATACGAAGGGCCTCGCGCGCGGTTTCTCGGATGGTGCCGCCGTTCCTCGTAGAGACGGTCAGACCTTTGGACTTTCGACCGAGTGCATTCCTCAGGTGATCGAGCGTTTGAAGGCGCACGGGGACGGTCGGCTGTTCCTGTTCACGCACCTGATGGATCCGCACTATCCGTACGATTCGGTCAAGAACAGCGGCTCGACGCAGGACCGCTTCATGGCCGAGGTGCAGCAGGTCGATCGCTCGATGGCGCAGCTGCTCGAAGCGATCGAAACGCTCGGCCTGCGCGAACGGACGATCCTGATCTTTGTGGCGGATCACGGTGAGGGCTTTGGTCAGCACGGCACCCGCTATCACACGGTCAATCTGTACGAGGAGCTGATCCGCGTCCCCATCTTCATTTCGGGCCCGGGGATCAAACCGCGGCGGGTATCGCAGCCGGTAACGTTGGTCGATCTCGGGCCAACGATCCTCGACCTCTTCGGGCAAGCGACGCCCGGTCACTTTTTGGGCCAGAGCTTGGTGCCGTTTCTACGCGGGGAGGACCCGCAGTTGACGCGACCGATCGCCTCGGAGAAACGCGGCATTCGGGCGATGGTGTTCGGAAAAATGAAGGTGATCATCGACTCGGAGAAGGGGCGCGAAGAGCTCTACGACCTCGAGAGCGACCCGAAAGAGACGAAGAACCTCGCCGATTCGCTGGATGACGAGGGGAAGAACCTATTGGCGCTGACGCGGCTGTTCTTCGAATCGCACGCGCTTCCCGATCAGCGCTGACGGCCTTCGACGACGCTCGCGAGGTCGCCTCCGCTCAGGGGTGCTTCACCGTGGCGGTGCCGTTGACGATACCGGTGCGGAAGAACTCGACGTATTGCGCGCGTGCTTCGGGCGCGAAGATGAGCTCGCCGTGGGTGGCGACCTCGCCGCCGTTCATCGTGGCGAACTGCGTCATGATGCCGGTGCTACCGTTCGCTTGCGGGCTGCTGGTGGTGTTCTCGTCGATGGTGGCGCCAGGAAACGGGCGCACCGGGTTGAGCAGGGTCAGGCCTACCGCGCGAGCGAGCGCGTCGGTGCTGGTGTTGGGGACGATACCGTCGTCGATCACCTGTTGCAGCAGGATGTTGCGCGGCTTGATGCTCTCTGTGCCGGGCAGCGGAGCCTGCAACGCGTAGCGCGCGTAGCTGAGGCCATCCCCCGGATCGACGATGGCCTGCGTGGCAGAGAGAAAGCGCGCGAGCGTGCCGTCGGAGGTGCCGGGTGGACGCAAGGTATCGACGAAGAGCGAGAACAGCGGTGAATCCTCGAGCAGGAACATCATGCCGTCGCCGCCGACGTTCCACACCGCGTGTTCGATCTCGGGCGCTACGGCGAAGATCGCCGAACCCTGCACCGCGCCGAAAGAGTGACCGACGTACAGGAAACGCGAGACGTCGAGGTCGGGCTTGCCGTCGGGGGCGCCGAGCGGAAGGATGTCGAGCGCGGCCTGCGTCTGCATGAAGCGAATGAGCGAGAGCTGATCGAGGGTCATCTGACGGAAGTTGTCGCGGGCGCGACCCACGTCGAACTCGAGCGTCGCTTCGTCGACGCCGAAGAAGCCGAGGATGCTGTCGAGGGCATCGCCGGTGCCGTTGCCGCGTGAACCATGCTCTGGCGAATCGATCGCGATCACCGCCACTCCGAGTTCAGCGAGGCGCTGAGCGGTGCCCCAACAGCCGTCTTTATCGCCGGCCAAGCCGTGTTGGTAGATCACCACCGGCCGCGGCCAATCTTGCTCGGCGTCGGCGATGGCGAGGAAGACCTCGAGATCGACCTGTTTTTGCGGCACCGGGAGCCCTTCGTAAAAACGAAAGACGCCGTTCTCGTCGCGGAACTCTTCACTGCGGAAGGTGGAGCGAAAACGAATTCGGCCGTCGGCGCTTAGCGGTGTCTCCACCGTCCAAGGCTCGACCGTGAGCGGTGCCGGTTTGCTGCGCTCGGCAGCGGCAGCCTCGATCAGATCGCTGGCGACCGAAGCGGTGGTGAAGGAGGAGGCCGCGACGATGTCCTCCTCGGCGAGGCCGAAGGTGCTGGTGATCACGCCCACGCCGCGTCGTACCTGCTTGGCGTAGTCGCTCGGGTCGTCCTTGAGCAGCCGTTCGGTCTCATCGCTGCGTGCGAAGGGACGGCCTTGTTGGTCTTTGATGCGCTTGGTAACGACGAAGCTGTATTCGGTACCTGGGTCGAGCGGTTCGGCCGGGCGCGCCAGCACCGTGAACTCGTCCTCGATGAAGGTCTCATCTTTCGCCTGCTCGAAGACGCGCGGCAAAAGTCCGATGGCCTTGCCGAGATCCGGAGAGTCCGGATCAGTAACGACGAGCAAAATGGGCGAGGTTGCGTTGGTGAAGCGAGCCGGGTCGATTCCACTAAACGGTGGCTCGGCGTTGGGCTGCGCAAATTCAGACCCATCCACAGGAGCAGAGAAGCCAACGGCGATACCACCAGCGGTCGAGAAGCCATCCATCTCAGAGAGCCGCGCGGCTGTACCGGGCAGGTCGTCGAACATTGCGTCGCCGGTCGCGTCAGCGTTCAGCACCACGCGACGTCCGGTGCGCGTGTTCGCGTCGGCCACGGTGTAGCGATCGGAGGGAAACGGCAATAGCGGTGAGGTGGTGGCCTCGCCGTAAATCACGGTCGCGGGCGGCTCTTCATAGGTGCTGACTTGTTCGCAGGCGCTGCAGAGCAAGACGGCGAGCGTGATGGAGCGAAGAGGTCGAATCACGTCCGCAGATTAGCTGCGAATGACTTCTTGGTCATGATTGCAATGTGTTTCAGAAAAGCGGCCAAGCTGACTTGTCGGTCACACACTGCCATTCCGATCGCGTTCGCAGCGATTCGCGAGTAACCAACCGTGATGATGAGCGCGCCGTCCTCGACCGTTCGCCGTGATCCTGCGGCACGCATCCTCGGTACTGGTTCATTTTTGCCCGACGTGGTGCGGACGAACGCCGATCTCGAGAAGCTCGTGGATACGTCGGACGCTTGGATCATGGAGCGCACCGGCATTCGTGAACGTCGGGTTGCGCCGCCCGGAATGGTCACCAGCGACATGGCCACCGAGGCGGCCAAACGGGCTCTCGAGCAAGCGGAGCTGCTGCCGACCGACATCGACATGATTGTGGTTGGGACGATTACGCCTGACGTGCCGATGCCGGCCACTGCGGCCTATGTGCAGCTAAAGCTCGGTGCAAAACTATGCCCTGCCTTCGACCTGAGCGCCGCCTGCGCGGGCTTCGTTTACGGCCTAGCGATCGCCGATAACTTCATCCGTTGTGGAGCGGCCAAGCGGGTGCTGGTGATCGGCGTGGAGATGCTCTCGCGGGTGGTGAACTGGTCCGACCGCACGACCTGCGTCATCTTCGGCGACGGCGCAGGCGCGGTGGTGCTCGGCGCAGCTGACGGCGCGGAGGCGCGCGGGCGCAAGCGCGGCGTGCTTTCCACCAAGCTCTACACCGATGGCGGTGGCACCAGCTCGTTGGTGATTCCTGGCGGTGGTACCGCGGAGCCGCTGACGCCCGAGGGGCTTTTGCAGGCCCGCGGAAAGATCCATATGAAGGGTCAAGACGTGTTCAAAGTGGCGGTGAAGAACCTTCACTCGTCGAGCCAAGCTGCGCTGGATGATCTCGGGATGACCGGCGCCGATCTGGATTGGATTTGCCCCCACCAGGCGAATCTTCGGATCGTCGATTTGGCTGTCGCCAAGCTGGGGCTGACCAAAGAGAAGGTACTCGTGAACATCGATCGGGTGGGCAACACCTCCAGCGCCAGCATTCCGATCTTGCTCGATGAAGGTGTGCGGTCGAACCGGCTGAAGCCCGGTGACAACATCCTTCTGTGCGCGCTCGGGGCCGGTATTTCCTGGGGCAGTGCTGTTCTGACGCTCTGAAGCCGAAGGCGCGAAGTTCTTCGACAGGAGAATGGGCCACGGCGGTGGAGCGTTGGTACGCTTTGACGCTGGAAGCCTATGGGTCGCAGGACAAAACGCATTCTGCTCGTGTGCGCCATCCCAGTCGTGCTGGTTTTGGCGGTGATTGTCGCGTTTGGTCCGCTGGTTCGCAGTCGGGTTGACGAGACGGCTGCGCGTTACGGCCTCGAGGTCGAAGTCGGTACGGTCGCGCCGCGGTTCGACGGCCTGCACCTTCGTGGGGTGGTCGTGCGACACCCCGATGCTCCGTCGATCAAGGTCCGGCTCGAGGAGGTGACCGTTGGCTGGAGTGAGCCGCGCAACATCGCGATCGACGGCGGGACGGTGGCTGTGGATGGGTCGCCGGCGACGGTGTTGGCCGAGGTCGAGCGCGTGCGCGGCAGCTTGCCGACGGGGAGCGGCAGTACGACGGGCCCAGCTCGGACGATCTCGCTGAAGAACCTCGCGCTGTCTTACAAAGGGCCGGACGGGACGGTCGAAACGAAGGGCCTCTCGGTCGCACGCGAGGAAGGGCGATTACTGCTCGGAATCGAAAGCGGGGAGGGAGCGTTCTTCGGGCAGTCGGTGAGCCTCGGTGGCGCCAAGCTCGAACTCGAGAGGGCGCCGGATTTGCGCGTGGCGAAGTTCACCACCGAGAGCTTGGTGGTCCGCGCGAGCCAAGTGGGGGGCGAGGAAACGCCGGCTAAAGGCGCTGAAAACGCTGCGCCGCCTAGTCTCTCATCGCGGGTCGCGAGCTTCCGCCGTTCACTCGATCGCTTCTCGCTTTTGTTGGAGGAGCACACGACAGCAGAGGCGGTCATTCAGCTGGGCGGGCTGCGCGGGGAGCTCGCGCGAGCGGGCGGTCCGGTGGGGATTGGTCCCGGTCGGTTGAAGCTCGAACGCCACGATGGTCGTTTCTCGCTCGAGTACCGCGCCGACGTCGCGCAAGGCTTGGCCGACGGTCTGCTCGTGACGATGCCCGTACCGAAGCTGAGCGAACCGTTGGCCGTGAGCGTTCACGGTGGCCCAGTGACGCTCGAGCAGTTGGGCGTTCACGACGGGAACTTCAAGCTGGAGAACACAGCCTCGACCACTGTGCGCGCCAACGCGCGTTTTGAGATCGATGCGCAAGGCGAGGTGTTCTCGTTCAATGGGGATGCGAAGGTGGAAGGCCTTTCGGGGCTGGTGCCGCAGGCGGCGAAGGAGCCACTGAAAGGCGCGAACGGCTCGTTCCGCGGTAGTTTGCGGGTCGCGCTCGACGGTTCGCATCTCGAGGTCAAGGGAGGTGAGATCGAGCTCGGCAGTGTGCGTATCAACCTCAGCGGGACCGCGTCGCGCGACGCCGAGGACGCAAAGAAGGTGGACGTTGCCTTCGAGGTGCCGCTCGTTCCCTGCCAGGCGCTGCTCGATGCCGCGCCGAAGAACCTGCTGCCGACCTTGGCCGGGATGCGCTTGGCTGGTTCTTTCGCGCTGAAGGGCGGGCTGAAGTTCGATACCCGGCAGCTCGATAAGAGCTACCGGCTGCCGTACGATATCGCCAGCACCTGCCGCGTGACCGAAGCGCCTCCCGCGGTGGACGTCGCGCGTTTCCGCAAGCCGTTCACGCATCGGGTTTACGCCGCTGGTGGCGAGCAACGCACCAACTTCGAGACTGGGCCGGGGACCGCCAACTGGGTGCCGTACACGTCGATCTCCCGCCACGTTTCGACCGGCCTGCTCGGCTTCGAAGACGGCCGCTTCATGTCGCACGAGGGCTTCGATCACGAAGCGATTCGTAATTCGGTGCGTGAGAATATCCGCAAATGGCGCTTCGTTCGCGGGGCCAGCACACTCAGTATGCAGCTCGCCAAGAACCTGTACCTCTCGCGCGACAAGCTGCTTGGCCGCAAGATCGAAGAGGCCTTCTTGACGATGTATCTCGAGCAGGCGCTCACCAAGGAGCAGATCCTCGAGCTCTACCTCAACCTGGTCGAGTTCGGTCCGGGGGTGTACGGCATCGAGAACGGCGCTGCGCACCTCTTTCGCACGAGCCCGGGGGCGCTCTCGATCTCGCAGGCGTTCTACTTGGCCTCCATTCTGCCGAGCCCCAAAGTGGAGCACTTCGCCGCAGGCGGTGCGGTCGCAGGAGGCTGGTTGAAGCTGTTGCGTACGGTGATGAAGCACTCGCACAAGCGCCACCGGCTCTCCGATGAGGAGCTCGCCGCAGGGCTCGCTGAGATCCCGGTGCGCGGTTCATCGGCGCCGATGAAAGATCCCAACGCCGAGATCCCTGAAGGCCTGATCGAGCCGCCGGCCGAACCCGGTGTACCGCTCAACTGAGCGACGTTCAGTAGTCGATCGCGATGCCGACGCCGCCTGGCCCAACCGACGAGCGTAGGGCGACCTCGGGCTTGCCGTCTTCCGAGGATGAAAGGCCGTGCGTGAAGGTGAGGATCACGCCCGCAGCGAGGGCTGCTCCGGCCGTTACGAACATGCCGGTGGAGACGTTGCCGTAGGTTATCGCGGCATCGATCGAGGCGGCCGAGTCCTGCGGACACTGGCCCGCGTTGCAGCTCAACTCGACGTCGTTGGTGGTTTGGAAGGCCAGGAAGCCGAAGGTCGAGCCGAGCACGACGCCGACACCGCCGGTGCCGTAACCGATGGCGGCGGGCCACCAGGTTCCGCCCGACGACTTCTCGGCGGGCGCTTCGATCGGCGTGGTCGGCGTTGCAGTGAGCTTGGCGCCCATCACGAGCTTGCGCTTGTCCTTCTCGCGTAGGACGACGGAGCGCTCCTCTTTGGATTCACCGTTTTGCTCGATCACGACCGTGTGCATGCCGGGGTTCAACGCGAGTGGTTTACCAGGCGCAATCTCCTCGTCATCGATGCGAATGACGACATCCGCGACGTCGTTGGAGAGCGTGATGGCCAGCGTCGGGAGCCGCGATGAGAGCTCCGTTTGCAGCTTCTTTCCAGCTTTGGCCGCGGCTTTGTCGCTGTCATCTTCGATGCCGTCGAGCGTTCCGAGCGCTTCCTTGAGCGAGCCCGCGGCGATCAGCGCTTTGGCCAACTCGACTCGATACTTGCCGACTGGGTTGAGGTTCACGGCCTCCTCGAGCAAAGCCGTGGCTTCATCCGGTTTGTTCTGCCCGAGCAGCCGCTTGCCTTTGGCGTAAGCCTGCGCAGCTTGCGACTTCTCCTGGCTGGTGGGGGCCGCTTCAGCAAGGCTCGCGGTCGCGAGCAGCGCGAGGGAGATGAAACAGGCGGCAGCCTTGTGCAAGGTGATAAGTCCCATCTTGGTGCTCCTTCGCGGTCGAAAGTTAGTTGGCGTTCTGCGCTGCGAGCTGCTCAGCGGCTTCCAACCCGCCTGAGCCTTGCCACCACTCGACGACCTTTCCGTTGCGCGGGTTCCAGATCACGTTGGTGGGCGTGGCGTCGCCGCTGCCGGTGAAGAAGGTGCCCTCGTTGTCGTCGACGACGTACGAATCCTGCAGGTCGAAGTAGTTGCGCCAGCTCGAGGCTCCACCGCCGTACATCAGCGTGACCACGACGATGCCTTGGTTGTTCCACGAGGCGAGGTTCGGCGCGATGTCGTACTGGGCCTCTTGTTGGCAAGGTCCGCAGCTGGTCTGCGCGGTGGTGAAGATCACTGCGTTGATGCCCTTGGAGCCGTCGCAGTCGAAGAGATCTTCCACCGTGATGGTGGAGGAAGAGCCAGCGCCAGGGGAGAAGCCGCTCCAACTCTCGTTGGGGGAGAGCGTCTTGTTGGCGGTGTTTCCGTAAGGGCCGGGCGGGTATTCGCAGGCCGAGGGGCCGCCCGTGGTCACGCCGTCGCCTGTGCTCGTATCGGGGCCCGAGGTGGTTGGCCCGGCTCCGGAGGTCGTGGTTCCGTTGCCGTTGGTGGAGGAACCACCAGCCCCATTGGGTGAGTTACCGGCGCCGGTGCTGCCGTTGCCTGTCGTCGCACCACCGTTACCGTTGCCGGTCCCGCTGCCGTTGCCGGTCCCGCTGCCGGTCCCGCTGCCGGTCCCGCTGCCGTTGTTGCCAACGTTGCCGGTCCCGCTGGTGGTGTTGCCGTTGCCATCGCCCGGTTCTTGGTTGCCTGAGCCGGAGCCGTCGTCTCCGGTGCCACTATCTCCTTCAATGCTGAGGTTGCCAATGCCGGTGAGGCCGTTGCAGCCAGCAAGGAGTGATAGGACCGTGAGACGCGTAGCAAGCTTGGACATAAACTCTCCGTTCCGTGAACCGGCTCGGACAAGCAAGGCCAGGGCCAGGGGTGAACCGCGCGCAAAGCGCCGTTACCAGAGCAAAAGTCCAATACAGGCAAATTGGTGAACCTCTAATTGATTAATAGTCAGTAGGAAGGCCTTGAGAGCCATTAACGACCAGTCAATCGAGTTGGATCATATTAAATCCATGGCGGTGAACGGGTTGACCATCAGTCAGTGGATGCGAAAGGGCTGGTTGTGAAGGTCGGGGATTGGTTTGCCGAGCGCTTTCTGATTCTGGCGCCGCGAGCGGCGGGAACCTCTGGTTCCGTATGGCTGGCTCGGGAGCGCGAGACCGACAAAGCGTGTTTGCTGCACGAGCTTCCCATCGAGCCCTCCTCGGAGGCGCTGGCGAGGTTGCATGTTGTGGTGGCCACTCGCGTGGTCGGCGCGGTCCCGTGCCTGGGGCTGCTCGAGCACGAGGCCGGCTGGGTGCTCGTGCTGGAGGTCGCCGAAGGGGGGCAAACGCTCGCCGAGTTGGTTCACGGTGACGAGCGGGTGCTTCGTGATCGCAACCGGCTCGTGGCGGCCTTGTCGCTGATTGACCGCATGTTTGGTGCGCTCGCGCTGTTGCACACCAGCGGGCAACTTCACGGTGGGCTCGCTCCGCGCAACCTGTGGCTGAGCGAGGGCGCGGTGCAGCTCTTGGGGCTGGGGCTCTATGAACCGCCGACCTTGAGCGGCTTTGCAGGGCAGTCGGGCTTGTGGCCTTACGCCGCTCCCGAACGGCTCAAGGGTCACCCGGTGAGCGTTCACACCGACGCTTATTCGATGGCCGCGATCGCGTTTTGGTTGCTGACCGGCCGTGTGCCCAATCAAGGCAGCGGGACGCTGGAAACGCTCGAGCGGCGGGTGCAGTTGGAGGCGCCGCTCACTTCGAGTTTGGTTGCCGAAGCCACGCCCTGTGACGCTTTCTTTCGCAAGGCGCTGGCGCGGGAGCCGAGCGAACGGTTCGCCGATGGACCGTCGTTGGTCAGCGCTTGGCGCGCGCTTGGGGCGCCGCTGCTTTCGCCGCACGCCGATAAGACGCCGAAAACCCGGGCGCAGCAGCTTGCAATCGTCGAGGCTGCCGCCGCGTGCCTGCGTGAGGACGAGGAGTTGTTTCCGACCGAAGTTGTGCAGGTGCTGAGTGAGCAGCTGCTTCATCGAGCGGATCGGAAGACGGCTGATGAAGCTTGGCGAACCTATGCCGATGAGCCGCGTGTGCGGGTCTTCGTTGGCAAAGTCAGTGAGGGGGTGATTGAAAGTTTGGAGGCCTTGCCCTGCGCCAAAGAAGACTTGCTCGCGCTCGAGCTTGATCGGCGGCGGGCCGTGTTGGCGGTGCTAGCGGAGCTCGTGCTGAACCCGGCGCCTCGCGGTGTGGAAGCGCTCGGCGACGCAGCGGGCTACCTAAGGCTGCGCGCAGCCGAACTACGCGTGCTCTATCGCGTGAAGGACGGCGCCGTAACGCTCGTGCGGCTGTTGCCAGAGCGCGAGTTCAGCGTTGATTCGCCGAAGCCCCCTGCTCCGGACGAGCGCCTTCCTTAAGCCTCGAAGAGCTCGGCCACTTGGCGGTCGAGCAGGCTGTCGACGAGCCACTCGGGCTCTTCGGCGGCGAGCTGCTCGCGCGAGAAGGTGCCGCTGGCCACGGCCAGCGTCGCCGCGCCAATCGCCTTCGCAGCGCGCACATCCTTGGGCGTATCGCCGATCACCAAGGTCCGCTCGCGTACATCGGCTGGCAGCTTGGCTCGGCCGCGCTCTAGACCCTTGGCTAGCAACGCCGGCCGCTCTTCAGCGTCGCAACCAAAGCCGCCAAAGTCGAACAGCTCCCACAACGCGCCGCGCGCCAACTTCGCCTCGGCGCCCGCGCGCACGTTACCGGTTCCAAGCCCAACCGCGTGACCTGCTGCGCGAGCAGCGTGCACGGCCTCCGGCGCTCCGGGAAGCACGCGGAAGCTTTGGCTCTGCGCGAGATCCGCGCGCAACTCCTCGAGATAGAGGGCGAGCAGCTCCTCGGCCGACTGCACCGTGTACGCCACCCCGATGAAGTTGAACGCCTCCCGCACGATCGCGTGATCCGTCATGCCGCCAAAGCGGATGTTGTCGCAGGCATCGGCGCGGCCGTAGGCGCGTAAAAACGCCTGATTGATCGCGCGACGCCCAGCGCCGCCGCAGTCGATCAGCGTGCCGTCGATATCAAAGAGCACGATCCAGCGCTTCATCCCGCTGCTCTAGCGTTGCCTGCGGATCGCAACAAGCGCCGCAAGTAAGCTCAAAGTACCAGGTGCGTTAGATCGCCGCGGTTGTGCGTCGACTCGCCGCGAAAGCGCGAGACCTTGGGGGCTTCTTTGGAGCCGGTCTCGAAGCAACGCAGCTTGCCGTCTCCGCCCACCACCAGCAGCTCGAACGTGCCGTTCTGATCGACGTCGGCCAACATCGGCGTGGCCTCGGCTTTGGCCGGTACGCGCGCGAGCTCCCGGCGTTCGAGCTTGCTCGAGAACTGCAAGACCGCTCCCGCCTCGCTGACCATGATGGCGTCGAGCGCGCCGTCGTTGTCCAGATCCGTGACGACGGCGCTGGAGGTCGTGCGACCTTCTTGGCTGCGTGACGCTCGCGTACCGCTGAGCATGGTCACGCCGTCCTCTTTGTCCCACCACGATGAGCCAATGGCGATGAAGCCTGCTCCTTTGCTGGCCCCCGGGACCGGCACCGGCGAAGAAAAAAGACCTTCGATCCCGCCGCTGGGCAGGCTCAAGGAGGCGCCCCAATTTTGTTTACCGCGGGCGACGTCGAATACGCCCAGCACCGAATAGGACCAGCCCGCGAGGATCTCGAGTTTGCCGTCGCCGTTGACGTCGATCACGCTCGGGGAGGCGTGGATTCCAGAGCCGCCGGAGGCGCGCCAGAAGGGCTTGCCGTCTACCCCGCGGTAGGCCGCGAGCACGCCGTCGCGTGCTCCGGCCACGATGTCGTCATGGCCGTCCCCATCGACGTCGACGATGGCTGCCGCTGCGATGAAGCCGCGTGCGCCGTAGTCATTTTCGCCGGTGTCGATCGACCAAAGCTTGCTGCCGGTCTTCGCGTCGAGGCTGACCAAATGGCCTTGCTCGTCGCCGACGACGACCTCGAGCTCGCTCGCGCTGCGCGTGCGCGCAAGGGCCGGAGCTGGGCGCACTTTGCCCTCGAGCGCGGTCTTCCAAACGATGGTTCCGTCGAGCGTAGCGGCGGTTACCAGCCCCGAGTCACTGGTGAAGTAGACGACCCCTTGATCGAAGGCGACGCCGCCCACATCAAGATCCCCTTTGCCCGGCGTCGCGATTATGCGCTCGACTTTTCCGCTGCTGGCCTCGAGCACGTACACGCCGTCTTTGCTCTCATTGGCAGCGCTCAGCGAACTGCCGTGTGTACCCACGACGAGCTTGCCTCCACTCATGAACATGGTGCTGCGAAAGGTGAGCAGCCCCACTTGGGTGGCCCACTTGAGCTTGAGTGGGGCTTGCGCGCTGGCCTTGCCGAAGGGCGAGACGGGCAGCGCTGCGAGGTTGCTTTCAACCGCGATGTTGGCGGGCGCAAAGTCCCGCAGCACGCGAGGTTTTGCAGGGTCTTTCGCTTGTGCGGTCTTTGCCGGCGGTTGGGGCGCCGCCACCGTTGCGCTCTCGATCGACACTGCCGCGGTCGCTTCGGCACGCGGGACGCGGACCTCCGGGCCTGGGTCGGCACAGCCGAGCACGAGCCCGAACAGCAGCGGACCAAGGGAGCGGTGGGCGACGGCGTTCAGCATCGGCGCAGCTTACGCGATCAGGCTAGACTCGCCCGGTGCAGAGTGAGCAAAGGCAGCTATTGGAGAGGGCGGACCGAGTGCTGTCGGGGGTGACGCCGCTGCTCGACACCATCAGTTGGCCGCGTGCGGTGGAAGACGAGTTCTTCGCGCGCAAGGCCGCGCAGCTACCGCGACCGAGCTACCAGGTGGATCGCGACCGCGCCGAGCGCCGCTTGCTCGAGCTCGACACGCTCGAGGCCGAGCTCGGCCAGGATGACGCCCTCAGCCGTTTGCTGCGCTTGCGCATCGAGTCCCAACGAATGGGCGCACGTATGCTGCTCGCCGTTGGAACCAGCGCCTTCGGCGAACTCTCGGCGGAAGCCTTTGGCGGCGCCCGCTCGACCTGGCTCGACCACGACACCACCAACCTCGAGTTCGCCAACCATCTCGCCGAACGCATCGAACACGCCGAAGGTAATGCCGATGCTGAACGCGAATCGGCGCTCGATGCGCACGAATTCAAGGCCTTCATCGAGCAGCGGCTAGCGGCACGCAGTCCTCGACCCAAGCTCGAGATCGTGATCGACGACGAGCTTTTGGTCAAAGTCACCGCCGGCAAACGTCGCTTGCGCATCCGTGAGGGCGCGACCTTCTCCGCCGAGGAGGCGCGCTCGCTCTACCACCACGAGGTCGAGACCCACATCTTCACTGCGCAGAACGGTGACAACCAGCCGCTGCATTTTCTCGACTCGGGGGGCCCGCTCACCACGCGGACGCAAGAAGGGTTGGCGGTGTTCAGCGAAATGTACTCGAAGGCCCTGACGATCGAACGACTGCGTCGTTTGATCGAACGCGTACGCTTGGTGGCCAAGGCCGAACAAGGCGCGGACTTTCTCGATCTCTACCGTTACTTGCTCGAGCGTGATGTCGAGCCGAGAGCCGCCTTCATGGACGTCGCGCGCGTCTTCCGCGGTGGGGTCGTCAGCGGGGGCTCGGTCTTCACCAAAGACGCTTGTTACTTGGCCGGGTTTGCCGAGGTTTACAACGTGCTCCGCTTGGGAATTCGCGCGCGCGACCGGTCGTTTCCCGAGGTGCTCGTGTGCGGGCGGCTGGCGCTCGAGGAGCTACCGGCGCTGCTTTCGTTGCGTGAGGATGGCCTCGTCGTAGCGCCAAAGTTTGTGCCCACGTGGTTGCGTGCTTGGGAGGATCTCGTGCTGCATTTCGCCTTCTCATCGTTCCTTCAAGAGATCGATCTGGACTCGATCGCCAAGCGTTATCCCTGGCTTGGGTCGAACAAGGCGGCTCGCGCATCATGAGCGCTCAAACGTTGGATTCGCGTATCAGCGCGGTGCACGTCTTTCGACGAGGCGCGACGGTGGAGCGGCAAGCGCTGCTGAGCGAGCCGCGCCAGGAGAGCGTGCTCCGTTTGACAGGCCTGCCGCTCGGCCTGCTGGACCGTAGCGTGCGTGTGCGTCCAGCCGCGGGATTCTTCGTCTCCTCGGTGCGCGTCAGCATCGAGCCGGCAACGAACAATCAGGCCGATGAGGCCTCGGCGCAGGCGATCGATGACGCGAAGCGAGCGCTCGCCGTGATCGAGGCCGACCTCGCGGAGCTAGAGCGAAGCACGACGCTGCTCTCGAACCTGCGCTTCTCCGCCCGAAACGGCTCATCGCTTCACGAGCCGAAGCCGACGCAGGTGGGCGCACGATTGGCGCTGGCGCGCTTCTCGGCCGAGCACGCGCAGGAGCTTTATAGCGAGCGCACGCGGCTCCAGCGAGAACGTGCGCGAGCGCGAACGGTGCTGTTCGCGTTGCAACAAAAGCAGCACAAGGCGCTCGCCCAGCTGTGCAAGGTTGCACAGGTGACCCTGCGTGCGCGCAGCACCGAGTTGCCGAGCGAGTGCGAGCTCAGCTTGAGCTACTTCGTCAAACAGGCGGGCTGGGCCCCTTGTTACACGCTACGCGTCGATCCCGCGCGGTCACGAGCCTCGCTCGAGCATCGCGCGATGGTGCGCCAATCGAGCGGGGAGGATTGGTCGAGCGTCGCGCTGACGGTCTCGACGGCAGATGTTGGCGGCTTTCATCCGTTGCGCGCGCTCACCAGCTTGCGCGTGGGACGACGCCAAGCGAGCGAAGGTGCGATCAAGCGGGCTCCCGCGGATCCGAGCGAGCTCTTCGCCGACTATGCGCGCTTCAAGCAAGCCGCCGGTGCAGCCGCTCCTGTGCCACCGCCGCCACCACCACCACCGCCCGAGCCGGAACCGGAGGCCGAGGCGGAGGAGGCTGGGTATCTCTCCGACATGCTTGGAGCCGCGCCGTCGATGGCGCCGTCAATGGCGTCATTCTCGCAGCCGGGCTTTGCGGTGCGCGCTTCGGCGCCTGCCGCCTACGCGGCGCCGGCCTTTGCGCCTCAAGGAATGGGAGCTCCGCCTCCGGCCAAGCGGCGAATGAGGGCCGATGCTCCCTCGCGGAGCTTACCCAGCGGAATGCTGAAGGAACGTGATGTTGAGGGCTACGGCGGTGGCCCAGAGGCACCCTCGCTACCCGAGACGGTGGTCGAGGTCGTGGACCCGCGACTGCTCGCCTACGACGAGTTGCGCATGCCGCTGCCGAGCGCGCAGCGTGGCCGTTTGGCGCTGCTAAGCCGCGCTGAGCTGTTCGCGGAGATCGCGGACCCGACGTTGGATCAGCAAGCGGCGCTCAAGGCTGCTCTGGGGCGCGAGCAGTCCGACCTTGATTCTCGCTCGGCCCCGCATTGTCGCCCGCCAGAGGCGGAGCAGGGCTTTCACCACCGCCTCGTGAGCGAAGCGCGGGTCAGCGTGCCGAGTGACGACGGTTTTCATTCGGTGCCGCTACTGCAGGCCGAGGGGTCGTGTCGCACCGTGTTCGTCGTGGTGCCGCGCGAGTCGACCGATGTCTTCCGCCGTGTCGAGCTGATGAACCCGTTCGACTTCCCGCTCTTGGCCGGCCCCTGTGATGTGTACACAGGCTCCGGCGCTTGGGACTACCTGCTAACGACCGAGATCGAGACCGTCCCACCGCGTGGCGAACTGCACGTTGGGGTCGGGGTCGAGCAGGCCATTCGCGTGGTTCGAAACACCCGCTTCGCTGAATCGAGTGAAGGGCTGATCGGTGGCACGGCGGTGTTGTCGCACGAGATCAAGATCGAGCTCGAGAACCACTTGCCGCAGCCGTGCACGCTCGAGGTGCGCGAACGAGTCCCGGTGCCGTTCGAGAAGGAAGAACAAATCCGAGTGGACGTTGGAGAGGTGAAGCCCGCCTGGACGCCGCTCCGTGCGCATAGCCGCGAGAGCGAAGTTCGCGGTGGCTACGCTTGGCGTCTCGAGCTCGCGCCCGCAGCCCGCGCCGAGTTGCGGGCCAACTACACCATCCGCATCCCGTCCAAGCTCGAGCTTGTGTCGGGCAATCGCCGGGAGTGACCATGTACCGCGCTCAAAGTTTGCAGCCAGTCCAAGCGATTAACGTCGAGGCTCCCGTCACCGAGGTGACGGTGCTCGAAGACCGCGCCCTCGTCACGCGCCGCTTCACCGTCGAGCTGGCCGGCGAGGCGGAGCTGCTGGTGACCGAGGTGTCACCGCTATTGGTCGACAAGACGCTCTCGCTCTCCTTCACCGAACCCGGGGCGCGGGCCCTCGATTGTGCGATCAAACGTGAACAACGGAACGGCGAGAGCGAGCTGCCGGGAGAGCAGCGCGAGGGCGAACTGGGGCTCATGAACGCGCAGTCGAAGGTGCTGCTGTTGCGCTTCAAACGCGAACAACAGGCGGCCCAGCTCGCTCGCTTGCGGACGCTGCAAGCGCTGCATTGGGACGAAGTCGCGCAAGACGCCGCTCGCGGGGTCGACGCCGATCCGAAGTCGGTCGAGGAGCTGATCGGCGAGCTGCGTGCGGCCGCTCGCGAGCTCGCACAACTCGAGAGTGAGCTCGCGGTCGCTGAGGCCGCGCTGGAGCAAGCGCGAACGCTACGTGCGCAAGCCCCGGCCGCGCGGGAGAGCGCGACCTTGCGATTGACGGTCAAGGCCGAGACGGGCGGCAAGCCGCGCACCTTCGAGGGGCTCTTGCGTTACGTCGTGCCCAACGTGGCTTGGCGGCCGCGTTACCGCGCTGAACTCGCAGGCGGCTGTTTGAGCGTGGAGGCGTTGGCCACGGTTTGGCAAAACACCGGAGAAGCCTGGTCCGACGTGGTGTTGACCTTCTCGAGCGAACGGCCGTCTTTGGGTGGGGCACCACCGCCGTTGAGCGCCGACGTTCTGTACGTGCAACGGCGCGGCGCGCTGGTGGTTGAGGCGCGCGAAGAGAGCGTTGATACGTTGGGTCCCGAGGGCGTCGAACGACGCGTACAGAGCACGCAAGTCCCGGGCATCGACGACGGCGGTCGACCCATTTCGCTCACCAGCAATGGTCGCGTGAGCGTACCGAGTACTGGGCGTCCGCAACATCTCGAGTTGTTCAGCCAAGCGCCCGAGTGCACCGTGGATCTGGTCGTGCAGCCGGAGCTCTCGCTGTTCTCTTCGCTGCGGGCGAAGTTTCGCAATAGCGCGCCTCATCCGCTATTGCCCGGTCCGGTCGAGCTGCTCCGCGAAGGGGAGATCATCGGCACGACAACCATCGACTTCGTTGCGGTGCAAGAGCCGATGACGCTGGGCTTCGGCCCCGATCCGAATCTTCAGGTGCAGCGCGAGCTCATCCCGCGGCCCGACAAGACCGCCCTGCTCAGCTCATGGACCACGCGCATTCACGACGTGCGCATCAAGCTGTCCAACCTCGGCGCTTCAGCGATCGCGCTGACCGTGGAGGAGCGTGTGCCGGTCTCGGAGATCGAGAAGCTCAAGTTCTCGGTGGTCGCGGAGGAGACGACCGAAGCCAAGCAGCCCGACGCCAACGGCTTCATTTCGTGGTCTGTGCAGCTGCCGAGCTACGGCCGCACGACGCTCAACTTGCGGGTCGCTGAGAAGCGCCACTCCGACGTGATCGGCTGAGTGCAGTGCCCGCGGGCCTCGTCCTCGCCCCGCGGTCACGCTACTTCGCGGAGATCAGTACGGTGGTGTCGTAGTTGCCGTTGAAGTCCACCGTGCCGTCCCCTTTGATCACCAGGAACGTGCCGTAAGCCTCCTGCTTCGCGCCGGTGAGGGCCAGCGAGCAGGAGAGGGTGAGGGGCGCAGGAGGCGGGGCGGTGGGCATCGCAACACCCTCCGCATCGCACTTGCCGGTGGCCACCCAACGCTCGTTCTTGGTGACCTCCACTGCGACCGACGCAGGCGTCTTGAGGTAGTGCGCTTCGGTGCGGGTGACCAAGTCGAAGGGCGCGACCTCGATGTCGAGCGCGAATTCCACGGCCGGCGCGTCGCCCGGCGGGCGCATCAACACGACGAACTTCTTTTTGCTGCGTTCGCCGATCTTCGCCTTGGCCAGCTCGTCCTTGCGCGGTTTGTCGACGTCCCACGAGATGACCGACGTGCCCACGGGCGTGGGCGTGACCTTGTTGCAGCCGCTAGCGAGGCTGGTCAACAGCAACGGAACGAGAAACGAGCAGCGCCTCATCAGGTCCTCGACTTTAGTCTCGCTTTGAGTCGCTCGGCATAGCCTTCTTTGTTCTCCTGCTTGACGCGGGAGATCGCCAGGGCGCCGTCGGGGACATCGCGGGTTACGGTAGTTCCGGTCGCCACGTAGGCGTTGTCTCCGATGCGGATCGGGGCAACCAGCTGTGAATCACTGCCGATGAAGGCGCCTTTGCCGATGTCGGTCTTGTGCTTCTTGAAGCCGTCGTAGTTGCAGAAAATGGTACCGGCTCCGACGTTGGCGCCCTCGCCGATCTCACCGTCGCCGAGGTACGCCAGGTGGTTCGCCTTGGCGCCCTTGTGCAAGGTGGTCTTCTTGGTTTCAACGAAGTTGCCTACGTGCGCCGTCTCCCCGATCACGCTGTCTGGGCGCAAATGCGAGAACGGGCCGATCTCGGCGCGCTCGCCGATCGTCGATTGGGTGGCCACCGTGTACGGCTTCAGCTTCGCTCCGGCGGCTACGCTGACGTTGGTCAGCACCGAGCCCACGTCGATCATGGCGCCCGCTCCGACCGTGGTTTGGCCGCGCAGCACGACGGCATCTTCAATCACGGCCTCCGGCTCGATGCGAACGCTGGCGTCGATGCGCGCGTTGCCGCGGACGCTGACGCCTTCGCGCCGAAAACGGTCGGCGATGCGCTGATAGAGCTCGCGCTCGGCGACTTCCAATTGCACGCGATCGTTGATGCCACCGAGCGAAGTCGGATCGTTGCTCGTGACGCCGACGACGCCGCGTTCCTTCGCCGCGATCGCAACGACGTCGGTAAAGTAGTACTCGCCTTGGGCGTTGTTGGGCTTGAGCGCGCCCAGCGCTGCTTTGAGGAAGGGCACGCGCACAGCGTACATGGCGGGGTTGATCTCGCGAACCGCGCGGATGGTCTCGTCGGCGTCGCGGTGCTCGACGATCGCCGTGATGGCCCCATCTGCGTTGCGCACGATGCGGCCGTAGCCGGTGGGGTCTTCCACTTGGCAGGTCAACATCGACAATTGCGCCTCCGGGTGCGCGTTCAGCCCGGCGATCAACTTAGCCAGGTCTTCGCCGCGCAAGAGCGGCGTATCACCGCACAGAACGAGGGCGATCTCCGAGCCTTCGGGCAACTCACCGAGCGCGCAAACCACCGCGTGTCCCGTGCCCTTTTGCTCCGCCTGAAGCGCCGTGCGTACGCGCCCCTCGTAGGCCGCGAGCGCAGCCTTCACCGAGTCGGCCTGATGACCGACCACGACCACGGCGTCATTGACCCCGGCAGAGAAGGTGGCCTCGAGCACGTGGCTCACCATGGTTCGCCCACAGAGCTCGAACAGGACCTTGGCCCGCGTGCTCTTCATTCGTGTGCCTTGCCCAGCCGCCAAGATGATCGCTGTGATCTGTGCCATGCGGCGAACCTAGCATTGACCGAGGCAGCAACTCGAAGCCGAAAGTGTACCAACCGGCCCGAGGCCTTGTTCGGCATGATGCGACGCGTCAGAGCCCCTTGGTTGATCTGGTCGCCAGAACGTTTTGCTCAACCGCCGTTGTCCTTGTGAGTTGGCGTGAGTCATTCCGCCAAAGGCGGATGCAGCAACAAGGATGACTCGTGCCCTCTGAGGAAACGACGGCCGCAGGCCCCTTGCACTTTCGACGTCGGCACGAGTCATCTAGCCTGGCTAGAGCATGGCTTCACCTCGTCGTTCGGTCACCTCCTCGCCACTGAACCGTCACTCTCGCTCGCCGATCGCGCGCAGGTCATCGGAGCGAGCGAAGACCGCAGGCGGAGTGAAGTTGCCAAGCGGAGCCAAGGCTTTCCGCGCTGCTCGAGCGATCGCTGCGGTCGCGAGCGCTGCTGCCTTCGGTGCGTGTCACGAGCCGCTCGACACCACGCGCAAGGTCGCCGCTGAGCTGACCTTCGGAGACGATCTTTACGGCGTGCTTTGTGATCGGCTGGGTGCCGACGTGCTGCGCGAGGACCTCACCGGCGCGTCGTATCAGGCGGTCTGTCACCCCGACGCCGACGGCGACTTTGCGTTGGAGATCGACTCCTCGGTGTTGCCGCCGGCGCAAGGCGAAAAGGGCAAGCGGGCTCGGGAGATCGCCGCTGCCAAGATGAACGCGCTCGCCAAACGACGGCGGGATCTGGTGCGCGCCTTCAACGTGACCTTCCCCGACGTCGAGATCGATGATCCTTCGACCGAGGCCGAAGGCGACACAGTCAACCTGCTCTCGGCGATGATGGATCTCGGTCAGCGCGTCTCTACGCTGTACACGACGAACCCTTACGACCCGAGCGGCATCAAGCCGCCGCTGGCTCCGGCCGCCACCCGCGGCCTCGGCGATCTATTCGCGGCGGTGGGCAGCAACGACGACGCGAAAGGCATGCTCACGCGGATTTGGGCGCGCCAAGGCTATCGGCCTGCAAACGTAGGGCTTGGCGTGGTCAAGGGCGCGATGGCCTACCCCGACCTGCGTGACTTCACGCGCAACGCGGTGAGCCTGCTTGGCCCTTCGGGTGCGGCGTCTGTCGACTTGAAGCGGCTCTTGCTGGTGTTGCAACAAGAGATGCGCTTCATGTCGACCGAGCTTTCGACGCTCGAGCCGTTCACGATCACGGCCAGCACGGCGCAACCCAACCGTGAACGTACGGCGATCGAGTTCGCCCGCGAGTTGATGCTGACCGAGGACGATCGCTTTGCGCCGAATCCGCAAGATCCCCCGCGGTACATCGCCATCCGTGACACCAAGGGGTACGCCATCCCGCGCGGTAATGGCTTCGTCGATGTGAACGGCGACGGCTCGGCCGACGTCGACGGCTTTGGTCGTTTCATCGACGCGAGCGGTAACCTGCTCGGGCTCGATACGCCCTTCGCCATTCCGGGCGTGGCGTCGCTCGGACCGCTGGATGCGTACGGTCGGCCGGAAGGCGAGCTCTACCGCTACGTCGATACCTCACGCACGCCGGCCGCGACCGTCGCTAGCATCGTTGGGCCTTTGGTCGATGCCACCGAGTATGCGCCCGCCGACGATCCGAACAACTGGAAGAGCGAATACGAGACGCTGATGTACGCGCTCGCCGCGTTACCGGTCATTCTCGGAGCGCGCGAGCAGGCGGAGTACGACTTCGAGCAGGACCAAGTGGTACCGGTCGGCACCAACTGCGAGAGCTGCACTGAGTACACGCGCTTTCGCGGGGAAGACTCACCGATTACGCACTTGGTTCATGCGCTGGGTCAGGTGCTCGCCGACAAAGACTCCGACGCGATGTTGCTCTCGCTGATCGACATGGCCGAGAACAACGAGGCGGAGTTGGCGCGCGTGATCGCTGCGGCCTTGCGGGTGAAGGCGATCTCCGACGAGCACGACGCTCTGGCTGCTTCGGGCGCGCTGCCGCCCGCGTCGCTTGCCTACGAGGTGCCGGTTTGGGATGAGGCCGCGACGGCCATCTCGGCGATCGCGCATCAACCTCGCCTGATGAACGACCTGCTGGTGGGCCTGGCCGATCCGGTGGTGATTTCGTCGAACGGGGCGTCGAACCACATGGGCGATACGATGGCGCTGTTCGCCAGCACGATCGACGAGCTCACCTACGATCAAGGCGACGTGAACGGTCCGTCTAGAAACCTCACGCTCGGCTCCTACGGCGATCCGCAGACGCCGGTGGATTGGTCGGCGCCGCGCACCGGGAAGAACCGCTCCAACCTCGAACGCACGCTGCAGTTGATGCATGACGCGGCCTTCGCCCGGACCTGCAATCGCGATGGCGCGGTGGTGAAGGCCAACCTGTTCGGTCTCTCGGTGGATTGGCCGCTGGTCGGGGACTACAACCAATGCGAGCTGTTCGAGATCAACGATCTCGGCTCGTTCTTCTTGGGTTCGGTGGTTGACCCCACGCACCCCAAGCGCTCCGAGTTCGTGCTCAAGAGCGACGCGCTCAACGGCATCATGGATCTCCTTGGCGGCATTCAAGATCCGGACGCCATGTTTGAGCAGTCCAGCGACCTGACCGGGATGACGACCCATCCGACGTCCAACGCTTTGATGCGTCTCGTCTTCTTCGGGGCCAGCAGCGATGCCTTCCCCAACATGCCGGATCACGACTCGATCAACGAAGGCTCGCGCACCGACGACTTCATCTACAACCTGATGGATCCGGCCGCGACCTCGCTATGCGGCGATGACGTGCTGTGCAGCAGCAGCGACAAGACCTTCCGCATCCGAGGTCGCAACTCGATCTTCGCCTGGGAGCGGCGCGGCTTCCTCTCCTACATGCAGCCGGTGTTGACCGCCTTCGTCAACGTCAGCTGCAGCGACGATACGTCGTTCTGCGACAAGAACGATCTCTCGGGCGAGAAGATGTTCTTCGATCTGACCAACGTCTTCTGGCGTCATTACCCCGGCGAAGATCACGGCTCCTTCTGCTCCACGTCGGTGCCCAAGTCAGACCCGACCTACTGCGCGGGGACGGGGCTCAATCGCTACGAGCCGATCATCGACAAGGCGCTGCGTACCGATATCGTGCCGGCGCTCCACGCCTTCGCCAAGGCTTCGAACAACCAGGCGATCACGGTGGCGCGCGGGCCGGACAAGGGCGACGTGCTCAAAGGCCCGCAGGTGATGGAGAAGCTCGTGCGCGCCTTCATCAGCCAGCCCTATGCAGCTTCAGTCGGCATGACCGATTGGAACGGCAACAAGAAGGCCGTGTGGACCGACGGCACCGAGCAAGCTCAAACCACGCCGTTCAACATGTTCGCCGACGCCCTGCATGAGATGGACGTCGCCTTCGACAACCACCCGGAAGGCGAATTCCGCAAGGGCCAGTGGCGACGGGCGCGCTCGCAGCTCGTCGACGTTCTGATGGCGACCGAGGGCACCGGCGCGAACACCCGCTTCAAGGTGCGCGGCATGGCGCCCTTGCTCGCAACCACCTTACGCCTCGTACGCGAGCAGCTGAACGCGCACTGCCCCAACCGCGAGAGCGGCACCGAGTGCACGTGGGCGCGCCGGGACCTTTCGAAGAAGGTCGGGGATGCGCTCAGCTCCCCGCTGATGGCCGCGGTTGTCGATCTCGGTGAGAAGCTGCGCGCCGATCCCAAGGCGCGGCGTGCGCTCGAGCGTTTCATCAAGCACATCGTCGAGAGCCAGGACGGCGAGGCCCTGCCGGGAACGCTCGCTTCGATGGTCGACATGATGCAAATCCTCGCCGACGACGAGAAGATGGTGCCGATCATGAAGTCGGCCTCGGTGGCGCTGCAGCCCGAACTCGGCGCAGCGGATACGGCCTTGGGCGTGCTCAAGGCGCTCTCGACCGACGACATCGACAAGTACCACGTGATGGATCACGTGCTGGCGAACATCGTTACGCCGGTGCCGGGCGTCGACGGTGAGCTTGGTCTCTCACCGATCGAGACCTTCATCGATGTGATCGCTGAGGTGCATCGCATCGACCCAAGCGATCCAACGGCTCCGCTCGCCCCGACCGACTACGGCACGATCATGAAGGTACTCGAGGACTTCATGCTCAGTGAAACGCGCGGTCTCGAGCAGATTTACACGATCGTTCGGAAACGCAGGAAGTCGTGAACTTGAGTCTACGTTACGCGCTTTGCGGTCTTGTTCTTGGTTGGCTAGCGGTTGAGACAGAGGCACACGCGGGCGGGCTGTACGTCGCGCAACGCGGTGTTCGCCCGCTCGGGCGCGGCGGTGCGTTCGTCGCCGGGGCCGATGACCTCGGCGCCATCGGCTACAACCCCGCCGGGATCTTCGACGCCGACGGCCAATTTCTCTTCGACGGCAGCGCGCTGATCTTCGGCTCGTCGTACACGCGCCAGGCGCTCTTGCGCCAGGTCGATCCGAACACCGGCGAGACCATCAACACCTACGAACAGACCTTCCCCACCGTGGAGGGCAGCGCCCCTCCGATCCCAATCCCGACGCTGGCCGTTTCCTTCGTTCCTCACGAGGATTGGCGTGTGGCGGTGGGCGTATTCGCCCCCGACGCTGTGTTGCCGACGTACCCAGGCGAGGTGGACGGCCAACCGGCGCCGCAGCGTTATCAGTTGCTCTCGCTCGACGGCTCGATCCTCGCTTCGCTCGGCGGTTATGTCGCGTGGCGGCCAGTCAAGGAGCTGACCTTGGGCGTCGGCTTCGAGCTCTTGGTGGGCACCTTCACCAGTCGACAGGTGCTCTCCGGCTGTTTGCCGGAGCGCTTTTTCTGCGCGCCCGAAGACACCGAGTGGGATCTCGAAGCGGAGATCGCCGCGGGGCCGATCATCGCGCCCACCGGCATCTTGGGCGTGACGTGGGAGTTCTACGAAGGGCTGCGCCTCGGCGGTTCCTTCCACCTACCGACCTACGTTCGCGCGCCCGCCACGTTGACGACGCGTTTGCCTGATGCCGCTCCTTACCGCACGTCGGAGATCATCGGGGAGGACGCTTCGCTCGAGTTCGAGTTGCCGTGGGAAGCTCGCATCGGCGTTGAGGCGCGCGACCTCGTCAAAGGCCTGCGCGTAGAGGTCGCCGCCGACTTTCAGTACTGGGCCATCCACGACGAGATATCGGTCTTGCCCGACGGCGTGGCGATCACCAATTTGCCGGGCTTCCCCAAAGAATACTACCTGCCCGAGATCACGATTCCGCGCGGCTTCCAGAGCTCGATCGCCGGGATGATCGGCGCCGAGTACTCCATCCCCGCGAGCGACACGGTCACTGTGACCCCACGGCTGGGCTTCAGCTACGAAACCAGCGCTGTACCTGCGGCCTACCAGTCGGTGCTCACGCTCGACTCGGGCAAAGCCACACCCAGCGTTGGTCTCGGCGTGTCCTTTGGGGATGCGCGGGTGGACGTTGTGTACGCGCACCAATTCATCCAGACCGTGGAGACGGCTCCTGAGGAAGCACGTTTGGCGCAGGTCGTTCCGGTGCAGGCCAACGCCTCCGACACCGCCAACACCATCAACGGCGGCCTTTACAGCTGGCATCTCGATATCATCGGCGCTGGCTTCACCTACACCTACGAACGAGCGCCTGCCGCCGCGCCCGCGCCCGTCGCCGATCCGCCGAAAGCCAAGCCGGCTTCGCCGGAAAAGGAGCCGGAGGCTGAAGCCGAGGCAACGCCTGAAGACGCCGAACCGGCAAAAGACGCAGCCGACTAGGCCGTTAAGCCCGTACCGGGTCGAGCCGTTTCCTCCTGTGCACTGGGAAGTCGTCGGCTAGGGCGCATCCCTTGCGGGGGAGGGCGCACGGTATGAATCTCGGTGGAACGCTGCTCTTGATCGACCCATCCGATGCGATGGGCTCGCTGGGAACGCGGCTTCGGATGCAGGGCTTCAATGTCGTGGAGCATCGCGATCCCGAAGAAGGCGTTCGCTTCGCGTTGCTCGCGCGACCAACGCTGGTGGTGGCCGATCTATGGATGCCCAAGGTCTCGGGCGTGCAGCTGTGTCGGCTGCTCGGAGCCGAGCGAACGACCTGCGAAGTACCGGTGATCCTGCGCGGGCCTGACGGTCATCGCAATCGCTATTGGGCCGAACGTGCGGGTGCTTCGGCCTACGTATTGCCCGGGCGCATGGGCGACCTGATGCGATCGATCCGCAGCGTCCTCACCGCGGGTCATACGCCGGTGCAACTTTGGGAAGACACCAGCGACGCCGTGGGCGACGTGCGCGACCGCATCGCGCAATACCTCGACCAGGCGCTGTTTGATGCGGTGGTCGCAGGTGAGGTGCGTGCGCTCGGCAACGTCGGGGAGTTCCCGCGTCTGTTCGACCTGCTTTCGCAGTTCATCTCACGCATCACCAGCTACCGCTGGATGGCGATCTCCACCGTCCAACCTCATCGTTTGGCCGTTCATTGCAGCCCAACCATGGTGGGCAGCGTCGCTCACGAGGTGCGCGCTGCGTTCGGTCTGCTCGAGGAAGAAGAACCCACCTTGCTTATCGCCGATGACGACGCCTACGCCGACGCTACGGGGCCCACGCCCATCGTGCGAACGATCGAACTCGGCGACCGCCTGATCGGTCGCATCGCCCTCGCGGTCCGCGAGCCCGAACACCCCGGCGATGCTCTCTTGGTGGAGGTGATTGCGCGCGAGCTGGCCGGACCGATTCGGATCGCCTCGCTGATCGAGCAGACGCAGAGCCGCGAAGAGCGAAGGGAAAAGTTGTTGAGCTAGGTTCTACCGAACAGGACCGTACTTTCTTTTGACCTTCGCGTTCTTCGATAGCCCTCGCCCGGTCAGCTCTTGCAACGCGTCGATGAAGCCGAGAGATCGTGAGCCTTGGCCCCCCTGGTAGTCGATGATGGAGTCGCCGAGGAGGACGCCGACGGCACCGGTTTCGGCTGAGCCGGCGCCGCGAAAGGAGATGAGGTACACCTCGCTGCGATCGTTCAGGGCGGCGGAGATGCTGTAGGACTCGAGCGAATCGTGGATATTGCCGAGGATGTCCCAGCCGGTCGCGAGGGAGCCGTAGCGGTACTCGAAGTGCGACAGGTCGCGGAAGGGGATGACCTGCGAGTTGTGCAGCGCCCAAAGTGAACGCGTCTCGAGCGTGAGCGTCTCGGCGTGCGGATCGACGATCACGCGACGTTTGGAGGCTCCCAGGAGCAAGACCTTGCTCAGCGTCGAGGTCTCAGCGATCAGCGTATCTCCCTCCATCCACACTTTGGGGGAGAGCGAGTGGAGGGGCGAAGTAACGGTGATCAAACTCACGGTGCTGCAGCCTTCAGCACGTCTTTGGCGTGCTCGTCGGGGCTCACGCTCTCCCAGACCGCTTTGACGTTGCCGTCTTTGCCGATCAAGAAGGACTGCCGAGCGGCGAGGCCGTTCTTCAGCGGAACGCCGAAGGCTTTGGCGACCTCACCGCCAACGTCGACGACGAGGGGGAAGGGGAGGTTGTGCTTCTCACTGAAGGAGGTGTGGCTGGCAGCGTCTTGCGTGGAGACGCCGTATACCTCGATGCCCGCAGCTTTGAAGTCGGCCCACGCGTCGCGGATGCCTTGCGCTTCGACGGTACAGCCCGGCGTATCGTCCTTCGGGTAGAAGTAGACGAGCACGTTGCTGCCCTTTTTCGAGGCGAGATCCACGCTGGAGCCGTCGGCGAGCTGGAGCTTGATGGCCGGAGCGGGAGCGCCGGCTTTGAGCGCGCCGCCTGCGGCTTTGGCGCCGGACGCAGCGGCCGACGAGTTGGTGGAGGAGGTGCCGGTCTGCTCGCCGCAAGCGAAGAGCACGAGGGCCAGCGCTATCAAGGTAGTTTTCACGCGGTGATGGTATCAGGCCGCAGCGCTCGTAGCGCTCTCAGCGTGACACCGCGCCGCACTCGGCAACCTGCGCGGGCGGCGAGCTTGGTTGGCAACCCGCGGGATCGGAGGGATGATGCCGCGCGATGTCGCTTGCAACTACGACGCGGCGCTTTGTCGTCGGGACGGCCGGCCACGTAGACCACGGGAAGACGACCCTCGTTCAGGCGCTGACCGGGGTCGATACAGACCGTCTGCCCGAAGAGAAGCGACGCGGGATCACGATCGAGTTGGGCTTTGCGTCCTGGCCGCTCGGCGAAGGCGTGGTCGCCAGCGTGGTGGACGTGCCGGGGCATCGGCGTTTGGTGCACACCATGATCGCCGGCGCGGTGGGTATGGAGCTCGTGGTGTTGGTGGTCGCCGCGGATGAAGGCGTGATGCCGCAAACGTGCGAGCACATCGCTGCTTGCGAGATCCTCGGCATCAAGCGCGTGGTGGTAGCGATCACCAAGCTCGATCGGGTGGACCGTGAGCTGGCCGAGCTCGCCGGCGCTGAAGTCTCGGAGCTCTTGGGTGAACGCTTCGAGCACGAGTGTGTGTTGGTGTCGGCGAAGACGGGGGAAGGCCTGCCGGACCTGGTTGCAGCCGTGCGCCGCCGGCTCTTGGCGTTGCCCGCCCCGATCGCGACCAAGGTGCCGCATCTTTGCATCGACCGCGCCTTCTCGATCAAAGGGGCCGGCTCGGTGGTCACCGGGACCTTGGTGCGCGGGGAGCTCGCGCTGGGCAGCGAGGTCCGCATCGTCGGCGAAAAAAGCGCGACCACCTCGGTGCGCGGGCTGCACGTTCACGATCACTCGGTGACGCGAGTGGAGGCGCCCTCGCGAGTGGCGGTCAACCTCGCTAGCCTGGCGCTCGAGGATCTGAGCCGGGGTGACGTGCTCACGAGCGACCCTGCCTTGGCGGTGACGCGCCGCTTCGACGCCGAGCTACGGCTCTTGCGCACGGTCAAACCTGGAGCCTTGCTCGAGGTGTACGTGGGCACGGCGCGCAGCCCGGGCAAGTTGCAAGTGCTCGTCCCGGCCGATGAGGAGTCGGGCCGGCCTGCGCTCGGTCGCGTGCGTTTGGATCGTCCGCTGCCGGTGACCGGGGGCGATCGGTTTGTGTTGCGCGCGGGTCAGAGCAAAGGGCCGAGCGGCGCGGTGCTCGGCGGCGGTATCGTGCTGGACGCCAAGCCGCCTCCGCTGCGCAGCAAGCCGCTGCGTCGTGCGGCGCTGTTGGCCTTGCAAACGTGCGAGCCGGACGCGGTGGCGAAGGCGCTGGTGCTCGAGAGCGCGCCGCGCGCGCTCGGGCGCGGTGAACTTCATGCGCGCTTTTCGGTCGAAGCCGCGTTGCTCTTGCAACGGCTAGAAAAGGCGGCCGATCGCGGTGAAATGGTGCGGCTGAAGGATGAAGGCTTCGTCGATCGTGCGGCGCTCGGCAAGCTGGCCGAGAATGCCCGCAAGCTGACCGAGCAACATCACGCAGCCGCGCCGCTCGAGCGCGGGATCAAGCTCGAGACGCTACGGCAGAAGCTGGCCCTGCGCAGCTCGCCGTCGGTCGCAGCCGAGGCCATTCGCTTGGCCGCACGCAAAGGTGGAGCTGGCGAGCCGATCGTGGTGGAAGGCGATATTGCGCGCCTTGTCGATTTCGCGGCCGGCGCCTTGCCGGCGGTGAAAGGGCCCACCGGAGAGGTGGTGCGCTTGCTCGCCGACGTGGGTCTCAAAGGCATGGGCGAGTTTGCGTTGGTCGAGGGTTCGCGGCTGACGCCCAAAGAGCTGCGCACGATCCTTTCGCGCCTGGTGAAAGAGGGGCTGGTGGTCACCGTCGGGGAGCAGTGGTTCGACGCGCGCGCCGTGGCCAGCTTGCGCAGCCGGTTGGTCGAGCATTTTGCCAACAAGCCGGTGTTGACCATCGCCGAGTTCAAAGAACTCTCCGGCTTGGGCCGCAAACAAGCGATTCCCCTGCTGGAACTTTTTGATCGCGACGGTCTGACCCTGCGTCGCGGGGATGACCGCGCCCCCGGGCCCAAAGCCGTCCGCTAGTCAATACGTTGCCGCGGCCCGTTCGGCTTCGGTTAGTCTCCGCGTCGTGCATTCCTTCTCGGTGTTGCCTCGCGGGCTCGCTCTTGCGCTTGCCGTGTCCCTCCTACCGAACGTCGTGCTCGCGGAGGAGCCCTGGTCCGACCCAGACCCGCCGGGGGCGCGAGAACGTTACGAAGCTGGGGACTTCGGTTTTCAGGTAGGCGCGGAGTATCGCGCCCAAATGACCTACATCAACCCGATCGCCCTCAACACCATCAACGAGCGAAGGCTGAGCTACATCGATCATCGTCTGCGTCTCGACGGCGGTGTCGACTACGACAAGAAGATTCGCATCGTCACCAGCGTGGACATCCTCGACGGCGTACTTTGGGGTGACAACGGCGGCGTGCTGGAAGAGCCGAAGTCGGTCGCAGGCACCACCGTCAATGCGCGCAACCCCAACACTGCGCGGCCCTGCATCGGCTACAAGGGTGGCGCCACCGGAGATCCGCTCAGCCCGGCCGACTATGGCTTTGCGTTGTGCGAGGGGGACGTGTTCAAGGTGCGCCGGCTGCACGGTGACGTGGTCACGCCCGTCGGTTTGATCCGCGTCGGCCGGCAACCCTTCAACCTGGCCAACACCATCCAAGGCACGCCTGGTGACGGTCGCTTCAATCGCTTTGGTATCGCGCGCGAGGGTAACTTCGTCGACCGCATCGCCTTTGCCACCAAACCGCTGGAGGCCCTCAAAGACAAAGCCGATCGCGATACCTCGGAGGAACAAGGTTTCTTCGTCGCCGGCATCTACGACCACCTCGTGAGCGACGATCTCAAGCTCTTCACCGATGACGAGATGCAGGCCGGTGGCAGCGTCTTTTTCAAGGCCAAGGAGTACCCGCTCGGAACCGACCTCGAGCTCCAGGGCTACTTTGTGCACCGCTTCAGCAGTGAGTACTCCACCACCGTCAACATCTTTGGCGGTCGCGCGGTGAGTCGCTTCGGGCCGGTTTATATCGGGCTCGAAGCCGCCGGGTTGGTTGGCTCCACCGAGGAGGTCGCGGCTGCGTTCAAGACCATCACCAACGATCCGATCGTAGCGCAGGAGATCTTGCAATTCGGTGGGCGAGCGGTGTTTCGTTACGACTACCCGCTGGTGCGCGCCGGGGACGAGCGTGAGCCCGGTATCTCTGCGTACCTCGAGATCGATTACGCCTCCGGCGATGGAGACCCGCTCTCGCGGACCTCGCTATCGCAGTTCACCTGGGCTCCCGACGTGAACGTGGGCCTGTTGATGTTCGAGCACATCCTGCAATTCCAGACCGCTCGTGCTGCGGCTGCCGCCAAGGAGACGTTGGCTCAGCTCAGCGCCCCTTCCTTCCCGGTGGACGCGATCGACACCCGCGGTAGCTTCACCAACGCCTTCGCCATCTTCCCGCAGTTTGATTTTAGGCCGCATGGGGATGTGCTCTTTCGCGTGGGCGCGCTGCTCGCGTGGGCCCCCGAGCCGGTGATCGATCCGGTGCAGTCGCTGCTCGGTCGTGACGGGGCTGAGATCCAAGACGACCTCGTGAACTTTGCCGGCGGAAAGCCCGGCCAGTTCTACGGCGCCGAGATCGATCTGCGGGCGCAGTGGCGTTTCCTTGAACATTTTGCGGCCGACTTGGAGGGCGCCGTGATGTTCCCAGGGGACGCGCTCGAGGATATCAACGGTGACGCAGCGAAGAGCGTCTTGCTCACCGGACGCACCACTTTCTTCTTTTGAGGCAACCGATGAACAACCGAGCTCTTCGAGTTATGCGTGGGTTGACGGGTTTGGCGGCCTCGGCTGGGCTTGCCCTCGTAGGCTTCTCGTCGGCGTGCGAGTACGATTCGCCACCTCGCACCGAGATCGTTGGCCTGGTGGACCGCGCGCTCACCGACACAACCGCGCCGATCGTGCTTCGGTTCAGCGAGCCGATCTCCAAAGATTCGCTTTCGATCCGCGTGGTCCGGCTCGACCTTGATTCCGAGGGAAACCTTGGGGACGAAGACAGCGATGACGCCACCGGGTTGGTTGAGTACTTCCGACATGACCCCACCGAAGATGTCTATGAGGGTGGGTTCGGAACGCTGAGCGAGGACGGCAAGAGTTTCACGATCAACATCAATTCGAGCTTGCCGGTGGGGCCGAGCTTGGCGGTGCTGATTGAGCCTGGTCTCTCGGATGAGGCTGGAAATTCTTGGGAAGTTCGTCAGCGTCTGGTGTTCGCCTACACCGTCGTGCTCGCGTGTGAATCGGGCCAAGGCTCTTCCACCGTCTTTCCTTCTGGGGCCTACTTCTTTGTCGCTGATATCGTGAAGCCGATCGGTGTGCAGATTCAATTGTTCGCTCAGATCGAGGTGGACCCAGAGACAGGGCGCTTCGTAGGGCAATTCACCAACGCGGATCGCAACCCGGATGACACCCGTTGCTCGCCTGCCTGCGGTGAAGCGGATGTTTGCCAAACCATCCCAACGCAGGGCTGTGTAATCCCTTCGGCCAAGGTGGGGTCGGACGACGAGTTCCCTGATTTCGTGCCCAACGCCACACCACCGACCGGCTACTCCTTCCGCGTCACTGGCTGCATCGCAGACACCGAGGCCGGCTCGGTCTTCCTCAATGCCCCCGCCGACATCGACGTGCAACAGCCCGACGTGTTCGTCAAAGGCATCAAACTGTCTGCGTCCTTCGTCGAGCAGGATGGCGTGTTCGTGGGAACCGGCGTGGCTAGCGCGGTGGAGGTCTTTCTCGGGGTGACTCCTGGCGGCGTGGCCGAGGGCACGATGCTGGGGCGCCAGATCCTACCCGGTGAAGAGCCGCCGGGGATTCCGGCTCCTGCCGCCGAGTGAGCCTGTGGTGGTGCGACCTCGCTTGCGGTTGGTTTTTGCTTTGCTGCTCGCGCTCTGTTGCGCGCCTGCGGGGCTAGCGGCTGCGGACGAGGTCAAGGCCAACGAAGCGTACGCGCGCGGTGACAAGGCCTTTGCAGAGAAGCGTTATGCCGAGGCGGCCAGCGCGTTTGCCGAGGCCGACGCCGAGTCGCCCCACCCGATCGCCCTGACCTCCGCTTTGAAGGCGGCGATCTTGGCCGACGATCCGGTGCTTTCGATGGAGCTCGCGGACCGCGCGGCGCAGCGGCCTAACGCGCCGGAGCTCGAGCAACAGGTGCAGCGGGCGAAACAGACGTTCCAAACCCGTGTTGGGCGGCTGTCGGTGGTGTGCGACGGTTGTGCGCCGCAGCTCGGGCAACGCGCGCTCACGCCCGGCAAACGCGTATGGGTGAAGACCGGGACGCATACGCTGACGGTTGGAGCGCGCAGCTTTGAGGTCGCGGTGACGGCCAGCGAGCCCACCGACTTCGTGGTGCCTCCGCTGCCCGCCGCTCCGCAAGTCGCTGGGCCGAAGCCACCCGCTGTTTTGCCCACGCCTCCCGTGAAGCCGCGGCGGAAGCCGGTTCGCATCGAGGAGGACGAGGAGGACGAGGATAGCGGCGGTGTGGACCCTGCCTTGTTCGGCACGCTGTTCGGGCTTGCTGCGGCCAACGCCGTCGTGCTGTCGGTGTTTGGCGTGCAGGCGCTCAATCGGAACTCGGAGTACCTCGCTGGCGACGACAGCGCGCTCGAACCAGGGCAGACCGCTCAAACGGTGACCAACGTCTTTATCGTCACAACCGCGATCTTCGGAGCTGGGGCGGCGTTGGCACTTCCTTTCACCAACTTCGGTGGTTCCTCGGCGCAGGCGAGTGTGGGTCCGCTCTCCGCCTCGCTCAGCGTCGATCTGCCCTGACGATGGAGTCTCGCTACGAGCTTTTGTTGAGGATTGCCGCTGGCGGTATGGCCACGGTCTACCTCGGTCGGCAAAAGGGCCAGCTTGGCTTCTGGCGTTTGGTGGCGATCAAGCGCTCGCATCCGCACCTCACCGGCGATCCGAAGTTCGTGCAGATGACGTTGGACGAGGCGATGTTGGCCTCGCGCATCCGTCATCCCAACGTGGTCAGCGTGCTCGATGTCGATCGCTACGACGACGAGCTGTTGCTGGTGCTCGACTACGTCGAGGGCGCGAGTCTGCAGGAGCTGCAGGAGGGGGTGAAGCCGCAGCTGCTATCGCCGGAGATCGCCATCCGCGTTGTGCTCGATGCTTGCAACGGTCTGCACGCAGCGCACGAACTAAAGGATGAAAGCGGTAAGCTGCTTGGGCTCGTCCACCGCGATGTCTCTCCCCACAACATCCTGGTCGGGCTCGACGGCGTGGCGCGGCTGACCGACTTCGGCATCGCCAAGTTTGCCAAGCCGGACAAGGCCACGAGCATCGGCGTATTAAAGGGCAAGCTGCGTTACATGGCGCCGGAGTACATCAACGCCGGTACGCTCGATCGGCGCGGCGATGTGTTTTCGATCGGCGTTACGTTGTGGGGCGCGCTGACCGGCAAGGCGCTGTTCGAAGGCGAGAACCCGATCGAAATCATGCGCTCGATCGTCTCGGGGAAAAGGCCGCAGTTACGTGAGCTCGTCCCCGAGTTGCCGGCCGATCTCGAGGACCTTTTTCAAATGGCGCTGGCGATCGAGCCCGACGATCGCTTTGCGACGGTGCAGGCCTTTTCCAACGCGCTGACCAACGTTGCGCAGAAGCACAACCTGTTGGTTGGACCGGACCGCGTTGCAGCCCACGTTGAACAGGCCTTCGGCACGATGCTCGCTGAACGGCGCAAAGAAGTTGAGCTCAAGGTGCGTCCGGAAGACCCACTGCTCCGGACGCTCGATGAGTCTTCTCGGCTTCCGGGCGAGCCCGATAGCGGCGCGCTGGCGCTGGTTGCCGCCCAGTCGGTGGATGCCTCGCCGGTACGTACCGTTGCTCCCACGCTCGATCTGGACGAGCACTCTTCGTATGCCGCGCTTGCAACGCGAGCTCCCAAGCGGCGCGCCCTCCGGTTATGGCCGTTCGCGCTGGCCTTGGTGATCGGCGCCGGCGCGGCGGTGGCGGTGGTGTTTAGCCGCAGGCCAGCGAGCGTTGTCACGGCGTCCACCACGACGAGCAGCGCGAGTAGTCCAATCAGCGCGACTTCGTCTGCCGCAAACGTCGCCGCGCCGACGTCGGTGCAAGTGAGCCCCGGCACGCCGAGCGCGAGCTCGAGTAGCAGCGCTCCGCGTGTGCTGCCACCACCGCCTTCGGGCCGGCTGCCCGCGGCATCAAGCAAAACGGCTCCGACGATCGACCCCAACAGCACCATTGCGCCCAATCCGTTTGGCGGCCCGAAGCATTGAGAAGCTTGTTACAGTCGGCGCGCGATGCGTTGGCTTGTGCTCCTCTCGATCCCGCTCTCTGCAGGTGGTTGCATCCTGGATTGGGAGCGCGATTCGTCGGTTGGAGGTAGCGGCAGCGCGGGCAGCGGAGGTGAGGCCGGTGCCGGCGGGAGCGTGGTGGGCTGTGAACCGGCGGGCTCTTGCGTGTGTGAATCCACGCTTGGATTCGTCATCAGCTGCGTCTGTGCGAGCGGCAACTGTTCGCTGGATTGCGGCACGACGGCGACCTGCGAGCTCAGCTGTCCCGGCGGCGGCTGTGAGATGAGCTGCACCGCGAGCTCCGTCTGCAAGCTCAACAATTGCTCCGACTGCAGCTTGGATTGCGGCAGCCTCAGTTGTTGCTTCGAGGACGGCGAGTCCAAGTGCCTACCTGTTTCGGCCTGCACGCCCTGTTGACCAGCATGCTCCGTTGACCGTTTGACGCGCGCTCGCGCTCCCCAAGCGCTCGCGCTCACTCTCCCCCTTCCGTAGCCGAGCGTCGCGGCTATCCTGCGCGGCCTATGTCGAATGCCTTGCCCTCGAGCGCCCGCGTCGTCGTGATCGGCGGCGGTGTGATCGGTTGTTCCGTCGCTTATCACTTGGCCCATATGGGAGTGGAGGTCGTGCTGCTCGAGCGCGACCGCATCACCTCCGGGACCACGTGGCATGCGGCGGGCCTGATGGTGACCTTCGGCTCCTTCTCCGAGACCTCCACCGAGATGCGCAAATACACGCGCGACCTTTACGCCCGTTTGGAGGCGGAGACCGGGCTCGCGACGGGCTTCAATCCGGTCGGCTTCATCGAGGTCGCTTGCGAGCCGGACCGTCTCGAGGAGTACCGGCGCGTCTCTGCCTTCAACCGTTATTGCGGCGTCAACGTGCAGGAGATCTCCCCGCGCGAGGTCAAGGAGCTGTTCCCGTTGGCCCGCGTGGACGACATCTTGGCGGGCTTCTACGTGAAGGAAGACGGCAAAGCCAACCCGGTGGACGTGACGATGGCGCTGGCCAAAGGGGCCAAGAACGCCGGTGCGCGCATCTTCGAGAATACGCCGGTGGTGGACGTGCTGCACAAGCGCGGCGCTGTTACCGGCGTGCGCACAGCGCAAGGCGACATCGCTTGTGAAGTGGTCGTCAACTGCGCTGGCATGTGGGCGCGCCAACTGGGCGCCAAATCCGGCCTCACCATCCCCAATCAATCGGCCGAGCACTACTACCTGATCACCGAGAAGATCCCGGGCATGAGCGCTTCGTGGCCGGTGCTCGAGGATCCAGGCTCGTACGGCTACTTCCGTGAAGAGGTCGGCGGTTTGATGGTCGGGTTGTTCGAGCCGGTGTGCGCGCCTTGGAAGGTCGGCGGCGTGCCGGAGGACTTCTCCTTCGGGGAGATCACGCCCGATTGGGAGCGCATGGGTCCTTACGTGGAGAAGGCAATGAGCCGCATACCGGCCTCGCTCGAGGTGGGCGTGAAGAAGTTCTTCTGTGGGCCGGAGAGCTTCACGCCGGATCTCGCGCCCTGCGTCGGTGAGGCGCCCGAATTGAAGAACTACTTCGTCGCGGCCGGGCTCAACTCGATCGGCATTCTCACCGGCGGCGGGCTAGGCCGCGTGATGGCGCACTGGATCGTCAATGGCCGGCCCGATGTGGACGTGACCGGGATGAACCTGGACCGACTGCACAGCTACCAGATGAACCCCGAGTATCGAAAGACGCGCACCGTCGAGTCGCTGGGCATGGTCTATCAGTGCCACTACCCGACCCGCTCGATGATGACGGCGCGCGGCGCCAAACGCTCACCGATTCATGATCGGCTGGCGGCTCAAGGGGCGTACTTCAAAGACGTCAGCGGCTGGGAAGGCGCCGATTGGTTTGCAGGGCCCGGCACCACGCCCACGGTGGAGAAGCTCTCGTGGGGCCGGCAAAATTGGTGGCCCAATTGGCAGGCCGAACACAAGGCCGCACGCGAGGGCGTGATCCTGATGGATATGTCCTTCATGGCGAAGTTTGCGGTCGAGGGGCGCGACGCAGGTCGGTTGCTCAACCAGCTCTCGGCCAACAACGTGGACGGCGCCGAAGGCATGATCACCTACACCCAGTGGTTGAACGAGGGCGGCACGCTAGAGGCCGATCTCACGGTGACCAAGCTCGGGGAGGAGCGCTTTTGGGTGGTCGCCTCGGATACGGCGCATCGGCATGTACTCACGCGCATGCGCCGCGTCTTCGAGAACGCGCACGCCTTCGTCGCGGACGTGACGAGCGGCTGGGCGCAGATCAACGTGCAAGGCCCGCGCTCGCGCGAACTGCTCGCGGCCGTGACCAGCGCCGACGTCTCCAATGAGGCCTTTCCCTTTCGCACCGCGCGCGAGATCGATCTCGGTTACGCGCGCGTGCTGTGCGTGCGCATCACCTACCTCGGTGAGCTCGGCTACGAGCTTTACATCCCGGCCGAACAAGCGGTCCACGTGTATGACCGCTTGGTGGCAGCGGGCGCGCCGCTCGGCTTGCAACACGCAGGGCTCAAAGCGCTGGCCAGCCTGCGTATGGAGAAGGGCTACCGCGATTACGGTCACGACATCGACAACACCGACTCGGTGCTGGAGGCCGGGCTCGGCTTCGCCGTCGATCTGAAGAAGGAAGGCGGCTTCATCGGCAAAGAGGCCGTGCTGGCGAAGAAGGCCGAAGGTCCGCTCAAGCGGCGCATCTTGCAGATCCTGCTGAGCGATCCCGAGCCGATGCTCTTTCACGGCGAGGTGATTCGGCGCAACGGCAAGCCGGTGGGCTATGTGCGCGCGGCCTCCTACGGGCACACCGTGGGCGGCGCGGTGGGCCTCTTCATGTGCGAGGCCGGCGAGCCGATCGACGCGGCCTATTTGAATGGCGGGACGTGGGAAGCGGAGGTCGCTGAGAAGCGCGTGGCAGCCACCGTCTCGATGAAACCGCTTTACGACCCCGAGAACAAAAAAATAAAAGCCTAATCAGCCTAATCAGCTGTCGCGGCCCGCCGCGCGCAAGGTCGAAGGCAGAAAGCCCTCACCGCTCTCGGCCAAGGCGCGCGCCGCCGCCAGCTCGTCCGCCGGCCAATCTTCCACCACACACTCGAAGCGCCCGTAGTCGAAGGGCAGGCCTTCCGGCTTTTCTACCTGCCGGATGATCTCGCGTTTGCCCTCGGCCAAGAGCTCCAGCGCGCGGTGATGACAATACGGGTTGTTACCGCGTTTGCCGAACAGCACATGCGCCGTCCACGAGCAGCCACCGAGACACGAATCGGCGTAGTAGCAGCTGCCGCAAAAGCCCCACAGCTCGCGTGAGGAGCGATCGCGCGTGAAGCGTAGCGCCTCGGCGCGCTCCCAAATGTCCACCAAGGCAGCGTCGCGCACGTTGCCTCCGACGTAGTCCTTCGAGGGCAGGGAAGGGCAGCCCTTGACCGAGCCGTCTGCTTCGATGCCGAGCGTGAGACTGCCGGCGGAACAGGCTGGCCGATGCCCTTGCGGAAAGTGCCCGCGCAGCTGCTCTTCGTACGGGCCGAAGTAACCAATGTCGTTGCCCGGCGCGACGTCGATATCGCGGGCGCGCAGGCGCCGCTCGATGCGCGCGACCAGCGGTAAAACCTCCAGCACTTGATAGGGCTGCAACAAGATCTCCGGCTCGTCTGCGGCGCGACCCATCGGCACGGTCATCGACACTTGCCACGCAGTGATGCCTTCATCGGCCAGGAGCGCGAGCAGCGGCTCGATATCGAGCAGGGCGGGCCTCGCGATCTGGGTGTTGCTGGTCACGCGCAGGCCGGCTTCTTTGAGCACGCGAATGGCGTTGATCGCCGAGTCGAAGGCGCCTGCCACGCCGCGCAGTTGGTCATGCCGAGGCTGCAGCCCATCGACGCTGACGCCCACGCCTTTGCAGCCGAGCTCGGCGAGGCTGCGCGCCTTCTCGGCGTCCATGCCGCGACCGCCGGTGACCATCGTCATCTGCAGACCGTGATCGGCGATGGCTTTGGCTACCTCCAGCCAGCCGTCGTGCAAGTAGGCCTCACCGCCGATCAGCGTGACCTCCTTGGTTCCCAGCGCCGCGAGCTGCGCGACCAGCGCAACCGCTTCTGCGGTGGAAAGCTCGTCGGGCCGAGCGCGCCCAGCCCGAGAACCACAATGCCTGCAGGCCAGATCACAGCGCAGCGTCAGCTCCCAAACGGTGTAGATCGGACGCGCCTGCCGATCGATCTCACGCGCTGAAGCGGCCAGCGGAAGATTGCGCCGCGCGGGCGGCGCTTTGGGAGCGATGGGCAGGCTGCGAGGCCGCGGACCGAGCATCGGCTAGTTGCGTGAGGGCGCGATGCCGTAGCGGGCCATCACCGGACGGTCGGGCTGGACCGGAGGCGGAGGCTTGACCGCCGTTGCGGTGGGGGCGGGCGTGCTCGCGACGCTGGTCGTCGAGGCCGAGGCGCTGGCCGCGACGGTGGCTGTGGCTGTCGCCGTTGCTGCGACGGTGGCTGTCGCCGTTGCTGTCGCGCCCGCGGGGGTCTGAGCAGCAGAGGCTGTGCTGGTGGCTTTGGTGGAGTCGGCCGAGGCGGGCGGTACCGCTTCCGGCTGACAGCCGCTGAGCGCCGCGCCAAGCAATAAGACCGCCGCCGCGGAGGCCTGTTTGCGGGCGCAAAACGGACAACCGCCGGCCTTTACGTGACGTCGACAGGCTGCACACGGAACCAGGGACATGATCGTTCGCCGCTGGGGAGGTCCTCTGAAGCGGCGCTCCTGTCCTGCAGGTGACCACATCCGGGTGAATCGTGACAAGCGACTGAAGAACGACCGAGATTGGCCGGGGTGTCATAAAGCTGACGCCTGAGTGATCCGTTCGCTGAGGCATGCGAACCAACCCTCTGACCCTGATCACCGCGCTGGCATGCTCCCTGGGTCAGGCCAACTGCGCGACCTCGGAGGCTGCTGAAATGAAGTCCGAGCCGCATACTGAGGGGTCCGGATCAGCCCACGGCGATGCATCGGGCCATGCTTCAGCACATGCGTCGGCTAGCCACTCCGCGCAGGCTGCCCATACCGATCATCCTTGGCTGTACACCGGCGACAAAGGCCCATCGAAGTGGGGCGAGCTCGATCCCAAGTGGGCGCTTTGCGGCATCGGCAAAGACCAGTCTCCGATCGACCTGCCTAGCTTGGGCGAAGATGCCAGCGGCAACAGCGAAAAGCTGAGCGTCGACTACATGACGGTCCCGCTGCGCGTGAAGAACAACGGCCACACCGTCGAGGTGCAAAACCGCACCGATAGCTTCATAACGGTCGGCACCAAGCGCTACGATCTGTCGCAGTTCCACTTCCACTCGCCGAGCGAGCACACCATCGGCGGGCAGCGTTATCCGCTCGAGATGCAGTTCGTGAACAAGTCCCGCGACGGTGAGCTGGCCGTGGTCAGCGTGCTGTTCGAGACCGGGGATCTCAACGATGGATTGTCGGAGATTTGGAAGAAGATGCCGCGGCAGGAGACCCAGGACTACGTGAACAACGAGAAGAAGTTGGTCGATGTTTCCTCGGTGATTTCGCTCAGCGAGGGCTACTACCACTATGCCGGATCGCTCACGACGCCACCGTGCACCGAGGGCGTGCGCTGGTTCGTGATGAAGGAGACCAAAGAGATCGAGAAGCGCTCGGTGGACTTGTTCCGCGAGGTAGTGGGCGGTCGCTCCAACCGCCCGGTGCAACCGCTCGGATCACGCAAGGTGTTGTTCATTAGCCACTGATGAACTGGCCGTGGCGTTCAGTTTACGCACAGGCTACCTGCCATATAGTTCGGCGTGGTGGGTAGGGCCTGGTAAGCGTTGGCGTCACGCCGCATGAGCTCGCAGCGCTGGATGGACAGCGTGTTGGGAGCAGGGTCCTCAGAGATCGTGGTCAGTGTCACCATGAACTGACCGTTCAAACTCGGGGCTGGGTCCGAGTCAGGGCCGTTGAACACCAGCGCATCGATCAGGCCGGTCGTGGGCGGAATTGTGTTTGGTGGAAACGGAACCGGCGCTTGGTAGATGGCCACCGCGTCGGTTCCTGGTGGAATGTCCGAGAACGGCAGCGTCTGTTGGGCCAACGCGGGAACATTGGGCCCAGCGATCAGATAGGTGCCGCCGAAGGTCGTCAAGCCGGTGAGGTCGAAGGACGTCGTCACGCGATTGATCCCACCCGGTCCCGCCCCATCGAAGAACGCGATCACATAGCCGTTCAGCCCGTGGCTTAGGGAGACGCGGGTTTGCAGCTGGAGGAAGTCGAATTCTGGGCTCGCGTTGCGTGCGTCGAGCTGTTTGATCATCAGGTCGATCACGGTCACACCGCTATCACTAAGGCTCGCTGCTCCCGCGTAGAGCGTTACAAAGTTCTCACCGAGCGGAGTGCCCGAATTGACCGTCGGGATGAAAATGTGACTGTCGGTGACGTGGGTGAATGGGTGCGAAATGTTGCCGATCCAGACGTCGTTGACGGCGTCGAAACCACCGCCATAAATGTCGAGGCGGCCGGTAAGCGTTGGAAACGGCGGATCGTAGCTGGTGATCCCAAGCACGTTGCACTGGGGAGCGCCGCTGCAGTTGAGGTCGGCACAGTCGGTGGCTCCGTCGCAGTCGTTGTCGATGGTGTCGCTGCAGAGCTCGAGCCCCCCGAGGCAGGTGCACATACCCATCGCGTTGCACCGGAGGTTATTGGGACCACATAGCTCGGACTCGCAGTTCGGCACGTCGGAGCAGTCGATCAAGAGGTCGCCGTTGTCGTCGAGCCCGTTGTCGCAGTCCTCGAAGCAGGCGGGGTTGCCGGCACAGCTAGCGTCGGCGCAATCCACGTCGCCATCGCAATCGTTGTCGACGCTGTCGGTGCAGTTCTCGATCAGGCTGGGGCAGATGCAGGACCCGCCAATGCACTCGAGCCCGTTCATTCCGCACGAATCGCCCGTGGCGCAGGCCGGGTCGGCGCAATCGATCAGCACGTTGCCATTGTTATCGGCCCCGTCGGAGCAGATCTCCCCGCATACAGCCTGGCAGTTGGGGTCGGCGCAGTCCTCGAGGCCGTCGCAGTCGTCGTCCATGCCGTTGTTGCAGGACTCGATGCCGTTGCCGGGGCAGTCGCACATGTTGTTGATGCAGACGAGCCCGAGCGGGCCGCAGGGCTGGCCGTTGCACTCGGAGTCGGCGCAGTCGATGGCGCTGTCGGTGTCGGGGTCGTCGATGCCGTTGTCGCAGATCTCGTCGCAGTAAGGGATCCCAGCGCACTCGGGGTCGGCGCAATCGGAGAGGTTGTCGGTATCGGGATCGTCCATACCGTTGTTGCAGATCTCGTCGCAGTAAGGGACGACCGCGCACTCGGGATCGAAGCAATCGGAGAGGTTGTCGGTGTCGGGGTCGTCGATGCCGTTGCTGCAGATCTCTTTGCAGTATTCGGTCATGGCGCATTCGTCGTCGGCACAGTCGGCGTCGGCGTCGGTGTCCGAATCGTCGACGCCGTTGTCGCAGATCTCGTCGCACGCGGGATCGTTCAAGCAATCGGCGTCGGCGCAGTCGACGTCTTGATCGTTGTCCGGGTCATCCGCGCCGTTGTCGCAGATCTCGACGCAGCCCGCCGCCCCGAGGCAGTCGGCGTCTTGGCAGTCGATGTCGCCATCGCAGTCGTCGTCGACGCCGCCAGCGCAGTTGAGTTCCATCATTCCGCCGGGGCAGGCGCACATGCCGCCCGAGTTGCACTGCAGTCCGTCAACACCGCAGGCGCTTCCGACGCAGTCGTCGACGTCGGCGCAGTCGATGGCGGTGTCGTCGTCGTCGTCGTCCACGCCGTTGCTACAGTCCTCGGTGCCGGGACTCACCATGTTGCTGCCACCGAGGGTGACCGAGGTCGTTTGTTGCCAAACGGCTTCGGGCATTCCCAACGCACCGTTGGGAATGCGTGAGAGGCTGTCAGCAGCCTGCGATCCATCTTCCGAGTCGGTGACCCTGTAGAGCTCCGGCGAATACGTCATACCCTCGATCTCGAGGAAGGAAGGTGCTCCGCCGTACACCACGGCATCGAGCAGCGTGGTTCCGCCCGCGAGGTGCAAGACCACCGCGCCGGTCGCTGCGTCTTGTCGGATCTGGTCGTCCGCGGCGTCCCCGGCGAACGGCAGCGAAGCTACGCTCGCGGGAGGCGTCAGCGTCGAGTCGTGAAGCACGAGGTACTCCCCGGCGCCCAGCTCAAAACCGTCGAGCGGGAGGCTGGCGTACGGCGTTGAAGCGCCACCCACGGTGCCTTGATTGAGGCTGATCACCGCGCCGCGCAGATTCACGCTGGCGGTGCCGCGGTTGTAGAGCTCGATGAACTCTTGGTCATCCGCGACCACCGACAGCTCGTTGATCACGACGGTGTTGGTGTCATTGCAGTAGAGGGTGCTCGAGCAATCTGCGTCGTCGCAATCGGTGAAGGTGTTGGCGTCGTCGTCCATGCCGTTGTTGCAGATCTCGACCGTGGGTCCGCCGCCACCGCCCATGCCGCCGTCACCGCCGACTCCGCCCATACCGCCGTCACCGCCAGCGCCGCCGTTACCGCCAGCCCCACCTCCGCCGCCCTCGAGCGTGCAGTCGCCGTTCGCGTCGCAGGGAGCATCCGGAGAGACGCACTCCCCTTGGAAACAGGTCAGATCCTCACCGCACTCGACGCCGAGGCAGCGTGTATCGAGGTCGATGGGCAGCGACAGCGGCGTCGAATCAAGGAAGCCCAACCTCCGGCGCGCCACGATGCAGTTGAGCCCCTCGATGCCAGCCGCAGCTCGCTGCTCCTCGCACGACTCGGCGGTTTGAGCCGCCTTGCCGTCGTCGGTCACAAAGCCGCCAATGACCAAGACCTCAACCAGGTTGTCGGCGCGCCCCTCGGCGGGGACCAGCACCAGCGAACCGACCAGCGGTGCCGCCTCGCAGTAGTCCTGTTGGCCGTTGAACGCGACAGCCTGTTTGCTCGGGAATTCGCGCGCTCCAGCGACGCCGACGCTGCTGAAGATCGCCTTGCCCGGGGCATCTGCCGCGCAGGCTGCGTCGGTGGTGACGGTCACCGTGATCTGGGTCGGGTCTTTGCAAGCCAAGAAGCTCGCGAGAAAGAGCAAGGCGCGAGATCGTCGAAGCATTCCCTTCGTTACGCTCGACACGGGCCGCGGATCCACAACCCGGAGTCGGCTACCGGTCAGCGAGAGGCTTTGGGAATGCGGTAGGTCTTGTTGATCTTGAGGTCGTTGCTCTTGAGGCCGTTCGCCTGCTTGATCGCCATCACCGACACGGCGTACTTGCGGGAAAGCGCGTCCAGCGTGTCTCCGTTGCGGGCGCGGTGATAGAGGAAGGAGGCCTCATCGCCCTTTTGGCCTTTGCCACCTTTGGCGACGTTGGGTTCGCCCTTGCCCGGTTCGCCCTTGTGCTTGCCCGGCGTCTTGCCCGGTTTGCGCACCGGAGGCGGAGGCGGCTTGGGCAGGAAGGCCGCGGCCAAGCGGGAGGAGGCCTGGGCGGCTGGGCTGAAGAAGCGTACGTGAATGTGGGTTGCGTGGCCCTTGGCGTGCCGAATCAGCGGGCTTTGGCTCTTGCCGCTCACTTGGAAGACCTTCTCGATGAAGGCTTTGTCTTCACCCTTTTGCAGGGCGTAGGCCATCAGCAGGCGCTGCAGCGAGGTGTCGATCAGGATCATCTCGGTGTTCGGGTCTTCAATGAAGGCCTTCACGAAGGTCCACGTGCGCGCCTGATCTAGGTTCTTCTCGTTGGCGACCGCATACCAGCCGGTGGTCTCCTTGTAGAAGTAGGAGAGATCGACGTCGCGCCCGGCTTGGTGGCTCTTGTGCGGCTTGAGTCGGCCACCGCCTTTCGCCGAGATGTGCCCGATGATCACCGGCTGCGTCTTGGCGTGCTCCTTGTTGACCTTCTCGATCGCCCGCACGATCGAGTCGATCGTCTCTTGCGTGCCCCAGGCGTTACCCGGGTCATTCTGCTTCCACAGGTCGCTCTTCGGCATTTGTACGCCGTTGAACAAGCGACCGCGATTGGGCGCGCCCACCGAGATGGGACCGATCGAAGCGAGCTCGGTTTTGACCTTCTCGCGAATCTGCTCCTGGGTCAGCCCTTCGAGCGGGGACTTCCACTTGAACTGCGGGCAATGCGGCGGTGAGCCGGGGCCGCGATCGAGGCAGGCGAGGAAGGCGTCTTCATCAGGTTCGGGGTGTTCACCGCTCGCTTCGCCCTCGTGGCCCTCGTCCCCTTCGTCGCCCTCGTCGCCTTCTTCGCCGCTGTACTCGAGCTCGGCCTCGGGGGGCTCCGGCTCGGCCGACTCCTGCTCAAAACCGACCGGCACGCTTTCGTCCGCTTGGTGCTGGTCTGCGCTCAAATCCCCCGACGCTTGACCCCCAGGTTGCGTGGAGGTCGAGACGCCGTCCGGAGACGCTACAGGCGGCCTTACGTCGGCACAGCCCAGCAGCAGCAGCCCGGTTAGGAGGAGGGAAGCCTTCAGCACCGGGCGCTACCCTAGCGCAACTCGCTCGCGAGGGCTCGCGCGAAGCTTGTGTCAGGCTGGAGGCAGGTCTGCGTCGGAAGACTGGCGAGACGCATGAAGATTCTCTTGCAATGCCAGTTCGTTCAAGTAGGGTGCGCTCGCTTCTTGGAGACAGCTTTAGACACGACTTTTCGGGGCGTAGCGCAGCCTGGTTAGCGCACTTGACTGGGGGTCAAGGGGTCGGAGGTTCGAATCCTCTCGCCCCGACTGGCTTCGGAGGAAAACCTCCGAAGCCTTTCGGTTTTTGTGGGCTGCATTCGTGCGGCCCAGCGTTCGCGGACAGCGCGGAGCATGATGGCGATGGAGAAGGTGCAAGCGTCCAGCGCGCGTCAGGTGCATGCAGCGCTGATCACCGTGCAGGTGCTGTTCGCGCTCTGGCCGGTGGCCGGGGCTTCGCTCCTTCGCTTCATGAGCCCGGCGGCGCTGGTCGGTGTGCGCTTGGCGTTGGGCGCGCCGATCCTGGCGCTCGCGGCGCGGGCGGCGTTGGGCCGGCTGAGCCTGCCTTCGCCCGCTGAGCTTTTGCGTCTGGCCGGCCTGGCGGCGCTCGGCATCAGCCTGAACCAACTGCTGTTCGTGGGCGGGCTCGCGCGCAGCGGGCCGGTCAACGCCTCGGTGGCCGTGCTGCTGATCCCGCCGTTCACGGTGGGCGCCGCGTTGCTTCTCGGTCGCGAACGGCCGAGCGCGCGACGTTTGTTGGGCGTGGGCGTGGCGCTCATCGGCGGTGCGGTGCTGGTCGGCGCCGAGCGCTTCGACGGCTCGCAAGCGCGCCTGCTCGGCAACCTCATGCTCGTGGCCAACACGGCCTGTTATGCGCTGTACCTGGTGCTGGCGCGCGGGGCGATCGCGCGGCTCGGATCGCTTCAAACGGTGGCTTGGGTGATGGTGCTCGGCGCGCTCGAGGCCTTGCCGCTGACCGCCGCCGATACGTTGCACATCCCGTGGTCCACGCTGCCGCTCTCGGCCTGGGGCTCGATCGCCTTCGTGGCGCTCGGTCCGACGGTGCTGACCTACTTGCTCAACGCTTGGGCGCTGGCGCGCGCCGACAGCTCGACGGTCGCGACCTACGTCTACGCCCAACCGCCGATCGCCGCGCTGGCTGCGTTCCTCTTGCTCGACATCACGCCCACCGTGCGCGCGCTGATCGCCAGCGGGATCATCGCGCTGGGTGTCGCGTTGGCGAACCAACGTTCGCAACCCGCGCGCTAGCGGCGCGCACTCGAAGGCGATCGAGCCGTGAGAGCGGTTCGCCAGCGAGGGCGTGGTCGCTCGCTACGGCATAAGCGTCACGCGGTCGAGCACGAACGAACCGTGCCGTCCGGCCGCTGCCGCGCCGGTGCGCTCGTCGAAGGCGAGCTCGAGCGACAGTCCGCGCCACGCAAACTCAGTCGTTTGGCCACGCTGGAGCAAGAACTCATCCGAGTCGTTGGCGCGGGAGCGCTCGATCGTGCCGGTCAAGCCGAGCGCCTCGATCAACGGCCCGGCCGCGACGCGTGAGCGCGTGACCCAGATGTCGATGCCCTTGATCGAGGTGGAGCCGCTGCTGCTCGTGCGGCGCGAGAGCCGAAACCTGTCGTTCGCGAGCCCGAAACGTTTGGCGACCTCGGCCGGGTCTTCCGCGAGGCGCTCCTTCTCTTGGGCCAGCTGCGTGATCGCGACGTGGAGCATCGCTGACGCGAGCGTGTCATCGACGATGGGCAGCACCGCTTCGGGCTGGCTCACCGAAAGTTGGCCGCTGAGCGTGCTGTCCTCGAGCGGCAGCTCACGGATCGAGTCGTCGCTTGGGCGCTTGACGTTCAGACCGACGTAAACGCGCGCAGGGCTCCACAGCTCGAGCACGTCCTCCGCGGCTCCCTTCGTGCCCATGTTCCAGTTTCGCCAGCTCCACGCTCCGCGGTTGTGTCGCATCGCGACGCCATCAACGAGGCCGAGCGCGCTCGCGAGATCGACGGCGCTGCCCTTCGGAAAGCGGAGCGTCACTGCGCTCGGCGCAGCGAACTCGATGGTGTGGTCGGCTGGCAGCGCGAGCTCCGCGCGCAGCGCCTCCAGCGACAAGAAGTAGAGCGCCGGTTCACACGCGAGGCGGTGCGCAGCCGCGGCCACGGGCGCGAACGCGCCGGGCGTGCTCTTCGGTAGCGGCGGACAAGCGCTGTTGGGCGGGGGCGGCTTGCTCACCCCGTAGTGGGTCGGCCCGCTGGGCAGTGGATTCGGTAAGGTCGGAGGCTCCGTCCCCAACGTCGCAGCCGCGCTCCCCGCAGCGGAAGCCGACGAGCTGCTGGTCGCAGCCGCGGCCGAACCACCGCCCTTCGCGCCATCCGCACACCCGAGGAGCAGCACCGCGCAAACCACAGCCGATCGCTTCATCATCAAGGAGCTTACGTGACACGGTGCTGAAAGTTCTGTCGACCGTGCGCGCTCGGGAGCGGGTCGCCCGAGTCGAGGCCGCCGTTTACCGCCGATGCTTCGCGTGCGATCGTTGCCCGCGTATGAAGCAGTCGAAGCCAAAGACGCCGAAGAGCAAAGCTGTTTTGGTCAAGGATGGCGTCACCTGGACGCCGGCGACGCGCAAGCAGGTCTATGGGTCGCTCGCGCCGTTACCGGGCGATGGGACTCGTTCGCTGAGCGAGGCTTGGGCCAGCGTGGGTGCGCGCGCTCGTGCTGCGCGCTTCCTCGCGGATCGGCCGCTCGAGCCAGAGGAACTCGCGGGAGAGCCGCTCCTCGCCGAGCTGCGCGCAGAGTTGTTGGCGCCAGAACCGCCGGCCATGCGCGACCTTGTGGCAGAGGGGCTGCGGCTTGAGCTCGTTTGTTTCGAGCAGGCGCTCTCGCGCGACTCCGACCGAGTGATCGAGGATCTCATGCCGCTTTGGCTTACGCGCGGCTTGCGCTTTGCCTTGGAGGTGCTGTTCACCGGGCAAAGCCGTCATCGCTTCAGCCTGCATGCCGACGGTACCGGGAGGAAGCGTTTGGTGGTCCTCGGACCTGTTGACCTCCCACCGCGCGTGTATGAGCTGAGGGGCAGCTCCACTTATTTGATCGACTTGCTTTTGTTGCGACGGGCGGCTCTCCGCGCCACGCCCGCGGAGTACGCCGATGCGCAGGCGCTGCTGCTGGAGCTCGAGGTGCTGTCCTCCCCCTGGGCCGCGCTGGTTTTTTGCCGCGACCCGGAGCCGCTGCACGAGCGGCTGCGCGCTGAGCCGCAGCTTCGACGGAGCTTTTACTTTGTACCTGCGGCCCTCTTCGACGTGGAGGTTGCGCTGCAGGTTGCAGAGGCGTGGCCGCAAGACGCTCACGGCATGATTCTGTTGAAGCAAACCTACACCGTTGTCGACAACCTCGGCGCCGACGCGGCGCGGGTGTTTCTGGTGCTGCTGCGGAGAATCCGCCAAACCACCCCGGAGCTGAAGGCGTTAGCGACGGCCACCGTCTTCGCCGATCGCGTCCGCGCAGCGGCCGAAGTGGATTCGCTGCCGCCGGCGGCCGCTAAGGCGCTGCACAAGGCTCTCGAGAAATAGTAGCTGCTGCCGCAGCCCGCGCGCGGCCTCCTTCCTGTCACGCGGGTGCGCACCAAAAGCCGTGGGCCGAGCCGAGAGCGAAGACCCGCTGGACGTCTGCGGTGAGAGCGTCGACGCCTCGATGGCCATGAACCTCCTCGAGCTTCGCGAGAGCGCTCCCCACCGTGCCATCCTCGAGCCAATCGAGAAGATCGCCCGCCGGACCGGCCAGTGAGACCTCACCAAATCCGTCGCTCGTGCGCACGACGACGATGATCTCCTCCTCACGGGAGCGAACGGGCGCAACGACGCGCTCTTCTCCTTGGAGTGCCAGCGCACGATGCCGCAAGGCCACGACGGGGTACGCCACACGAACCACCTGGACGCATGCCCTTCGAAGGAGGCGCGCATCCCCGAGCGACGCGAGCGAGCCGCGCCAAGCCGGCTCTGCTTCAGCGAGCGCAGCGAGCCTCCAGGCCTCGTCGAGTCGCGCTGCATCCGCAATGAGCCGCTCATCGACACCCATCGTGGGCCTCCGCGCGATCAGCCACGACGCAAATCCGAGGCTGATGCGATTGAGATCCGGATCCGTCGCGGGTCGCTCGACGAGGAACTCGCTCACGAGCGCGTTGAGCCGAAAGAAGCCGATGAGCCTCGCGAGCAGAGGAAATGCGTCATGAAACGCCGAGAACCAGCGGAGCCAGACTTGCCGCTGATAGACCGATATCGAAGCGCCCTCCGCTCCATGGTGAGAGGGGAGGGTGTTCATTCGCAACGTCGTATCGATCGCGACGGCGTCGGGCACGAAGATCCCGCTCGACGCATCAAGTGGGCGGGCGAGCGCACGAGCGAAGCTCTCCTGAAAGGAGGCGAGCGCGGGCGGTGCTTGCGCGCTGATGGTCGGGACGGCCTGCTTCACAAGGACTGCTTGGCTCGCGCGGTCTCTGCGACAAGTTCTGCCAGCGCTGGGATGCGGTCGTCGCGCTCAATCAGCGTCGGAGGCGCCGAACCGCGGGCGGCAACGAACCCGCGATAGAGCTCCCAAACCGCAGCCTTCACCGGCTGGTCGTGGGTGTCCAACAGGGCGCCGTTCGGCAGCTCTTCATGGCCAGCCAAATGGATCTGGAGCACGCGGTCCTTCGGTATCGCCTGGAGGTAGGTCGTCGCGTCGAAGCCGTGGTTGTTGGCGGATACGTACACGTTGTTGATGTCGAGCATGAACCAGGCATCGGAGTCCGCGACCACGCGCGTGTAGAAGCCCCACTCCGTGAGCGTTGAGCTCGCAAACCGCGCATAGCTGGAGAGGTTCTCGAGTCCGAACGGGCGAGCGAGCCGCGATTGGATGGCTCGCACCCGCGAAGCAGCGTAGTCGGCGACCTCCTCCGTGTAGGGCGTCGGCAGGAGATCGTGAAAATGCGCGCCGCGCGAGCTCGACCAGCACAGGTGATCCGAGACGAACGGCGCGTTGACTCGTGCGCACAGCGCCTCGAGCCGCACGAGGTACTCTTCGTCGAGTGCATCGGCTCCGAGGACGTTGAGCGCAAGGCTGTGCACGACGATGGGCGTTCGCTCGCGGACCCGATCCAGCCAGTACAAAGGCGCCGCCGCACCGTTCATGAAGTTGTCGGCGATGACCTCGACGTAGTCGACCGTGCCTTGTCCCGCCGGAGCGTCCTCGAGGCGGGCTTCGCCCTCGGCCAGTGCGCGATAGTGCGGCGGACGTAGCCCAATACCGACGGCTCCGTCCGGGAGCTTCACTCGGGCGTGACCTCTTCATTCACGCCGAGGATCCCGTACTCCTCCGCGGTCATCGGCAGCTCCAAGGCGTACTCGGTAACCCGCTCGATCTCGGCGCGCGAAAGCTCCTTGTGCAATGCAGGCATGTTCGCGGCGGCTACGCCGTTGCTGCTGCGAGACGAGATCCCGAAGGCGACCGCCGAGTGGATGAACTCACGGTCCTTGGTCTGGACGTCCGCGAGCGCCTGAACGAGGTCCGTCCCCGGCGGCATATAGAGCACGAAGCCATTTTCGGCGAGTCCGTGACAGCCCGCGCACGACGTCTCGTAGATCTCCTCGGGCGTGCGCCCGGCGTCCTCGGGGAGCACGACGCAGCTCATGCCGCCGCAAGTGTTCATCGCGCTGCAGGTGTGCTCGGTCAGGTAAAAGTCGTACTTGTTGAAGGACACACCCTTGCAGGCGTTGTTGCCCGAGCAGACCGCATGCGTCTGGACGTAGCCGCCGCGCTCTTCGCAGTCGGCCTTGAAGGTCGCGAACCGTACGGTCTTGTCTTCCACTGAGGAAATGACGGTCTTGCCTCCTGCTTCCCCGCCGGTCCCTCCCGCGCCCCCCGCACTGGCTCCGCCAGCCCCTGTGCCACCCGCTCCGGCGTTGGAGGTGGAGCCTCCTTCGGGGCAGCCCTTCGTCGACGTGGAGTCGTTGTCACCACAATGAGCTGCGCCAAGCGCGAGGCCAGCTGTCGCCGCGAAGAGCAAGGCCGATTGCATCGGGGAACGTGAAGCAGTGGTCATGGTCCCCTGATAGCAAGCTCGCTTAGGGGCGGCGTGCGACACGTTGTCGCACGCGGCACAGTCGCGCCTTCATCGAGTAGTCTGCTCGCGATGGCGCGCGCACGTTGGGCTTCGTTTGTCGGGATGGTGCTCACGCACTCGCTCCTGGGCTGTCCTGCGGAGGACACAACCAGCACAGGTGCTGGCGGGGGTGGCACAGGCGGTGAGGCCGGTGCCACGACCGGCGGAATGAGTGCGGGCGGTTCAGGCGGTGCTGAGAGCGGTAGCGGAGGAACTGGCGGTGCAGGTGGAAGCGGCGGCAGCGGTGGTGCGGAACCCATGCCGGATCCGGAGCTCTGCGCGAAGCTCGAGGTTCCGGCGCTGCCTACGACCGGCTTCGCCACCCTCGAGGAGGCGGCCGCCAGTGTGCTCGAGCCCGGTGTCGTCTACGACATCGCTGTTCCAGCTACGGGGCCGGTTTACGTCGCGTTTTCCACGGTCAGCGAGCACACAACGTTCGGCGCTTACGTCAATGCACCGAGCGCGCGGGTGTTGCGGGCAGGCATCGAGATCGCCGCTACCACCCAGCTCGTCGGCTGTGACAGCGACGTGTTCGCCAAAGTGACGCATCACGCACACATGCCGAGCGTGTTCGTACTCGAGATCGAACCTGGTGATGCGACCAGCGTGCTCGGCATGTTCGAGGTCCTATCGGTAGGCCTCTGACCCGGCAACGGAGGTCAGCGCGCGTACCAGGCCTTGATGCGCGCGTCGTCGCGCACGGTCTCGTACAGCTTGTTCAGCTTCTCGAAGCGCGAGAAGACGTCGGCCGGGACGTGATCCACGTTGCCGCCGGCGAACCACTTGACCGCCATGTACAGCTTGAGGTCCACGACGTTGAGCTTCTCCCCGCCGAAGAACGGCGCGCCGGTGATGTTCTTCTCCGCTTGCGTCGCCCAAGCGGGCAGCGTCGTCTCCACGAGCTGAGCCCGCGCGGCCTTCTTCTCGGCGTCGCCCTGGATGCGGATGACCGGCCCGGCTTGCCCGCGCAGATCCTCCACGTGGCAGAGCATCGCCTCGTGGCGTGCGGCCTCGAGATCGTCCTTGGGGTGCAGGTCCCAACGCCGACCGATGTACACGAGGATGGCGTTCGACTGGGCGAGCACCACGCCGCCGGGCAGCTCGAGCGTGGGCAGCGAGCCGTACGGCGTATGCGGTTTGCGGGCCATCCATGCGGCGCGGTCGAGGCGCTCATCCTCGAACTCCACGCCGGCGACGTGGAGCGCGAGCCGGCACTCTTCACCGCGGCTCACAGGCATATCGAAGTAGGTCAACTTGGGCTTGGTCATGCGCGCGAGGGTACCGCGCGAATCCGAATCCGCAACCCACGCGGCTCGCCGCGAGCTTCAGAACGCCGCGTCGCGGGTGGCCAGGCTGACGTTGCCGAAGCCCGTTTGCGGTCCCTCGGCGATCGTGTCGCGTTCGACCTGGGTCCCGCGGATGCGCGCGATGCGGAGCTCGGGGCTGGGCGCGCCGGTGGAGTAGGCGATCAGCGCATCGTCCCCGCAGATGCCGCGCGCGACCGAGGGCGCGATGACCGGCGCATCGGCGTCCACCAAGAAGCGTTCACCGAAGCCGGTCTGCGTTGAGTAGCGCACGGCGTAGAGCCCGCTGCCGGAGGCGATCGCTACGATGAAGTTGCCGTCGGCGGTGGGCGCAGCGCTGAGTAGCAGGCCCTCCACTTCGATCGTCTCCACCGAAAGGGCGGCGCCCTCCGCGTTGAGCTGCGTCGCTGCCAACACGAAGGACGACTCCGGCTTGAAATAGAAGGCCACCGTCGTCCCCGCGGCGTGGGCGAGCTGTGGGCCGCTCAGGCCGATCTCGCCGTTCAGCGTGAGCTGCACCGGCTGGCCGGTGCATTGGACCGGGCCGAGCTCCGACGAATTCGCCAACACGGTGCAAAGCGCTTCATTGACGGTGCCGGCGACCCGCACGCTGAAGCGCTCCTCCTCCCACACGGCCGAGCTCGTTTGCAGCGCGAACGACGGGTGGTACGTCGAGTAGTCGAAGGCGTCGGCATCGAAGTAGCCGATCTGCGTGAGCCCGTTGACCTGGCCCACGAGGGCGATCCCTCCGGCCGTGAAGCGCTCGGCGTACGGCTCGGGCTGCCAACCGTTTTGCGGATACTCGTTGAAGGTGAGGCCGTCGGAAGTGAGGGTGTAAACGGTGCCCGATTCATCGCTGAGCAGCGTCGCGAGTGAGCCGTCGTAGCCGTTGATGAAGCTCAGCGGCACGGCCTGGCCGCCCGGTTTGTTGAGCCGCCATTCCTCTTCCACCTGCGTGGCGATCACCGTTCCGTCGTCGGACCAGGCCGAGACGATGGCGGCCTCGCCCCCGAGGCAGCTCTGCGGTGGAAACCCAGGATTGCCGCCGGCTCCAGCTCCGCTGCTCGAGCTGGCTACCCCGTTCGAGCCGCCCTCGTTCGAGCCGCCCTCGTTCGAGCCGCCGGTTGCCTCCTGCTCGTCGATCACGACGTTGGCGCAGGCCGCTGCGAAGCACAAAAAGAAAGACGATGCACAGGCGAAGAAAGACGATGTTTTACGCATAAGAACTCCAAGCGCAACCATGCCTCAGCGCGCTGGTCTGCTCGACTTAAGACCCACTTAAATCCGAGCCCGGGCTGGGACTCGGCGCCTGCCGGGCGAGCGTCGCCGCGGTGGTTCAGGGGGATGGGCGCTCGAAGTGGTCGTTTTGTTGAAATGGGGCGCCCATCCCCTGGCGATAGGCGGTCAAACTCAACAAAACGTCCAATTCGCAGGCCGATCCCCCTGACCTCGCGCGGTCGGAGGGCGATCTTGCGCGGTCGGAGGGCGATCTTCGAAGCCCAAACGTCGATCTTCGAAGCCCAAACGTGGATCTTCGAAGCCCAAACGTCGATCTTCGAAGCCCAAACGTGGATCTTCGAAGCCCAAACGTGGATCTTCGAAGCCCAAACGCGGATCTCGCACGCAAGATCGACTTCGGTGGGCGCTAGAAGGGCTGCGCGGGCCGCGAGAACTAGCGCGGCGGCTGCAAGGCGGCGGTGATCGCCGCGACGGCGCTCATCACTTTGGCCGCATCGCGCGGTCGGCCGCCGCCCAGTTGAGCTGAGCACAGCCACTCGATGGCCTCTCGCTCGGCGCTGAAGACCTTGAACGGCACCTTGGTGCGCAGGGCCATCAAGGCGCCCGAGAACATCGCTCGCATGGCGGCGCCCATGAAGCCTTGCGTGATGAGCACCATCGCTGCACGGTCGAACAACTCCATGTGACGCCGCCCGGCCGCGATCATGGCGGTGCGCGACTCCTCGTTGAGCCGCCCGGTGGTCGGGACGTCGAGCACCACGTGCAGGTAGGCGAGCGGCTGCTGCTGGGTCCGCGCAAAGCCCTGTACGCGCGCCTCGAGCGTGCTGACCACGCTCGGTGGAGGCTGACTGCGGTCGACGAAGATGACGGTCCCTTCGACGAAGTCGACCACTTGATCCGGGCTCAGATAGTCCATGCGCCCCTTGGGGTTATCCGATCGCGGCGTGGTTGGGAACCAAGCGCTGCTGGCGGTGACGACGCGCGTTGCTCAGTCAGTTGGCTCAAAGACCAGTAGGCCCTTGCGCGACACCGACGCTGTGCGACCGCTTTGTAGGTCGTGTGCGACCAGCCAATCAGCGCCCTCTTTCGAGGCGGGACCGAGTGCGGCCTTGTAGGTTTTGAGTTCGACGCTGGCGCTCTCGAGCGCTACGCGGCCAAGCGAGTAACCACCGCGCGAACGCTGGAAAAAGGCTGCTTCTTCGCCTTGCGTGGCGATCAGCGTGTGGCCGCTCAGGCGCTCGAGCGGGCTGCGCTGTGCGCCGCCCGAGCGGTCGTAGAGCTGCGCGCCGCCTACTGCCTCGACCACCAAGGTGGAGCTCGTGAGCGCGAGCGCGCGGACCATCTTCTGCTCGATGTACAAGGTTGAGCGACCGCTCTCGAGCTCGACCAAGCGCACCGACCGTTCGTCGGCGAAGGCGATGGAGGTTGCATCGTCGTCGACAGCGACCGCGAGCTGGCCGCGATACGGCTCCCCCTCCAGGCGTTGGCTTCGCACGATTTCGCCGCTCGTCGCGTCGTACAAACGCAGCTCGATTTGGCTGGGCTTGGAAAGCAGGTAGGAAGCTGCGAGCCAACGTCGGTTGGGCGAGAGCGCGAAGGCCACGACGCCTTCACCGAACTCGCTGTCGCGCAGACTCAGCACGCGCTCGCGGGTGGTCAGCTTGACGAGCCCCACCGCCGAGCATGCGTCCATGCCGCCGCCGCCGAGATGCGCGTCCTCCACCACCACCAGGTCGCTCGTTGCGGTGGGGCGCGCGCGAACCCAACTGGTGCCCAAAAAGCCCTCGCCGAGCGGCGATTCCACGTCCAGCGGTTGCAGCGTAAAGCGCGGCTCCGAGCCGAGTTCCACCCGCAAGACTTCCCGCGTCAGCGCGAAGGTCACGAGCGCGTGTTTGCCGCCCGGTTCGAAGGTGACGCCGGAGACCGCGAGCAGCTCGCTCGGCTCGAGGCCCAGCTCGTCGGCTTGCGCGACGGCGAGCTTGCGTTGGGTCTTCCAGAAGGGCGAAAGAGGCAGGGTGCACAAGAGGCGTGCGGCGGGCAAGGCGCATTGTAGGCGAGCATGGGCCGGCCTCGCGACGCCTCGTGGTCCATCGGCTGCGCGCCCTTCTGCTAGGCTGCGCCGCGTGTGCGGTCGAGCTGTGAGCGGTTCCGATGACATGACCTGGCGCGAGTGGGTGGAGGTGCTGCGGCCCACGGTGAAGGTTCCACCGCCGCCCGAGCGCGCGACGCAACCGGGTGCGCCGTTGGCGGCCTTCATCGGCGTGGGCGCAGAGGTCGAAATCACCGACGCTGTGTGGGGCCTGCGCCTGGTCGGCGCCGACAAGCGTCTCTACTTCAACACGCAAATCGAGAACGTGCGCACGCGCTTCCGTGACGCCGCCAAACGTCGGCGGGCGCTGGTCCCGGTGCGCAGCTTCGAGGTCGCCGAGGGGCTCGCAGGCGAAAAGAACCGCGTCCGCCATCAGGTCGCTGCAGCCGAAGGCAGCTTGTTGCTCGCCGGCATCTGGGACGATCACGATGGGCAACGTCGCGTCTCGGTGCTGACCTGCGCCTCGCGCGGGCCCTTCGTCTCGCTGCACGGGCGCATGCCGGTGCTGATCCCGACCGACGCAGCCCGCGAGTGGTTGCTCGGAGAGGCCGACAAGCGTCTGATCGAAGAGGCGCTGGCTCGGCCCAACCCGGCGCTGTTACTCGACGGGCAGTTGTGTTGAGGGTGCAGACCAGCAACCTGGTGCTTGCGGCGGGCATTGGCGCCTTGCACGACCGGCGCTAGTCAAGCGCCCATGAACCGTCGCGACGCCCTGTTCTCTGCTACCTCGCTCGCCGCTCTTTCGCTGGGGGCCGCTGCCTGCAGCACCGCGCGCGCCGATGAGGCCCACGCGCACCACGATCACCACGGTGCGCCGAACCCGCTGGAAGAGGCCGCCTTCGAGTGCGTGAAGCGCGGTCAAGCCTGTCTGGCGCATTGCATCGCCTTGCTCGGCAGCGGGGATACCTCGATGGCCGGGTGTGCCGCCGCGGCCCACGACATGCTGGCTGGGATGGAGGCGCTGGCCAAACTCGCCTCGTCAGGCAGCAAGCGGGCCGTCGAGATCGCCAAGACGCTGGTCAAGCTGTGCGAGGACTGCGCGGCGCAATGCGCTCCGCACGCCGACAAACACGCGACCTGCAAAGCCTGCCACGACAGCTGCAAGAACATGGTCGCTGTCGTCGCGAAGCTCTAGTGCACCGCCTTCGAGATGGCCATCCCGGCTGGAACACAGTTTGTTCCAGGCTGGGCTTGGCGTGTTCATGGTTTGTACTATGTTGGCCTCATGCTAGGCCACACCCGGACCCCAACCATGGTTGCCGAAGGGGCTGAAGAGAAACGCCTGCGCGCGGCGCCGGGGATGCTGATCGACAATCGCTACCTGCTGACCGAGCCCTTGGGTGAAGGCGGTATGGGCGAGGTTTGGGCCGCGACCCATAGGAAGCTCGCGCGCTCGGTGGCGATCAAGTTCGTGGACGCTCGCAGCGGTGAGCTCACCGAGCGGCTGGTGCGCGAGGCGCGCATCCTCGCGTCGATTCGGCATCCGGCGGTGGTCGAGGTGTTCGACGTCGCGGACTCCTCGGAGCTAGGGGCCTTCGTGGTGATGGAGCACGTGGGCGGCGAAGGGCTCGACGCGCTCGTGGCCAAGGGCGCGCTGTCGGTGCGGCGCACGGTCGAGCTCTTCATCGCGATCTTGGAGGGGCTCTCGCTCGTGCACGCGCAAGGCATCGTTCACCGCGACATCAAGCCGTCCAACATCCTGGTGGACGGTGAGCGCGCAAAGTTGATCGACTTCGGCATCGCCATCGCCGCCAACACCGGCGGCCGTCTGACCCAGGTGGGCGGCATCATCGGTACGCCGGCCTACATGGCGCCCGAGCAAGTTCGTGCAAAGACCGTCGACCACCGCGCAGATATTTGGTCGGTGGCGGTGACCATGCTCGAGACGATGACCGGCAAGACGCTGTTCGAAGGAGAAGATCCGCCGACGGTGATGGCCGAGGTGCTGCGGGCGCCCATCAAACGTCCGACGCTCCCTACACAACTGGACGACGCGCTGTGGGCGATCTTGGAGCGGGCGATGAAGCGAGACGTCGAGCAAAGGCTGCAAACGGCCGCTGCCTTCCGCGACCAATTGAAGACGTGGCTGGCCGGAGCCGCTCCCACGCTGCCGCAACACGTGGAATCCGCGCGGTCGCCGAGCTCGAGTGAAGCTCCGTCCTCGCGCAGCAACGAGCCGGGAAAGATGACTTTGGACGCGTTGATCCGTGCTCGCTTGGGAGACAGCTGACGATGTTTGAACAAGAACCTACCAGTGCCCCGACCTCCTTCAGCATCGAGCGGATCGATGCGGCCAGCGAGTCGGAGTTGGATCAGCTGCCTTTCGGCGTCGTCGGCTTGGACAGCCTCGGCTTTGTCCTGCGTTACAACTTGTACGAGTCGCGGCTAGCCCGGCTCGACAAGAACGAGGTGCTCGGCCGCAGCTTCTTCGACGAGATAGCTCGCTGCGCCAAGACTGATACCTTCTTCGGCCGCTTTCAACGCATGCTCGCGGCTGGCCGCTTGGGCGCGCGCGAGAGCTTCGACTATGTGTTCGGCTTCGCCTTCGGTGAACAGAAGGTGACGATCGAGATGGTGCTCGCCTCGAGCACGCGGGTCTACCTGATCATCAACCGCAACGAGGTCGGGTCCACGCGCACGCTCGCTTCCGATATCCCGCTGGCGATCGCGCAACGCGCGTTGGCTCCTCACGAGATCGATCAAGGGGTGAGGCGCGACGCGCTCGAGCGTCGCTTCGTCGACGTCCCGGCGCCGTTCTTCGCCGCGTTGCGCGCGACCTGCGAACGCTTGGCGCCGGAGAGCTGGCAGATCTTCGCCACCGAATGGGGTGTGCAATGGGGGCGGCGCACCGCGATCGATCTGGAGGGTACGGCGCTGGAGCGTGGCTCCGGCTCGTTGGGGGAGCTGTCGATGACCGAGGTGGCTCGGCTGGTTTCAGCGACCTTCTCCGAACACGGCTGGGGCAAGCCCAGCTTCGACTTTGGCTTTGCGGCCGAGGGCGTGCTGCAAATCGAGGTGCAACGTAGCGCTCTGGCGAATGCCAAACGGGCGATCCGCAACACCGGTGGTACGTCGGGCGACCTTTCGTGCCATCTGCTCGCAGGTTGCTTCTCCGGCATGATGAGCCACGTCGCTGAGCGGCGGCTCAGCTGTCGGGAGGTGGCGTGTCGCTCGGCCGGCAACCCGGCGTGCAGCTTCGTGTTGGTCGCCCAAGAGCGCCGCGGGCTGCTCGACGAGGCGCTCGGCCGGGGCGTGCGCGGCTACGAGGGCATCCGCGAGGCGCTGCGCCGCACTCCGAGCGGAGGGGCCAATGACTGAGTTCATGCGTCCACCGCCGCCGCCCGACCGCGCGGTGTTACGGAATTGCCCAATAGCCGAGCGCCCAGCGCGCGAGGTGCTGGCGAAGGTTTCCTGGCGCGGCTACGTGCCCGACCCGACGGTGACCGAAGCACGCCGCTTCCTCAAAGGGTTGTAGCTTCTCAGCGCACGCCCGTTCGCTACACTTGGCGGCGATGGCCACAGCGAAGAAGCCTGCAGCGAAGAAGCCTGCAGCGAAGAAGCCTGCAGCGAAGAAGCCTGCATCAGCGAAGAAGCCTGCTGCAGCGAAGAAGCCTGCTGCAGCGAAGAAGCCTGCTGCAGCGAAGAAGCCCGCTGCGGCGAAGAAGCCTGCCGCGAAGAAGCAGGTCCCCACGGATCTCGTTCACTACTTCCGCTTGGTGTTCCAAGTGGAGCCGGGCGGCTCGCGCAAGGCGGAGTTCTTCGTCGCCGGGACGATGGAGGAGATCAAGCGCGCCGCGCTGGATGACCTCGGCAGCGGTGACGGTGCTTACCACGCGCTCTTCTACGGCGAGACCATCGTGCTGCAATGTTGGGAGGGCACCAAGAAGGTCGCCTCGATCGATCTGCATCCCTTCATCACCTATCGCGTGGAGGGAATCCCCGAGCCGATCACGTTCAGCGGCAAAGGCGACAAGCCGGCGCTCGACATGGATGGCCCTGACTCGGACGAAATGATGATGGCGATGATGTCGGAAGACCTGGAGGTCGACGTCACCATCGATTGGGCGAAGGTGAAGTTGCCCAAGCTCAAAGGGCGGCCATTGACGAAGAAAGAGTGGGCGCCGTTTGACGAGCCGAGCCACCCTTGGGCCTACGGTTTCTTGGCTGACTGGGATATGCCGCTGCGCAAGCCATGAGCCTTCCCATTCTTGATAGCTCCGCGAGCCTGCCCGAGGTCGCGACCTGGATGCGGGCGGTTGGCAAAGCGCTGCCGCCTCACGACGGTTTCCTCTACTTCAATGCGCTCTATCTGAGCGTGACCGAGCGCGTGATCGCCAAGGTGGCCGCGGGCGACGTCAATGACCCCGTGTTCGTCTCGCGGCTCGACGTGGTGTTCGCTCGCACCTACCAAGACGCGTTGATCGCCCATGAAGATGAGGTCGCACGGGCGTGGCGGCCGCTGCGGGAGAAGCGCTTCCAATGCGACAAGTCGGCCTTCCGCTTCGCGCTCGCTGGGATGAACGCGCACATCAATCGGGACCTCGTCTCGGCGTTGCTGACGACGGCCGCTGAGCTCGGTGATGACCTCGAGACGGGCACCGAGCGACATCACGACTATCAGGCCGTTGACGACCTGCTGTTCGAGCTGATGGCCGACGCTAAGCAGGCGCTCTTCGACCAGCTCGGGGAGGCGATCGACGAGGCGCTCGGGCCCGTTGATGACCTACTCGAGAGCTTCAGCATCCGCACCGCGCGCAGCGCCGCCTGGACCAACGCTCAAATCGCTTTGGCCCTGCCAGGCCCTTTGCGCGACCTGCACCTCGCCGCGATCGATCGCCATACAGGCTACGCCGGCCGACTGATCTTGCTCTAACGGCACGCGAGCGAGTTCCGCTCAACGCGTAACCCTCGCGCACCACCAAGCGTAGCGTGCTCATTGTGGCTACAATTGGCGCCTTGAACGAGGACCTCCTCCCACTCGAATTGAACGCTGCCCACGATGCTCAAGCACGCGAGCGGCTCGCTACCGCGTTGGAGCAGCGCGGCCTCGGCGAGCGAGCGAGCGCTGTGCGGCGCTTCACGCCCGCTCCGTTGATTTGTCCAGCGCCGCTGCGACTGGAACCGCGCAAGGATGACCCGTGCTCGCTCGCTCCAGGCTTCAAGCGCTATGCAACGCCGCTGCGACCGCGCTTCGCCGTGGTGGGCGACTTCCTGGGCGACGAGCGAACGCCCTATCTCGAGGATCGACGGCTGCGGGACCTTCGCTCGATCGATGGGGCGATCGCAGACGCAGCCATCGCACTCCCTGGGCGCGCGCAGCGAGCTCGCTCCCTCGCCGATCTCGAGCACGCAGCTCCTGCCGTACGCGCCTCGTGGCATGCGGTCGCGTGGCTCTTGCGTGAGGCCCGCGGCGTCGAACTGGACCTCTTTACGGCCGATGCAGCAGAGCTTGCGGCCGACTTCGAGAACGCTGCGAGCCTTCGTAGGACGGCCTTCCATAACTGGCTTCGTCCCTACAACCACCCTGGGATGGAACCGTTCTTCGGTGCTGTGGTGCTGACCGAGCTCAATCCTGTGCGGGACCAACGCTTGCTCGCGAGCTTCGCTCGTGTGGCCAACGAGCTCTCGCTGCCGGTGGTGCTCTCGCTCGAGGAAACGCCGCTCACCGCGTTGGGCGAGGACTGGGAGCAGCTGCGCGCGGCGGCGGGAGCCCGCCACCTGATGGTCGGAGCGACGCCCTTTTCTGTAAGCGGCCAGCGCGTCTCCAGCGGTCTCGCCCTCGGCGCTGCGATGGCCAACGCCTTCTGCGGGGAGGCCACGGTGAACAACGTCTTGTCGCCGGTGCGAGTCATGGGCTATCGCCCAGCGCCCTTCTCCGAGTTGGCCGAGGCGCGCGCGCGCGGTGTCTCGCTGTTCGGCTCGACGAGCGAGTCGCCCGTCGCGGTGACCTTGGCGTCGGCTGCGCCGGTGGTGCCGCTGAGCTGGTCGCTCGCCTGGAGTCGGCTGCGCGTTTTGCTCGATCGTCTACATCTCGAGTGCGCCGGGATCGAGCTCGGCGCGCGCGAGCCGGAGACGCTGGTGGAGCGAATGCAACGTGCAATCAGCGCGCGTTTGGGGGACGTCGACGTGAAGGTGGAGCTCTTGCAAGCACGCTGGCTGCGCGGGCCGCCGGAGGAGCCGCTGCTTCGCTTCGGCGACGCGCTCGACCTCGAGTTGAAGCTCGAGCTTCCGCTCGCGGAGGGCGGCTACGCCTGCGTGCAGGACCGAGTCACGGTGGGTCGCCCCTTTGCGTAGTCACTCGCCAGCGCCACTTCATTCACCCACGGCTTGCCCCTGCGGCCACATCCAGCGCGTGATCGCGATCAGCAGAGCCGCCAGCAGTAGCGGTGGGGCCAGCAGCACCGCCGCAAAGTACGATGCTGCGTAAACGAGGCCAGCGAGCAAGTCGGCGGAGGCGCCGGTGGCCAGCACGCTCACCGAGCTGCGCAGCCCCGCGAGTTGCGCGATCACGAGGCAGGCGGTGAGAGCGAGCGCGGCCAGCACGAGGCGCGTTGGAGCGCCACGCACGAGGTCGATCTTCCTGCCGGACTTCATACGCCGCTCCTCTCGCGCAGGCGTGCGCGGAAGGCGTCAAACGCCGGGCCCAAGCTGAGCGCATACAGCACCACCGCGTCCCCAACTTGGTTCGACGCAGCGAAGCGCAGGCCCGACTCGTCCCTGGTTGGGAAGCCCGCAAAGTTGAGCGTGGTGTGCAGCTCGCGGTTCCAGGCGCTGTCGCCGAAGGATGCGGCGCCGACGAACGCGAGCCCGCTCGATCCGGCGCTCACTTCGAGCCACGGGACGATCGGTCCGGAGTCGACATCCACCTGCTCTTTCGCTCCGGCGGGCCATTCGCGCGCCCAGCCGAAGCCCAAGAGGTCGTGACCAAGCTGCTTGCGCGCGAGCTTGTATTGCTCCCGCGCGAAGGGCTCATCCACGAGCTGCAACATCGAGGCACTCAGCCAAATGCTCGAACCCTCGGCCTTGTCGAGGTGCTCGCCGCGCACGGTGTAGCTCGCGATCAGAAGGCCAGTCTCCGGCTCCACCAGCTTCTCGCGTGCGACCTCGACCCAGCGGCGTGCGAGCTCTGAGTGGTCGCTACCCGTCACCGCGTCGGAGCCGCGGATGGCGGCCAGCGCGACGGTGTTGCAGAAGGTCCAACATTCGTCGGGGTAGCTCTCTGCGCTGAGCACCGGGCTCTGTTCCATGCGCGCGGTCATCGCCTCGACGCGCCGAACCAGCTCGCTGCGATAGTCCTCCCGCGGGGCGATCAGCAGACGATGGGCGAGCATCAGTGCGATCTCGCCATCAAGGAACTGGCTGCGCTCCGGTTGCATCACGAAGGGCGCGCGCCGCGAGTACGGCATCAGAAAATGGTGCATGCCGCGCTCGGCCTCGAGCTTGAGCGTCTCATCGATGATGGCGTCGATCGCTTTGAGGTAGCGCGGTGCCTCGGCGGGTTGACGCAGCGCGAGGTTGGCGAAGGACCAGGCCAGAAAGCTGCGGCCCATGAAGTCCCACTCGGCGTTGCTCGCGCGCATGCGGACTTGTTCGTTGGCCCTCAGCCGCTCGTCCGACCACAGGGCCAGATGGCGCTTCGCGAGCTCTTGTGCGCGCGGTGGTACACCCGATGGGTCTGGCTCGAGACTCGACCCCGGCGAGTAAACGTGATGCACCGTGATGAGCCACAGGCAACTCGCAAGCACGACCGAGAGAAGGACGGGCAAAGCCGAACGAACGCGCATTGTGTGAGGCTAACCCTCGCCTGTGTGGTCAGCAGGGCTGCAAGGTGGAGAATTGGTGGAGGCGCACGCTGTCGCGCGATTCCCGCCGCCCCGACTACGAGCGTGCGATAGCGAGCTCGAGCACTCCGCTCGGTCGCAGCTTGATGCGTCCGAAGCGTGCGAGCAGCCGAAACATCGCTGGCGTATTGTGATGGGTCTCGGTGCGGAAGCGGTCCACTCCCTGCTCCAGCGCCTCAGTGATCAGCTCTCGCAAGAGCAACGTTCCGACCTCGAAGCCCTCCTCATCCTCCGGCGTAGTGATGGCCAATACGGCTGTGCTCGAAGTGCTGTTGGTGCGCGTGAAACGGGCCTTGGCGATCGCTGGGCCCTCACGGCCGCCGAGCTTGGTGGAACCGAGCACCACGAGCCCAAACTGAAGCGGCTCGACATAGCCGTCTTCATCGCCTCGTCGAAGTGGGCGAACCAGTACGTCTTCCTCTCCAACACGAGTGTAAACGTGACGCGAACGCGGCTCTGCAATCGTAGCGATATCCATGCTCAACCATCCTCTCCAGTTGCTACGCCGACCGGAGCTGCGAGCAGTACGCTCGCTAGGCCCCGGCCGGCCCGGGACAGGAAACGAAGGGATGGCGATGGCCGCTGTTCACCCGGCGAACGTGAAACGACGTGGCAGTTGGGTCAAGTCAAATCTGTTATAACGGACGCGTGGCTAGTGCGGTGTTGTGGCGAGCCTGCGCAGCTCATTGCGTAGTTCGTCGGACAGCTCGAGCGAGCCCGCATCTTCGAAGGTGAGCCGCCGCGAAAGCGACCGGAATAGCTGTCCGGGTTGGGAGACAGTGTCCGATATTTCGGACGGCGTACCGCGAAGGTTCTGCTGAATTTTCGAGTTTTCGAGGGGCGTAGCGCAAGGCATATTTCTGCCCCATGACGCCCCTTCGCCAAGGTCTCGCCGTCCTCCTGCTGCTCGCTCCCGGGTGTGCTCACGTTTCGCCGGTAAGCCCGCCACCCCCGCGACCCTTTGATGCCAAAGAAGCCTGCGCCTACGACGACTCGCTGACCGTAACTCGCGCGAGCGGTGGAGCGAGCATCGGTGGTGGCGGCTCGATTACGATCGGGACAGCGAGCAATGCCTGGCAGCCGGTCTACAACGCCACTCCAACCGCTGCGATCTCGGGAGGAGGCTCGGGCTTCGCGGTGTACCGCGGGGAAGAGCTGCTCGAGATGGACCAGGTGCTGGGCGTCCTCAACGACCCTGAACTCACGCGCTATCACGAGCGTTCGCTCGAGCCCCACTCATCGGGGGACTTCGTCTATTGGGCTCGCCCAACCTGGATCACCCTGCTCGTCGGCGGGATGGCGCTCGCAGGTGCAGGCGCTGCCGTCGGGCTCAGCGCAGAGGCCGACCCCGTCACCGGCGCAACCGACCTTGGCGCGATGCTGCCGCTCGCTGGCGCTGGTCTTGGGGCGATGGTGGGCTCGATCCCCTTCGTCTTCCTCGACCTGGGGAATGTCGACTCCTACGGCGAGCTCTTCACGCGTCGCAAGGTTTGGATTGGAGATCAGGCCGCAAACGCTCGTTTCGATGCGGCGATTCAACGCCACAATGAAGCGGTTCAGCGCTCCTGCGATCGCTGAGCCCACGGCGCGAGCACGACCGGCGGCGCACGGAACTCGGAAGGAGCGCGGCCGAGCAGCCGCCGAAACGTTCGCGTCATGTGCGCGTGATCCGCGAAGCCCGCGTCCTGTGCCACGCGGGCCAGCGCGCCACGCGGGGTTCCACCCGAGAGCACGCGCAGCAGGCGCTGCCAAAGCACGTGGCGGCGGAGCGGAGCCCCCGTCGACTGCGACACCATGTGCGTGAGCCGATCGAGCGAGACGCCCAGCGATGCAGCCAGCTCAGCGAGCGCGATCGAGGGATCGCTAGCGATGGACCGCAGCGCGCGGCGCACGCGAACATCGACCTCGTGTCGCCCCGGATTGATCCGCCCCGACACCGTCTCTTCGAACATCGAGGCTGCATCGCTCGCGGGCTGGGCCAGGAGCGCAGCACAGCGCGCTCGAATGGCCCTCGCGGCGTTGCCCTCGATCACGCTTGGTCCATCCACATTGCGAAAGGGTGTACCGCGCGAGCCGGGCTCGACGAACAGCGCGACCGACCAGCCGACCCCTCCCGTGCGGTGCTCGAAGTTCGGCGGGACGAGCAGCACGTGGGCCTCATGCCGAGCCGGTACACACTTCGTCTTCGACGTGAGCCACACGGGTGCGTCCACGCCCACGTGGAGCTTCCACGCGTAGTGCGCGTGGCTCGACGTTTGCGCCTTCAGACCTTGGTGCGTGGCCCCGCCCGACACGACGATCGCCCGTTCGTCACTAGCGCCCGAATCGTTCAAGCTGACGAGGGATGAGGGCTCCACGTTGCCCCCATGTCTAGCATGTCCCTCGTCTGGTACACCCTCGCCGCGGCGGCCCTTTTTGCGAAGTTCGTTTTCACGGCGGGACTTCAGGGCATCACCCGGATGCGCACGAAGACCTTTCAATATCCGGAGGACGCCGCGTATTGGCGAGGCAGCGAGCCGCCCGCCGAGGTAGAGCGGGTTGTTCGCGCGCAGCGGCTGCTCCGCAACGACGCCGAGGGCCAGCCGTTCTTCCTCGCCATCGGACTCGCGTTCGTCCTGCTCGGCGGCCCGCCGCTCTTCAGCGCCCTCTACTTTGGCGGCTATGCGATCTCACGCCTGGTTCACGCGGGCTTTTTCCTGCGGCCGAAGCAGCCGCATCGCAATCGAGCCTTCGCGGTGGGAATGCTCGCGCTCATCGCGCTAACCGTGCATGCGCTGGTGCTAGCCGCGTCGCGCTTCTGACGTATTGAGTCGCATCCCGACCACGCGGGCTGGAACTTTCAGCGCCGAGTGGCTACGAAACACCATGCGTTTTGCGATCTGGCTTTCGGTTGGGCTGGGCTTTTGCGGTTGCGGCCCGAGCGGACCAGCGGCTGGCGCGACAGAGGTCGTGCCCGCGGCCCCTCAACAACAACCGAGCGCGACCGCGGCGATCACCGCCGCGGCCCAGCTGGAGAGCCAGGTGAAGGGTGATGGCTGCCTGGTGGTGGCAGAGCCCTATCAGCTCGACTTCCCGAAAGAGAAGCTGGAGCGGAACCGGAAGCGCCGCGAGGCGGAAGAGGCCGAGCGAATTCGCCCCAACCCTTGCCCCGAGGAAGACCGCAGTGAAGAGTGCCGCTACTTCCGGGCGCGCGTGCACTTCGAAGCGGACCGCTTCGACCTGGCCGCCAAAGGCTTCCGTGAACTGGCGCTCGAGGCCAACTCCGAGGTCGGGCCGTATGCGGCGCAGTTGGCGCTCGAGAGCTTGAACCTGCTAGCCACGCGTGCGGTCCCGCCGCGAACAGCGTGTGTGGAGCTGCTCGCGAAGGACAACGACGCCTATCTCGCGCGCTACTGCAAGCCGGTCGGTTCGGCGGGCGACGAGACGTGCGACGCGTTCGCGCGCATTCGCGTCGACGTGCGCCGCTTAGCGGTCGAGAAGCTGGTGCGGGCCGCTGACGCAGGTCCACCCAACGACTCGACCACGCTCTACGGGCAGGCCGGTGACGGCTATCGCGCGTTGTTCAAAGACAGCTGCGAGGACCCAGCGAGCAAGCGGCTCGGCCTTCGTTGTGAGGAGCTGCTCTACAACGGCTACCGCGCCTACCGCAGCGCCGGTCGCGTGGAAGACGCGAACGAAGTGCGCGCCACACTGCTCAACCCGCGCTACGGCCTCGAACGCACCGAGCTCGCCAAGAAGCTAGCCAAGGAGCCACAGCTCACGCCGCCGTAGGCTCCTCCGAGTTGCCGCGGGGCCAGCTACTTGCCGTGCACAACCGTCAACAAGCACTCCGAATCGACGGTCGCCGGCGCGCCCACGAGAGCCTTCTGAATGCACGGCCCGATCTTCGACTCACCGACGACCTCGGCCTTGGTGACCTTGCCGCCCTTCTGCCAAATGTGCACGCGGGTCTCGGCCTTGCCGCACTTGTCGAGCGCGGCCTTGCGCTTGGAGAGGCCGGCCGCGATCGTCATCGAGCCCAAGAGTCCGCCCAGGCCGCCGCCCTCGGCTTTGCACGAGATGTCCTTCAGTGAGAGGCCGTCGGCGCCGAAGGAACCGATGTTGACGTTCGCGCCTTCGAGCGGCGCGGGACCGGCGGGGGCAGCGGAGGCCGTCGCGGTAGGTGCCACGCTGGCGACAGCCGTCGCGGTCGCGGTTGCGGTTGCCGTCGCGGATGCGCTCGCAGAGGGTTGCGCCGTTGCGCTGACCACCGCCGTGGGCGCGGTCGCGGTCGCGGTCTCACTCGGTACTTGCCGGTTCGCGTCGGGCTCCGCGGTGGGCGCGGTCACGTTGCTGCTATCGGCGCCGCAGCCGAGCAGGGCGATAAGAACGAATGCGTACTTCATGCGGCGCATGGTAGGGCGTCGCTGGGTGGGGGCGCAAGCTGCGCGGGGCGACGCAATGGTGCTGCATCGCAGCCGCGTCACCAAGCACCCCGAAGCTCGCGATGTCGCCCGACACCGATACGCAGGCTAGACTCGCGGCGATGACGGATTCGAAGGTCTCGGCGGAGCGGGTGCGCACCGCGATCTCCGCCGCTGGTCGCGGCCTGGTTGAGCGGCAGTCGTTGCTCGAGCTGGTGGCCCTTGCCGCCGTCGCACAGGAGCACGTGTTGATCGTCGGCCCCCCAGGCACTGCGAAGAGCGAGGCCGTAAGGCGCATCGCGCGCGCGTTCGGCGGCACGACCTTCGAGTACTTGCTCGGCCGCTTCACCGAGCCGAGCGAGATCTTCGGCCCTGTGGATCTTCGAAAGCTGCGCGAAGGCTCGGTCGAGACAGAGACGCGCGGCATGTTGCCCGAGGCCGACATCGCGTTTCTCGACGAAGTCTTCCTCGGCTCGACCGCGATCTTGAACACGCTCCTGGGCGTCCTCAACGAGCGGATCTTTCGCCGTGGACACACCAGCATTCGTTGTCCGCTGCGGGTGTGCGTCGGAGCGACCAACACGATTCCAGACGATGAACACTTGGCCGCGTTCGCGGATCGATTCCTCGTGCGCGTCTTCGTCGACCCGATGGCGGATCCTCGCTTGGAAGACCTGCTTGAAGGAGGCTGGGCGCTCGCGTCTGCTGCGCCATCCGCGCCCGCGACCGAGTCAGCGCAAGCCGCTGCCAGCCTCGCCGATCTCGACGCACTCGCCCGCGCCGCACGCGCGATGGACCTCTCGGGCGTAACACCGCTGATCGCACAAGCCGTGCGCCTGCTACGCCGCGCGGGGATCAATCTTTCAGACCGGCGAATCGTGAAGACGCAGTCGCTGATCGCAGCCGCAGCCGCGCTGGGTGGGCGCGCAAGCCCCACCAACGCCGACCTCTGGCCGCTGGTGGCCGCGGTCCCCACGCGAGATGCGCAAGGTCTGGCGCGCGAGGTCTTGAAGGACCTGCTCGCGTCTTCCGAGAATGAAGCGCTCGCTCGCGCCACCCTCGAGACCTCCCTCGGACCGGTCGCACGTGCGCGTGAGATCGCGAAGACAGCCGAAGCACTGTTCGACGCCCGGCCAGCGGACGGCGGAGAGGCCGAGCTCGAGGATTGGAAGCTCCGGCTCGAAGGCATCGCGCGCTCGATCGACGCCGGTTTTCATCCTTCCAAGCTCCCCGAGGAGCTCGCCTCGATCAAAGCCCGCATCACCGACCTACTCAAGCCTTCATGATCGCTTGGACGCCGCGCGAAACACCGCTGCTGCCGACGGCCGTCGCGGCCCGCGGCGACGCGGCGAAGGCCCTGGTTGCGGCGCTGCTGAAGCGCGATCTCTCCAAGCTGCGTGGCGTCGCGGAGCCCATCGGCGGTCGCGATGTCGTGATCATCCTCGGTCCCGAGGAGGTGCTCCCGTGGGTGCCCGAGGCGGTCTTCCTCGGGACTGAGCTCGGTGCTCCTTCGTTGCTCCTCCCCACCACCGAGGCGCCTCCATGGCCGATCGCCCTGTTTGAACGCGCGGTGCGCCGCCGAACGTCGGAGCCGCTCGTGGCCGTGCTCACGCGGGAAGACCTGCTGGTCCCGGTTGCGCACGCCCGCCCGCTCGACCGCACGCTGCTCGAGGCCTGGCGAAGGTGACTGCGGCCGCGACTCCGATCGCCGGGTGGGCCTCCGAACTCGCGGTGTTTCCTGAGGAGATCGCGCTCGCGTTGCAAGAATGGGTGGTGCGCCTCGAGGCCATGATCGGGCCCATGAGCAGCTCGACGAGCTTCGCACGGGGAACACCCGACGGCTTCGACGGCATCACGCATCGCGGCTCATACGAGCGGCTGCTGCTCTCCGAGTGGCTCCTCGCCGACGCACTGCCCGAGGAGTTCCTTCGACGCGCCTCGAACGCGGAGCACTCCTTCCTGCGCCTCGCTCAGAGCACGCCCCACGCCGCGCGCGAGTCGATCGTCCTGCTCGACGCAGGCCCGTGGCAACTTGGTGCACCTCGGCTCGCCCACCTGGCGCTGTTGCTTACGCTGCTTCGGCGCGCTTCGAAGGCTCGGGCGCGCTTCGCCTGGGGGATCCTCCAGGCCGGCGCAGGGCCGCTGTTCGAGAGCGTGGACTCAGGCTCGATCCCCTCGTTGCTCGCGGCGCGGACGCTCACCGAGCCGACGCGCGAGATGCTGGAGACGTGGCGGGCGAGGCTCGACGCAGCCGGCAGCGCGCGAGCCGAGGTCTGGCTGGTAGGAGGTCGAAAGCTCGATCGGATCGCCTCCGACGGACCCCGCATCGGGGAACGAACCCAGCGCGTGATCGTCGATGAAGGAGAGAACACGCTCGAGGTCGGCCTCGGAGCCGAGCCAACCACGCGGCATGTCACGCTCACGTTGCCTGTCGCGACGCTCGTCACGCGCATGCTTCGAGATCCGTTCGCAGGGGAGCGCCGAGCGCGCCGCGTGGATCTCAGCAACGGCATCGCAATGGATCAGGTCGTGGTGTCCAGCTGTGGGCGCAAAGCGTTCGCACGCTGGAACAGAGGCCTCGCTACCTTCCCGATCCCGAACTCACCCGCCGCTCAACCCGGTCGCGCGAAGCGTCACGGAATCGACGGGTTGATCCTGGCCGCAGGGCTCCATCGCGGCGCTGCGATGGTCTTGCTCGCGGACTTGCCGACGCGGTGCCTCTTTCTCCAGCGTGTCGGCGGTGAGCGACAGCGAGTCGGCCACTTCACCGAGGAGGAACGCGTCCATGCGCCTTGGAAGCCCGACGCCGCGAGCCCGCTCAAGAAGCTGTACCTCGTGCAGCCTCGCGCGGATCTGACGGCCTTCTACCTGGATTCGCGGGACCGACTGTTCGAACTCTTGCCAGGGAAGGGGGTCTCGCACCTGCTCGCGCGGGATGTCCTGGCCGTAACGGCTTTATCGAACGGCCTCGCCGTGATCGCGAGGTCATTCTCGAAAACCTGGATTCCCAACGCCCCCGAGCAGCCTGCGCTGATGATGCTCTCAGACACCGCATGGCGCGAGCCGGAGTTGCTCACCGGCGAGTTGTCTGCCGCGCGTCTGGGCTCCGACGCAACCCCCGCTGGCCCAGCCTGTCTCTCGGCGATCCAGACGCCTTCGGGCCACTGGAACGTCCACGGATCGGGACTTCCGTACACCACCGAGCTCCCGGAGCACGCTGACCTCGTCGGACTGCGTCACGTGCACAATGCCCAGCCCGAGCTCATCCTCGTCAGCGGCGATCGACGCACGCTGTGTCTGCTCGGGCCGCGCGGAATTCGTACGGTCTACACCCCACCTTCGCCCATCGGCGACGTCTCCCTCTCCGACAGCCAGGGCATCGTGACCCTCGAGTCGGCTTCGAAGGCTCTGCATTGTTTTTCGCTCGGGCGCGGTCAGCTCGTCGCGGTGTTCGAAGCAAGGGGGGCGTCGTGAGTTCGCTCCTCCACGAGGGAGTCGTTGAGTGTGTTGGGCTGCTCCTTTCCGAAGAACGCCTCGGCGCAAGCGTGATACGCGCCTTCGTCCTCGACAACTTCGCTGACCTGCGGTCGCTCAGCGAGACCCCCCGCGGTCTGCTCGTGCGCTTTACGAAAGCTCGCTTCGTTCGAGCGGATTGCACGATCGGCTTGGCGCTCACGATGAGCAAGCGCGCGCCCGACGCGTGCCTGCTCGGACTCGCGCTCGACCCCAAGACGCTCGAGCGACTCGACCCACCGCCCGGCGCGATCGTGCTGGCCTGGCATGGCGCGCTCGAGGTGCACGCGCCGCCGTTCCGCGAGGTCGACCCCGCGGGCTGGATCGAGCTGGACGAGCTCCCGCTCGTCTACACCGAGCCGCTCGGCTTAGAGCCGCAACCGCCCGCGCTTGCGGAGCCGCCAGCGCGACCGCTCGGCGCCATCCTCGGCGCGAAGTTGCCCGTGCGACCGACCGCGGAGGCCAGCGCCGTTGTGGAGGCGATGCAGCGGCTCTCGGCTCCGCGCGATGCGTCGGAGGAAGGTTCGCAAGGAGCTGCAGCTGGCGCAGGCCGCTCTCGTCTCGCGTCCACCCTCGTGAGATCGCTCGCGACGATGCTCAGCTTCTTGCAGTCGCTCTTTCGGCCCAAAGCGACGCCGCACGCGGGCGCCCAGGGCGACGCTGAAAAGGCGGACGCGCTCGCGCGGCCACCCGCCCAGCCGTCGCTCTTTCAGCGCATAGCCGATCGCATCGACCGCTGGGTTCGTCGGCAAGTTGCCCTCTCTCGTCTTTCCTCGTGGCTGTTCCAAAAGCAGGCGGAGTACGTGGCGAACCTGCTCGATGCTTTCGACGCGGGCGACCTCGACGAAGCCCTTCGCCGCGCCATCCCGCTCGCGAAGGAGGGCGGGGCCGGGGAGGGACGCGTTGCGCTTGGTTTGCCGCAGCCCCGAGCCGATCTCACCATCTCTGCGCGCGGGCTGACTCCCGGCGGGGCATCGTTCTCGTTCGGTGGCGACCTCTATGCCGAGCTGCGACGACGCTACAAGCTTGCGTTCGAGCGGCTCGAACGCGAGGGCCGCATCGCTGAAGCTGCGTTCGTGCTCGCCGACCTCCTGCAGGACGCCGAGGCGGCAGTGGCGTTCCTCGAGCGCCATGGCCTGCTGCGCGAAGCGGCGGAGCTCGCCGAGAGTCGCGCGCTGGCGCCCGGACTCATCGTCCGCCAGTGGTTTCGCGCTGACGACCGCGCGCGAGCCCTCCGGGTCGCGCGACGACGAGGTGGCATTCTCGACGCGATCGCGAGGCTCGAGCGCTCGGGGCACACCCTCGAAGCCGACGCCCTCAGGCTGGTCTATGCCGATCACTTGGCCGACGCTGGCGACTTCGCCGGCGCGGTCGAGATCGCCTGGCAGGTGAGGGACGCGCGTGTGCTGGTCAGCTCCTGGGTCGAGCGCGCACGAGCCCAAGGCGGGATCGGCGGCGCTCGCATGCTCGCCCGGCAGCTCGCCTACGAGCTTGCTCCGATCGCGGTCATGCGCGGCGAGGTCCACAACTTGGCGTTTGAAGACGGGCCCGACGGTCGCGGACGACGGCTCGCCTTCGCGAGCGCGTTGGTCGAGCACCGGAGAGCCGCTCCATCAACGTCCGGAGATCCCCTCGCGCGACTGATGGCGCGCGCGCTTTACGCCGACGCGCCGAGCTCCTTCGACAAGCGCCTCGAGGGCATCGCGAGCGCGTTGGTCGATCTTTCGCGAGACGCTGGGTTGAGCGCCGATCGGCCACGCTGGCCTGCGCTCCCCTTCGGACGACACTATCGGCATGTCATCCGCGCGGATGATCGAGGTCAGCTGCGCGTCTTCGATGCGGTGCCGCTCGACCGCGGGCGGAGCGTGGTCGCGCTTGGAGAAGCCGGCGTCGCGCTGATCGACGCTCGCGGCAAGACGCTGGCCTTTTTCGACCAGCCTGCTGAGTCGCTGGTGGTCTCGGATCGCTTCGATCGGCTGCTCACGGTCACGCCTCGGGGTGGCGTGTCCAAGGTCGGTCGCATCGACCTCGTGTCGCGCCGCTCCGAGGCGTTCTGTGAGGTCGAGCTCGAGCGGTTCGCGCGGACCTTCGATGGCTCGACCTGGCTCGCCACGGTCTCGACAGCGAACGGGCAATCGGATCTCGTCGTGATCGACGTGTGCGACACTCAGCTGTCCCTGCTCGATCGGGTCACCGGGCTCGGTGCTACGTCGATCGACGTCGTCCGAACAGCCGACCACGTCGATGTAGTGAGCGTCGTTGACGGAACGTATTGGGCTTGCAGCTACGAGCTGCCAGGGTTGACGCTTCGTGGTCGCTGGCAGCTCAGCCTCGAGGAAGCTCTCCACCAGCGTTGGCTGATCTCGACCGACGGCGTGTACATCGGGCTGATCGAGAAAGAGTTGGACGCGAGCGTCCACTCAGAGGCGAGCGTCCACATCGCTTCACGCGGCAAGAACGAGCTTTGGCGCCAAACCAAGCTCGACCTCGCGGGGTTGCGGCTCGACGCGCCAGGCCACGTCCTCGGCCAGCGCTTCCTCGCGCTCGGTCTCGGGGTCCCCGCCGCAGGCGCGTTCACGGTCAAGGTGCTCCGTCGCAAGGACCTTACGAGTGTGGGCGAGCTCGTGCTCGAGGACACCGAGCAAGCCCGCCTGCGCCTCGTCGGAGAGACGCTGGTCCTCACCGACGCCCGCGGACGCATCTTCGCCATCGACCCCGAGAGCGGGGAGATCGTGCGGAACGTGCGCATGTGAGGCGAGAGGGCGGGCTTGCTGGGTCGCTGCGCTCGGCGAGCGGTCTGCTGGCGTGGACGAGAAGCTGCTGTCGCGCTTCGATCGTGCCGGTGAACAAGTTAGACCAGCTCTTCGCCAACCTCGACAGGTGGCGCCACTACCCCAACTATCAGCTCGAACGCCGAGCAGACATCTGCTTCTCCCTCTATCTCAGGGACGTCGTCCAGGAGGTCCTCGATGTGGAGCTTGAAGACGCGGTGATCCCGGAGTTCCCGATCAAGCGGGATCTGATCTGGCCTGACCATCCCACCGACAAGAGCGTGAAGGTGGACTATGCCCTGTTCTCCACGGACCGGAGCACCGTCTACTTCGTCGAGCTGAAAACAGATTCGGGGTCGCGGCGTGATCAGCAGGACCACTACCTCGAGCGGATCCAGGCTCTGGGCTTCGGCCCCGTTCTCGAAGGACTCTGCTCGATCGCCCGAAGCACGCAGGCCCATCAGAAGTACCACCACCTCCTCGCGGCCCTCGCGAAGCTAGGCTTCCTCACGATGCCGAGCGACATTGAGACGTTCCTGTACCCGACCCCCAGGAGCGGGTTGGCTGCGAAACTCAGGGCGCTGGCGGTGATGCCGACGTCGGCCAAGGTCGAGATCGTCTACGTGCAGCCCGTCGCCACTCCCGGCGACACGTGTATCGACTTCGAGACGTTCGCCGAGCATGTCGGCCGCAGCAGCGACCCGGTAAGTCTGCTGTTCGCGGCCCACCTCCGGAAGTGGACTCAGCCGGCAGGAGCGCTGGTCGCGCCAGCACTGAAGTGAGCGTGCTCCGCGCTACGCAATTGGGGCGAGGAACTGGCCGCTGATATTGTCGGCTTAGCTATGCAGCCCGGCTTCGCCATCATCGACCTGCAGACCACCGGCCTGGGCCCGCGCTCTGACCGCATCGTCGAGCTCGCGATCATCCGCACGGACATCTGGGGTCGGGCCGTCGCGGAGTTCTCGACGCTGATCAACCCGGAGCGGCCGATGGGCGCAAGCGAGCTCCACGGCATCACGAGCGCGGATGTCCTGCTCGCACCGCGGTTCCGCGACATCGCCGGCACGGTCGTTGATTACTTGCGTGGCGCGGTGCTCGTGGGCCACAGCCTCAAGTTCGACTTCAAGTTCCTCACCCATGAGCTCTCGCGCCTGGGCGTATCGCCCTTCGAGATGGTCGGCGTCTGCACGCTCGAGCAATCCGTCACGTGGCTCCAACCTCTCTTCGGTCGGACGCTCCGCGACTGCTGCGGTCGCGCCTTAGTGCCCTTCACTACGCACTACGACGCGCTCGCCCACGCGCGCGCTACGTCGCTACTGCTTAGTGCGCTCGGTAATACCATCAGCGCCAACGGCATCATGCCCTTTCAGGATCATCTCCAGGCGGCGACACGCGTGCCCTGGCCGCAGCTCGTGGGCCACGCGCCGCTCGTCCCTCGATCCGTTGCGTCGGAGCGTCGGGCGCAGCTGCGCTCGGCTTCTGCGGAGCGCGTCAATCGCCTGCCAGCGACGGGCGCGAACGGGCTCGACGCGGAGGGCTACCTGCTTGCGTTGGACCAGGCGCTGCAAGACCGCACGCTCACCCGAGCCGAGAGTGAGACGCTCGCCGAGGTGGCCGCGGAGCTTGGAATCGGCGCAGAGCAACTTCCGCGCATCCACTTCGGCTATCTGCGCGACCTCGCTTGCGCGGCCGTCGCCGATGGAGTCGTGACAGCGGAGGAGCGCGCCGATCTCGAGACGGTGGCGGCGCTGCTCGGGTTTCCGCCAACAGCGGTGGGGCCCGCGCTCTTGGCTGCGACGCAGTCAGCGTCCACCGTCGCGATCGCGCGTCTCCGTCCGCTGGCACCCGGCACGCGCGTGCACTTCGCCGAGGTTAAGGCGGAGCGCGCCTATCTTGAAGGGCTCGCAACCAAGGCGGGCTTCGAGGTCCGGCCGCGCATGTCCAAGCAGGTCGAGGTCGTCGTGACCGCCGATCCACTCTCGGACTCCAAGCAACTCGAGCGCGCAAGAGAGCTGGGGACGAGGATCCTCGTTGAGCCCGTGTTTATCGCGATGGCGAATGGGGAGTAGCGCGATGCTCTTGACGGACCCGACATCAAGACGTTTCTCGAGGGTCTAAGGGCGAACTGGCGGGGCATCGCGCGCTACTTCTTGCGTGCTTTGGCCGTCTTCTTCTTGGATGGTCCTGTGCCCGCGTTCGCCGTGCCCGAGCCGCTGGCGGTCGTGGTCGTAGTCGGTAGATGCTTGGCCATCACCCTGGTACCCACGAACTCGATACCGGCCTGATCGAGCCTGAGTCGCGCCTTCTCAGTTGCGGCGAAGTCGACCTTACCCGATGCCACCCAAAGCCATTTCGTGACCCTCGCTCCGTCCCGAAGATGTTCGCGCAGCTGGTTCAGCGCCGCCGCACGCTTCTTGATCAGGTTCTTGATCTCATGCGTATTGGCTGTGTGCGGCTCGACGGCGAGCACCAGGCGAGTGGGCGCATGACCTAACAGGTAGTCCCAGCGATTCTCCGTGTCATGGCCGTGGCGAACGGCTTCGTCGAGGTTCAGGCTATCGGCGAAGGAGGCGCGAATGGATCCATCGAAGTACGCCTTATGTGACCCGTCGAGCGCTCCTAGCCCGTCCTTCACCTGCGTGAGGAGTTTGGACTCTGGTTTGAGCGCAGCGCGAACCGGCGTGGCGATTTTGCTCACTCGTCGTTCTCAATTCTAGCGGTGCGGACAGCATCACCGAAGCGCGAAGAGTAGTCCGTCAGGCCTCCCCAACCAGCCTCGGTCGGGTCCTCCGATTCCGGGTCTAGCTTGGAGATGTCGCGTGATGTCACCTTGCCCTGGTGATCGAACTCGAGCGCGTAGGAGCGGTAGTCCTTGAGCAGTGCGGCCTCTGCGACGCCTCGCATCGGCGTCGAGTTCTTGATGTCGAACGCCTCACACACGCGCTGCCACCCGGCGTGGTGCTCCTTCAGCCTCTGCATCATCCACAGCATGGTGAGCACATGGGGCGAGTGCGTCGAGAGCACGACTCGGTACCCACGCCATAGCAAGTCCAGCACGAGCAGGAGGACGGCGGTGACGGCTTTAGGGTGGAGTCCCATTTCTGGCTCCTCCAAAACCACCCAATCGGTGCCGTTTCGCTTTCGCTTCTGTGTCGACGGCAGCAGATGGTAGAGGGCCAGAAGCAGCGGCGTGAACTCGCGTTGCCCAGCGGTCCAGGTCATGAACGGCAGGTGGGTGTTTCCGTGCATGAGCCGTAGCCTGCGCGCGTGCTGTGCGTCCTCTTCCACACCCACCTTGCCTCCGTGGAACACGGCGCTGTCGATCTGGTCACGGATCTCCCGTTTCAGTCGTTTGTCGACGGGGAACAGCGTTTCCGCGTCCTTGCCGCTGAAGCGATCGAACAAGTTCTGGCTGAACAGCCGCGCTACGGCGGGCGTATCAGGACCGAGCTTCTGAAACGGGGCTGCCCACCCGTCGCTGATGAGCATGGCGCGGTGGGCCGGGATGAAGAACACGCGCTCCTTCCCGTTGCCGGTTCGGCTCAGCTTTGCGGGCGTGATCTCTTTGTTGTCGAGCGTCACCTTGGAGTCTTTGCCCCACGCAGGCGCCATGCCGTTCCCGAAGATCAGGTCGACCAACGCACCGGGCTTGTCGACGGCATGCCCAGCTGAGCGGAGCGCCTCGACCATCTGGCGGCCATCCATGCTCGCCTTGAGCCATTGCAGCGCGAGACTCTTGCCGGCCCCTTGGGGCCCGACCAGCACCGTGAGATCGCCGAGCACGAGGTCCACTTGTCGAATGTGGGCGAAGTTGCGGATGGAGAGCTTGAGCGGCTTGTCCGACTTGCCCGGCTTGGCGAGGGAGCGTCGCTTGCGGGGGTTCTTGTTCATGGTCACACCGTCAGCCGTCGGGTTGCGGGATCAGTTCATCCCGTGGCGCGTGAGATATCACGTTCTATGTTCTGGCTCGGCTGCGATTTGGGGCCTGCCTGTTCGAGCCCGCTCAGCAGAGGACGTGGACGCCTAGGCCAATGCCCACGGTCACTGCGACGAGCGCCCGGGTTGGGTCGCGACGCTCGCCAGTGTCAACATCTCATCGGTGGCGCTCGCTAGGAGGGAGACGAGGCGGCGAGCGCGCCAAGGAAGACCGAAATGGCGATCGCGTTGGAGGCCAGCACACGCCCGCTCCAGTCGGGACGCTGCAGAAGGCCGAGCGGCTTTCCCATTGCCCCGACGATCTTTGGGCGCAGCAGGCTCCGCAAACTTCGGCGCAGGCTTCGCTCCCAGTTGCAACCGCTTCGCAAACCGTCGCGACCGCTTCGCAAACGTCTGCAAACCCTTGAATCTCCACGGCTCACGCTTCGCGCTCGCGCGGGCTACCTATGTTGGTCAACTGCGGAGGCTTCGTGGCCGCGCAAACAGGCGGCAAATTCCGCGAGCGAAGCCTCATCTGCCGCGCGTGAAGCCTTGGCGGTCAATAGCGAAGCCTGCAAACACGTTTGCGAAGCCGTGCCGCCCGCCCGCGAAGCTCCGCCGACCGACGACGAGGTCACTTTTTCTGTCGTTGGGGTGTCCATGGTCGCGCGCTCATCGCGATAACTGGAGGCACAAGTCGACCTGGCGCAATCGGGCGGCTCTCGACGCGGTGCGTTTGGAAATGGTCATGACGCAGGGACTTCCAGGTTCAGGGAATGGTGTTGAGTTGGTTCAGACCACAGCTTCGCAGGTGAGCCAGCGGACGCTGGCGGCGACGGGCGAGCGGGCTTTCACCTTCTTGCGTGCGGTGTCGACGAACGGGGCCATCCGTGAGCAGCTGGAGAAGCATGGCTTCAGCGACGCCGACCAGCAGGAGGGCGTTCGGCTGCTCCATCTGGCGAGTGGCTTTGGGACGGCCGTCGGGCCGAAGCGCAACCGCGATGACGAGGTCGCACGCGCAGCCTTGAACGAGATCGACGCGGTCGATGAGAAGGTGCACCGGATTGGGCGCGCGTCGCTCTCACGGCGGCACCCCGAGCAAGCGGCCTACCTCTTCGACGGGCTCGAGCCGGCGCGGGGACCGGAGGCCGTCCTCGGCATGAGGCAGCTCCTCGACCGCATGGCGCGCTTGGCGACAGGGGAGGGCCGGCCGGAGGCTTCACGCATCGGTGATCGTGCCGCGCTCGCCGTGCTCGCGGCGCGCGGCGTCGATGAGGCGGAGCGCACGCGGCTCTCGGGCCTTTGTGATCTCGCGCTGCGCGCCGCGCCGACCAACGCGGCCGAGCGCGCCCAAGCGGAGGCGAGCAGCAAGGAGCGGCAAGACGCGCTCGTCGGCTTGCGCGCGTGGTTCGAGGAGTGGTCAGAGGTCGCGCGCGCGGTGATCACGCGTCGCGATCAGCTCATCTTCCTGGGGCTCGCGAGCCGCCGCAAAAGTGGCTCCGAAGAAGAGGAAGAGACCGCGCCCCTGACGCCGGTGCCGCCGCTAACTCCCGTCGTTTGAGAAGGCGATGAGCGCGAGCCCGGAGCGAGTCCGGGCTCGCGGAGGACGGAGCGCGACCCGCTACAGGCGTAGCCCTCCGCGACCCGAATGCGCGTCTCGACCTTCGCTGATACTGTGGGCGCGTGCACGTTCTCTCCGTAGACATCGAAAACCTGCGCTCCGTCGAGAAGCTCGTGTGGACCGTCGATCCAGCAGACGCCGCGGGCTTTCACATCGTGTTGGGTAACAACGGCGCTGGAAAGACGACGTTCCTTCGCAGTATCGCGCTTGCACTGGTCGGACCTCAGAATATCTATGGCCTGCGCCAGTCGGGTGATGACTGGCTGCGGCGCGAGGCGCAGGAGGGGACCGTGGGGGTGCGCTTTTCTCGCCACGAGGACGTCGATTACTTCAGCCGCGCGGGCGCCCCGCCGCGTGAACTCGCCGCCGTCGTTCGGGTGGCTCGCAGCAGCGAGTTGCACCTCAACGGCTCCACGAGCGAGCCTCAAATCACGGTAGAGCCTGATGAGGACGGCGGGCGCTCGGTCGAACGCTCCGTGTGGGCTCCGGACTCGGCCGGATGGGTGTGCTGTGGCTTTGGTCCGTATCGGCGCTTCTCCGGAGGCACGATGGTCACCACCCCGCCGAAGCCGTCGCTCGCGCGGACCATGTCGCTGTTCGACGAGCAGTTCGCGCTTACCGATGCGCTTACATGGCTCGTCGACCTCTGGGTGGCTCGGGAGATCAGTAAGGCGCCGACGTTCGATGCAGTGAAGCGCTTCATCAACCAGCCCGACTTCCTGCCTCACGGCGTCAAGCTTGATCGCGTGGAGGTTTCACCAACCAGCAAGCGTGTCTTCTTCGTTGATGCAGCACGCAGCAGCGTGCCCATTGAGGAGCTGTCGGACGGCTTTCGTTCAGCCCTCAGCCTCGTCCTCGATCTCGTGCGACAGCTCGTCCTCGCCTTCGGTGAGGAGCGGGTCTTCAAGGCTGGGGCCGAACGCATCGAGATTCCCTTCGTGGCGCTTGTCGACGAGGTCGACGCGCACCTGCACCCGACTTGGCAGCGCCGGATCGGTGCCTTCCTCGTCCGCGCGTTTCCACGAACGCAGTTCATCGTTACGACTCACAGCCCGCTCGTGTGTCAATGCAGCGCGAAGGGACGCATCTTCCTCTTGCCTGAGCCCGGGACCGACGGCGTTGGACGCTTCCTCGACGAGCAGGAGACGTCGCGTCTGCGCCTCGGCAATGTGCTCGACGCATACGGGACGAACGTATTTGGCGTTGGCGTTGGCCAATCGGACGACGGAAAGCGCAAGGGAGCGCGGCTGGCTGAGCTCAACTCCCGCGAGCTCTTCAGCGGACCGCTCAGCGACGACGACAAGTCCGAGCGCGACCAACTGCGCGCCGTGTTACCGACCGCGGCAGCAGCGTTTCCCACAGACACGCTCGAAGCGCTTGTCGAGAAGCTCGCGCCTGGGGGTGGGGCCTGACATGCGTTCGATACGCGTAGTCGCCGACCCATCCACCGCGACGCTTGCCGTGCTGAAGACGCTGCAAGATGGCGTCAGCGAGGGGCCATTCAAAGACCGCGTACCCGAGGCGAAAAAGGCGTGGGCCAGCAAGACGAGCAGCATCGCAAAGCGGGAAGCCTTCGAAGAGATCAAGAAGTTACTGACGGAGGCGTGCTGGGGCGCTCGCCGATGCAACTATTCCGAAGACTCCGTCGCCGACGAGATCGAGCATTTTCGGACCAAAGACTGGTACCCGGACGTCGCGTTCGCCTGGTCGAACTACCTGTACGCGTGCGGGCCGTGCAACGGCCCCAAGAGCAATCTCTTCCCTCTATTCCCCACGCAAGGAAGCGCGACGGTTCAGGAGTTGGTGCCGCGCAAGGAAAGCGATCCGATCGTTCCGCCTCCGAACGGGGACCCCGACTGCCAATACGGAAAAGGGCTGAAGACGGTCGAGCGCTTCGACGTCGCCTCGCAGACCTGGGTCGCGCACCCGGACCTCGCTGGCCCGCGCATCCTGTTCGGCGCTGTGCAAGTGGACGGTCTGCCCTTGCTCGTAGGCGGCGCCTCCGACACCGCCAGTCTTTCGCGCGTCGAACTTTATGATTCAGCTGCGGAGGCGTTCAACGTGGTCGCGCCGTTGGACAACGCGCGGCTGCGGCCGACGGTGGTATCGCTCGGGGATGGGCGCGTGCTCGCTGCCGCCGGCAAGATCGCCAACGTGGGACCGATCGGCGTGACCGAGCTCTACGACGCGTCTATCAACGCCTGGACCGAAGGCCCGGAGATCGGCGCACCGCGAACGGGCACTGCCGCGACGACCTTGCAATCCGGTAACGCGCTGGTGGTCGGCGGCTTCAATCAGGTGACCGGCGACGTCCTCGACGAGCTCATGCTGTTCGATGCCGCCGCCAATGTTTGGGTGACGTTGCCGCCGATGGTCGAGCCGCGCAGCCTCCCGAGCGCGACCTTGCTGCAAGACGGCCGAGTCCTGATCGTTGGGGGCTCCGGTGGTCTGAGCTCTGCCGAGATCGCCGAGTAGCGTCACGCGCCGTCGGGCCAGCGGCTGCCGGCTCCTACTGCGGGTCACGCGTGCACCCGCTGCCAAACTCTGCTAGCCGACGAAGATGGGGTTTGGGAAAGTCACACTACTCAAGGTCTCACCCGTAGAGCTGGCACAGCGCTTCGAGCCGGTCACTGACGCGACTGCGCCGCTCGAGGGTGATTGGTCGGCCGTTCGCTCCAAGGGAGGCGCGCTGTTTTTCATCGGCGCTCTCTCTGACGCGGCGATTGTCGTGCCGTTCGCGATGTTCGACAGCGCCGACGAGCTCGCGCTGCACCTGCGGGAGCTGCTGGGCGAAGAGTTGGACCGGCATGTCGACGAGCGTGGGCTATTCGTGCTCGACGCAATCGCGGTTCCCGCAGCAGGTTCCTATGAGGAGGCCGTTGGCTTGTCGGGGTCGTGGGTGCCCCGTGTGTCCGCAGACGATCCTCGTCTGAACAAGGCCGTGGGCTGGGCCTTTACCGAAGCCGCCAACGCCTTCGGCAAAGGCAATCCGCGCGTCGCACCCGTGGACGATCCGCTCGCAGCCGCCACAGAGCGTCTCGAGGCAGATCTCGACGCCCGCAATGATCGTGGTCGCTTGCGAGCGCACCTCAGCGCGTCGATCGAGGGCAAGCTCGAGGACACCGTGATCGGGGAGCTCCTCGAGCGCGCGCCGCTCGCCGACGACGATCCGCGCAAGGCGTCCGCCGAGGGTGAGAGCCTAGCGAAGGGCATGGGCTCAACCCCGCGCAGCGTTGGCGCGCTGGAGGATGTGGTCCGCGAGGTCGTGAACACCGAGATCGCCCCGACCGATGTCGCCGCCGCAGACCTCGAACCAGCTGAAGAGCCGGCGAAGAACGAGCCCTAGCCGCCACTTCCAATCGGCAAGCGAACGTTCACTTCCAGTCGGTGCTGGTGGGCAGTGAGATGATTGGGTAGCCGGGGTCCGCTGGGTCTGGCGTGGGCAGCGGAGGCAAGGGCGCGGGGGCGGCTGGGCTCGCGCCGATCGATAGAGCGGCGACCTTGCCGGGCGCTTGCTCGGCGAGCGCGATCACGTTGTCGATGATGCCGACCGCCTCGGCGAGATTGAGGTCGGACCACGACCGACGAACGCCGACGTGGAGCCCCTCCTCGTCGATCGCGAAGCAGGCGGAGCCAAGATCCCGCGTGGCGTTCAATTCCAATAGCTTGAGCAGGAACGTTGGGTTCTTGCGCTCGTGCGGCCCTAACGCGGCGACGAAGGCGCGGACGAAGAGCGTGCCGTCCTTCGCGGTGATGAGGATCCGCGCTCGTTGACGGCGCAGCTCGTACTCTCCTTGGTGGTCGTCCGACTCGATCGATGCCCGCCCGGCGAGCACCACCGCATCCACGGCTGAACGCACGATGCGGTCGGGAGCCGAGCGCTCGTCCATGGGCTGCAACAGAAGCTCCGTCGGAATGCGTACGACGTTGTTCCGGATCAGCCGCCTCACGTGACGCACGTAGTCGGCTGCGGTGTGCGCTGGCACAGCGAAGCCAAGTCCCTGTGAGAACGTGAGCATCATCGTCACCACCCCAACCAGCCGACCTTCGCGATCGACCAGCGGTCCGCCGGAGTTTCCAGGGTTGATCGCCACGTCGGACTGGATGTAGTGCTCCTTGTCGAACTCGCGGTGGGGGTTCGAGATGATGCCCTTCGACACCGAGAACCTGCAGCCGCGAGGATGTCCGAGAGCGAACACCTCGGTTCCGACGGTGCAGTCTTCACGGACGTCGCGCTCGAGATCGAGGAAGCTCGAGCGTTCGAGTCCGATCTTTACGATCGCCAAATCATGATGGGGGCTTTGGTGAACGCCGACGCCGCGCACGTCTTGTCCGTTCGCGAGCAAAACCCGGAACGGTCCGAGACTCGCGGCAACGTGTTTGTTCGTGAGGATCCACCCGTCCGAGCTCACCTCGATGCCCGTTCCGATCCCCTTGGCGTCTTCGATCAAGACAATCTGGCTGGTTCGCAGGCCGATCGCGTCGCTTTGCTGGGGCACTGTCATCTCGAAAGTTTCGACCTCGCGAAGGGCTCTTGTCCACACCGACTTTGTGGGCACGGCCGCGTTGACGCGCGGCCCGGGCGATGAGAGCCAAAGCCTGAAACCCAAGGAGGCACGTGATGGGCTTGTTCGACAGCTTCGGTGGCACCCAAATCCAACTCACCCCCAAGGTCGCGCTGGTCGCCGCCATGATCTACACGAGCTCTGCGGACGGCAGCCTCGACGACAATGAAGCCGGGGACATTCTCCGCGTCGTCCCCGACCGCAACACGCTCGAGCAGGCGCTCCAGTTCTGCAAGCGGAACCCGTTCCAGCAGTTCTTGGATCAGGCCACGCGGCTCCTTGCGCCCCAGCAGAAGCTCTGTGTGATCATCAACTGCGCCGATCTCGCCATGGGTGACGGTCACCTCGCGCCCGAGGAGCAGCAGCGGCTGATTCAGATGGCGCAGTACTTCCAGATCCCGGAGTCCCATCTCAGCCCCTACATTCAGACGCTGATGCTGAAGAACAACATGTCGATCTTCGGCTGAGAGCGACTACGCCCTGGTCCGATCCGTGTCCAGGGGAACACCGACTCGGTCAGTGGTCGCAGCCTTCCCACCCGACATAACGCCCGCGATCCTTAGATCGGTAGATGGCACACGGTTTGCGAAGCAACGCAGCTTGAAACGCCGTTCGTTCATGAACCGCGTGCGTGCGAAAGCGAGGTCGATATGTCCGGTTCCCAGTTCATCTCATTCACGGTCTTCACGCTTGCGATGAGCCTCACCGGCTGCGATCCGGAGGACGCAACTGGCAGCACGGGTGGAGCTGGGGGCGAGGAGTCGACAGGCAGCGGTGTCGGCGGGGAACCAGGGGCAGGTCCGTCGACTTCGGTCGGCACTGGGGGGGCTCCTGCTACGACCTCGACGGGCCCAACAGGTGGAGCCAGCACTGGAGGTGGCGAGCCCGGGCTCGATTCTCTTCAAGGCTATTGGGTATGGGAGCAGCGGGTGATTGGCACCGAGGTTCAGCCCCCGGCGCCGCTCGACGCGGGTCAGATGAAGATCGCGTTCGGCACCGGAAACGACAAGTGCCATTACATCTGGAACGAGACCACGGGCTCCGACTTCCACACGGAGTGCACCTATTCGCTTGCTGGTGATCTGGTGACCTATTCCGCCCCCGCCGACCCCGACGGTACCGCTGCCGGGTATTCGTGCGCGCACCCCGATTGGACCAACTGGAATGACCGGCCTGCGGTGCAGTGGGGCCGCTACAAATTCGTCGAGGACCGGCTCTGGTTGGCAGTCAACGCTTACTGGGGCGGAGCGAACGGCGACAACGGCTCGTGCAAGCGCTTCCCCTTCTGGGAGAGCGAGTCGCAAGCTCAGACCGAGGAGAGCTGGATCGTCTTCAAGCCCGTCACCCGGGAGGAGTGGTACACGACCTATGCGATCAGCACGAACTGCCAGGGCTCCCAGGAGCTCTGCGCTCAGTGGCCGGGGTGCGGCGCGGGCGACAAGGGCTACGTCGACTAAATCCGCCGAAGTTCTGCGAGCGTGTCGAAGACTGCTCATCGATGGCGACGACGGTGCGACCCCAACGATCCCGCGGACGACATCACGGGGTGCCAGACGGACGACGACTGCGCGAACGGTGAACGCTGTGTCGACAACGAGCGTCGTTTCGCGTGTCGCTACGAACGATACGGTGATTGCACGGGAATGATTCGCAGGCCGTCGACGATTGCCGTGAGCAGATCGAGCGCGGAGCTCACCTGACCCGGCGTCTTCGCTACCTCCGGAATCAGCATGAAGATGCCTCCGTCGTCCAGCGTCAGCTCCGCGGCATGCGCGTGCGCTTCCACGAGCGCGGAGGCCGCGGGGCGCAGCCGTTCGCGCACGTTCGCTTCGTTTGAGCCGCTCACGCTGAAGGCTCGATCGAAGGTCTTGTCGCCGACGACGATGTCCGTTCCGAAGACCTCTGCGAGTCGGTTGAAGACGCCGGCCTTCTCGACCCGGAGATTGAGACCGACCGGCTTCGTGAACGAGGCTGATAGGTAGGTAGAGAATGGCGCGAAGCTCTCCTCCACCGCGAGCGCCGCCAACCGGGTCTCGATGCCCATCGAAACTCGAGCCGCAGCTGATTCGCCTCGAATCGTCATTGCGTCCGGGTGGAAGGTGAGCGCGCGGGCACGCGCTACCTCAGTCCAAGCCTCACGAGTTTGCTGAGCCTCCGCCGTCACGCGTACGCGACTCCGTCGCAACGCCAGCTCGCGGCCGACCCACATCATGCGCTCGAGCTTCATCGTGATCTCGCTCGCCGTCACGGGGCGAGGCGCGCGGTCGTCGAGGAAGGGGACCCCGCCCTCTACCGCGACAGCCGCGCTCATCGTGTCCACGATCGTCGTGTCCGTGACGATGAAACGTTCGCTGATGATCGCGCGAAGAAGGGTGAGGTCCGCCTCGGATTGAGGACGGAGCAACTCGACGAGGCGGTCCGGCTCCGCCGCCTCGAGGCATAGCTCGCTATCGAGACTCGGATCACCAAGATGCACGAGCTTCGTCTTTCCGAGCCCGCGGACCCACGCCGGCGTCCCAATGAACGCACAGAGTCCGAGCGATGGCTCGAGCTCCACCGTGACCCCGATCTGTGGAGTCCCTTCTCGTCCCTGGTGCGTAAGAAGATACCGCGTCCCGTTCCACGACCCCAAGAGCACGTGGCTTGTCCCGATGTTCCCAATGGCAGGTCCACGACGAGCCCTGAGCCGCATCGCGAAGCTGCGATGGCGATCGTCACCTCCCGAGAGAAGGCTGGACTCGTACGCTTGGACGCCGAGCTCCCGCGCCAGTGAGGCCCATTGTGCATCGTTCATGGACCCATCACGCTACCATGCGGAAGATGCCCGCCCGCATCGGGTCTTCGACGTAACGGGCGCGCCTATTTCGGACCCACGCAGTTGGGCGAGGCAACTTGCGGACAAGCGCAGAGTGGGACGCCGCACTACGCGAGCGGTCGGCGCATGGCGACGCGCTGCTCGGGGAAGGGGAGCCAGCGCCGTTGTTGATCGAGATGATGAAGCACCTCACGCGGGCAATCCCGCTCAGCGGCCAGGGAGAACCCGCGTCGCTCGTACATGGCGCGGTTGAAGGGGAGGTGACCGTACGTCGTGAGCCAGAGGGCGCGCCCACCTTCACCTTCGGCCCATGCGACCGCTTCGCGGAGCAGCAGCGTCCCGAGCCCTTGCTTCATCCGCTCGAGCCGCACCGAAAGCTGGTCGAGGTAGGGTTCGCCGTCGACGAACCCGCAACACGCGAACCCAAGCGCCCGACCGGCAGCGTCCTCCGCGATGAACGTCGAGCGACGCGCGAGGGCGGCCGACCAGCGCGATTGCTCGGCGACGGCGAAGGGATGAGCTGCGTCCAGCGCGAGGACGACCCCGGACGCCGCGTACAGTTGGCAGGAGTCGTCGTCGATGGACGTGAGAACCGAGAGCTCGGTCGGCAGACCTTGACGAATGGAGATCACCGCCGTCATGACATGGTGGTGATTCGTGCTTGTCTACGATTTTGAGTGAACAAGCGCTGTTCGGCCTATCCGACGTTGGCGCGCTGACGCCGCGATAGCCTTTTTGGGTCGCAGTGGCCGATGCCTATGCACTGGTAGCGGAGCGGCTTGCTGCAGGAGCCCATCGTGTTGAATGGGAATCGGCTTGGAACTTCCCGTGTTATCAGCCGGCGTCGCGGGCGCCGACGTGCCCGTCCTGGCCGCGACTGGGGAGGACGTGGTCGGCATCCTCGCGAGGAGCGACAGGGCGGCTCCTATCGCTGCGCTTGAATTGTCGATCCTCGAAGAGGGCGAGGTGATCTCGACCCAAGTCCTTGGAGATGCGACGAGCTCTCATTCCTACGCGATGGCGGGTAGCGAAACAGCGCTCGGGGCGCTGTGGGCGAGCCCGAATGGGCTCTCGTTCGCAACGTTGGCCCCCTGACCGAGTCCGCGGCGCGCCTATGCCGCCGAGCGCTCGCCCGCCTCGAAAGCCCTATGCCATCGCGAAAAAGTCCGTCGCCTCGGTAGCAATGTCGAGATGCACTCGGGGCGGTTCTTTTGCTCGAGATCGGTCAGTCGACGAGCGTCACCTGGCTGTAGACGATCTCGGAGAGGTAGTCGTTGCTCTTGCTGCAGACGCCGAAGCCGACGTAGCCGTTCGTTGCTAGGGCGACGGTGGTGCCGTTGGCGGGGCCGTTGACCACCCAGTTCACGCCGTCGGTCGAATAGGACTCGGTGAAGGTGTTGCCCACGCGCTGGAGGCGCGCCCAGACGGGGTTGATCCCGCCGGGGTTGAGCTGCGTATCGAAGATGTCGACGTGTTGAGCGCCTGGTGCATTTCGGAAGTAGAGGTAGTCGTTCCCCGCGTGGTTGATCGATTGGTTGAACATCGTCGAGTCCGCGGTCAACGTCGAGCGGAACATCGTCATCGCCTTCGTCCACGTATGGAGGTAGCCGTAGTAGCCGTCGACGCGCAGGGAGAAGGTGAAGTCTCCAGCGACGGGGTGATGAACGAAATGGAAGCTGTCGGCGTCGAAGTAGACGTTGGTGCCCGTCCCTCGAACGGCGAAGCTCCCTCCCGCGACGGTGGTGTCGAAGACCGCTGAGCCCGGCAGCAGCGTGCTGACGTCGCCCAGGTCCAGGCTCGACCAGCCGTTGGGTAGTGCGCCAGGCGAGTAGCCCACGGTAGAGAACGAACGAACGACGTCCACGTCCTCTTGGGCCGCAGCGTCGGTCACCGTCACGCGATAGTCGTGGCTGTCGCCAGCCATCATCGCGTCGATCACGATCGTGTGGGTGGTCGACAGGTTTGCGTCGGCCCGGCTCTTCACCCAGGTGTCGAGATCGTAGTCGACCAGCGCGGTCGTGGGAGTGGGGGTCTCGAATGTGATCGTCGCGCTGTGCCGCCCGATGTTCACGACGGTGACGTCGCAGATCGCCTCGACGCAGGAGGCTCCGCCAGTGCCTGCCGGGCCTCCGCCCGTGCCCGCAGGATCTCCGCCGGCGCCACCCGTTCCGCTCGGTGCACCGCCTGCGCCGCCGACCTCTGCGCCGCCGACCTCTGCGCCGCCGACCTCTGCGCCGCCGTTCGCACCTGCGCCGCCGTTCGCGCCTGCGCCGCCGTTCGCGCCTGCGCCGAAGCCCCCCGCGTTCGCCGCGCCCGAGTTGGCGCCTGCGTCGCTATTGCCCCCAGTGTCGTTGGTCGAGTTCGAGCTGCATGCCACGAACGAGAGAGAGAGAGCTAGAGAGAGGGCGGTTCGGTCGCTCACGCCTCCCAGCCTAGTCGAGGAACTGTTCGCCGTCGCCTGCAGTCAGGCGCCAAAGCTCGCAGCTAGTGGAGGAAGAACGCACCCCTGCCTGCGTACGCAGGAGCCCTTGAAGACCTTCACCCTCCTCCTCGCCGCGTGTGTCACCACGTCGCTCGCTGGCTGCGGCGACAAGCCCGCTGACGGCACAGCCGCGGGCGAGGACTGCATCAAGGGCCTGTGCACGGGCAGTGAGTTCAAGATGGAGGCTTGCCCCGCTGACAAGCGCGTCGGTTCGTGTTCCACCCCAGAAGGTACGCGGACCTTCTACACTGAAGGCGCCTATCCAATGGATGCCGCCAGAGCCGAAAAGAGCTGCAAAGAAGCCTCCGCGGGCGAGTGGAAGGCCGGCGGCTGAACGGGTCTGGGGTGGCTCCACAGCCGCCGTATGGATCCTCCTTGGCGGGCTGGTCGTGTGCATCGTCGCGGTGGGAGTTGCCAGTTGCTGAGGTCGCGCTGGCGTACGACGCGATAGCTTCATGAACTGGCCGCGGAGGCGCGTATCCGGGCTGTCGGTTGCGTTGACGACCTGGTAGGGTAGCCCAGTGACGAGTGCAAAGTTCTGCAGGCTACAGGGCGCACGCCGTAGCCGAAGGCCGCCGCGAGAGTTGTGGGCGCTCGGTTTCTTGGCGGCGTGCTCGACCACGGGACAGGAGGGGAACACCGCAAGCGAGCCTGTCGCTTCCACGCCGTCCTCCCAGGCCGGGACTGCGTCTGCGTCGTCGTCCCAAGCTGGGACACCTCCCGTCGCAGCCCCCGCGACCTCGGCGTTCCCCCCCGAGGTCCTACAGGCCATGGCGAGGGCGCTCGCCGAATCGCCGAACTCGATGGGGTCGCCCGTAAACAACCTCAAAACCGAGCCGAGCATCAACGGCAAGGCGCCAAAAGACGTAACAGACGCCGATGTCCGCGAGGCGGTTGGAGAAGCTGGGTGCCTGCCCGACCAATCGTACGGCCGGGCCCCGGAGTTCGTCGTCACCGTTTCCTGCGGGACCACGCAGTACGAGGTCGTGCGTCTCGTTGGTGCTGCGCCGCTGTCGGCGGAGCAGCGCGCCGCGCGAACGAAGACGGTCGCTTTCGCGGAGGCGCCTGGTGTCCGCTTGGAGGTGCGTCCCAAGTTCGGCGCGAGCGTGGAACAGGCGCGTTCATTGCTGATCCTGGTCCTGGGGGCTGACAGTCTTCCGCCAGGCAGCCCGAGTCCAAGTCTCTAGACGGGGCCTCGGACGCCGCATAGCCGACACCGCCCTGTCTCGCCCGCCTCGCTCGCCACTGCGGATCGTTCTGACTCTCAGGGATCAGCCGGGGCTACGTCGCCTCTCGTACTCCTTGTGCGAAATCGTTACCACGCCCGCGGCGAGCATCCGCCGCCTGAGCTCGTGGAGATCGAAAGCTCCATCTGGGCCATCGGTCGGACCGCCCACGAGGGCGTACGTCGCCGAAGAGACGATCATGAACGCATCCGGCCCGAGCTCGGCAGGGAGGGAGACGAGGACGTACCTTTCCGGGTGAGTCCACAGGTCTTTCTGGTTGTCGACGAGGTCCATGGGCTGGATGGGGCGCTGACAAGGACCCGCGGATCACCTGCCGACGAGGTTGGCCAGGCTATCCACGAGGGCTGCGAGAAACGCGACGCGCTGAGGGAGGGTATCAGGCTTCCCCGGCCTGCGGAACCTCCGCGGGGATGGAGTGTCCCTTGCCGAGTGCGCGCATTGTGGCTGTGCTATTTGCTCGCGGGTTGCGTATCCGCGTCCTCAGCGATCCCTCGACCGACCGAAGGAGAGCCAACCGTCCCCGTCGCAACGCTGCCCGAGCCAACCCGCGACACCGCTGGCGGCCGCTGCCGCGTCGTCCACGATAGCCTGCTTGGCAACGCGACGTCGGGTACCACCAGCTCCGCGTTCGATGCGCGGAGCGGGCTCGCCGCATGGCCGCACGCCGGCTCGCTCATGGTTCGGCCACTGACGCGAGACGGCCGACCGAGCGGCCCTCAGCAGGTGCTGCCCGTTCCCTACCCCACTTCGCTGGTGGTGCCGTGGGAGGAAGGGTTCCTGATCGTTGCACAGGAGCGCGGGGTCAAGGCCTGGGTGTGCCCCGCGAAGTGTGTGGACGCTGCCTGCCGCGGTTGGGTCGGCCCAGGAACGCTCCCCCACGTCTGCAGCCACGATTGCTACCGCCGCTGCATGGTTCCCGGCGCCGTCCGCCTCTTCGCGATGCGGGTCACGCGCGAGGGACTTCCGAAGAGCCACACCGAGCTCCTCCTCGGCGACCATCCCGTGATCGCCATGGCCGGCCCCACAAGAGGGCCTCTGGCGATGGTCACCGCCCACGGCCAGCTCGTCGAGGTCACGAGCTCGGCGGGCGACGTGAGGCTCAGCGTCCGAGAGGCGCCGCCCCACGAGGTGTTGCTCCCTGTGCGAGGACAGGGCCCCGCGACCTTTCTGGTGGGCGACGAGCGAACACTCGACGCGGTCCTGACCCTCGACGGCGAGCGTCCATTGACCCGCGACGACGGCGTGCTCGGCGGCATCACGCTTCTGCGCGAAGGACGCTTGGACGCGCGTTACAACGCGGGGGGGCGATCGAGCTGGCCTGGAGGGGATGGCTCCACGGCCCTCAGCACATCGGGTACGCGACGCTCGCGGCAGACCACCTCCACTACAAAGGGGCTCGCACCAAGAGCGACGAGCTGCCGATGCGCCCGTTCACGGACGACGTGAGGGCCCGCGTGGTCGACGGTAAGCTCCACCGCGACAGCTGGCTCCACGAGGAACTCGATGAAGGCATCGACCTCGGCGCAGTCAGGGGCGCGGCAGTGAGCTGGAGCGGCGAGCTCTTCGCCGTGACCTACCGGTCCGAGGGCAGCGCTTGGGTGCGAGGAGTTCGCTGCAGGGCCGATGGCCTGCGCTAGAGACACCAAGGTGCCCATCCGCTTAGAACGCGCAGCTAGTGATCACCTCCTCGCCGTCCGCGCCACCCCACAGCGATAGTTCGCAGCTCTCCTTGGCGCCGTCGCAGGCGAGTAGAACGCCGGGTGCCTCGTGAGCGAGCCAGCGCAGCCCAAAGTCGGCGCAGGTGTCCTCATGCGCGTTGGAGCCTCAGCGCCGAGTTGCCACGTTGGATGACGCTCACCGCACCGGTGAGCGCCCCCGCGACCGTCGCAAGGCCGAGGCTCTTCTTCGCTCGGCGCTTGACTGAGCGGCCCGCCCACCGCCATTCCGCTAGAACGCCTGCGGCAAACGCGAGATCGAGGCCGCGACCCTGCGAGACGTGCTTCGAGGTGGAGGCTGAGCGGGCAGCCCGTGGTGCGTCTCGCTCGTGCTAGCTTGATGCGGTGTTCGCCTGCGTTGACGTGGCCTATCTCGAAGAGTCCTCGCGGGTTGCATGCGTGCTATTTCGCGACTTCGCGGACGCGGAGCCGAACTCCATCCTGAACGTCGAGAGCGCGCTTGCCGCTTCCTACGTTCCTGGACAGCTCTACCGCCGGGAGCTTCCCCCCGCCCGGATTGCCGTCCACGTGTTTCGAGGAAACGGCAAGCGCCCACTGTTTGTTACCGCGGTAGGGGTCGACGTTCGTGGATCTCGGCGATGCACGGCGAGCATCGCATACCGACCCTATTGAAGTGCGTCGATGCCGCGTCGCGTGGTGAGGCCTAGACCATGGCTGGAATACCGACCGAAGCTACACTCGTGGATACGGGAAACGTTCTCGTCGCAGCCGCCGACCAACACATCGGCTTTGACTTCTTTGGCTCGGTGGCGAGGGAGGTGCCCGCTGATTTGTCGGGGAAGTCGCTCTACTTGACGGGTGACATCGCGAGGTTTGGAGGCCGTCTCGACGGCGCCGCCCGGGTCTTCGTGGTTCTGGAGCTGTCCCACGGCTACAGCGGCGCGATCAAGCCCGTCACGCTTGGGCAGGTGCCCGTGCGAGTGGGTGGCGTCGGCGTCTACTATCGGCGCTTTTTCGACGACGACGACTACTTCCGCCGTATCTCGTCGGAGCACACTTTCCAAACGCTCACCGAGTCCGTCAAGCCGTCGAAGGCGCATCGATTGGGCGTCTACCTGACGCCAGTGCACCGACACGGCGACGAGCTGCACTTTCGCTTGTTGCGCTGTTCGACGAACCTCTCCGGGCCCACCGAGAACTTCTGTGCGACCGATCGGCGCATCGTGGCGGCACTGAACGACGAGGCGGCCGCCGTCTTTCGCGACCACGCCCCGCTCAATCATGTGCTCGCGCAAATCTACGCGAACACGCCGGAGCGAGACGGTAGCAAGCAGACCAAGGCGAAGATCGCTGCGCATTCCGACAAGACAAAGGACATGCCCAGCAATGGCATCATGGCGTTCTGCACGTTCTACGACGGGCTCGGCAAGCTCGGCCCGTTGCCCAACGACGCGTTCGACTACGGCTACAAGGGAAGGAGCGGATTGACGAAGCTGCACTTTCGACTGAAGGAGCCCGTGCGAAGGCGCGAGGGTCTGCTGCGAGAGTTTTCTGTGACCCTTTACCCGAACTCGGTGTTCTTCATGCCGCTATCCACGAACCGGCTCTACACCCACGAGATTCAGTCATCGATGCTCAACGCCGAGCTGCTTCCCACGCGCCTCGGCTATGTCGTGCGCTGCTCGAAGACCGAGGCCGTGCACAAGAGTCGCGGAACCTTTCTCAAGATCGCTGGGCAGCTCGTGGAGATGGAATCACCGACGCCCGATGGGAGGACTGCGCTCCGCGAACTCTATGCGGCCGAGAACCGATCGGATGCCTTGATCGAGTACGGTGACAAGTTCCGCTTCAGTATGAACGAAGGCGACTACAAGCCCCCCGATCCAAAGCATGATTGACGAATTCCGATCCTGGCCGTTGGCTGCTGCGGGCCGTTCATTCGAGGAGCTGCTGACGCAGGTCCGGTTCGATGAGGTGACTGCAGGTAGGCGTGGGGCCGTGCTCGTCAAGGTCGACGCGAGCGGGATCCCGATCGTCCGCAGCACGACGTCGTACAGTGCTCCGGCACAGCCGTTTCGACCCATTCATGATGCCCTCGCGGAGGAGATTCGCGAGCGCGCTGGGTTCTTGCACGGATTCAACAACGCGCTCGTCGAGCACTACACCAGGGCCTACTCGAGGATGAAGCCACACTCCGATCAGGCCTTGGATCTGGCAGAGGGATCGACGATCGCGGTCTACTCCTGCTACCGAGATCCCGAGAAGCCGTCGCGACGATTGATGGTGCATCCCAAGGAATCCGGCGACGCGTTCGAGGTCCCACTCAATCACGGCTGCGTCGTCGCCTTCTCGCTCGACAGCAATCGACGGTTTTTGCACGCGATCACGCTGCGTTCGAATGCTCCCGACAGCGACTGGCTCGGGATCACCTTTCGAACGTCGAAGACGTTTGTGCGCTTCTTCGAGGGACACCCGACGCTTCCCAGTGGCGCGCGCTTGACGGTCGCAAGCGAGGAGCAGCGTCGCGAGCTGTTCAAGCTGAGACGACGCGAGAACGAGGACGTTGGTTTCGTATACCCTCCCATTCCCTTCACGCTAAGCGAGAGCGATCTGCTTCCGCCGGCCTGAGGCACTCGCGCAGTCCGAGAAGAATCGCAAGGTCGAGCGTGCGCGAAGGTACGGAGTGAGGTCGTGCCCCATCCCGAGGTCGCGTGCTTGGCCACCCGCGTGGTGCAGCTCGAGCTGTTCGGTGACAACCCCGACAACGAGCCACGCCGACGCCCGTGGGCCTGGCTCTTGAGGCACGGACAGCTCCGGTTGTCCGCGCTAGGTCGCGCTGCACGGACGGGTCCGAAGCGCCAGCTCCGGTTCGCGTGCTATTGCAGCGGCCGCATGAACGTCCGTCGCCCGCCTGCGCTCCTCGCCTGCTGTTCGTTCATCGCGGTCGCGGCGTGTGGCAGTTCGTCCGCGCCAGCACCCGCCACGCCGGCGCCCGCGCCGAGCGACGTCAGCCCATGCGACGCCTCTTTGCTCCTCCTGCTCGCCTGGCCGGGCCGATGACCAGCCGCTTGAGCGCCACCGCGAGATCGGGATCGACGTCGCTCGTCCCGCGCGTCTCGTGGTCCCAGTAGACGATCTTCGCGGTCTCGCTGTCGAAGCACGCGTAGTCGCCAGACCCGTACGAGAAGAGCGCGAGCAGGCCGGGATCGGCGCCGTGCCTCCGGAGCGCCTTCGTCTCGCGCAGCGCCTCGCCCAGCGAGAGCGCGCTCGTCTCCGTCCCGGTCGGTGCGAGCCCGTAACCCGGCTTCGCCGTCACGCCGAAGTAGGCTCGTAGATCGACGGGAACGCTCCCGAGGAAGTTCTCCAGCGATCGCAGCTGCGCGTCGGAAGCGGGACGTGACGCGCTTCCCGACAGATCCGACAGCGCCTGCGCGGCGGTGCGCACGCGCTCGACTCGAGCAGGCGCGATCGCTACGTCCGGCGCGGCCGGGGAAGCGGCGATGGGAGCGGTGGCGGCGTCGGGGGTAACGAGGTCGGCGAGCTTCCGTGCGATGTCGGCGTCGCTCGTGACAGCAACCAGCGGCGCAGGCCTCGACGTCCGCGCGGCGAGACCGGTGCCAGCGCGCGTTGCCTTCGGTTGCCGGAGCGGCTCGAACGTCTCCGAGCACGTGCTGTCGTCGAGCATCTCGGTGATCGTTCGGTCCGGGACGAGGCCCGGCACCGCCAACAGCTTGCGGACCAGCTCGCGCGGGCCGGCGTCCAGCAGCGCCTTGGGCAGCCACGCCAGCGACGTGAACAGATCGACGAGCCGGAGCTCACCGGACCGCTTCGACACGACGCGCGAGACGAACGCGGGTCCGTCGAGCGAGAGCTGCTCCCACACGTGGATGGCCGTCGACGCCCACCAGCGCGAGGACTGTGCGCCGTGAACGAGCACGCAGTCGTGGGCGAGGTCGGGCGCGACGCCGACCGCGACGAGCTCGTCGATGCTGGTCCGGAAGCGATCGTGGCCACGCTCCGCCGCATCCCCTCCGCTCGGAAACGGTTCGCACGCGTCCGCAGTGCGAGCCCAGAGGAACAGGAGGCGTCGATCGACGACACCGAACGCCTCCGCCGACGCGACGAACCCGGACGAGAGGCGCTGCGTGTGGATCTCGAGGAGGTCGCGATCGAACGGTCCACCGGAGAGGTTGACAGTCCCGGTCTTCCGCGCTGTGCTGTGAGTATTATCGATGCGATGAGGCTGACGATGCCGCCCGCAATCCTGTTGACCTTCACTGCACTGATTGGATGTCGCAGTCAGGAGAGCAAGTGCGAAGACGCGTTCCGGGCCTTGATCGATGGGCAGAGCATCCCGAAACCTGCGGTCCTCGGGCACGCTCGCCACTGCATCAATGATGGATGGGGTGACGAAGCACTTGAGTGCATCGCGGCCGCACGCGACGTCGCAGCGCTCGAGGCATGCAGCGCCATGCTCACGGCGGATCAGCGCGAGAAGCTGGAGCACTGACCTCCGTAGCTCACTGCGGCGCGCGAGCTCGCGGCAAGCAGTTCACCCCGCTCCAGCAGCGCCAGGCGCAGCGGTTCGAATTCCCTAGCCGCCCTGAGCGCAGCACCGCATACGATGTGCGCGATGAACGCGGTATCCAGGTCGCTCCTCGTCGCGATGGGCGCGCTCGTGATGCTCTGCTGTGGTGGCTCGGCGAAGCGATCCGCCCTCGTCGAACCAATCCCGACCTCCAGGCCGACCTCCTCGACGACAGGAGCACGGAGGACGGGAGCATCAACGACGAACTCCTCGACGCCACCCCCGACCAAGCCAACTGCCCCGACCGGCCCGATCGAGGTCTGCGGCCAGGTCGTGGAGCCAACGAAGCGTTCGCTCGAGTGCGGCGGCGGCACGACGGATGCGGACCTCGAGAATCTTGGTCTGCTAACGCAGCTGGACACGCTCGCCGTGCACTGGGCACCGGTGACCGACGCCGGAATCCGCGGCATCCCCCGGCTGACCGAGCTGACGTGGCTGAGCCTGCACGCCACGAAAGTGACGGATGCGGGGATGCCGTACCTGGCGAACCTGACGAAGCTCGAGACGCTCTCGATCGTGGGGGCCGGCATCACCGACGAGGGCGCGGCGCACCTCGCCAAGCTGACCGAGCTGCGCCGCCTCGACCTGCACGGAAGCAAGATCACCGACGGCGGACTCCGCTCGCTGGCGCCGCTGACGAAGCTGGAGTCGTTGAACCTCGGTATGGCGGACGTCACGGATGTGGGGCTCGCACAGCTCGCCGGCATGCGCGATCTCGAACGCCTGAACCTTCGCTACACGAAGGTGACCGACGCCGGCATCGATCAGCTCGCGGGTCTTCCACGGCTCACGTCGATCAACTTCGACCACGTCGCGCTGACCGACGCTGGCGTCATGAAGCTCGCCGCGATGACGCAGCTCGAGGATCTGATCCTCGAAGACATGCCGATCACCGACGCGGGTATCGCGCACCTCGCTGGTCTCCAGAAGCTCCGAACGCTCAGGCTCTTCGGCACCAGGGTAACGACCGCTGGCCTCGCGAAGCTGCAGAGAGCGCTCCCGAGTCTCCTTATCAGCGCCGAGCTGGCCAAGTGGAAGAGGTGAACTCGTCGGGAGCTCCCTGAGCTGCTCCCACGCGGCCGAGACCTCAGCGAGGCCTTCGAGGAGGCGTGCGAGCGCATCGTCTACTCGGCGTCGACGCCACTCTCGAGCGCGATGGGGGCGCCCAGCCGCGCCCGCGCCGGCGCTGCCTTCCTCCAGGTCGTCGTCGCCCTCGCGGCCTGAACCTTCGGCGCTGCTCGACGTTCCCAGGCGCGACGGGCGGGCAAGCCGAGCGCTTCCAGCCCGGCTACCACCGCACGATCGACCGTGGCGTAGAACAGCTCGCGCGCGCCCTGGCCCGAGCAAAGACCGTACTTTTCGCTGTCTGGAGACGCGTGGGCGGTCTCGGGAAGGTGCTCGAGCTCGTGCCGCTCGAGGTGCTCGAACGCTACGGGCAGATAAGCGATCACTGCCTCTCGTTCGTCCGCGTCGAGCGTTGGAAGCAGTAAGGCGACGGTGCGCCATCCGAAGCGCGCATGCCCGACCTCGTCCGCCCAAATGCCCGTGAGCAGCTCTCGCAGCGGCCCTTCGGGCATGCGCTCACGTTCGTCGCCGATGAGCGCCACGGCGACCGTCTCCGCCAAACACGAGATGGCGATCAGGTTGCGCACGGCTGCGGCGCGGGGCGTGGTGTCGGTGTGCTCGGGAAAAGGCTCGTCGGCTTCGATGGGAACGCGAGCTTCCCCACCGGCGCGCAACACCACGGCGCCGCACAACACTCCGTGACGCCGCTCTTCTTCGGCGAAGCTGCGGCACTCGGCGACGACCTCCGGCGAGCAGCCCGCACGGGCCAGACCTGCTGCGGTGTGCTCGAACACGGTGCCGGAGCGGTATTCGTTCACCATGCGTCCGAGCCACGTGGCACGCGTCGCGGCAGCGAAGTCCGGCGGGACCTCGAGATCGAGCGCCGCCGCGACCGGCGCGCATGGCGTGGAGAGGTCGAGCACGCGCTCGCTTGGGGTCGTGCTCACGCGAGCCTCGCGGGCATCGCGGGCGGAACCGGTGGGCCCCAAGGCGTGCACGCGCCGGTCGTGTCGGTTGAGGCGACGTGGCAACAGCCCGAGCTCCGAATCCTCTCGGTTGCATCGAGCCCCGACGCGGCCGCCTCGATTTGCTGGCAGCAGGCGACCAGCAGCGGATCGGTCGATCGCGGGACATCGTTCACGTAGAAAGGCGCGCCACCACCGGGAAAGGCCGCCTCGAGGCGCGCCTCGCACGACTCCAGCGTCTGCGAAACCGGACCAGGAGCCGAATTGGCCGGAGTGGTCGCGGCAGGGTTCGTAGTGGACGGTGGCAGCCTCGACGGTTCTGGCTCGGCGAGGCGACCTCCACACGCGACCACGAGCCCCGAGCCGAGTGCGACGCGCACCGCGGCAGCGAGAGCCCGACCCTCGGGAGACGTGGGATCCGAAAAACGCGACGAACGGTTCATGCTGAGTCCTTTCGAGCCGACGATCCAAACAAGTGCGACGGCGTCCTGACACCCTCGGTGTACGGCCCGTTCTGGGTCGGGACCATCCGCATGATCCGAATCGGATTGTATCGAAGGCCGGTACAATTAAGGGAAGGGCGCTGCGTTGAGCAGCGCGAGCAGACATCGGCTAGGGCCCTGCTGCGTCTGGATCCCAGCCGAAGGCGCGGATCATGGTCTCGCGTGGCAGCCGTAGGGAAGCCACCCGCAGCCGCAGTTCACGCTCGTCGATGCCAGGCTGCCGCTTTCGCACACCGGCCTCGAAGTGACACCCACGCACCTGCCACAAATTCGGAGACCCTCCGCGCGCCAGCTACACTCGAGCCGTGCTCAGCGAGGTAGAGCGGCGCGACTTCGATCAACGCGGCTTCTTTGTGCTGCGTGAGGTCTTTACGGCCGAAGAAGTTGCGGTTGTACGCGCGGCCTTCGAGCGGCTCTACGAGACGGCGCAGGGGCTCAGCAAGACCGGCGATCATGCGGGCGCGTTCTTCGCCATTGAGTCGCGCGTGCAGGGCCCGGTGGTGGTGCAGCGAGTTGTATGGGCCGGCGGGATGGAGCCCGCGCTCTTGCGGCTGAGCGAGGACGCGCGGCTGTTGGAACCTGCGCTCGAACTCTTGGGCACGCCGGCGTGTGAGCAGCTCCTCTGTCAGGCGCACTTCAAGATGCCCAACGACGGTGTGGCCTTCGATTGGCACCAAGACATCCAGCACCGCGACAAAGGCGGAGATACCTGGCGCGATGTGAACGGTCGCGGTTCGTACGTGCAGACCATCCTGCTCGTCGACGACATGAACCACGAGAACGGCCCGCTCGAGTTCGTCCCGGCGGAAGCGGCGAGCTTCGATGCGCGCGGTCGGCTCGTGCCCGGTTCGGTCGACCCATCGCGTTGTGTCGAGGTGCTTGGCCGAGCGGGCGACGTGCTGTTCTTCGGTCCGTGGGCCGTGCACGGCAGCGCGCCCAATCACTCCGCGGTGCCGCGCCGTGTGCTGATCAATGGCTACGCCGCGCCCGGGGCCAACGGCCGCTTCTACCCGGGCGCCGGCGCTTGTCGCCGGCTCCCTTGCGAGCCTTCGGCTCGCACGACCTAGCGCACGGGAGGACGGCCGCAACGAACGCGTTGCCGGGCACCGTTTCGTGGCCAACACCTCATGTCCTGCCTTTTCGACAGTCCATGAATTTGGACACCCGCAGTGTCCAGCGGCGTAGACAGTGCCGCGAAAAATCGTTGGCAATTCCGGGATGTTGCGTGCGGCATGGGCGTTGCTGAAGGGCTCTCGACGGGATGAAACGGAGCCGCAGGTCGCGTCCCCAATCCCGCGTTCAGCAAGGAGCACTACGTCATGATCAAGTTCGTCGTCCTGGGTCTTCTCGGTGTCTTCGGTATCGGTACGTCTGTGGGCGCGCCCATGGTCTTGGATTCCTCATCAGCGTCTGACGCGGACGTCGGCGATGCGGTCGAGCTCGGCACCAGCTGCAACAACGTGGACATCAAGGTCATCAACCAAAAGAGCGACCAGATCAAGGTGACCAAGATCAGCTACAGGATTGACGGGAAGGGCACGGCGCACTCGGAGGACCTCGCAGACACCGAGATCGGAAAGAACGGCGGCCACCACACCTGGAATAACCAGAAACTGCAGCACGCCCCGGAAGGGAGCAAGCTCACGTTCAAGGTGTTCTTCAAGAACGACAAGGTTGGAGGCTGGGGCGACGAGGTCTCGCAGGAGTTCGATCGTCTCGGCAACTCCTGCACCGACGGCCGCGACTACTCGTTCACCATCAACTGAAATCGTGTTGTCCGCGGGCCGCGTGAAGTGCGATGGGATCGCGCACACGAGGCCCGTGGCGAACGGTTCAACGTCGCGCCGAGCTGCCATCAAATCGATGGCCTCGTTGGCTCGAACGACTGACTTTGATCTCGGCGTTGCACGCTGGCGCGGTCCGCTAGAGTCGGATGCGGCAGATTGCGAGCGCTGCAGCGGCGGCCTGATTCATGCTCAAGCGTTTGCATGAAAAGCATTGCAGGTTGTCTATCGCTTGGATTCGTCGCGCTGATCTCGTTCGCCTCGTGCAACGCGATCGATGTGCTCACCGATTGTCAAAACATCTGCGACAAGTACCAAGACTGCTTCGACCCGGAGTTCGACGTCGACGTGTGTCGTAATCGTTGTGAAGAGAACGCCGATAACGACGTCTTTGCCGACGATGTTTCGACCTGTGAGAACTGCCTCGACGGCAAGGATTGCGTCGAAGGGGCCTTCGATTGCGGCGGGTTGTGTGGGCAGGTCGTCCCGTGAGGCCAACGCGGCTGCGCGCCCCTGCGCGCAGCTACCTCGTGAAGCAAGCGGAGGCTCTCATGTCGACATCCCTCGGATTTTTCGTTCGAACCGTGCTCGCGGTTCTCGTCGCAGTTCCCATCGCGCTGCTGACGAATTGCTCGAGCTACGACGAACTCGTGGAAAAAGAGGTGATCGTGGCGGAGCGCTGGGCAAACGTGGAGGCCCAGTTGCAGCGGCGGCATGATCTCGTGCCGCAGTTGGTCGCGGTGGTGAAGGGCTCTGCCGCGCATGAGCGAGGCACCCTGGAGGCGGTGATTCAAGCGAGAGCCCTGGCAACCAGCGTGAAGCTCAGCGTCGAGGATCTCGATGATCCGGCCAAGATGCTCGCCTTCCAACGGGCCCAAGAAGGTCTCTCGAACTCGCTTTCACGCCTCTTGGTGGTCCAGGAGCAGTACCCGGATCTGAAAGCCAATCAGAGCTTCCGCGATCTGCAGGTGCAGCTGGAAGGAACGGAGAACCGGCTACTGCGCGCGCGCGAGGAATACAACGCTGCCGTCAGCGCCTACAACGCGGCGATCGGCCGGGTGCGCGGTCAAGTAGTGAACAAGGCCACCGGCAAAGCCTTCGCGCCCAAGGTCTTCTATGCCACCAGCGCCGACGTACAAGCAGCGCCCGCCGTGTCCTTCTAACGGCCATGAAAGGCCTGTTCGCGTGGGTTGCGCTGATCACCGCTTGGACCCTGGGGGCGCTCGTCACCCCTGGCATCGTCCAGGCCGAGCGCGCTCTGCCGCCGCTGGTTGGCTACGTCGTCGATCCCGATGACCTGATCGCGAGCGCTGCGCAGGCCGAGCTCGAGCAGCGCTTGGCCGAGGTGAAGCGGGCTCACGGCTTCGCGATCGTGGTGTACGCGGTACGCACGCTCGACGGTGAGCCGATTGAGGACCTCGCCTACCGCGCCTTCAACGCTTGGGGCGTGGGCGACCGTCAGCGGGACGATGGCGTGCTACTCGTGCTCGCGCAGCTCGAACATGCTTCGCGTATCGAGACCGGCAAAGGCGTTGGCGGCGAGCTCACCGATCTGCAGGCGGCGGAGATCCTGCGTGGCATTTCGGCGGTGCTGCGCGAGGGCGATGTGACGCAGGCGGCCGAGGTGGCGACCCAGGCGATCGAAGCCCAGCTTGGAGCAGGCGTAACCGCACCCCCCAGCTCAGCGCCGAAGCAAGGCTTCCCCTGGGTGTTGCTGCTTGCGGTGGGCGCGTTCCTGCTCGCGTTGATCCCACGTTCGTCGCGCTCGGCGGTGTTTTGGCTGCTCGGCAGCGTGCTCTCGGTCGCTAGCCGCGGTCGCGGTGGCGGCTTCGGTGGCGGCGGCGGTTTTGGCGGTGGTGGAGGTGGCGGCGGCTCATCGGGCGGCGGTGGTGCCAGCGGCAACTAGCCGCGCGAATGGCGCGCGCTTTGCTCGCCTAAGTGAATGTCCCACTCCATGTTTGCGCTATTCGAGAATCCCAACAACGCTACCCGCGCCGTCGCCGAACTCGAGCTCGTAGGCTCGGAGGACCAAGCCGGTTCGGTCGTCCTCCATCGAGGCCGGCTGGACGAATTGCCAAGCTCCGAACTCTTGCTGTTCGAGACAGGGCTTTCGCGCATGATCGCGCGCTTCGGCGCGGGAGGTTCCATCCTCGGTTTGATGATTGGTCTCACCGCGGTAGCGGTAACCGATGGCTCGGTCGGTCTGCTCGCGTTGACCACCTTCGGCGGTGCGCTCGCGGGGGTGATCACCGCCCTCTTTGCCGGCTCAAGTCAGTCCGACCCGATGCTTCACGACCTGACGGCCTGCCTCAAGCGCGGATGCGTGCTGGTGAGCGTGGAGCGAAGCTCGCACGACGGTGCAGAGCGCGCGCGCCACATTCTTCAACGACACGACGGTCAGGTCGTCCACAAGCATCTCCTTGGGGGGCGCCGGAGCGACGAGCTGCGCGCGCTCCGCAGAGCCAATGATGGGCGAGTGTCGGCTGGCTTTCGAGGCAGTGAGTGAAGCTGCGCGCAGCGCTCGCCGGGTGTGGCAGCAAGGCTGTCTCACCTGAGCGCCAGCGCACGGAGGCGAGAGGCGGATCCCACGCGCGGGGCGCCGCTCCGCAGCAGCGAGGCGCTGCGTTCTCCGGCACGGCGGATGCACTGCGCTGCGTAGCTGCATCCGCCTTCAGCGGAGCCCTTACCAAGGAAAACGTATGAATCATCGTTTGCTCACGAGCCTCGTCGCCCTCGTTCTTGTCTCCTCCGCTGCTTGTCGCACCACCACCGAGCAAAGCAAGGCGACCAACGCACAGCGCACCGCGGATAACGAGATCGCGGATGCTGACGCCGAGCGTGCAGAGAAGAACCGCGTCTCGCAAGACGAGGCCAACGTGAAGATCACCGAAGCGCAGACAGCCTTCACCAAGATGCGCAATGACTACCGTCACTCGACGAGCCTCGCGCTCGCCGATCTCGACCTCGATATCGCGGGCTTGGAGGCGAAGCAGAAGACGCTGAAGGGCAAGAGCAAGGCCGACCTCGACGCCTCGCTCATCAACATTCACTCCGCTCGCGAGCGCTATACAGCCGCGCACGCTTCGCTCGAGGCCACCACCGCGACCACGTGGGATCAAGCCAAGAAGGAGCTGGATGCTCAGTGGGACGTACTCAAAGACTTGGTCGACAAGAGCTAGCTCGAGCATGAACCATCGCGAGCGCCTTCCGCTCTGGGCACTCTGCGCGATGGCGGTCGTCGGCCCGGCCAGCGTCTTCGCGGCCGAGCCGCGGGCGGTCGGGATTGCGCAGGTCGAGGCGACCAGCGACGCCTTCGACGAGCCGCTGCCACCTGAGCAACGCTCGATCGCGACGGAGTGGGCCAGCGTGCCGCTCCCTTTGCGCTCGCCTGAGTGTGACGGCTGTCTGCGACTGACCACGACCCCACGCGCACCGCGACCGCCGGTCCACTCGTACGTCTTCACTGAGCTGGCGGGGGGTTCCTCCGACGTGCGCGGCGGCTACGGTGGACACGTGCTCGCCGAGCGCTTGTTGCTCGGCGGTGGCGGTTTCGGCTTGGCCCGGCAGCTTCCGCTGGCCACGGCCGATGGCGTCCCGGCCAACGCGCAGCGCGACGCGCTCGGTGCCGGCGGCTTCTTCGGTGCGCTGCTCTTGCCTCGTGCACTCATGCAGCCCGTCGCGTCGCTGTTCGTCGGGGTCGGGAACCTGCGCTACAAGATCGACGCGACTGAGCCCTATCCGGCAGCGAAGGTGCTGATCGTCGCCCCGCAGTTCACGCTCGAGGCGGAGACGGTGAATCAGACCCGGTTCGGCGTCGGCGCGAACTATCGCGTGGTCGAAGGATCGCCGATCGCCCGGCAACTCACGCGGGATGTCGCCGGTCCGAGCGTCTTCGGCTTCGTGCTCTTCGGCTTTCGCTAGCGCGCGCTACAGCTGCGCGCGCGGCGGCGTCGACGCGGGGCGCAATCGGCGCCAGGTGTCGCGCAGACGATTGCGGACCAACGCGAAGCTGCTCTGAGCGATCGCACGGTCGGCCCAGCTGTACAGCGGCTCCTGCTCCATCTTCGCGTGCTCGCGGAGAAAGCGCGCGAGCTCGAGCATTTGGGACTCGCGCACCAGATGCAGCTCGAGCCCTACGCCGACCTCGGCCAAGAGTTCACGGATCTTTGCGTGCTCCGCCCGAATACGATCGGCGTGCAACGAATCCTGTTTGGCCAGCCCGGGAAGGAGGAACATCTCTTCGGCGTCGAGGTGCGCGAGCAGGCTCGTTTCGTAGGCCCCCCATTGCACGTCGAGCGCTGGTTGAGCGTTCACATGGGTGAGCTCGAGCAGCGAGCTGAGCATGGCGTCGAGCCGCGCGTGGTCATGCGAGAGCAGGTCAGAGAAGTGTTCATGCTGTGTGGGCTTCATACGGCTCGTGGAACCTCATGTTCAGGACGCAGGTTGCGTAGCGCCCTGTTGATTGCAGGTTGTGAGCCGCTGGTCGGGCGCGCTCGATCGCCGCCCACGGGTTCCATCGTGGCGCGCACTCCTTCAAAAGGGTGGTGCGGCAGCATCACTTTGACAGCGTCGTTCGTCCTCGGCGTCTGGCCCGGTTGCAGTCTGGCGCGCAAACCAGGCAATTCTCCGCGTCCCGAGCGTCGGCTCGCGCGGCCCCCGTCTTGCTTGATGGCGAGCCTATGAAGAACGACAGTCGCAACGACTACCTCACGCGGGACAGCATCATGAAGCTCCTTTCGGACGCCGAGGTCGCCAGCGTGAGCACCGCGGAGACTGCTACCGGGCTCGCGGACGGCGATGAATACGTCGACCTGAAGCAACTCGCACAAGGCGTACAGCGTGCCAAAGGCCACGCCGAGTCGATGGGGCGCGTGTTGCCGCGCAAGGCCGTGCACGAGAACACCTGGAACAAGATCATCACGCAGCTAGAGGCCCGACCTCCCGCCGCCGCCTCGTGATTCGTGGCCGCCTTCGCACGCACCGGTAACGGAAAGAGCGTCGCTTCGCTGCGCGCACAGCCGCAGGCTGAAGGTCATCGCAGCGGCCGCGCGGCGTGGCTGCGCGCCGCGGTGCTCGGCGCCGACGACGCGATCGTCTCCACCGCCAGTCTGATGATCGGCGTCGCTGCCACCGCCGCTTCGAAGGAGGCGATCTTGGTCGCTGGCGTCGCTGGGCTGGTGGCCGGCGCGATGTCGATGGCCGTCGGCGAGTTCGTCTCGGTCAGCTCGCAAAGGGACGCCGAACGAGCCGACGTCGAGCGCGAGGCGCGCGAGCTGAGAGAACGCCGGCCGCAGAGCTTTCGGAGCTAGCGTTGATCTACGTCAAGCGCGGTGTCGAAAAGGATCTCGCGCTGCAGGTCGCCCAGCAGCTGAGCGCCCGCGACCCGCTGGGCGCGCATATGCGTGACGAACTCGGCCTCGATCCGACCTCGCTCGCGCGCCCGGTGCAGGCGGCCTGGATCTCGGCGGCGAGCTTTGGCTCCTTCGCCCTGGTGCCGATTGCCGCCCTGCTGCTCGCCCCCACCAGCCTGCGAATTGCGACGATCGCGTCGCTTTCGCTGTTGAGTTTGGCGGCGCTCGGGGCGTTTGGCGGATACCTCGTGGCGCTGCACCCGGCCGAGCCGCCTTGCGCGTCACCCTCGGCGGAGCGTTGGCCATGCTGGTGACCGCGCTGATTGGACGCTTGCTGGGCGTAACGCTCGGATGACTACGAACGCAGTGCACCCACCGATTGGGAGACCGTCACGATGACGAAGCATGTCGCTGTTTGGATCGATCACAAGGAAGCTCGGATCTTCGACATCGAAGCCGACCGCATTGAAGCCAGGCGCGTCGCGGCGCCGCTGCACGACCTGCACGAAAGGCAAGCTCCGCCCACAACGGGCGCACAACCGGAGGCGGCCAGGCTATTTCTTCACGAGGTAGCGCGCGGCCTCGAGGGCGCCAAAGAGGTGCTGATCGTCGGGCCGCCCACTGCGAAGCGGGAGCTGCTCAAGTTCGTGCACCAGCGTGAGCTGGCTCCCGAGCGGCGCGTCGTCGGCATCGCGACGCAGGACCATCCCACCGACGGGCAGTTCCTCGCGTATGCAAAAAGGTACTTCCGGCGAACCGACGCCCTTCGGGCGCCGCGTGCCGGGTAACACCGACGCCCAGGCGTGGCATTCGGACCCTGTCGGCTCGATCGCCGCGCAGCTTAAGGTCGATCTCGCGCGAGGGCTAAGCGCAGGCGAGGCCGCCGCTCGGCTCGAACAGGACGGCCCCAACACGCTCGACGAGGCCAAGCAACGCTCGGCCTTCTCGATCGTGATGAACCAGTTCAAGAGTTTGATCGTGCTCTTGCTGGTGGCGGCCGGCGGCGTCGCGCTGGTGCTCGGTGAGATCGTCGAGGCCATCGCCATCCTGGTGGTGATCGCGCTCAACGCACTGATTGGATTTGCGACTGAATGGAAGGCCGCGAAGGCGTTGGCTTCGCTGCGTAAACAGGCTGTCACCCACGCTCGGGTGCTGCGCGAGGGCGAGGAGCGGCGTCTCAACGCCGAAGAGCTCGTGCAAGGCGATGTGGTGCTGCTCGCTGCGGGCGATCGGGTTCCAGCCGATGGCCGCATCATCGACGACGCTCAGCTGCAGCTCGACGAATCGGCGCTCACTGGCGAGTCGCTCCCGGTTGCCAAATCAGCGGCTCCCATCGCTGACCGCGAAGCCCCGCTCGCGGAGCGGCTGAGCATGGTGCATCTCGGGACCGCGGTCACCGGAGGTCGCGGGGCGTTCGTCGTTACCGCGACGGGGATGCGCACCGAGATGGGCACGATCGGCAGGTTGCTCGAGCAGGCCGGCGAACGCAGCGCGCCGCTCGAGGCCAAGCTCGCGCAGCTGAGCCGAGCGCTGCTGGTGGTCGTGCTGGTGCTGTGCGTGGTGATCATCCTGGTCGGTTGGCTGCGCGGTCATCCGTTCTTGTTCATGGTCGAGGTCGGCGTTTCGCTAGCGATCGCCGCCGTGCCCGAGGGGCTGCTCGCGGTGACCACGATGACGCTGGCCGTCGGGATGCAGCGCATGGCTCGTATGCACGCGCTGGTGCGCCGCCTGCCTGCCGTGGAAGCGCTGGGCTCGGCGACGGTCATTTGCACCGACAAGACCGGCACCTTGACGCGCAACGAGATGACCGTGCGCTGCTTCGTGCTCGCTGCGCGACGGATCGACGTAAGCGGTACCGGCTACGCGGCGAAGGGCGACTTCCGCTGCGCAGAGGCCATGCTCGATCTTGCGGCCGCGAGCGAAGAGCCGCTGCGCGTCGCCTTGCGCATCGGCGCATTGTGCAACGACGCCAAGCTCGATCGCTCCAAGGGCAGCGCGGTGGTCTTGGGCGACCCGACCGAAGCGGCGTTGACGGTGGTGGCGGAGAAGGCCGGCCTACAGCGAGCCGAACTCGAGCGCGATTGCCCGCGCACGCGCGAGTTGCCTTTCAGCAGCGAGACCCAACAGATGGTCACGGTGCATACAGCGCCCTGCGGACACAGCGTCGCTTACGTCAAGGGAGCGCCTGCGGCGGTGTTGGCGGCCAGCGGTTCGCTGCTCGGAGCGGAGGGCGTGGTCGCGCTCTCGGCTGAGGCTCGCGAGCAGGCTCGCACCGATAACCAGCAGCTCGCGGCCGCGGCCTTGCGCGTGCTCGGGCTTGCCTACCGCGAGCTACCCGAAGGCTTCAGCGATCAAGACCTCACCCGAGAGCTCGTCTACGTCGGGCTCGTCGGCATGATCGATCCGCTGCGCGACGAGGCCGAGCGCACCATCACGATCTGCCGCGAGGCCGGCATCCGCACCGTGATGATCACCGGCGACCAACAGGCCACCGCCAGCGAGATCGCTCGGCAACTCGGGCTCGACCGCGACACGAAAGGCGCGCTGCTGCGCACCGTGAACGGGCGCGAACTCAAGGACCTCGACGCCGCCGGCTGGCAGGCGATCGTCGCCGAGGCCGCGGTCTTCGCTCGCGTATCGCCCGAGCACAAGCTCAGCATCGTCGAGGCGTTGCAACGCGCCGGTCACGTGGTGGCGATGACCGGCGACGGGGTCAACGACGCGCCGGCGTTGCGCAAGGCCGACGTCGGTATCGCGATGGGCATCCGTGGCACCGAGGTCGCGAAGGACGCCGCTGACATGGTCATCACCGACGACAACTTCGCCACCATCGTCGGGGCCGTCGAGCAAGGGCGCATCATCGTCAACAACATCGTGCGCTTCATCCACTACCTGTTCTCGAGCAACCTCGCCGAGATCGCCACCATCTTCGTCGCGATCATGGTCGGCTGGCCGCTGCCGCTCGGCGTGATGCAGATCTTGTGGCTCAACCTGGTGACCGACATCTTCCCGGCGATGGCGCTCGCGCTCGAGCCTTCCGCCGAGGGCGTGATGAAGGTGCCGCCGCGCGATCCGAAACAGCCGCTGATGACCGCGCGTTTCGGCTGGCTGATCGTGTGGCAGGGTGGGCTTCTCGCCGGCTCTACGCTGGCGGCCTTTGCGTTGGGGATGCGCTGGTACGGCGAGCAAGGCGTTGGTCTGCGCCATGCCGAGACGATGGCATTCATGACCCTCGCGCTCGCCCAGGTATTTCACGCCTTCAATGCGCGATCGCTGCGCCAGTCGCTGTTCAGCGCTCGGCTCTTCAGCAACCTTTGGTTGTGGGGAGCGACCGCGATCTGTGTGCTGTTGCAAGTTGCAGCGGTGTTCCTGCCGCCTCTGCGCAACGTGTTGCGAACCACCCTCCTGAGCGCGACCGATTGGGGCTTGATCACCGTCGCGGCGCTCGCCCCGGTCGCTGTCGTCGAGCTCGTCAAAGCCATCGGTCGTCTGCGTGCTCGCTCGGCGCTGAAAGCTGCCTGATAGTGCAGTAGGCTTTGGCGCATGCGGCTTTGGCTCGTCAGCTTCGCACTCGCGCTGCTCCCTGCTGCAGCTCACGCCCAGGCCGCGGACCGTTGCCGAGCGAGTGAGGCCTGCGAGCAATATGGGCGCTGCACGCTGCAGGGCGAACGCTGCGTCGCGACGAGCGTTGCGGATTGTGCGGCCTCACGCGCTTGCCGCGAGCACGGCCTGCGCTGTGAGTTCGATCAAGCGGCGAGGCGCTGCGGCCGTGAGCCCAGCGATCGGGTGGCCGTCGAGCCACGGTCGGATGGTCGCGCCTTCAAGCAGGTGTTCGGCTGGATCAACATCGTGCTCGGCTTGGGCGCGGCGATCGCCACGCCGATCGCGCTGGGCGCCGTGGACGATGACGCCATGTCCGAACTCGCGCGCGTGGCGACGTATGTATCCGGCATCGGCGGGGGCATCGTCCTGGTCGTGACGGGCTCCTACCTCGTCAGCGTCAGCCTCGATGGACCGGCGGTTGCGCTGGGGAGCGAGCCCCCTCTGTTCTCCGCCGGGCGAACCACGCTAACGTTTGCTTTCTGAGCGCCATGCGCCTGGCCCAGCTCGTGCTTCTCCGCCCGAGTCTGCGGCCGGTTCCGCCGACTTGAGGAGCAACGATGGGATTCGTTCGTGAGCCCGAGGCTGAGACCGTGACGTTGTGCGCCGAGCCGAACGGCGGCGCCATCAACTTGGCCGTCAAGCTGTGCGCGCTGGCGTGGGAGCTGCACGAGGACGGCGACGCCCAAGGCGCACGCGATGCAGCGCTCGATGCGACGGTGATCTGGGCGGTTACGCCCTCCAGCATCGATGAAGAGGTCTTGCGCGAGCTGCTCGAGGACGTCTGTGGCGCTGAATCGGAGGCCATTCTCCGCTCGGTCAGCATGTCCCCCGCGCTCGCCGCGTGGCGTTCTTAGAGCAAGCGGCAGATACGAGCCCCCTTTGGCCGTTGCACGCGGCCGGGAGCGGCGGCGCTTAACGAAGTAAAGGGCGAAGCAAAGGGTGGGGGCTGCGGTAGGTGCCGAGGGTTTGGTCGCGGTAGCGCGAAGTAAAGGGTGGGGGCTGCGGTAGGTGCCGAGGGTTTGGTCGCGGCAGTGCGAAGTAAAGGCTGGGGGCTGCGGTAGGTGCCCGGGGTTTGGTCGCGGCAGCGCGAAGTAAAGGGTGGGGGCTGCGGTAGGTGCCCAGGGTTTGGTCGCGGTAGCGCGAAGCAAAGGGTGGGGGCTGCGGTAGGTGCCGAGGGTTTGGTCGCGGTAGCGCGAAGCAAAGGGTGGGGGCTGCGGTAGGTGCCCGGTGTTTGGTCGCGGCAGCGCGAAGCAAAGGGCGGGGGCTGGCGCAGCTCCCCGGTCTTACGTCGCAGAGGCCCTTGCGCCGCTGACCGCCCTGCTTCGCAAGGCGCTGCAACCCCGACCTGACGCTCACCGCGTCGCCTCAAATCGTCGTGCCGCCGACGTCGCGCGGCTGACGCTCGTCAGCCGGTTGACGCTACCACTTGGCGATCTTCTTCCGCTTGGGCGGCGGTACAAGGCCACTCGGCGTCGGTGCGACGCTCGGCGCAGCAGCAGGCGGCTCGCTCGGCGCAGCAGCAGGCGGCTCGCTCGGCGCAGCAGCAGGCGGCTCGCTCGGCGCAGCAGCGGGCGGCTCGCTGGGCGCAACCGGCGCCTGGGCGGGCGGGGCTACGCTGGCTGCGTTCGGCGGAGCGACGCTGGTCGCTTTGGGCGGCGGCACACTGACCGCGTTCGGCGGAGCGACGCTGGTCGCTTTGGGCGGCGGCACACTGGCCGCATTCGGCGGGGCGATGCTGGTTGCTTTGGGAGGCGGCGTGCTGAGCGAGACGGTCGCGTCGGCCGCAGCCAAGGCCGCGAGTCGTTCGGCGCGTTCTTCCTCTTGCGCCGCTTTGCGCAGCGCCGCGAGGGACTCGGCTTTGGCGGCCTTCGCTTTCTGCTCCTCGGCCTCGCGCGCCTCGGCGGCTTTGCGCGCTTCGCGTGCGGCGGTCTCGCGGACCTCGCGCTGCAAGGCTTCGCGCGCGGTAGCCTCGCGCACGGCGGCCTCCCGCATCGCAGCCTCGCGTTCCTCCCGTTCCAGCGCCTCGCGCGCTGCAGCCTCGCGAAGGCGTGCAGCGGCCTCCCGCTCGGCGGCCGCGCGCGCGCTGGTTTCACGCGCTTCCCGTTCCAGCGTCTCGCGAGCAGCGGCCTCGCGTTGTGCGGCCTCGCGCAGCGCCGCCTCGCGAGCAGCGGCCTCGCGTTGTGCGGCTTCGCGCAGCGCTGCCTCGCGTTGTGCGGCCTCGCGCTCGGCAGCTTCGCGTTGTGCGGCCTCGCGCGCCGCTCGATCGGCGGCCACCCGCTCGGCCAGGGCTCGCGCTTCCGCCGCCACGATCGCCGCTCGCGCCGCTCGCTCATGGGCGTCGCGTTCGGCGCGCGCCTGCGCCTCCAGCATCGCCCGCTGCTGTGCCTCCTGTGCGGCTCGCTGTTGCGCCTCGTACGCAACGCGCTCAGCTGCAGCTCGTTCGGCCAGCGCGCGGGCCTCGGCGGCTTCGCGCGCTTCACGCGCCGCTCGTTCCTCCGCCAGCCGACGTTCTTCGGCAGCTTGCAGCGCGCGTTCCCGCTCGATTGCGAGCCGCGCCGACGTCTCTCGTTCGAGCGCCTCGGCCTGTTCGCGGGCGCGCGCCGCCTCAATCAAGGCAAGCTCGGCGGCCGCACGCTCCTTCGCCGCTTCGCGGGCAGCTGCTTCAGCGAGCTCACGTTCGCGCGCTGCACGTTCCGCTGCTTCTCGCGCCAGCTGCTCCGCGGCCTCCCGTTGCGCGATCAGCCGCTCGAGCTCGGCGCGCTCCGCGGCTGCCCGAGCCAACGCCTCGCGGGTGGCAAGCTCGGCGGCCTCCCGCTCGCGTTGAACGCGCTCGGCCTCGAGGCGCTGGGCCTCAGCGTGTTGCCAAGCGAGCCGCTGAGCCTCGAGACGCTGGGCCTCGGCTTGTTCGGCGGCGAGCCGTTGGGCCTCGAGCCGCTGAGCCTCGAGGCGTTGGGCCTCGGCTTGTTCGGCGGCGAGCCGCTGGGCCTCGGCGTGTTGCCAAGCGGCGCGTTGAGCTTCAAGACGCTGGGCCTCGATACGTTGGGCCTCGGCCTGTTCGGCGGCGAGGCGCTGGGCCTCGGCGTGTTGCCAAGCGGCGCGTTGAGCTTCAAGTCGCTGGGCCTCGAGACGCTGGGCCTCGATACGTTGAGCTTCAAGTCGCTGGGCCTCGATACGTTGGGCCTCGATACGTTGGGCCTCGATACGTTGGGCCTCGTGCGGGTCCCAGGCCGGTGCTGCCGGCACCACCGCCGGTGGCACCAAGGCTGGCGCAGCGGGCTCCGGCGTGGGGAGCCCTGTGGCCGCCGAAGCGTATTGCGCCCACGGGGAGATCGGCTGCGCCGGCGCGGCGGGCGCCGCAGAACCGGCCTGCGGCTGCCCTCCGAACGCTGCTCCTTGTGCCGCCGGTGCAAAGGGAAGCCCGTTGTTCGCAGGTTGAAACGGCAAGATCGCCGGGGCGGCGAGGTCGGGTGCCGGCGCCGGCGGGATCGTCGAGGGGCGCTTGCCATAACCGGCGGGCGGGGCATCCCAACGCGCTTCTGCGGGCGCCGCCGCCGCCGTTCCCCAACGCTGCTCGGCCGGCCCTGCCGCGGATGGCGCAAACATGAACGGAGTGATCGGTTGGGCCGCTCTCGCGAGGTGCCCCGGATGATCCGGGGATAGCACCGGCGCCATCGGAAACTGAAAACGACCACCCTCCTGCACTGCGACCCAGGATACTACGATGCTGCGCCGTAGCGAGCCCTGGCCTCGTTACTTCACGCCCAGCGACGCGACCTTCAGCTTGGCCTTCTCGTAGAGCGCGGCTCGCTCTTTGCTCCGCTGCTCGATGAAGGCCACGAGCCCCTCTTCCAGCTTCTTCTGGTTGGGCGCGCAATCCTTCTTGGCCTTCTCTTCGTAGCGCTTGGGGATGGCGCTCAACTTGCCCTGCTTGGCGTCGAGTCCGCCTGCTCCTGCGCGGATGGCATCTTCTTCTTTGACACCCGCCTCCCAAACCGTGTTCACACACGCCCACCAAGCGTCGTCCAAGGCCTCCACGTCACTACCGACCTTCGCCGACACTGCACCGCCCGTGGCGAAGCCGCGGACGGCGTTCACGTCCACCAAGGTGTGTTGCAGCGGCGCTGGCCAGCTGCCGGGTGATCCCGCATTGAACTCAATCGGCAGGCCGTCTTTGTCGGGTGCGCTGTTCAGCGTCAGATGGTAGCGACCGCCATCGAGGCTGACGAACACGATCGTGGTGCTATCGGTCATCCAAATCACACCGGGCGTACCGGCGGCGAGAGGCGTCGGCCAGCCTTTCTGACCATGCAGACGCAGCCGACTGGGCGAGCCGTAGCGGACGTCCACATCGAGCAAACCACCGTGCCCAGCGAGGCCTTTGGCGTTCTTGTCCCAGGCTGTCTCGGAGGGGAAAGCGCCGACATCACCGCCAAAGCCATGCAGTGTGTCCCCAATGTACGGCGAGGCCGGAGACCAGCGCGCAGACTCAGCACCCTTGGCCGAAACACGCACAACCATGCTCGCGTCGAGTAGCGGCCACAGCTCTTCGAGCTTGGCCAGATTGCCCGAGTCCTCCTTCTTGAACTGCGGAAACTTGGTGGTGACGCTCAGCTCGCGCAGCTTCTCGCTGGCCAGATCGAAGGTAGTTTTCAGGGGCGGCAGCGTGGCAATTCCCTTTTGGGTCGCGGCCTCCAACGGGGTCGCCCCGCCATCCCGGGTGACGCGCACGCCCACGTTCTCCACGTCGCTTGCTGCCAGCTCCTCGCGCTTTTCGGCGCTGATGAAAAAGAAGTCACCCGCCATGCTGATGAAGAGCCATGCCCGGCCGTCAGGCCCGTTGAGGAAGTGGCCAACGTGGTCGCCGCGATCGAGCGCTTCTTCGACAAACAGCGCCACCACAGCGGTGGTGTTGTCGAGCTGGAACTTGGGTACCTCTCCGGTGCGATCCAAGGTGAAGCCAATGAAGCCGTCGGGGGTGGCGTAGTGGCCCAACTTCGACGTCGGAACGTCGGCCGCCTCTGCGCCGCTTGCGGTCTTGGTGGTGACCTTGGTCTTTACGCAAGCCGGTGCAACGACAAGAGCGAGGCAGACGGTGAAGAGCTTGAGCGTGCGCATGGAAGATCCTTCGAGGAGAGGGGCGCCGGACGCGAACTGCGCGCAGGCTATCGCTCTTTTGGGCCGGGGTGGATCAGCAACGCCGATAGGCCCCCAACGCCTTCCAGTGGATCATCGAACTCCGCTCAACGCAGGCCGAGACGCGGCCGCTCACTTTGTGTGCGTTCGCGTTTGGCGTCTTGCTCTCGGGCGCGCTTCTGCAAGCAGTAGTTGTCCCAGTTGCCGGCGTACTGGGTGATGTGGCCATCCTGCTCGAAGGCCAGGATCGACGTGACCACGCGATCGAGGAAGTAGCGATCGTGGGAGACGACCAGCACGCAGCCGGGCCAGCCCTCGATCAGCTCGGCCAGGGAGCCCAGGGTAGCGATGTCGAGGTCGTTGGTGGGCTCGTCGAGCAGGAGCACGTTGGCGCCGGTCTTGAGCGCCAACGCCAGCGCGACGCGGGCTCGCTCTCCGCCGGAGAGCGCCGAAACCCGCCGACGCAGCGCTGCACCTTCGAACAAGAACAGCTCGAGGTAAGCGCGCATCTCCATCTGCTTGTCGCCGATGGTGACCGAGCCTGCGCCGACCTTGTCGGAGTGCTCGCGCTCACAAACGTGTCGAGCACCGTCCAGTCGTCGCGCAGCGTGGTGCGCGCCTGATCGAAGTAGGCGAACTTGGTCTGCACGCCGCGCACGACCTTGCCGCTGGTCGGTTCGAGCTCGCCGGTGACCAAACGCAACAAGGTGGTCTTGCCGATGCCGTTCGGCCCGACGATGCCCACGCGATTGCCCTTCACCAGCCGCAGCGTGAAGTCGTCCACGAGGCGACGCCCACCGAGCTCCAAGCTGACGTTGAGCAGCTCGAGGATGGTCCCACCCAAACGCGAAGAGCCCGCCTCCAGCCCGACCAGTTCGACCTCGCCGCGGGTGCGCAGGCCCTCGGCGGAGATGGCCGCCTCGGCACGCTGGATGCGCGCCTTCTGCTTGGTCGAGCGCGCCTTCGGACCGCGGCGCAGCCACTCGATCTCCTTCTTGACGAAGCTCAGCCGGTTCGACTCGACGCGCTCGGCGTGCGCATATTGTTCGGCCTTCTGCTCCAAAAAATCCTCGAAGGTGCCGACGCTGTCGTTGCGCTTTGTGTACTCGACCACGCGCCCGTCCTCGAGATCGAGCACGCGCGTGGCCACCGCATCGAGCAAGTAACGGTCGTGGGTGACGAGCAGCACGGCGCCGGGAAACTCATCGGCCAGGTAGCCCTCCAGCCAGCTGATGGTGTCGGCATCGAGATGGTTGGTCGGCTCGTCGAAGATCGCCATGTCGGGCTTGGCGACCAAGATGCGCGCCAGCGCGACGCGCCGCTTCTCGCCGCCGCTCATCGTGCCCACCGGCCGCTCGACGTCACGGATGCCCAAGTGCGCGAGCACCTCGTCCACCTCATGGTCGCGCGTCCAACCGCCCAGCCGCTCGATGTCCTCGCCCAGCGAGGCATGCTCGCTGAGCAGCGCATCGTCGTATTCGCCTTGCTCGAGGCGCGCGGAGATCGCGTCGTAACGTTCCTTCACCGCATGCCAGGCCGCCAGCCCTTCGCGGGCGATCTCGCGCGGGGAGCGCGCCGGATCGAGCACCGGTTCTTGCGGCAGATAAAGGATGGTCGCGTCGCGTCGCCGCTCGATGCTGCCGCCGTCCATCGGCTCGAGCCCGGCCAGCACGCGCAACAGCGTCGATTTGCCGGTGCCGTTGGGCCCGAGCAACGCTGCCTTCTCCCCGCGCCGAATGGTGAAGGTCGCTTCGTTGAACAACGGCCGAAGGCCGTAGGCCTTGGTGATCGCGCGGGCGGTAAGGACGGGCATGGGCCGCCGACTTAGCAGCAATGTTGCTTGCCGCTGCGATAAATGCGGCGTTGGGCGCGAGTTCGGCGCTCGATGAGCCTCTGCGCTAGCACAGGCGCAGCTGCGTAGGTTGATAGATGCAACTCGGTTGCATGTGCTAGAAGCTGCTCGCGTATGCGTCCCGACTTCGTCCTCACCCGGAGCCTTCCCCTGGTAACGCTGCTGCATTCGGTGAGCGCCGGCCCAACCCAGCGGATGCGCCGCCTTCTGTCGAAGCCGGAGCTTCACGCCTGGTTGGGTCCGGACGCAGGGGAGTTTGCCCTCGACCTCGACCGGTTCTCGATTTGCGCCGTTTCGCTAGGCCGAAGCAGTCGGCGTGCAGCGTTGATCCGCGTGCGTTCGGTGGTCGTCTGCAGTCCTCGAGCACGGCCGCCGCGGGCTTTCATCCACGTTGAGGAAACCAGCGCTCCTCCTGGAATCGGCACCATCGGCCTCGCTGGGGGCGTTCACGTGGTTGCTTGTGAACGGCTGCCCGAGCAGGTCACCTTCGTCGAGTGCCCAGCGCTGTCCGAGCGTAGTGGTCGTTCACCCGACGCTTTGAAGCGGGCGCCAGCCGTTGTTCTGCCGCCTTCGACCGCACGACTCGGTCTTGCTCCGGACCCCAACCACGAACGTTGAGCTGATGGCTTTGCTTTGACGCTTGCCGAGCCCAGCGTTTGTTCCTACACTTCAACGACTGTTGAATAGATGAACTCAACGCCCAAAAAGTCTCCTAACTGTGAGCACCCCCATGCGGCGGGGCCGGTTGTGGCTTGGCAGGTGAGTGAGGTCGCGTTCGAGCGGGCTGCCGCGCTCTTCCGCGCCGCCGGGGACATGGCTCGGTTGAAGCTGCTCCACCAGCTGGACGCTGGGGAGTGTTGCGTCTCTGAGCTGGCGCTCGCCAATGACACCAAGCTCTCGACGCTGTCGCAGCAGTTACGCGTGCTGCACAGCGAGCGCGTGGTGAAGCGGCGCCGTGAAGGCAAACACATCTTTTACTCGCTCGCGGACGATCACGTGCGTGAGCTGATTCGCGCAGGACTTGAACACGCTGACGAGGCGCCGGTTGCCCCGTCCCCAACCACGAAGAGGAGATAACCATGAGCCATCACACCCATCCCAGCCACGATCACGTCCACGGCCCCGACTGCGGGCATCCCGCCGTCCGTCACGGCGACCACGTGGACTACCTCCACGATGGGCACCTTCATCACGCGCACGACGGGCACGTGGATGAGTGCAAGGTGGAGGTCGGTACCGACAACCCGGCCGCATGCACTCCAGCGCACAGCTGCGCGGGCCACGAGCAAGGGCACGTGCACGCGGAGGGATGTGGACACGCAGCGGTGCCTCACGGTGACCACGTCGACTACCTGGTCGCCGGCCATTTGCACCACCCCCACGACGGTCACTGTGATGACCATGGGGCGTTGCAGTCGGCCTAGTGATCGCGCGTTGCTCTGGCGCTGCCGCCTCAAGCGCCGTTGCTCGCTTCCGCCGCAGCTAGGGCACGTCGGGCGGTGCTGCGGCTAGATCCTTCGCCTCGCAGCTCCCGATGCAGATGCGTCGTGAGGCCTGTTTGCAAAGCGGCTCGCAGGCTGCGCCGTTGGGGCGAAGGTCGGCGTAGTTGAGCGTGAGCTCCTGTTGATGCCACATGATCTTCTCGCGCCAGACCTTGAGCGTCGCCGCCGCTGGGGTGCCGCTCAGGCGCAGCGGCCCAATCACCATATCGCTCGTGGATTTGGCTGCGCCGGTGCAGCTGGTCTCGAGCGTAAAAGCGACCTCGCCCGAACACTTCGCTGCGCGCACGTCGCTGCAGGATTTGTAGGGCCACACGATTTCACAGCGCCCCTTCTTGCCGTCCACCGTCAGCTCGAAGGTGTACTTGCTCGAGGTGAGCGTGTCTTTGCCCCACACGAGCGGTAGCACGAGCTCGCTGGCACAGCCGATCTTGGTGCACATCTTCGGCGGCTCGACGCTAGCCGTCGCGGTTGGGGTGGCCGTCGCGGCGATGGTGCTGCTCGTTTCGGTCGGTGGGGTCGCCACTGCGCTGGTGGATGCGCTGGAGGTCGGCGATGCGGCCTCCGTCGTGGGGTCGGGCGCAAGCTCGGCGCGTGGGCTTGAAGGGGCGCACGCCGCTGCCGCGGTCAGCAACAGGGCGAAGGAGCACTTGATCATCGCTGGCTGGTACCAGATCGGCGCAGCTCGAGCGAGCCGCTTAACGCGACCGCCGCCGCGGAGTGGCCAACGGCAGTTCGATGCCGAGCAGCAGGACGGTGCCGCGGTAGAGCGGTCCATCGGCGAAACCGACCTCGCGCTTGACGGTCAACAAAGCGGTGAGCGGGATCTCGGAGTCCGGTTCGGGGCAGAAGGACACGGTGCTCGCGAGGTCGAGATGATGCGTCTGCAAACTGGGCGGCTCACCGAAGAGTGGAACGTAGAGCGCGCTGAGTGCGGCCGAGAAGAGCGGCGTTCCGAAGGTCGCGCGAGCGCCAGCGGCCGGCCCCAGCGAGCCGTGCCACTCGGTCTCGCCATCGCGGTTGCGGTCTTCGAGAGAAGTCCAGGTGGTCGCGCCCAGCAGCGCCTCGATCGAAGCTCCGTCCGCGGGCGACTCCCAGAGCGCGGCGCTGCCCACCACATCGACGCGAAGCTTGCCTTGAAAGCCCACCAAGTCGGGATCGAGCGGCAGGTCGAAGCGAGCGTTCGTGGACCAGCCGAAGGGCCCGTCGACGCTGAACTGGCCCGTACCAGCCGCCGCCAGGGCGAACTGGTTGAGCTCGCCGGAGACGCCGGCGTGCATCGAAAGGTCGAGCGGGGCGTCGGACTCACGCAGGAAAAAGAGCGGTGCATCCCCGGCGGCCACCGCAGCAAACATGGCGCCGGCGATAGCGAAGCCGAGCGGACTATCGTCCTCCGCGAGCGCCTGCGAACTCGGCAAGAGGACGAGCAGGCTCGCGATGGCCGCGACAGCCCGAAATCGGCGCTGGCTGCGAACGTCGCTCGCTCGCGACTGGGCCGCGGTCTTCGCATGCGCAGCGTTCTGCGCTGCGTAGCCTACGGGCCCGAGCGCGCGCTTCGCGAGGGGGAATCGAAGCGCGCGCGCCCATCGGCTGGGTTTGACTTTAAGCATGACCGGCTCTGAGCACGCCATGTGCCGTGTTGCAATCCTGCCCCTGGCTATTCAGCGTCGGCCCTTTCTGGGAGACTCGGCCGATGATGGTGGGACAACTTTGCTTACGGCGAGTCGCGCTGACCGTTGCGCTCGGCGCCGCTTCATTGACAACGGTAGACGCCCAGGCCGAGGAGTCGGAGCGGTCGGGCAAACGCATGGTGGTCACGGTGGAGGACAACGCCACGGTGGACGCCGAGACAGCGGCGCAAGCCGAGCGCGCGGCGCAAGCGGAGAGTCCGCCACCGCCCCGCAAGAAGGGTAAGAAGGCCGCGAGTGAGCGCCCACCCGAGGTGGACGCTCCAGAGGTCGAGATCGACGCGTACTTGCGCCGACTCAGCAAAGAGCTGCGTGAGGCCCAGGCCGATCTGCGCGCCGCCCGTCGCGAAGACGACGCCGACGAGGTGATGCGGCTCGATAACGAGGTGCGCGATCGCAAGGAGCTCTTGGCCGACGAGCGCGATCGTTTGACCACCACGCAGCCTGGTCTCGTGGCCGGCGGAGCTGTGCTCACGGTGCTCGGGGGCGTGTCGCTGGTTGCGAGCCTTGCGCTGTTGATCGGCTGGCCGATCTCAGGCGTCGAAGGGGAGATCAACGACACCTACGGCTGGGCCTCGCTCGGCTGCCTCATCGGAGGGACGGTGGGACTCTCCGCCGGCATCCCGATGATCTCGGCAGGTGCGCGCCGCGTGCCGCGCGGGGAGGGTGGTGAGGTCCCGATTGAAGACGCTTGGTTCAGCCCACCCACCGCGCCGCGCGTGGGCCTCACCTTTAGTGCAGCGTTCTAACGGCGCTCAGAAGTAGATCTGCGCGCAGCAGCCCTGCTCGATGCCGCCGCAGACTTGGTCGGGCGAGCCGTTGCAGCTGCCGACGTACCCATTGTTGATGAAGCAATCACAGGTGAAGCCGCCGCCGGGGGGAGGCGGCGCGCCACCGCCTCCACTGGTAACACTAACGCTTTGGCCAGCCGGTTCTGGGCCGCCGGAGAAGCAGGACTGGCTGACCTGATTGCCGTTGCAATTGCCGTCGCAGAAGCAGTCGTTTCCGCCGGAGCTGCAGCCCTTGGTAAAGCAGCTGTTGCCGCTCAAACACTCCGAGAGTTGCTCTACCTCGGCCTGGCAGACGTCACCGCCGAAGTCACAATCCGCGTTGGCGAGCAGGCACTGCAGGTACTGATCTGCCTCTGCCGTACAGCCTTGCGCGTAAAGCCCAAAACAGTCATCGATGCAGCTGCCCTCGACGCAATCGGCGAACTTGGCGCAGAACTCATCGCAGGTTGAATTGGGGCCGGTGGTGACGTTGGTCACGCTCGTATCCGGCCCGACCGGATTGCTGTTGCTAGAGCTTCCGCCCTGATTGGTGGTGATCGTGGTGGTCGTGTTGGTGGTGGTCCCGCCGTTTCCGCCCTCCCCATCCTCAGAGAACACCACGTTCCCGCCGCAACCCACGAGCGTGAACGCACCCATCAGCCAACCCAAGCGAAGCTTCATCATGGCGGCACTGTAGCGCGGAACGCCGTGATCGCTCCAGCTGCGCGTGGCTCAAGCTGGACGGTCGGGCGGCGGCAACGGGTCGGTACCCAGCGGCCCCCCTGGCGGGCGCGCCCAGGGAGCCTGGGAGTCGGTGCGCCGCTCCGCGGTGCCAGCGAAGGGCAGGGGGTGGGCGCGGTTGAGTTTGGGCACGCGACCGAGCCGCAGATCGGCTTTGAGCGTGCGATCAAGGTCACTCGAGTCGCTGCTGAGCGGAGCTCGTTCGGTGTCGGAGTTGCCTTCGAGCACGAGCGTCTCGGCGACCCGCTTCGGCGGGATGGTCACGGCTGGGCTCGCAAGCGAGGCTCGTTTGGACGGTAGGCCGAACTCGGGCCATTCGATCTCAGCGCCACGCAAGGCGAGCGCAAAGCGCAAGTGCGCCTCTTCCAGCGTCCCGCGATCGCGGAGCTCCACGTGACAGCGCCCGGAGACGGTGAGCGCGCGACGGTGCGGTGAGATCACCACGCGGTCGAGCGCCAGGATCGGTTCCATCGGCTCCGGGTCGCCAACGAAGCCCGCCGTCTCGATCAGACAGCGCATGTTGACGTTGGGCAAATGACCCCGCAGCTTGCCGAAGTCCCCGTCGAGCTCGAACCACTCGCAGCCGGCGAGCCAAGCGACGCGCTGATCCTTCGCCGCACGCTGAAACTCGGAGAACGGCGTCTGCGCGGGAAGCCGCGTGAGGGGCAGCCGACCACTCTTGCAGATGGCCGGGAAGCTGCCCCACAGCGGCGCGCTCATCGCGAAGTCCTTGTGCCGCCCAACTTTGTCGATCAGCGCGGAGGTGCCGCGACCCATGCGCAGCCGCAGCGGCGTTTTTCCGCGCGGACCATCGATGCCCACCTCCGCCTCGGGCAAGTACGGTGGAAGCGCACCGCCGCCTTGATCTCGCAGCTGGTCGTTGCCGGCGTTGAGCATCACTGGCTCGAGCGCGTCACCCAAGCCAGCAAACTGAAAGTCGATCTCGGCGACAGCGACGAGAAAGCGTCGTCCGTCGAGCGCGAGTTCATACGCGCCCGCGCGCACGCCCGGGGCGGCATAGAGGGTGGCGAGCAGTGCTTCGGTCTCGACCATGGAGCGCAATGGAGCAAGCGGTGCATTCAGCCGGTTTGCTGAGCGATAATCTGCACCGTGGTGATCATTTCGCGTTCGCTTTCACAGGCGTGCACCAGCGGATGGTAGGGGAGGGAGGGGCAACGCAGCGCAACCACCGGGCGCTCCGCAGCCAACGCCTCGCGAATCACCGTTGAAAGGCCTTCCTCCCGCGACGTAGAGAGCAGCAGGCGGCTGCGTCGAATCACCTCGAGCGCTTGGCCGCGGGGCCGGAGCCCTAGCTGAAGCACCCCCGCTTGGGCTGGTAACGAGAGCGGCCCGTCTCCCACCACCACCAGCGGCAGGCCGGCTCCTCGAGCGACTCGCAGCGCCAACTCGGGATCTTTGCTCGCGATCAGCCGGCCCACCCAGGCGATGAAAGGGCCCTTTGGAAGCTCGCTCACGAGGGCGGGATGACCGCCACTGTCCGGCAGCTCGATCGGCGGTGCTTCCACCGCCGTCTGCGGCTCCAGGCGGGCCCGCAGCGCAGGCGTCAGCGCCCGCAAGAAGGCGGCCCGCAGATGCTCGGCGACGAACACCAGCCGCGCCGGACGACGAACGGCGAGCGAAGCAAAGGCCGCAAGCAGCTGGGGTCGCCGGAGCATCAGCCGCACGTCGCTGCCGTGGGCCCAAAGTTCGCTCGCTCGCGCCTGTTCGAGCGCCAAGAGGCCGCACGGCCAAAACCAATGCGCGACCACGAGCTCGGCGGGGCACGCGTGAAGTCGCCTACGCACGCGAGCCAAGAACGCGGCGACCTGCAAGGCGCGGCTAGGCCGCTCGCGCAACCGTGCGAGCACTCCTGGCCAGCCGAAGGCCTGCTCACCACCAAGCCGCTCAACCACCAACCGAGGCTCGGGGTTGGTTACGGCGGCGGGCCCCGGAGCCAGCACGCGCACGGTGCAATCACATGCGCGAAGTCGACGTCGTACATCCGAAAGAACGAAATGCCCGGATGGATCATCCGGGCTTCGGGGAAACGACGTCGTAAGAACTACGACCCGCTTTGGCTGCTGGCTCTGATGGTCTCGCAAGAGCTCACGAGCCAGCGGCTATCTCAAATCATCTCGATCTTGGAGCGCTTGCGACGACGACGAGCGGCCTCCGAGGCCTTCTTCCGGCGCTTGACCGAGGGCTTCATGTAGTGCCGACGCCTCTTCAGCTCACGCAGGATCCCCTCTGCGGCCATCTTCCGCTTTAGGTGCTTGATCGCGCGCTCGATGCCTTTGTCACCGACGCTGACTTCGAGGGGTTTGCATTGAATCGCTTCGCTCGGCATGTGAAACCAAAGACTCCTTCTAGAACGGGGGGCGGAACCTAGCCGAGCTTCATAACTTGTGCAAGCGCCGGTTCCTAAAAACATCCAGAGGTAGAAAGAACGCAGCTTTCACTGCAGTTCAGCTCACCTCCAGCAAAACCAAAGTCACCGCAGGTGAGCCCGCCAAACGCATCAGCGTCGCACTCTTCTCCGCTGTTGAGCACCCCGTTTCCGCAGCCGTCGCAGCCGCTGGTATCAAAGGTGCAATCGGCCAAGCAACCGAGCTCACCGCCAACGAAGCCAAGCGTGCTGCAGGTGGTCGCACCAAGCGCCGCGCCGTCGCAAGGCTCACCGGGGTTCAGCTCACCATCTCCACAGCGGTGGCAGTCGCTCACGTCCCAGGTGCAGTTGGCTCCGCAGGCGAGCTCCCCACCTTCGAACCCCAACGTCTCGCAGCTCTCGGCCCCCACCGAGCCGTCGCATAGCTCGGGGGCGTCCACCGCCATGTTGCCGCAGGAGTCGGCCATCAGCACGCAGGCGGAGGTGTCCACGGCTAGGCAAAGCGGTGAACAGCCCAACGCGCCGCTGAAGCCTACGCCGAGCACGGTGGTGCAGTCGCTCAACCCGTTCATCCCGTCACAGACCTCGCCTGCGTCCACCGCGGCGCCGGTGCAAGAGCCCCTGCAAAAGCCTGCATCGGGCACACACTGCCCATCGCAAACCAACTTGCCCGGCGGCAAGTTGAGCGAGACGCAACTCGCCAATTTGAAGTCACTGCCATCGCAGAGTTCTGCCGCTTCGGCCAGCCCGTCGCCGCAGGTCACCGGCTGAGGCGCGCCACCCATGCCACCCGCTCCGTCGCCACCGGCACCCTCGCCGCCTGCTCCACCCGCTCCACCCGCGCTCGCACCACCCGTGGGCGCGCCGCCCGTGCTGCACGACTCGTCAAAACAGCGCACCGGGTTGGTGCAGGCCGAAAGCAGCCCTGCCAACACAACCACCGTCAGCCGTGCGACTCCCTTCATCAGAAGCAGTACGGGTCGCAACCCCAGTAGTAACAATTGTACGTCTGCGTGATGCAGCCGATGCAATCGAGCGAGCCATAGCTGTAGCCGTAGGAGCTGCAATCGTACCCGCCGAAGTCTCCTCCGTCGCAGGACTCGCCCGCGTCAATCACGCCGTTGCCGCAGTTACTGCAGCCACCCGCGTTGAACGTGCAATTGCTGTTGCACGAGAGACTGCCGGAGACGAAGCCCAGCGAGTTGCAGCTTTGCCCGGCGAGGTCGCCGTTGTCGCATTGCTCGCCTGGCCCGACAACGCCGTCACCGCAGGTTGAACAGGCGCTGACGTCAAAGCCGCAGCCCCCGTTGCACTGCAAGCTTCCTGCGGTGTAGCCGAGGCTGTTGCAGCCGTAGCCGTTGAGGTTGCCTCCGTCGCATTGCTCGCCCCCGTTGACGACGCCGTTGCCGCACAGCGAGCAGCCAGCCGTGTTGAACGCGCAGTTGTTGCAACTCAGCGTGCCCTGGGCAAACCCAAGGCTTTGGCAGCTTTGCCCAGCGAGGTTGCCGCCGTCGCACTGCTCGGGTGCTTCGACGTCTCCATCGCCGCACGAGACGGTGGAACAGCCTGCGGCGTTGAAGGTGCAGTTGCCGTTGCAGGCCAGGTTGCCACCGCCATCAAACCCGATCGACGTGCACGATGAGCCATTGAGATTCCCGCCGTCACAGGCCTCGCCCGCCTGGATTTGACCGTCGCCGCAGTTGGTGCAGCCGCTCGTCACTACGGCGCAGCTCGTGTCGCAGCCGAGCGACCCGACCGAGTAGCCGTAGGTCGCGCAGGTCTTCCCTGCGAAGTCCCCACCGTCGCAAGCCTCTCCGCCGTTCACGACGCCGTTGCCGCAGGGCGTGCAACTCGAAACGTCGAAGGTGCAGGCGCCGCTGCAAGCGAGTGAGCCGCCGCCGTACCCGAGAGAGTTGCAGTTCTGACCGCCGAGCGCTGTGCCGTCGCATTGCTCGCCCGAGTTGAGCGCGTCGTTGCCGCAGGTGCTGCATTGCGCGTAGTTGAACGCACAGTTCGGCGCGCAGCTCAGCGTACCAGCGGCGAAGCCTTGCGAAGCGCAGGTCTGGTCATTGAGATTCGCAGCGTCGCAAGGCTCGCCAGCGTCCAGCGTGCCGTTGCCACAACCAACCGGCGCCTCGCAGGCGTCGGTGGCGAAGGACGCGCAGTTGGCAGCACAACCGAGCGTACCGCCCGGGGACGCCGGCAATACGCTGGGGCAGGTCTGGTCGTTGAGCGCGGCTCCGTCGCACACTTCACCGGGATCCAGGATCCCGTTGCCGCACAGGGTGAAGCACGTATCGGCCAGGATCGAGCAGGTGCCGGTGCAGGTCAAAAGACCTTGCGGAGGCAAGCCCAATGCGGCGCAGCTCAAGGCGCCGAAATCGAGCGTATCGCAGGCCTCGTCGCCCTCCGCCTTGCCATCGCCGCAGACCGTGGCAGCGCCGCCAACTCCCTCGCCACCGCCACCGCTGGCCCCAACCCCCGCGCTCTCACCGCCGCCACCGTTGGTCGAGCTCGACGCGCCTTGCCCATCCGATCCTCCGTTGCCGTCGCAAGTATCGTCGAAGCAGCGAATGGGGGACTTGCACGCCGTGACCGCGAGGGTCGCTAAAACGGTGGCGAAGATTGAAGCGCGCATCGCTCGGATGTTAGCGAACCTGCAAGCGACTGTCCTCTTTGCGCATCGAATTTACGGCGCGCACGTGTGCTCGCGTCACCCACATGCCGAGGGCGATGGGTCAGGCGGACCGTAAAGACACGTTGAGCCGGGGTGGGAGACCGTCTACACCAGCGGGCGTCGGTGCAAGGCGGGTCGCTTCTGCGAATCACGTCCGGCCCCAGACGAAAGCACCCGCTTCACCAACCAACAGAGGATGGAACGATGGCAAAGCTTCTAGGCACGAAGACGCACGAGAATTTGAAGGCGGCATTCGCTGGAGAGAGCCAAGCGAACCGGCGCTACATGTACTTCGCCAAGGTCGCTGACGTGGAAGGCCGACCCGAGGTGGCTGGTCTCTTCAAGGACACGGCTGACGGCGAGACCGGCCACGCGCACGGTCATCTCGACTACCTGCGTCAGGCTGGAGATCCGGCAACGGGCCTTCCGATCGGCACCACCGAGAAGAACCTGAAGGCCTCGGTCGCTGGCGAGACGCACGAGTACGAGACGATGTACCCGAGCATGGCCAAGCAGGCTCGCGAGGAGGGCTTCGACGACGTCGCCGAGTGGTTCGAGACGCTCGCGAAGGCTGAGAAGTCGCACGCTGGTCGTTTCCAGAAGGCGCTCGAAGGGCTCGATTTCTGAGCTCACGTGAGGGGTCTCTCTATTCGGAGAGGCCCCGCTTTTTCGTTTTGACCCGACGGCAGTGCAGATGAGCAAGATCGCGAGAACACCGGCCACGCCCCCAGCGACCTCTCCTTCGGACCCGCGTTACTTCGACGAGCGGGATTTGGAGCAGGAGCTGACGCGGACGTTTCAGATCTGTCACGAGTGCCGCATGTGCGTCGGCTACTGCAAGTCGTTCCCGGAGCTGTTCCAGCGCATCGACCGCGACATCGACAAAGCCCGCGCAGAAGGCGCAGAGGCGCTCGATGCTCAGGACTTCCGCGCGGTGATGGATGAGTGCTGGCAGTGCAAGCTGTGTTTCGTCAAGTGTCCGTACACCAAGGACGACGACGCCACCGAGCTGCTCGATTTCCCGCGCCTGATGGCGCGCACCAAGGCTGTGCTTTCGCGGCGTGAGGGCGTCCCGGTGGTGGACCGCGTTCTCGGTGAGCCGCAGCTCGTGGGAGCGCTCGGAGCGGGCGTATTTGCACCGCTGACCAACTTCGTCCACCGCAACCGCTTGGTGCGCAAGACGCAGGAAAAGGTGCTCGGCATCAGCTCGGAGTTCCCCATCCCGCCGATGGCGAAAGAGCGTTTCTCCACCTGGATCGAGAAGCACCAAGCCGAGGAGCGACCCAAGCTCGATCAGCAGGTCGTGCTGTTCACCACGTGTTACGGCGAGTTCAACGCGCCTTCTGTGCCAGCCGCAGCCGTTCGCGTGCTCGAGCACAATGGCTTCAGTGTGCTGCTTCCAGGAGAGAGCACGCCAGGGGACGCACTGGCCGCCGCCACGTGCTGCGGCATGCCCAACCTCGACGGTGGTGATGTGAACGCCTTCGTAAAGAAGGTTGAACACAACGTCGCGTTGTTGCTGCCGCAGGTCGAGGCAGGCTTGAAGATCATCGTGCCCAGCCCTACTTGCGGTTACACCATGAAGCGCGAGTGGCCTGAGTACGTGCCCACCGCCGCCGCACGCAAAGTAGCGGCCGCCACCATGGACTTGATGGAATTCCTCGTGGACCTCGGCAAGAAGAAGCAGCTCAAACTGCAATTCACGAAGGGCCTTGGCACCGTCGCCTATCACGTGGCTTGCCACCTCAAAGCCCAAAAGATCGGCTACCCCGGGCAGCGTCTCCTGTCCAAGGTGGAGGGCACGGATGTGCGCTCGGTCGAGGAGTGCAGCGCCGTCGACGGGACCTGGGGCATGAAGGCGAAGAACTACGCCACCGGCCGTAAATACGCCCAGAAGCTGATCCGTGGGGTCAGTGAGCTCGAGCCGGATCTGATCGTGACGGACTGCACCTTGTCCGCGCTGCGCATCGACTTCGAGATCAAGAACGGCCTGCGACCTCCAGTGCGCGTCGTCCACCCGATCGAGGCGGTCGCCGAGGCGTACGGCCTCATGGATGCCGTCGGTACTTCGGGCGTGACCGTCGTCGAAGCATCCGTCGAATGATCAAGCCGGCCTCGCCGGAGTAAGGAGCCACAACCATGTTGCCGATCGCAAGGAACGAAGTTCTGGGTATCGCCGCATACGAGGAGATTCGGCCGCATTTCCGCAGCCGCGTGATCCAGCTCAAGAAGTCGCGCCGAGTCGCGTTGGGCGGCATCATGACGGCGATCTTCGAGAACCGAGACAGCGTGCTGCTCCAAATTCAGGAGATGGTCCGCACTGAACGCATCACGCAAGAGTCGGCGATCGCTCACGAGATCGAGACCTACAATGACCTGATCCCGGGGCCGAATCAGCTCTCGCTCACGCTGACCATCGAGATCGCCGAGAAAGAGGCTCGCGAGAGCATGCTCGAAAAGCTCGCCGGGCTCGAAGAAAAGCTCGCGTTGGTTTTCGACGGTCACGTCAGCCAAGGGCAGGCCAAAGACCGCTCGGTCGAGGGCATCGCGCGGACGACTGCGGTTCACTACTTCAAGTTCGACTTGTCGGCGGAGGCGGTCGCGGCGTTGGCGCGCCCCACGGTCGAGGCAAAGTTGGTTTGCCAGCACCCGGCCTACCCGGTCGAGGTCGTGTTTGGCCCCGCGGTCGTAGCCCAGCTGCGGGAAGACCTAGCGGCGCCCAGTTCGTGATCGTCTACGAACGCAAGGTTCGCTTCGAAGAGGTGGATGCCGCGCGCATCCTTTTCTTTGCGCGCTTTCTCAATATTGCGCACGAGGCCATGGAGTACTTCTTCGATGGCCTCGAAGGGGGTTACAGCGCGCTGATCACCAAGCGGGAGATCGGCCTGCCAGCGGTGGACGTGAAGATGTCGTTCAAATCGCCGGTTCGTTACGGCGACACGCTGGCCGTGCGCACCACCGCCGCCCGTATCGGTAAGAGGAGCGCCGTGGTTCGTTATGAGCTGATGAACGCTGCGGACTCGCGCCTGTGTGCCCAGGTGCTGCACACCGTCGTCTCGACCAACCTGATCACCGTTACTTCGATCGATCTTCCTGCAGACATTCGAGCCATCCTTGAGCAGCACCTCGAGCTGCGTGAGCCCTCCCCATGACCGACCGAAACCCCGCTCTCGACCGAGTAGCAAAACGAGCGTTGCAAGAGGTAGAGAGCGGTATGCGCCTCGGCCTCGGAACAGGGCGCGCTGCCGAAGCGTTCATCCACAACTTGGGTGAGCGTGTGAGAGCAGGCCTGCAGGTTGTCGCGGTGGCGACGAGTGAACGCTCGGCCAAGCTCGCGCGCGAGGTTGGGATCACGGTGGAGCCGCTTTCGGAGAGCGTTCCGCTGGACACCGCGTTTGACGGTGCCGACGAGGTCAGCGGCGATCTCGCGCTGACCAAGGGTCTCGGTGGCGCCATGCTGCGCGAGCGAGTGGTCGCTGCTGACGCAAAACGGTTCTTCGTGCTGGTGACGCCAGAGAAGCTGGTGGCGCGGCTCGGCGAGCGCTCGCCGTTGCCGGTGGAGGTCGTTCCTTTTGCGTTACCGACGGTGAGTCGTGCAGCAGCGCGGCTTTGCGCCGAGGCTCGCTTACGCAAGGCCGCGAACGGCGAGGCCGTGCTCACCGACAACGGCAATCTGGTCCTCGATCTGTTCAGCGCGCCCGGCGGCTGGCAAGACGCACGAGCGCTGGACCAAGCGGTTCGCGCGCTTCCCGGCGTGGTCGATACAGGGTTCTTTTTCGGCATGGCCACCGCCGTGTTCGTTGCTGACGAGAGCGCTGTCCGGGTACTCGGGGCGTCATGAGCTGGGCGCGGCGCGGTGTCGTTGCGGCGCTGCTGCTCGCAGGCTGCGGGGATGACAGCGCGCCCGCGACCAACTGCGAGCCGCTCGAACAGGAGCTTTGCTACACGGGGCCGGAGGGCACCGAGGGCGTCGGGGCGTGCCGCGCGGGGGTTCGTACGTGCTCGGCCGACGGCAGCAGTTACTCAGCCTGTCAGAGTCAAATTCTTCCCAGCGCTGAGGACTGCGGAACCGCGCTCGATGACGACTGCGACGGTGAGGTCAACGAGGACTGCGCCTGCGTGCCGGGCACCTTTCGCAAGTGCTACAGCGGCCCGCCGTCCTCGTTGGGCATCGGCGTCTGCAAGGGCGGCGCACAGTGGTGTCGCGAGGACGGGCTTGGTTTCGATGCCTGCCAAGGTGAAGTCGTTCCGGGCGCCGAAGACTGTACCAACGCCAGCGATGACGACTGCGACGGTCAGGTCAACCAGGCCGAGGTTTGCGTATGCAGCGCGGGCGACGTCGTCGCCTGTTACTCGGGGCCGCAGGGCACCGAGGGCGTTGGCATTTGCGTTGCCGGCAATCAAGCCTGCCTACCTGAAGGTGGTGCCTTCGGCCCGTGTGAGCTCGATATCGGGCCGGCGCGTGAGGATTGCGCAACGCCGTTCGACGATGACTGCGACGGCAACAGCAACGAGGCTGATGCCGGATGCAGCTGCTCAGCGGGCGACACCCAAGCTTGTTACTCGGGGCCCGCCGCTACGGTAGGAGTCGGTATTTGCAGCTTTGGCGAGCAGACCTGTGCGGCCTCGGGTGATGGTTTCGGCGCGTGCGTCGGGGACGTCGTTCCCTCGGCCGAGAACTGTGCGACGCCGCTCGATGACGACTGCGATGGGGAGGTCAACGAGGAAGACGCTGGTTGCGAGTGTACGCCGCAGACGAGCGAGCTTTGTTACACCGGTCCGGAATTTACGCTCAACGTTGGGACTTGCCGCGCTGGCATGCGCACCTGTACGGCGACCGGCCAGTGGGGACCGTGCGTCGATGAAGTGCTGCCGATCGATGACGATTGTCTGACGGCGCTCGATGAGAACTGTGACGGTGCAGTCAACGAGCCGAGCTCGGGTTGCTTCTGCTCGCTCGAGTACGAACTGTCGCTCGAGAGTGAGAACTGCGTGCTCGACTACGGCGAGTCGGCGTTCCGCAAGCCGCTAATCGCGCTGCCTCGCGAGCTCGGCGCAGACGCGCAGGGCAACGCCTACGCCTTGATGGTGCGCGAGGAGGAGGAACTCTACCCGGACTTCGAGCCCGTCCCGTCGCCGCTCATCCCCTCGGCATTGTTCTCGCGTTACCTACCCAACGGAGATTTCTTGTGGGGCGTTGAGGTCACCGGCAGCGTGCTCCCTGAGGCAGGCTTCAGCCAGACCTACAACTTGCACGTCTCGCCCAACGGGGACTTCGCTTTGACGGCACCAACCGAGGCCGGAGCGACGAGCGCCTTTGGCGGAGCGACCTGGAGCTGGCCGCAGTCTGCCTACCGCATTCTGTATTCGGTCGACGCCTACGGTTTTCCCTACTTCGCCGTGTCGATTCCGCGTCACTCGGTCGCTGAGACACAGAGTGCGCTTCACTCGATCTCGATGTCGGAGCAGGGGTCCGTGTTCTACGCCAACGGGACGGCGCTCGCGCACCTCTTGAAGTACGATCTGTTTGGCTCGCTCGAGTGGGATCTGGATCTCGAGCTCGATCTCGATGAGGTTGCCATCGCCGCGACCGACGACGACGGCGTCATTCTGGCGTTCACCACCAACGTACTCATCGACTGGGGTATCGATCCGCTGCCGTTATTGCCGGGGTCATCGTCGGACCTCGTGCTCGCGCGCTACGACTCCGCAGGTACCTTGGTGTGGGTTACACGACCGTTACCATCGTCGCGCGTGCTCGAAGCGCGCATCGTCAACGGGGTGCTGGCGGTGGTCGAGCCGACGCGTCTGCTGCGCTTCGACACTGGCGACGGCTCGATCCTGTCGGTCGACGCCGTGCCTGGGGCGGAGCTGCCTGCGTCCTCGTTCGCGGTGGTCGGTGCGGAGGGCGTGCTCCACACGCGCATCGATGTGCCGGCCGTAGACTTCGGGTTGGGCGAGCTCGACCCGTATGGCGGGCAAAGCACCGGGCTCATGTTCGCGTTGCGTGAAGTTTCCGGGACGCGCTGGTCCCGCGCGCCGCTGGCCAATGAACTCGTCGTCGCCGCAGCGCCCGGCAACGTCATGCTGGGAGCGGTGCGCGCCGATGAGGACATTGATCTGGATGGAACGCTGCAGAGCTTGATGGAGCCGCAGTTCTTCCTCGTCCGCTTCGCGTACTAGCGAGACTGCAACTAGACCAAGCGCCCCAGCATTCTGGCGAGCGCTTCTTTGTCTCGGCCGCGTGCCAGCGCGTCCTCGCTTTTCAGCAGCCCGGCCTTCACCAAGCCTGCTAGCGCCATATCCATCGTCTGCATGCCGGCTTGCCCGCCGGCTTGCATGATGTTCGCAATTTGGTGCGTTTTGCCGTCGCGGATCATCGCCGCAAGTCCGCTATTCGAACGCAGGATCTCGTGCGCGGCGGCCCGACCCTTACCGTCTGCTGCGGGGATCAGCTCCTGCGCAACGATGGCCACCAAGCTCTCGGCGAGCAGCCCTCGAATCATCGGCTGGTCCTCCGCGGGGAAGGCGTTCACGAAGCGGTCGATGGTGGCCGGTGCGCTGTTCGTGTGAACGGTGGCAAACACCAAGACGCCAAAGCTCGCCAGCCGCAACGCGAGCGCCATGGTTTCGGCGTTGCGAAGTTCACCGACCAAGATCACTTCAGCGTCCTCGCGCCCGGCGTTCTTCATCGCCGTCTGAAAATCCGGAGCATGCTTTCCGACTTCGCGTTGGGTGATGCGGGCCTTCAGCGATGAATGCACGAACTCGATCGGGTCCTCGATGGTCAGGATGTGGCAGGCCCGCGTTTCGTTGATGTGCCGAATCATCGCGGCGAGCGTCGTGCTCTTGCCTGAGCCGGTGGGGCCGGTGACCAGCACCAGCCCGCGTTGCTCGTTGGCGATCGCCGTGAGTACGGCTGGCGCGCCGAGATCCGTGAGCGACGCGACCTTGCTCGGGATGACGCGAAAGACCGCGCCAAATCCGGTGGTCTTGCGAAAGTAGCTCGCGCGGAACCGCGCTTTGTCTCCGTGCGCGTAGGCAAAGTCGAGATCGTTCTCGGCCTCGAGCTTCACGCGCGTGGGCGCATCAATGATGCTGAACAGCCAGTTCTCGATCTCGAGCGGCGTGCAGCTCGAGGTGCGTAGCGCCGTGAGCTCCCCACGGATCCTTGCGAGCGGCGGTTTGCCCACCCCGAGGTGCAAGTCGCTGCCCTTGCGCGCGAGCAACGCATCAAACAGTTCGGCCATGGGTGTCATTGGCCACCTCGACGAAACATGTTGCCCGCCCGCGTGAGTAGCCCACCTAGCCCGTCGGGCGGCTCGCTATCTGGCTCGTTGAGCGGAGGAGGCTCCGCGTGCGATGGCTCCGGAGGTGGCACTTCCCGCTCGCGCGGCAGTAGGTGCTCGATGTCCTCCTTGCGCACGAGCCCGGCGCGAACGAGCTCACTCGCACTCTCGGCCATGCGCAGGATGCCCGCGCCACGACCGCGCTGCATCAAGCTCGAAAGCTGGTACAGCTTGTCCTCGCGGATCAGGTTGGAGAGCGCAAGCGAACCCGGCAGCAGTTCGCATACGGCGACGCGTCGTCCGCCTCCAGCGCGCGGGACCAAGCGCTGGTTGAGCACGAGGCGGAGCCCCGCCGAGAGCGTCGCGCGCACCTGCGGCTGGTCGCTCGGAGGAAACAGGTCGATCAAGCGATCGATCGTGGAGGTTGTGCTGGGCGTATTCATCGTGCCAATCACCAAGTGACCGGTCTCACTCGCTGACAGTGCCATCCTCACGGTGGTCGCATCTCGCAGCTCCCCAACCACGATCACGTCGGGATCTTGGCGTAGCGCGCCTTTGAGCGCCCGCTCGAAGCTCTTCGTGTGCGTATGGACTTCGCGTTGAGAGACCATCGCGCGCTTCGACGGGAGCAAGATCTCCACCGGATCCTCCACGCTGATGATGTGGCAGGCGCGGGTGCTATTGACCAACTCGACCAGCGCCGCGAGCGTGGTGGTCTTGCCATGGCCGGCTGGGCCGGTCACGAGCACCAGCCCCTGGTGGTGCGACACGGCTTGCTCCACCTCCGCCGGTAGGCCCAAATCTGTGACGTCGCGTGCAGTTTCATCGAGCAAACGCACGGCGATCTTCTTTCCTCCCAACGTCTCGGAGGCGTTGACGCGAAGGCGAAGCCCTTCGACCGAAACGGCGAAGCAAGCCGCCCCCGACTGCTCGAACTCAGTGCGGCTAGCGCCACTGAGCAGGCCGTCGAGCATGCGGTCCATGGCCGCCGCACTCAACGGTTCACTCGCCAACGCGGTAAGCCCAGACCCCAAACGCGCTTCGGGCCGCGTACCGACCGAAAGGTGCAGATCCGAAGCATGCTGGCGCCTCGCTTCGTTCAGGTACTTCGCGAGCACTACGTCGAGCACGAGCTTGCCGGCCGCTTTGTTGGCTGCAGGCTGCGGCTGGGCTTGGGCTACCGACCCAGCCTCCAAATCATTGCGAGCAGGCTGGGGCGGAAGGGGTTGTGGACGTTGCTCGGCGTGAGGACGAGAGGCAGGGGCAGGTGGTGGAGGGGCTGGCGCCGCAACCTCGGCTGGCCTTGCAGGTGGAGGCGCCACTGCGGCTTGCCGTTGTGTTGCAAGCCGGTCGGTTTCGGTAGCCAACGACTCTGCGAGTTTGGCGCGTGGCTGATCCGACTTTGTTTTGCCGTCGCGAGTCGAGGGCGAAAGTTGGGGCGCGACCGGCTGGGTGACGCGATCGTTCCACGCCGCCGGGTCCACGGGGCGTGCCGTCGCGCGAGCAGAAGGTCGCTCGTTGTTGGCCGGCGGTTGCGTGGTCCCACTCATTCCTCGTGCAGTGGTGGCGGTGCGTTTCGCGGGCGGAAGCGAGGAGCGACTCGGTCGCTCAGCTGCACGCGCTGGTTTTGAGTCACGGCGGACCGCGGCGGGCTTGGCTGCCGCGCTCGCCTCGGCGCGTTGGGCCGTTAGACGAGGCGATGACGGCCGCTTTACAGGCTCTTCCGCCTTGCCACGCTTCTGCGCGGTGAAGGTCGCAAGTACCTCGCGCCCTTTTTGCATCAAGGTCCCGACACAGATCCCGCGCACTCCTTGAAACGTCCAGCTCTCGGGACGTGATCCGACTCGGTCGACGATGGGGCCAGCTCCGGCGTGCGCGCATAGTTCCAGCACTTCATCGTCTGTCAGCGCGTCCCGCGACAGGTTCAGCACGACGTCGCCTTTGACGACCCGAGGCGCCCTGCCGCTCATCAGCTCGACTGTGGCGTAGCCGTCGGGATCTACTTGTTTGAGAATGTCACGTAGAACCAAAGCCCAATTCCCCCCTCATCGCGCGATCCACTCAGCCAACGCGCCATCGGCGCAGATCTCTTCCAGCCAGTCGCCATGCGCTCCAACTCCCGCCGGGCGGGATCTCAAATCCCGTCTGACGACTGAAGCGCTTGACCTCGCCAACTGCATCGACGCTTACGAAAACCTCATCAAAGCCGACGATGGGGACGCGTGCTCGCGTGCCTGTGGAGCCATCCACGATGGTGGCCATCGTGGCGTGTGGCGCCGCCTGGGCGCGAGGCAGCGTCTTCGCGTCATCGTCGCTCACGCTTGGTCGACTCCCGCTGCTCGAGGGCGGCTTCTCGTTGCGCGAGCCGCTTGCTCAGCACGTCGAGTTGCAACGCCCCTGGTGCGCCTGGCGAAACCCTTGCGCTGACGCTGGCCCTTCCTGCTTCGACGTCCTCCGTCAGCGGCGGAGCGGGCGGCTTTCGAGCGGCGAGCGCTTGGAGCACCTCGGTACCGACGATCTTGTAGGCGTCACGGAACGCCATCCCATCCTTGGCCAGATTGACCGCGCGGTCTGTGGCCAGCATTTCTGGGGAGACCGCTCGGGCCATCGCGTCTGGCTTGAATTGCAGCCGCGTTACGAGCGCGGGCACGAGCGCCAGGGTCGCCTGCGTCTCACGCAACGCGCGGATGACCGGCGCCTTCGTAAGCTGCAGGTCCCGGTGGTAGCCCGAGGGCAACGCGACAATGCCCATCACCTCATTCAGCGCGCCTTGAACGACGGCACACGCCCCGCGCATCAGCTCAACCACATCGGGGTTGCGCTTCTGCGGCATGATCGACGAGCCGGTGGTGAAGTCGTCCGGTAGCTCCACGAAGCCGAACTCGGAGGTGGTGAACAGGCTCAGGTCCCACGCCAAACGTCGCACGACTGCCATCGCGTGCCAGGCCGCAGCGAGCAGCACGACCTCGCTCAGCCCGCGTGAAGTCTGGGACCAAAGCGGGTTGAGGTCGAGCGCGGCGAACTCGAGTTCTGCGGCAGCGCCGTCGCGATCGAGCGGTAGATTCACTCCGTATCCGGCAGCCGCGCCGAGCGGGCTCTTGTCGCAGGTCTCGCAGGCCCGATCCAATACGTTCGCCGCGTCCAGGAAGCCCTCAGCGAACGCCGCTGCCCAGTGCCCAACCGTTTGCGGCATCGCGCGTTGCAGATGCGTATAGCCAGGCATCAGTACGTCGGCATTTGCTTCTGCGAGGCTCAGCATTGCGCCTGCGCAGCTCGAACTCAACCCGGCCAAGGTCGTCAGCGCGTGCTTCTCGTACAGCCGCATGGCCGTAAGCACTTGGTCGTTGCGGCTGCGCCCGAGGTGCACGCGCTTGCCGGTTTCTCCGAGCCTCTTGGTGAGCTCCACCTCGATCGCCGTGTGGCCGTCTTCATGCTCTTTCGCGATGGTGAAGGTGCCAGCCTCGGCCTCCAGTAAGAGCTCCGCCAAACACGAGGCGATCCGTTCAGCTTGCTCAGCCTCCAGTGCGCCGATGCGGGCGAGCGCGTGCACGTGTGCGATCGACGCGCGAATGTCGAAGGGGAGCAGCTCGACGTCGAGCATGTAGTCGTCGCGCGCGGTGTAGCGGAGCATCTCGGCGTCTGGCGCCTTGCCCTTGCTCCAGAGTTGTCCGCTGCTGCCGGCTGATTTGGTGGGGCTACCGCTCACTGAAACTCTCGTCGACAAGCGCGCGAATTTCGTCGGCATCGGCTCGGCGCTTGCGCGCGGGCTTGCCTGAGGTTGCAAGACGGGGAGCTTCGGCGCGCGTTCGCAGCTCCTCTTCCAGCGCAACGATCGGATCGTCGGAGGTCGGTTTGAAGCCGAGCACGGCTCGCAGTCGATCGGCCACGCTGGTGCGTGGTTCACGTAGCGAGAACTTCCCCTGAGCGAGCGTGAGCGGTGCGTCGTCCAAGCGACGGATCACATCGTCGTTGGCTCGCGCGAACGCCTTCGCCATCGCGAATTGTCCGCGTGCCACGTTGTCGAGATGGCTCTCGAGCGGCTCCGTTTCCGCCGGCTTGCGCAACATGTCCCGACGTTGAACGACCGCAACGGCGAGCGTGGCAAGCGGCCCCGAGAGGGTGGTCACGCTCTGCACCTTGATCCCGCCGCAGCCTTTGACCTCGATGCCCGAACCATTGGCGACAAGCACCGCCAACCCAAGCATGGAAGCGGCCAGATCCGCGATTGCGCCTCGTTCCTTACCACCCGCGGCGACGTCCGCCTCGAACAAGAAAATCTCGCCCAACGCGCGCGCCAGAACAGTGGTGACCACCGTCGGGTGCTTGAGCTCCGGCACCGCTAAATGCACCGTATAGCCGTCCCCGTCAGTCTCCACGCGCTTGCCGTTCCAGGTCTTGAGGCCGCTGCCACAGCCACCGGAGGAACAGGACGACACGACCTCGTTGGCGTCGGGGTCCACCAGCAAGAGGTTGGTGGCCACATCCGAGAACCCAACGTGTTGCTTGAGACGGTCGAACAGCCTGCCGAAACCCTCGGGGCTACCGTCGACTTTGTCCGGAAAAAAACTTGAGGTGGGGAGGACCAACGGCCCCACCGGCTCGGCACCCGCTGCCGCAAGCAGACCAGCACGCTCGAACAGCCAAGTGGCGTGCTCTTTTTGCCACGGGAATTCCATCCCCCGAGCATACATCGGCAGCTTGCTTCATGGAACGTGCGGTGCGATGGGGGGCCCATGACCGATCCGGTGGATATTGCTCAGCGAAAGGCAGATCACATTGACCTTTGCGCGACGGGCGATGTGGGCTTTCGCGACAAGACGACATTGCTCGAGGAAGTGGAGTTCTTCCATGACTCGGTGCCGGAGCTCGCCGTCGCCGAGATTGATACCTCCACCACCCTTTTTGGAAAGCGACTCGCGGCTCCCATCCTGATCGCTTCGATGACGGGCGGCACAGACAAGGCACGCTCGATCAACCTGGAACTAGCGAGGATCGCTGAGGAGGAGGGCATCGGTATCGGGCTTGGTAGCCAGCGTCCGATGCTGCGCCATGGCGCCGAAAAGGACACCACCTACGACGTCCGTTCGGTGGCGAAGAACGTGCTGTTGCTCGGCAACATTGGCGCGGTCCAAGCAGCGGTTTCGGGCGTGAGCGCCATCCAAGACTTGGTCGACCGCGTGGGTGCGGACGCCCTGTGTCTGCATCTGAACCCGGCTCAGGAAATCGTGCAGCCCGAAGGCGACCGAGACTTCAGCGGTGTATTGGCCGTCCTCGAGCGCATGCAACGCGAGCTCTCCGTCCCGGTTCTTGCCAAGGAAACTGGTTGCGGTATCGGGCCCAAGGCTGCCGCCAAGATCGCCAAGACGGGGGTGAAGCACATCGATGTCTCGGGCGCTGGTGGCACCTCGTGGGTCGCGGTGGAAATGGCGCGAGCCGAGGGGCCGCGCAAAGAGCTTGGTCGGTTGTTGCGCGATTGGGGGATTCCAACGGCGGCGAGCATTCTCTTCGCAGCCAGGGCAAAGCCGCGCTTCGAGACGATCATCGCGACCGGCGGTCTTCAGTCGGGCCTCGATGTTGCGCGGGCCATCGCGCTCGGGGCCTCGGCTGCCGGCATCGCAAGGCCGGTGTTGCAGGCCCTGACTGCAGGCGGGCCTGATGCAGCTCGGGCCTTCATCCGCCAGGTACACACGGAGCTCGTTGCAGTCATGTTGCTCGTGGGTGTTCGGAGTTTGGCGGAGTTGCGCGCCGTCGGGCCACTGCTTGGGCCCAACCTTTCGCGTTGGGCGGAGCTCGGGGACAGGCAGAAGTCCGCAAAGAAAAAGAAACAGAAGTGATTGCTAAGAAAGCGGATTCCCAAAATCCACGATCCCCTGGTAGCGTGGCTCCTCGATGACGGAGTCGGCGAAAAGTCCTGAGGGCCGAAGCGGCGTGAGAAGTGATCCACCGCCGGAGGACCTAAAGCGCGAGCGAGACACCTTCATCCAGCAGTTCTTCCGGCGCGGTGCCCAGATCTCGGAGGAGCTGCTCAGCGACATCGAGCGGCTGCGACACCAAGTCACCGAGCTCGAGGGTGACAACGTTCGGCTGCGCGCCCAGCTAGCCAGCGACGGCGCCATTCGCGACCTCTTGCGGAAAATTGAGGAGCTCGAGGCGGATCAACGGAAGTTGATTCACGAGTCGATGCGCCCGGATGCCCCGCAGGCTGAGTTCGCACGGCGCTTCGCGGAGCTTGAGAATGAGCTCGCCCATATGGGCACGCTCCATGTCGCCAACCTTCAGTTGCACGCGAGCACCTCGATTCGGCGGGCTTTCAAGTCGGTCCGCGAGCTCTTGGCGCAGTTCTTGGGTGCCGCTCAGTTCGCCGTTTACTGGTCCGACGAGGACCCGTTGGTGTTGGTGCCCATCTCGGTCGAGGGCTTGACGGTGCGTGAGGCCCGTGAAGTTTTGGTCGACGAGAGCGCCCAGTGGGAGCCCTATCGAAAGGGCCAAATCTGGGTTGAGCGCACAGCGAGCCCAGCGGACGGCACGACGAGCCGGCCTGCTGCCATCATTCCCTTGCACATGGGAGCGCAGAAGTTGGGCGCTGTTTGCGTATTCCGCACACTGCCCCAAAAGACCGAGTTCGATCAGGCTGACTACGAGCTCTTTAAACTTCTCTCGACACAGGCCGCTCCGGCGATCGTCCACGCTTACCTGTTCAATCAGGCAGGGCGGAAGGCGCCTGGAATTCAGGCCTTCATCGACCAAGAGGACTGAACGAGAATGGCCGAGTATTCCTGTCTAATCGTAGAAGACTCGCCGATGATGCGGCAGCTTCTCGTCTTTGCGCTCGCACGCGTCAAAGGTCTCAAAGTCACTGAAGCGGATGACGGCGTAGACGGTCTGCGCAAGCTCGCCCAGCAGAAGTTCGACATCATCATCACGGACATCAACATGCCCATCATGGATGGGTTGAAGTTGGTGAAGCGGGTGCGCAGTGATCCGGTGCATAAAGACACGCCGATCATCATCATCACCACCGAGGGCTCCCAGGAGGACCGGCAGCGGGCTCTTCAGCTGAGCGCCAACGCCTACATCACCAAGCCGATCCAGGCGCCTCAAGTGATCGCCAAAGTGAAAGAGCTGCTCAAGATCGAGTAGCCATTCACGCCGCATACGCCGGCAACAGCGAAACGAAAAAAGAGAAAAGGTGGGCCAGTCGGCTCGCCTTCGTTCGTTTGTCTCAGCCTTCGATAGGAGGCGATCAGCCTTGCTTGAGCAGCACGCGGTTGCGACCGCAGCGCTTTGCTTCATACAACGCTTCATCCGCAGCGGCGATCAACTGGGACGGCGTCTCCACCGGACAGTTCGGGTAGGCAGCCACACCGATCGAGATGGTCACCGGTAGGTTGCGACCCTCGTGTTCGAAGATGCTGGTTTCAACCGAGCTGCGGAGCCGTTCTCCGAGGACGCCAGCGTGCTGAAGCTTCACGCCGCGGCACAAGATCGCGAACTCCTCACCGCCGTAGCGAGAGAAGATGTCCTCGGTTCGGAGGGCGGCCATGGTTACTTGCGCCAACTTCTTCAGCACGTTGTCGCCGGCGAGGTGCCCGTAGCCGTCGTTGATTCGTTTGAAGAAGTCCACGTCGAAGAGCAGCAAGCTCAGATCGAACTGATGTCGGCGTGCATAGGAAAGCTCGCTGTCCAGGCGGTCCAAAAAGAACTTCTTGTTGAACGCGCCGGTCATGCCGTCCCGCATGGCGGCGTTGATCATGCGCTCGGTGAAGCTCTCTTCGATGTCGTCGGTGTAGCCGAACTTGAGGATCGTCGCGGGGCCAAGACGAATCTTGTCGCCGTCCTCGAGCTTGTGACGGGCGCCGATCCGCAGCCCGTTCACCATTGTGCCGTTGGCGCTACCCAAGTCTTCCAGGTAGTGCGTGCCGCCCTCTTCAACGATGCGAGCGTGGCGCCGCGAGATACCGTCATCGGAGAGCCGCACCGAGGCGTTGGATGCACGACCAATGACCATCTCGATGGTCTCGACCCGATACATCTCGCCGACGTTGGTACCAGCTAGCACGACGATACTCGCGCGGTCTCTTGTACGCCGCTTTTTGAGCTCAGATTCGAGCTCCCCCATGCTCGCAACCATCGTTGCGTCTGGATCATCGTCGAGTAGCCGTCCCGACATTCGCTAACAGGTGAACACTTCGTGAGGTGTTAGGTCAAGTGCTGCTTGCGCTTGGAGCATCTCTCTTTGCCTAACCCTGCAGCGCGCTTCGTTCTTCGTGCAGCGGAACAATGACTTGTTCGACGCGCACGTCGAGACTGCCCTTTTCCCCGGGCAAAAAGTCGATGAACGCGGCATCGGCGTATCTGCCACCTTCGTATACCGCTGCTCCAACAGAGCCGACGTTGATAATGCGAACGTCCATGACCGTGCGGTCGAAGGGCACATGCGAGCCACCACAAATCACCAAGTCCGCTGGATCGTCGCCGAGCAGAGCACGTACCTCGTCGTCACTCATGTCGTGCGTGAATGGCTCCGTTGGATCGAGAGGAGACCCGTGCACCAAGAGCGCTTCGGTTCCGTTCGGGAGAGGCAGCCGAACGTGCGTATCCAGCCGAGCTAGCTTGGCCAGGATCAGGTCGCCAAGTTCGCCACGTACTCGCGATAGCGTGGCGATGCGCTCGCGATCGCGAGCTGAGTCGCGTGCCAGGCGAGACGGATCCAGCGTGGCGATCGCCCTATCGGAGACCCCTTGCACCATCGTCGCCTTGGCAGATTGAAGTCGTCGCCAAACTCCGAGCGGATCTGGGCCGGGAAAGCAGATGTCTCCTGCACAAAGAAGCTTGGTGTAGCCACGGGCCTCTGCTGTTGCGAGCACAGCGGCTAGGGCGACCGAGTCTCCTTCGACGTCCGAAATGCAAAGCCAACGCATGCCGTTCAGCATAGTCCATTGCGGCGCCTAAGTGCGCGCGAGTGCCGCACAAAGCGTGGGCGAGGTCCCAGAGGAACCAGGATAGGCTCACGCGCGATGCCCTTTGCTCGAATCGCTCATACCGTCGACCCGCAACGTGCGCTCGCGCTCGAACCCGAGGTGGATGAGCGCTTTGGTCGCGGCTCGCGCGAGGCCGGCTTGGCCTTGCTCTTGGCGACTGCGTATCCCCCCTTCGCCATCGTGTTGTTCGCGCACCCGGAGCACATCCGCACGCTCGCGCGCATCGACCTATCGCAATCGCGGTCGTTCGCAGACCATCAGCGTGCGCTCGAAGCGCTCAAGGGGGAGGGCTTCCGGCGTTCGCTGCGGCTCTACACGGTATGCGAGAAGATGCGTATCGCGCTGCGTGAGCTGCTACCGCATTCGCAAGGCGGAGCCGATATCGAAGTCTCGACGCGCGAGCTTTCCGAGCTGGCCGACGCAACCATCCAAGCCGCGTTCGCCGAGGCGTATGAAAGCTTCGGTGAGCGATATGGTCGGCCGCAGTTGGCCAGCGGTGAGCCCTCGCGCTTCGTGGTCATGGGCATGGGCAAGCTGGGCGGGCGCGAGCTCAACGCCGGTTCGGATGTAGACCTCATCTTCTTCTACGACAGCGACGCAGGCGAGGTGCGCCGCGAAGGTGCTCCAGAGGCGAGCCTCGACTCGCCCAGCATCCATGAGTTCTGGCAACGGGTAGCCAAACGGCTCACTTCGACGCTCGAGGAGCTGACCGAGGATGGTCAGGTTTGGCGCGTCGATCTGCGCTTGCGACCCGACGGTGCCTCCGGAGCTTTGGTGCTGCCGATCGTTTCGCTCGAACGTTACTACGAGTCCTTTGGTCGGTTGTGGGAGCGCGCTGCGCTGATTCGCGCTCGTCCCGTCGCTGGCAGCCTCGCTCTGGGTGAGGAGATCCTCGAAATCCTAACGCCGTTCGTGTGGCGGAAGCGCATCGACCCAACCCTCGCACGCGAGCTGCATCAGCTCGTCCGACGCAGCCGCATCGAGCTTTGTTCCGATCCTGATCGCGACCTGAAGCTCGGGCCGGGCGGTATTCGCGAGGCCGAGTTCTTCGTCCAGACGCTGCAGCTCGTGTGGGGCGGTAAAGATGCCACGGTTCGTTCGCGCCCAACGCTCGCGGCGCTGCGACAACTGGAGGCGAGGGGGCTCGTGACCGAGGGTGAGACGCGCGACATCACCGACGGCTACCTGCTGCTGCGGCGTGCTGAGCATGCCGTTCAATGGGTGACCGGCGTACAAACTCACAGCCTTCCGATCGGTGACGACCTCGAGCGCATCGCACGCATCTTGGGCTTCAAGAGCGCACTTTCGCTGCTGCCTTATCTCGAGTCCCACCGCCGTCGGGTCGAGCAACGATTCGCTTCGCTGCTCCCAGAGGAAGCGGGCTCCGAGGACGAATGGGGCGAGATGCTGGTCTCGATCGAGCACCGCGACCAGCCGGGTTTAGCGCTAGCGGTGCGCAAACGATTGCCCAACTCGGAGGAGCTGCTGAGCGATGACGAGGGCGTCCTCCGGCTCGCTGCGTCCTTGCTCGAGCTCGGCGCTCATCCCGACGCTCCGCTGGGCCCGCGCACGCAGGAGTCGAGCCCCGGCTTCGTCGATAGCCTGCTCTCGGCCTTGTTCGACGCTGTCGATCCGGTGCAGGCGGCGAGCTACCTGCGCGTCTTCTTCGCGCGGATCAAGCAGCAAGCCGTGTACGTGCGACTGCTCGCCGGAGACCCGCCCGCGCTGCGCCGGCTGATCGCGCTGCTTGGAGCGAGCTCTTTCGTTGGCGATGCGCTGTGCAACAACCCCGACTTGGGCGACATGATCTTGTTCCAGCGGGACCTGCTCACCGAGAGTCGGGTGCGCGCGGATGTGCGGGCTGCGCTCGAGGTGGAACCCGCGCCGGATGAAGACCCCGCGGAGGCGTTGATCGGTGCTCTGCGCTTGGCCAAGACGCGGCTCACGCTCGAGGTCGCTGTGCACGACCTCTCGTCGGCCTATCAGGTATCCGACGTCAACGCACTGCTCTCGACGCTCGCCGAGACCGCGCTCGCGTGCTCGATCGAACGCGCGCTGCCAGGCTGCCGCGGCCTCGCGATCCTGGCGATGGGCAAGCTCGGCGGGCGTGAAATCAGCTACGGCTCGGACCTCGACGTGGTGTTCGTGTTCGACCCCGACGTGCTCGCGAGCCCGGAGGATGCGCCGTATCACTTTGCCAAAATCGCGCGCCGGGTGATCCGCACGATTTCAACCTTTCACGGCGCAGGCCCCGGCTACGAGCTCGACGCGCGGCTGCGACCGAGCGGCAACCAGGGGCTGCTGGTAACGAGCCTCGAATCGCTTGCTTCGTATCACGGCGTCGGTAGCGAGCGCTCCGGTCCGCGCGCTCAGGTGTGGGAACGGATGGCGCTGGTTCGAGCGCGCTTCGTCGCAGGCGATGAGGAGCTGGGGGCGCGAGCCGAGGCGCTCATGCGCACGATCGCCTTTGGCCCGGCACCAAGCCGCGCTGCCGCCGCGCAAGAAATCCGCCGGGTTCGCGAGCGAGTGCTGCTCGAGATGGCGCGAGAGAAGGAGGACCGCTTCGACATCAAGCTGGGGCGCGGCGGCCTGCTCGAACTCGAGTTTGTGGTGCAGTTCAATCAGCTGCTTTACGGCCATTCGCTGGGCGGTTTGGCGCAAAGCCGCGACACGAAGACGGCGCTCCTCGCCTTGACCGAAGGAGGGGCGATCTCGCCAGCGGATGGTGCGGCGTTGAGTGAAGCGCACACCTTCCTGCGTCGGCTCGAGGCGCGCGTGCGCGTCTCGCGAGCCGACGCCGCCCACGTCTTGGACACGCGCCACGCGAGCCTCGAGACGCTGGCGCGCCGCATGGGGCTGCGCGGCCGACCGTTTTCAACCGCCGGGCAAGAGCTCGTGGCGCGCTACCGCGAACATGCGGGGAAGGTGCGCGCCATCTACGAGCGGGTTTTCGTCGACGACGCTGGCTAGAGGCAATCTCCAGCGCAGTTGATACCCAGACAGCCCAACGTTTGGAGGGCTTGCGGATCGTTTCCACACTGGAAGAAGCACGCGAAGGGCTGAGCCCCGCCCTGTACGCATTGCAGGAAACAACCCACCGTTTGGATGCAGTTGGGTGAGCCCAAGCAGTTCAGCAGCTGGCTGCAGCAGTTGCCGGCAATGCAATCTCCGCAGGCCGAGCCGTCGCTGGGGCAGCTCGAGGGGCCGCAGAACCCGGCAATACATACGCCGGAGCAGCACTCGTCAGGGCCGCCGCAGAACGAACCGTCGGCCGAGCATTGCTCTTCACACACGCCGTTCACGCAGTTGTTGCTGCAGCAATCCTCGAAGGAGCCGCACATGTTGCCAGTCGGCAGACAGGCGGGCTCACACACGCCGCCGGTGCAGGTGCCGCTGCAGCAATCCGCACCGATCATGCAGCCCAGCCCATCGGGGGCGCAGACTCCACAGTTGGCGCCGCAAACGTTCTGCGCGAGGGCAACGCAGTTCGCGCCCCACTGGCCGCTGCAGCAGGAAGGATCGTTGTCGCAAACTGCGGTTGCACAAGCGCTGCAACCGTCGGCGAGGGGAGCGCCCTGCACGCAGACGTCGTGGCTGCACGCTGGCACCGAGCCACACGTACCGTTGTTGCACTGGCCGCTGCAGCACTCGTCCCCGGCGCTGCACATCGAACCATCGGGCGAGCAGTTGTTGCAGGCCATGCAAATTGATTGCGCCTCCGAGACGCAGATGGCGTCCCAGAAGCTCTGGCAGCAGAAGGAGTCCTGTGCGCATACGGCCTCCTCACACGGTCCGCACGCCGGGCTGAGCGCATTGCCCTCGACGCAGACGTCATGGTCGCACTGCAGCGGGCCGCAGAAGCCGCCCTCGCAGGTGCCGCTGCAACACTCGTTGTTGAACCCGGCGCAAGGCGTGCCATTGGGCGCGCACGGAGGCTGGCACGTGAAGTCGATGTCGCTGCAGTTGCCGGAGCAGCAGTCGCGATCCGCCATGCAGGAGGAGAAGTTGGGCACACACGGTCCACCGCAAACCCCGAGGTCACAGATCCCGGAGCAGCATTCTTCCTCGATCGAACAGAGCGACCCATTCGGTTGGCAGCCCTGACACAGCCCGGCGGTGCACTGGCCGGTGCAGCACTGCCCGGCGAAGTCACACGCGAAGCCGTTGGGAACGCAGGCTGTGTCGCACACCCCGCCAACGCAGTTCCCGGAGCAACATTGGGTGCTCACCTCGCAGGCGAAGCCCTCGTTCAAACACTCGTTGATGCACACATTGCCGGCGCATTGAAGTGAGCAACACTGGCCATCGCGCGAGCACTGCTCACCCTCTGTTGAGCAAGAGCCGAGACAGGTGCCTTCAGGCCCACATGCGGCGGAACAGCAGTCCACCCCGCTGTCGCACGGAGCACCGGTATCTCCGCACGTTACCGGGACGCAGACCCCTTGTTCACAGCTGCCCGAACAGCACGAGCCACCGCTCTCGCACAGGTCCCCGTTGTCCAAACAGACGCTCGGTCCGCAGGTTCCGGCCTCGCAAACCCCGCTGCAGCAGAGCTCGGGATCGCTGCAGGGCAGCCCGTCCGCTTGGCACTCCGAGCCTCCGCTTCCGCCGTTTCCGGCGTTGCCTCCGGCGTTGTCGGGTTGGCCCTCGAGTGCGTCTCGCGCCCCACAGGCTGCGAGCGCGGCGAGCAGCGCGAAGAAAGTGAGCGCGGAGAGCTTGGGCGGTTGGGCGAAAAACACGGCGGCAGCCTACCAGAAGGAGGCTGCCACCTACATACGGGCCGTCATGCCCAATCAAGAAATGACGCGGGCCCTCTTGGAGAAAAACGGCCGCAGGCCAATTGCAGCCGGCGCTGGTCAGCGTCCGCGCGAGGATTTCGGCTTCTTGGTGCGGCTCGGGGACGGCTTGCGTACCGACGCCTTCTTCTGCGGCTGCACGGCTTTCTGCGTCTGTACGCGAGTTCCTGAACTCGACGGGCTCTCGAAGCTGGCCGGCCGCGTCTCTTTGCTGCCGCTGCGGCTGTTTGAGCTGGTCGTCGACTCGCTGTTGCGGCTGCGGCTCTCCGTGCGCTGGCTTTGCCCGTTGCTCGAGTTGAACTCTCCGCGGCTGGAGGCCGTCCCGGACGAGCTGTTTCTCGACGAACTGGGTTGGGTCGGGGCGCCTCGTTGCGCTTGGGTCTCGGGACTCGTGTTCATTGCCACTTTTGCGTGGTCGGCGTCGACACGGTTGGAACTCGAGGTCGCTTTCCCTTCAATGGAGGCGTGGGCCTCGTGGCTACCCGGCGTATGGTTTTGCGGGTTGGCCGGCAGGTGATCTTGCGGCGTCCGCGGGGCCCGCACCACATACGCATCATGGCCGCCAGCGTAGTGAACGTAGGCATGGTGGCGTTGGTGGTGGAGGTGCCCAGGCACGAAGCTCACCGACGTCGTCGACCAGGGCGTGTTCCAGCAGGAGGAGCTGAACCAGACGCCGTCATCGTAGTAATAGTAGCTACCGCCGACGTAGTAGACCGCCGTGTCGTAGTCGCGCACCACGTAGATTCCGTCGCCCACGTAAACCAAGGTCGGGGCGTCGTTGAACACCACGACGCGGCGCCGCGGCACGTAGACCACGTCATCCTCGTAGACGGTGGCGGTACAACCGCTGGCCAACGGGGCGATGAACGTAGCAACGAGCAAGATCGAGCGGGCCGCACTGCGAAACATGGTTCCTCCAAAAGAAAAGCTTTGGGACGCAGGTACCGGGTCGCTTGTGCCCGAAACTCTTGTCGCCGTTTGATTAGTCACATTGAAGGCTACGCGACCGCTCAGGTTTGTCTCCCTCGGGGGGGCAAGAGAGCAGGTTTTTGTTGCCCTGCCGGTCGCTCGCCCACGGCCTGGCGCGTCAGCACCCCTGCCCACACAGGTTTCCGACCGCCATGACGCACTTTTGGTCCCACTGCATGGTGCAGCAGAAGTTGTCGGCGGCGCAGACCGCCGCCGCACAAGGCCCGCACCCGCTGTTCAGCGGTTGGCCCTGGTTGCAGACCGGATGGGCGCAGTTCGACAGCCCGCAAAGCCCCTGATCGCACCCCCCGATGCAGCACTCAGCCGGGTTGGAGCAAGACAGCCCGTTCGCCAGGCACTGGCCCTGGCAAACCCCGGCATCGCAATTGCCCGAACAACACTGGCCGGGCCCCTGGCACGGCTGCCCGTTCTGCTCGCAGCTCGGGGCGCCGCAGGTTCCGTTGCTGCAAGCCCCACTGCAACAGGTCCCCGGCGCCGTGCAAGCAGCGCCGTCCGCGTCGCACTGGCCGCCGCCCCCACAAACCCCGTTCGAGCAGGAGCCCGAACAACACTCGACCGGCGATGAACAGCCGAAGCCGTCGCTCTGGCAAACCGGCTCGGTGCAGCGCTCGTCCTCGCATTCCCCGCTGCAGCACGAGCTGCCGAAGTCACAAAGCTGCCCCGCCGCAAGGCACGTCGGCTGGCAGCTTCCCTCCGTACAAATGCCCGAACAACACTGCGAAGCCTCCGAACAGGCGCCGAAGTCGGAGCAGCTGCTGGTGCCGCCAGCTCCACCGTCTTGCGTATCGCCACCGGCTCCGCCTTCAGGCCCGCCACCAAAGTAGACTTTGGGCGGGTCAGAACAGCCGAGGCCAACCAACGTCAATGCGGCAAGCAGCGTTCGCACGGGCGCATTCTACAACTCGTAGCCCGTACGACCAGAGGTTTGCGTGCCATGCGGGCGGCTATCGAGGGCGCGCAAACTTGGGGGGCGACGGCCGAGGCTCACCTGCTATCGTGGCTCGCGGTGAAAATCGATCAGGACCACGGCCGCTTCCGCCAGATCGTTCGAGGCAAAGTTCGCGAGAATTTGCGCCGCTACATCTCCACCGGAGAACTCGTCGGCCGCAAAGGCAAAGACCGCGTCTCCATCCCCATCCCGCAGATCGACATTCCGAGGTTTCGGTTTGGCGATAAGCAGAAGGGCGGGGTCGGGCAGGGCGACGGGGAGGCCGGAGATCCCGTATCGGGCGAGGAAGGCGAGGGCGGGCAAGGGAAGGCCGGCAAAGACCAAGGCGATCACACGCTCGAGGTGGACGTAACGCTCGATGAACTCGCCGACATCCTTGGCGAGGAGCTGCAGCTCCCCAACATCGAGGACAAGGGCAAGAGCAAGATCTCCAACGCCCACGACAAATACAGCGGCATTCGTCGCGTTGGGCCTGAGTCGCTGCGGCACTTCAAGCGCACCTACCGCGAAGCGCTCAAGCGCATGATCGCGAGCGGCACGTTCAAGCCGAATAACCCGGTGGTCGTGCCCGTCCCGGATGACAAGCGCTACCGCTCTTGGAAGACCATCAACGAGCCGATCGCCAACGCCGTCATCATCTACATGATGGACGTGTCCGGTTCGATGGGTGACGAGCAGAAAGAGATCGTCCGCATCGAGTCCTTCTGGATCGATATGTGGCTATCGAAGCAATACAAGGGCCTCGAGTCGCGCTTCATCATCCATGACGCCGTCGCCCGCGAGGTAGACCGCGACACCTTCTTTCACACGAGAGAGTCGGGCGGGACGATGATTTCGTCGGCGTACAAGCTGTGCGCCCAGATGATTCGAGACGAGTACCCGCCCTCCGAATGGAACATCTACCCGTTCCATTTTTCGGACGGAGACAACTGGTCGATGGATGACACGTTGGCCTGCGTCGAGCTGATGAAGCGCGAGATCCTCCCGGCCTCCAACCTGTTCTCCTACGGCCAAGTCGAGAGCCCCTACGGATCGGGTCAGTTCATCAAAGATCTACGTGAACACTTCAAGGCGGATGAGCGCGTAGTGGTCAGCGAGATTCGAGACAAGGACGCGATCGTGGGCAGCATCAAAGAGTTTCTCGGGAGAGGCAAATGAGCAAGTTCGCCCTCAATACGGCGCTCCCTCGCTACCTGCGCGCCGAGCAAGAGCGCATCGAGGCGATCGCACGAGACTTCGGTCTCGACTTCTTCCCGGTCGTCTTCGAGATGTTGAAGTACGACCAAATGAACGAGGTCGCGGCGTACAGCGGCTTTCCCAGCCGCTATCCGCACTGGCGCTTCGGCATGGAGTACGAGCAGCTCGCCAAGAGCTACGAGTACGGCCTGTCGAAGATCTACGAGATGGTGATCAACAACAACCCCTCGTACGCCTACCTGTTGGAAGGCAACTCGCTCACCGAGCAGCGCTTGGTGATGGCGCACGTGCTCGGCCACGTGGACTTCTTCAAGAACAACTTCTGCTTCCGTGCGACCGATCTCGATGCACCCAAGCCGCTGTTGGACCCGATGCGGAGGCCCGAGAAGTACGACCCGGACCGTCGCTGGATCGATCGCATGGCCAATCACGGCAGCCGCATCGCGCGCCACATCGAGCGACACGGCATCAACAAGGTCGAGTCCTTCCTCGATCAGTGCCTCTCGCTCGAGAACCTGATTGATCCGTGGGCGCCGTTCACCGGAAAGCCGCCCAAGCCGCGTGATCCCGAAGAGGCTCCGCAGCCCGTGCCGAAGCTTGCGGCGAAGGAATACATGGAGGACTTCATCAACCCGAAGGAGTACCTCGACGCCCAGCGCAAGAAGCAGGAGGAGGCCAAGACCGAGCTGCGCAACCCCGCTCGGCCGGAGCGTGACGTACTGAAGTTCCTCTTGGATTCAGCGCCGCTCGAACGTTGGGAGCGCGACGTACTCGAGGTGATCCGCGACGAGGCTTACTACTTCGTCCCGCAGCGCCAGACCAAGATCATGAACGAAGGCTGGGCCTCCTACTGGCACTCGCGAATGATGACCGAGAAGGTCCTCGATGCCTCGGAGATCGTCGATTACGCCGATGCCAATGCTGGGGTCATGGCGACTGCGCCCGGCCGCTTCAACCCGTACAAGGTTGGCGTCGAGCTCTACCGCTACGTCGAAGACCGCTGGAACAAGGGCCAGTTTGGTAAGGAGTGGGAAGAGTGTGACGACCTCGACGAGAAGCGTCGTTGGGACATGCGCCTCGGCCTCGGCCGCAAGAAGATCTTCGAGGTGCGTGCGCTCTACAACGACGTCACCTTCATCGACGAGTTCCTCACGCCCGAGTTCTGCATCGACCAAAAGCTCTACACCTTCGGCTTTTCGGGGCGTAACGAGCGCTTCGAGATCGAGAGCCGCAAGTTCAAGGACGTCAAAGAGAAGCTCCTCTTTCAGCTCACCAATTTCGGAGATCCGTACATCCGAGTGGTCGACGGCAACTTCCAGAACCGCGGCGAGCTGCTGATGAGCCACGAGCACATGGGCACCGATCTCCGGCATGACTACGCAAAGGAGACGCTCTCGGCGCTCGTTCGCGTGTGGAAGCGGCCGGTGACGTTGGTGACCAAGCTCGAGCAGAAGTCTGTCGCGCTCAAGTACGACGGCTCGGAGCATTCCGTGTCACCCTACAAAGTGTGACCCGCCGCCCCATGCCTCGCTGTTTCGTCCTGAGTGTCTTGCTGGTTGCAGCCTGCGAGCCGACTCCGGTTGAGGTTCGCTCGCCGGACCAATTGACGCACACGGCAACTGTCGCGCCGCCCGTCCTCTCCGCCTCGGCGGAGAGTTCGTCCTCCTCCTCGTTGACCGTCATCCCTCCTAAGGTGGACCCGACGACGCCGGAGCAGGCGGTGGTCGCGGAGCCAACCAAGCCGCGCCGGCTCGCGCGCGGGGAGGACACGCCCGCCGACAAGAAGCTCCACGAAGCGGACGATCTTTTCGACGCAGGGTCGTTCAAAGAGGCCGAGGCTGCGTACCGCAAGGCGATGTTGCTCGCGCCCAAAGACCCAGCGCCGATCGTTGGCAGCGTGCGTTCGCGCCTAGCCAAGGAGAACGTCCCGGTCGACGTCAACAGCGCGCCGAAGAGTCCAATCTTGGTGGCCGTGGTGATCGAGCTTCGCAAGGCGATCAAGCTGGATCCTGACTACGCGCAGGCCCACCTCGAGCTTGGCCGAGCGCTGTTGGTGCAGGGCCGGGTCGACGATGCGTTGGTCGCGATTCGCCGGGCGATCGAGCTCGACGGCAGCGAAGCCGAAGCGCATTCGGCGTTGGGCGTGGGCCTGGTCGCTACGGGCGATCTGAAGAACGCGGTCACCGCGCTGGTGAAGGCCGCCGACCTCGAGCCGAAGTCGGCTGCGCGCCACTCGAACGCCGGTACGGCGCTGCTTGCGTCGGGCAATATCCTCGACGCCATCAAGTCGTATGAGCGCGCCTTGCGACTTGCTCCGAATGATCCGGGCACGCTCTCGGATCTGGGCACCGCGTTGCTCGCTTCCAACGACGTCGAGGCCGCGCTCAAGCACTTGAACCGGGCGGCTGTGCTCGCCCCGGACAACGCTGCGATTGTCTCCAATCTTGGCTACGCCCTGCGCATGAAGGGAGACCTTGCCGCTGCGGAGGAGAAGTTCCTGGCGGCGATCAAGATCGATGAGAAGCTCGTGAGCGCTTGGGTGAATCTCGGGAGCGTGCAGGCCATCCGTGGAGCGTTTGCTGAAGCGCGCAAGTCGCTGGAGCACGCCAAATCTCTCGACGCCACCGACCCGCGGGTGGTGGCGACGCTGGCTGAACTCGATGAGCTCGAGAAGGCGAAGAAGCCTTAGCGCGGCTCGCCAGGCCCGTTGAGGCAAACGTCGAAGGCGGCGACCGTCTTCGACGACATTGCGCACTTCAGATTCGACTCGGGGTGCTCTTTGCCCACCAGGCTTTCGAGGCAGCCGTTCTCCCAGCGGCCCGAGAGGATGTCAGCGCCCTTCTCGATGTTGTTCTCGGCCGCGACCATCTGTGCAGCGTTGAGCCCTTCGGGCAGCTTGGCCTTTTCATCCGAGCGCGTCAGCGCGTTGTACTTGCCAGCCAGCGCATGACAGTCCGAGCCAGAGAGCTCGCGGCTGAGCGGCCCCGAAAGCTCCACCGAAGTAGGCGCAGCTGTGGCCGTGCTGGCTGTGTTCGTTCGGTCGGGCTCTGCGCTTGGCTCGGCGCTGGGCAGCTCTGTCGGTGAACTGGAGCTGGCGCAGGCAGCGAGAGAAAAGAGCCCGAATGCGATGACGGCAGCGGTGCAAGCTCGGGGTGATTGGCTCATTCGGCAGGCATGATACTGCAAGCTCGCAGAGCCGTCGCGCTTGTGCGCAACGTCAGCTTCGGTTGCGCCCGCCGGCTGCCGCCTCGGCGGTTTCCTCGTCCGCACCTTTCGCGCCCGTGAGGGCCCGCGTGTGCGATGCAACGGGCGGTCGCGACTCGAGCCCCTCCAAGAAGCGTTCAGCGTCCTTCGGCTCGAGCGGCCTTGCGAACAGGAAGCCCTGCAGTTGACGGCAGCCAAAGGCGACGAGCTCGTCGCGTTGAGCCGCCGTCTCCACGCCCTCTGCCACCGTATCGAGCCCGAGCGACTCCGCCAGCGCGACAATCAAGCGAGCGATCGCCGCGTCCTCCTTGGTTTGGTCGAGCCGGGAAACGAACGCGCGGTCGATCTTCACCACATCGACCGGGAAGTCGCGGAGGTACGAGAGCGACGAATAGCCGGTCCCGAAGTCGTCGATCGCCAGTTTGACGCCGAGCTTCTTCAGCTCCTGCAAACGGCTCAGCGCTCGCCCGGCGCGGTCCATCAGCACGCTCTCGGTGATCTCGAGCTCGACGAAGGCGGGATCGAGGCCGGTCTCGAGCAGCACCTCAGCGACTTCTTGCGTCACGTTGTTCGGACCGCACAGCTGCCTGGCCGAAAGGTTGATGGCCATGTGCAGATCCCGCTGCGGCCAGCGCTCGCGCCAATCACGGAGCTGCAGGCAGGCTTCGCGTAGCACCCAGCGTCCGATCGGCTCGATCAGCCCCGTCTCCTCGGCGATCGGAATGAACTCGTTGGGACCAACCTCGCCGAGGACGGGGTGACGGAAGCGAAGCAACGCTTCAAATCCGCTCACCAGGTAGTTCGAACCGTGGACGCGCGGTTGATACACCACGCGCAGTTGGCCCGCGTCCAGCGCTCCACGCAGCGCCTGCTCGAGGTTGTGCCTTCGATCGGCTCGCTCGCGCATGGCCTGATCGAAGCGAACGCTGATGTTTCGTCCGCCCTCCTTGGCCCGATACATCGCTAGATCGGCCTCTTGCAGCACGGCCTCGGGCCGATCGTGATCCGCTCGCAAGCCGGCGATACCGATGCTTGCGGTCACGAACACGTCCCGCTCGTCGAGCTTGAACGCCTTCTTCATCGCAACGAGCAGCTGCTCTGCGATCCGTTCCGCCTCTTGGTCGCTGACCTCGAGCAGCGCGCACAACTCGTCGCCGCCAAATCGGAAGAGCTCGGCTTGGTTTGGCAGCTGCGCTCGAAAACGGTCGGCGATCGCGACGATCAACCGATCACCAAAATCGTGGCCCAGGCTGTCGTTGACCCGCTTGAAGCCGTCGATGTCGATGAAAAGAAGGCTTTGTGAAGCGCTCTCCAGCGGCATCTTGAGCGCGAGCTCGAGTTGCTCGTGAAGCATGCGCCGATTCGGTAGTCCGGTGGCCGCATCGTGCCGCGCTTCATGTTCGAGCTTCCGTTCAACCTGCTCTCGCTCGTCCACCAAGGACGTTACATCGACGAAGGAGCTCAGCACGCCACGTACGTGCGGCAAGTGAAGTAAGTTGGTGGCGCGCGCGACCATCCACCGAAAGTGCCCGTCCTTGTGACGCATGCGGAACTGGCTCGTGTCGCTCGTGCCAGGGTTGCTTCGAACGGTCTTCGACAGCAGGGCGATCTTCGGCACGTCATCGGGGTGAATCAGCTCGCCCCATTTCATGTGCTCCGGCTCATTTTGCGGATAGCCGAGCACGCGGGTCACCGACGGGCTGATGAAGCTGATGGTGGCCGAGTTCCCGTCCCGCCCCGGGCCACTCAAGGTCACTACTTCGTTGGTTTCGCGGGTCAACGCGTCGAACAACTGGCTCGATCTCGCCGCTTCCATCACCACCAACCGCAAGGTCCGTTGGCAGAGCGTGAGGATCAGGATCAGCACCGCGTAGACCGCCAAGTACTCAAGCTCGAGGTACGCCGTATGAACGCCGGCTCGCAGCGTAATCACGAGCAGCGGGAGCACCGCGCAGCCAAACACCGTGCGCTTTCCGGCCGTCAACGTAGCGAGGGCCGCCGGGCCGATCATCGCGAGCGCCGTCTGTTGGCTGATGAAGGGCTCGGTCACGAGCAGTGGAATCGCGACCGCCCAATGCAGCGGCAAAGCGTGCCTCACCCAGAGTGCCCCGCGCGAAGTAAACACGGCGAGCCCCAGCGTTATGGCGAGGGCCACAAGCAACGCCCAGGTGCTCGGCAGTCCGTTCGCACCGGGCTTGATCAGCGTCCAAACCGCGAACAACGCTGTCGACGCGACCAGGATCCAGGCTGCCCATTGGGCGGCCGTTGCCTGAGCGCGTGCGAGCGCTTCGTGCTTATGGAGAGGGAGCTCCGCGTCCAACGAGAAGGCCAGCGTAGCGGTGGAGCCCCGTTCGTGAAAGCCAAGCTCCTATCCGTCGACGCAAACTTGAACAGAATTGTGCGGAGGGAGCGGCTTGGATTGTGGTATGGTGTAGGTTCGTCATGGCGCCGAAAGTTGCTCCGTCAGGCAGCGAGGAGGAGGGCGGTTCGGAGCCCGAGCGGACGCAGTCCACCTCGTCGCCTGCTGCCTCGGCCGAGGAGACCCGCGCCGCGCAGGAGACGGCGAACGCGCACGCGGAGTCACCGAGCGTGAACGCCGAGCCGCAGGCTGCGCCTTCAGGTCCCGCAGCCGCTGCGTCGGATGCGCCGATCAGCGCAGCGAGCGCCGAGCTCGATTGGAATGAGTCCACCGAGGCGACCACCGTCTACCAACCCAAACGGACGAGCAGCCGCGCCGGCGCTGGTACCGGTCAGTCCAAGCGCAGCTCGCGCGGAATTCCGCGCGCGCCGTCGTCACAACGCAACCTGCCCGTCGCGGTGGGTGACGTCATCGCCGGCAAGTACGTGGTCGAAAAGATCATCGGTGCTGGCGGTGTCGGTGTGGTCGTTTCGGCGCGCCATGAAGGTCTTGGGGACCGCGTCGCGATCAAGTTCTTGCAGCGCTCGGCGGCGGAAACGCGCGAGAACGTAGCCCGCTTCGATCTCGAGGCGCGGGCGCTCGCTCGGGTAAAGACCGAGCACGTCGCGCGCGTGATGGATGTGGGGCGGCTGCCAACGGGCGAGCCGTTCATGGTGATGGAGCTGCTCGAGGGGGAAGACCTTTCGAAGGTGATCGCCCGCGGTCGCGTGCCCGTCGCTGAAGCGGTGGACCACGTGGTGCAGGCGTGTGAAGCCGTCGCTGCGGCGCACGCCGTTTCGATCGTCCATCGCGATCTCAAGCCGGCCAACCTGTTCGTCACGCAGACCTCAGACGGTCGGCAGCTGATCAAAGTGTTGGATTTCGGCATCTCCAAGCTCCGCAATGAGACCCACGCGGTAACGCAGACGCTCAGCGTCGTCGGCTCGCCGCTGTACATGTCCCCGGAGCAGATGGAGGCCCCACGGGACGCGGATGAACGCGCGGACATTTGGTCGCTGGGCGTGATTCTGTTCGAGCTGATCGCGGCCGCGCCGCCCTTCGACGCGCCCAACCTCCCGCTGCTTTGCGCTCGCATTTGCACTTCGCCCCCGCGCAGCTTCGCCTCGCTCGGGGTCGAAGTCCCAGAGCAGCTCGAGCGCTTGATCGTGCGTTGCCTCGAAAAGAAGCCGGAAGATCGCGTCGCTTCGGTCGTCGCGTTGGCGCTCGATCTTGCGCCGTTCGGTGGTCGAGCCGCGGCCGAGTCGGCCGAGCGCTTGAGTCGAGCTCTGCATCGCGAGGAGGCCGTGCCTCCCTCCGCGCGCAAGTTCGGTTGGCAGGTCTCGGGCGTGCGCAACGTGCCTCCCGCGCTCGTCGATGCGGCGAGCCAACCGCGAGCAAAGGCCATTCGCTTTACGACGGCCACCTTCGCCGTGCTGATGCTGGCCTTCTTCGGCGGCGGTGTGGTGGTGACGCAGTGGCCGGGCCGCGAGGCCAACCGCACCGAGCACGCCCGCGAGTTCTTGGGCCTGTTTCTCCTGCGGGCGCGCCTCCAGCTGGCGCCCGAGCCCGCGCAGGCACCCGTGCCCACCGCCGCTCCGCAAGTGCTGACGGCCGCTCCGAGCGCGCCGCCCTCCGCGGAGCCCGTTGCCACCGCGGTCAAAAGTTCGAAGCCTGTTACTTCAGGGCGGTCGAAAAAGCCGCGTCCCGCGTCGTCGGTGGACATTCTCTCGGAGCGTTAGAACCTTGAGGCTTCGCTCCCTTGCCGCAACGCTCGTGATACTCGCGATTCTGGCCCCTTCAGTCGCCTTGGCCGAGGACAAGAGTTCGAGCGCAGATCCGGCCAACGACCAAATTGCCATCGCCGAGTCGCTCTTCGCAGCGGCTCGCAGCCTCGCGGAGGCCGGCCGCTATGAAGAAGCGGCCGCAAAGTTCGAGGAGTCCAACAAGCAGGCTCCGTCGGCGAGTGCGTTGCTCAATCTTGGGCTCTGCCTCGAGAAGCTCGGTCGAAGCGCGAGCGCCTGGGCTGCGTACAAGGCGGCCGTACGCATCGCGAAGCAGAAGGAAGAGCCGGCGAAGGTTGCAAAGGGGGAGGAGCTCCTGCGAGCGATCGAGCCCACCTTGTCGAAGCTCACCTTGCAACCACTCGGCAACGAGACCGGCCTCGAGGTTTGGCGCGGAGAGACGGTGCTCGGCACGGGCTCCTTTGGCACGCCGATCGCGGTGGATCCAGGCGAGTTCGTGCTGCGGGCGAGCGCGCCTGGCAAGCAGCTTTTCTCCAAGAAAGTGGTGCTCGCGCCCGGAGAGGCACTGACGATCGAACTGCCAGCGCTCGAGGACGAGGTGCCGCTCGTGGTTGCGCCGCCTCCCCCCGTCGCAGCGCCGGTCGCCAACGGTCCGAGCGCCTTTCTCGTCGCCGGAGCCGTGATGGCGGGCGTCGGCGTATCGGCGGTCGCTGTCGGCGCTACGCTCGGTGGGCTCGTGCTCTCGGATCGAGACGCTCTACTCGCAGACCCGGCGCTTTGTCCGAATCAGGTTTGCAGCGACGAGGGCTTCGCGCGCCTCACCGATCTGCGTGCCACCGCGACCGCGAGCACGGCCGCCGTGGTCGGCGGTGCGCTGCTTGCTGCAGGCGGCGGCGCCTTGCTCCTCGTCGCGCTGTTTGAAGACTCGAGCGTGGTCGCAGCTCCGCAGATCGGTCCAACCTCGGTCGGTCTCAGCGTCGCGGGGGCCTTTTGAAGCGCGCCGGCGTCGGGCTGAGCTTGCTGCTCTCGGGCTGCGCGTTGGTCGCTGGGCTCGACGACTTCAGCAAAGGCGCAAATTCCGGCGCGGGCGGTGTTGGTGCTAGCGGCGGAACAGCTGAAGGCGGAGGCGGTGAGGGCGGCCTCGGGGGCAGCGGCCTCGGCGGTGAGGGCGGGACAGCCGGCGCCGGTGCTGGCTGCGCCAACGACGTGATCATCTCCGAGGTGCGAACGCGCGGACCCAACGGCGGCAATGACGAGCTCGTCGAGATCCTCAACCCAACCGCGCGCACCATCTCGCTCGCAGGGCTGTCGCTCCACGCGCGGACGCCGGCGTCGGGGTTCACGCCTCGTTGGGTTGCACCGGCTTCAGAGACCCTGGCTCCACAAGCACGTTTGATCGTCGTCGGTAGCACGTACACCCCGAGTCCGGGCCCCGACTACGTGCTCGCGCCTTCGATGGGAGACGATGCGCAAACCGTAGCTTTGAAACGCGGCGTGGACCCAAACGATCAGGAGATCGATCGCGTGCTCATTTGCTGCGACACAGGTTGCACAGACCTGATGGGCGCGACACTGCAGCCAGGCTGCGGCCTCGACCAAGCTCTCTCGCTCCACCGTGTTCCGGATTGCAGCGATGGTCTGCTGCTCCCCGGCGACTCAACTCCCAACGACCCTCCGCCCTCCACCCTGTGAGCCTACTCAAACCCCTCAAGCGTTCTTCGCCCTGTCCGTGTCGTTCGGGCGCAAGCTTTGGCGACTGCTGTGAGCCCTTTCACCGCGGGGCCGAGCCGCCCACCGCCGAGAAGCTGATGCGCTCGCGCTTCTCGGCCTACGCCGCCGGCAACGTCGACTACATCCTTCGCACGCTGCACCCAAACCACGCCGATCGAGCCATCCCGGAGGAGGTCCTGCGCAGCACGATTCGCAAGGGCATGGCCGCCTTCCGTTACCTCGGTCTCACGGTGGAAGAGGCTCGTGAAGAAGGGGAGCGCGCCTTCGTTACCTTCACCGCGAAGATCATGAAGCAGGCGCAAGACAACTCCTTCCGTGAGACCTCCGAGTTCGAGAAGACGGCTGAAGGATGGCGGTATTTGTCGGGCGAGACGTTGCCGGTTCGTGCTAAGTAGTGCCGTTACGGAACATTTGGCGCAACCCGCTCCGATTCGGAGCTTGCAGGTGAGACGGCATGCAACTCGATCCCACGGTGAAGTCGACGATTGAGACCCTGATTCAGAAGAACCGCGTGGTGCTCTTCATGAAGGGCAACAAGAGCTTTCCGCAATGCGGGTTCTCCTCGACGGTGGTCGGTATCCTCAAAGAGCTCGGAACCGAGTTCGAGACGGCCAACGTGCTGTCAGACCCTGCGCTGCGCGACGGCATCAAGGTCTTCAGTGATTGGCCCACCATCCCGCAGCTCTACGTCAACGGCGAGTTCGTCGGTGGCTGCGACATCGTGCGCGAGATGCACCAAACCGGTGAGCTAGCCAAGTTGATCGGCGTCAAGGTTGCCCCGGTAGCGCCGCCGACCATCGTGATGAGTGACAAGGCCGCCGGCGCCTTCAAGGAGGCCGCAGAGCCCGGCTCCGAAGACGTGTTGCGCCTCGAGATCGACGCAGCCTTCCGCGTGGATCTCTTCTTTGGACCCAAGGCCCCCGGAGATCTTGTGGTGCAGGCCAACGGAGTGGCGCTCTCGCTCGACGCGGCCTCGGCCAAGCGAGCGAACGGCCTCTCCATCGACTACGTGGACGGTCCGGACGGCTCGGGCTTCAAGATCGAGAACCCCAACGCGCCCAAGCCGCCCGCGGCCGTCAAGAAGCTCTCCGCCAGCGAGGTGAAGAAGCTGCTCGAGTCGCCCGAGGTGATGCTGTTTGACGTGCGCACCGAGGCCGAGCGCGCGCTGGCCAAAATTGACCGAGCGATCTTCCTCGACGCCGCAGGCAAGGCCAAGCTCGAGTCGCTACCGAAGGACACGGCCATCGTCTTCCACTGCCATCACGGCGTTCGCAGCCTCGCTGCAGCGACGCACTACGCAGGGCAGGGCTTCACCCGCGTTCACAACCTCGAGGGCGGGATCGACGCTTGGTCCTCGCTCGATCCCTCCGTTCCGCGTTACTGAGCGCTCAGCTGTTCGCAGGGCCCGGCACTGACTGGTGACCGGACCCTTCGAAGCTGTGCGTCACCAACATCTCGAGGATGCCCAGTGAGGTGTGAAGCCGATTTTCGGCCTGATCGAAGATCACCGAGCGATCGCTGTCGGCCACCTCGGCGGTGACCTCTTCCCCGCGGTGGGCGGGCAAGCAGTGCATGAAGATCGCCGTCGGCTTGGCCTTGGCGAACAGCGCTGCGTTGACCTGATACGGCTCGAGGATGGCGATGCGCTCCTCACGTTCGGCCGGCGGATCTCCCATCGAGAGCCAGGTGTCGGTGTAGATCGCGTCGACGCCGTCCACCGCTTCCGCCGGGTCATTCGTGAGCAGCAACTTCACGCCGCTCGCCTTGGCCAGCGCGCGTGCGCGCTCCACCACCGTGTCATGCGGTGCGTACGCCTTGGGCGTCGCTACCCGAAGCTCCATGCCGGCCAGCGCACAGGCCTCCATCAGGCTGTGCGTCACGTTGTTACCGGCGCCCACGTAGGCCATGCTCAGCCCTTCGGTGCGGCCGAACTTCTCGCGGATGGTCAACAGATCCGCGATCGCCTGACACGGATGATGGCCGTCGGTCAGGGCGTTGACGACCGGGATTGACGCCGCCCGAGCGAAGCGAGCCAGCTCATCATCGGCGAAGGTGCGCGCGACGAAGGCCCGGCTCATGCGCGAGATCACCCGCGCCGTATCTTCAATCGACTCGCCGCGGCCCATCTGCAGATCGTTCGGTCCGACGGTCACCGGCACGCCGCCGAGCCGGTGGATCGCCGTCTCGAAGCTGATGCGCGTGCGGGTCGACGGCTTGGCGAAATAGAGCGTGACCGCAGCGCCGTGCAGCAACGTCGCCGAGCGCGGCGGGTGACGTTTGAAGGCGTCCGAGAGGTCGAGGGCACGCGAGATATCGCGCGACGAAAGGTCAGCGACGCGGAGCAGATGCATACGTGGCTCTTAACAGAATGCGCCGCTTGCGAAACGCTCAAAGCGGCTGATCCCAGCCCGAAGCCGCGGATTGTGCGCCGCTAGCGCCGCTTGCCGCGCTCCATCATGCGGGCCTGCTGCACGGCGCCGTCGCCAAACTTCTCGCGCACGCCGAGCAGCGTCTTCTCGAGCAAGCGACGCTTATCGCTCGCGGCGCTCTGAAACAGCGTTCGTTGCTCGCGCGCCTCCGACTCCAGCGCCGAGGCCTGAATCCCGGTGAGTCGCACGCCCTTCTCGAGCCCCTCGATCTTCGTCAGCAGCGAGCGCGCGGCTTCGTACAAGGTGAGCGTGTCGCAGGCCGCCGCCGTGAGCGCGGTTTGACGCGTCACCAGCTTGTGATCGCCGTACTTCACCTTGAGCGTCACGGTGCGGCAAAGGAGCTGCTCTTCGAGCAGGCGCTGGGCGACGCGGGCGGCCTGCCCAAGAATGAACGGCTCGAGCTCGCTCACGAGCGTAAGGTCGCGGTCGAAGGTCTCTTCAGCGCCAATCGAGCGAGCGGCGCGCGCTACCACCACCTCACGCGGATCCAAGCCTTGGGCCAAGAGCGCAATCTCTCGGCCCCAGGAGCTCGAGAGCACGCGCGCAAGATGGCTCGGCGAAGCTTGGGCCAACTCGCCAATGGTGCGAACGCCGTGGGCGTGCAGGCGCGCTGCAGCCTTCGGCCCGACACCCCACATCCGCTCGACCGGCAAAGGCGCAAGAAAGGCGGCTTCTTCGCCCTCTGGGACCACAGTGAGCCCGTCCGGCTTATGCAGGTCGCTGGCGACCTTGGCGACGAACTTCGAACTCGCCACGCCGGCGCTAGCGGTCAGTGAGAGCTCGCTGCGAATACGTTCGCGCATCTGCGCTGCAATCGACGCCGCCGGACCAAACAACAGCTCGCTGGCGCTCACGTCGACAAAGGCCTCATCCAAACTGAGCGGCTCCACCAACGGCGAGAAGTCGCTCAGGATCTTCATCACCTCGGCGCTTACGTCCGAATAAACGCCCATCCGCGGCTCGACCAGCAGGCCATGCGGACAGCGCCGCACGGCCTCCACCACCGGCATGGCGCTGCGCACCCCGAAGCGGCGGGCCTCATACGAGGCCGTGGTCACCACCGAGCGAGGCGAGCGTCCAGCGACGATCACAGGTTTTCCGCGCAAGCTCGGGTCGTCCCGCTGCTCGACCGACGCGTAAAACGCATCCATATCGAGGTGGATGATCCGCTTGTGCGGCTTCGGATCATCGGCGGGGTTCACCGTGCGCATGCTACGCCGACGCGGGGAGGGCGTCGCTCGTTGCAACACTTGAGTGACACAAGCCTTAGGCAGCCGTCGAGGCTGGATTCGCCTATGCGAGTCGCGTAAGGAAGGTCCCGCGCGAACGTTCGCGCACCCATCACGGAGATCGCTATGCGCAACCGCTCCAACTTCAGCTCTTTCCTTTGTGTGTTGACCCTTGCCGCGCTCGGCTGCGGTGATTCCGGCTCCTCTGGCGGAGGCGGAAACAGCAGCGGCGGTGAAAACCCCGGCGGCGGTGGCAACGGCGGTGAGGCCGGGCAGGGCGGTACGGCCGAAGGCGGCGGCGGGATGGCCAGCGGTGGCGGCGGCGCAGCCAGCGGCGGCGGCGGTATGGGCGGAGTTGGCCCCGGCGGTATGGGCCCTGGCGGCGCGGGCGGTATGGGCGGCATGGCCGCCGGCGGTATGGGCACCGGCGGCATGGGCGGTATGCCCGGCATGAGCGCCAGCGAGCAGATCGCTGTCGTCACCGGCTCGGCGGACGGCACCGGCCTCACGCTCCCGATCGAGGGCGCGATCGTTACCTATGTAAAGCCGGTGCTCGGCCAGGACCCGGCCGGCTTCTTCCTCCAGGCCGAGCAGATGGGCCCGGCCGTTTTCATCGGCGTTGACCCGGCCACCTTGACCCCGGTCCCCGCGGTGGGCGATTCGGTAGACCTGACGGTTACCAGCGTCATTACCAACGCCGGTCTCAAGCAAGTAGACGGCGTGACCGGCTTCTCGGTTAACTCCAGCAATAACCCAGTAGGCCCGCTCGTAACCGATATTACCGCAGCGATGGACGCCGTCAGCGGCCTTAATGGTTATAGCGCTCGCGCCGTCTCCTTCCTCGGCGAGATCGACGGACCCTTCAACAGCGCAGGCGCGCCGCAGGTCGCTGCCAAGCTGCTGACCTCGCTCGATAGCCCCGACCTCCGCTTCCGCCTCCCCGAGGCCGTACGCGCCCAATACGACCTCACCGAGGGCTGCCTCGTGGACGTCGACTACGGCGTCATGTGGCGCTTCAACGCCGTGGCTCAGCCCTCGGTCGTAGACGCAGCAGACATCGTGGACGTCACCTGTGATGCCCCCGTCGTCGAGAGCGCCATCGCCGCCTCGGCCACCACCGTGGTTATCACCTTTAGCCGCAACGTGGACCCGGCCTCCGTCCTGGCCAACGGCTCGCAATTCACCTTCAACGGCCTCACCGCCAACATGGCCACCGTCAGCGGCAACACCGTCACCGTCACCACCACCACCGCGCAAACCCCCGGTGCCGCTTACACCGTTACCGTCGCCGCCACCGTCGAAGACACCCTCGACACCCCCATCGGCGCCGCGATGATGACCAACTTCACCGGCTTCCTGACGCCGGCGGTGCTGAAGATTAATGAGATTAACGCCAATATCACGGGCAGCTGCGATCTCCTCGAACTTCGGGTTATCTCCGGCGGAACGATTGCGGGCTTCACGGTGACGGAGCGGGCAGACAACCTCATAACGATGCCCGACATGATCGTTGCAGCCAACGACATCATCGTAATCCACATGAACGGCGTAAACTGCGGCGCCGGTACCAACGAGACTGTTAGCAAGGACCAGTTCTCGATTGCGGCCAACTACCCAACTGCCTGGGACTTCTGGTCTGCGGACAATGGACTGTTTAACACTGACAACGTGTTCCAAGTTCGGGATGGGTTGGGGACGCTTCAAGACGCCGTGCTTGCGGCCGATAGCGACCTGGATGTGAACACCGCGGTAAACTCTGAGACAGCGGCTGCAATTGTGGCTGCGGCCAATCAGTGGTTCACGCTCGCGGGAGTGGTCCCGCCTGGCGGATACGTTGACGGCAGCTTCCGGGCAAACGCGGTACTCGACCTCAATGGGACCGCGATGAACGCGACCGGCGTAAGCATTCAACGCGAGAATACCGACAATAACGACGAAGGTGATTGGACGATGGCAGCGCAGACTTGGGGCGCGCTCAATATGGGCCAGTGAGTTTGTGCTTGGCGGCCCGCTCGATCTGGGGCGGGCCGTTCGACTTTTGTTTGAAAAAGATCCAACCCGCGCAACTTTAATGCACAATGCGCCGATGCTTCGACTCGGTGGATCTTTGGTGCTTTGCCTCGGCCTGGCCAGTTGCAACCTGATCTTTGGTATTGAGGAGGGAGAACTCTCCGCCACAAGTGGCGCGCCGGGCGGAGGAGGCACAGGCGGAACCGCTGGAGGTCTGCAGAATGGTGGAGGCGGTGCAGGTGCGGGCGGAGCTGCGGGCGGTGGCGGTACCGGCGGTTCCAGCTGCGAAGACGGCACGGCTTGTTACACCGGCGACCCAGCCAACCTCGTACCAGGTGCCCTTTGCAAACAGGGCACTTGGGGCAATTGCGCAACCACTCCGACGTGCGTTGGCGAGGTGTTACCGGCGAGCGAGGACTTCGCAACTCCGGGTGATGAGGATTGTGACGGCAAGGCCCGTGGAGACTTTGTTTTCGTCCGAGAGCTCGACAGCGGTATGGCTAGCACTGCGCTCTATCCAGCTCCGGGCGGCGGCGTTGTCTTGGTCTCGACCAGCGTTTTCTTGAATCTTGACGACGAGCCCGGTGACGAGATTGGCCAAAACAACGACGCGAGCCCGTTCATTGCTCGTTACGACACCGCGGGAGCGCTGATGTGGGCCTACCACATGAACGACCCGAAGGACTCCGCGACTGAGGAGAAGGTAATTCGCGTTGTTGTTGAAGAAGATAGAGTGCTAGCTTTTTTTGCACCCAATCCAGGTTCTCTTCCTGGCGCAACTTTTGGCAACGGTGGAGAGCTGTCTATCGTTGGTAACGGTCTGGTCGTAGTCTCCGTGGACAATACCGGTAGCGCTGCAATTGAGAAGTATATTCCCGCGACCATCAATCAGTTCGGCGAGCCGCCGAACGTCCTTGCTGCGGTGCGTCTCGCCAATGGTCAATACCTCTTTGGCGGTCTGTTGGCTCAGGGCATGAGTATCTCTCTTGAAGGAAACACGCTCTCGAGTGGCTCCGCATCCAGTGGCGACGCTTTTCTAATTGCCCTGAACCCCGATCTTTCACCGGCTTGGGGCCGACTTTATACTGAGCCCGCTGGTTTTCCAGGAGGGCAACAACTCATTGACGGGCTCGCCACGGATGGTGGTAACGCCTACGTGGGAGGATCGAGCGTCTCGACTCAAATGCTAGCTGGAGCCTTGGGCACGGTGAGCGGCGGCAATTGGCTGCTGCAACTCGATAGCGCCGGCACCGAGACCTGGATCGCTCGCGGGCACTCTTCACCAGCGCTGCTTGCCTCGAATAGCGGCTTGGTGTCCTGCGGCTATCACGCTGGACCTTCGGTGACCCCGGGACAGGGCGTAGCGGTCAATCTCTCCAGCGCCACCGGAGGCCTGATCTGGGGTTTGCGCCCCAACGGGCTCCACGATTGGGCGCAGGAGTATCAGCTGCCAGGACTTATGCCCTTTCAATACCAATGTTCCCTCGCGCGCGGTAATGCCGATGGCGTTTTGGGAGCGCTGTCTTTTCGCGGGACTGCGGACCTTGCCAGCACTCCTCTGAACTCGCAAGGCTTCTCGGATGTGGCGCTGTTCTCGCTCACTGATACCGGTGCAGTAGACTACGTCCGCCAGCTACCGCTCCCTGGCGCGCAAGACAACGTGGCCATCGCTCGCGATTTGCAGACGGGCCGGCTGTGGACCATCTTCGACAATGACAGCACCATCGACCTGGGCTTGGGTCCGATCCAACCGGACAATCCCCTGGGGCGCTGCTCGGTCCTCGCGCAGTTTGAGCCCTGAGCTCCGCTTAGGGGTCAAACCCGTAGTGCCCGGCTGCTGCCAACGGCACTACGGACAGTGCCGTGACCACCGCTACTTCAGGTGGTTCTTCAGGGTTTCGTAGAGGACCTGGAAACTGCGGGATTGGTTCCTGGCTGGGTCTAAGTGGGGGGCGATCTTGGAGGCTCGGCCCACCTTTGAGTGGTCGCCCGTCAGTTCGGCCAGTTCCTGCGACGCGTTGGTTAGCTTGTCCGGGTTTCGGTACTTCGCCGTGGTGTTTGAGAAGAGGCAGCCCGGGAACGCAGCAGTTACCGCGTGACTATCGCCAATGAACCAGCTTTCCAACTCCTGGCATACGACACGGATCTTGAAGGGTTTGCTCATCGGCTGCGCAAGCTTCTCGAGGCGTTGCTTTAGTTGCTTGCAGTCACTGCCGTCGTTGTCTCGAAGGACCACGAACATTGGGGCGCCGTAGTTCCACCTCTTCATCCGTTCCAGGAAGTTCTTCTCCAAGTCGCTCTTGCCGTTGAAGGCGATCACGAACCAGTCCTGGCCTTGAATCAAGCCTGGAACTGTTGCGCCAGCAGCCCTTCGAGGGCGGCCTTCATCGACCGTTCCTCAGTGAAGATCACGATCATGACTTGTTCTTGATGCGGGCCCCGATCCCTTTGAACGTGCCCTGACCCCAAAGGTAGCCAGCGTGGTCACCCTCCTTCATCAGGCCAGCGATGAGCGGATCATCTTGCACTCGCCACACCTGGCTCACCCCCTGCTCCTTCTCGATCACGAAGATCGACTCAAGCTCCACGGCGTTTAGGAACTCCGGGGAGTGCGTTGAAATGAATACCTGGCCACCACGGCGCGCGTAGCTCTGGAACTCCTCGGCGAGTAACAGCATCAGTTCCGGATAGAGCTGGTTCTCCGGCTCCTCCACGCACAGGATCTTGTGCGGCTTAGGATCGTGGAGCAACAGCATGTACGCAAACATCTTGATCGTCCCGTCCGAGACATTGAGGTCAAGAAACGGCTCGTCGAAGGCTCCATCGCGGTAGCGGATCACTAGCGCGCCGTTCTCCATCGGCTTCGCTTCGATCTGCTTCACTCCGGGCACCCGCTCCTCCATTTTGCGGCACACCTCGTCGAAGATTGGGCGGTGCTCATTGAAGAGCCGCAGAGCGACCGAAGGGAGGTTGTCGCCTTGTGACGAAACATGTTCGCCCTCGTCGGCAGGCTTGGCCCCTCGTGCGGCGTTGATATGGATGTCCGAGATGTGCCAGTTTTCGATCAGTTGCCGAAACGCCTTCGCGGCTTTGAAGCGATCGAACTGACCCAGGCCCTTGATTGCGAGATTGTCCGCGGAGCCGAGCGTCTGCTCCTCGCGGTCTAGTTCTTCATCCGGCTTGTTGAAGTCCTCCTCGTTGCTGACCGCTGTGCCACTCCCATTCCTGAAGTCGATAAAGTGGAAGGGCTTTCCGCTTGCCCCACGCTTGTAGCGAAGGATCTCGCGGCGCACGATCGGCCTGGCCTTCTCTTGTCCAATCTCGAGATGGTACGTGACCAAGCGCTGCTGTTCGGCGATCACCATGCGGAACTTGATCTCGATCGCGATGACGTCCTGCTCCGGATCAAGACCGCGGCTGAGCACCTCTTTGAAACCGAGCAACCCACCTTCTCGCTGGAGGGCGACCCGGACATTGCTGCTCAGGCACTCCTTCAGGAACGCAAAGACGCGGAACAAGGTTGTCTTGCCGGTTCCGTTCTTACCGATAAAGACCGACGTCGCGGGCAGGCTCTTCAAGTGCACGTCTTTCAGTGCTTTGAAGTTCCGAATGCGTATTTCGTCGATGATCATGGGGACCTTGGCAACGCGGGAGTTCGCCGAACGGAGCCCTGCGGCGCGCTTGAAGGACTTTAACCCTATTCACCAAAGCGCGGACCCTCCTTCAACCGCATCAAGTCGGCGCGGTCTCCTCGTCTGGCCAACGCCCAGTTAGGCAGATTCCAAAAGTCGAGGAAGCACATCCTCTGCGCGGCCGAGAATCTGTTCGTGGAAATCTGGATGCGCGGGGCTCATGGGTTCTAGGTTCACGAGAACGGTGCGCGCTCCGGCATATGCGGCCGAACGCACAAAATTCGAAGCGGGCGACACGGTGCCCGATGTTCCGACAGCGACGAACAGATCGCACTCGCGCAACGATCTCTTCGCATCCCACTCGGGCTTCGCGGCCATGGGCTCGTCGAAGAGCACGATGTCTGGACGTATTGTGGCGCCACAGCTCGAGCAGGCGGACGCGACGCCCGCTTGAGCTGCGGCGAGCAGAAACGGTTCAGTCGAACATGCGGGGTTGGAGCATCGGACGCGAAACAATGAGCCGTGAAGCTCGACAACGTTCTGGCTACCAGCGCGCTGGTGAAGGCCGTCAACGTTCTGGGTAAGAAGCGTGAGGGTCGATCCACGCGCGGCGAGAGATTCCTCCGCGCGTGCGAGAGCTCGGTGTGCCGCATTGGGCTCGGCGCGTAGAGCGAGTGCGCGCAGCTCATCGAAGAGCGCCCGCACGCGCCCCGGATCGCTCTGCATCGTGGAAGCGTTCACAATCGTTGCGCCGGGCCGCTCCCACAGGCCACCAGGTCCACGGAACGTGGGTAATCCAGATGCGACAGAGATGCCTGCCCCTGTCAGAACAACGACGCGGTGATAGCGCTCAAGTCCGAGGGATCGCATTTGCGGATTCTACCTGAGGCCCGTTAGACCGCTGCCGCCCTTGATGTGTCATCGAAGTTCCATCCCAGCGGTAGAGCTGAGCCGCAGGCCGCACACTCAAAGTCGGCTTCTTTCACGATCGAGATGCCGCTGCAGGTCGGGCAGCGGCGAAAGATGAACTCATGCGAAAAGCCTGGCGGCGCGGCGAACCCTGCTTCCACGAGCGCCTCTGCTGCTGCGCCGAAGCAAGCCGGCTCGGGGCAATAGCCGGTGGACTGGTTGGTGAGGAAATCAACGAAAGGCTTGCCGGTTGAGTTCCGGAATCCGATCTCGCCGGCGGCGCGCACCGGTTCGCCACGTGCACACGTTACGTGCTCTGAATTGCGGGCGGACACGCGCAACCGGCCGTCCGCGGTCACCACATAGGTGAGCGTTACCGGCAGTGCATATCGCTCCGCCGTGAGCCAGGCACTCAGCTCCTCCGGGCCTCCCGGCTGACAGCGCGGAATCTGCGATTGCGCCTGCTCGGCAAGATGAGCAGGGCCGACGTACCGGTAGAGTCTCATGTGACGTAATGGGTTAAGAAGTCGGTCTAACGTATTGACGTTCGGCTATGTGGGCTGCCTGAGAAGCAGAGCCGATTCAAAGCGTGCGAAATTGGCGCTGAGGCAGGTTCAGCGTGGGTGCAAGACGCCGTTAGCCTGCCTTTCGCGCGGCTCGCTTGGCTACGGGCTTTCGGGTTCTCGGTCGGTCAGTGGGGAGCTCGTCTCCCGGAACCGGCGGAGCGTCTGGGACCTTCGCGAGGGCCGCAAGAAAGCGAGACCTGGAGCCACGTTTTGCACGTGCGTCGAGAACTTGCTCAGTATCCAATGCGGCCATCTTTTCAGCCACCGCAGTGGCAATGAGCTGGTTGATCGAAATGCCCTCGCGGTCAGCGAGGTCAGCGAGACGCTTGTGCAGGGACTCGGGAAGGCGAAGACTGAGGGTGCTCATGGGTGTCGGAGCTTTCTGAGAAAGACGGCCGGTGTAGTGGGGGTGACGCCGAGTTCGGGCATGCGCCGAAAGTCACGAAGGTTGTGTGTGACGAGAAAGTCGGCGGACGATCCAAACGCGACCTCCGCAACCATGTCGTCCTTCGGATCTGGCACGAAAGGGCGCCAGAGAAAGTAGATGGGCTGGTGAATGGATGCCGCGCAGAGGTAGTCGATGACGGCGGCGACGTCTTTCGCTGACAGGGCGAGCCGGCCGCGAAGCGCCGCGTCCTCATACTCCAGAACCAGCGGCACCGACAGGACGAGGTCGAAGACCCCAGTCCCGACCAGCTCGAGCAGCGCGAACGAGGCCCCGCGTCGCGAGCGTAGTGCCGCGATGAGCACATTCGTGTCGAGCACCACCTTGGGAACCGGCAATGGGCAAATGGTATCACGCGCAATACCAGGTTCAAGCACAAGGATCGCTGCTCAGTCCGCTCCGGGATGCGCTGCTCCAGGGGTCTGGCTGACGTAGCGGCGTGCACCAGCGGGCGGAAGAGGAGCCGACGGCGACCGCAGCCAATCCGTCCGCAGCAACGCCACGCTAGCCGGCGCTCGCCGCCTCACTTCCAGAACTGCCATCACGGCCTCCACGGCGGCGCAGCTTCGTCGGAAGGGGAGTGGTCATCCGCCTCGCGATCGACTTCGATCTCCGCCGGGGAGAAGTCTCTAAAGCGCGAGGTTTCCTCGGCAGTCAGAGCTCGTTGGTCGAGTGCTGCCGGGATGGCGGTCTCGATCAGCCAGCGCCGAAACTGATCGCGCCGGCCGAGCGGGGACTGGTCAAGAGCCATGTCGGCGGCGCTAATGCAGATGGCCAGGTCTCGCGGAGCAGCATTCATAATGAGGCGAGCCATGTGAGCAACAGCCGCGGCGGCGCAGCTGGTATCACACTCGCGACAGTCAACGATTGGCACCCCGCGGTACGACGGATTGGCTGGTAGGAGAAAGCGCTGAAGGTCCGAGGCTGGGGCGCTCCCGTCAAGAACGCGCTCGGCCGTATGTACGCCGTCGAGCGGAGTCGTGTCGTCACAGTAGAGTTGCCAGCAGGCAACGGCGCGTCTGGCCGCGAAGAGCGCGAGAAGGCGCATCCC
>JBILLK010000078.1:0-4881 GCA_044376115.1 Polyangiaceae bacterium | reverse complement strand
TCGGCTCCCCTCGCAGGGATACCCTTGTCTTCGGATTGAGGTTCTCGGTGCTCCTTTCTCAGGGGACTTTCACCCCAGGTTTTGACGTCATGCCAATCGCAACCCCAAATCCGTGCTCGCTCCACTGCGTTTCGCTGCGCGCGGATGGGGGAGTCGGCTTGCGGGAGGCGGACGGAAGTGCGGCGGTTTTATCTCACTGTCTGGGCTCGCTTGGAGACAGTGGCTACTGGGTAGTACGGGAGCGGCTTGTGGTTTCTTGGAGGCGTGGGGCTGCGGCCACGCAGAGGGAGAGCGGAGAGGAGCGCGGTCTCTGCTCAGGACGCGAAGACTTCGTTCGCTTCAGCGCATGTTGCGGCGCGAATGAGCCAGAGATCGAGCTGAGCGAGATCGTGCGTCGCCAGGAGGGTGGCGCGTTGAGCCTCTGTCACGGCCATCGAGCGCGCCGCAAGAACGGCGAGAATGGCATCCGCTTTGCCCTTGGCTTCGCCTTCCGCTTTGCCTTCAGCTTTGCCTTCGCCGTAGTACTTCTTGGCAAAGTCGCTTTGGTATTCGTAGCCTTGGATCATGAGTTCCTCGAGTGCTGCGCGCGCGGCCTCTGGCAAGGCCGAGAGAATCAGGTCGTAGTATAGCGCAGAAAAATCGTCGTCGACGCCATTGAGTGCATTGACGGCGGCGAGCGCGATGGCTGGGCCCACCGGATTCTCGGCGTTGGCCAAGGCCGAAATCACTGCAAGCTCTGGGTGGTGCTTGGCCTGCTCCAGGTTGGTCATGGGCGGGATTGTCTCGGGCCCGAGCACGTGGACCTCCACGACCGAGTTTCCCCCTAGCCGAATCGGCTCGCGGGCCCAGCGAGCAACGCTAGCGTAAGGCGTCACGACGAGCACGTAGGCGTCGCACCGGTAGTGATCGCGTGCGGCGGCGAGATACAGGGGCCACCTCCGACGCTTCTCGGGGTCCTTGCCCAGTTGCACCTCCACCACGATCACCATCACTGGCGCGCCGTCACGGAACAAGACGACCAGATCTGCTCGCAGCTCCACAGGCGTCAGCTGGCCCAGCTCCGAAGGCTGCACGATAGCCTCGGTGTAGCTCGGCACGTCAATCTGGAGTTGGTCTCTCAAGACCTCCGCTGCAAGCTGCGGTCGCTCGCGGAAAAGCCGGACCAGAGCTTCATGCATGAAGGACGGCGACATCGCGCGAACCTACACCTTCGCGCAACCAAGGAGAATGGCATCTCCCTGACGCGCACGTTCCGCGCCGGGCTTGGGGTCGATAGGTGGTTAGCGGTGATAGGAGTTTGTTGCGAATGACGCGCCCAATCCCGTCACGTAGACCTGCGCTTGATGGGGAGAAGCCCTTCTCCTTGGTTGGGCTCAGGAGTGGTTTATGCGTTCGTTTCCTCGTCCTTGTTCCGCACCCTTTGCAACCAACGTGGCTCGTGCGGCAGTGAATCGCCGGTCGCTCACGCTTTCGGGGGCGCGGCTTTGGGAGTCGCTTAAGGGCTCGCGGCTTGGTGTTGGGTTCCGTCGTCAGGTGCCGCTCGGGCGGTACATCGCAGACTTTGTTGCGCCGTCTTGCAAGCTCGTCGTGGAGGTGGACGGCGGGTATCACGCTGAGCGGGGCGCGGCAGATGCGCGGCGGGACCGCGTGCTGGGCCGGCTGGGTTACCGCGTTATCCGGGTATCGCATGAGGCGGTGATGCAGCGGCATGAAGAGGCGCTCGCGGTGATTCGCGCGGCGCTTGTACCGCTGGCGCCGGAAGGCTGTTGAGGTGCAATGGCCGGGAGCGGCGCCGTGAGGCGGCCGCTCTCGGCTTGTGCTTGGTGGGCAAGGAGCGACCGAGATTTGAGCGAGCGATCTCGAAGCAGTCTGCGAAAACGGTACGCTGCAGTTCGACGCCCGAGCGAGCCGGGCGAACCAAGCGTTGGAGCTGACGATGAGTTTGGTCGCGCCTCGCGGCGCTCCCGCACTCCTCGCAGCTCAACGCCGGCGTTCGCCGTTGAGTCATGCACGGCTCGAGCTCGAATGCGCGCCGTGGTGTTCTCTCACTGGCCGTTCTTATCGTCACCGTCGTCGCTCTCAGGAGTAGGCCCAATGCCCGCGTTCACCCGCGGAGCAGAGGACGGAGCGCCGGCAGGCGCGAGGGACAAAGAGCCGTCGGGTGCAACGCTTGATTCGGCAGCTGCTGAACTGCCCTGTCGGGCCTTTCCAGTGGTGGAAACCAACGGCATCCAGTAGCGAGCGTGTGCAACTCCACGAGGGAACTCGTTCACTGCGCTCTCGAGCAGCCGTTCAGTTCGACGCGGACCTAGCTGGGAGACAAATTGCACCCAGTTCCGCATCGTCGATGCATTGGCCACGTCAAGGCCAGCTCGGAACAGTCGCTCCCTGGCGCCCGCGCTTGAGAGCACGCGACGAGCCAGCCGAAACCATGGGTCCGTGGCCAGTCGATGCTGCTCCTGTGCCACTAGAACAGCCGCGAGGAACTCGACCCTGACGGACTCATCCAACTGGCTCAGCTCTCGTTCGAGCTCCGCCTCCCAAATACCGTCTTGGGCCCTTCCCACGTATTCCGCTGGCGACAATTTCAACATGCTCACGGCTCCCATGGCTCGAATCGGTTCATCGGCAGGCCAGCCTGAGTCGCGAACTCTGGCCGCGGTTGATAGTGTCCGGACGCGTTGTTCCACGTTCGGAGGGTTCCACGCGCTTTGGTGCCCCCGAACTGAATTTCACCCGCGTAGTCGACGGGGTTGCCGAGGGCGAGATCGACGTGGCCAGCAGCGGGGCGAGAACCAAGCGCAGCACCCGAGCGACCTACGGTGATCTTTCCGTCCTGAACCACAAAGGTGTACTTGCCTCGCGCGCTGAAGACGTCGCCGCTCGATGATACGGTCACCCACTTTCCGTTGCGCTGTTCGAGCGTAAACTTGCCCACATTCTGAGGCAAATCCTCCGGGGACAAGTTCAGGAACTTAGTTGGCCCCTTGGCGGCTGCGCCGCCGGCTGATCCTCCCACACTCATCGTGAGAGGCAGGAGAGCGCCCTCTTTTGCTGCCTGTCCCAGGACTCTCGCACCGGCAGCAAGGGTTGGCCCGGCAGCTTGTGCCGCCCTGGCGAGCATCCCTGGCACTGGAAGATAGTCCAGCGCGGCGGCTACATCCGCGCTCTCGCGCGGGTCACCAGCCCTGCCTCCCTGATCCCCGGTTGGCCATGGCCCGAACTCAGGGTAGTTCTGCTCGTCGAGCAGGATCTTCTCAACTCCTTCAGCGAACACAGCGTCGTCCGCAATACCAAGTCTGTCCTGGGCCTCTCGGTATGAGGCGCGTGTGAGTCCCTCCGTATGCGCAGTCTCCATCGCAGCGCTGTGACGATCACCAGCCGAGATCACGTCTGTTGCAACGCCACCGCCACCAGGCTCTCTGAACTGGTAGCTCTCGAGCACAGGCGTATCGCTGCCTTCGACAACGGTGGACTCCGCTTCGGGCCGACCATGAATCGGGTTTTCCTCTACCCAGTTGGGCTCGGAGTCGGTGCCTTGCGAGGCCTTCGCCTGCTCTACGAGAGACGAGATGCTCCACTTACCGCTAGGGTCGACCAGGTTTACCGGCGATCCCCGCGTGTAGTTGTATATCCCCGGCCCATCGGCCCCGACGCCGAGCGGATCCGCGCTCGTCCACCGTCCGAGCCACGCGGCGTAGTACCGGGCGCCCATCGAGTACAACCCGGTCTCGCTATCCCTCTCGAGTCCGACGTAGCGATACCTCCTCGCGCCAACGTCCACCCCGCTTCTGCTGCTCCGATATGCACTACTGCCGTACGGGGAGTACTCTTCGTAGCTGATGATCAGCCCAGCCGCGTCCACCTCCAGCACGGCACTGCCGAGGTGGTTGCCGAGTTGGTATCTAAACATGCTGACGAGCGGGGTGACCGCTGCGCCGCCGCTCACTGTCTTCGTCTCGACCATGGCGAGGCGTTTGGCGCCGTCCATGACGTGCAAGGTCTGTCGTTCGAGTTGGGTGACTCCTGACGTCTTTTCTCGGTAGACCTCGTAGCCGCCTAGGTAGATGCGTTCTTCTCTGAGGCTTGCGGTCTTGTCCCAGACTTTTCTGACGCGCTGGCCGTCTGCGCCGTAGGTGAAGTAGACCATGCCGCCGCCGCCTTTGTTGGCGGATTGCATCTGGTCGAACGGGGTCCAGCTCATCGACGAGAGGTGGGGCATCGAGGTCATCGAGCCGTGGGCGTCGTAGCTATAAGTGGCAGTGCCGCTCGGGATGTTGTGGCTGGCTAGGCGATTGGTGGAAGGCCCTGTTTGATAGGTATAGGTCCGCGTCCAGGTGTTAGCGCCGCCGCCGGCGTTGTGGAACATCTCGAGGATGTTGCCGACTTTGTCGTAGGCGTAGGTCTCGAAGTAGCTCCGAATTGCCTGTGGGTCGTTGGGGTGAGGTAGGTTCCAGATGGCTTGGTCGTTGTGGTCGACTTGGACGTCGCCGACGGATTTGTGTTCACGGCCTTCACCGCGCTTTAAGCGGTAGACGGCGTCGTATTCATATTTGTTGGGGACGGTAGCGAAGCCGTTGGTGAAGAGGAGGCTCTGCTGGGCGGCGTCGGTGACCTCGACGATGTTGCCGACGGGGTCAAAAGTGTAATTGAGGTCCTGGAGGGTCTCGCTCGGGGAAACGCGCGTTGTGAGGACGCGGGTGAGCCTGAAGGTGAGCGAGTCATAGCTGTAGTCGGTTTTGAAGTTGCCAGCCGAATAGATGATTGCGGTGCGCTGGCCTTTAGCGTCGTAGTCGATATTGGCGACAAAGGGCGTGGCACTGGCGGCGCCGCGGATTTTGACGTCGACCTTTTCGAGGAGGCTGGCCTCGTTGTAGGTGG
>JBILLK010000077.1:0-4993 GCA_044376115.1 Polyangiaceae bacterium | reverse complement strand
GCGGGCTTGCGCTGCTTGCGCTGCGCGACTGCGAGAAGCTCCGCGACGCGGTCGTTGAGCTTCGCGACCTCCGCGACGAGCTGCCTGTTGGTCGCGAGGATCGCCGCGATCTGCACGCGCTGCTCCGCGTTCTCTCGTTGCAGCGCGGCGAGGTCGAGGAGCACGCGTTGACGGGATCACGTCTTGTGCCCGCGTGTCGATCCCCTACCGCTTCGCGAGGCCTCGAAACCAGCCCTTGCCCGAGGCGGTGAAGTCGATGCCGGCCAGGAGCGACGCGAAGGTCGCGCCGTCGATTTGCACCCTGTTCTCCGCGGTTTCGAGCGGAGGGAGCTGGAAGCTGCCGGCCTCGAGGCGCTTGGCCAGGACGCACCAACCGGAGCCGTCGAACCAGAGGGCCTTGGCGATCCGTCGTCGCTTGTTGAGGAAGAGGTAGAGGTGTCCATCGACGGGATCGAGGCCCAAGCGTCGCACGGCGCCCGCGAGCGCATCGAAGGAGCCGCGCATGTCGATGGGCTCGACGGCGACGAACACTCGCACCGTGGTCGGCAGGCTCAGCACGAGCGCAACGCTCGAACGAGGCGCACGAGCGTCTCGTCGTCGAAATCGGGGCCGAGCTCGATCGCGAGGTCGCGTACGCGCACGAGATACCGCGCGTCGTCGCGAGCGGTCGGCGCCGGGACGAGCTCCACCAGGCGCAGCGGCGTCGGCGTCTCGAGCTCGTTCGTCACGGATCGAGAGAGATTGATCCGCCACGCGTTGAGCGAGCGGCCCCTGTGTAGGTGGCAGCCTCCTTCTGGTAGGCTGCCGCCGTGTTTTCCGCTCAACCGCCCAAGCTGTCCACGCTCACCCTCCTGGCGATGCTCGCCGCGCTCGCAGCCTGCGGAGCTAGGGACGCTCTCGAGGGGCAACCAGACAACAACGGTGGCAACGGTGGGAGCGGGGGCTCCGAGTGCCAGGCAGACGGGCTTCCCTGCAACGATCCGGATCTTTGCTGCAGCGGGATTTGTGAAGCCGGAAGTTGTGGACCCAGCGTCTGTTTGGACAACGGCGCTGGATCCGGTCCGCCCCACGAATGCGGAGAACGTGTCGTCGGAACGGGCTGCCGTCCATGCAGCGAGGCGGCCAACCGAGCTCTCGAGGAATGCCCCGACCACAACCTGGAATGCCTGCGCGCATTGGCCATCGACGACGCTGACGTGGAGGCCTGCTCAGTCTGCAACGCGATCAACACTGTCGCATGCATCAATCGGCGGGCCGACTGCGACGAGGTCTGGGCGCAGGCCGCGTGCTGCATGGAGGCGAGTTGCGCCGGTGCGCACATTTACGAGGCGCCCACGACAGCGAGTCTCTACTGTTGGGACTTCGAGTGCGCCTCCCAGATCGCGAGTTGGAACGAGTGCTTCGATGACGAGCTTCGAGAAGCTTGCGTCGAGGTCGCTGCCGCGCAGTGCACGAGGTGACCCGACTCGCGGCGTCCCAGTCCATCTCTGGCTGTCGCCAGCGCCACACCACTCGGCGCGTCCGAAGAGATCCGGCTTTGACGACCACATCGTAGCGATCGGTCGCGTCGAGATTCCTCGGAGCGCCCGCTCGGTGGGCTCGTCGTGCTCGATCGCGCGGCGCACCAGAAGCCGCTGCACGCGCTCGGCGATGGTGGTGCACAGCTTCTCCATCTGCTCGATGCTTGGGGCGGCGATGGCGGTGAAGTGGCCCGCGCGGTCGCACACGCCGTCGAGGCAGCGCACGTGGAAGTGTACGTTGAGCGGTGACCGCTCAGCGAAGCCGGGATGACTGGGCGGGCCGGCTCGCCCACGGTCGCGCGCGATGCGACGAAAGATCGAGGACGAGCGCGAGGCGCGCCGCTGCCTGAAGTCCGCGAGGGCCGCTGGCCTCACCGCCGGCGAGTGGGCACGAGAGCACGGCATCGACGGCCGTAAGGCTGTATCAAGAAATCCAGAGTAAGAAACTCGACCTACGTCGCGCGCCGCTCGCCCGAGCAGCCGGGTCCGGCAAAGTGCTGGTTAGCTGCGTCCGCGCGAGGGCTTCGACTTCTTGGTTCGGCTCGGTGTGGGCTTTCGGGTGGACGACTTTTTCTGCGGTTGCACGCTCTTCTGCGGCTGTGCGCGGGCAGTCCCCGAATTTGACGGGCTCTCGAAGCTCGCCGGGCGTGTCTCTTTGCTTCGACTGCGACTACTGCTGCTCGTTGATTGGCTGCCCCGGCCCTCGGTGGGCTGCTTCTGGCCGAATCCCGAATTCTCCGCCCCGCGACTCGACGAACTGGGCTGGCTGTGCGCGCCGCGGTCCGACTGCGTCTCGGGAGCTGAATTGGTCGCTAACTTCGCGTGGTCCGCGTCGACGCGGCTTGAACTCGAGGTCGCTTTGCCCTCGATGGAGGCGTGGGCTTCGTGGTTTTCAGGCTGCTGCTTTTGCGGGTGGGCCGGCAGGTGCTCTTGTGGCGTCCGCGGAGCGCGAACCACGTACGCATCATGCCCTCCGGCGGCGGAGCGGCTCGGCGTGCCGGTGGGGTACGGGGGAGCCTCGCGCGGCCGGTCCCCCGCGCGGGCCCATGTCACTCGGCCCCTCGCGACGAGCCCACGTCGCTTGGCTCCTCGCGCCGGGCTCGGTGCGCGATGTCGTGCCCTCGGTGCCTACCGCCTGGCTGCCGTGGTAGACAAGGCGTGATGTCGTACACGATGAGCGTCAGCTTGGTGGGCCCCCTCGATGCCATCACGACCGTCGATGCGATCGGAGACGACGTCCGATGCCGCGAGGACCTCGTCGCGGGGGAGTGGCCCGACCGCGCCGTTCACGTGTACCGGGTCGGGAGGTCGACGCGTGGGGTCGAGCTCCTTCGTCGCGGCGGCGAGCTCGGCGTCCGCATGGTCGCCTGCGCGAACGAAGCCGACTGGGAGCTCGCTTTCGCGCTGCTCGAGCGCCTGAACGCGTCGCCGATCGCTGGCGAGGATGGCACGTGTGTCGCGCTGGCCGACGCGCGCTCGGGCTTCGCGGAGGTCGTCGCGCGCGAGACCGCGGCTGCGATCTCGACGCTCCACGCCTTGATCGACCAAGGCGAAGAGATCGAGCTCGAGGGCGTGACGCGCACGGTGTACTTCGGCTCGCGCATGCTGAGCGGCATCGGGCGAGAGCCTGGGGCGTTGCTCGAGCGGATCCGACGCATCCAGTACATCGTGGACGAAGGCTTCGAGCCGGTGGCCCCCGAGGACCTCGCGGCCATGATGGGCCTCCCCGAGCCGCTCGAGCTCAGCGTCTGGGACCCTGACGTCGCGCAGGTCTTCGCGCCGACGAGCCTCGTCGCGCTCCGCACGCCGACGCTCTACGTGCCGGTGGACGCGTTGCCCGCGGTCGTCGGTCCGCGCTTCGCGTGGCTCGACGAGCGGCAGTTCACGATTGCCGCGATCCCCGCCGACGAACGGCCAGCCCTCGTCGAACGAGCGACGCGCGCGGCGGTCGATCCGTACGCGAAGATTCGCGCCTACGAGACGAAGAAGTGGTGGCAGTTTTGGAGGTAGCTCCCGGCGGCGCGCTCGCTCCGGGGCGGAAGGCCGCGCGCCGTGAGAGTGGCCCCTCGCGTTCCACCGAGCGGGCGGGCGTGATGGCGCCGACGTGCGCCCCGCGCCGGGAGAGACGCGACCTCCGCACGGGGTCGGCCGGCACCGCGACCTCGGCGTGCACGTTGAGCCAGCGCCCGCCGAAGAGGCCGCAGAGCAAGGACAGCGACAAGCACACCTGCACAACCGCTGCAGGTGGCCGCGGCGCTCCGGTCGCGGGGGCCCCGCGCGGTGGAAGAGGCCTATTCGCTCGCCGCGGCCGTCCTGCTCGCGACCCGCGGTCTGGAGGCCGCAGAGCGCCCCTTCGCGGACGCCCTTCGGAGCGCGCTCGGCCTCGACGCCGCGCGCGCGGACGAGCTGGAGGCGACGCTCGTCGACGCGGGCCGCCGAAGCTGAGCGCGCAGCGGGCCGCCGCTCAGTCACGCGCGCGACGTTGCTTCCGCCTCCCGAACTGGTTCAGGACCTCGTCGGGTTGCCGCGGCGTCGAGGCGGGAATGCGAACCGGCCTGGCCGTCGCGGACGTGGAGACGGCGGCGCTGGGGGCCGGCCCGGGGTCATCGGCGCCGCGGCTCGACACGGTGGGCGCCTCCGGAGGGGCTGGAGCGGTCGTCGTCGCCGCGGTAGCCGGGGGCGAGTCGGGCCGGGTCGTGGCGCTTGGCTCTTCCTCGGCGCCGCGCTCGGGGGCTCGGGTCGCGAGGGTCACGCCGAGAGCCACGAGCCCCGTCGAGAGCAACGCGGCGCCCGCTGCGAGGCCGACGCGGCGCCGAGGCGGGGTCTTCACGGATACGGCGATGGAGGCCGGGGGGTGCGCCACCAAGGTGGGCGACGCGGACGTCTCGGTGACGCCGCGGGGCCGGGTCGTGTCTCCTTCGAAGCTCGGGGTCGACGGGGCGTCGGGGCGCGGCTCGCGGACCCACGAGAGCAGCGACTCGACCGGCGGCAGCGTCAGGTTCGACTCGGTCAGCGCCCGACGAAGCGCCGCCCGCATCGCGGTGGCGTCGCGCCATCGGTCCTCTTTGCGCAGCGCGAGCCCACGATCGAGCACCGCCGCGATCGGAGCGGGGAGCTCGGGTACGCGGGTGCGGATCGGGGCGACCTGGCGGGTCGCCGCCAGCACGAGCGCCTCGGCGGCCGTACGGGCGTCGTGGATGAGGGCGCCGCTGAGGAGCGTGTAGGCGGTAGCCGCGCAAGAGAACACGTCGGCGCGCGCGTCGACCTGGTCCCAATGAGCCATGGCCTGCTCCGGCGGCATGAAGGCCGGGGTCCCCATCGGGATCCCGGTGGCGGTGAGGCGCTGCGGCGGATAGGGATTTCGAACCTGGAAAAGCGCCTACTGGGTGAGCCGAGCTCAGCCTGACGCCCAGCCTGAACGAGTGGCAGGAGGCCGACGAGCGCCCGGTTTGGTCTGGTGCAGACCTAGCAGG
>JBILLK010000020.1:0-202776 GCA_044376115.1 Polyangiaceae bacterium | reverse complement strand
GGCCAGCGCCACCTTGCATGGAGGCCGGGAGGCCAGCGCCACCTTGCATGGAGGCCGGGAGGCCAGCGCCACCTTGCATGGAGGCCGGGAGGCCAGCGCCACCTTGCATGGAGGCCGGGAGGCCAGCGCCACCTTGCATGGAGGCCGGGAGGCCAGCTCCGCGGGGGGGGCCGCCTAGCGCTGGTAGTCCGACGTTCTGGCCTCCAGCCGGCATCGGAAGGCCTGCACCAGGCATTGGTAGTCCACCAAGCCGGTTGGGGGTCATCGGCAGCCCGCCTACCTGTCCGACGGGCATCGGCAGGCCGGTGTTTTCGGATTCGATCCCGACGCCCAGATGGGTGTGCGAAAGCGCGGGGGGAGCAGGCCGACCTTGCGCGATCATCGGCAAGCCGGCGTTCTGAGCGCCAGGCATTGGTAAGCCGGCGCTAGGTTGAGCTGGGCGCGGCATTGGGAGCCCGGCCGCACCCGCCGGAACCCCGCTCAGCCCGCCGGGCCTTCCACCCAGAGCGGCCGGCATTCCGGTTTGCCCGCCACGAACGGCAGGGAGGTCCACCCCACCAAAATCGTCCTGGACCTGGCCTCGCGTGGCAGGGAGATCCACGCCGCCCGCAGAATCTGCAGCGCCGTCATCTTCAGTGCCGAGGTCAAGCGTGCCGAAATCTCCAAGTCCCCCGAAACTCGGTTCAGCGGCGGGCTGCGGAGCGGCTCGCGCGGCTCGCGGCGCCGGCAAATCGATTCCCCCGAATGCGGCCGGGATTCCTCCAGACACGACAGGCAGGCCGACCCCACCGTCATCCGAGCCAGAGTCACCATCGCCATCGACCGAGAGATCGATCTCGCCGAAGCCGAAGCCACCTCCGGCTTTGGGCGCGGCTGGGGCTGGAAGATCCACCCCCGACCAGTCTGCGGGGGCTGCAGCCGCTTGCGGTGCAGGCGCAGGTGCAGGCCGTGGCGCAGGCGCAGGCGCGGCTTCCGCTCCTCCGGGGCGCGTCACATTGAGACTTGTCCCGCACTTGGGACATCGCATTTTTAGACCGGCCGGAGGAATCCGACGCTCATCCAGCTGGTATGGCGCGCCGCAACCCGAGCACTCAACCTTGACCATTCTTCACCCGTCGTCGCTGCCGCAAGATGTATCACGCTTCCCATTCCCCGGGCCCGAAAGTGTGGTAACGCCGCCGGATGCACCGGTGGGTGAGCGCGCTCTTCCTGCTTTGCGTCACCGGCGCGATTGCCGTGCTCGTGTTGAGCCGCCCACCGGGGGTTCGCCCCGCTCCGTCCGTTGCGCCGACTTCGGGTGGTCCAGTGCTCGCCGTGGACACTGCGATGGTGGTCAGCAGCGCCGTGCTTGCGCTTTCAGCACCAAATCTCGAATCGGCGACCCCCTTCACCGGGGAGCTTCCAGCTCTTCCAAAGGAGAACGTGGGTGCTGGGGCTACTCTGCTTGACGGATCCGTGCCCCCACCGCTGTCGAAGTCGGCTCCTGCGCAGGTCCGTTTCGGCGCAATCCTGGTGAGCTACAAGGGGGCGGAGCAAGCCGAGCCCCAGGCGAGGGCGCGCGATCGCGCGTTGGAACTTGCAAAGAGCTTGGCGCAAGAGGCTGACTTTGCGTCCGCAGGGCGCCGAGGCGACGTCTTCGTCCCCGACGCGGGTGTCATCCAGCCAGGGTTCATGGAGCCAGCACCCCAGCACGTCCTATTCTCCCTCGGGGTTGGCGAAGTAGGTGGTCCGGTCGACTCGCCACGAGGGTTTTACGTATTCAAGCGGTTGGAGTAAAGCGTTCCTCGAGGACGACGCGTATGGCAACCATTGACATCAAGCGAACCCACAATCTCGGCATCGACGCAGCAAAGAAGAAAGCCGAGGAACTCGCCACCGGCATGAAAGACAAGCTCGGGATTGAGTGGCGATGGGATGGGAACAACATCAAGTTCGACGCACCGAGCGGCATGGCGAAGGGGGCCTCCGGCCAGGTTACGGTTGAAGCAACGCTACTGCGGGTTGAAATTGACCTTCCGTTCTTGCTCCGTCCCATGAAGGGAACTGTCGAGTCGAAGGTCAACGAGCGTCTCGACCGGGCGCTGTCTCAGTAGTCACCTTCATTGTCGCACCCAACGCGGCGGGGTTTCTTAGCCTCGTCGCCCGCGGTTGGGGCGTTTTTTGCGAACTGCTTTACGAGCGTGCGCCCTGGTCGCTAATCTCGGGCGCCCATTTGGAGAAGATCCCCCCAGCATGACCGCCGAGACTCAGGCCGACCAACGCACCAACACCGCGCTGACCGATAGGCTGAGAGGGGAAATCGCCGCGTCGCAGGACCGCGGACTTCACGCCCTTCTTCTGCACGAGGTCGGCGTCCTCCATGAAGCAGGCGGTGAAGAACCGCTAGCCGCGCGCGATTATCTCGCTGCCTACAACGCAGATGCGGATTTCCGCGAGCCGCTCGAGTCGCTCGTGCGCATTCTGTCGCGCCGACGCTCCTTCAAGAATCTCGCGAAGTTGCTCGACACGATGGCGAAAAACGCGCCAACGCCCGAGGAGCGCGCGCGTGCGCTGCGCGAGTTGGCGGTCGTCGCACTAGAGCACGACAAGAACAAAGAGGACGCTCGCGCGCGTCTCGAGGAAGCCGTCACCGAATTCCCGGACGAGATGGCAGCCTGGCTCGAGTTGGAGCTGCTTGCTGCGGAGGCGGGCGACGTTGCTGGCGTCATGCGGGCAATCGAAGCGCGGTTGCCGCTCGTTGGGGACGCAACTTACAAGGCTCTGCTCTACATTCAATTGGCTGAACTTGCTGCCAAGGTTGGGCAGACGTCTCGTGCCTACGAGCATCTGGACGCTGCCGCAGCCCTCGAGGGCCGGGCAAGGTTTCAGACTCGGTTGGTGCTCGAGCGCGTTGCTCAACAAGCCGCCGACCTCGACGTTCTCGCTCGCGCGCTCGAAGGCCAGGCAGATCTGGTCGTTGAAGTCCTCGACGATCCGTCGCGAGGCGAGGAGATTGGCGTCCCCAATTTCATGCGCACCGCCGCGTTTGCCGCTGATGCCTGGTTGAGAGCCGCAGAGATTCGCAAGCGACTAGGTGACGTGGAGGCGGCCAACGCCCTCCTGCACGAGGCCTCGAGGCGCGTACCGAACTCGAACGTCGTTGCGCGTGCGAGGCTTGGTGCACTCGAGCTCCAAGGCGACCTCGAGCGGGCCGCGGAGCTTGCTCGCTCCGAGCTGAACGCCGGCGCGATGGGCAGGAACGCCGCATCCTTGTGGCTGCGTATTGCTGAGTCGGCCGCGCTTGCTAACGATCGTGCGCAGGCTCTCGATGCCCTTCGCAATGCACTCACAGCCGACCCTGAGGCAATTCCGGCACGAGCGATCGAGCTCGACCTGCTCGTCGACGGGCAGGAGCCACAGGCACTTGCTGGAGCCATCGAAGGCTGTGCGAGTTCCTTCCGTACGAAGTCAGCGCAGAGTCGCGGCTTCGTGCTGGCGGCTTACGTTTGGGCCGTTCTAGCAGGCGAATCGAATACCGCGCAGGCCGCACTCAGCCGCGCTGTGTCGCTGGGCTTGAGCCCCACAACCTCCCGGCGTTTGGCGCGTTCACTCGCGGCTGTAGCTGGAGACAATGGTTGGTACGAGGCTGCAACGGAAGAGCTGCTCGGTCTCGAACTCGAGCCAGCGCACAAGGCCGATCTTTGGTTTGAGTTAGGTCGCATCCGTTTGCTCGCGGGCAACAACGCTGGAGCACACGAGGCTTTCACCGCACTCGCGCTGCTCGAGGGTGTGGGGCCGCTCGCGCGCTCGGCTTGGCTTGGCCGCATGTTGGCCGGATGCGCTGTTGGTTTAGGCTCTTCACGAACGGGTGGCGAGCCCGAGCTGCGATCGCCCACCGCGATGGACGCGTTGGCGGCCTCGGAGTCGAACCCGGGGTTGGCCCGTGGTCTTGCGGTGGTCGCGGCGCTGCGCGCGGCGCTTGGTGGAGAGCCTGCCGGCGCAGTCGAGCGGTTGCGGCTTCTGCAGCAAGCTGATCCGAGCGACGAGCTGGTGGCCGTGTTCCTCTCGGAGCTTCTGCGTGGCTCGGACGGGTCGAGTGCCGCCGAGGCGGCCTTGCCGTTGGCTACGTGCGCCGATGCTTGCTCGGATTCGAGCCTGGCCAATTCCTTGAGGATCGAGGCTGCATTTCTGCTTTGGTCGGGCGGAGATCGAAACGGCGCGGTGGCCCAACTCGAGGTCGCTGCGGCCGCCGACTCCAACGCTGCCGTTCGTTTGCTCTCTTGGGCTCGGCGTGGGTCTGTTGCCAGTGGTCTCGAAGCTCGCAGGGCGCTGCTCGAGGCAGAGGCTGGTTCGCTGTCAGGGGCGGACGTTTACGCAGCGCAGCTCGAACGGTTCGCTCTCGAGGTGCTTGGCGGTGGTGATGAAGGCGCGGCAATCACTGCGCTCGAGTCAGCCGAGCAGGCTCCTGCGGAAGGTACCTCGCGTGATTTGGCGCTGGCGGCTGCGTTGGGTCGATTGCTCTACGGGCCAGCAACCGCAAACCGCGATCAAGCTCTTGCGGCAGTCGATCTGCTCGAGAGTGAAGGCGGTGAAGCTTCGTTGCTCGCTCGAGCCGAGCGGCTGCGCATCGCACGCGATGTCGACCAAGATGTCGAGGCGGCGTTGGCTTGCGCACGGCACTGGAGTGAAGCCGAGCCCGCGGTCCATACGGCGCTCGAGTTGTTGGTAGCAGCCGACCACTCCGCGGATCGCGAAACCGAAATCGAGGCGCGGCAACTGCTCGCTTCTTCGCTCACGGGCGCGGCAGGGGAAGCCATGGCTGCCTCGGCTGTGATCGTGTCCATGCTCGACCGGCCAGCTTCACCGCTTCCCTTGTTGAAGGCGAGCCACGCTTCGGGGCGGCTCGCAAATCTAGAGCTCGCGCCGCCCGGCTGTGACCCGCGCCGTCGCGCCGTTGCACTACACGGCCTCGACGAAGTGATGGGCGCGGAGGCCTACGTCGATGCTCTGCTCCTGGCTGGCTACAGTGACCTCGCAGCAGGAGAGCCAAACTCGGCCTTCGAGACCTTCAAGGTTGTGGTTGAGGCTCGTCCAGAGGACCTTGCGGGCTGGGAAGGCGTCCGTGCCGCCGCTGAGATCCTCGACAACCCCGTTGAAACGGCGATGGCTTGTGCCCAGCTGGGGCAACTCTGTCTCGATGACGCACGTGGTGCTCGCTACTGGGAGCACGCAGGGCTTCTCTTGCTCGATCGCACCGAGCATCACGATGATGCCGAAATCGCTCTCGACCGTGCCTTCGCCCGCGACGCCCGCTGTGGCAAGGCCTTCGACAAGCTGTTCCGACGGGTGCGTGCCCGCAAGGAAGATGACCGCCTGCTCGCGCTGATCGAGCGGCGTGTCGAAGTTGCCAACGACAACGCCGAGTTGGTCAAGTTGTTTTGGGAGCGCGCGCGCGTGTTGCAGAAGCGCGGTAACAACGACGCGGCGCTGGAAGCCCTCGAGCACGTAACCATGCTTGAACCGGACCATGTCGGCGCGCTCGCGCTGTCCGGTACGATTTGCATTCAGAAAGGTGACTTCGCTGGCGCGGCTCCACTCATGGCACGCCTGTCCCAGAGTCCGGAGGCGCCAAAACAAGAACGCCTCGTGTCGGGTATCACCGCCTGTGACCTTTACGAGAACAAGTTGAATCAGCCGGAGAGGGCGCTCGCGGTATTGGTTCAGCTCCACAAGGAAGGCCTTTCGACGCTGCCAGTGCGTGAACGGTTAGCTCGAGCGGCAGCTCGTACCGGCTCCTGGTCCGAGGCAACGAGCATGCTCGAGACGCTGATGAACGAGCGTGACACTGCGTCTGGTCGGGTGGATGCGGCGAGGCTGGCGATGGCCATCTGGCGCGACAAGGTGCAAAAGCCCGAGTCCGCGTTGCAGGCCGTGACCCGCTTGATTGAGGAAGTTCCGGATGACCCGGAGGCGCTCGAGCTGATCCTCGGTACGGCCTTCTCCGAGAGTTTTCGCGCTGCGGCGCTCACGCGAGGCAAGCAGCGGATGGTCGAATCGTTGCAACGTGACCCTTGCGACCGCGCGCGGGTTCAGCTGTTGGCGAGAATCGCGGCTGCGCAAGGCGATCTGCCTCTCCGACAAGCCACACTCGGCGTGCTGGTTGCGCTTGGGAAGACCGAGCGGGCCATCACCGAGGAGTTGACGCAACTTGATGCCAAGATCCTGTCTCGGCCGCAGTCTGTGCTGGACGCACGCTCGTTGGCTGAAATCGCTGATCCAGCAGACTCGGGGCCTGTTCAAGGGTTGTTCTCGGTCGCTGCGGAGACCGCGCTTTTGGCGCTTGGACCCTCGACTGAGTCACTCCAAGTTGGGCGCAAAAACCGAGTCGATGCCAAAGGCGGGCCGCCGCTTCGACTCGAGGTTGCCCAGTGGCTTGGTGCACTAGGTTTTGATCAGGACTTTGAGCTGTACGTTGGGGGTCGAGAGGCCGCCGGCGTGACCGGGGTGATCTCTGGTGACCTACCGGGCCTGGTGATCGGCGCAGAAGTTCAATCCCCGTTGGACCCGGCATCTCGTTCGGCTGTCGCGCGAGAAGTGTTCGCCCTACGCAGGGGAATAACTTGCGTTCGACACCATGATGACTCGTCCGTAGCGGCCGTAGCGATCGCCGTCTGCAATGAACTCGGCGTGCCGATTCCCAATCCGGGGTACCCGCTCTACGGTGAAATATCCCGTGCAGTTCACAAGGGTATCTCCAAGCGGGTCAAGAAGGCGGCTCCCCCCTTTGCACTGGATATTCAGCGCGTTGGGCAAGACCCGAGAGCTTGGGTCGGCGCGGCGGTTCGCAGTTGTGATCGCATGGCCGCCTTGGCGGCTGGTGACGTCTCGATCGTCCTCGCAAACATGTTGGGACGTCCCCGTACTGAGCTTGAAGACGCCGTCAAAGACAACGATCGGGCTAAGACTTTGCTGAAGTTCGTGCTTTCGCCTGGGTATCTTGAACTCCGCCGGAAACTCGGCATGGGGGTCCGGTGAGTGACCAAAAGAGTGGTGCGGGTGGACTCCCGGGCATGTTCCCGAAGAGTTCCGACTCGATTCGAGAAGCGCTACCAACGGCTGACGAGGGGGACGCGCTCCTCGACATGTTGTTTGACGATGCCCCCCGCGATGATGCTCCCGCGGCAGAGTCTGCGCCGCCCGCCCCAACGCCCGTGGTCCCAGCAGAGGCGGCCGCTGAGGTGGTTGCGCCGCCCGGCTGGCCTCAAGCAGTTGCCCCTCGGCCTGCGCCTCGCGGCTCGATTGCAACCCTTCCAGACCCCAACGCCGAAGAGTTGGCGTTAGCGACGCTGGAGGAGGAGGAGGACGATGCGTCGGGTGCAACCATCATCGCTCCCAGCGTCGTGCCAGTGGTTGCGAAGCAGGATGTCGATGTCGATGACGATGACGACGATGGCGGAATGACCAGCGTCGTTTCGGCTGAGCACAATCCGTTCGCTGGTCGGCCCATCGAACTGCAGCCTGCCGCGCACTCGGAGTCCTTCCTCGATGGCGAGGTTGCGGCCGATGCAGCTGAAGACCTCGAGGTCGAGGCAGAGGTCGAGCCAGACGCGGTGAACGAGGTCCTTGCGCCTGCGCCGCCGCGCGAGAAGTTGGTCGCGCCGCCCAGAGCGCCGCTACCCACGCTTGGCTTCAACGACGAACTCGACGCTGCCACCGTGCTCGCGACTCGGCCCGGCGGCACAAGGGCCGTGATCGAGCGGGCTGAGTTTTTCGTCGCGGAAGCCCAACTCACCGCGGACAAGACAGCTCGTTCACGACTGTTGCTCGTAGCGTCCGAGTTGTTTGCTCAAGGGGGTGAAGACGACCTCGCTGCGAGCACTGCGCGCGAAGCAAACCAGCTGGCCCCGAATCTTGCGTTCCCGCTGCGGCAGCACCGCGCGATGTCGGTGCGTGCGGGCGATTGGCAGCAGGCGACGGAGGGCTTGGAGACAGAGGTTCGGCACATGCCGACGCCCGAAGCGCGAGCGCACGCCGCCTGGATGCTGGCCGAAGTCTCTCGGATCATTTTGCAAGACGACGCCGGCTACAAGAAGCGAGTGGAGCAGGCCGCACGCGCCCAGCCTCAGGATCCACGCCCAGTCGTGTCAAAATTTGTCGAGGCTGTGCGTTCGCAAGACCCGGCGCAAATCGGCAAGCTAAAGCTTTCTGATCCGGACGCATTGGCTGAGCTTGGCGCGGGCATTGGTATTGTCGCGGGACTGCGCGGCTTCACGCCCAAGTCGAACGGCAATCGAGTTCCTCGTCACGTCGCGGAAGCTGTCTTGTGGGCGCGGCAAGCGATTGCGGGAGAGGGCTCTGCCGCAGCTGTCGAACAAGTGATGTTGTTACGGCAAGCGAGCTTCTCGAGCGCGGCCAGCTGGCTGGGAGCAGCCTTTGCCAGCGCCAATCCTGCCACCCGACCCGAGTCGATTGCGGCCCTGCGTACGGCCGCAGACGGTACCGCATCAGCTGCGTCGAGGCGTGCTCTCGCCCGCGCGGCCGTGGAGCTTGGTCAACCGACCGATGCTCGCGATAGCAGCGTCTTCAACCCGGTGGACCGCATTGCGCTTGCGGCGCTTGACGCTGCGGACCCAACGCCGAGCGGCCGGGCTGCACGTGAGACGCTCTCCGGCGTCGTGGACGATGCAGGCGCAACCGCTGCCGAGGAGTCGGAGGTTGTCGCGGAACTGTCGGCGCCGGTGGTCGCTGCGCTGGTCGGTTCACCTTCTCAGCGCCTCAGTCGGTTGCAGTTTATTCAGCCCGGGGAGCCGCTAGGCCGAGCGTCCTCGTTACTCGGTAGAACACTAGGGACCTCGGTACCTGCGGCTGGCGCTGCCCTGGGCATGTCGCCTGAGGTTCGTGCCGCTGTTGATTCCGCAGTTGGTGAGCTTGCGCAGGCCAGCGGCAATTCTGCCGAACCCTCGCCGTATGTGCGCGCGCTCATGCTCGAGCTCGACATCGACGCGGGCAGCGCCGAGCGTGTTGCCCAAACGGTCTCCACATGGGGAAGTGACGGGAGCCCGGACGCAACCGCGTTGGTTGCCGCTGCGATCCTTGCTGAGGTTGCGGGTAATAGTGAACAAGCCCGTCAAAGCTACGAACAGCTTCATCAAGACGCACCTACCTCCGAGACGATCGCGAGGATTCTGACTGCTGGCGGCGGCATCGACGGCGTTCGCTACCTGCGCGAGCACGTTGAGAGCCTGCCAGGCTCACCCCTCACGGCCGTGCTCATGACGGAGTGCGCACTTCGCCACCAACTCGCCGCGCAGCGCGCCGCAAGCGAGAGTGGTACGGAAGCAGAAGCCAACGGTTGGACAGAAGCGGCCGAAGGTGCAGCCAAGGTTGCAGCCGAACTAGCACCTGATCTTCCGATCGCTAACCATCTCGGCGAGCTAGGCGCGCGAGGGCGCGCAGACCAAGAAGCACTCTTGGAGTGGCTCCGCTTCCGCCGAGAGGCCAGCGACGATCCGATCGAGCGAGCCCATGACCTCGTTCGCGAAGCGCTGCTGATCAGCGACGGCGAGAGTGTTACGGCCTCAACCCTGCTCGAGGAAGCGCTTCGCGCGCGTCCCGACGACTGCGGTCTGCGCGATCTGTACGAGCGTTTGTCAACAGAGCCTCCCAGTGATCGCGCTGAATGGCGTGAAGCTCGCGCAAGCGAGGGCGCAAACGCTGACGAAGCGGGCAAGATCGACGCAGGTCGATTGGCGGTGGAAGCAGCGCTCGAGTACGAACGCACCGGAGACCTCGACGCTGCCGCCCGTTGCGCTCGCCTAGCTGAAAGCTTGGGCGAGAAGGAGCTTTCGCCGATTGCTTCCTATCGCTTCGCGCTCTCGGGCCATGGCACCGCAGAGCTCATCGACGCCTTGTTGCCCGAGGCACGGAGCACCGAGAACCCGAACCTCCGCCTCGAGATCTATGAACGCCTCGCGGAACTCGACGAACGCGGGCGCGATGACACGGCAAGCGGTCTCTTGTTCCGAAGGACGATCCTGGAGGAGAACCCGTCCCACGTGCGCACCTTGCGGCGTGTTGCTTCGGTGCTGATGAGCGGTGGTCGCGAAGATGAGCTCGAGCCGATCGCCATGGAGCTCGCACGCACGTTGGAAGGTGGCGAGGCCGCAGCCTACGCGGCGCTGGCCTCGCGGCTCCGTTGGCGTACCGCGTGGGAACAGACCTCCGAGCCGGTGGCGATCGCCTATGCACAACAGCCTCGTCCGCTCTGGGCGATTCGGCAAATGAGCGCTCACGCACGCAATCGTCGGGATTACGCCCTCGTCGCGGCTTGCGAGAAGGAGCTTTTGACGCTCACGGATCGTCCGACGGAGCAAGCCACACTCGCGCTGCGCGCAGCCGAAGCCCTGACACAAATGGGCGAGGTCGGACCGGCGCGTGAGCTGCTCGTTGCAGCGGTGGAAGCCTGTCCGCAACACATCGTGGCGCGCCTCTCGCTCGCGTCGACGCTCGAAAACGCTGAGGCCTACGCGGAGGCCACCGAGCATTTGGAAGCGGCAGCGCGTGAGCTGGTATCGCCCGAGTGGCGCGCTGAACTCGACTATCGAGCGGCAATCCTGTTCCAAGACAAGCTCGGTGAACAGGACCGTGCTCGTGCAGCGCTCGAGCGCGTAGGCGCCTTCGATCCGAACTACGCCGAAGTGTTCGATCGTTTGCGAGCGATCTACACGGCGACGAACGCACGAAGTGAGCTCGCAGAGTTGCTCGCTCGCCGGCTGTCCGCGATCGAGGACCCGGCGGAACGCGTAGAGATGGAAGTCATGCGTGGTCGCGCGCTGGCTGAGGTCGGAGACTCGCAAGCAGCAAAGCGAGCTCTTGCCGCGGCGCTCGATGCGAACCCCGATCACGTGGAAGCTCTCTCGTCGTTCGCCGAGCTTTGCTCGGAAGAAGGGGACTACGAGGGCGCGGAGCAATCCCTGATTCGATTGGCCCGACTCACCGCAGATCCGGATCGCCAGATCGACATCTACTTCCGACTTGGCGCACTCTACGATGAACCTCTCGCGAACCCCGATCGAGCCGAGGCGGCCTACCAAGAAATCCTCAAGCGACGCCCCGCGGATGAAAATGGTCGCGCTCGGTTGATCTCCCTCTATCGACGAACGGGTAACCAGGCTCGCGCCGTCGAAGAACAGAACGTTCTCGTCAATGGCGCGGAGAGCCCCGACGACAAATGCGCTCGGACCGTAGAATTGGCCGAGATCATGGAGGAGATGGGCGAGGTCAAGAAGGCCGAAAACACGCTCGTCGTCGCCCGCAAGAGCTTCCCAAAGAGCGATCTAGCGCTGCGTGCTTTGGTGCAGTTCTATCAACGCACAGGCCAGGCGCCGGCCGCCTCGGTCCTACTCGATCGCGCGGTCGCCGATGCGAGAAGAGCTTTGGCCACCGGGCGGTTCGAGACCTTCCTCTTTGAGACGTTGGGATCTGCCGCTGAACTTCGCGGGCGAACCGCGGCTGCTGAGGTAGCGAACGCCACGGTCCACGCCATCGAGGGCAGGCCGTCCGAACTCGCGGGTGTCGGCTTGCACGCCGCCAACGCAGCGATCGACGATTTGCTCGCGCCTGAGGTGATGACGCCGGCATTTCGTGAGCTCCTGCTTCGAACTGGGCCGATGTTGGACACGGCCTTCCCGTACGATCTGGACGCCATTCGAGCGAGCGCTCTGCCCGCAAACCAGTCGAGCTTGGCCGCGGAAGTTCGAGAGGTCGCCGAGGCCTACGGGCTGGCGAAGATCCAGGTGTTCTCGTCGTCGGTGCTCGGCCCCGTCTGCGTACCAGCACGAGCCTATCCACCCACGTTGGTGATGGGCCACACGTTGGTGGAGCAGGCTGAGTCGGCAGAACGCACCTTCCTGATTCACCGCGCAACCAAGGTGCTCCAGGCGAACGCTGCGGTCTTTGCGCGAACTGCTCCGATTGATCTATGGCCGCTGCTTGCTGCGTACCTGCGCGCTTTCAGCCGTGATTTTGCGCCGCAAGGCGTCGACGCGGCGCGATTCACCGAAGCGCTCAATCGTCTGCAGCGCGCCATCCCTGAGGGCTTGGCTGCTGACACTGCCACACTGGCTGCCGACGTGATTGGGACGATCGGTAACCGCGCTTCGACGCTGAATTCAGCGATCAACGGTTGGGGGTCCCGTGCGGGATTGCTCGCAACGGGGAATCCCAGCGTCGCACTGACTGCGATTGCTTGGGCTGGTGGAAACGCCAACGGTCCGCCAAGCAGCGGAAAGGACCGCTTGACTTGGATCGGCCGCAACGCCGAGGCACGTGACCTCATGATCTTCTCGGTGGCCGACCCCTATGCTGACGCACGCGCTCGCTCGCTGGGCTAGCTCTGCAACTTGGGGCGTGCGCGCGGCGGCGCTGCTGCTGCTCGCGCTCGTCTCGTGCAGCGCGTCCTTTGATGGGCGCATCTATCACGGTGACGGGTTCTCCTTCTCGGTGGCGCAACCTCCAGCCGAGTGGCAGCCTATTTCGGTGACCAGTGCAGCGTTGGCCTATGAAGAGCGGGACTTCGACGGTCAGGTTCTGGTCAACGCTCGCTGCGATCGAGATGGCGATGACGCTTCATTGCGATCGCTCACACAACACCTCTTCTTACGCTTCACCCAACGTGAAGCGGTTTCAGAGGAGGTCTTCCCCTTCGACGGGCGTGAGGCGCTGCGGTCGGAAGTCACCGCAAAGCTCGACGGCGTCTCGCGCAGCTTCTTGGTTTGGGTCCTGAAGAAGGATCGCTGCGTTTACGACCTTCTCTACGTTGCTCCGCCCGAGCAATACAGCTTAGGCGCTCCACGCTTCGACGCATGGGCCCGGCAATTCTCAGCACTTCCGCGTTCGGTGTCCCCGTGACCACCGAGCTTGCCAAAGCCAATAAGCCGGTCGTGGCCGTGCCAAAGCCCAAGGGTGAACCCTGGGCGATCACCCAGTTCATCGCGCACTTTGGCCATGCTTCCCGGATGACCGTGGGCGCAGGGCTCTCCATGTTCCGGCGTCCCTTCGAGTTTGGGGCGACGCTCTATCAGTTCGAGTCGCTGGGCGTTAAATCGCTTTCGATTGCCGCGATCACAGCAGTGTTCGTCGGCATGGTGATGGCCGTGCAGTTTGCCTTCGGCCTGCAGCGCTTTGGCGGAATGGAGTACACCGGTCGCATCGTGGCGATCAGTTTCTCGCGGGAGCTCGCGCCGACACTTACCGCGGTTATCGTCGGGGGGCGCATCGCCGCCGGCATCGCTGCCGAGCTCGGCTCGATGAACGTGACCGAACAGATCGACGCCATTCGAAGCTTGGGTGCAGATCCGCTCAAGAAGCTGGTGTTACCGCGCGTGCTCGCCTGCACGATCGTGATGCCGCTCTTGTGCTCCTTCGCGCTGGTGCTCGGCTTCTCGGGCGCCATGATGATCACCGATCTCGAGTTCGGTATTCCTGCCCAGTTCTTTCTTCGGACGGCACTTTCCTCGGTGCAGCTGCGCGACATCTACAGCGGCATGTTCAAGACGCCGTTCTATGGCGCAATCATCGCGATCGTCGGGTGTCATTTTGGCCTGATCACGCGCGGCGGCACCGAGGGAGTCGGCACCTCCACCACCTCGGCCGTGGTTACAACGTCGATCGCCGTTTTGGTCGCCGACTTCTTCCTCACCAAGGTCTCCTTCCTCATCTGGCCAGCAAGCTTCTGAGCGTGGCGGCGCAATCTCATGGTTTGGCGCTCAGCAACGTTGCTCTGCTCTTCGTCGCGGCTGCCTGCGGGGACGGTGACAACCGTCCGCGCCAAGGCCCGTTTGATGTTGAGTACAGCGTCGACCAACCTGTCGTCGACCCGAAGACGCCCCACTTTTTCATGGAGAGAACCAGTGAGCGCTGTGAAGTCTTCATCGAGCGCTCCGGCTCCGTGACCGAGAAGCTCCCCGAGCGATTCGCCTGTCCGAAGGATCTCGAGCTGGGAGAGTCGATTCGACTGCTGGGTCGGACCTGCATGCGGGTGAGTCCCGTCCCGGCTCGCCGGCTCCCCGTGCTTTGTCCCGACTACCTTACGACCGCGGAGTCCGACGCGCGAGCCTCGGCCAGCGCTGCTCGAACGAGCCCCTCGTCGCGCTCGAAATAGGGGCGTCAGACCATGGTGACGCCCGCGTCTGATCGCGTTACCGGAGGAACATGTCTCAGCTATCGCTTCGCCTTTTCGATTCGTTGTCGGCGTCAGTCCAACCGCTGATCCCTCGCACTCCAGGCGAAGTATCCGTCTACTGCTGCGGTCCCACCGTCTATGACGTCGCTCACGTCGGGCACGCGCGTGCGGCTCTGGCGCCGGACATTCTTGTTCGGCATCTGCGCGCTGACGGCATCGCGGTGAAGTACGTTCGTAACATCACCGACGTCGACGACAAGATCCTCAATCGCTCCAAGGAGCGAGGCGAGGAGCCGCTAAGCCTCTCGCAGCGGATGGCGCTTCTTTACCAAGAAGACATCAGCGCCCTTGGTTGCGTCGTGCCCGACGTCGAGCCCAAGGTGAGCGATCACATCCCCGAGATCATTGCGCTGGTTGAAGAGCTGATCAAGCGAGGCGCCGCGTACGCCGTTGAGATGCCGAGCGGCACCCGCGACGTCTACTACGCCGTTCGCTCATTCACTGGCTACGGCAAGCTCTCCAAGCGCAACATCGAAGAGCTCGTGGTTGGCGCGCGTATCGAGGCGAACGAGACCAAGCACGACCCGATGGACTTTGCGCTCTGGAAGGGCTGCAGCGCAGACGCCTGGGGCTGGGATAGCCCGTGGGGCCGCGGTCGGCCCGGCTGGCATATCGAGTGCTCCGCGATGAGCGACCGGCACCTGGGTCACGGCTTCGACGTGCACGCAGGCGGGATGGACCTCATCTTCCCGCACCACGAAAACGAGATCGCCCAGAGCGAGGCGGCTCATCCCGGTCAGGGGGCTTTCGCACGGCTTTGGATCCACAACGGCTTCGTCAACGTCGACAAGGAGAAAATGGCGAAGTCGCTCGGCAATTTCGTCACCATTCGCCAGGTCTACGAACGCAACGATCCGGAGGCGCTTCGCTATTTCCTATTGGGCGTTCACTATCGCGGCCCGATCGCGTTCGACACCGAGAAGCTCGAGGACGGGCGTGTGCTCTTCCCCGGGGTGCTCGAAGCCGAGCGTCGCGTGGACTATCTCTACAAGACGGTCGAGCGCCTCAAGGTACTCGCCGAGAGCGGGCAGCCCGGCACCTTGACGACGCTTCCTCCCAGCCTCACTGCCTTTGCAACTTTGGCAAGTGAAGCGATGGCGCGACTGAAAGCCGCCCTCGACGACGACCTCAATACCCCAGTTGCGCTAGCCATCCTTGGTGAGGTCGCGAAGGCGGGCAACGAGCTCTGCGACCTCGCGGAGAAGAAGGCCAAGGACGTCGTGATTTCGAGGCAGGCGCCTTACATCGCTAGTCGCCTATCGAAGGTGTTGTTCGATCTTGCGGAGCGCTTGGGAATGTTGCGAGCCCTACCGTCGGAGTACAAGGCTCGAACGCAGAAGCAGCGGCTTGCGCTGCGCGGCCTGACCGAAGCGCAGATCAACGAGAAGATTGAGCAGCGCGCGGAGGCACGCAAAGCGAAGGACTTCACTCGCAGTGACGCCCTCCGCGATGAGCTGCTCTCCTACGGTATTGAACTGCTCGATAGCCTCGGTGTCACGGCTTGGCGCATTACCGCATAGCGCAAAGCCATCATCGTCAGAACGCTACACCGGCCCTCTCGATGCGAACGTGAGTGCCGGTGAGCGCCCACATCACCAGCCCAGCCGAGAGGACAAACGAGCTTGCGCCGGCGGTGATCGCGCCCGGTAAGGCCTGACCCTCTAAACTCGTCAAACCGGCCAGGTCACCCAGCAACACCGTTAACCCAACGGCGGTGCCAGCAGCGCCCACGGTGCCAACGACGGCTGCCAACCCTGGCAGCACTGGCGCGGCAGGGAGCACCGTGAGCTGAAGGGGCGCGGATGACCCTGGCACCTCGAAGCGCGGCGAATCTGGCAGGCCCTTCAATTGAAAGAAGTAGGGGCCTTGGTCAACCGCCAGCTCCACCTTGCAGGGCGAGACACACTGCTGGCCGGAGCCGTCTGCCACAAGCGTGGCTGGCCGTTCGGAGACGACCTGCACGCGCACACGGGCAACCGATGCGTCAGCCACTTCGAGCTGGTTCTGGACCGAGCCGCAACCCGACGAGAAGCAAACAATCAGCGCTAGGCGGCGCACGGACCCCAAGAATATCCCTTCTTTCGGCGCTGCATGAAGTTGGGCATGGTGGAACGGATGATAATCGAGTCCCGCCCGGTTGGCCTGTTCAATGGCCCCTCGCTTCAACAGGTTGAGGAGGGCGAGCCTCGCGTCGCCGAAGGCAGGATCTCCAGGCGCTGGTTGTGGCCAGCGCTGGCGGTCGGTTTGCTTTTGACCGACTGTACGAAGGAGCTCCAGGAGCAAGTGGCCACGCCCATTCTCGCCTCAGCAGCTGGCGTGGTTGCTTCCCCGCAAGGTGGTCGCTTGAGTGAGCTCGTCGCTCCCAAAGCCTATGCGTTGGATTTCACCATCGACCCAAGCCAAAAGGAGTTCAGCGGTCAGACAACGCTAACGGTGGTCTTGAAGGAGCGAACGAAGGCGTTCTACGTTCACGCGCGCGAGCTGACTGAACTCCAGGGCCAGTTGGTCTCAGCGGCTGGCAACGCGGTTGCGCTAACCGCCGAGGCGGGGAGCCTACTGCGTATTGAGTTCGAGAGCCCGTTGGACGCCGGCGAACACACCATCGCTATTCGCTACAAGGGGCAGTTTACGCCTGACCTCGCGGGCCTGTACCGCGTAAAGGCTGGAGGCCTTGACTACGTGTACACGCAGTTCGAGGCGCTCGACGCGCGGCGTGCGTTCCCCTGCTTCGATGAGCCGGGGTTCAAAGCTCGTTTCACCGTCAGCGTCACGGCACCAAAAGACCACATCGTAATTGCCAATACGCGGCAACTCTCCGATGCCCCGTCCGGCGCCGCGCAGCACACCCTGCGGTTTGCAGAGACCGAGCCTCTGCCTACCTATTTGATCGCATTGGCTGTCGGCCCGTTCGACCTGCGCGAGGCCGTCATCCCAGCGAACAGCCTTCGTAAATCACCCATCCCGCTGCGGGGGGTGGCAGTGCGGGGCAAGGGCGCGAACCTCGAATACGCGCTGAAGGTAAGCGGTCCGATTGTAGAGGAGCTCGAGCGCTACTTCGGTATCCCCTATCCGTTTGATAAGTTGGACGTCTTGGCCGTTCCTGATTTCGGCGCAGGTGCGATGGAGAACGCCGGCGCGGTCACGTTCCGTGAACAACTGCTGTTGCTTGACGCTGCCACCGCCACCGAGGCTCAACGGCGCGCGATCTTCGATGTGGCCGCGCACGAGTTTGCACATCAATGGTTTGGCAATCTAGTGACGATGAAGTGGTGGGACGACCTTTGGCTCAATGAAGCTTTCGCCACCTGGTTGGGTGAGAAGATCGTGCGAAAGCTCAACCCTGGCTGGGAAACGGATCTCGAATTTCAGGGTTCTACGCAGAGCGCGATGGACGCCGATTCGCTGATAAGCGCCCGGGTCATTCGGCAGCCGATCCAGACCGAGGGTGATATCGGCAGCGCCTTCGACGCGCTCACCTACAGCAAGGGTGGAGCGTTGATTGCCATGTTCGAGCGCTTTACCGGAGAGGACGCGTTCCGGGAGGGGATACGCCGGTACATGAAGAGCTATCGGTTCAGCAACGCGACCACCGAGCAGTTCTTGGAAGCTGCGCTGTTCTCGCAGCCCGCCGCTGTGGTGGATTCGTTCAAGCAATTCCTCGACCGGCCCGGCGTCCCGACCGTGCAGTTGGCGAAGCAGTGCACTGGGGACAAGCTTGACGCGGTGACGGTGCAGGCCTCCAGGTTCCTTCCGCTCGGTTCAGCCGGCAGTTCGAAGGGCGCGTGGACCTTCCCGCTGTGCGTCAAGACCTCCGAAGGCAGGTTGTGCGAGTTGGTTGCGACCAAGGGCGAGCCTGCGACGCTCACTCCCAAGACGCCAATGAAGTGTCCTTCCTTCATGCTGCCCAACGATGGTGGCGAGTTCTACGTTCGAATGGCTCCGACGAAGGCTGATTTGGATAGCTTGTTGGGCGTTGCCGAGCGGCAGCTCGTTCCGCGTGAACGGCTAGCGCTGATTGACGCCGTCCGCTCGGGATTTCGAGCGGGGAGCTTGAGCCTCGAGGACTCCGTGGCGGCGCTGCTCGCGCTCGCTGATGACCCCGTTGATGCGGTTCGCTTCGGCGGAGTAGACGTCCTCTCGTTTGCCGCAGCGTTGCTCGATGGTGCTCAGCGGGCGACCTTCGAGCAAAAGGTCGCGGCCGCCTACAGGCCTATCTGGAGCAAGTTGGGGTGGGAGCAGAAGCCAGGCGATAAAGCCAGTGCTGCCAACCCGGAGAAGGATTCGCTCACGCGGGCTCAAGCGCTCTATGTGATGACGCAGCTCGCCCGCGACCCTGCGTTGCGCAAAGCCGCTACGGCTAAGGCCACAACGATGTTGCGCAGCGAGGAGAAGTTGAGCGTAAAGGGCTTCGACCCGGAGCTCTTGGAGACGGTGATTGCCGTCGGCGTCGAGGATGGTGGCTTGTTTGATGATGCCGTAGCGCAACTCAAATTGACCGATGATCCGATCGTTCGGCGAGTGCTCCTTTTGGCACTCGGCCGAGCACCGGGGAAAGAGGCAGCGGACAAACGAATCCGCCTCCTGCTCTCCGACTCGCTGCGCGCCAACGAGCTCGGTCGCCTTGCGTTCTCGGGCTTCGAATCGCGCCGAAATGCGCGCTCATCATGGGCTGCGCTCCGGCCGCGTCTCGCCGAAGTGAGCGCAAAGCTGCCAGAGGGGGCGCGGGATCGCCTCGCGGGCGTTGGCGCACAGCTTTGTGACGTTGGCCTCGAGGCTGAGTTGCGAGCTGCCTTTGGCCCGATGCTGGACAAGATCCAGGGTGGCCAGCTTGCGTTCGACAACGCTCTCGAGGCCAATCGAATTTGTGCGGCGATCAGCAATCATCACCAAGCCAAAACAAGGCCGCAAAGCCGGTGAGAGGTAACGCGCCGCGGCTCTTACAATGGGTTTTGGGCGCCCTTAGCGCCGCTCTGCTCGCTTGTAACCCCGCGCGCGAGAGCGTGTTCGAGGCGAACGGCAGCGCTTCCGTTGCGCCTACGCATACCGCGTCAGCAGAGGCATCGGCTCCAGTCGAGGTGCTCTCGGGCCCTGCGCTGCTTGAAAAGTATGAATGCAACCGTTGCCATGAAGGGACGTACCAACCCGCGTTGCCTACGCCAAAGCACTGCGTTCGCTGCCACGCTGAGATCGTTGACGGAACCTTCTCAGCTCCCCGCGATGCCCTCCTAAGTTGGCGACCGCACGTCAGCCCCCTGCGCTTCGCGCCCTCGCTTCAAGGCTTGGGGACCTTGGTCTCACGCGAGTGGGCAGCTGAATATCTGACGCACCCGACTGACCTTCGCCCGCACCTCGTGGCGTCGATGCCTCGACTGGCGATCAGCAAACCGGAGGCTGTCGCCATCGTTGATTACCTCGCGAGTAGGAATGCATCTGAAATCAGCCCAGTCGATGCACATCCACCGCACGGGGATGCAGAGGCGGGTCGAAGCTTGTTTCAGCAGAAGGCCTGCAACAGCTGCCACCAGTTTACCGGCGCCGGGGTAGCGGGGCCTACCGGCGGGACCTCCGAAGTTGCGCGGGAGCTGGCCTTGGCTCCCGACCTCCGTCACGCGCGAGCGCGGGTGATGCGAGAAAATTTAGTGGCCTACTTGCTCCGTCCCGACAAGGTGAAGCCCGGCGCGGCGATGCCTAATCCGCAATTGTCCGAGCAAGAGGCTAATCATCTCGCACGCTTCATCTTGGAGGTACCGCTACTCCCAGAACCTACGCAACCACCGCTAAAGCGGCTGCCGTTGCTTGAGCGTCCTGTAGGCTATGAGGAGGTGGCGGCGCGTGTGCTGCACAAGACGTGTTGGCATTGTCATTCCCAGCCCGACTACGCACGTGGAGACGGAGGTCCAGGCAACACGGGTGGTTTTGGGTTTGCGCCACGCAAGCTGGACCTCTCTAGCTATGAGTCCATTTCTTCGGGCTTGCTAGACCGAAACGGCGAGCGGAAAAGTGTCTTTACAACCACGGCGAGCGGAAGGCCCCTGTTGGTTCAAGCGCTGCTCGCTCGACACGAGGAGGCACGTGGTGCGGCTGGAGAGGTCCGCGGGATGCCGCTTGGGTTGCCACCGCTCTCGGCTGAGGAGATTCAGTTGGTCGAGAGTTGGGTGGAGCAGGGGCATCCCCGCTAGTTGGTTATCGTGGCCAGCGGACTATAGGAGCTCCGGGTTCGACTTCTTTAGCGCCTCGACGATCGAGCGCACGTCCTGCGCCTTCTCGAGCGGCATGATGAGCAGTGCATCGGCTGTCTCCACCACGGCGAGCCCCTCGACTCCCAAGAGCGCTACGACTCTCTTACCCCCTCGCAGGACTACGTGGTTATCCCGGGAGTCGATGGCGACGAGCCCGTCTAGCCGTGTGTTGCCTTCCTCTGTTTTGTCCGCCAATTCCCACGCCGCTTGCCAACTGCCCACGTCGCTCCAGCCAAAATCGCCCGGCACGACCAGCAGTCCTTGTTCCCTCTCCATCACGCCGACATCGATGCTGACGGCTGGCATCAAGGGAAAGGCCTGCTCGAGTTCGGCTGCTGCGGCGGCGGGCGGTGCTTGGGTGATTCGCTCGAGCAGCGGGCCGGCGTCCGGCAGGTGCTTTCGCACCGCAGCCATCATCACGCCTGCTTTGAAGATGAACATCCCGGCGTTCCAAAGATGTTTGCCTCCGAGCAGGAACTCTTCTGCCAATCCCCGATTGGGCTTCTCGACAAAGCGAACCACATCTTGCGGCTCAACGGGTGCTCCCGATGAAAACCGCGCTGACTGTTCGAGCTGAATATAGCCAAACCCAGTATCGGGCCGAGTGGGCTTGATCCCGATGGTGACGATGCGACCCTCGCGCGCAGCGGCAACAGCCACCCCCAGCAGTCTGCGAAATTCCTCCTCGTCGGAGACGTGGTGATCGCTTGGGAGCACCACCACCACGTCCTCTGGGTTCTTGCGACCGATCAACTCGGCGGCCCATGCGATACATGGCGCGGTGTTGCGCGCGACAGGTTCGACCAGGAAGTTCTCCGCCGGCACTTCAGGCACGAGCTCGCGTGTGGCTTGCTCGGTTGCTTTGCCGGTGGCGATGAAGATGTTCTCAGGTCGCTCGACGAGCGGCAGCACTCGCAGCATGGTTGCCCGAATCATCGGTTCCTGACCCGAAAGCGCCAGCAGCTGTTTGGGAATCGCTGCTCGGGAAGCGGGCCAAAAGCGAGTACCTGCACCGCCTGCCAGGATGAGGATCCGAACGTCTGAGTTCATGCGAGCTTCCTAGCAGTTCTTTCCACCGTTGGTGGAGCTGTGAAGCGAGGGAAACGAAACTGCGCTCCAAGAACGGCCAAATCCCACTTTAGATCGTCCCTCGCGACTTTTCGCGAGGGGCTCGTCACACTCCACGGGCCCGGTGCGATGACCGATTGAAGCAGCGCGGAGCGGTCGAACGTCGGCCTGTACGCGGGGCTTTGATGCTCACGGCTCGAGGTGCGTGGTCGCCTCGAACGCTCGGCCCGGCGCGGCAGAGAGCGGACGGATCCGTCCGCGGCTGCCGCACTTCCGCACGGAGGAACTCCATGATTCGGCTGGCTCTCAGCGCGACCGCGGTTGCGTTTGTGGTTACGTTCGTCCTGTTTTCCGAAGCGGGTCACGCTAGGGCGAACGAGGGCCAGACAGTGGCTCTGAGCCCGATGCTCCAAGTGAGCCGGCTGCACGAGGTTGCTCGGGGCCCTTCGGTAGGTAGGGAAGCTCCGAGCGTGCATGTCCCTGTCCCAGTCCCGACTCCGCACGCCTTGGTAATGCACGGCGCTTGCTGCGACCCTCAAAACACCTGTGAGCGTTTAGCGGCGGCACTGCCCCAAGGCGTTGAGCTTCAATGTGCCTCGGGCAACTTCGAGTGCGTCGGAGGTGGCTTTGATTGGCGTGGCGACGGTGAAGACAAGGCCGCCCATATCGAACAACTCCTCCCCACACGGACCGCCGAATCGTCGTCCAATGGCGACAACCTTTTGGTCGGCTTCTCGCGTGGTGCTTTCGTTGCACGGGACGTCGCGCTCGCGCGACCTGGGCGCTACTCCGCTCTGGTGTTGATCGGGGCCAGCATTACGCTCGATGTCCCAGCCTTGAAAGCCGCAGGCATAAGGCGAGTCGTGTTAGCCGCAGGTGAATACGATTCCTCGTTCAAGGCCATGAAGCGGGCTCGGGACAAGCTCGCCCTAAACGGTATTGAGGCGCGCTTCGTGCCGCTGGGAAAGGTCTTTCACGAGTTGCCGGCGGACGCGGGCCCGCGTCTGCGTGAAGCGGTTGCGTGGGCAAGCGAGCTGCCACGCGCCTGACGGTCAAAGAATGTCGTGAACCATCTTGTCGAGCGTGGCTTCGTCGACGAGCCCGCGCGATATGCGCGCAATGCGCCCCTCACGGTCCACGAGAATCAGGCTGGGGAGGTTGTTTACTGCATAATCCCGTTGGACCATGCCTTTGTCGTCCACCACGATTGGGTAGGAGAGGTTCTTCGCCTTGGCGTAGTTGCGCGCAGCGGAGTGGTCGTCGTCGAAGACATTGACGCCGATCACTTTCAGACCTTTGTCCTGATATCGGCGGGCCACCCGGTCGAGGATGGGGGTCTGCATTTGGCAAGGGCCACACCATGTCGCCCAAAAATCGAGAATGACTGGTTGCCCTTTGAGGTCGGCCAGGGAGAGCTGGGCAGCTGGCGCGCGGCCCGGTGCGCTCACCGCGGTCTCGACTCCGCTATCGTGGATGACCGGCAGCGCGAAGGGCGGGGCGGTCTCCCGCTTTGACGGATCGCTCGAGCTGGAAAAACTCAACCGGGGTAGAACCGTGAGACCGAGAATGCAGGCCGCGGCGAGCACCACGGCGATGGCAACGAAGTTCGCTCCGCCCGAAGAACCTACGGCTTTGGCCGGAGCACCAGACTTGGACATGAAGCAAGCCTAAACCATCCGCCCAATGCAGCAACAAGAGTGCAAAAGCGTGGTTCTGGGGTTTGCGGCTCGGTGGCCCCTCATGTAGCGTCGCTCGCGCCATGGCCAAGTTTCCCCCGGATGACAATCAGCTTCAGATGGCCCCTTCCCCGCAGGCCCAGGTCGCAGAAGACGGCAACTTCAAGCGCGGACGGTTCAACCCAATCGTAATCGCGCTGGCTCTGGTTGCGGTGGTTGGTGGGGGGGCCGCGATCTACTTCGGCATCAAGAAGGACCAACAGCGCCTTTTGCCCGAGCAGATCGCCCGGCAAATGCAGGACACGTTCGTGCTCCCGGAGGCGGACCAGCTGCCGAAGTGGAGAAGCTGGGCGGAGCACGAGGACGAGACCCTGGTGCAGGAGTCTTTGATCCAGCTTGGCCTACTCAAGGATGATCAGGCCATCAAACTGTCGACCAACGCTCTTGCTCGAAAGAACCACCGGATCAACGGGGTTGCCGCACAGGTACTGGCAAGCTTCGGATCGCCCAAGGCGGATGAGGCCAAGCCTGCGTTGCTTGCCGCGCTGAAAGAGGCTGACGAGAGCGACAAGCCGCAGCTCGTTTGGGCGCTGGTCACGCTGAAAGAGTCGAGCGTGTTCGAAGAGGCGATGGCTCTCTACCGCGACGGGAAGCTGTCCAAGGTGCAACGCCTCGGCGGTGGAGCCGCCTTCGATCCTGAGCTGATGGCCGGGCTCGTCTCGCTGGATGACTTGACCAAGCTCGCGGGAGACAAGAGTCAGGCCGTGCGACAGCTCGTGGCAACCGTGATCGCCAAGAACGCAGAGCCGAAGTTCACCGACGTACTCATCACGTTGGTCAACGACTCGGAGATCGAAGTAGCCGGCCAGGCGGCCAACGGGCTTGGCAAAATTGCAGACGAAAAAGCCCGAGAACCATTGCTCAAGAAGCTCGCTGAAGCCGAGCCCAACAAGCGCCAAAAGTTCATTGAGGCACTGCGTGATGGCATCGGTGGCGAGGGTCTCGTGCTCGCGCTGCGCTCGGTGGCCAAAGAGCCGGAGGAGCGCAATTGGTTCCAGACGGATCAGATCTTCAAGTTGCTCGAGCAGCTTGGGGACCCGCGAGCGGGCGATGCGCTGATCAAGTGGGTAGAGGAGACGAATCCTTCGCCCCATTGGCGGAGCGAGGCCGGAATGCGGCTCGCTGAGGTGGGAGACGTTCGCGGAGCAAAGTTCCTTGCTGAGCGCATGGACATCGATCCGACCAAGTTCTACATCAAGGAGAAGTTTTGGCAGGCGGGCCCTGGTGGGCACCTATCGCGCACCGAGGACCATCGCGTATGGGCGATGCGTATGCTCGCTGACCTCGCGGTCATTCGGCCTGAGAAGCGCGAGGAGCTGCTCGTCGCTGAAGCAGCCGTGCTCAAGTACATCACCGATAAGCCGCAACCTCACGCTAACGGGCTGCGTTTCCTCGCGAACATCAACAGCTCGGAGGCCTTGCCCAAGATGCGAGAGTGGGCGTTCCCCACCGATCCGCTGCCGAAAGAAGGCGCGAGCGGTGAGTTCCCCGCAGCGTTCACCGTGGCGCAGAGCGCGTTGCGCTACCTCGGTCGCATGAAAGACGAGCCCTCCTACGACAAGCTGCTCAAGCAGTTCGAGCGTAAGAAGGACAAGAAGATGGACATCACGCTCGAGGGCATGATGGGCGCCGGGCTTTCAATGCTTGGTATGTCTCTTCGCGCGGTTGCGGTCGGCGCATCTCAAGGCCTCGGCGAATGGGGCGACAAGCGAGCCGTCAAGCCGATGATGGAGCTTATCGAGGACGAGAAGTGGCATGAAGAGGCGCGCCTCGCGGCCTGTGAAGGTTTGGCGTGGTGTGCAACGCCTGAGGACATGAAGGAGATTGCGAAGCGCGCAGTCAAGTTTGGCAGCGAGAAGACGAACCCGCGTAAGCAGCTGATTGGTGCTTGCTACGCGACGACGCTGTCGCTTCGGCCGGTGCCCGAAGTGGCTGGTGAGCTCGTTGAACTGATCACCCCCGAGATGGATCCGCAGCTGCGCAACGTGTTCGCTCAAGCCATCGGTGCAACTCCGCTCACCGACGCCAATCGCGACAAGCTGTTCGAGAAGCTGAAGGTGGCTGAGACCCGCAACGCCGCCGCCCTTGCTCTCATTCTCGGCGGTGATACGTCCACGGCGAGCCGAGCCGTGGCCAGCTACGGCGACCTCAACAAGGAGGCGCTCGTCGATCTGAAGGACGCCTACTTCCGCGCTTTCGGCTTTTGGAGCGATGAAGACTTTCGCGTCGGCAACATCTACCGATGGGTTGAGAACGCTGAGGCGATCGCCCGCGTAAAGATCTTCGGCGCACCGCAAGCGTGGGGCATCGAGCGGTTGCAGGCTCAGTTCGACAACCTGAAGTTCGACAACGGTCCCCACTCCGAAACTCGCATCGTGCTCCGACACCGGCTGCTGAAGGCAGCCCGCGAAGGGGACGACAAGACGAAGGTCCACGCGATCCGGACCCTCAAGTTCATGAAGGAGCAGGGGACGTTGATGGCGCTGAAGACCGAACAAGGTCTGACCGGTGAGCTGGCGCGGAAAGCCTTCTTCGAACTCATGAATCCGAAGGATCCCGCCGGTGAGGATCTGTCCTCTCTGCAGACTGAGCAGAAGGCGAAAATGAAGAGCGCTGACTGAAAAGAGGTACCCGTGCCGAATTGGCGAGATGAGCTCATAGAAGCTGTAAAAACAAAAAGCGAACGGGAAGCCGAGGAGGCTGCGAAGCAGCGTCAACGGGTGCTCGAGGCGCTATCGAGTGCGGAGGGGGCTGTCACGCTAGCCTCCGATGCCCTGCGTTTCGCGTGTGAACGCATCTGCGAGAAGGGACAGGCGGCTGCGCTTCACGAAGAACAGGTCGAGGCCGCCGCTGACGAAGGCGGAGGATCGAGGACAAAGCTCGTTCGACTGACGCTGGGCAGTCTAACGCTTGCTGTGGAGCTCGATCGATCGACCGCGATCGTCAAGGTCAGCTATCTCGAGGGAAAACCTCGCGAGTTCGACTTTGCGCGCGATCGTCACATCGCGGCTGCCGATGTCGAGGAGTACGTGGGGCGTCGCGCTGTCGAGCTCGTGCGCTCGGCGCAGAAGGCCGCTGCTTGGTGACGGCGCTGCCGACCGCATGGAGAAAATTGCCCTCTCGCTGGTGATTGTGAATGCTCCTCCGGGCGACGCCGACCGCATCGCTCGGACGCTGGTCGAACGCCGATTGGCGGCGTGCGTGAACTTGCTCCCAGGCGTAAAGAGCTTTTACGTCTGGGAAGGGAAGCTCACCGAAGATCAAGAAGTGACGATGTTGATCAAGACTCGCACCAGCCTTGTTGCGAGCTTGACCGAGCTCGTGAAGAGCTTGCACCCCTATTCGGTTCCGGAGGTGTTGGTGCTGCCTGTGGAGCCGGATGCCGGCAATGCAACCTACCTCGAATGGATCGTTCGAGAGACGTCGCCCGCCGTTGAGAGCCAATGACTGCGGCCGTTCACTCGGCCGGCTTCCTTAGTCGGCTGGCCAGCGTCAAAGACCCCGCGATTCGTGCGGTGTACGTCACCATCCTTGGTCTAGGCACGTCCTACGGGCTCGCTATTTCGCTCGTTAGTGTCTTTCTCGAGGAGCGCAACTTCGGCAAGCAGGAGATCGGCCGCTTGGCGATCTACTTCGCACTCGGCATCGTGCTGCTAGCCGTCCCTTCGGGCTACCTCATCCGCAAACTCGGGACGAAGCGTGTGCTGGTCGGCTCGCTGCTTGGCTATGCCGCTGCTGTAGCGCTCTTTCCGTTCGTGAGTAGCTATGCCGGTTTTGCCGGTTTGCGTTTCTTGGACGGTGCCTTCTCGGTGTGTGTCTGGGTATCGAGCGAGACCGTATTGTTGGCGAGAGCGCCGAGAAGCGAGAAGGCCTGGTACATGAGCCTTTACGCGATCGCACTGGCCCTCGGCTATGTGGTTGGGCCACTGGTCTCGACGGTCGTGGTCGCAGTCGCCAATAAGTCTGCGTCGTTCGTCGCAGCGGGCGTGCTTTCGACGGTCACTGCGCTGTTCGTGCTGCTCAAGTTGGATGCCAAGCTCGCGAATGACGGCATCACAGAGGAACCCGCGGATCAGGGCCCCGCTGTCGAAAGCAAACTTGCGCTGAGTACGATTGCTTGGCGCATCAAGATGTGTTGCCTCGCCACCTTTTCCTACGGCTACTTTCAGGCCAGCCTGGTGCTCTTCTTACCGCTGTATCTCAAGGAGCAAGGCCTGACCGAGATGCAGACCATCGTGGCCCCGGCGTTCTTTGCCGCGGGTATGCTCTTGTTCGCCAACACCGCTGCCCGACTCGGCGATGAGCACGGTCACCTGTTCCTGATGCGGGTGCTCGGCAGTGTCGGCGTCATGTCGATCGTTGGCTTCCTGTTTGTGAAAGCGGTGGGCCTCGTCTTCTTGGCGGCCTTCATCGCAGGCGCCTCCTTGGCGTCGGTTTCGCCAGTCTCGCTCGCACTTCAAGGAACGGTGATTCCTGCGGCGGACCTTTCACGGGCGGGTGGGCTCTACAATGCAGCGTACGCCTTGGGCATGTTGGTCGGGCCGCCAATTGCTGGGGCGCTCTTCGCAGAGTTGAGCGGGCGGGCCATGCTCTTGCACTTCTTGGTGCTTTGGACCGTGTTCGTTATTTTTACTGTGATATTCCGCAAGGATGATCCGCGGGTCACGGCCCGACTGTCGGCGTCGGGTCCTACTCCGTAGGCCCATGTAACCAAGCGCATCACTCGAATCGGCATGAGACGCTAAATCGCGAAACCAAGCGATTCGCGCTGCGTAGCTCTCCGACAGAAGTGGAGGCGCGTATGACTGGGTTCACCGTTTTGAGCGAAGGAGAAGCACTGCTTCGCTCCTCGCGAGTTGGGCTTGCGGTGTTGTGCCTAGCCGACGAAACCGTGGACCTCGAGGTGATCCGTTCATTGGCGGCGCACCGTGAGGAGGTTCCGGTGTACGTCGTTGGCTCGCCATCCACGGTGGCTTTGCGTGAGCACTTCCAGCTTCCGCCCGAGCCGGAGCCGGTTCTGGTCTTTGTTCGGCGCGGAGTTGAGGTGGGGCGGATGGTTGGCGCCCGCGCCTTCCGGCGTGCAAAGCTCGCGCTCGATTGTGCGCTGGAGGCTCCTCCCGGGGCAGAGGCGATGCGGGCTGACGCACTCATGGATAGCTATTGAAGATCCACGAGCGCTGGCTGCTCGTTCAATTCGTCAGGATGCAATCGACATAGCTCGAGCAGCCCATGTCGCCTTGGCACTGCGGGCCGAAGGCTGCGTTCTCCACGCAAGTTCCACCGTTACTCGCCTGATCTTGAACGCACTCTGCGCAAACGCCTTCTGGGTTGAAGCTCTCACATGCCTCTGTTCCAGCACACTCACTCGCGCAAGGAGCTTGATTGACGCAGCCACACTCGGTGATGACCGCTTGCACCAGTAATTCATACCCAGCTGGGTAGAGGCGCTCACAGCTTGGCTGGCCGCAGCTGCTAATGCACTCCCAACCTGTGTCGATGCACTCAGCAGAGACAAAGCACTCAGGGTTCGGGTCTTCGGGACAGACAGGAGGCTTTGCCGCGCAAGGGTCGCATTGGGTCAAACACTCCCAGCCGAACTCAGTGCAGGTCGCGTAGGAGAAGCAGCCAGGGGCTCCGGGTTGAGGGCACTCCGGCTCGGGGCCTTGGCAGCCGCCGGAACAGATGAGGTCACCGCAGGACCAATTGCCGTCTACGCAGACGGGGCCATCGTAAAAGCAACCCGGGGGCGGGGCTTGGCAATCGATGGGCGGTGCTTCCGCACAATCACAGCGCAGCTCACACGACCAGTCGCCTTCGTCGGTGCACAGCGTTTCAACCGTACATCCAGGGGGTGGAGCGCCACAGTCGGGCCCGGGGCCTTCACAGGCGCTACAACCCATTTCAGTACAGGCCACGCCTTGCTCGTCGCAGCTGCAGGTGTTGCAACCGTCAGCTGCCGGGAAGGTCTCCCCAAGGTTGTAGCTCTCGCCGTTGTACTCGCAGGCGCTGTTGGTGATCTTCGCACTACAACCAACGAGCGATGCCAAAACGCCTGTTGCCACAACCGTTGCGAGCTTGAGCTTGAGCATGCTCTGCGCCGAGCAACATCGGTGCCAGTAGCTTCCACCCGAGGGCTGCGCAAAGCGAGGCAGGTAAACTGCGACATGTCACCCTGTGGAAGGCTCAACCTGGCTCACTCGCTCCACAGCTTGCTAGCCTTGCCGCTTGAACACTGAGCTGCGTGCAGAAACCCTCGACGTTGGTCTTGCTGCAGGCATGCCACATTACGGTGAACTCATCATGCACGTCGTCCTCGACGTGCAACGTACCTTTACGGAGCGGCAGCTAACTCAAGCCCTGCTTCGTACGATCCAATGCTTTCCAGTCCTTGGGTGCCGGTACGAAGCTAGATTCCGCAGCGATCAGTGGGTTCCCGTGACCTCCCCGATTTCGGATGCACTGATAATAGAGGACAAGGTCGAGCTCGAAGGTCGCACTGACTATTGGTTGCGTGAGCCCGTCGAGGCCGCGCGCCAACGACAGATTCGGGTTGTAGCGCTCGAGCAAGATCAGCAGGTGCGGCTATTGGTAAGTGTTCTGCACCTGGCGGTGGATGGTGGAGGCTTAGCTGCCATTGGTCACGTATTTAGTGCATATCTGTATGGCCGTGAGCCCTCGCTGCCGGTCGAACCACGGCGGGACTTCTGGCGCACAGTCGATGGCCTGCGCTGGTTTCATTGGCCGCTTGCGCTGGGGAGCGCGGTGATAACGGCGCTCCAGCCCCTACGTCAGCGGCACGCCGCGCCGCGAGCGAAGCGCTACGCTGCATCCGAGCTCGGCCAAGCCAACTGGCGCACAATCGTGGTCTCAGGGGCTCAACTTGATGAACTACGGAAGCGCTGTGGGGGCGCGACGATCAACGATTTGCTGGTCGCTGTGATGGCGCGAGCAGCGGGTGCCCGTTCGCAATCAGGTCCAGTCGTCGTCACGTATACGATGGATCTACGCAGGTACGCAGCGTCGCCGCGGCTGGTAGCCGCAAACATATCGGCTGTACTGGCAGTGATCGTCGCAAGAGACGCGCTTAACCACCTTGAAGCTACGGTGAGCGCGGTCGCCGGCCAAACCGCGCAGCACAAGCAGCGGCTTTCAGGTCCGGCCCTCGTATTGTTGCTCGAGTTCCTCTGCGGTGCTCTACCGCATTCCCTAATGCGTCAACTCGTGCGGCCTTTGACGATGGTGGCCGTTGATTTGCCCCTATCCCGCGGGGTGGTCATCACCAACGTAGGCCGAATCGACGACGGGCTAGCAACGTTTGGGGAGGATCTCGTCGGTATTCGCATCATCGGTCCCACGACCCAGAACCTCCCAGTTCCCTTGGTGGTCGCGTTTGGCTTTCGCGGTGAGCTACACCTTCAGCTTTACGCTGGCCCCAAGCTCGCAGCGAGCTCCCTTGATGAGCTCGAAGCGGAGATACTTGGAGCCCTCCGCGCGGAGAACAGCTCAGCCGTTGTTTAGGGACCAACGCTGATTGCCGGTCGCGCACTAAGGGGTGAGCAATACCTTGCCAATCGCTTTGCGGTCATGAATGAATTGATGCGCTTTGGGGGCGTTCTCGAACGAAAAGCTCGAGTCCACATGGGGCTTGATCAAGCCTTCACTGTAAAGCCTCATTAGCTCGCCGAACTGGGGGGTGAGCAAATCTAGGTGAGAGAACAGGTGGCCCATATTGCAGCCCGATATGGTTCGGTTGTCGCTCATCATGTCCAGTGGGCTGAACTTCTTGACCTGAAGAACCTGCATCAGCGCATTAAAGAGGCTGCGGGTGTTGCCAGCTGCCGCCGCCGAAAGACCGAAGCAAACCAATCTTCCGCAAGGCGCCAGCAGATCATAGCCCCGCTTCCAGGAAGGGCCGCCCACAGGATCCAGAATCAGATCGACACCTCGCGCGCCCACAATATCGCGGAGTTGCGGCGCCCAATCTACTGCGGAGTCAATTGGGTGGTGAACGCCCTGGGCTCGTAAGTAGGCGTGTTTTGGGGGTGAGGCCGTGCCGATGATGGTGCAGCCGCGGGTCTTTGCTAACTGAATGGCGGCAATGCCAACGCCGCCCGCTGCCGAATGTATGAATATCGTGGACCCCGGGCGAACCGTGCCTTGCACAAACATCATCGTGTGGGCCGTGATGTAGTTTACGGGTAGCGCAGCCGCCTCTTCGAAGCTCATGCCGTCTGGCATCTTCTGAACCTGCTCCGCCGCGATGAGCAGCGTATCGGTGTATCCGCCAAACTTGGGCATGCCAAAGACGCGCTCACCCTCGACGATGCCTGTCACTCCGGAGCCGACCTGGTCAATCAAACCGCTCACCTCGTAGCCCACCACGCAAGGGACCGGTGGTGCGTCTGGATAGAGCCCAACCCGAGCCATCAGATCGGCAAAGTTGATACCGGCCGCCTTTACACGAATACGTACTTGGCCGGGCCCAACCTCTGGGTCCGCACTCTCGCGAACCTTGAGAACGTCGGGTGCACCTGTCTTCGTGATCCAGACTTGTCGCATGGCTCGTCGTAGACCGTGGACGCCGAACATACAACCTATCTAGAAAGAAGGTAGCTGCTCGCGCGTAGACAGCGCTACCGTCGAGGCATGACCAGCTATGCACTCGTTACTGGCGCTTCCTCTGGAATTGGTCGAGAACTCGCCCGGCTATTGGCCAAAGATGGAAACAACGTTGTTTTGGTGGCGAGGCGAAGACCCGAGCTTGAGGCCTTGGCACGCGAACTCGAGTCGACCTCCCGTGTGTCCGCCCGCGTCGTTGCCTGCGATCTCGCGGAGGCAGGGGCGCGCGACGCGCTGCTAGCGGCCATCGCTGACGTTGAAGTCGACGTGCTAGTCAACAATGCCGGATTTGGCTCCAATGGTAAGTTCTGGGAGAACGACGCCGCGCGCGAGGTCGGGATGGTCGAGCTCAACGTTACTGCGCTCACAGACCTTACCAGGCGGCTCCTCCCCGCAATGGTGCTTCGCGGTCGCGGGAGGATATTAAACATTGGCTCCACGGCGGGGTTTCAACCCGGTCCTTGGATGACCACTTATTACGCTACGAAGGCTTTCGTTAACTCCTTTACCCAGTCCTTGGCGTTCGAGCTACGGGGCACAGGGGTAACCGCTACCGTCAGTTGCCCCGGCCCGGTCGCGACAGAGTTCAGCGCGATTGCTGGGAATGACAAGAGCGCATTGTTCAAGAAGTCTGGCGGCGTTGCGGAGCCAGCCGCGATCGCCTTGGAAGCGTATCAGGCAATGATGGCTGGTAAGCCGATGATCGTTCACGGCATCCGGAACAAGCTCGCTGCCTCAGCCTCAAAGCTCTCGCCCGTGGCGATGACAACCGCCATTGCCGCTTCACTCAATCGGCGGACTTCCTGAACGCGGGCAACGTGGCCAAGGCTCGCGAGGCTGATGGCGACGATTCACACACGTCGATATGGCTTTTTGCAGCGGGGTACTTTCTTGCGTACGCGCCATACACCGCCCTGACCAAGACGGTATCAAGCGGAACGTTGGCGGGTGTACCCAAGCTAGGCGGTTTGCAGATCTTGCCCTGGTCCACCGTGGCCTCGATGGTCGGCATGCTGGTGTTCTTGACGGTCAAACGCTACTGGCGCTTCGCTAGTCGGCGCAAGCTGTGGGGGATCGAGTTCCCTTCGCCAACCAAGTTCACCTTGGTGAGCGGGTTGGCAACGGCCGCGATCATCGCCACAACCACGTTGTCCTATACGCTTGCTGGCACCTCGATCCTGGTGATGATGCTCTTCATGCGTGGCGGGGTCTTGGTGTTAGCGCCGATCGTCGACGTTCTATCCAAGCGAACGGTGCGTTGGCAAGCGTGGTTGGCCCTCGGGCTCAGCATGGTTGCTCTAGCCCTTGCTCTCGGTGGCGGGAGCGCCTCGATGGACCTGGATGGGGCAATCATTGTCGTTATCTATCTAGCCGCCTATTTCGCGAGACTGCGGCTAATGAGCGGCAAGGCAAAGTCCAGCGATCGAGACCTTGGCCGCAAGTTCTTTGTCGAGGAGCAGATGGTCGCTACCCCAGCGATTGTCGTGTTTCTAATCTTGGTGGCAGCCCTCGGCTCCAACGAAGCGGCGCTCGAGGTACGGCACGGATTTTTTGCTCTTGGGGGGCTCCGTGGCGCAGCGCTGGTGATGCTCATCGGTCTGCTCTCACAAGGTACTGGCGTTTTTGGTGCGTTGGTGCTCCTCGACGGTCGTGAGAACGCTTTCTGTGTCCCGGTCAACCGGGCCTCGAGCGTGCTTGCGGGCATCACCGCTTCTCTCGGCCTATGGCTCATAGGCCTCGGTAAGCCAGTAGCCGTGGCCGAACTCACCGGAGCGGCGCTACTCGTTGTGGCGATCGTGCTGTTGGCTGTCGTCGGCAAAAGCTCGGCAAAGCCAGCCTAGCTGCAGACGTCGTAAGGTGTTCAGAGGAGAGAGGAAGCTTGCTCGGTGCTACCGGACTCGATAGCGTGACCCGAGGACGTACCGTCTCAAGGGCCGTTCTTGGAGGCCCAATGAAAATACAGTTTAAGTTCTGCCAGCCTTGTGACGTTGGCGGACTCTTCGCGCGCCTGGAAGTTCAGGCGCCCATTGTCTACTGACTCGTGCGCTGTCTGCGGAGGTGACGGGCGGCTGCAGAACTCGTTTGGCAACACCGCAAGGTGCCCAGCTTGCCATGGCAGCGGCCGGCGCTCCGAGGATACAGGGATGCGCGATGTCACTAAGACAAAGCCATCCCACCATCAGCGAGCTAGCGGTACAAAGCCAGCTGCCACCGGCAAGGTGGAGGGCCCGGGCACGTTCGAGGGCCAGTCACTAGCCAAAGAAGTGGCAGCAGCAGCCCTCTCGCCCGACGCAAAGGCAAAGCTGGTCCGAGAGATTGTTGATTACGAGGCGACGCACGGTAAGTGCACGCAGACGTTTCTCAAGAAGCTTCGTAAGCAACTGCGCCCGGCATAGGTTTCGCAAGCCCACAGTCACGACGCCAGACCCACGCCACGATCACGCTGGGTAGGAATGCGGACCTGCGAATGATGCTCAAGGTCGAGGGCACAAAGCCGTTTGGTTCTCAGGGGTGCGCATATGAGGAAGTACCGTGAGTGAGCAAACGTGGCGGGAAGTCAGCGACCAAGTGGTGCCAGAGTGTGTGAAGGCGCTGCTCGAGGTCTATGAATTGGCAGTGGACGCGGCAGGTGAGCCTGTTCCGGACCGAGAATCGTCGACGATCGTCGCGAGTATTGGGTTCGCCTCGGCGCAGGCTTCGGGCACGCTAACCCTGGCGCTTGCGCCTCGAGTGGCGCTCGCAACCGGTGCGAGTGAAAGCGCGGTTCGAGATTGGAGCGGCGAGCTCGCCAATCAAGCTCTTGGACGAGTGAAGAATCGGCTGCTGCGGTATGGGGTTGAACTGCAGATGGCAACGCCCGTTGTGATCTCCGGCGAGAGGCTCACGGTACATCCCACGAACGGCGAGCGATCAACCTTTCGCTTCTCCACCTCTGCAGGTCGCGTTGATACCTACGTAAGTGCTCGCATCGACCCGGACTTCGTCTGGGTTCTCGGTGAAGACGAGGGTGGAGAGATCGCTCCCGAGGGCGATCTGTTGATGTTTTAGCCCTAGAGCGGGCAGAGAAAGGCGGCCATGTCATGGGTAAGAAGATCTTGGTTGTGGATGATTCAGCAACAGTGAGGCAGCAGGTAAGGATGGCTTTGGAGCAAGCCAATTTTGTCGTGGTGGAGGCGGTCGATGGCGCCGATGGCGCCGATAAGATCCGCTCGATGAAGGACATCGCGGCCGTCATCTGTGACGTCAACATGCCGAAGATGAACGGTCTGGAGATGTTGGAAGCGGTCAAGCCAGCCTCCTTGGGCCTGCCCGTATTGATGCTAACGACAGAAGGGCAGCCGGCTATGATGCAGAGAGCAAAAGCCGCCGGGGCCAAAGGCTGGGTGGTCAAGCCCTTCAAGGCGAACATGTTGGTAGCGGCCATCCAAAAGCTGGCTGCTTAGAGGTATGAGCCCCGTTCGGCGAAGGCTTGCCCGTTTGCTGCGGGCCCTCCTGGCCTGGGTAGAGGGGAAGCCAACGACCGCCGCCAGGCTTCCGAGCGGTCCCACCTTGACCGAGGTTACTCACGAGACTCTCTTGGCGGTAATTGACGCGACCTCCAATCGAGTCGGGCGGGTCAATGAAATGACCGCACGGGAAGTAACCGCAGTAGCCGATGAGCTCGAGCGCATCGTTACCGAGGCGCGGGCTCACGTTGCGGATGCCAAGGCCGGCTTCGAAGCATTGGCCGGTACGGGCTCGAAGGGGGTGGCTAGCCTCGTTGCGGAGCAGTCACTCTCGACTCAGCAATACTTGGACGAAGTAGGGGTACTCATTGCAAATCAGCGCTCGGCTGCCGAGCGCGCAATGTCGCTCTCCGCAAAGATCGTCGACCTCGGTGAACAGATCTCCGCCGTGAGTTTTGACGCGCGACTATTGTCACTCAACGCCAGTATCGAATCGGGCCGCCTTGGTGAACACGGGGCTGCGTTTCGAGTCATCTCCTCCGAGATGAAGCGCCTGACAGAGGCGGTAGACGGCACCAATAAACTAGTTGCTGAGGTGGCTAAAGAGGTATGCCAAGCGTTGCCCGAGATTGAGTCGGGTGGGTCAAAGTTGCATGAACGTTCGCAGCGCTTTTCGGAGGAAACGAAGGCGCAGCTGAACCTCGTCGATGCAGAAGCGGCGCAGTTAAAGGCGAGAGTGGATAGAGCACTACAAGGCGGGGACAGTCGCCTTCGGGCAATTCTTGGGGCCTCAGCGAATGCGCTGTCGCACCTGCAATTCCAAGACCCATGCGCGCAGAGTCTGCGCATTATCGAGAATGATGTGCTCGAGATGGCCAACCGCGTGGAGGCGGCCATCGCCGTTTCTGGTGCCGGTGAGGCCCGGGTCACGGAAAAGGGCGCAGCCGTTGTTGGTACGTTCAAGGCCGCGACTTCATACCGGTCGGTCAACGCCGGTGAGGTCGTCGCGCTGGAATCCAAGGTGGCGGGCATCCCGGACGCCGGAGATGTAATGCTATTTTGAAGCCATTGCAGCCGAGTCGCGCAGGGAACGTCGAGCTTGGACCGGATGGTCCAAGTCGGCTTTGGCTAAGTCTGTTTGGGCAGGCCAGAGTCCGCCGAGGTATTGTCCAAGTCGGGATGGTCCTTTGGGGGGGAGCCGTCAGCGTGGTGGCTATTTCATTGATGGCGCGCCATGAGCTTCGCCTGCCAACCCCCACGGCTGACGACCCGGCGCTCGGCCGAGCTATGAACGAGCTATCCTCGCGCTCCGAGGGGATTGCAACGGTATCAAGCGATTGGTCCGTACTGCACGTGCTCTACGCGCAATGCCGATGTTCGCAGCGCCTCGTTCAGCATCTCGTCGAACGCAAGCGACCTTCGGGGGTCCAGGAGCGAGTATTGCTAGTCGGGAACGGAGAGGAATACGGCGCAAAGCTCAAGCACGCTGGGTTCACCGTCATTGCGGCAACACCAGCCGAGCTGAAGGAGCGCTACCACGTCGAGGCTGCTCCGCTGCTGGTGATCGCAGACCCCACGGGGCGGGTCCGCTACTCAGGCGGGTATACCCGCGAGAAGCAAGGCGCTGATGTCCGCGATGTTGCCATTATCGATGAGCTGCGCTCAGGCGGTGCTCCTGTTGAGTTACCCACCCTGGGGTGCGCCGTGAGCGACGAGTTGCGGAAGCTAGTAAACCCGCTGAGGCTGCCATGAAGAAGTTAATTGATTATCTGATGTTGCCGAAGGCCGTGTCCGACTTCGAGCGCAGCTATTTGGCCAGAATGAACAAGGTCGGCTTCGGGTTTTTTGCGGCCCACTTGCCGGTGATCGTAGCAGTTGCGCTCCTCAACGATACGGGCGCTCTGTTTGCTGGGCTATCCACGCTAGCGGTCTTGGTAGGTCCGCTGGTTGCGCTGCGGACGTTCGAGAGTCCCCGCGCCGTTTCTATGGTCTACGGCTTTACAGCGATGATCATGGGGGCGCTGCTCGTCCACTTTGGCCAGGGGCCCGTGCAAATTGAGATGCACTTCTACTTCTTCGTCTTGATCGCCTTGTTGGCGGTCTACGCCAATCCTCTCGTGATCGTGGTTGCGGCGGTGACGGCGGCCGTTCACCATCTGGTGCTTTGGCTGGTTTTGCCAAGTAGCGTATTTAACTATGCAGCGCCCATCTGGGTGGTCGCGGTGCATGCGCTCTTTGTCGTGCTCGAGTCGGTTGCGGCGTGCTTCATCGCCCGAAGCTTCTTTGACAATGTCATCGGGCTCGAGAAGATTGTGGCGGCAAGGACCGCCGAGCTAGACCAGCGAAATCAGGATATGCGTGTTGTCTTGGATAACGTCGACCAGGTGCTGCTGACGTTGGACAAGCAAGCGGTGGTCGGCGCTGAGACGTCGAAGTCTGCTCGGAATTGGCTCGGAGACAATCTCGCGCAGCGTAGCTTGCAAGACGTACTTAGCGGGAGCTTCGGACCAGTGGCTGATGACTTTGCGATGGGTTGGGAGCAGCTCACGGATGGCTTTTTGCCTGCCGATCTAGCTCTTGAGCAGCTCCCCTCGCGCCTCGTGAGTTCAGAGGGAAAGACCCTTCGGCTCGAGTACAAGGCTATCGAAGAGCAGGGGGAACTCTCTCGCGTACTCGTCGTCGGGACCGACGTCACGGCGGAGCTCAACCGCTCGCGGCTCGAGGCAGAGCAGAAAGAGACGATGGCCGTCTTCGACCGAGTGATGCGCGATAAGCGAGGGTTCCTCGACTTCTTCAGCGAGGCAGAGCAATTGGTCGAAGCTGTTTCGGCCGTGCGTGATGATGGTGATTTGCAGGTGCTCAAACGGCGAATTCACACGCTCAAGGGCAATGCCGCAATCTTCAACCTGAGCACCATCGCTCAGTATTGTCATGAGCTAGAGACCGCGATGGAGGAGGAATGTCGCTTCCCGACGGAAGCGGAGCAGGCGGAACTCTCGCGGAGGTGGAGCCGAGTTCAGGCGAACCTCGAGAGCTTCCTTGGTAACCGCAAGGTCGTGGAGATTGGGGACGACCAGTTCTCAGCCATCCTTCGGGCGCTACTTACTCGCCGTCCTCACGACGAGGTCGCTCAGATGGTATCGCGGTTCAAGTTGGATCGAGCTCCAGACCGGCTGCAGCGGTTCGCCGAGCAGGCGCAGTCGCTTGCCGCGCGCTTGGGCAAAGGAAAGGTCGAGGTCAACGTAGAGTGCGACGAGCTCTACTTCGACCCGGTGGTTTGGTCTCCCTTCTGGGCTGCGTTCGTTCACTCGGTACGCAACGCCGTCGACCACGGCATTGAGTCAGCAGAGGAGCGCGTTGCCGCGGGGAAGACGGCCACCGGGCACCTTACGCTATCGGCGAAAGTCGAGAAGCAGGAGGTGGTTGTTGCGGTCGCGGATGACGGGCGCGGCATCGATTGGACGACGCTCGGCGAGCGGGCCAAAGAACGCGGATTGCATTGTAAAACGCGTGAAGAGCTGGTCGAAGCGCTGTTCTTTGACGGCGTTTCTACGGCAGAGACGGTTACCGAGATATCCGGGCGGGGCGTCGGAATGGGAGCACTCCGCGAGGCATGCGCCAGCCTAGGGGGCTATCTCGAAGTGCCTTTCGTCGAGGGGCCAGGCACCATCATCGAGTTCCGCTTCCCACGGAAGTCGCTCGAGGTGGACCCCACGGTGGTGCTTGAACGAAACGCGGCGTGAAGCGATTTACTCTTTGAGCTTCCTTGGGGCTGTGAACCGGAAGAGCCTTTCACGGGCAGCGTCGGTAATGACGACCAAGGCGGGCTGCTTGATCTTGCGCTCGCCGGTTACCGCGTAGAAACGCTCTTTGATGCCTTGGGCCAATCCGAGCTTGTGGAACCCGTACTGACGACGGAGCTCATTCTGGATTACGAGCGGGGCAGCGAAGAGACCGAGTCCGCCCTCGGCGAAGGACTTGAGCAGGGCGCTATCGTCAAACTCGCCTACGAAGTTGGGTCTCACGCCAATCTGATCAAAGTAGGCCTCCAGTGCCCTGCGAGTTGTGCTGCTCTCGGTCGGAAGGAGAAACGGCGCGCCCTCGAGCGAACCGGGAAAGCCCTTGCGGAATTGAGCTGCAAGAGTTTGAGTGCCGTAAATGGCCATCGCCGTTTCACCAAGAAAGTGGTTGAACAGCTTCAGGCTTGTCGAGTTCACCTGCGGTGCATCGGTGAGGACGACGTCGAGCGTGTGGACCGCGAGATCGGCTAGCAGCCTCTCTGTGGGCTCCTCGCGGCAGATCAGACGCATGGGTTCGCTCAACTTTTGAACGGGCTCGAGAATGCGCCGAGCGATCAACTTGGGGACGCTCTGCGTGACCCCTACTGCGAACCGGGTGGGCCGGCCGCTGGTCCCGCCCTGGATGGTTCCAACGAGCTCCCGGCCGATGGCAAAGATCTCTTCGGCATAGCGGTAGGCCACTGTTCCGGTGTCGGTAAGGACCATTCTGCGTCCTTGCTTGACGAACAGGTCCTCCCCGAGAGCCCGTTCCAGGGAGTTGATCTGCGCGCTCAAGGTTGGCGGCGACAGACGCAGCTTAGCCGCAGCTGCGGCGAGGCTACCCTCACGGGCCACCATCCAGAAGTAGTGAAGGTGGTGGTAGTTGAGCCATTCCATAGATCGTGGGCGATGACGACTACCACGCTCGCGGTGGTTTGGCGACTCATCGCGGCTGGGCCGGCGCTACTACTATGCTGTAGTCTCCACGGCGTCAGTATGCTGACCCTCCGTGTTCTAGGAGCCCACTCACACGTAACCTCGAGCCAGTGCGCCGAGTGTCCCCATGCAGCCGGCGGCTGTTGTCGAGCTCCGCCGCGGCTCGACTGGGCCGACCTCGGCAGGATTGTGCAATTAGGGGGACGCGATTGGTTACTGGGCGAGCTGGCCGCTGGGCGCTTGCAACCGATTCCACGTGGGCTAGCCATTCAGCGTCGCAAGATGGTTCTCGGCCCCGGTAAGCCTCGCGACTTGGCCTGTGCGTATCTCGGCTCTGGCGGTTGTACGATCCCGCCGGAACGCCGTTCGGCGACGTGCAACTACTACGTCTGTGAGGAGGCGTTGCAGGTAGGTTCGAGCGCAACACAGGCGCAGGCTCGGCGACTCCACGAGAGCCTGGTGGCGCGTTACATCCGTTGGGACGAGGTATTCGTCGAGGAGATCGCCGCAGCGTCGCCCGACGGGCCCGCCTACGACGCCGCCTTCTTTGATTGGCTAGGCCGACGCTTTACTGAGTTGGCCAAGGGCTACGAGCCGCGCTGCTAGGGTGCGCAGCAGACTAAGATTCCTGCGCCGCTCTGAACGACGGTTCCCACGACCTGGGTCGTGAGTTCGCACTGCCCGGTTGCGTTGGCGTTGACCCGGAGACTCGCCGCCGCCTGCCCGCTGTTGGTGGCGTTACAGCCCGCCGTGTCGGTGGCGGCCTCCGCGGTGGTGCACGTAGCGTCGGAAAACAACTCAACGCTGGGCGCACACGCTACGTCCCCGAGGCCGCAGTCGCAGGTGCAGTCTCGGTCATCACTGAAATCCTCGCGCCGGAGCACGTTGAGCTGCTCGTCGAAGCCGCTCGGGCAGGTGCTCTCTGTTTCACTCCAGAAGCAGTACTTCCGCGTGGAGGGAACGCAGATCGTGCTGGCGTCGCAGTCGTTGAGGTTCACGCTGCAGCCGACCACGTACGGTGTGAATTTGATGCTGGGTACGCTGGCGGTCGCGCCGTCCGATTGGCAGGTACCGAGCGTTGCCTCAACGGTAAGCGCGAGGGTGTCCGGAGGGGCGGCCTGACACACGCCCGAGGTTACCGATACGGCTTCAGGACCGCTTAGACAGCCCGTGTCCCCAAACGCCGTTACCTCGAGTGCACAGGCAGTTTCAGGCGCACAGGCACAATTGCACTCGGCGGGAACGGCCTCGAACTCTTCACCGACGTAGGTGCCCTCAAACGCCTCGTTCGTGCAGCTGGTTGCACCGCTATCCGAGAGCTCTACCGGCCCTTTGAAGCCGGCTGGAGCCGCGAGGCAGGTACCGCCTTGGTCCTCACACGAGAGTCCACCTTCACCCCCGGTTCCTCCACCTGTGCCTCCCGCTCCTGTGCTCGAACCGCCAGAGGAGGAGTCATCGCCGCAAGCGATTATCAACGCGGTTACGAGGGCAACGTAGAGCGGTAGACGTATCGTCATGGGCCGCGCATTATGCCTGGCTTCCCGATCGGAGAGTAGGCTTAGAGCGTTATCTTCTTCCAGCTGCCCCAGTGGAACTTGAGCGACATCGCGATGGTGAGGGCGATGATGTAGATGACAGCCGCTGCCCAAAGGCCGATTAAGCCGAAGTTCAGCCACACCGCGAGCGCCATCGCCAGGGGTACGAGGCACAGGAAGTGGAGCACCAGCTCGACGATCATCACGAACACGGTGTCCCCCGCGCCGAAGAGCGCTTGGGTGAGGATCATCGCCACCGCGATGATCGGCGTAACGGCGCCCATGATGCGCAGTGGCGTGAGGGCCGCGAGTTGCACCGCATCTCCCGCTGCGACGAAGTGAAGAATCGGCTCCGCGAAAATGGCTTCCGAAATACCGACGACGCCAAAGATGATGAGCCCCAGCTTCACGCTGGTCCAGCCGAACATCGTGGCTCGCTCGGGAGCCTTCTCACCGAGCGACTGTGAAACCAACGTGGCTGTGGCTGTGCCGAAGGCCAGACAGCCGGTGAACGTAAGCTTGAGAATACCGACGATGACGGTGGTCGAGGCCATGTTGACGGGAATGCCGCTGGCAGATGGAGACAGCTCGTCCAACTTGCTGGCCACCCACGCGAACATGCCGAAGCCGAGCATTACGGCGATGGTGGCGATGGCCCCAGGGATCGACAGCTTCAACACCGACCAAAGCAACGTCTTGCTCAGATTGCTCACGCGGAAAGGCTTGAACCTCGCTGCGTTGTCTGCGCGAAGCGCGTAGAAAATCATGATGCCCAGGCCAACGAAGGTTGAGATCACGGCCGCAAGGCCGGCTCCACCGATTCCCATGCGCGGGAAGCCCCAGGTACCGAAGATCAGCAGGACGCACAAACCGACGTTGAGCACGTTCATCACCACCGACGAAATGAGGTGGATATGGGTCCTTCCGATGCCGTCGAAGAAGGCTTTGAAGGCGGCCGTCACCGCCATGCTGATCACTCCGAGCAGGCGGTACTTGAGGTATTGCTGGGCGCTTTCACGCGCGCCGTCCACTTTGATCAGGAGGCCAAGGATCAAGTCCATGGCGATGTAGCCGACGGTGGCGAACACCAGGCCGCCCACGAATGCAAAGAAGGCCGCGTTGAAGAGCACCGCTCCAGCGTCCTCATTCCGCTGCTCAGCGAAGCGGCGCGCGGTGATGGCCTGCGTCCCGACTGCGATGCCCGAGAGCGAACCACCAAACAGCCACAGGATGATGAGCGAGGGCAGCAGCGCTGCTTGAGCGTTGGAGGCTTCAGTCGGCGGTAGCTTGGCGAAGAAGACGATGTCGATCTCGTTGACCGCGCTCTGCAGCAGCATGGCGAAGAAGGTTGGCCACGCAAGGCGCATAACCACGGCATACGGCGAGCCGTGGGTCACCACGTTCTTCCCAACAGGCACTAGGAGATCGGCCATTGCATCGGCCGCGTACCACATCCGCGAGGGAGCCGCCGAAAAAGCGGCGTTTGCAGGAGTAGGTGAGCGTGCGCGTGCGCGTGCGCTCCAGTCGCCCAGGTTGCGAACGAGCGCCGCCTTCGCCTGAGTCAGGCCGGGGGAGGCGGCGGCGGTGGCAGATCCGTTTGTCGCAATGCGGCCCGACCTTCAATGATGCCGCCGTCCACCGTCATCGCGATGCAGAGTCCGGTATCGAGGAACAGCGACACGATCGGGACCTCCACGGTCTCGTCCTTCCACACCGGCATCCAGCCTTTGGCGTCATCTCGCAGGTAGATCGCGCCCGCCGTCGCCACCCAAGGTCGGCCAAAAGGATCGAGCGCGATCGCGCTGAGGACCGGCTCACCGGGGACTTGCTCGAGCGAGGTCACGTCAGCGTCTCGCGTCAGCAGCGTACCGTGCGAACCAACCGCATAGCCGAGCGACTTCCTTGGCCTTCCAACGCACGCGAGCAGCGCCGCACATTTCGAATCGACCGGGATCTCCATCAGGTCCCAATCCAGCGCGTGGTAGAGCGCCGCGTACGCTCCACCCTCGATGCGTCGCCCCACGACAAGCCAACGCGCGTCGTCGAAGCGCGTCATCGCCATCAGCGAAAAAACGCCGGGAATGGGGAAGGGCTTCAGCCAGCGTTTGGTCGCGTAGGTATTGAGCGAGATCACGCCATCGAGCCCCTTGCAGGCGAGCACGCTGATGTCTTCGAGGTCACCACCGAAGCACTCCACCTTGTGCGCGTCGCGCGGTCCCTCGATGATCTCCACCTCGCCGCCCGTGGTGTAGATCGCGATTTGGCCGTCATCTCCGCCGAGAATCCAGCGGCCGGCGCCGACGCGCTGAACGAAGCGTACGCCGCCCGCGAGCTTGAGCCCTTCCGTCGAGGCGACCTTCCAAGTGGTGCCGTTCCAGAAGGAGAGCCCGATCTTGGTCGCAGCGATCGCTCGGCCGTGACCATCCCATGCCACGCTCCTCACGATCAACGCCGAGCCGGTGCGATGCGGAACGGACCAACGCCACTCCGATGGTTCAAGCGAGGGAGCGTTCTCCTGCTGCTTGGGGTTGATCGACGTGAACGAGAGCTCGCGCTTTTTCTGACCCTGGAGGTGAGGAAGGATCATGCTGCTGACGGCCAGCGCCTCGCCGAGTCGCGCGTCGGCTCGCGGCGCGGCCGCCCAGCCCAACACGAGATCGATTGAACGGCAGGCTTTCTCGTTCTTGCGGAGCTCGGGATGGAGGCCCGGCATCTCCAAAAGCGAGCGTCTGCGACCCGTCTCCAGACTGCGCATGACCTCAGCCATCGAGTTGAAGATGGGCTCACCGGTGAGGATGAAGAAGATCAGCGAAGCGAGGCTGAATACGTCGGTGAAGGTCCCGATGGGATCTCCGGTGGTGAGCTCAGGCGCCGCAAAGCCCGGTGTTCCAACCAGGGAGCCCGAGAGCGTGCCTGCGACACCCGTTGGTCGGGCTACGCCAAAGTCTGCGATCTTGAAGATCTCGCCAGCTCCACGGCCGGTGCACAAGATGTTGTTGGGCGTGAGATCGCGATGAATCACGCCGACCTCGTGCACCGCGGCCAAGCCTTGACCGATGCAATCGATGGCCGTCGACGCGCGCCCCGGATCGAACGCGAAGCCGACGTCGCGAAGGTTCTTCCGTACGCGCTCAGCGAGCGTCGTTCCCAGCGACCCGCCATGCACGTACTCGATCGCAACCCACGGCAGCTCGAGCTCGGAGCCGGCGCGAAGCACCTTGAGCACGCCGGTGTCGATCAGCCGCACCACGAACGGGGTGGGCGGCGTGCGCTCATTGAGCCTTCCCAGCGCCACCGCCTCTTTGCGAATCAGCAGGCCAGCCGTCGCCCCGAGTTTGCGGACGAACGCAGGGCGCAACACCTTGATCACGACCGGGGCCTTGCCTTCCGGGGATAGGCGGTGCGCGAGGAAAGCCACGGCGCCGCCGCCCTTTCCGAGCGTGAGTTCGGGCTTGTACACCACGCCGGCGGCGATCTCTGAGGGCACGGTCGCCCCGATCAGAGACTGCATGTTTTCATCGTCGCGAGGGAGCTGAATCATCAGAGTCCGTGTCCTGGTCCGAGGATGGATGTCATCTTCGCGGTGGCGTCGAAGGCTTCGACATGGGGGGGATGGTGGCACTCAGAGACGCAGCTCTTGGGATCCGGTTTGGTTTGAATGAGGGCCTTGTTCTTGGGCTCCTTCGCGTGGAGGCTCCCTGGCCCGTGACAGGTCTCGCACTGGACGTTCTTGAATGAGTCGACGAACGTTACCGTGCTTCCGCCCGGCTTTTCGTAGCCGGTGACGTGGCAGGCGACACAATCGAGATTGAACTCCACAAACTTTTTCTCGAGCGTGGCGTAGGCCTTCGCGTGGCTGGTCTTATCCCACACGGCTCGCTCTTCCGCGTGACAACTCGAGCAGGCCTCCACGCCGAGGTACGCCGCACCATCACCGGCCTCGGGCGGCATTACACCCTTGAACGCCTCGCGATTGTGGTCGTTCACGCGTTTGTAGTAACCGAGCGCCACTTCTTCGAGCCCAGGCTCCTTGCCCAGCTTCTCTCGAACCTCCACGAGGCTGTACTGGAAGAAGCTCCCAGCAGGGGCTTCTGGGGTCTGCCCTTCCAAGGTCGCGCGCTCGGTGCGCAAGCGCTCGAGATCTTTCTTGCGGGCCGAAAGGTCGTCGGCGCGCACGCCTTTTGACTTCTCCCAGCCGTTGATGCGGGCTTCCAGGTCGCGGATCTGCTGGTTGATACCGAGCAATTGCTCGGCCCGCGCCAAGCCTCCACCGTCCGCGAGGACGATGCGACCGCTCCCGTCCGCTTGCTCTTTGAAATGGAGATCGAGCCGGGCGGTCGTCTGCAAGTGGTTGGAAAGTTCGACCACGAGGGTCGACCCGGTGATCACGGGGGCGCGCGGTGCGTCGTTGGCCTCACCCTTTTCAGAGGGCTTGCCGAGCAGCATGACGTCGATGTCTTTGATCTCGTCGGTGAGCCTCAAGGCCTCCCCCCGCGGCATGACGGCCATCACAATCACGACCCGGGCCCCCTGCGTGCGCAGCGCCTGAACCTCGTTGCGCAGCGCTTCGACCGGAGCCGAAAGCGGGCCACCGGTGCTTGCTGCGACCTTCGCATCCAACACCCCGGTGAAACCAACTTTGACGCCGTCGACCTCGAGCAAGCGGCTCTTTTGTAACGGCCCAGTTCCAGGACCGTTCGCTGCAAGGAAGCTCACCTTCGAACTCTCGGCGAGCTGCTTGAACACCGCCTCTCCAGCACCAAAGTCATTGGCGCCGGGGGTCCACGCGAGCACGCCCAGCTTGGCAGCGCCTTTGGCTAGCGCCTCCGCCTTCCAAAGATCTTGGGTGGCCTTCTTCGGCGAGGACTTGGGGTCTTGGAAAAACAGCGGCCCTGCGCCGATGATGAGGCTGGTCTGGGCGGCACCTTTTTCAGACTCGAAGAGGCTCGCAAAATGGCTCGCGCCACCGAGTTGATCTTTCGAGCAGCCGCATGGCTCCAAGGCCCCAGCGACGTTGGAGAGTAGGTAGAGGCGCAACGAAGGCTTGGCCTCCGCGGCCTTGGGGGTGGCGCTCGACGGAGCACCGCTCGACGTGGTGCCTGTGCTGCACGCGCCTGCCACGCCTAGTGCGACGCTCAGCGCAAGACACGCGGTCCATCCGCTCATCCCCAAGAGTGGTCTCTCCGAGACGAACCCTTTGCGATCCTCTCTCGACATCGTCGCTGCGTCTTAGCACACGTAGCTCGTCCGAGCGGATGCCGTTAGCTTGCCAGCGTAATGTCCCTCGCCACCGATTCAGGCCCAGTGGCGACCGACGCGATCCCAGATCTTGGGGGGTTTTTGCGTACGGTGCTGCCAGCGGGGGGGCGTCGCACAGCGCGAGCCGCTTGTACGGCTTGTTGGCCGCTATCGACCCGAAGGCGGAGCTGTTCGAACGAGAGGCACGCCTCGTCGATCTCAGTCACTGGGTGCGTCGTGGCGGTGAGGTGCCCGCACTTTGGGCCGAGGCTTCGGGTGAACCCCCGGCGCTGCGACGCCTGCGCTTCCTCTGTCACTCGCTCTGGTTGTTCGGGTCCTTCCGCGCACGGCTCTCCAAACTGCTGCGCGCGGTACTCGGTGAGCTCACGGGTCAAGCGCTGTTCGCACGGCTTGGGATACCCGGCGATAGTGGGCTGTTCTCGGAGACGATCGATCGCTTGTCCCGCCGGCTGCTGCCGCAACCGATCGACGAACAGGACCTGATCCAGCTTGTGGAGCGGCTGTTTCCAAAACACGCGGACTGGGCCTGGCTCGCTCGGGTTCCACCGTCTTTGCTGGTGAATCTGATCGAACTCACGAGGACGCCAGAGTTCATTGCAGCACCGACTCCGCTCAGCAGCAGGCAGCTGTCTGCTGCCGATCTGGCGCTCGGTGAGCTGCCGTCCCTTCCCGACCCGCGCGCGAGTCTGCCCTCGAGCAGTCGGGTGGCGAGCGCGTATTTGCCCCTTCGCGTCGCCGTACTCGAGGCAACGCTGCTGCTTGCGTCACGGGTTTCTGCGGCTGGGCTCTCGGATGTGATTCGCTCGCGGACCGATCTCAAGACGCTGCAAGAATCGCCGTTCTTTCGGCTGCCGCGGGTGATCGACGCGTTGCTAGCGACACCACGGCGCGAGGCCGAGGAGATCGCCTCGTGGGTCGAACACGTTCGCGAGCTGGTGACGAGCTGTCGGCTGACGCAGCAAGAGGTGCAATCGCGACTCGAGGCAGCTGGGGTCAGCGTCGACGTTGTTTACCGGCTCGAGTTGATCGAGCGCAGCCTCAATCGATTGGAGCTGTTGCTGAGCGTGCTCGTCCCGCAGGCGAGCGAGGAGCTTGCGGCTCGGAGCGTGGGCACGCTGATGCGTTTGCTCGATGACCGCCGTCGCGATCTGAGCCTGCTGGATATCGTCCGGACCAACACCCACATGCTGGCGCGCAAGATCATCGAGCGTGCGGGTCAAACCGGCGAGCACTACATCACCATCTCGAAGGGCGAATTCGCCAAGATGTTCCTCGCCGCGAGCGGAGGCGGATTGCTCGCTGCCGGAACCAACGTCGTGAAGCTCGCCGTCGGTCACCTGCATCGGCCACTGTTGCAGGAGGGCCTCCTGATTTCGGCCAACTACGCCGGCAGCTTCATCCTCATGCAACTGGCTGGGTTCACCCTCGCGACCAAGCAGCCAAGCATGACCGCGGCTGCATTGGCTTTTGCACTGAGCGACAAGACCGCCGACTCCAGCGAGCTGGTGACCACCGTTGCTCGCCTCGTTCGCTCCCAAATCGCGGCGGCGGCCGGCAACATTCTCCTCGTCATTCCGGCGAGCCTCGCGCTCGATTGGCTGTGGACGGAGCAGTCAGCCGGGGGCGAGCACGTCCTCACGGCGGACTACGCGCACAAGACCATCGCGTCGCTGCATCCGACCCAGTCGGGGACGTTGGGGTTCGCTGTGGTGACCGCCGTCATACTCTGGCTTTCGAGCCTGGCCGCGGGCTGGGTCGAGAACTGGGCCGTGTATCGGCGACTCCCCGAGGCAATCGAGGAACATCGTTGGCGACGCCTTTTTGGTCGCAGGTTGATGCGGGGCGCGGGGCGCTTCGTCGGACGCAATATCGGGGGAATCGGCGGCAACCTCGCGATCGGCTTGATGCTGGGCTTTACACCGATCTTGGGCGAGTTCGTCGGCTTGAACGTCGAGATCCGTCACATCACGATCAGCACGAGTTCGCTCACCTTCGCGTTGCGCGCCCTCGGCGTATCGGTCTTGTCGACGTCAGAGTTTCATTCGGCGTTGCTCGGCCTCCTCGGTATCCTGAGCCTCAACCTCGTCGTCAGTTTTGGGTTGGCGCTGGGTGTGGCGATGCGAGCGCGAGACGTTTCTTTCTTGCAGGCGCTCAAGCTGTTGTTCCACGTGGTTTACGGCTTCTTTCGCTCGCCGCTGCGCTTCTTCCTGCCGGTCGGTGAGAAGTCAACCGAGAGCCGCGCTCACTCGTGACCGTCCTCGAGCAGGCGCTGCCGGGGAGGCTGCCAGTTCGTTACGAACTTGGGGCATTGCGCTGGTGCGTTTGGTTCCAGCGTAAGCTCCGGGAAGTCGACGCCTTCGGTGCGGTCGAAGCGCAGATCTCCCAGCACCAACGAGTCTTCGCGCTGGACCCAGAAGGGCGTGCGGTAAAATTGCATGGCAGCGCCGACGTCGCAGCGCTGCGCCAACGAGCGCAGCTGAGCCTGCGACAGCTTGGCCTCTCCCGCCCACACGATGTGCTCAGGGGATGCAGCGACTTCCGCTAGCTGCGCGGTCGTGCTGCCGGGAATGCGCGGACACAGTCCACGCACGAACGGGGCAGCACTACCGCGCCGAACGACGAACGCGTCGCCGCGTGGCTCGGGCAGCATGGTTAGGTAGACGTTCCAGCAGAAGGGATTCGACGGGAGCGGCGTGAGCGCGACGTCGAGCACGACGGCCTCAGGGTTCTCAGCGTAGAGGTCGACCATGACCAGCTGTTCTGCGCGCAACCGAGCGATGGAGAAGCCCGCCAAGACGCTTAGCCACGCGGCGCACGCGAAGACGATGCGACTCCGCGCGCTGGTGCGACTGGCAACGAGCACCGAAAGCGCAAACACGACGGCGATGAACGCACTGAGCGGCCAGGGAATGAAGGACCGCGCGAACCAAGGGACCACTACGATGAAGGCCGCGAGCACACCCAGCGTGATGCGAAACATCCGTGAGCGAGCATTGCGAAACACGCTCGGGATCGCCGTGACCCAGAGCAGCGGCTCCAAGATGAAGATCCTGTCCCCGTAGTACCAGCGACTATCGAACGGCCAGAACGGGTGAACACCGTAGATGTTCCAGGCGTCCATGATCAGATGCAGCACCGGCCCGAATAGGCCAAGGAGCAGAATGAGCCGGCGATGCGAGCTTGGCTTCGCAACCCGAAGCGCGATCGCCGCCACCAGCAAGCCGAGCATCATCGCGATCGGCAAGGTGTGGGTATGTCCGCGGTGATGCAGCAAGTAGCCGAGCTGGCCTGGCGTTATCCACGAATAGAGAAGGTCGGTGTCCGGGACGTTGTTGGCCAGCGCCGAGACCACGACGGCGACCCTGGCCGACCTCAGCTGGCCCGCATCTTCGGGAGCCTCGTTCTTGTTGGCGCGCGTCAGCGCAAGCTCAGCGAGCAGAATTCCAGCGAGGGCATGAGCAACGTTTTCCACCGACTGTGGCTGCCATCTTGCCACGGAGCCAAAGGCAGGCCACCTTCTCGAAAAGCTCGGCCGCGGTTGAGCTCAGGACCCCCTATGGCTTTGCGTCTCCAACCTTCCCTCTCGCTCCTTGCCGCAACCATTTCACTCGCTCTTTTGGGCTGCGGGCTGGGCCTTTCGTCGCGTGCCGAGGTCGTCGAGCAGGCCTCCTCGTCCGCCAAGCCCGCGAAAGACGACATCCCCAGCGCTGGTCCTCCGCGGGCCTTGCCGGGCATCGATCAAGAGAAGCTCGACGAGAGCGAGCGCCAAGCGGTTTGGGACATCGCCCAGCAGTCCTACGCGCCGTGCACCAACGAGGCGGTTTCGCTCGTGCAATGCATCGAGGAGCAACGTGGTTGTGCGACCTGCAAGCCGGCGCTCGAGTTCTTGGTCGAAAAGGTGGATTCGGGCTCGGCCCGGGCCAACGCGCGAGCGGCGCTGAAGCAACGCTTTGATCCTTCGAGCGTGGTTGAAGTGCCCGCCGGTACCTCCCCCGCGTTGGGGCCGCAGACCGCGCCGATCACGATCGTCGTGTTCAGCGATTTTGAATGCCCAGCGTGCAAGGCCGTGACGCCCCTGCTCGAAGAGTTGCAGCACAAGTTTCCTCAGGACGTGCGCTTGGTGCACAAGTACTTCCCCCTCAGCAAACATCTGCGAGCTCGCTACGCGGCTCGCGCTGCCTTCGCCGCCCATAAGCAAGGCCGCTACTGGGAGATGGAGAAGCTGATCTTCGAAAACCAGGGCGCTCTCTCGGATCAAGACCTGGAGCGCTACGCTGCGCAGGCTGGGCTTGATATTGCTCGCTATCGAACCGACAAGGACTCCCCAGAGGCCGAGCAGGCGATTGAAGACGACCTCGCGCTGGGCGATGCAGCGGGCCTGACGCACACGCCGTTTGTGCTGATCAACGGGCGTGAATTTGACCCGGCCTACTTCCGTTACGACGACGACCTTACGCCTTGGATCGAGCTCGAAAAGAAGCTGGTCGGAGCCGCCAAGAAGTGAGCTGGGAGGGCGGCCACTTCGACTGGCCGCGCTCCTCTCGCTCAAGACGTCGCTAGTTCAAGGTCGCACGTCAAAATGCGAATTCTTTGGGTGCGCCGTCGGCGACTCCCAGCTTCGCGCCGTCCCCGTAGCAGGTGACCTTGTCCCCAGCGGCCAGCACGCACAGCAGGCGACCGCTCGTTGCAATCTCGGTGGGGGTGTCGAGCTTGGCTCCCGGCCACAGCTTCCCGGCCTTGGGATACCCTTTGCCGGCCGGGAAATAGCTGCTTGAGCCGAAGCCGAAGCAGCTGATGGTGCCCTTCTTTTGAATGGCGCAAATCGACGTCGATCCCACCGCGACGTCGGTCACCTCAGGGATCGCGATCTTGGTGGGTTGCAAGAACTGCTTCGATTTGTCGTCGCTCACGCCAAATCGGTCGAAGTTGTTGTTGCCCCAACACCACAGCTCGTTGTTCTTGGTGACCGCGCACCAAGCGTCATCCCCGCCGGCCACATCGACGACGTCAGTGAGTCCGACGACCTCTCCCGCTTCCTTCAGCGTGGGACCGGATGGCGGCGGCCCGGCGAACCCACGACCCAGCGAGCCGCTCTGGTTGTCGCCGCCGAAACACGCGACCTTTCCCGAGGTGAGCACTGCGCAGCACTGTTCTCCGCTCACTCCGGCGTCGCAGCTGATGCGGGCGGCATCGGTGATGCCGGTGACCGCGAAGGTCTTGTCCTTGTAGAGCCCGGGGCCGAGGCATTGGACTTTGCCGCCGTCGTGGACGAAGCAGTAGCTCGCGTAGCCGCCGCTCATCCACGTTGCCTTCTTCACCTCCGGCCGGATGGCCGGCGTCTCGGACACACCGTACTTGCCGTAACACCAGGCTTTACCGCCGGCGAGCGCACACGAGTGGCCGTTCTCGGTCGCTGCGATCTGCCAGACGTCCTTGAGTTTGCCTTGGCCCGGCTCGGTGCCTGCGCCTCGCGACTCGGTGGTTCCGTCCCCGAGCTCGAGGTTGTTGTTGGTACCAACGCAGTAGCCACGATCGCCTTTGACGAGGCAAACCCGCTCGAGCCCAACTGAAAGGCGGTGTTCATCCACCTGGGCCGGCTTGGGGAAGGGCGGCTCCTCAGGCTCGGCAGGCTTGCTACTCGTTGGCACGCCGGCGGGGGTCGCGGCCTTGGCCCCGCTCGGTTGAGGGGCGTCGGGCGCGAAGAAGCATCCGGTAAGCAAAAGACTGGAGAGCGCAACGGACCGAATCATCAGAACTCCTGCGGTTGTGAAGTTGTTCAAGATCGAGCGCGCCCCAGCGGCACAGCTCCCCCAAACCGAACCCCCCTTGCCATGGCGGACTTGCGCCCGCCATGAGAACTTCATTCGGGCGGCGAGCTCATGGGCACGAAGAAGCGGTGTTCAACCGCCGCTTTCAAAGCCAGGGCTTGTTGCGTTGGGCCAACGAGCGCGCGTCCACGCTCACCACATCAAAGCCCGGCTGATCGCCCAGTTTGCGCAGCAGTACCAAGGAATCTCCAACCCAGCGAGCGCCGTCGAAGCCGAAGAACCAGCCGTCGTGTTCGCCCAGTTGCGCCGACACGCCCGTCACCAAATCCACCACCGCCAGCGAGCCTCGCTGCATGGGCAGGGCAAGTAAGCCAGAATCCGAGAGTACGCTCGACCCCACGGCTTTCTCCACCGTGTGCTCGCCAAGCACCGACCCGTCTTCGAGCAACACCCAAACCACGTCGACCCGCTGCTCACCGGCGCGCCCGCGAGTGCCCGATAGAACGGCCGTTCTTCCTTCTGCATCTTGCGTGAAGGCGGCCTCTTCCACTCCCTCGAGGCACTCGAGCGCCGTCGCCATCCCGGCTCCTTGGGGGGCACGGAAGAGACAGCGCGCCTTGCCTTTGGTCCCCAGCGTCAACACCGAGCCGTTGTGCCATTGCGGGTTAGAGGCCCCTTGGATCCCAGCGACTCGGCGCGGCTTGCCCTCTCTAAAGTTGGTCAGGAACAGACCGTAGTCGCAAGGGGAGGTTTGACATCCGACGAAGGCTACGGTTTCTCCGGTGGGATCGAACACGGGCCGATAGCTTGCCTTCAGACCTGCATCCAGACGCCGACTCGCGCCAGGAAACGCAGCGCCGAAAAGCCAATCACCCTTTGAGCCGTCGGTCGCGGCGGCTCCAAACAGAAATCGTTCTGGCCGCGGACCTACCGCGAAGGTGGGGGACGCCAATGCGCCGCGGGCGTGCCAAGGCCCGAGCTTGTGTAGCAAGGTCGCGAAGCGGCCAGCGTCCGCGGCGAAATCATCGCCAAGCTGGGAGAAAAAGGGATGCCCGATGGCCTCGCGCGCGCGTTCGCCGGTGGTCGACCAAGAACGCACGCGCCCTTTGCCTGTGAGGTCGATCGTCTCGAAGGACAACGTCGGTGGGTCGTGCGCTTCGAGGCGAACGACCGCTTGGCGCTCCTCGCGATCGATGCCGAGCAGGGTAACGCTGCCCGTCCAGGCGTCGTGATGCAGCACTTTGACGCTGACATCTCCGCTGGCCTTCCCCTTGGCGCGAGGTGCTGGATCTACCGCGGGTTTGGGCTGCAGGGTCGTGCGGGTCTGCACCACGACGGGCTCCACCTCGAGTGAAGCTTCGCAACCGTGGAGCGACACCACGACAAGGGCCAGAGCCAAGGCTGAGCGCACAAAAGCATCAGACCGAAGGACGGTCTCCAAGTCAAAGCCCAGCATTCTTCGGTCGCGTCGAGCAGAAGGTTGCGGCCTGATGGCAGGCGGGCCATGGGCAGCAACATGTCAGAAATTCCCGCTGAAAGGCCCCGGAAGCACGCGCGCGGATCCTTCACCCAGATGACCGAGTACGTGCTTCCAACCCACGCGAACGCGCTTGGAAATGTGTTCGGTGGACAAGTCCTTGCCTGGATGGACCTGTGCGCCGCCATCTGCTCGCAACGCTTCATGGGATCGGTGGGTGTCACCGCTGGCATCGATGACCTCTCGTTTGAGCAACCCATTCGCGTGGGCCAGGTGGTTCGGCTCGAGGCTCGCGTGACGGCTTCATTTCGCACCTCGTGCGAAGTGTTCGTCGACGTACGCGGTGAGGACGCGGTGACCGGTGAGACCTGGCCCTGCGTGTCTGGCTTTCTCACCTTCGTAGCCTTTCGCGAGGGGCGCCCGGTGAGTGTCCCCGAGCTGGTGGTTGAAACGCCCGAGGAGGAGCGCATGCGCGCCGCAGCGATTGAACGGCGGTCCGGGCGTCTTGCAAAGCGAGTACACTCCGCGCCAACGTGACCTCGATCGACTCCTTGAGCTTGGGCTTTCGCGAGCAGTTTCTCAACCACGCCGAGCTCACGGAGCAGCTCCAGCGCTGGGCCAAGGCTTTCCCCGAGTTTGCGCGGTTGCAATCGCTCGCCGTCTCGGAGGGAGCGCGCGACGTGTGGTTACTGACGATCGGCCGTGAGCCCGAGCGCAGGCGGCCCGCTGCTTGGCTGGACGGCAACATTCACGCGAGCGAACTCTGTGGGTCGAGCGTCTGCCTCGCCATCGCCGAAGACCTCCTGCGCGGCTTTGCCGGAGAGCCGCTTGGTGATTTGCCTGCGCACGTCGCGAGTTGGATGAAGGCTGGTGTGCTCTTCCATATCGCGCCGCGGCTGAGCCCAGACGGCGCTGAGCGTGTGCTCGCGCAGCGGCACTTCGTTCGCTCCAACCACCGTGACCATCGGCTAGGCAATCACGGGCCGTATTGGCGGCATGAGGACGTCGACGGCGACGGTCTCTCGCTGATAATGCGCGTAAAGGACGCGACGGGCGACTTCGTTCAGTCGAAGGAGGTGCCCAACTTGATGCTGCCGCGCTCCGTCGAGGACGAAGGGCCGTTCTATCGCGTTTACCCCGAGGGCACGATCGAACGATGGGATGGTTTCTCCGTTCCGCGCGCTCACTACTTGAGCGACACGCAGACCGATCTCAACCGCAACTTCCCGACGGATTGGCGCGCCGAGCCCGAACAAGCGGGGGCAGGTCCGTTCCCGATGAGTGAACCCGAGTCCCGTGGAGTCGTCGCGTTTGCTGCGCAGAATCCCAACATCTTTGCCTGGCTGAGCCTGCACACCTTTGGTGGCGTCTATATACGTCCGCTCAATGACAAGCCCGATAGCAAGTTGGATCCGCACGATGCAGCGGTGTTCCGTCAGCTTGAAACCTGGGCCAAAGAGTTTGCTGGCTACCCCACCGTCAGTGGATTTACCGAGTTCACCTACGAGCCCGACAAGCCGCTGCATGGCGACTTGGCCAACTATGCGTACGTCGATCGCGGGGCGATTGGTCTCGTGTGTGAACTTTGGGATTTTTGGAAGCAGGTCGGTTTTGAGGTCAAGCGGCCGTTCATCAAGAACTACGAGGATTACTGCGGACCAGCGGCCATCGCGCAGATCGCCGCCTGGGATCGCGATCACAATGAAGGTCGCATCATCGGTGCGTGGCGCCCGTTCGAGCATCCGCAACTCGGGGCGGTCGAGCTCGGGGGCTATGACCCTCTGGTCGGAGTGTGGAACCCGCCGCTGCATCGGCTCAACGAGCTGTGTAAAGCCCAATCCAGCTTCTTTTTGCGGCTTGCAGCGTTGGCTCCGCGCATCGTGATCAGCTCCCTCGAGGTTCGTGCGATCGCGACCGGTACGAGCCTCGTCAGTGCCGTGATCGAGAATCAGGGCTATTTGCCTTCCTACTTTCTCGGCTCGGCGAAGCAGCGCTCCTATGCCGATCCAGTGCGCGCAAGCGTCCACGTGGCGGACGGCTTGCTCCTCGACGGCCACGAGTCGGTCCGGGAGCTTGGTCACTTGCCCGGTTGGGGCGGCAATGACCGCTCGACGACCCCCGTCTTGCTGCGTTCGATCGGAGAGTCCGCACGACGGAAGCTTTCCTGGGTCGTACGAGGGAGCGGTAAGTTCACGCTGACGGTGGAAAATACCCGTACCGGGAAAGTCTCCAGCTCTCTGCACGTGGGCGAGTGAGGCGTGCCGCCTGGAGCGGTTGCTGCAACAACCCAAAGCCCGAATCTTGTATGACTGAGGCGTGTTTCAGTGGAACGACTTAACGCGGCAACTGAAGAGCCAAGCACTCGGCTCCACTGCAGACGTTAAGGCGTTTCTCGGCAAGCTCGGGGCCCTCCAAACCAGCGATGTGACCAAGATCTTGAATGCCGTGGTCGAGCTGCAAGCACGCTCGAGCGCGATCGATCACGCGATGCGCTGCGAGCTCCTGGCGGAGGCTACGGCGCGTGCCCCTTCGCCCGATCTTTTCGTTCCGTTCGTGCGCGCGCTGAAGACGGCCGATGGCCCGCTGCGAACCACGCTGATCGCGCTCTTGCCGCAGGTCAACAACATCGCCGCCCACAACGAGCTGGTGGAGCTCCTTGGTCACTCCGACGCTACGGTGCGCTCCGCCGCCGTCGAGACCCTGAAGCAAGTCGGTGGTCCGACGGCCCTCGAGCTAGCCACGCGCAAGTCGCTGGATCCAGCCTTCCTCGGCCGCTCCGAAGCGGTTGCCGCCTTCATTGGTCGCGCAGCGCAACATTCGTTGCCGCTTTTGCGCGCGGTGCTGCAGGTCGGAAAGGCCCAGGAAAAGATCATCGTGCTGCGCATCTTGGGCGACCGCACACGCTTTGCGCGTCAGCTCGAGGACGCACTCAGCGCGATTCAGCTGGCCCTGGCGGACCGAGATGATTTGGTGGTTGCTCAGGCGGTGACGGCGCTCGGGCAGCTGGAGGACCCGGACTTCTGGAATCGCGTCGAGCCAGCGCTCGAGGGGCGAGGCCTCGAGGTCATTCGCGCGTTTCTCACGTACGGCGCAAAACAGCCTGGGGATGCAGCGTCAGCCCTCTTTCGTGACCGTTTTCGTCAAGGCCCAAAGTCCATTCGTCTGGTGATCATCGAGGCCATCGAGACGGCCGGCTCCGAGGCGCTTTACCCGACCTTGATCGAAGCGCTCTCGCATCGCGACGTGTCGATTCGAACGCGCGCAGGACATGCCGTCGTGCAGCTGTCGAAGAGCGGAAGCATCGATGCAGCGCGCGCCATCGTTTGGCTATTGCGCTCGAGTCAGGTCAACGTGCGACGGCTGGCCGCTGAGATCGCCAACAAGGTCGAAGACCGTGAAGGTACGCTCGCGCCCAAGCTGCTGAAGTACCTGCGAGATGAAGACTGGTGGGTACGCGAGCGCGTGCTCGATGCCTTGGTGGAGCTCGATACCCAAGCGATCACCAAGTACATCATCAAGGACTACCTCTCGGATCCGTCCGGCGTGGTGCGGCGTTTCGCGGTCTCTGCGTTGCTTCGAATCGAGGATCGGCGGGCGCTCGGGGCGTTGGTACGAGTCGCGCAAAGCGATGAGGATTGGTTCGTGGCCGAACTCGCCGTAGAGGCCATCGGTCGCTTGGGCGACGAGCGCGCCACCGCCTATCTCGTCGATCTCTTGGCGCGGCGTCCCGAGATTCGCGTCGCGTGCATTGCGGCGTTGCGGGCCTTGCGTGCAACCGAGGCGCTGCCCGAAGTGGCCGAGCTGACGCAGGACGTCGATCCGGACATTCGTGTGGCCGCCATCAACATGCTCGAAGAGCTCGATGATGGCTCGTTCGCGTTGTGGGCCAAGGGCTGTGAAGAGGACCCGTCCGCAACCGTACGTGAGGCGGCGGGCCGGCTCCTCGGTCGGTTTCGTATGCAGAAGCAGGTCAATGAGGTCGCTTCGGTGCGCTCGCTCGACGGCCTGTTGGCGCACGCAGTCCGCGAGGAAGCCGACGACGTGTTCCTGCTCGCGGGGCAAGTGCCGTTCATCAAGTGCAAAGGTCGGATCTCCGCGCTCGGCAGCTCGACGCTCTCCGAAGAGCAGATCCGTGAGTTGGTGGTGCCCCACTTTTCGCGCTCCCATCGCAAGGACTTCGACGCTGGGCAGGAGGTCGACCTTTCCTATGATTTGGCCTCCCGAGGCCTGCGCTTTCGCGTGAATGTGTTCCGTCAACTGAGCGGCTTGGGCGCGGTGTTCCGGATCGTCAAAAATGACATCCGCACCTTGGCTGAGCTTCAGGTCCCCGAGGTGATCCGCACGTTTGCCGAGTTCCCTCATGGCCTTGTGCTCGTCGGAGGCCCGACCGGCGCCGGCAAGTCCACGACGCTCGCGGCGCTCGTCGACCATATCAACCGAAGTCAGGCGCGCCATATCGTGACCATCGAGGACCCGATCGAGGTGGTGCACAAGCATCGGATGAGCATGCTCACGCAACGCGAGGTCGGTGCGCACACGCAGACGTTCCGCGGCGCCTTGAAGTCCGCGTTGCGCCAGGACCCAGACGTAATTCTGGTCGGTGAACTCCGCGATCTCGACACCATTTCCTTCGCCGTCACGGCAGCGGAAACGGGGCACCTCGTCTTCGGAACGGTGCACACGACCTCCGCCGATGCCACCGTCGACCGTTTGATTCACGCCTTCCCGACGAAGTCGCAAGCCCAGGTGCGCAACATGTTGGCGGAGTCGTTGCGGGCTGTGACTTGCCAACATCTGTTGCCCACACCGCAGGGCTCGCGTCTGCCGGTGGTGGAGGTGATGATCGGCAATGACGCGATCCAATCGCTGATTCGCAAAGGGAAGAGCTTCCAAATTCCAACCATCATCGCCACCTCCCGCGATCAGGGCATGCAGCTGATGGACGCGGAACTCACGCGGCTGGCTCGCGAGAAAGCCATTGTGCTCGAGGAGGCTTATGCGCGCGTGATCGACAAGCGCAGCTTCGAGGCGGCGTTGGGCCTTCCCTCGAGCGCGCCGGATGAGGCGGAGGTGCGTGATCGGCCATCGCGCAGTGACGCAAGTGCCTTGGGGCGAAGAGCCTGATGGCGCCGCGCATCTACTCCTTTCTGCGGCTCGTTGCCGACCAAAAGGCGAGTGACCTGCATTTTCACTCCGGCTCGGTGCCGAAGATCCGCATGGATGGCGAGCTCGTTCAGCTGCCGTTTCGTTTGCTCTCGGCCGAGGAGACCAAGAAGTTTCTCTACGAGATCATGTCGCCCTCCCAGCGAGAGCAGTTCGAGGCGACGCAAGAGCTCGACTTTGCCCATTCGATACCAGACGTCGGAAGGTTCCGCGTGAACGCCTTCGTTCAATCTGCGGGAATGGGCGCCGTGTTTCGAGTGGTACCCAACCGTGTGCCAACGGTCGCAGACTTGGCGCTGCCGCGGGCGGTGCAACGTCTAGCCACCTTGAAAGACGGTCTCGTCTTGATCAGCGGGCCCACCGGCAGCGGGAAGACCACCACCCTCGCTGCCATCATCAACGAGATCAACCGTACGCGCAGCTGTCACATCCTCACCATCGAGGATCCGATCGAGTACGTGCACCGCACACAGAAGAGTCTGATCACGCAGCGCGAGGTGGGTAGTCACACCGAGAGCTTCGCCGCAGCGCTGCGAGCCGCTCTGCGTGAATCTCCCGATGTGCTCGTGGTGGGTGAGCTGCGCGACGTGGAAACGGTGATGTTGGCGCTCTCTGCTGCGGAGACCGGCGTGCTTGTGTTTGGCACGCTGCACACCAACTCGGCTGCCAAGTGCATCGATCGGCTGCTCGATATCGTGGCTGAAGACGCGCAGTCCCAATTGCGCTCGGCGCTCTCGATGTTGTTGCGGGGTATCGTCGCGCAGCAGCTCCTACGTCGCACCGACGGCGAAGGTCGCGTGGCGGCGGTCGAGGTGCTGCTGCCGTCCTTTGCGCTTTCGCATCTGATCCGAGAGGGCAAGCTGCACCTCGTCGACCAGCTGATCAAGTCGACCGAAGGGGATGGTTCGGGCAACCAGTCACTCGATACAGTGTTGGGCCGCTTTCTTCAGCAGGGGCTGATCGACCTCGACGAGGCTCTCAAAGTGGCGCCGGATCCGGCGCTTTGCCGGCGTGCAGCGCAGGCTGTCGAGGACGGGTAATCCCCGGATTTCGGCCACCCCGCGGCCGAGAGGTGGTAAAGGGCAGGGGTGTCCACCCCGGAGACGTTCCGACAGAGGGCCAAGGCCCTCGTTCGCGAAGGTCGGATTGAAGCGGCCGCGCGCTTGCTCTTCGAAGGCGGGTTGATTGAGGACGCGGCCACGACGCTGGCAGACGCGGGGCGAGTTGATGACGCGCTGATGGTGCTTTGCGGTCGTGGGCGGGTCGAAGTCAGTCGCCTACCCGAGTCGGCGTTGCCCCTCGCCGCGAAGCTGCTCGAGTCGGCCAATCGCCTCGAAGAAGCCGCAGAGATCCACGCACGGCTCGGCCACGATGGTGCGCGGGAAGACCTGGTTCGCCGTGCGCGAGTTAGCGTGCCGGACCGCTCATCCCCACCACCGGCGTCAATCGGGCGGCGCAGCAGCCTACCCGCTCCGCCCGACCTCCCGCGCAGCTCGCGTCCGCCTCTGGCGGATGCGGTGAACAATAGTAGCCGCGAGCTCGCTGCAAAGGCGGAAGCTGCAGGCCGCCACGTCGAGGCGGCACGCCTCTTCACCGGTCTTGGGGACCACCTTGCCGCCTCCCGCTGTCTCCGCTCGGCCGGCCAAGCGGAGGAGGCGATGCGAGCGCTCTTTCGCTACTCGCCAGATCACCCGAGTTACCGCGCCGCGTGCCACCGCGCGATCGACTTGGCGGACCATGAGGAGATCGTCGATTTCGATCTGGACCAATTTCTGGGTCGGTTCCTTCGTGACCCCATCGCCTCCAACGCCGATGTTGAACCGCTGCTACGCGTTTCGGCGCTGTTCGAACGAACGGGGTTCGTTGAGAACGCTCGCGAGGCCGTAGCGCGCGTTGCCACCATGTTCCCCAACCACCCTGAGGTGAAGTCGAGGCTCGCGCGCTTGGATCGGCTCATTCGCGGGGACGTTCGCGAGATGGAGCGGGTGGTTCGAGAGGACGCAGGTTTTCGGCGGGTTGGGCGCGAACCGCAGCAGACCACGGCCGGCTCTGAGAGCTTTCCCTCCTTGCCCGAGCTGCCGCCGATCCCGGCGCGTCCCAATCGGCCTTCGCGTCAGGACGCTCCGCCAACCCAGTCTCCCCCGTCGGTGCGCTCAGCGCCGGCCGCCGAGGCACCTCTGGTCCAGGCAAAGTCGGAACGCGAGGCAGACACGGCTGAAGAGTCGAGACAGCCGGCAAAGCCTCAAACCCGCGAGCCCAAAGGCATCTTCAACGTCTTCGATGTGCCAGCGGGTTTTGTGATCGCCGGCCGATACCGGGTCGAGATGCGCGTCGGACGCGGCGGCATGGCTGGCGTCTACCAAGCTCGCGACCTCGAGCTCGATGAAGATATCGCCATCAAGGTCTTTGCTCCCACCGGCCAAGATGCCACCCAACTCGGAAGGTTCAAGCAGGAGCTCGCCGTAGCACGCAAGCTCAACCATCCGAACATCGTTCGTCTCTACGACATGGGCTCGCACGGGCACGCCAGCTTCATCACGATGGAGCTCCTTGCCGGCGCCGACCTGAGCGAGGTCTTGAATCAAGGTTCGGACCTGATGCGCGACTTGGGCTACTTGGTGCAGGCGCTCGAGGGCTTGCAGTTTGCTCACGAGCGAGGCGTGGTTCACCGCGATCTCAAGCCGGAAAATTTATTCGTTACCAGCGCCGGCCAGGTCAAAGTGATGGACTTCGGCATCGCGAAGCAAGGGGCCGGCGCCAACCTCACGCAAGCGGGCTACAGCGCTGGAACGCCTGCTTACATGGCCCCGGAGCAAGTGAATGACTTTCATTCAGCGAGCCATCTTTCGGATCTCTACTCGGTCGGGATCATCGCCTACCGAATGTTCACTGGGGAGCTGCCGTTTCAGCATGAGTCGGCGATGGCGGTGCTGATGAAGCAGCTGCGGGACACGCCAACTCCGCCTAGCAGTCTCAACCCGAGCATTCCCGACGAGCTCGAATTCATGATCCTTCAGCTCTTGGAGAAGGAACCCGGTCGACGGATCCAATCCTGCCGCGAACTGGCGGATGATTTGATCGCGCTGCGCACTCGCTTGCAGAACACCCGTCGACGCCGCTGACCGTGGTAAAACCGGCCGCATGGGTGAACTGCTCGAATGCGTGCCGAACTTCAGTGAAGGTCGGAATCCGTCGGTTATTCAGGCCATCGTCGAGGCGATGACCAAGGTCAAAGACGTGGTCCTCCTGGACGTTGACCCTGGAAAGGCGACGAACCGCACGGTGGTGACCTTGGTTGGACCTCCGGCCGCCGTATGTGAGGCCGCCTTCCAAGGAGCCAAGAAGAGCGCGGAACTCATCGATTTGCGCTTGCACAAGGGTGAGCACCCGCGCTTCGGCGCGCTCGACGTGTGCCCGCTGGTTCCAGTGCGCGGCATTTCGATGGAACGCGTGGTTGAGTTGGCTCGCGAGCTCGGCAAGCGAATGGGCGAGGAACTCAACCTTTCGATCTATTGCTACGAGCAAGCGGCGCTCTCGGCCTCGCGCAGGAATCTCGCTGAAGTTCGCGCCGGAGAATACGAGGCGTTGGAGGCCCGCCTGGCCAAGGGCGATGCGCCGGATTTTGGACCGAAGACGTTCCAATCCAAGACCGGAGCGACGGCGGTTGGCGCTAGAGACTTCCTCGTTGCCTACAACGTCAACCTCAACACGACCTCCAGCCGACGCGCCAACGCGATCGCCTTCGACGTTCGCGAGAAGGGGCGTGAAAAGCTCGATCCGAACACGATGAAGCCCGTCCGCGACGAGCAGGGGCAACCGATTTGGGTGCCCGGCTCGCTGAAGGCGGTCAAGGGCATCGGCTGGTTCATCGAAGAGTACGGCGTCGCGCAGGTATCGCTCAACCTCACGGACATCTCGGTCACGCCGCTCCATGTCGTGTTCGATGAAGTTTGCAAGAAGGCCGAAGCGCGCGGCGTTCGCGTGACCGGCAGCGAGCTGGTGGGGCTCCTGCCTTTGCGCGCGCTGTTGGATGCCGGCCGGTACTTCTTGAAGAAGCAGCAGCGGTCGCTTGGCGTTTCGGATGACGAGCTGATCAAGATCGCGGTGAAGTCGCTCGGTCTGGGGGATCTTTACCCGTTCAAGCCGGAAGAGAAGATCATCGAGTTTGCGATCGCCAAGAAGCTCGGCGAGTCAGCGGCGTTGCTCGTGCAAAAGAGCGTGCGCGCATTCACCGAGGAAACCGCGAGCGAATCACCAGCCCCGGGCGGCGGTTCGATCGCCGCCACGGTGGGAGCGTTTGGCGCTGCCTTGAGCACCATGGTGGCGAATCTCTCTTCCCACAAGCGTGGTTGGGACGCGCGTTGGGAGGAGTTCAGCGACTACGCCGAGCAGGGGAAGCTGGCCTACGATCGGCTGCTCGCGCTGGTGGATGAGGACACGGCGGCTTTCAACCAGGTGATGGACGCGATGTCGTTGCCCAAGTCGACCGACGCGGAGAAGGCCGCACGGCGGCAAGCGATGCAGCGGGCGACCGTGCGCGCCGCAGAGGTGCCGCTCGAGGTCATGAAGGTCGCGCTGGCCTCGATGGAGGGCATTGCAAAGATGGCCGAGCTCGGGAATCCGGCATCGGTTTCCGACGCAGGTGTTGGTGCGTTGTGCGCTCGAACGGCCGTCCTAGGCGCTGAACTCAACGTGCGCATCAACTGCGCTGGGCTCGACGACAAGGAGCTTGCTGCAGGCTTGGTGGCCGAGGCTCGTTCGCTCGCGACGCGTGCGAGCGAGCGAGAGCGCGAGATCCTCGCGCTGGTCGAAGCGCGAATGTAGCGGCGCAGGCGAGCCCGTTAGCGGCGCACGACCACGATGGTCGTAGCGCCGTTCTCGCTTGCTCCTGCTCCCGTTACGCCCTGCCAGTCCTTCGGCAACGCTGGGTCGGCCCAGTCAAACAGCCGTTCGGCATCGAGCGGCGATAGGTTGATGCAGCCTGCGCTCACGAACTCGCCAAAGCGCTCGTGCCAGAAGGCTGCGTGCATGGCAAACGGCGGGTCGAAGTACATGGTGTGCGGCACGTCTTGGATCCAGAAGGAGCGATTTTTACCCGTCTCCGGGGACATCGTCGCGAAGCGATCCTTGAACGTGACGCTGTAGGCACCGAGCGGGGTCGTGGAGTGTTCGACGTTGTCGTTCCCCTTGCTCGGGACACCGCCCTTTCCCGGCGAAACGAGGGTTGCGTAGGTGGGCACGAGGTCCTCGTAGGCCACGAGGGTGCCGGCGCTGAGCCGAATCATGAACCACTTCTGGCCCTCTTTGACTCCGTTTGCGCGTTTCGTCTCGGCAGCCACCACCGTTGCATCCTCCTTGCGGATGAATAGCGGCGCTCCAGCCTTCTCCTCGCGCGTCTCCAGGTAACTCGTCTTGCCAACGTTGATCTCGCGGCCCGTCAAACCAACGAACGTCCGCACGGCCCACTCTTCACCGGCTTCCTCGAATGTGTCATTGCGTTGGAAGAACTTCTTCTTTGCTGACACGCGCATCCACGCGATGGGCAGCTCCACGGCGCCTGGGGCGAGGTCCGTGCCTTTGAAGCTGCTCGGTCGGAAGGGGCGTACGCGGTCTGCCGGCACGATCGTGTGATCAGTGGAAAGGACGAACGGGCGGCCCTGACTCTCGAACACCTTGGTGTAGGAGAGCATTGCGCCCAAGGGGATGGTCTGCTCGACCAGGTCATAAGGCGCCTCTTTCGGCGAGCCACCCTCGAGCAAGAACGCCGGCACCGGGTCGGGCGCATCCATCACGCGATCTTCCGCGAGCTCTTCATGGCTGCGCAGTGTCTTGGGCAACTTGTCGAATTTGCCTGGCTTGCCGAGCCAGCGTTCGTAGCGCTCTTGTTCTCGAGCGACGGGGATGCGGTTGTACATCGGGGTGCCGTTGGACAAGCCGTAGCTGAAGGGAAAAGGCCCATCGCTCGGGCGCGTTGCTAGGGCTGCAGCGAGAAACCCTTCCCGAGGAGACTCTGTCACGGTGCGGTCGGCGCAGACGTAGCCACGTGGCTTCACCTGGTAGTAGCCGCCGGGGCAGCCCTCTCCTTTGACCCGCTCACTCGCCCGCAGCGGCACCTGATAGCCGGTGCGGACGTAGCCCAAGAAGGCGCCTTCTTTGATCTCCGGCTTCTTTCGGATCCAGGTCGTTTGCCCGACGCTGAAAACTTTGGGCCCCACCTCTTGTTCTTCCTGCGTTGTGCTCTCCGGTCCAGTTGGGGCTGGCGCGTGAATTTCGCTTTCGGCGGCAATCGCGCTCGCGTTGGACGTCGCGCTGGTAACCGGAACAACTGGCGCTGGGCTCGCTTTCTCGGCCTGCGTCGACTCGCGCGCAGCTCCAGCTCCTTGTTGTTGGCTGCCGCACCCCAGAAACACAAGCCAGGCAGCGGTGGCAAACGCCTGCCTGCTCGAGGAGGCGAACCGAAGGTGAAGCCACGGGGCGCTCAGCATGCGCTCTTCGGTCTAATCCATTCCGCCGAAGGCGGATGCAGCAAGAATGATTCGGCCGACTTCCTCCTCATGAGCGAATCTGCCAACCTCCTTGGCAAGCCAGCGCGTTCGCTGGTCGCCGTTGCTATCCATGGTGAATGAACTGCTTGCCAGCCGCTATTTTTCTCGGGGCGTTCATCGCGCCGAGCTGGTGTGCGGTGCCTGGGAAACGTTCTCCGCGCTGCTGTTCGCCAGCGCCATCATGCCGCAGGCGTTGCGCTCGCCGTGGCCCGGCGCCGTGTTCGTGCTCACCTTACTCGCCTCGATCGGGCTCTCCGCGCGAGTAAGGCGAGGTGGAGAGCGCGCGATTGCGGTTGGCAGCGCTCTTCGTCTGCTCGCTTGGCCGCTCGCGTTTCTTCCGCACGAGAGCTTGGGCGAGCCTCGTTTGTGGATCCCCACGATGATGTTCGGGCTGATGGCGGCAGCGATGCGTCGGGCTGTGTATCGGCGCGAGTTGCTAGCGCTTCCAACGCCGAGCAAGGGTGGCGCGGAGGTTGCCGCCTGGATGCGAGGTCGTCTCGGGGAGAGCGCCGCCATGGCGGGCATCCTCGGTGGACACCTGCTGCTGCTGTTCTCGGTCGCGTTTTTGCGTGCCGGCAGCGAACTTCTGTTTCGTGGCTGGTGGCAATTCCTGCCGGCGCTCGCGGCCGCTGCAACCATTGTCTACACGCTGACGATGCTCGCCTGGACGCGCGAGATCTCGGCCTGTTTGGCGCAAGGGCCGGAGTCTCCGCGAGCCCGCTTGGTCGAGGCGCATACGAAGTTGAGCACGCTTCACATCCGGCTCTCGCGGCTGAACCTCGCCATCTGGCTTGCTTGCACGGCCGCCGGCGTCTTCTATTTCCGCACCGGGTCTTCCTTCGGCGAAGTCGATGCGGTGATGCAGCTCTTGTACGCGGCGCTCTTCTGTTGGGGCGTCGCGCACTACCAAAAAGGCTGGGATCGAGAGACGGCGAGTCACGTTGAACTGACCCTGCTCGAGTGGTTGCACGAGCAACCTGCCAAATCCCGGGTGGGCGAGTCGGCTAACGAGGCGGCCGGGGACTTGATCCGCGACCGCATGTTGCGAGCCTTCGGCTGGCCGCTCGTGTTTGCGGCGCTATTGATGCTGTTTTCCTCCATCTCGCTGTATCGAGCGCTTGGTGGTGGACTGAGCCTCGGGGCGAGCGAGGAGGGGGCCGCGTTCGTTGCGCTCGTGGCAGCCTTCGCCATGCTCGTGCTCGCCGTAGGCGGAGTCATCGCGCGCGTAGCGACGGAGCTTTCGAGTCCGATCGTGCGAGTGGCGGAGGCCGCAGAGGTGATCGCGTCGGGCGAACTGCAGGCCGTGGTTCCAGCCGTACGTGAACCGCTCGAGTTGGCGCGCCTTTCGGTGAGCGTCGAACGAATGCGCGAGAACCTGGCTCGTACGATCGGCGAGCTCGAGAGCGAGCGAGCGAATCTGGAGGTGAAGGTCGCTGATCGCACCAGGGAGCTCTCGAAGGCCCTGGTCGATTTGCGCGAGACCCAGGCCGCGCTCGTGCAAGGTGAGCGGCTCGCGTCGATTGGCGAGCTGGTGGCTGGTTTGGCCCACGAGATCGGCAACCCGTTGAACGCCGTTGCGGGATCGGCCGAGCCACTCGAGCAAGTCGTTGCCGACGTTCGGCGGGTGCTGGACGCCTATCGAACGATGGAGCGCTTCCTACCTCCCGAGCGGCGCAAAGAGGTTGAATCTCTGCGCGGTGAGCTCGACCTCGAGGCGTCCTTGGACGACCTCGTCGGGATCTCGAGCGTGGTGCGACGCGCAACCGACCGCACGGTGCGTATCGTCCAGAACCTCAAAAACTTCTCGCGCAGTACGCAGGAGGCGGTGCCCTCCAATCTAGAGACCGCGATCGACGAGACGCTCGCGCTGCTGAGCTCGAGGCTGCGTCAGAGCTGCATTCAGGTGACCAAGGTGTATGAGCCGTTACCACTCGTCACCTGTCGCTCGGGTGAGTTGAACCAAGTGTTGATGAATCTGCTCATGAACGCGATCCAATCGCTCGAGTCGGTTGGCGACGGTGAACGCGAAGTGCGCGAGATCAAGATCATCACGCGCAGCGATGGCGGTGCCGCCGAGATCCGGGTGGAAGATTCAGGGCCCGGCGTTGGAGAGGAGCTAAAGCACCGGATCTTCGATCCGTTCTTCACAACGAAGCCCAAAGGACAAGGCACAGGCCTGGGGCTTTCGATCTCAACGGACCTCGTCAGAAAGCACGGCGGTTCGTTGGCGGTTGAAAGCTCCCCGATGGGTGGAGCAAGTTTTGTGGTGCGGCTACCTTGGAAGCCCGAGCCACGGGCGGTTCGTGCGAAGAGCACGACTCCTGCCGGTTGAGGATTGGTCGCGAGCAGCTCGAGTCAAATCGACAGCTACCCGCCATCAACGCTGGATTCTCCTCTCAACGGCTTGAAGGCTCGTGCTTGGGCGAGATAGCCGCGCATAGGTAGGCAAACGCGCGACATGCGCGCATGCCGTCAATCAACGAACTCGACCTCGGTCGGGTCTTATCTCAGTTCGTCCAAACAACGAGGTCGACGTGGCAGGTTTCGCGTTGGTACATTCCGCAGAAGGTTCGAACACTTCTGGAAGCGAGAGGAGCTTACGCGTGGCCACAAGCTCAGCGCGTCGAGGATCGACAGCCGATCCGATGCTCGGTAAGGTCGTAGCAGGTCGTTATCGTCTCGAGGCGCGTCTTGGTGAAGGCGGGATGGGTGTCGTCTATCGCGCTCGTCACGTTCTCATCGACCGCGTTGTAGCTCTCAAGCTGATCCGACCGGATTTGCGTGGAGAGACGCACTTGCGTGCGTGGATGTTGCGAGAAGCTCGTGCGGCCAACCGCGTCGATCACGCCCACATCATCGACATTCATGACATTGGTGAGACCGAGGAGGGGGAACTCTACCTCGTGATGGAGTACCTGATCGGCACTCCGCTCTCGCAGGAATTGGCGCGCGGGCCGATGCCCATCGCGCGGGCCATCGACATTCTCGAGCAGATGTGTGCGGCGCTTGCCCGCGCCCACGACCTCGGCGTCGTGCATCGCGATCTGAAGAGTGACAACATTCTTTTGACCCAACGCGGGGGTCGCAAGGACTTCGTCAAAATCCTCGACTTTGGTCTAGCGGCGATCGCTCGAGATCCTCGGCTTGCACCAAAGGGCGCGGTATTCGGGACGCCCGAGTACATGTCGCCGGAGCAAGCACGCGGAGAAGACGCCACCAACTACTCGGACCTGTACGCGCTCGGCGTGTTGCTGTTCGAGATGTTGACCGGCCAGCTGCCGTTCCGCTCCAATGACCGAGAGCAGCTCTTGGAGATGCAACGTTCGGGAGCGCCTCCGCGTCCTCGCAGCATCCGACCGGACGCTCATCCGCAGGCCGAGGCCATCTGTCTTCGTCTGCTCGAGAAGGACACGCGCCGTCGTTATCAGGACGCCCATCATCTCCAAGAGGAACTGAAGGCGCTGCAACGGAGCTTGCCGACGCAGGCTTGGGATATCGACGCAGGTGGCAACGAGGCCGTTGCGCCTCCGCCTCCGCCTCCGCCGGCCACCGCAGGCGTGACTGAGTGGGCCTCGCGCGCAGCGCTGTTCGCCCGCATGGTTTCACGTGCGTACCCGGCGAACGCCGCTCCGCCGGACATCGCTTCCTCACTCGCCAAGATCTGGGATTTGGCGGCGCGTGCAAATCAGCTCGAGGGCGAGGTGTCCACGTATACCCGCAAGCTTGATTCATTGGAGCGACGCGGACGAGCGTTGCGAGCTGAGATTGGTCGCAAAGTCGAGGAGCTTGCCCATGAAGAGTCCCGGGTGCTGCGTGAAGCAGCCGTGGATTCAGAAGACGTCGAGAAGGTGCGCGGTGAGCTGATCGTCGCAGACAAGGGCGCACTCGCAGCGCGGCAGCAGGCCGACGTCGCCGTGCGAGCAGGCAGCTTCGATCCAGGCGTCTTTGAGCGTGCAGGGGCTGCCAATGCCACCGCAAAGGCTAAGCGAGAGCAGCTTCAGCGCTACGAAGCGAAGAAAGCGGCTCGTGAGAGCACCGCTCGAGATCTGCGTCGGCAGATCGAGGATCTGCGAGCCCAGCTTGTGCGCTACGCGGAGGCGCTCGAGGAGGATCTCGCTCAAGGCCGCGAGAAGGTCGCAAACAAGACACGTGAAGGGCTCAGCTTCGAGAAGGCCTTCAGTGATTGTTCGTCGATGCTGCTCTCGCATCTACGCAATCGGCCCGAGTGTCGTGATCTCGTGTCGCAGCTGATGAGCGCCGGCGTAACTCCCGAAAGCTCCCCCGAGTCGAAGGCGCAGCCGCGTCACGACGCTTAGTCACCCAATCGCGCAAAGACGAACGCCACAGCCCTCAGGGGTTGTGGCGTTCTGTCGTTTGCGGCGTGCTGTTGTTGGCCCAGCGAGCCCGCCGCTTTTGTGTTGGCGAGCTACGTTAGCCGGGGAGCTTGGCCGATAGGAACGAGGTCAGCTTCACCAGGTTCTTCTCATCGCGCGAGAAGCTGGGCGCTTGATAGCTCTGTGACCAGGCGCCGAGTTCCGCGCGGAACGAAGTTCGGACGTCTGCGTCGGAGACGAGTTCCTGCGGCGTTCTACCGCGGGCTGCACCATTCACCAGCCCGTCCACGTATTTGGCCAATCGAACAAAGTCTTTGCCCAACAGTTCTTCAACCAGCGCGGCCTGAGCAGCCAAGGTCGTGATGATGGCCGGAGGAGTAGCGAGATCAATGGCAGCGACGCGAGCGGCGACACGAATCACGAAGGCGTCATCCAAGAAACCAAGATCTTCGATTCCGTCGGGAATCAGATCGAGGGACTTGAACAAATAGTTTAGCGAGCCGGCTACGCGCCTTCTCGCCGGCTCTGGAAGCGATTCGTCGTCCAGCAGCAGCGAGAGCGCGACAGCGTCCTCGGGAAGCGTCTTCAGCCATTCGGGAAACGCATCAAGGCACCGCGTATTGAGCTCGCTCATAGTTCTTCCTTTCAAGCTGCATCCGCCTCGTGCGGAACCGTCACCCTTCTACTGCACGAAGTGGCCGATGATGAACCCCAAAACGAAGCCCGCCATTCCAACGGCTCCCACGACCCACCAGGGAACGCCGACTGGGGGGGGCGCAAGCACGTCCACAGAGGGGCTCCGGCTGCCCTGGGCGAGGGTCACGACGCCTCCTGGCCGAGCGCTCATGTGGGTGTTGGGCCCAGCCGCCGGTGGAGGCTGGGATTGCGAGTAGTTAACCTGCACCACCTGAGCTGGCGCCGGTGCGTAGTGCTGTTGCTGCGGGGGCATCGACGCCGGAGCGGGTGCTGGGGTCGGCCGCTGTGCGGCATGGGGCGCGAACGTTGCCGGCCCTTGCTGGTGGACCGGAGGTTGGGGAAGACTGAGGGCCACCGTGCCGCCGTCGCGGCCGGGAGCGCTGCCAGCCCCGGAAGCCATTGCGGCTAGCGCTTGGCCCATCTCTTGGGCTGATTGGAAGCGGGTTGTTGGCTCCTTGGACAGCGCGCGCTGGAAGAAAGCGCTCCAAGGGGCGAGCTCTCGGGAAACCTCGCCGATCGGTCGAATGGGTTGGGTCAGCACGAGCGTCAGCCGCGTGAACTCGTTATCGGCGGGAAACGCCTCCGAGCCCGTGAGCATCTCGTAGAGGATGATGCCAACCGACCAAAGGTCACTCCGCGGATCGACGCCCTTGGAGTTCTTGATCTGCTCGGGGCTCATATAGCCGGGCGTCCCGAGCAACACGCCGGTCTTTGTCTTCGAGCCCATCCCGCCAGCTGCGTCCATCACCTTGGCGATCCCGAAGTCGAGCACCTTCACCATGTGATTGCCGCGACCGTCATTGACCAGGAAGAGGTTGTCTGGCTTCAGATCCCGATGAACGATTCCCCGCTGGTGAGCTTGCGTCAGCGCTTGCAGCACCCCGAGCATGATGCCGGCGGCTTTTTGTGGTGGCATCGGCCGACCGGGCCCACAAAAGCTCGAAAGCGGTGCGCCAACGAGCAGCTCCATCACCAGGTAAGGCGTGCCGTCTTCCGCACGCGCGCTGTCGAAGATTTGCGCGACGTTGGGGTGGTTGAGCGACTGAACGGCTTTTGCCTCAGCGAAAAATCGGCTGAGGATCTGCTCCTCGGAGAGGAACTCCGGGTGCAGAACTTTGATCGCCCGAACGCCCTCACCACGTGTCCCGGTGGCTTCATAGACGGCGCCCATTCCGCCTTCACCGATCAGCCGACCAAGCCTCCAACGACCGTTGAAGGTGGCCCCGACTAACTTCTGTGCGGCGCTCTCCGTCTCCATCCGAGGCCCGGGACTGTACAGGCTTCGTTTACGTTGTGTAAGTCATTCCGCCGGAGCTGTGAGTCATTCCGCCGGAGGCGGATACAGGACTCGGATTTCTGGCGACCCTAGCGCCGTGCTCGAACGGTCGACTACGTTCCGGCGGTGCAGTTGAGGCCATTTGCCCTCGAGCGCTTCTTCGCTCGCTATGAATTTTCGGTCGAACACGTCTTGTGTGCGTCCGATTGTGAGACGCGCTCAGTGCGCGAATTGGCTGCGCTCGAGCCGGAGCTCCCCGACCAGCTGATGGCATTGCGGCTCGGGTATGTGGACTCGCGCGGGGCTCCTTCGTTGCGGGCGACGATTGCCTCACTCTACAGCTCGATCGATCCAGCGCAGGTACTGGTCTTTTGCGGCGCCCAGGAGGCGATTTTCTGGTTCTACACGGCGCTACTGACGAGCGGGGACGAGGTCGTGGTCCATGCTCCGTGTTACGAATCCCACCTCGAGCTGCCGCGCGGTCTCGGCGCGACGGTACGGCCTTGGTTCGGTGATCCAACGCGAGCCTACCGCTTGGAGCTAGGACAGCTCGCAGGCCTGGTCAGCGATCGCACGCGGGCGATCGTCGTGAATACGCCCCACAACCCGACGGGCTACTCGATGCCCCTCGCGGACTTCGAGGCGGCGGTCGGCATGGCTACCGAGCGGCGCGTCCACTTCTTTTGCGACGAGGTCTTTCGCGAGTCGGAGCACGATCCAGCGACGCGCCTCCCGGCCGCCTGCGATCTGAGCCCGTACGGCGTTTCGCTGGGTGTCGTCAGCAAGACCTACGGGCTCGCTGGTCTGCGCGTCGGTTGGATCGCCACCAAGGATCGCGCGCTCTATCAGCGACTTGCCGAGCTGAAGGACTACACCACCATCTGCGGCTCTGCACCGAGCGAGCTGCTCGCGGAGGTTGCTCTTCGTCATCGGCAGCGGCTCGCGGAGGAGAACGTTGCGTTGATTCGCTCGAACCTCGACCAGCTCGATCGCTTCTTTGCGCAACACCGCGAGACGTTTCAATGGGACCGTCCAAGCGCAGGGACGGTCGCCTTCGTTGGTTACCGCGGTGGGGACGTGGACAGCTTCTGCAACGATTTGGTGGAGCAGACGGGCGTGCTGCTGATGCCCGGTACGTTGTTTGGCGACCGTGACAATCGCTTCCGTATCGGCTTTGGGCGGCGCAATCTCAGCGCAGCGCTCGACCGCTTGGAGAGCTTTTTGCGCGAGCGCTCGCCCAGGCCTGCGTAAGCACGTGATCGAACATGGCCTCGGTGAGCCGACCGGTGAACGTGTTCTGTTGACTGACGTGATACGAGCCGAAGATCGTGAAGGCGCCAAGGTCCGCGCTTTCGCCATGGGCGAACTTGGGCAGCGGCCGCGGGAGAGGCGTGCCGAGCTCGCGCGCGGCCGATAACACGGCGTTCCAGGCGATTGCGCCCAAGGCCAAGACGGCGCGCACCTGCCGCAAGGCTTCGAACTCACGCTCTAGAAAGGGAAGGCACGCGCTTTGTTCGCCTGGGGTCGGCTTGTTGTCCGGCGGCGCACAGCGCACGGCGCAGGTGACATAAACGCCCTTCAGTTCGAGCCCGTCGTTGCGACTCACGGCCGTTGGCTGATTGGCGAGCCCAGCCCGATGGAGCGCCGCGTACAAGAAATCGCCGGAGCGATCCCCGGTGAATACACGCCCCGTGCGGTTCGCGCCGTGAGCGCCTGGCGCGAGCCCGACGACCAGCAGCTCCGCATCCTCGGGCCCGAACCCAGGTACAGGCTTGGACCAATACTCAGCATCCTGAAATCGTCGAGGCTTGTCGCAGCCCCCGTCGCGCGTCCAGGCCACGAGCCTCGGGCACTTTTTGCAGCGAACGATCGCGCGTTGAAGCGTCGCGAGCTTGCTCACGGGCTGCCGCTCGCAGGGTGCAGCTGCGTCGCGGTGCCAAACAGCGGCGTTAGATCGCCCGAGTAGAGAACTTGGTAGGCGAAGTAGCTCGACCAAACGCGCTTCACGTAGTTGCGCGTCTCCAAGTACGGGATTCGCTCGACGAACAAATCAAGGTCTGTCCCAGGCCGTTCTTCGAGCCATTTCTCCGGCGCCCCAGGCCCGGCGTTGTAGCCAGCGATCGCGAGCGGGGCCATGCCGTCGAAGCGCTTGAGCAACCCCCTGAGGTAGTGCGCGCCGATCCGCGTGTTGGAGGCCGGATCAAAAAGGGTGTCTTTGGTGAAGCGGATGCCGAGCGAGCGAGCCATGCGCGAGCCCGTGGGCGGAATCACTTGCAAGAGACCGCGCGCATCGGAGAGCGAGAGGGCTCTCGGGAGAAACGCTGATTCTTCTCGCGCGAGGGCCATCAGCAGGTGGAGGGGTAGTTGCGCCTCGGCTGCCGCTGCTTCGAGCTCCGCTGTAAAGAGCTTGGGGTACGCGCGCAGATAAAGCTCACGATGCGGCCCGCGAGGAAGCTCGTCCAAGAAGCCAACCAGCTCCTGCGTCTCGGGCGATGGCTCGCGTTCGCGCAGCGTTCGAAGCCAGGCGTGCGCTTTCTGATCGTCCCCTGCGAGGTGAAGCAAGGCCGCACCAACGCCGTACCAGGCAGCGTTCTTCGGTTCCTTTCTTCGCACCGCCACGAGCGCGTCTTCGACTCCGCGCACATCGCCGACGCCTGCCAACGCGAACAGCGCCTTTAGCTGCGGCTCTTCTGCGCGCGACGCGGCAATCCCTATTTCCTTGGTCGCTGGCTCTACCGCCAGCCACGTCGCGAGCGAAGCGCCCGCCCGTCCAGGTTCAAGCGCCTCGAGCTGGGCCGTCGCCAACGCGCCGTAATAAGAGAGGGGAAAGCTCTTGATCGTGCGCTCGAACTCCTGCGCTGCTGCGGCTCGATTGCCGCTCAAAAGCGCTACCTTGCCGCGAAAATATTGATGCCGGCCGGCTCGATCGTACCCGCGCTCCTCGCGAAACCCGGCAACCTTGCGCAGGTCGGCCTCTGCCGCGAGGGCGGCGGTGGCGTCCTTGAGATCGTTGCGCTCGAGCGCCACGAGCAGCCACTCGAAGAGCACGTCCCGCGTACGATCTCCCAGCGGATAGAGCGTTGCTGTGGTGCGAGCGAGTGCTAGCGCGCGTTCGGTGCTGCCGAGTTGCAGCAAGGCTCGCACTTGCTCCAGCCGCGCGTCGTCGGCGAGGTCCCGCTTGGGTTGTGCGCTCTCGTATTCGTTCAGGAGCTTGGTCGCCTCGTCCACGAGACCGGCTCGCGCTGCAGCTCGACCGGCTTGGAACTTCAGGTCTGGGTGACTGTTCGCGTCGCACACGCCCAGTGCGACGGAGTAAGCCTCCCAAGCCTCGCTCTTTCGTTTGACGAGGCCCAGGGCTTTGCCACGAACGCGTTGGAAGTCGCACGCCAGCGCGCCTTGCGGAGGCGACTTGGTGAACTTCTTTTGCATGCGATCCAAGAGCGTGACCGCTTTCTTCTCCTGGGAAGATTGCGCCAGTTGCTCCGCTCGCTCGACCGACTGCGCGTCACTGAGCTCGGTCTGTGCAGCGCGGTCGGCGTGACTCATCCGCGTGAGCAGCTTCTGGCGCAGCTTTTCTGCATCGTCTGCGGCGCGGCCGCGCGGGCTTTCGAACCGCAGCGTGTCGGCGAGCCGCAACGCGAGCGGGAGCGCTGCGGCTTCCTTGCGTTGCGACAGCGAGGAGAGCACCCGCAGGCCTTCGAGCGCCCACCCCGGTTTGCGTTGCTCCCGACCGAGGAACGCGAGGTCGCAGTAGCGCTCGACTTGAGCTAGCGGCGCCGTGCGAGCGGCGCTGAGGACGATCGCCTGGGCGACGCTGCTTTCGTCGACCAGCGCGAGGTCGATCTCTTGCACTTGCCGTACGGCTTCGGCGTCGCGCCCAAGCGCTGCGAGCAGCTCGGCCGCTCGCAGCCGTGCATGGCTCGCGAGCGGTGAGTCGGTGTTGGCCGCGTCGCGAAATCGAGCGAGCGCCGCCGTAGGTTTTCCCGCCTCCTTGAGCAGCAGGGCTTCACGATAGAGCAGTCGAGCTTGATCGCTTTGCGAGGCTTCGCGCGCTGCTGCGACCAGCCGGGCCGCCTGCTCTGGTTTGCCTTCACGTTTTGCAACGACGGCGCTTGCGAGCGCTGGGTCGGTTTGCCACGACCATAGCGTCGTCAGATCAACGATGGGCTCGGCAGGGGTAGCGACGGCTGGAGACGGAGCGGGCGTCGCGCTTGGCTGCGGCTCGCTTGATGTTGCGCTCGCAGCGTTCGGGGCGGAGCTTGCAACGAAGGGGGATGGCGAGGCCGGCGCGCACGCCGCAAAGAGGAGCACCACCGCAGTGCGGTGCAGGCTCATGGTTTGGCCAGCATCTGGGTGCGCCGCTCGCTCTGCGTCGGGGTGAGCGGTAGTTTGGTCCCGTCGAGGCGGGACAGCGCGACTTTGCGTGCTTCTTCATCGGCCGCGCTGGTGGCTTGCGCTACGTACAGCTCGAAGCACTCGCCAAAGAACGACTCGCCGTCCGTGCGCCCGGAGCGCTTGGCGTCTGCTCCCTCCGCGAACGCCTTCTCCAGCCCGCGACAGCCTTGATCGAATTGGCCGTCCTCAAAGAGTTGTTCCGCTTCGCTGAACGCGGCCTGCAACTTGGTATCAACCTTCGGCTTGGGCATGGGCAAAATCAACGGCATCGCCGCCGCAGCGAGCGAGAACACGGTGAGCGAGCCAACCACTAACGCCAGAAGGGATCTCGGTGATTCCGAGATTTGATCGAAATCCGGTTCTTCATCCGGCAGTCGCTTGCGAGTGGATAGCGGAGGGACGTCTTTGGCCTCGAACACGACACCCCGAATTAGCGCCAAGATCGCGAGGATCAGTGCTACCCCACCAAACACCAGGCCCAGCTTCGAGATGTTGTGCGCCTCGAGCTGCGCCTGCGCGATCAAGACAGGGTCGTTGTCGGCCTTGTCGACGACGAGCCGCTGCCGCATCGCGAGCACGACCGTCACCGAGTTTGCAATCAGCGTCAAAACGGAGGCTGCGAGGCCCAACGTCAGCGTTCGCTTGCTCGTGCCCAGCGCTACGGCGACGGCACTGCCAATCACCGCCACAAGACCGACTGGAACCATAAGCCAGAGCTGCATGCCGTTTCTCCGGCGGCGGACGCTAGTACATCCGGCGTGAAGTTTCTTCGGATCCTGCTGGCACTAGAGTTGGCCTGTAAGGTCTGCCCCGTAGCCCCGTTCTCACAGCATGAAGGGTCGAATTGCTTGTGTGCTCACGGGGCTCTGGTTGATTGGCTGCGGGGGCGCGAGCGCGCGCTCCTCCGAGGCTGAAGCTTCTTACCCCGCAGTTCAACGTGAGCCTGCTGCTGCCGGCTACCCACAGGCGGGATTTCCCGTATCGGAGCCTACCCAAGCCTCGCCGATGGCCGTGACTCCCAGCGCCCCGGGTGCACCCGCGCCAGCTGACCTGGCCGTGGCCACTCCCGCTCCCAAGCCCCCCACACAGCGCTCGCTTGGCGTTAAGGCCGGCGAATGGGACGACAACGCAAACTACCGCGACTTCCTGGCCTACATCGACTCAGCCGGCGGCATCGAGAAGCTGAACGTGTCCAATCGCCAGTTCGTCGTCGTTGAGGACGCTCAAGGAAAAGGCGTACCGAATTGCTCGCTCAAGATAACGGAAGGGGAGACCACGGTATCGCTCGTGACCATGGCCAGCGGTCGCGCCATCCTCTTTCCGAAGGCCCACAACCTGTCGACCAATACGTTCAAAGTGGCCGCCAAGTGCGGCTCGAACAACTCGACGGCCACCGGCACCATCGACGCGAGCGAGCCGGACGGCGTCACCCGCTTGAAGCTACAGAGCAACCGCGTGGACGCGCAGAAGCCCGTCGTCGAGTTGGCCTTCGTCCTCGACACGACCGGCAGCATGTCCGAAGAGATCGAGAGCGTGAAGGAGACGCTCGACAAGGTGGTCAAGCGTTTCGACAACTCGGCGACGATTCGTGTCGGGCTCGTGGAGTACAAAGACAAGGGCGACTCGTTCGTCACCAAGGTCTACCCGTTCACCACCGATTTGGCTGCTTTCCGCAAGCAGATCGACGGCATCTCGGCTTCTGGCGGCGGAGACACTCCCGAGGACGTGAACAGCGGTCTCGCGGTCACGTTGTCGGAGCTCAAGTGGAGTACCGACGCAGCTTCTCGCTTGGCCTTCCTCATCGCCGACGCCCCGCCCCATCTCGATTACCCCAACGGCGTGCCTTATTCGGCGAGCGCCAAGAAGGCGGCTGCGGCTGGGATCAAGGTCCACACGATTTCGGCCTCCGGTATGGATGACGTCGGGCAGGCGGTCTTCCGGCAAGTAGCGCAGTTCACCGGCGGCTCGAACATGTTCGTCCTGCGCGGGGGCGCGGGTCCGCAATCGGTTGGCGCGGGCGACGCAAAGTCGAGCTGCGGCGCTACACACGACAACTTCACCAGCGGCAATCTGGATGAGCTGATCATTCGAAAGGTGAAGGTCGAGCTGGCCTCGCTGCGAGCCAACCCGCTCGCCATCGCCGGCCTGGGACAAGACGAGAACGCGAAGCCGTGTGAGAAGCGCGTGCTGCTCGTCGCCGACTGAGTGTCCGAATTCGGGTCAAGCAGGTGGCGGATGCTCAGGCCTAGTGGGCTTGGGCGCCGCCAGTGATTTTTCCTGATCAGAAGAGACCGCGCCGGGCATGCAGCGCATGCGCCCCACACCGAGCTTCAGTCGTGCGGAACAAGTTGACGATGTTCTAGGTCGCGAGACGGCGTTTGGATACTATCGCCGAATGCTTTGGGCCCGCTTTTTGGTGGTCGCTTGTGTGCTCCTGACGTTGGGGGCCTGCGGCCGTTCTGCCGTCGAGGATTCGGACGTCGTTGGCACGGGTGCTAGTGGCGGTGGCGGCAGTGAACCGTGCGGGCCTTCCTGCGCCGGATGTTGTGAGAACGGCATTTGTCGCCCGGGGACGGAGACCGACGCTTGCGGCAACAACGGCGAAAATTGCGCGGTGTGCCTCGACGGCGTGTGCGACGCGACGCTGCGTGAATGCACCGGCGCATGCGCCTGCGGTAACGGCGTCTGCGAGCCCGAATGCGAGGGCAGTGACAACTGCCCCAATGACTGCCCAATCGAGTGCGTCTGCGGTGACGGCGTGTGTGACGGCTCCTGCGGGGAGCCCGAGTTCTGCGGCGTCGACTGCGGAAGCTGCGTCTGCGGTGATGGCTTTTGTGACGAGCTCTGCGGCGAGCCGGACTTCTGCAGCTTTGACTGCGGCGGGGAGTGCTTCTGCGGCGACGGTTTCTGCGACCCGGCGTGTGGTGAGCCCAAGTTCTGCGGGGAAGACTGCGGAACCTGCGTGTGTGGCGATGGCTTTTGCGACTTCGGCTGCGGCGAGCCCGATTTCTGCAGCATTGACTGCGGCGGGCAATGCATCTGCGGCGACGGCTTCTGCGACTTCAACTGCGGTGAGCAGAATTTCTGCAACGTAGATTGCGGCGTTCAGTGCATCTGTGGCAACGGCCAGTGCCAAGAAGAGTGCGGCGAGAGCGAATTCAACTGCGGGCTCGACTGCGGGATCTGCGGCTTCTGCGGCGATGGTGTGTGCCAGCAGCTGTGTGGTGAGAACAGCGGCAGTTGCAATATCGACTGCCAGTTCTGCGACTTCTCCTTCTGTGGGGACGGTATTTGCGACCCGTTCTGTGGTGAGAACGAGTTCAGCTGTGGTGATGATTGCTCGAACTGCTTCAACTCGTTCTGCGGTGACGGCCTCTGTCAGCCGCAATGCTTTGAGGACCCGTTCTCCTGCTCCTTCGATTGCGGCAACGCCTGCATCTGCGGCGACGGTGTTTGTGAACCGCAGTGCGGCGAGAATTCCTTCAACTGCCAAGACTGCAACCCCTGCATTTGCGGCAACGGGGTCTGTCAGCCGCAGTGTGGCGAGACGGCCGGTAACTGTTTCGACTGTGCGCAGGTTTGCGTTTGCGGCAACGGCGTATGTCAGCCTCAGTGTGGGGAGGACTCCTTCTCCTGCGGCTTTGACTGCCCGGTGCAATGCGTCTGCGGCAATGGAACGTGCCAGCCGCAATGTGGAGAGAATGAAGCAACCTGTGGCATCGATTGCCAAACTCCCTGCGTTTGCGGCAACGGGCTTTGTCAGCCGCAGTGTGGAGAGAGCCAGGCGACCTGCTCGAGCGATTGCGGTGCTCCCTGTGTTTGCGGCAACGGCCAGTGTCAGCCCGCCTGCGGTGAGAGCTCCGCTTCGTGCTCCTTGGACTGTGGTCCCAATTGCTTCTGTGGGGACGGTACCTGCAACGCGGCCTGCGGCGAGAACAGCTCCACTTGCTCGATTGACTGTGGTCAACCGTGCGTTTGCGGCAACGGTCAATGCCAGGCTGCTTGCGGTGAAACGCAAGGTAACTGCGCGACGGATTGTGGCTCCACCTGCGTGTGCGGTAACGGTCAGTGTCAGCCCCAGTGTTTCGAGGACGGCTTCAACTGTCCTTCCGATTGTGAGCTGGATTGTATCTGTGGGGACGGCAGCTGCGCTCCCTCGTGCGGTGAGAACAGCTCGAGCTGCCCCGTCGATTGCGGTCAGCCCTGCATTTGCGGCAATCTGACCTGCCAACCTCAATGCGGCGAGACCAACGCCAGCTGCCCCTCGGATTGCACCACCCAATGCGGTTGTGGCAACGGCATCTGTCAGCCCGATTGCGGGGAGAGCTCGGCCAACTGTAGCCAGGACTGCGGCTCCAACTGCGTCTGCGGCAACGGCCAATGTCAGCCCGCATGTGGTGAATCTCCAAGCACCTGCGCTGCGGATTGCGACTCAAGCTGTCAATGTGGCAACTTCGCCTGCCAGCCCGAGTGCGGAGAGAACGTCCTCACCTGTGCTCAGGACTGCGCCATCAACTGCCAGTGTGGCAACCTCTTCTGCGAGGCTCAGTGTGGCGAGACGGCCAGCAGCTGTCCCTCGGATTGTGTCACTTGCCAATGTGGTGACGGCCAATGCGTCGCGCAGTGCGGCGAGAACAGCGCGACGTGCCCCGGCGATTGCGGCATGAGTTGCGTCTGTGGTGACGGCAATTGCAATGCGGCCTGCGGCGAAAACATCGTCTCTTGTTCTCCCGACTGTTCCACCGGCTGCCAGTGTGGGGACTTCTTCTGCGATCCGAACTGTGGCGAGGACTCGCAGACCTGCCCCAATGATTGCTTCAACTTCTGTCAGTGCGGTGACTTCTTCTGCGACTCGTTCTGCGGCGAGACGATCGACACCTGCGCCTTCGACTGCCAGTTTGCTTGCACCTGCGGAGACTTCTTCTGCGACCCCAACTGTGGTGAGAACGTCTTCAGCTGCAGCACCGATTGTGGAAGCTTCTGCGAGTGTGGGGACGGCTTCTGCGACCCCAACTGCGGCGAGAACGTGGGCAACTGCCAAGGGGACTGTCTCCAGGTTTGTGCCTGCGGCAACTTCGTCTGCGAAGGCGCACTCTGCGGAGAAGACCCGTTCGTTTGCCCGACCGATTGCGGTGTGTGTGCTTGCGGAGATGGGGTCTGTCAGAGCTCGTGCTTCGAGGACGAGTTCAGCTGCCCGTTTGACTGCACGGGTGGTTGCACCTGCGGAGATGGCTTCTGCGACCCGGGCTGCGGCGAGACGGTCTTCAACTGCCAACCGGATTGCTTGGCGATCTGCGCCTGCGGAAACTTCTTCTGTGAACCGTTCTGTGGAGAGAACGCCTTCACTTGCCCCAACGATTGCTGATGACCTGTATCGTCGGACTTGTTGAGAAGGGTAATGTCTACATCGGGGCCGACTCAGCGTCGGTCCTCGGTTGGACGTCTCGGGTAACCCGCCTTCCGAAGGTGTTTCAAAAAGGCCCGTTCCTTATCGGGTACACCTCCAGCTTTCGCATGGGCCAGGTGTTGCAGCACTCGCTCACCGTGCCGGTGCAAGGCAGCTCGCGGCTCGAGCGTGACGACATGCGTTTCATGGTCACGGTGTTCGCCGAGAGCGTGCGAACGTTGTTGAAAGAGCGAGGCGTGGCGAAGATTGAGTCCAACTCCGAGTCGGGGGGCCAGTTCTTGGTCGGCTATAAGTCGCGGCTTTACAGCGTGATGTCGGACTTCCAAGTGAACGAAATGGCAGACGGGTATGACTCCGTGGGGGCTGGAGCAGAGTACGCCCTCGGGGCTCTCCGCGCCCTGCGTGGAACAGCTCCTGCGCAGCGGGTTCGCAAGGCTCTCGAGGTCAGCGCGCATTTCAACATGGCCGTCTGCGCGCCGTTTTTCGTGCGCGTGTTGCGAGGCTAGTGTGAACGCCCAGGGCCTGGCGTCGGAACTCGAATACGAAGCACTCCTCAACGCGCTTCCTGTGGCCACTTGCGTGCAGAAAGAGGCGCAGATTCAGTGGGCCAATCGGCCGTTCCAACAGTTGTGGCCCGAGGGCTTGTCCCCAGGTGCCGACCTCGCGTCACTGGCTCTAGGCGCTGATGAGAAAGGCAGGCTGCGCGAGTTCCTATCGTCCTCGGTGATCGGCTCGCGCGGGGTCTTCCGCTTCGCCGCAGGCGAGACAGTATTGGAGGTGGAGTTTGAGGTGGGCGCGCGCCTGTGTTGGCGCAACCACGAAGTGACCCCGCTGTTCGCTTACGATGTTACCCAGAAGCGGGAGCATCAGGAGAAGGCGCTGCTCTCGGCGCGTATGGCGTCGCTGGGCACCGTCGCAGCCAGCGTTGCTCACGAGCTCAACAACCCGCTCGCGTTTGTGCTCGCCCAGGTCGAGTTGGCGCAGAAGTCAGCAGGCTCGGGGCAGATGCCCGCCGATTCGTTGGAGACGATTCGTGAGGGGCTAGAACGCTTGCGCGGGGTTGTTGGTGACCTGCGGGCCTTTTCCAAAGGCGATACGGATTCAGTCAAGACGGTGGACGTGCGCGCGGTGCTCGGCCGCGTGCTGCGGATGGCAGATAAGAGCCTCTTGTCGCGCGCGCTCCTGATCGAAGACTTCGAGCCGGTTTCGCCCGTCTTGGGCAACGAAGGTCGCCTGAGTCAGGTGTTTCTCAATCTTCTGATCAACGCCGCTGAGGCCCTGCCCGATGATAGTTCGCAACAGCATCGGATACGCATCCGCACGCGCACAGCGGTGGACGAGCGAGTCGAGGTCGCGATTGCGGACACAGGCGTTGGCATTGACGAAGCTCATCGCTCGCGGATCTTCGAGTCCTTCTTCACGACCAAAGGCGCGAGGAGCGGTACCGGGCTAGGTTTGGCGATCTGTCGGCGCATCGTGCTCGAGCACGGTGGGCAGGTGTTTGCTCGAACCAGCGAAGACGGTCTCGAACCTCCTTACCAGACGGAGCTGGTTACACTATTGCCTACTGCGCCAGTGCGTGAGGTCAACGCTCCAACGAGCCCGCGAGCCGTCGCCGTTCCGCGGCGCCGTGTGCTGCTCGTGGATGATGAGCCACGGCTATTGCGGACTCTTGGCGGCTTGCTCGCTCAAACGCACGACGTATCGACGGCTGAAAGTGGCGAGCGAGCGCTTCAAGTACTGCGCGCTGGCGACTCGTTCGACGTCATCGTCTGCGACATGATGATGCAAGGCATGGACGGTGCGGGTCTTTACGAGATGATCAGCAAATTGTTTCCCGGCCTCGAACGTCGCATGATCTTCATGACCGGAGGCGCCTTCACCAAGAAGGCGCGCTCCTTCCTGCAAGAGATTCCAAATTCGCGATTGGATAAGCCGTTCGAGCTCGAGACATTGATCGACGCAATCGAAAAAGTGTCCCGCTGAACGCTCCCTTTCGATTTGGATGGGCGATCACGAAGCCTGCCCAGGCGTCACTCGCACCGGGATCTTCACTCGCTTGGCCACGTCAGCCTTGTTCACCGTGATCGAGAGCACGCCCTGCTCGAGCGAGGCCGATACGTTAGCGGTATCGATTGGGCGCTGAAGATCGAACTGCCGCGAGTAGCGTTCACGTCCGGGCTTTATGCCGGCCTCCTTGCCCTCGAAGCGCGGCTTGCGCTCGGCGCGAACGAACAAGACGGTGCCCTCTGCGGCCACCTCTACGGTGTTTGGGTCCACACCCGGGAGATCGATCGAAAACTCGAAGCCGTGCTCGGTTTCACGAACAGCTTGTGAGTCCGTGGCCCAAAGCGTGCGCGGCCGAGCCTGGGCGAAACCGTCGAAAAGGGCCAGGGGACCAGCGAGATCAAACAGCCGATTTTGCATGACAGGAACCTCTCGTGAGTTGACGGTGCGCGACGAATCACGCACGAAATGCTTGGGTTTGCGCGCTGCTTCGAGCTTTGCTCGGTCGTCAGTTCGCAGGGCCAAGATTGGTTCGCGGCTTTGTCTGTCAAGAACGTAGCCGGCTTTAATCCGCATCGTCTAATCTCCCCGAATGGGAACTGCGGGACGCTGGGGCTTCGGATTTTGCGTGATGATCTCTACGGGCGGCGTAGCTCAGGCGGCGGAGCCAGAGCCGAGTTCACCGCCCGCGATTCAACCAGCGGTGAAGGCAGGGGAGCCCGCGGCCGCTGCTCCGCCCAAAGAGCAGGCGCCCCAAGAGCAGGCGCCAAAAGCGCCGCCCCGCATTCCGAGTGACCGCTTTACCTACGACACTCTGGTTGGTGCCCGGCTCAATCCCCTCGGCCTGGAGGTGGCTTACAACCTTGTCTATCGCCACCGTCTCTACGCCAGTGACTCTCTGGCTCTGCGTGACAATGCCATTTCGATTGGCATCTCCCCTACGGTGAGCCCAGCCAATGCCCGGATGGGTGGCTTCATTGAAGTAAAGCCTCTGAGCCTTCTCACGCTCTCAGCTGGCTTCCATCAGGTGGGTCATTTTGGTTCGTTCAACCAAATTCAGACCTTTGCCAGCGCCGATGAGGACTACTCCGATAGCGCATTGAAGAAGGGTACGGAGCGCAACGCCAATCACCCGCGAGGCGGCATCGAAGCCAACGCGCGTGCCACAGCGCTTGTGAAACTTGGCCCCATCGTCTTGCGAGACGACGTCTTGTTCACCTATACGAACCTCGGGCTCGAGGAAGAGCGGCCGCTCTACTATCACATTCGCTTCGATGTGCTGACGCAGGACAAGTCCTGGTTCGTCCACAACGACACGGACCTGGTCTACCTCAGTGACTTTGGTCTGACGGCTGGGGCGCGGCTTTCTCTGAGCCACTCCTTCATTGACGAAGCAAACCTTGGCGATGCGGAGGACCGACAGACAATCCTGCGCCTTGGCCCGCTGGCGGCGTACACCTTCTTTGACGAGCCAGGGGCGAGCTTCAACAAGCCAACGCTACTTGCGATCGCCGGCTGGTGGCTGATGCACCCGTTTCGCACAGGTGAGGACGTTAGCCAGGCTTTTCCGTATATCGCGCTCGGCTTCCGCTTCGAGGGCGACCTGTTCCGCTCTGCTGATTGAGCGACTCTGCTGATTGACCGACTGCTGATCGAGCGGCTGCGTTTTAACGCCGCTCGAGGTCAGTCGGTTGCAGGCTTCGCGCTGGCCCGCCGCTTCACCATGCGGATCTCGCTGCCTGTTGCGCTGAAGCTCACGTCATCCATGAAGGTGCGGATCAGCATCAAGCCGCGACCAGACGGCTTGTCGAGGTTCTCCAAATCGGTCGGATCGGGGAGCGCGGCGGTGTCGAACCCGGGGCCGTCATCTTTGATGGTGTAGATCACCTCCAGCGGGCTGTAGACGGCGAGCACCTTCACCTTACGAGCATTGTACGGAGCTAGCTCCTGCCGCTCTTTCACCGCCTCAAAGAAGCGAGTGGGGGATTCTTCATGCAACTTGGAGCTCACCTCAAGGTTGCCGTGGACGACGGCGTTGACCAACGCCTCACGAAGCGCCACTCCAACCTGGAGCATCCCGGTCTCATCGCATAAGGCGAGCTGGATAAGGTGAGACTCAAGCTGGCCCACGACCTCTGCGATAGCTTCGAGGCTCGAACGTATCTCGAGGTTCACCGTGCGAACCTCGAGCGGATCAACCGTGCTCGAGCGATCGACCTCGCGGGTGAGCGCCAGAATGTCGCGCAACGTATTGACCAGGTCACTGGCCAGACTGCGCTTCGGCACGTAACTCGCCGCTCCAGTCTTTAGCGCCAGGACCGCGGTATCGGCGCTGCCGTGTGCCGTCATCAGTACGATGGGAATCGAAGGATGGAGCCGGCGACATTCCGCAACCAGCGCCAAGCCGTCCATCTCTGGCATTTGCAGGTCGGTCACCACAGCACTGGGCAGCTCTACCGCCATGGCCTCCAGCGCCGCGCGACCATCCCCGGCGTAGTCCACGGTAAAGCCATTCTTAGCGAGGATTCCTCCTGCGAGGCGCCGGTCCATTGGCGAGTCGTCCACAACCAGAATGCGCGTCATGACGGGCCGATGGTATGTCAGACCGAGCGTTTGGACGCTACATACTTCGCGATGTCGAGCGAGAGCGCGACGATCAATGCTTCGAGCCGGGCTACGTCTTGCTCGAGGGCCGCCAAAGGTTGCGTTTTTCCGCGAATTTCGAGCGACCGGGCCAACTCAAAGGCTTCTTTGTCACCGTAGTGATCGGACTGCCCCTTGAGGGTATGAGCGGTTCTAACAAAGGTGGCTGGATCTACCTTCTTGAGCGAGTTCTTCAGCGCTTCGATCAACTTGGGTGCCTCCTCGGAGAACATCTCCCCCAACTCGACGGCCAGCTCCTCGTCTCCACCTGTGCGAGTTACCCATAGCTTGGTGTCGCGAGATTTATCGCTGCGCGGCCGCGGAGGCACCGAGTCACGCTTCTCCATCTCACGTGCAAACGCCTGAGGCCCTTGCCCAAGCAAGCGGTCCATCTCGGTGAACAGCTCAGGGATTTGGATCGGTTTGGTCACATAGCCGTCGAAGCCAGCGCTGATACAGCGCTCGCGGTCTCCCGCCATCGCGTGAGCGGTCACCGCAATTACGGGAAGGCGACGAGCACCTGTTTGCGCCTCGTGGGCGCGGAACAAAGCGATCGTGGCCAACCCGTCGAGGATCGGCATCTGAATATCCATCAGCGCCAGGTCAAAGCTGGCCTCACGCAAAGCGGCCAAGGCTTTTTGCCCATCGTCTGCGGGCACAGTCACGTGACCGGCCTTTTCGAGAATCCTGCGCAACAGCTTCTGGTTTACCGGGCTGTCCTCGGCCACGAGAATCGAAAGGGAGGGCTTATCGATGGGCAGCGAGCGTTCGGAGGGCGGAACTTCATCGATGCTGGGACGATGGCCTAGCGCTACGGCGATCGCCTCGAGCAGTTTGATGTCGTTGGTTGGCTTGACGATCGAGAGCGCGGACTCCAACGTGCGGATGCGCGGCGCCAGCACCGACTGACTCTTGGCCGTCAGCATCATGATGAGCGGCGCTTTCGTTTCCCGTTGCAACCGCGTAGCCAACTCGAGTTCGCCGCCTTCTCTGCGAACGGCTGAAAGGCTGACCGACTCGTCGATGATGAGCAGGTCTGGGCAGGCCGCTTTTGCTGCACCCAAGGCGGCCTCACCGGTGGCGGCGCCATCCACGGTGAAGCCTGCGCGCTCCAGCCGCGCAGCCATCAACGCGAGGGCACGAGGATTGTCCTCGACCACCAACGCACGCTTGGGGCCGACGGTTCGAACCAGGTCACCGAAGGTGTCTCGCGCAGGTGCGTCCGCTTCTTCCACCTCGATCTCGAAGAAGAAGCGGCTCCCTTGGCCAAGTTGGCTGCTTACCTGCAGGTTCGCTCCCATCATTTGAACGAGGCGTGCAGAGATGGTGAGACCGAGCCCGGTGCCGCCGAAGCGGCGCGTCGCCGAGCCGTCTGCCTGGGTGAAGGCGTCAAAGACCAAGCCGAGCTTCTCCTTGGCAATTCCAACCCCGGTGTCTCGCACCGAGAGGCCAAGCTTGATCTTGCGATTCTCCCCGGGCGTGGCGGTGAGTGAGACCTCGACCTCGCCGCTGTCGGTGAACTTGATGGCGTTGCCAACCAGGTTGATCAGCACCTGCCGTAGTCGATTTTCATCACCGACGATCGCTTGCGGGACCTCGCTCGGGATGTCGACCAAGAGCTCCAAGCCCTTCTCCTGCGCTCGCAGCGAGAAGCTCTTCACCGACGCCGCGGTCATCTCCACCACGTTGAAAGGAGCGGGGGAGAGATCGAGCTTGCCGGCTTCGATCTTGGAAAAGTCGAGCAGGTCGTTGAGCAGCGAAAGCAACGCTTCTGCGCTAGCGCGTACCGTCTCGAGGTAATCACGCTGCTCGTGCGTGAGTTCAGTGTCCAGCGCCAACGTTGTCATGCCGAGAATGCCGTTCATTGGCGTGCGGATCTCGTGGCTGACGTTGGCCAAGAAGTAGCTTTTGGCGCGGTTGGCGGCCTCAGCGGCTTCTTTCGCCTGCGAGAGCTCCTTCTCGACTTCACGCCGCGCGGACAACAGCGAAAGCAGCGATGCTGAGTGCTCACGCTCTTGTCTCAACGACGCCGTGGCTAGCCGATCTGCCGCTCTCTTGGAGAGCCCACTCATCACGACCGCGACCGGCGTCGTGACGAAATGAACGAGCACCCTGAGCAGATCGTCTTCGGTGTAGTTGAACGACCAGGCCGGGGTCGCGTAGTAGCCAAGGTAGTACGTGACCGTGATCACCGCCGTTAGCAGGCCCATCTTCATTCCACCGGTGAAGGCGGAGAAGACGCAGATGGTCATCAGGATGGCCGGCGGATTCGGGAACTTGAAGTCGAGTCTGGAGGTGGCCTCGATCAAGATGATGACGAAGGCTGCGAGCAGCGGGCCGAAAACCGAGGGCGGTCCACCCAAGATTTTGCGGACCGTCTCATCATCGTTGTTGGACCCTGAGCTGTCTTCGTCGAGGGTGGTCATGGTCAGTCGAATTGAAGCGTAAAGGTTGTGTTGGCCGGTCCGATTCGGAGCGCCGCTTTGCGGGTAACCGTGCTGTCTTGGCCGAGCGTGAAGTAGAGGACGGCGCCTGTCGCTGCCATGGCCACGCCGGCCGCACCAAGCCCCCACGCCAACCCGCTGTAGAGTTTGCCGTCGTCGACTCGCGAAGCAAGCGCCGGACTACACTGCTGATCCTGCTCATTGCAGGTGGCTCGGACCTCGGAGATAGCGGCTTGCCACAAGCCTACGAAGACGCCGCTGGCGACGAGCAACGAAAGTCCGCCCGCTCCAACCACGATGGCTGGAACCGGGTTCCCCGGTTCAGTCTCGGTCACGAGTTTGGGTGCCGGCGCCTTTGTCTCGTTGGCGTTGCTGACGACCGCGGTGCTCTCGGGAATCGAGAACTCGAGGACCGAAGATTCCTCCGAGGAGAACTTGCGCACGAAGTTGCTTTGGCCTGGGCGCACGACCTCGACCCGGTGGTCGCCAGGGTTGAGCCGGAACTCGACGCCGCGCTTAGCCTTTCCCTTGGCTTGGCCGTCCAGAATGATCTCGGCTGAGCCCTCGTTTTCAACGGTGAGCTTCACCCGAGGTACGCGAGGCTCGAGGGCTGCGATGTGCTCAGGCGCCGTGGTGAGGACGTCCTCGTTGTTGCTGCGGTCAGACTCCGCGAGCTGCAGCGCCGCCTCGTAGTGTTCGAGGGCTGTGGCGAGCTGGCCTAGCGACTCTTCACAAAGCCCGATGTGGAAGCGCACCTGCGCGGTCATCTTGAGCTTGCCGATCTCTTCGAACTCCGCTTTGGCCTCAGTCCACTTCGCGCGTTCCTCGAGAGCCAGCGCGCGCTTGAAGCGCTGGCGCAAGAGCTCCAGGTCGATCTCGGCGCTCGCGCTGGGTTGGGCGAGCACAGCTCGGTGCGGCGTGCCGACCAACGCGGCCGCAGCAAACAGCATGACTCGCGCGCTGTTCAAGAGAAACGGCTGCAGGCCCGTTGCATCGCTGACGTTGGTTTGAGTCACAGGTTCCGCTGGTGAATCAGATGAAGCCCGGTCAGCGTCAGGTCGCTATCCACCGTTTCGATCGAGGTGGTTTGCTTGCCAATCAGCGTTGCGAGCCCACCCGTGGCGATCACGCGCGCGTCCTCCCCGAGCTCCTTCTTCAAGCGTGCACAAAGCCCGTCCACCATGGCGGCGTACCCAAACACGATGCCCGACTGCATCGACTGCGTCGAGTTCCGGCCGATGGCCTTGGCCGGAACGGCGAAGTCGACGCGATGCAAACGAGCTGCGCGAGCAAACAGCGCATCGGCGCTGATCTGCACGCCTGGGGTTATCACGCCGCCTAGGTACTCACCCTTCTTGCTCACGCAGTCGAAGGTGGTCGCTGTGCCAAAATCAACGACGATCACCGAACCGCCAGCCCAATCGTAACCGGCAACGGCGTTCACGATGCGGTCGGCGCCAACCTCGCGCGGATCTTCGTACAGGATCGGCATGCCGGTTTTGATGCCTGGCCCGACCACCAAGGGTTCAACGCTGAAGGCGCGACGCACGAAGGCGACCATCGTGTCGGTCAGCGCCGGAACCACGCTGGCGATGATGGCGCTCTTGATGCTGGACGCCTCCACTCCGTAGAGCGTCATCATCTGGCGAACCAGGATGGCGTACTCGTCGGAGGTCCGCTGACGAGCGCTCTCGCTGCGCAAGTGGTGCACGAGCTTGCCACCAGAGAGCAAGCCGAAGCTGATGTTCGTGTTACCGACGTCGACCGCTAGGAGCACAGCTTCCTCACCAACATGATGCCGTCACGCACCGACAATAGAACATTGGCCACTCGCGGATCTTTTTGAACGTGCGCGTTGAAGCGAACGATGCCCAAGTCATCCGCGTCCACGGGCGCAAGCACCCTTCCGCTCCAAAGCGTGTTGTCCGCCGCCAAGATCGCGCCTGGCTTCATGCGCGTAAGCGCCAATTCGTAGTAGTCGACGTAGCTGCCTTTGTCGGCGTCGATGAACACGAAGTCGAAGGTCGGCTCTTCCGGCATCGCTGCGATGGTGCTTTTGGCGTCGCCGAGCAGCAGCTCGATCTTGTGACCGTGCGCCGAGCCTTCGAAGGCGCGCGCCGCTACCTGTGTGTTGACGGGATCCACGTCGCAGGTAGTGATCCTCCCGTCAGTCGGTAACGCCTCTGCCATCGCTAGGGCTGAATACCCAGTAAAGGTGCCGACCTCGAGTACGCGTTTAGCCCCCGAGATTGCAATCAGCAGCGCCAGGAGTTGACCCTCCACGTGCCCGACCTGCATTTGCGAATCGTCCACATTCGCACGCGTGTAGCGCACCAACTCAGTCAAGTTAGGGCTTGGGTCGGAAGTGTGCCGCTGGCAATATTCATCCAGCTGCTCGTCGATCAGAAGGCGCATGGGGTCTCGTTTCTGCGACAGAACACGTGCTAGGAGTCTTCTCATGTCCACGCGTACTCGACAACGGGTCTCTTCCGTTTGCCTGCTTATGCTGGCCTGCGGCGCGCGGTCCTCGTTGCCGATCGACGAAGCCGAGGGAGGCGCGGGTCAGGCGCCGGGCGGCGGCGGGCTGGGAGGCGGCGGTTTTGGAGGGGAAGGCGGTCAAGGGGGCGGCGTGGGCGGCGTCGAGCAGCTGGCGCTTGGCGCCGGCCATTCATGCTTGCGAGCGTTCGACGGCGACGTTTACTGCTGGGGTAGGAACTCCAAAGGCCAACTCGGTACCGGTGACACGGCGGACTCGCTTTCGCCGATCAAAGCCGCGTTACCTGAACCGGCAACCTTCCTCGCCGCCGGCAGCTTTCACACCTGTGCGTTGCTGACTTCGGGGAGCGTCTACTGCTGGGGCGCTTCGGAGTTTGGGCAGGCGTTGCCCCAGCTTGGTGCGCAAACCTCGATCCCGATCCCGGCCGCAGTGGAAGGGCTTTCCGGTGAGGTCACGGCGCTCGCGCTCGGCGAGGGGCACTCTTGCGCAGTGACGGAGTCCGCCGATGGTTCCAGCGTGCGCTGTTGGGGCGTTGGCTTCACCCCGCCGATCTCCGAAGGGATCTTCGATGGCGGAGTCGCCGCCGCTGCTGGAGCGTTCTTCACCTGCAGCCTCGATCAAGCCGGTGCGGTGTCTTGCATCGGAGAAAACGGTCAGGGGCAGTGTGGGGTTGCTGCGCCCGCCACGATCGAGAGTCCGGTGCAGGTTGCGTTGCCCTTCACCGCCGTGTCGGTCCGCGCAGGTCGCGGTAACCATGCTTGTGCTACCTCGAGCCTGGGAGAAACCGCGTGTTGGGGCGACAACGACAGTGGTCAGCTGGGCGATGGTTCGATCTCTGAGTTCAGCCTGCCGCTTTTGGTGGATGGAAGTTTTGGTCAAGTCGCTCCAGGCTTCGTTCACAGCTGCGGACTGCGCGAGGGGCTCGTCTCCTGTTGGGGCAGCAACAGCAGTGGGCAACTCGGAACCGCTGGTCCTGCGAGCCCATTTCCAGTCACGATCTCGGGCTTGAGCGGTGTGGTGGCGATCGGCACGGGCACGCTGCATTCGTGCGCGTACGTCTCACCAACCGAGCTCTATTGTTGGGGTGGCAATGACTTCGGGCAGCTTGGAATTGGCGATACCAACGCGACCAACGTGCCCACTCTGGTGAAGTTACCCTGAGCGCTCACGGCGCCTGCTGAGCTATAAGCGCCAGCATGGCGTTGGCGCGCATTTCAGTGACGGGAATCACGAGCGGGGTAGGCCTCCGGCTCGCCGAGGTGGCGCTGTCGCGGGGGCTCGCTGTGCGTGGGTTGGTGCGTGATCCGAGTCGCGCCGATGCAAAGAGGCTCGCCGTACTCGGCGTGGAGCTCGTGCGCGGCGACCTCGAGGATGAAGCCTCACTCGCCGAGCTTGCGCAGGGGACCGACGCCTGCCTGCACCTCGCGGCGCAGGTCGGGGATGTCGGGGCTGTATCGCAATTCGTGCGCATCAACGTCGGCGGTACGCGGCGCGCCGTGGTGGCTGCTGCACGGGCTGGTGTTCGCCGGTTCGTTCAGCTCTCCTCGACAGCGGTTTACGGTCGGCCGGAGGAAGGTCAAGTGGATGAGACCTGGCCCACCAAACACAGCGGCGTCGCTTACGACGACACCAAGGTAGACGCTGAACGCACGGCTTTTGCCACCGGAGCTGAGCTTGCGCTGGAGGTAACAGCGGTGCGCCCGCCGATTATCTACGGGCCGTATGACAAGAACTTCATGCCCAGGGCCGTGACCTCGTTGCGAGCGAAGCGGTTCCTTTTGATCGACGGTGGAAGCGCGCCGCTCAACGTGGTCTGGGTCGATCATGTGGTGGACGTCTGCTTGCTCGCCGCTGAGAAGCCGGCTGCAGCCGGCCAGGCGTTCAACGTGATGGACAACGTGGATCGCCCTCCGCCGACTGTTCGCCAAGTTGCCGAGCTGATCGCCGAGGAGACGGGTGCGCCGCCACCGCGGCTGACGCTGCCGTTCGGGGCTGCGATGGCTTTGGGCAGAGCCGCAGCGTTTGCCCAGCGGATGATCGCGCCCGAGAAGGCCCCCGTGCTCTCGCCGTTCGTGGTGAAGATCCTCACGCGCAAGGTGGTCTACGACTCGTCCAAAGCCGCGCGCTTGCTTGGCTGGACCCCCCGTGTGACAGCTAGCCAAGGCCTGCGTGAAGAGGCGCGCGCGTTTGCGCTGCGTGAACGTCAGGGCGCATGAACGAGGAGCCTGAGCCCACGATCTCGCCAATTGGCGAGCGCACCTCGACGCTGGTTGAGCCGGGGATGGTGCGTCCCAAGCTCTCGCCCTTGCGCAGTGCTTTGCCCTTCGTCGTGGCTGCGTTCCTGCTCTGGCTATTGGCGCGCAAGCTCGACTTCGATGCCTTTTTCGACACGTTGGCGAAGGTGGATCCGGTGGCGTTGCTCGGCTTTGCGATGCTGTGGCAAACGGTGCTATTGGCTGCAGACGCGTTCGGCAACTTCGTTGCGTATCGACGCACGATGCCGCAGGCCAGCTACATCGACTTCTACCTATTCAGAGGGGCCTCCTATCTCCCTGGGATGATCAACCATCATCTCGGCCAGGCCTACATGACCTACCTGCAGGCCCGCCTACTGAAGATCCCGTTGGCGCGTATGGCGGGCACCACGCTCGTCTCCTACGCCACCTGGATGGGGTGTCTCGTGGGCTGCATGACGATCGCGCTGCCCTTCACCGATCTGCCGCTTGGCTTCATTCCGTTGGTGTTGGTGTGCGGTGGCCTCTATCTGGTGGTTGTTTCGAAGCCGCCTCGATTTCTTCGTGGAGTGACGTTGCTCAAGCCGTTGTTCGAGGCTGGTTTCGGCGGCCATATGCGAGCGTTGGTCGGTCGCTTGCCGCACCTTGCGGTGTTGGTCCTTGGTACCTGGATCTCCTTTCGTATATTTGGCATTCGAATCCCGCTTGGGACGGCGCTGGTTTACCTTCCAATCCTGCTGGTGGTGGTGACGCTGCCGATCACCCCGCAAGGATTTGGCGCTCGTGAGGCAGCTTCAGCGACCTTCTTCGCGGCCTACGCACCAGGTGCAACCGAGCCCGAGCGAATCGGCAGCTTGGCTGCTGCGAGCACGGGCTGGGCTGTTTCGATCACCTTGGCCGCCATCCTCCTCGGCGTGGTTTGTAGCCGCTTCGTCGATCGAAAGCTGGCCCGGTTGCAGCCTGAGCCTTCGACCGAAGTCATCGGTTAGCCACGCCCTTATCCGTCTCACCCCGGCTCCGGACTCACTTCGGTTCGCGTCCGATAGGGGCCTTGGTCGGCTTTGGTTGGCTCGCTTTTGGTGAGCACTTCCGACCATTTGATCCGGCCCGTGAGCAGCATCATGCCGAAGAGCGTGGCGATCGAGAGCACGGTTACCGTGAGCCCAGTCAGCCCGTCGAGGAAGTGCGCGGCCGAAAAGCCTACCAGGTAGAGCAGTTGTGCCAGCCCAGCCTTGAGGAAGCCGAAGCGCGCAGAGACCACCAAACGCAAGTACGTGGTCACCATGCCGACGCTAACGATGCTCGCCAGAGCAAACGCGGGTCCCAGCGGTAAGAGGTCGACTGTGTAGGCAAACAACAAATGAAAGCTGAAGAAGGACGCCGCCAAGAACATGTAGTTGATCGGGTGAACGTCGAGCTTCTCCAGCTTCGCCAAGATGGCGATCACCAAGAAGAAGAAGAACAGCGATAGCGGAGCCGTGAACGCAAGCTTTGCGGCGAGCTCGCCAGGTTGAATTCGTTGCGGCATCACCATGCCGATGCCGCGGTTGGTGATGATGTTGGAGAACTTCCACTCGAGCGTTGCGCCGTTAGCGCCCTCGGTTCGCGATGAGGGTGATAACGCCTCCTCAGGGAATTCGATCGCGTCGAAGTTGGTGGTCATGCGCAAGCTGAAGTCGCGAAGTGCGCCTCCGCCAGAGCTCTGCACGTACTGCCAATGGTCGAGCCCACGACTCTTGTAGTGCAGGCCTACTTGCACGTCGCGAAGGCCATTGGGGAGCGGTACTACGATCTGGCCGTTCTGCGGTGCGACTGCGAGCTCCTCGCCGTCGATGCTGAGGCGGAAGTCGTCATAGATCGCTGAGCTACTCGGCAGTGCGAACTGCAGGTCGTACGGCCCATCCCCCTCGACCTCGAGGTCCCAGGTGCCATCAAAGGTGACGTCGTACAGGGCGAACCAACGTAGGCCTTTGAGGCGCTGGTCCAGCGCAATATCGACGTTGATTTGGCTGCTCGCCGGGTCGAACGCTACCGCGTCGGGCGTCAGGGGTTCACCGTTCTTGGTTGGCTGCACCCGCGTCTTGATGATGGGTGGCTGTTGCCTATGGGCACCTCCCCAAAGGCCTTCGACCTCTTGGCGTTCGCCAGGGTCGATGGTGTTAGAGCGGTGTGCGGTGACCCCGCCCAAGAACAGCCAAGCGAGCGAGACTGCCCCATAGATCATAGCGATCGCGAGCACACGAAGAGGACGTTGCATGCCGGGAGCATGGCCTTGGGTTGTGGCCAATACCGGGAGCTAGCCGGCGGGTTTGAAGGAGGTTTTGTGGCCAATCTGTGGCGGGGTTCGCGCTATGGTGCCGGGCGTGATTGGCGTTATCGGCGGTAGCGGCATCTACCAAGTGGACGGGCTCGAAGGGGCAGAGTGGCGTACGGTGGAATCACCGTTTGGCGAGGCCTCCGACGCTGTCTGTGTCGGCGTGCTTGCGGGGGTGGAGGTAGCGTTCTTGCCGCGTCATGGTCGCGGCCACCGCGTGCCGCCCAACGAGGTGAACTACCGGGCCAATATCGACGTACTCAAGCGCCTGGGCGTTACCGACATCGTGTCGCTGTCGGCCGTCGGTTCGCTACGAGAGCAGCTGCCGCCGGGGACTTTCGTGGCCGTGGATCAGTTCATCGATCGCACGATCGATCGGAAAAAGAGCTTCTTCGGCAGCGGGCTCGTGGCCCACATTTCAATGGCGCACCCCGTGTGTGCTCGCGTTTCCGAGGCGCTAGCCAGCTCCGACGCGGGCGTCGTACGCGGTGGCGTCTACTTGGCGATGGAGGGCCCTCAGTTCTCGAGCGTCGCTGAATCGAAGCTGTACCGGCAATGGGGCTGTGACGTGATCGGCATGACCAATATGCCGGAGGCAAAGCTCGCGCGCGAAGCGGAGATTTGTTACGCGACGCTGGCGATGGTGACCGACTTCGATTGTTGGCACCCGGAGCACGGCCACGTCACGGTGGCCGACGTGATCGCGGTCTTGAATCAGAACGGCGCTCGCGCGCGTGAGCTCGTGCGCCAAGTGGTTCCGAGGCTCGCTCAGCTGCGAGCTGCGGGCGGTTGCCCGCACGGCTGCGACCACGCGCTCGACTCGGCGATCATGACCGCAAAGGCCGCGCGCGCGCCCGAGATGCTGCGTAGAAATGAGGCGATTGTGCGGCGGTTTTTGGCCAAGGAGAGCGCGTGAAGGAGCTTGAACGCCTGGTTCGAACCATTCCGGACTTCCCCAAGCCCGGGATCCTGTTTCGCGACGTGACCACGTTGCTGCGCGACAAGCAGGGTCTTCGGCTGACGATCGAGGCCTTCGTCGAGCGCTACGCGACGCACGGTATCGATCGCGTGGTCGGTATCGAGGCCCGCGGCTTCATCCTTGGCGGCGCGCTCGCGGTAGCGCTTGGCGCCGGCTTCGTCCCGCTTCGTAAACGCGGCAAGCTACCGGGAGAGGTGATCGGGCAGGACTACGCGCTGGAGTACGGCACCGACCGGATCGAGCTTCATGTCGGCGCGATTGAAGCCGGCGAGCGCGTACTCTTGGTGGACGATCTGATCGCGACCGGAGGGACGGCCCTGGCGGCGCTCGAGCTGCTATCGCGCGTTCGCGCTGAGGTCGTGGAGGCCGCCTTCGTCATCGACCTTCCCGACTTAGGTGGGGCCAAGCTCGTTGAAGAACGAGGTTGCACACCGTTCTCTTTGCTCAGCTATCCGGGGCACTGAGGTGCTGGTCTCCGGAAAGCCGATGCGGACGATCTGGCCGGAGCGCTCGCTCGGCGACGTGTTCATCATCGACCAGACCCAACTGCCGCGAGAGCTCGTTGAGGTCAAGGTCACGACGGTGGCCGAGATGGCGCACGCGATCCGTTCGATGCAGGTGCGCGGGGCTCCCTTGATCGGGGTAGCCGCGGCGTACGGTATGGCGCTGGCGGCGCGGGTCGCCAGCGCCGATGCAAGTTTGCTCGAGGCCGAGTCCTTGCTGCAGGCCACTCGCCCAACCGCGGTGAATTTGGCGTGGGCATTGTCGGAGGTGCGCCGGGTCTGGCGTGATGAGCCGCAGCCCCAGCGAGCTGCGCGGCTCTATCAGTTAGCGGCGGAGCTGGCCGAGGCCGACGTGAGCGCCTGTCGCGCGATAGCTCAGCATGGGGCGCCGCTGCTCTTGGCCCACAAGCGCGAGGGCCGTGCGCTGAACATCCTCACGCACTGCAATGCAGGTTGGCTCGCGACGGTGGATTGGGGAACCGCGCTCGCGCCGATCTTCGAGCTGCACGCGCGCGGCGTCCCGCTGCACGTCTGGGTCGATGAAACGCGGCCACGCAATCAGGGGCTGCTCACGGCCTGGGAGCTGACGCAGGCGGGCATCCCGTGCACCCTGATCGTCGACAACGCTGGCGGGCTCCTGATGAGGCGCGGGTTGGTGGACGCGTGCATCGTCGGCTCCGACCGCACCGTGCGCAACGGTGACGTCTGCAACAAGGTCGGCACGTATTTGAAGGCGTTGGCTGCGCAGGATTGTGGGCTGCCCTTCTATGTCGCGTTGCCTTGGTCCACCGTCGATCTTTCGATCGAGACGGGCGACGACATCCCGATCGAAGAGCGGTCCGCAGCCGAAGTGAGTGAGCTTCCGTTCGTTACGGTCGCCAATCCAGCCTTCGATGTGACGCCGGCTCGGCTCGTTACCCGGCTGATCACCGATCGCGGTTGCTTCTCCCCAGCGGAACTTTCGGGGCTGCACGGCCGCTGAGGGTTTCGTCGCTCCTGGCCCAACGAAGAAGCAACGAAGAAGGGCCTCTCGCCCGAAGGGTGAGAGGCCCAAGGTACGCAGCGGACGGAGGGTCTACTGCGGAGCGCTGCAGAGCTCAGAGCGTGTCGAGATAGGCGACGAGATCTGCGAGATCCGCGTCGGTCAAGCCAGACAGATCTCCGTGGTTCGTGCCGCCGCAGCTTGGCTCGAAGCGGTCGAGCAAGGTGGGCGCACAGCCGTCATGCATGAACGGCGCACGGTTTCGGATGCCTTTGAGCGAAGGCACCTGGAAGGCTCTGCCCGTCCCGACGTCCACGGTCTCCGAGTTGGTCAGCTGAGCTCCGCCATGACAGCTCGCGCAAGCCGCCTTGTCGTTCTCGTAGATGGCTTTGCCGCGCGCAACTGCGTCAACATCGACACTCTCACGCCCCGGGATAGCCGGGACGCCGCTCAGCCAGTCGGTGAGCGCCTCAACACGATCCTCCGACTGTTCCATTCCACCCATTCGCTCAACGAACACCTTCGACATCAGGTGGTTGAGATCGGTCAAATCACCGTCCCAATGGAAGGGCGCCGTCTGCGTGATGTCGCCTTGCAGCGTTTGCGTGCGACGCAAACCGATGTCGGTGAATTGCCAAACGTGGCCGTCATCACCGCCCTCCGGGTGGCAGGAGGCGCAGGAGATGGTGACCGCGCCATCAGGGTTTGAATGGAACATCTGATGCCCGGTGTCTCGGCGGCTATCACCGCCGAGTCCCACCATGGCCTCTTGGGTCATCGAAAGGAGCGAGTACCGGAGAAGCGTCGAGGGTTCTCGCGTTTGAACGATCACGTCCTCACCTGCAAAGGCCACCGCGATGGGTTCCGGCCCCGCGTTGATGCGTATGCTCGATAGTCCGCCCTCACACGGATCGGGCGGCTGAGCCCCCTCGGTTGGAAGGGACGTAATCTCCACGAACCCGCTCGCTGCAGCAACGTAGGCAAACACTCCCTTATCTTCTGAAACGGCGATGTCTACCGGCAGCACCGCGAGCCCTACGCCGCGGCTTCCGGGCACCGCGTTGCCCAGGCTGTCGAACTGGGTGGCGGCGCCGTGGACCACGCTGGAACCGCAATCAACCGAAGCGTAGTACTGCTGCGGTACTTGTTGATTGGCGTCCCCGATCGGCACGGTGGCCGAGCGCTGGTGCACCATCAGTGCGCCGCCTGAGGCCGGTACCATTCTCCAAGCGACGTTGGAGACGAAGGCACGCTGCGACCCCGAGTGCACATATCCGCCTGGCCGTGAGCTGTTCTCGAGTTCCAGATCGGTGTTGAGCGTAAGGACGTCAGCGGAGCGGAAGCTGGAGACAAACACTCGGCGGCCAGCGCGCGTTCCCGGACCGGCGATCACGACGTCTCGCAGGTCGGGTGCGAACTCGGCGCGCGCGATCGGTTCACCCGTCGCTGCATCGAGCTCAACCACTTCACCCGTCGCGCAGGCGATGACGAGCGACGCATCGGCGGGGTTCTCGATCGCCTGGAAGGCGGCGATCCCGCGAGGGGAGCTGCAGACCGTGAACCGGCCTTCCACTTCGCCATTGGCGATGTTCACCGTTAGCAGCTGGTTGCTATTGCGCAGGGCAACGTGAGCGCGACCTGCGTTGTCGATCACAGCGCGACCGGGTTCTTGACCGGGCTCGACGTCGATGGTTTTGATGACGGTGTCGTTGCTGAGGTCGACGATCACGATTCGATCGCGGTCCGGATCCGAGACGACGGCGCGCGTTGCATCAGCCGACACGACGAGCGTGCCGCCCGAGATCGCCGGGGGACGCACCTTCGATGTGTGGACAGACTGCGCGCTCGGCGAGTCCACCACGACCTCGTCAGTGGGCGGCGGCGCAACCGTGTCATCACCTTCACAGGCGGAGCTAAGCAGAGAGGGAACTAAGAGAAATAAGGGGGTAAGCTTTCGCATAGGCGTCATTGTCGCTCCATCAGGGCGTTTGGGAAGAGGCGCCGGGCTGTTAGCGCACGATTCCGACGGGCTTGGAAATGCGCAAGACCTCCCTTGTGAGGAGGTCTTGGGTCGGTTGCTGCCCGAGCGATCAGGCAGTCGAGGAAAGCTGCTTGGGACTCGTCGGGCTGGCGCGCCTCAGAGGCTCAGCATGTAGGTGACCAAGTCGTTGATATCGCTTTGGCTGAGCTGGTCGATCTTGCCGTGCTTGTCGCCGCCGCAGCTCTCGTCGAAGCGATCGGCGAGCGTCTCGGCGCAACCGTCATGCATGAAAGGAGCGCGGTTGCGAATGCCGACCAGCGACGGAACTTGGAACGGCTTTCCTGTCCCGACGTCGAAGGCGCCGCTGCGCGTGAGTTGCTCGCCCGCATGGCAGGTTGCGCATTCCGTCGAGCTGCTCTCGAACAGGGCCTTGCCACGCGCCACAGCCGCGGCATCGAGCGCGGGACCTGCAACCACAGGCATGGTCTCGAGCCACGAATTGAGCGCGGCAACACGCTCAGCGGATTGGGCGAACCCACCCATGCGGTGCTGGAACACGTTGACCATCAGCTCATCGAGATCGGCTTGGTCGCCGTCCCAGTGGAAGGGCGCGGTGTTCATGATGTTGCCCTCGAGGGATTGCGTGCGGCGCAGTCCGAGCCCTGAAAAGAGCCAGGCGTGGGCGTCTTCTCGGCCTTCAGGATGACACGATGCACACGAGATCGTCGATGGAGCTTCGGGGTTCCGGTGGAAAAGCTTGTGACCGGAATCCGCACGACTCGGGCCGCCAAGGTTGAGCGTCGCACTCCAGGTGAAGTTGTCAGCGTTGTAGAAGACCAACGTCGAGGGCTCGCGCAGCTGAACCACCAAGTCGCCGCCGCTGAGCTCTCCCTCGGCTGTCGTGAAGGCGACGGCGATCGGCTCGGGGCCAATCGGAAGTTGCAGCCCGTCCACAAAGTTGTCGGTGCAACCGTCGTGACTCTGAAGACCCTGTGTGGTGGTGATGACGACCGTCTCGGCGCCCGCCGCCAAAGCAGCGACTGAACCGCTCGGGTGGGACGCAAGATCGACCGGGAGCAACAACCCGCCGAGCCCACCAACGCTCGCCGAATGGATCGGCTCGCCGTCATCACTAAAGCCGGTGGTCGCCGAGTTGACGATGGTGCTACCGCAATCGAAGATGTCCCCACCGTAGCCGCTGCCAGATCCCCCGCCGCAGTCGAAACAGTCGCCGCTGGTCGTACCAACGCTGCTCGACTCATCCTTCGGCTCCTCGGGATCGTTGATCACCACCTCGGTCGTGCTCGACCGTTGATGCAGCATCAACGCGCCAGTCCCCGACGGATCTGGGATCATTCGCCAAGCGACCGTCGGGGAGTAAGTTCGCGCGGAGAAGTCGTGAGTGTAGTTCCCCTGTTTTCCCCGGCGGATGACCTTCATGTCGGGGCCAATCGAGAGCACCTCGGCCGAGCGGAAGCTGCTGACCAAGAGCTTGCGCTCCTGGCGACTCGCGCCTTTGACGACCACGATGTCGCGCAGGTCCGCACCCACCACGGTGCTGCTCTGGATGGCTGCGTCAGGAGCAGTTCCGAGCTCGACCAATTCGCCGCTGGCGCAGGCAACAAGCAGGCTGTCTTCGCTGTCGTCGAAGCTGGAGAGCGCCACGCCGCGGGGGGCGGCGCAAACCTCGCGACGCCCCAAGACCTCGCCCGTCAGATTGTCGACGCTCAGCAACGAGCGAGCGCCACGTAGGGCTATGTGGCTGCGACCCTCGAGATCCTCCACCGCGCGACCGGGCTCATCCCCAGGCTCGAGCGCGATTGCCGCGACGACCGACCGCTCGACCGCGTCCACGACGAGCACGCGATCCCGATCCGGGTCCGACACGATCAGTCGCTGGCCATTCTTTGTCGCCAGCAGCGTTCCACCCGACAGCGGCGGGGGACGCACCTCGGAGATGACGGTGCTCTGGCTGCTGGGCGGATCGACTGTGATCTGCTTTCCCGGCGGAGTGGGATCATCACCCTCACAAGCAGCCAGGCCGAGCAAGGTTGCGGGAGCAGCAAGAAGCGTGAGCAGGAAGCTAAGCGGACGACGGGTGGGTCGGGTCATGGAGTCTTCCAATGCAAAATTACGGCCATCTTTGTGTGGCGCGCTTTGCGATGGAATCAAAGGACCGGCTTTCTCGCTGGGCCACGCTGAGCCAGCGCAGGAGCCACTCATTGTGACTCGACGGCCAATCTGAACCTTCGACTCGTTGGCGGAACTCTTTTGACGCTGTCACGCGTCTGAGCTTCGCCATGACAGCCTTCCACGCAGCCTCGTTTCGCTCAAGGTTCCTTGGGGGTGTTAGCCTCGGCCGAGTGAGTTGCGAATTGGGTCTCTGTGCGCTGCTCGTCGTATCCGCTGCAGCTTGTTCACAACGTCAAGACGCAAGTCAGGCCTCCTCGAGTCAGGCGGTCGCTAGCGCTGCGGCTTCGCTGAATACGGGGATCGCGGGAGATGGTTCCGCCGCGATAAGGCAAGAGTCCTCGAGGAAAGGCACAACGGTCGCGACCGGCGAGGCAGAGGCTGAACAGGTCAAGCCCGACGAACGCGACTTCGGTGGAGAGAAGCATCCGAGTGCGCCCCAACTCAGCCCGATCAAGGAGGACTCGCAGCACGGCGCTTCCGTGCTCGCCGCCGTGGCTTCGCCCCTTCAGGGCCAGGTTCAAGAAGCTGATTTGCGCTCGGTTCTCGACGCCAACTCGCCGGCGATGGAGCGCTGTTTGCGTGAGGACACTGTGCTCGACGTCACCATGAAGGTTCAACCCTCGGGCGAATTGTCGGAGGTTTCGGTCACAAAGAGCCAGCCCGACGTCCCTTTGGCTCGAGATTGCGTCGCCTCCGTCTTACGCAAACTTCGTTTGGGCAACGTTCGCGGCGGAGAAGCCACGGTTGTGTCGCTGAAACTAAAGCTTCGAAAAGGGACGTTATGAGGCTGCATGCTTGGGTTGCACCCTTCTGTTTGTTGGCTTGCGCTTGCTCCGCTGCGCTCGCCGAGTCCGCGGCAATAAAGCCGGAGGAGCCGCCGCCGGGGCCGCCGCCTCTTGCACTGCCACCTCCACCTCCCCCGCCTCCTCCTCCCACGCTGAGTCTGGAGGTCGACCTGTTGGACTTCGAGGAGACCAAAGTGCCAGTCCTCGAGGCCGGCGGCTCGGGTCCACGCGTGGTTAGGGGGATCCGAAAACCAATCTCACCGAAGGGAGAGGAGTCGACAAAGCCTGAAGACAAACCCAAACCCGTGGCGGCCTCCTCCGTCCAGTCGGCAGGTGGTTCCCTCGACCAATCTCGCGTTCAATCAGCGGTGGCCGCCTCGATGGACTCGTTTCGACCATGCCTTTCAGCGGACGCAGTGGTCACGCTCGAGGCTCTCGTTTCTCCGCTCGGCGAGGTGCTCGAAAGCCACGGCGTCAGCAGCATGCCCAATGACCTTCGAATGCGAGATTGCGTCTCGCGAGCCTTTCGCAAGGTGTCGCTCGGTGAAACGGGCTCGCAAGACCCGACGCTGTTTCGGCTATCGCTCTCGCTTCGTTTGCGCCGCTAAAAGCCAATGCCGAGCCCGAGCGAAGCCAACAGCTGAATGCTCGAACTCTTGTCGTAGAACACGGTCTCGTAGCGGCCCGCCTGCAGCGTGACCGGTTCCCCGGTGGCAAAGCCGATGCCTACTCCGCCGGCGAGGTTGAAGCCGAAGTCGTCACCTCCGAAGACCGTCGAGCTACCGATCGAAATGCCAAAAATGGGCGAGGAGACGTCGGCGGTGGTGCTCTTCTGCAGCGGCTCATCGGTGAGCACGGCCTCGAACGACTCGAAGCCGACGCTGGCCTTGGCGTAGAAGCCCTCGAGGTAACGCCCGCTGATGTACACGAGCACGCTGCCCATCAAGGCGCCGCCGGTGGTGTCGAGGTTCTCGGTGGGTGAGCCGAAAATCCAGGTGGTTTCAGCTTCAACCGAGAACGGCCCCCAGATCCCGACCTCGGTCTGGAAGGAAAGGCGACGGAACAGCAGGTCAAACGGATCGAAGCGAATGCCGAAACGACAGCACGAGGGCTCCCGCGGCGGCAGCGGAGGAGGTGGCGGGCCGACCGGCGGCTGGTACGGCATTGGTTGATACTGGCCGTACGGGCCGTAGCCATAGGGGGGCTGTTGAGGATACGGCGCAGGTTGCTGAGGATACGGAGGCTGTTGCGGCTGCGGCTCGACCCAAGCACCCGGAGGAACACCCGGTGTTTGCATCGGTGCGGGCTGTGCGGCGGGAGGCGGAGCGGCTGGCGGCGGCGTGCCATCAGGAAGAGGTTGTGGTGCCGGTTGGGGCTCAACGGGCGGTGGGACAGGCGGCGCGGGTTGGCCCACGGCTGCGGTCGTTACGGCCAGGTTAGCCAAAAGAACAAAGGCGAAGGTTTGGGCTCGGCGCCGCATCGGGATTCGGCACAGTACCACGACAAGGCGACGGGTCGACCCGTGTCGGCGCCTCGTGTGGAAGGACTTGGCGGCCTGAGCCGAACGCTGTAGCTCGTGCGCGATGCGACGCAGTTTGAGCGATATCGATCAGATGGCGCGGCTTCGGCCCGTTGCGCTGGCCGTCAACAAGCTGCCCGCCAACGAGGTGGAGCTTCGCATCGCCGCGCTCGAGGGCTTCGTGACGCCCGAGCGGCGCGAGAAGCTGCTGCGCAACATCGAGCGCCGCGTGCGCTCGGTGAACGTCATCCTCGACTCCTTCCACGACCCGCACAACGGCGCAGCCATCGTGCGAACCGCCGACGTCTTCGGTTTGCAATACGTGCACGTCCTCGAGCGCTACGAGTCCTTCTTGGCGGCTCGCTCGGTCGCGCGCGGCTCGGAACGATGGGTCGACGTGACAGCGCACCGCAGCGTCGACGACATCGCCAAAGCGCTACCCCCCGACAAAATCGAGTGGATCGCCGCTCACCCCGACGGCGAACTCGAGCCAGGGGATCTCACCGTTTTGAAGGAGCCCTTCGCGATCGTGGTGGGCAGTGAGCGAGAGGGCATAGGTCAGGATCTTGCGTCGCGCTGTCGGCGCGCCGTGCGCGTGCCCATGCGGGGCTACGCCGAGAGCCTCAACGTGAGCGTCACTACTGGCATTCTGCTCTACGAAGCGACCAAGGGGCGGGCGGGAGACCTTCCGGAGCATGAACGCCGGCAGCTCTACTTGCGCGGTTTGGTGCAGAGTCTGCCGCGCGCTCACGATCTTCTCTCCGCCGCTGAGCTACCCCTTGCGCTGACGCTCGACCCTTGATGCAGCGCAACACTCGGGGTAGCGTGTACTACAAAGTGAACGGCGAAGGAAAAAGGGACGGCGACATGCCCTTCGGTATCGCCCAGCCCGGAAGTCCGTCCAGCGCGGAGCTTTCCCGTCGAGGTGGACGCGTACCGACGCCTCCCGTCACCCGTCGTGCGCTGTTACCTCAAACCGACACCTCTCGGACGCGGCCGTCGCTGCCGAAAGTCTCCCCGCGACCGACCCCACTGATTGAGTCGTTGTTGCAAGCGGGCACGATGCGGCCGCCGCAGAGCCTCTCGATCAGTCCATCCATCTTCCCGTCGGTGGCGGGCCGCGGCGCCGACATGGCGCGCATCAGTGAGAAGCTCGCCGGGGAAACGGTGGATCACTACCGGATCGAAAGTCCGCTCGGCCAAGGTGCCAGCGGATTCGTCTTTCGCGCACACGACTTGCGAGCCGGTGAGCCGGTCGCGCTCAAGCTCTTCGACCGCGAGCGCATGAGTCAGGAGCCGGACCAGGATGCCTTCATTCTCGAGGCCGAGCGTCTTTCACGAATTGCGTCGCCCTTCGTGGTGAAGGTCGTGGGCGCCGGGGTTTCCTTGGATTTGGTTGCCTCAGTACGGCCATCCGAACCGCTGCTTGGCCCGGTTCCCTTTTTGGCGATGGAGCTGCTCGAAGGGGAAGACCTGCGGGCGATCTTGCAGAAGCATGGTGCCCTTCCTGTCGCCGATGCCCTCAGCCACCTTCGTGACGTGGCCCAAGCTCTCGACGTTGCCCACGCGGAGGGCATCGTTCACTGCGACCTGAAGCCGGGAAACCTATTTCTCACGCAGGTCGAAGGTCGGCGAGGCATCAAGCTGCTCGATTTCGGTCGCACGCAAGTGGTCGGTAAAGGCTTCTTCGGCACGGCTTGGTACATGGCTCCCGAGCAGGTTCAAGGCGCGTCGGTCTCACCCGCGACCGATCGTTGGGCGTTGGCGGTGGTCGCGTTTCGGCTGCTTACTTCGGAGAGCTATTGGTCCCCAGCCCCGATGTCGGACCTTTTGGCGGCGATCGTTGCTGGTCCCAAGTTGGCGCCCTCTGCCGTTGTGGCTGCGCGCGGCGTTCGTTCCGCCCTTGTGATTGGCCCCGCCTTCGACAGCTGGTTCAAGCGCGCTTGCGACGTGATTCCGGCCATGCGTTTTTCGTCATGTAGTGAACAGGTTGAGGCTCTGGCCGTCGCGCTCGAGGAGGATGCCCACTCGCAAAGGGAGCCGATTCGAGGCCTCGATTGGTTGGGGACCGAGACGTTGAGACGCGGTCTCGACCGACCGAAGGAGTGACGTGGCTGACGACGCGAGCTTCGCAGGAAAAGCGCTGATAACCGGCGCTTCGAGTGGCATCGGCCGAGCGCTTGCGGGTGTGCTCGCGCAGCGTGGTTTTGAGATTTGGGTTGCCGCCCGCCGCCGAACCGCCCTGGATGAGCTGGTGACCGAGATCGTGGCAAACGGCGGCCGCGCCCATGCGGTCAGCTTGGATGTTTCGCAACCCGAGGCCACTGAGGCGACGGTATCGAAGCTCAACGAAGAGGTCGGCGGCTTCAATCTCGTGGTGGCCAACGCTGGCATCGGCGGGTCGCAGCAGCCTGTGGCCAGGCAAACACTGGCCGGCATGCGCGAGACGATCGAGACCAACTACCTGGGCGCGGTTGCGACGCTGTTGCCGGTCATCCCTTCGATGATTCAGCGTGGGTCCGGGCACTTGGTGGGCGTAACAAGCTTGGCCGGGGAGGTTCCTCTGCCGACTGCCGCCGACTACGGCACGAGCAAGTGCGCACTCAGCTTTTTTCTCGCTTCAGCGGCCAGTGATCTCGAGCCACACGGCATCACCGTGACCGACGTGCGGCCCGGTTTCGTGAAAACGCCGCTCACCGACAAGAACCGCTTTGAAATGCCGTTCATCGTCGAGCTGGACCGCGCGGCTCGCATCATCGATACCGGGCTTCGACGCAAGAAGCGCACGGTGCGCTTTCCGTTTCCGCTCGCCTTCGGTATCGCGGCGGGCAACGCGCTTCCCACCGGCCTACGCAACGCTGTGATCCGATCGAAGCGGCCAGTCTGAGGTCCACCGCCAACCGTGCCGAGCAGCTTGTGGCAGCGGGTGCGTGATTGGCTTTTCGGCACGCGCGCTCACGCGGTCGTGCTGGCGTCGGAGCCCGAGCCTGAAGGCGAGCCAAGCGACGAGGTGCTGGTCGTGCCGATCGAGGCCTCGATCGATCTGCACCACTTTGCGCCGCGAGACATCCCGTCGGTGGTCGATGAATACCTGCGCGAAGCCGCTGAGAAAGGGCTCCCCGAGGTTCGCGTGATTCACGGTCGCGGTAAGGGCGTGCAACGCCAGCGCGTGCAGAAGCAGTTGTCCCGTCACCCGCTGGTGATCGTATTCCGATCGGATGGGCTGGGCTCAACCCTGGCGACGCTGCGCCCACCGCGCCGCAAGCGGCCAAGCTAGTTAGGCACGACCGAACGATCCACGGTCACTCTTCGACAAAGTTGAGGTCCTTGCCGAAGGACTCTCGCAGCGGCAACAGCGACAGAAGGCCGATCGCGAGGCACACGACCCCCGCCACCATCGCCGCCTTCCACACGCCTAGCGCCGGTTCGATGGCCGAAATGAACATGCTCACGAGCACGAGCGAGCCGCGCACGAAGTTGGGCGCGGTGGTGGTGACGGTCGAGCGCAAGTTGGTGCCGAACTGCTCGGACGCCATGGTGACGAACACGGCCCAATAGCCGCCGCCGAGCCCTGCGATGAAGCAAGAGGCGTACAGCATGTCAACGGAGCTGCGTCCGAGCGTGAAGTAGATGGTCGAACCGAGGCCGGCCAAGGCGATGAAAAAAGCGACCGCCCGTCGGCGACTCTGCAGCCACTGCGAGACGATGCCGCTCGCGAGATCACCCAGCGCGAGCCCGCTGTACGCGAGGATGATCGCGGTGCGGCCGGTGATGGTCTCGCTGATGCCCATGTCTTTACCGAGCTTGGGCGCACGAATCGCTAGAATGCCGATCAGGTACCAAATCGGTACGCCCGTCAGGATCACCGAGATGTAGCGAAGCGCCCGATTGCCGTCGGTGAACAGCGCGAAGAAGTTACCGCGACTCACCGCCTTGTCGTTCTTGACCGACTCGAACATGCCGGACTCGCGCACGCCCACCCGCAAGAGGAGCAGCGCGAGCCCCATCGCCCCACCGATGAAGTAGGCCGTGCGCCAGGAGGCGAGCTTGTCGACGAGGCCGGCGGCGAGCGCCCCGGTTACGCCGACCCCAGCGATGATCGTCGCGCCCCACCCGCGAGAGGAGCGACTCATGATTTCACCGACCAGGGTGACGCCAGCTCCGAGCTCCCCCGCCAGGCCCACTCCGGCGATGAAACGCAGGTGCGCGTAGTAGGTGGTGGTCTCCAGAAAGCCGTTGGCGACGTTGGCGAGCGAGTACATCAGGATGCTACCAAACAGCACCGAGAGGCGTCCTTTCTTGTCGCCGAGCACGCCCCAAAGCACCCCACCGACCAGCATGCCCAGCATCTGGGTGTTGAAGACCCCTTCGTACGTCGAGTCGATCAAGGAGGCCTCTACGCCCATGTCCTTCAAACTCGATTTGCCGACGAACGAGAACAAGATCAGGTCGTAGATGTCGACGAAGTAGCCCAAGGCCGCGACCAGGATCGCCAAGCGCACCGAACGCTCGTTTAAGTCTCCCGGGGTCTTTGCGCTTGCTTCAGTGGCCATCGGCTAGCTCCTCTAACAGAACGGCGCGTCGGGGGAAGGGGCGCCGTCGACAACTCGAGGCGCTGGTAGCGCCGGTATCCGCCGTCGCTCCACGTTACGAAAGCAGCGCGACCGCTGGCGGTATGGCGCTCGCCGTTCGATCCACTGCATCGACGAGAATGTTCCCGTCCTCTTCGCCGACGAGCGCGACCATTCCAGGCCTGAGTTCACCGCGCAATAGCATCTCGGCGATGGGAGCTTCCACCAAGCGCGCGAGCACCCGTCGCATCGGCCTCGCGCCGAGCTCAGGTTGAAAGCCGCCGCTATCGAGCAGTACGTCGAGCGCCGCGTCATCGACCTCGAGCCGCATGTCGCGCGCCTCGAGCATGCGGCTGAGCTCGCCCATCAGCTTCTTGGCGATCGACCGAACCTCAGGCCGCGAGAGCGGCGCAAAGAAGAGCACCTCGTCGAAGCGATTGAACAGCTCGATCGGTAGGGCCTTTTTTGCGGCCCCGATGGCCTTCTCGGAGAGCCCCTGCGACGAGCCACCCCGCTGCCCACCGAAGCCAACGCTGCGACCCGACAACGCCTCCGCCACGTCGCGCGAACCAAGATTGGACGTTGCGAAGAGTACGGTGTTCTTGAAGTCGACTCGACGACCGCGGCCATCGGTGAGGTGGCCTTCGTCGAGCACTTGAAGGAAGGCGAGCAGCACATCGGTGTGCGCCTTCTCCAGCTCGTCGAGCAGGATGACTTGGTAGGCGCGCTTTCGAACGGCCTCGGTGAGCTGCCCGCCGGACTCGTGTCCAACATAGCCAGGCGGTGCACCAAGCAGACGCGCCACCGAGTGGGCCTCGCCGTATTCGGACAGATCGATTCTCGTCATTGCGTCGCTTGAGCCGAACATGACCTCGGCCACCGCTTTTGCGGTCTCGGTCTTTCCGACGCCGGTGGGTCCAAGCAACAAGAAGGAGCCGAGCGGTCGCTTACCTCGCAGCCCGACAGCTGATTTGCGCAGATGCCCGGCGATGGTCTTGACCGTGCCCTCATGGCCGATCACGAGTTTCCCGAGGTGCTCTTCGAGCGCCAGCATGCGTTGGCCGTCGCTCTCGAGCATGCGGGTCACCGGCACGTCCACCTCGGCGGCGAGCGCACGCGCGACGTCCTCGGGCGTGATCTCAACGTCGGCACCGAGGTCTTTACGGCGTGCTCTCGCCGCCGCGAGATCCAGCGTCGCGATGGCTTTCTCGGGCAATGAACGGCCGGGCAAATAGCGGATCGTCCAGCTGACCGCGGCCGCGATCGCCAGGTCCGAGAAGACCACGCGATGGTGCTTCGCGAACGAGGGGAGAGCCGCGCGGGTCATCAAGAACGCCTCCTCTTCGTCTGGTTCCTCGACGAAGATCGGCACGAGTCGGCGGGTGAGTTGAGCGTCGTTCTCGATCAATCGACGGTACATCTCCGGCGTAGTAGCTGTGACAAAGCCAACGTCGGAGCTCGCGAGCTGCGTCTTGAGCTCGCTCACGATGTCGTCGGAGGCGCCAAGAAGATCGTGCAGGTCGTCGATGAACAAGACGGCGCCGCTACGTTGGGCGCGCAGTTCTTCGAACACCATGCCCAGCTTGTCCGCCAACCCGCCGCGCGGCCCCGAGGCGAGCAGCGCCCCCAAGCCGATCTCCAGCAGCGGACGCTTGTGAGCGGCGAGCGGCGCCGCGAGCGCACGGATCAGCGTGCTCTTTCCAACCCCGCTCGAGCCGATCAACGCGATGGCGTTGCCGTTGTGCTTCGACAACGTATCGAGCGCGCGAGCGAGTTCATCATCGCGACCGACGATCGTGGTGGTGGGCACTGCCGCCGCCCGCAAGCTGATCAGCGTAGGCATGCCAGAGGTGTCTGCGGCCGGCGGGCTCGTCGTAGCAGGTGCGATCGTCTGGCCTTCGCGAGAGCTCGCGGGGGCAGGCGCTATTGGCTCCGGCTTGCGTGCCGGTTGTCGACTGCGCAATTTGCTCGCACCGTCGCCCAGTTTGGCTTGCTCCACCGGCTTGGCTTCGGCGTTGCTCGGCGGCGGCGTCGAAGGCGCTACTGACCGCTTCGGCTGTTGAAACAGCGGCACGACGCGAGGCGCGTTGTGGTTCGGAGGCTCAGGCTTCCAGCGCGGTGAAACCGGCACCGTCGAGGCTGCACGGGCTTGTTCACTCAGCGGCGTTACGGCTCGCCGCTGTGGCAGAACGCCCAGCGCGAGCGCGAGCGCGGCGGTTCGCAGACGCGAGGTATCAACCCCGGTGAGAGAGAGCGCGCGATGGGCTGCGAGCTGTCGTTCGGACAAGAGCGCAACCAACAAATGCAGCGCGTTCGGCTCGAGATGCGTCATCTTCGAATCGGGGCTGATGCTGGGCTGACCGCGTTTGCCGTCGTCGGTGGAAACTGGGCCGCGTGCTCGCTTTGCGACGTCTTTGGCGACGCCCAAGCTCACGGCGATCGGATCTGCCAGGCTTTCGTCGAAGGAGCGGCCCGCCTTGAGCAGCGTCTCTTCGTCGAGTCCGCGTGTCGCCAGGAGCTCCTGCGCTTGCCCCGGTCGGCCTGCGATAGCGGCGAGCAGGTGCACGGTCGTGGGCCGCTCCTTGCGAGCCGAAGCTAGCTCCAGAGCTCGCTTTCGAAGGGTAGAGAGTTCGCTCTCCGAGCGGTCGGTCCGCGTCACGATCTAGCTCCGGACATATTCACGCGTTCGAGGTCGCATAGACCCAAAGGTCGGGCCAAGTTCCGCCCAATCACCCCAACCACGGCCTCCCACCGACCATGGCTTGCCTCTCGTGCGAGGTTCTCTTAGAGCGCAGCGATGAAGCTCGCGTTGGTTCTCTCGGTCGCCTTGGTTTCGGGTTGCGTCGTAACGGTCGAGGACGGTGATAAAACGCCAGATGACACCACGCCCAGCGTCGTTGCGCCGGCCACTGCCACGGCGACGGCGGTCGCCAGCGTCGCTGCGACGGGCTCGGCCAGCAGCCAGCCAACGCTGCCCAACTTCGGCAAAGTATGCACGCGCGCCGGCTGCAAGGGCGCCCTCACCGTCGCGGTCGAAGGTGGGGACAAGCTGGCCAAAGGCAAATACCTGATCGAGGTTGAAGCCGACGGTAAGAAGGGCTCGTGCACCTTCGCGGTCCCTGGATTCTGCGGGGACAAGGCGCCGAAGTGCGGCGGAGACGTTGAAATCAGCGCGGTGACCGCCGGTTGCGAGAAGGCCTCTGAAAAGGGCGCAGCTCCCGCCGTCCTCAGCGAACTCAAGCTGCCCTCCTCTCCGAAGGCCGCCACCATCACGGTGTCCCGGGACGGCAAGAAGGTCGGTGAGCTGAAGTCGGCACCTCAGTACAAGGAAGTACGCCCCAATGGCCCCGATTGTGACCCCGTTTGCCAGCTGGGCGACGACAAGCTCACGGTCCGCTGAGGAACATAGGCACACCAAACACGGCGCCCAAACAAAGCACGTGAAGGCGCCGCGCTGGGGTTTCATTCCCTACGTTGATCAGCTTGGACTTTCGTCGGGCACGCCTTTCGCGTAAGGAGCCTCACCGCCAAAAGACTGGCGGACCCTTCCGAATGAGGCGAATTGTGAAAAGCCGCCGGCTATCCTCGAGTATTTGCGCAAGTGTCCTTTGCCTGGCCGTTCCCGGTTTGGCCACCGCACAGGAAACTGCGCCTGCCTCTGAGCAGGCTGTGACCGTAACCAAGGTGGCTTCTGCCGCGCCTCTAACCGCTGCTGGTGCTTCGGTGACCACGGGCGTTGCCCCCGCTCTGGAGGCGCAGACGCCTCCAGCTCCCGGCGCTGACACGGTGCAGTGGGAAGACAGCTGGGAGCCTTGGAACACGGGAGGAGAAGAGGCTGGGCTTGGTTTTGGTTTCTTCGGCCACCTCGGCTTGAGCCATCGCTTCAATGACCCGCCGGCCGCGGTGAACGAGATCAACTCACGCACCGGTCTTCGCGTCGGAATCACCGGTATCTTCCGGCCCATCCGCTGGTTCGGCTTCGGCGTCGGCTATGAGCACGCCGATCTCGAGCGCGACCGAACCGACATCGACGAGGTCTCTTTCGACAACACCTATCGCGACCTCAACACGCTGTGGGTGGACGCCCGCGTTTACCCCCTTCGGTTTGATCCCTTCGCCCTGTACGTCAGCATCGCCGGCGGTCCGTCTTGGCAGAGCCTCGACACCGACAAGGTCCTGATCGACGACTCGACGGGTGGGCAAGCCGTAGGCACCCGCTGTTCGGGCAGTGACTCGGCTGCGTTCGGTATGAAGGGCGCAGTCGGCGCTGAACTGGCGCTGCAATCGGGCGCGTTGTTCTGGGCTGAAACTGGGCCCGACTACATGCTGCTCTCGGATGAAACGCTGGACAGCTGTGAGATCGGCGCTGGTGATGCAGCGATCTTCGGCTTCCGCGCCGGCTTCGCCGTTGGCTTCGAGAAGACCCGATTGAAGAAGGAGCTGCCTCCCGCACCTCCCAAGGATCAGGACCTCGACACCATCCTCGACGTTGATGACGCCTGCCCGGCAGTCGCCGGTTTGCCCAATGCAGACAAAGCCAAGAACGGCTGTCCGCCGCCGGTCGACACCGACGGCGACGGCATCTTCGACGACGTTGACGCCTGCAAGGATGTGCCCGGTATCGCTAACGTGGAGCCGGCAAAACACGGCTGCCCGCCGCCGAAGGACACCGACGGTGACACGGTCATCGACGATGTTGACGCGTGCAAGGAGATCCCCGGTCTCGTAACGACCGATCCGGCGACCAACGGCTGCCCCGGTGACACCGACGGTGACGGCTTCCGTGACGATCAAGACGCCTGCCCGCAGGAGAAGGGCGTCGACGACGCGGATCCGAGCAAGCGCGGCTGTCCGAAGCTCGTTCGCGTCACCGCGACCGAGATCATCATCCTCGAGCAGGTTCAGTTCGACACTGGCAAGGCCACGATCAAGCCCGCCAGCGACGCGCTGCTGGATTCGGTCGCCGCGGTTCTCAAAGAGCACCCCGAAATTCGCAAGGTGGAGATCCAAGGTCACACCGACAACAAGGGCTCCAAGCCGCTCAACAAGACGCTCTCGCAAAACCGCGCTAACTCGGTGCAGAAGGCGCTCGAGAAGCGTGGCGTTGAGAGCGCTCGCCTCACCGCAAAGGGCTACGGTCAGGACGTGCCGGTCGCGGACAACAAGGATGAAGAGGGTCGTGCAAAGAACCGCCGCGTGCAGTTCGTGGTGACCGAGAAAGCACCGCCCGCCCCCAAGAACGGTGCTGCGCCGCTCCTTCCCCCGGCTGGAGACCCGGTTTCCACCCCGCCCACCGACCTGAAGGCCGCTCCTGCAGCCCCGGCCGACCCGAAGGCTGCTCCTGCAGCGCCGGCCGACCCGAAGGCCGCTCCTGCAGCGCCGGCCGACCCGAAGGCCGCTCCGGCTGACCCGAAGGCTCCGAAGGCCGCACCGCCGGCCCCGAAGCCTGCTGCACCGAAGGCGGCACCGCCCGCTCCGAAGGCCCCCGCGCCCAAGAAGTAACTCGGCTGTTCCACCGAAGGTGGATGCAGTGAAAACCCCCAGTCCTTCCAACGAAGGACCTGGGGGTTTTCGTATTTCTGACCGGAGCTCCAGCTATGGTGCGCTCATGAAGCTCGTTGCCTGCATTGCACTTGCTGGCTTGGCCAGTTGTTCCTCGGTCCAGGCCGTTGATCAGGAGCGGGTGGTTCAGAGCAGCAGTTCCGTGCTTCCACCAATCGAAGCGTTCATCGCTGCGCCAACGACGGTGCCGTCCTCCACGTCTCCGAGCTCAACGGCAACCGCCGACGCCTCGGTGAGGCTGTCAGAGACGGTTGCCGTTCACCCTGGCTTGCTGGATCCGACCAAGGCCAATGCGCAAGCACCAGCGCGCTTCACCGTCGAGTTGGAAACCACCGCCGGTCCGCTAACCTTCGCGTGCACTCGCAGCCACGGGCCTTTCGGCGCAGATCGGATCTTCAATCTGGTGCAGATCGGCTTCTTTAGCGATGTAGCGTTCTTTCGCGTGGTGAAGACCCCGCGCCCCTTCGTGATTCAGTTTGGCATCAGCGGTGATCCGCGGGTCAGTCGAGCCTGGCGAAAGCAGGCCCTCCCGCCCGATCCCGTCGTTGTCTCCAACAAGACCGGCACCATCACCTTCGCGATGGCTGGCTCGCCGGACACTCGAACGACCCAGCTGTTCATCAACTTGGGCGACAACACGGCGCTCGATGCCATGGGCTTTGCCCCAATCTGCGAGCTGGTCGGCGAGAACGATGCGACGATTGCGCGGATCAACGGCGAGTACGGTGAGCTTCCCACGTCGAAGCAGGGGGATCTCCAGAGCGAGGGGAGTCGCTTCCTAGCGCGCGAGTTCCCCAACCTGGACTTCATCATACGGGCCAGAATTGTCCCGTCGGCTCTTCCGTAGAGTGTGCTGCCGGCCGCTCGATACGCTCGTTTACGCTACTAACTAAAAGGTGCCCATCAAGGTGAGCCCGGTCGGCATTGGCACGACCCGTACGCTAACCTCGCCTTCTGGTGCCGGTTCTGGTTCTGCTGCGTCCGAAGAACCGCCGGTGAAGATGAACAGCAAGACTGTGGTTGCCGCACCTGCCGCGGTAATACCGATCATCACGTCGGTTCCGACGGCTAGGCTCGAAGTGCGTGACTGCGCGTCGGCGATCGCCGTCTGGTTTCCGGGAAAGGTCCCCAGCGCCGCATCCAGGTCACTCTGCGCAGACAGCGCCAAGCCCCCGAGGACGCCGGTGACGATGGCACTGGCGCCGGTGACACCGAGCGCGATGAAGGCTCCGTAGGGCGGGGCAGGCTCTGGCTCCACGGGCGCGGGTGGTGGCGTGATCGGCGTGGGGCCAGGCTTTTGCGCAGTCGAAACCAGCTCCAGCTTCACCTCGACTGCGTCGGTGCCAGCGATCTCAATCGCCCGGCGGGCCTCGGTGAAGCCGCTCTTGGTTGCCACGATCCGTCGCTGCCCGACGTTGACCACGACCGCCTTCGGCAAGGGCGAAGTCCCGACGGCGACGTCGTCGATGAAGATCTCGGCGCCCTCGACGTTGGTGCTTACGGTGATGCGACCGACGGTCTGCTTGAGCTCCTCGATCGAAGCTTGGACCTCTTTCTTTCTGGCCGCTGTGACCTCATTGCCGCCTTGCAGCAGGTACTCCTCATAGGAGGTTAGTGCTGTGGCGTAGTCCTTCAGCTCACGAGAGGTCTGACCTAGATTGTAAAGTACGTTGTAGTTCGGGAAGAGCTCATAGGCGCGTTTGAACTCGACCCAGGCGGCCGTGTAGTCGCGGGCCTTGTAGAGCTTTACCCCGCGACGAAAGCGCTCGCTTGCCTCCTCTTGCTGCGCGGCCGTCGGCTCATCCTTCGCCTGAGCGACCGCAGGCCTAGGGCCTTGCGCAAGGCCAATGAAAAGCGCCGCGAGACTCAGCCAAACACGCCTTCGGGAGCGCAAAGAGAGGTTCTTCACTTCTTCTTCTTGTAGGGGTCCTGCTCGTCGATCCCGAGCGGCTGTTTGCCGTTGGTGTTCGCGGGAAGCGGGCCGGGCAAACGATTGGGTTGTGTGGCTGTGGGGCTGGCGGAGGCGCTTGCGGCCGTTTCTGGCACGAGGACGATGTCGAGCGTCACGTCCTTCTCGAAGCTGACCATCAGCGTTTGCGGTGCGAGCCCCGGCGCATTGACCTCCACGCGGTGCATCGAGCCGTCGCGCGGGACTTGCGCTGTGAAAGGGCTCTGCGACAGCGGAACACCGTCCAACTTGGCTGTGGCGGCCGCGGGAGCAAATGTGATCTTGAGCTGAACGCGATCCGAAGGTTGGGCGCTGGTCGCGACAGCGCTCGCTGTAGAGGTGCTGGAGCTGGCGCTGGCGTTCTCGGCGACCTTGTCCTCGTCCTTCATTCCGAGCACCACGACCAAGAGCCCACCGACTGATAGCAGCGCCAACACGCTCAGCGCACCCAAGAGCAGCGCCGCCTTCGAACGAGGCCCGTTGGGGGGCGAACTCAGGTTCGCTCCTCCGAGCGTACCGAAGGTTTGCGATACCGAGGAGCTCTCGACGGCACCGGCGAAGCCGCCTTGAGGCAGGGGAGTGCGCGCCCCCTCTACGCGAGTGACCGGCTGGAGGTCAGGCTCTTGATTGAGCGTTAGCATGGGCAGAGCTTGCGCCGTCTCGCGCAACAGCTGCTTCATCTGCTCATCGATCACGCGCCGAATACGATCCCGCTCTTCGGAGAAGAGCTGGGCCATCAGCTCGGAGACCTCCCGACTGCCAACCCGCCGGCTGAACCGATCGAGAAAAGCCTCGAGGGCGTCGCGGAACTCGCGCGCCGATGCGTACCGGTCTTGCGCTCGATGCGCCATCGCTCGGTCGCAGATGTCGGCTAGCTCGGCGTCGGCGTCGGGCACGACCTCTCGAATGCGCGGCTCGGTGCCGGCCAGCCGTTTTGCAAACACCGCGGTCTGGCCGTCCCCTTGAGCGAACCTGCGCCCGGACATCGCCTCCCAGAGCATGACGCCGACGCTGAAGATATCGGCGCGCGCATCGACCACATCTCCGCCTGCTTGTTCTGGCGCTACGTACGCGAGCTTCCCTTTGAAGACGCCGCTCTGCGTCGTACTGACAGCGCCGTTCGCTTTGGCGATGCCGAAGTCGACGAGCTTCACCTGGCCGTCATAGGTAACGAAGACGTTCTGCGGGCTGATGTCGCGGTGCACGACGTTGAGCGGCGTCCCGTCGAAGTCTGTCAGGGTATGGGCGTAGTGAAGGCCTGCCAGCATATCGGCGAGGATCCGCACGTGCACGTCCAGCGGCATGAAGGAGCGGGAGGCTTTACGCAACACGGCGTGTAGCGGCTGCCCATCCAAGTAGTCCATCGCCAAGAAGTGGCGGCCGTTCTCCACGCCTACTTCATAGGTCTGCACGACATTCGCATGATTGAGGCGCGCAGCGAGCCGGGCCTCATTCAGAAACATCGCCAAGAAGTCGTTGTCGCTATCGAGCTCCTCCTTCAGCAGCTTGAGTACGAGCAGCTTGTTGAAGCCGACAGGGCCGGCTGCGATGGACAGAAATACCGTAGCCATGCCACCTTGGCCGAGCTTGGCGATAATGCGGTATTTCCCAATGCGGTCGGCTTGCATGACTAAAGCGGCGTGGGCCCTACGAGAACGTACGAGATTGTGTTCGCAAGAATCTGGAAACTCGATTCCCCAATGTAGGCGTCGTCCGCTGCGCGAAAGGCCTTTACCACGGGGCCCCCTGGCAGGAGGTTGAAGTAGCCCCCAAAGCCGTCCTTATCGGTCGCGACTGCATTGGGCGGTAAAACGGGTGCCTGATTAATAAGGTAAAATGGGACGGCTATATCGTCCGCACTGGGAACGTCAAAGCTGACTCCCGAGACGGCTTCTCGGTTGCAATCGATGGCCAGCGCGATCATCGAGCCGCGCGTTGGGTCCGCCTCGCTCATGGCCAGCGACGCGAGCCCCGTGTACTCCATCGGCTTGAGCAGCTGGATCTGCTCGACAGTCGGAGGCGCTAGCAGCGGGCGTCCTACGTACACACGAGAATCTACGATTCCCGGATCGGTGATGCGAACGAACCCGTCGAACCCCTCGGGTACCTCGACCTGCACGACCCCGTCGGCTCCGGGGTTGATGCCTTTGGGGTACTTCGGGTCATCGCCGGTGCAATTCACGTCGAGCTTGTCGCAGACATCGATCACCGCCTTCGAGCTGATCGGCGCTCCACCGATCGCGTAGACCAGGCCAATCGGGAAGGAGACGGTCTTGGTCGGATCCGGCTCGGGCTCGGTAACGCTGCCCAGGCACGCCCACACCGGGTCGATCTCCACGGCTTCTATGCAGAGCGAGTCGGAGCACACAGCCCCCTCGAAGCCCCGGGCGGCACAATCAGCGTCGGATGCGCATTGCTCCTCAGCTGGCGACACAATCGCGTTGCAGCCCGCGCACAGGGGGAACACGAGCAGAAGCGGTCGAACGCGATGCCACACATGGGGAGCGTAGCTTTTCGGCGGCTCGATTCAAAGAGAAGGGCAATGGTTCGCGTGCGAGAAGGCAAAGCGCGCGTGCCCCGCCCGTCAGGAAGGGCCCGCAACGCCTGCGCAGCCCTAGATTGACTGCTTCTTCCGCTGGCGTTCTTTGGCTCGACGCAGCTTGCGATCCTCTTCGCTTCCCACGCGTGCAAGCACGTGCACGGCGCTTGGGCGGGCGATCTGGTCGCCTTTGCGCGAGCGCTCCTTTGCACGGTCAATGAACCGTTGCTGCGAGCGAGGTGCTCCCGGAGCGGCAGGTACCCGCTCGTAGGTGCCGTCCTGGGTCAGCTGCCAGGTCTTCGCCACATCCCCAAAGGAGGTCTCGCGAATCTGCTCGACTTCACGCTTCATCCGTTCGTCGAGGATGGGCGTCAGCACCTCGACTCGACGGTGAAAGTTGCGCGGCATCCAGTCAGCGCTGGAGAAGAAGTACTCTGGTGTGCCGTTGTTCTCGAAGCGGAAGAGCCGAATGTGCTCGAGGAAGCGGTCGATCGTCGCGTGAACGGTGATGCGTGAGGAAAGGCCAGCGATCCCCGGCCTAAGGCAACAGATTCCTCGAATCCTCAGCTGAATCTCTACGCCTGCTTCGCTTGCGGCATAGAGCGCATCAATCACGTCGACGTCGACGAGCGCGTTCATCTGGGCATAGATCGCGGCGCGCTTTCCAGATCGCGCATTCAGCGTTTCACGGCCAATGAGGCCTAAAATGGCCTCGTGAAGTCCGAGCGGCGCCACCACGAGCCGGTTCCATTTCTCGGGAGCCGAATAGCCAGTTAGTAGATTGAACAGGCTGGTGACGTCTGCCCCGATGTCCGGGTTTGCGGTGAATAGACCTATATCGGTGTAAAGCCTAGCCGTCCCGCGGTTGTAGTTGCCGGTGGAAAGATGCACATAGCGACGAATGCGGTTGTTCTCGCGTCGCACGATGAGCAGCGCCTTCGCGTGCGTCTTCAGGCCCAAGAGGCCGTAGATCACCTGCACGCCGCTCTGTTCGAGCGTGTGCGCCCAGCGAATGTTGCTGGCCTCGTCAAAGCGCGCCTTCAACTCGACGATGGCCGCAACCTGTTTGCCGTTCTCAGCGGCGCGGGCCAGCGCTCGTACGATCGGTGAATCTCCACCCGTGCGGTAGAGCGTTTGTTTGATCGCGAGCACGTCGGGATCGTCGGCGGCTTGATTGATCAGCTCGACCACCGGTTCGAAGGACTCGAACGGGTGGTGCAGCAGCACGTCTCGTTCTCGAATGACGGCGAACAGGTCCTCCTTGTCCTTGAGCGGAGAGGGCGTGTGGCCGTGAAAACGCTCGTCACGATGCTCCCGCCGTTGGTCTCCTTCGATCACGGCGACCAAATCGCCGAAGTTGAGCGGTCCGGAAACACGGTAGACGTCATGCTGCGGGTCGATGTGGAGCGCCTTGCATAGTCGGGAGACGCTGGCGTCGACGCCCTCGCCCATGCCAATCTCGAGTCGCACGGCGTTGCCGCGATCGCGCCGTCTCAACTCCGCCTGGATGGTCTGAAGCAGGTCTTCTCCCTCTTCCTCGTCGATCTCGAGATCCCAATTGCGCATCACTCGGAACGGGTAGGTCCCGCGCAGCCGCTTCTCTTGGAAGAACTCGTTCACGTGCCGTGCGATCACGTCCTCGAGTAGAACGAAGGCCCGCTCTGCTCCCGGTACGTGCACAGGGATCAGCCGGTTGAGCATCGCCGGGACTTGGATCACGCCAAAGCCCGCGAGCGTCTCCGCGTCGCGCGTTAGCATGATGCCAAGGTTGATCGTCTTGTTCCGCAAGTGCGGGAAAGGGTGGCCAGGGTCGATGGCGAGCGGTGTAAGCACCGGAAAAACCTCGGTGCGGAAACGTTCATCGAGGGAAGCAAGCTCGTTCGGCTCGAGCTCCTCCGGCCGGACGATCACGATGCCGACGCGGCGCAGTGCCGGCGAAAGGTCGGTGTTCCAAAGCCTGTAAGCGCGGTCGACCAGCGCGTGGGCGCGTACGCTGATCGCGGCCAGCTGCTCCTCGGGCGTCAGGCCGTCTGGGGGTAAATCAGCGACCTTCTCACCGCGCTGGGCCTTGAGGCCCGCCACGCGCACCATGAAGAACTCGTCCAAATTCGACGAGAAAATGCCGAGAAACTTCAGCCGTTCAAACAGCGGGACTTCTGGATTCTCGGCTTCGGAGAGCACGCGAGAATTGAACTCCAGCCACGATAGCTCGCGGTTGAGGTAGTGCGAGGGATCTCCCGAATCCAGCTGGAAAACCGCTGAAGGGACCGGCGTTGAAGCCGGAGGCTCGCTTGCTAGATCCAAGTGGGCACGCAGGCTATCGTCGGGGCGCACGCGGCGAGCCTAGCATTCAGTGTGCGCCATGCGCGATTTCGTTGCTACCGCGCGGATGCCGCGGTCCGCAGAACGCCGCGGGATCGATGCTTTCCGAGCGCAGTTGGTTTAAGAGGGCCCATGCGAAAGGTGTTCGCCCCGCTCGAATTTCAGGCGCAGTGCGAAGAGTTTCGCGCCTCGGGCAAGAGCGTCGGTCTGGTTCCAACCATGGGGGCGCTGCATCGGGGCCACGCGGTCTTGATCGAGGAGGCGGCTCGCCGGGCTGACGTGGTCGCGGTGACCGTCTTCGTCAATCCGACACAATTCGGTCCTTCGGAGGACTTCGCCAAGTACCCGCGAACGCTGGACGCCGACGTGGAACTTGCGCAGGCGGCCGGTGCGAGTGTGGTCTTTGCGCCGTCTGCCGAGGCGATGTACCCGCAAGGAGATGAAACGCGGGTCAAGCTCTCGCTGCTGCCGCGCTACCTCTGCGGCGAGGTTCGCCCAACGCATTTTGAGGGCGTATCGACGGTCGTCGCGAAGTTGTTCTCGCTCGCGGGCCGTTCGGTTGCTTGCTTCGGTCGCAAGGACTACCAGCAATTGAAGCTGATCGAGCGCATGGCGACGGACCTCTTCTTCCCGGTGACAGTGGTCGGTGTGCCGACCGTGCGAGAGGAAGACGGCTTGGCCATGAGTTCGCGTAACCGCTACCTTTCGCCGGAGAACCGCGCGCGGGCGCGCGCCATCCCCCTCGCTCTCGATCGAGCGGTCGCTTCGTTCGCTCGAGGGGAACGCAATGTGGAGCGGCTACGGGCCGTTGCGCTCGATGCCGTCGCGAGCGAGGTGGACTCCGTCGATTACGTCACCCTGGCCGACTCCCAATCGATCGAGCCGCTGCAAGGTGAAGTCCAAGAGCGCGCCCTACTGGCGCTGGCTGTGCGGCTCGGCGGCGCGCGTTTGATCGATAACGTCGTGCTTGGTGAAGAGGGCTCGCCCTTGCGAGGTGTGTCGTGAAGAGTGGAACCTTCATCGTGATCGAAGGGATCGACGGCGCCGGGACGACCACCCAGATGGAGCTCTATGCTGCCTATCTTCGGTCGCGCGGGATCGCGGTCCACGTGACGCGAGAGCCCTCGACGGGCCTCATCGGAACCTTCATTCGCTCGATCTTGAGCGGCAAGGCCGCACTGGCTTCGTCTCCTTCGTTCGACGTTATGGCGCAGCTTTTCGCTGCCGATAGGCTGGATCACGTGCGCGGCGAGATCGAGCCAGCGCTCAATCGCGGCGAGGTCGTAATCAGTGACCGTTACGATCTCTCGAGTTTGGCGTACCAATCGGTCGCCTCGGATTCCGGGTTGCAGGCGCATGAGGTCGTGGCCTGGATCCGAGGGTTGAATCGCTTTGCGCGTCGGCCCGACGTTACCCTGGTCGTGGATGTCTCCGCTGAAGTGGCGGCAGAACGCAGGCGGCAACGTGGTGGGGTCGAGGACCTGTACGAGACGCTCGCGCTCCAAGCGCGGCTGGCCAAGGCTTATACCCACGCGGATGCGTTGGTTCCCGGAGACAAAGTTGTTCACGTCCACGGGGATGGGGATATTGAAAGCGTGGAGGCGGCCATCCGCGTTGCGCTAGCTCCGTTCGTCGGTCTCTCGAGCGAGCCCTGAGTGCTATTCCGCTATCTGCTAATCGCTGCGGTGCTGTGGGTGGCGTGGCGCGCGCTATCGAAGAGTAAGCTGTTCGCGCCCACGACCAAGCGCTCGCGGGGTTCTACCAAGCGGCAGGAGCCAGAGCGCCTCGGCGGAAAGCTGCCCCACGAGATTCTGGGGATCGAAAGCGGTGCATCGCTGGACACCGCGCGCGAGGCCTACCTCGACTTGGTAAAACAGGTTCACCCGGATACCGCAGCGAGCCTTTCACCAGAACTCAGGCGCCTCGCGGAAGCGCGAACCAAGGAACTCAATCGAGCCTTTGCGCTATTCAAGGAGCATAACGGGCTCGGTAACGGTGACCCGAGCGAGCGTCGCTGAGGTCACCCCGAGCCTCAGCTTGTTGCTAGAGCGCCGCTTCAATCGCGCTAACGACTTCTTTGGAATCTGGGAGCGTCCGCGGCGAGAACCGGTTCACGACCTTGCCGTTGCGCGCAATCAGGAACTTCTCGAAGTTCCAAGCAATGTCGGCGCCGCCACCAGCCTCACTACCAATCAGGAATTGGTATAGCGGGCTGCGCTCGGCGCCATTGACGTCTTGCTTCTCGAGCAGGGGGAAATCAACGCCGTAGGTCGCACTGCAGAAAGACGCTATCTCCCCGGCGTTCCCCGGCTCTTGACCCAGGAACTGATTGCACGGCGCACCAACCACGAGCAAGCCTCGGTCGCGGTACTGGTGATAGAGGTTGACCAGCCCCTCGTATTGCGGCGTAAGTCCACAACGGCTCGCAACATTGACGACGAGGAGCACCTTGTCGCTGAGCTCCTCGATTGGGAGCGAGGTTCCGTCGAGCCGCTTGAAGGTGATAGCGCCAAGCTCTCTGGGACCACCTTCGGGGGCTTTGCCGTAGACGGCGCGATTGACGACGGCGGACGCTGCTTGGGCGACTTTCTTGAACATGGCTTCTCCTCTGAGGAACGCGCGGAGGGTAGCACTTTGTAGCGGCCTCGGGCCGGGCGACGAGGCGAATCTGAAGGCGAACGGCCCATCGCGCGCGAAGGCCTTGCTCGAGGTGGGCGCACTCGGGTCTGATGCCGACAATGTCCTTCATTGCAGAGGCCTCCATCTTTGTTTCTGCCCCGCCCGAGGCTGTCTTTGACAAGCTCGCCGACCACCCCTCGTGGCACGCTTGGATGCCGGCTACCTTTCGGCCGGTTGGCACTTCTCGTGGCCCGCTGCGTGTTGGCGACAAGTTGCCGATGTACATTGCGCGCTTGCCGGTGGTGACGCCGATCGAGGTGCTCGTGGTGGACCGCGCTAGCGAGATCACCTGGGGCGGCGGGAGTCCTCTGCTGCGGGCTCGCCATCGCTTCTTGTTCGAGGCCGAGGCCGCGGGGACGCGCGTACGCTCGGTTGAGACCTGGGAGGGGGCGCTCGACTTTGCCCTGAAGCGGGTGATCAAGCCGCTCGCAGAGAGGATCGCTCGGGATCAACTCGAGGCTTTGCGCCAAGCGGCTCAGTAGCTTTTGCGCAGGAACTCGAGCCAGCGAAGTGGCTGACGCAGGAAACGAGGCCGAAACATTCGTTCGATATATGAAGAGGCGTGCGACTCCTCCTCACGCATCGAAGTCGATATGTTTACGAGTCACCGGCTGCTCTGGGCCCTCACACCGTGCGGCTTCGGCCCGCAACGCACGCCAAGGCCAAGATTGAGTCCTATGCCCTCGTGGTCGAGCAGCCGTGCGCCGTGCGTTGGCAGCAAGATCCTGCCGGCAACCATGCTGCACGATTGACCTTTCGAGCGGGCGAGCGTGTGCCCTCGCTCGACCTGACCGTGGAGCTGGCCGTCGATGTTCGGCCGGTCAACCCGTTCGACTTCTTCGTCGACCCGCGCTGCAAAGAGGTCCCGTTTCAGTACGCCGAGGATCTGCAGAAGGATCTGGCACCGAACCTGTCGACGACCGACCCTGCGATCGCAGGCGGACCGAAGCTCGCGGCGTTCTTGGCGGAGCTCCCCCACACCGGCCCTACGGTGGACTTCGTGGTGGCCGTCAATCGAGCCGTCAACGCCAAGCTTCGCTACGTGATTCGCGAAGAGACCGGCGTGTATCTCCCCGAAGAGACGCTGACGCGCGGGGAGGCGAGCTGTCGCGATTCAGCCGTTTTACTCGTAGCAGCGCTGCGATCTCGGGGGCTCGCCGCCCGCTTCGTGAGTGGCTACCTGGTGCAGCTAACCGACGAAGGCATGATCCCTGATGAGCCGCGCGGAGTGCCTAAGGACGTTGTTGACCTGCACGCTTGGGCTGAGGTTTATCTGCCTGGCGCTGGTTGGATTGGGCTCGACGCGACCAGCGGGCTGTTCTGCGGGGAGGGGCATATCCCATTAGCATGTACGGCGCGGCCTTCGTCAGCGGCTCCGATCGAAGGCACGAGCGACATTGTCGCTTCTCAGGTCAGCTTCGAAATGACGGTCACCCGGCTCGGGCACGAGCCGCGCCCCACGGCCCCATTCACCGAGGAGGTCTGGAGCGAGCTGCTTGGAGCCGCCGACAAGGTTGATGCCAATCTGGAGGCCGCGGGCATCACACTAACGATGGGTGGAGAGCCGACCTTTAGCTCTCGGCTTCATCCTGAGAAGCCCGAGTGGAATGCCGCTGCGCTCGGTGAGACCAAGTGGTCGCAGGCTTTACGGTTTGCTCAGGCGCTCATCCCGACCCTCGCGCCAGGCGGACTCTTGCTCCACGGCTTCGGCAAACACTACCCCGGAGAGAGCCTGCCGCGGTGGGCGCTCGAGGTGGTGGCTCGACGAGATGGTGGTGCGCTGGTTCGCGATGGCTCTTCATCCCGCTCGAGGACCCAGCCGACTGTTGACGACGCGGAGCGGCTCGCGCTCGCCTTGAGCTCCGCCCTCGAACTCGAGCCTGGTTCGGCGCAGCCTGCGTTCGAGGATCCATGGCATTACTTGCGTGAAGAGTCGCTATTGCCGATGGGGGTCGATCCCCACTCGGTCGATCTCACTTCACCCGAAGAGCGCCGTCGTTTGGCGTTGGTCTTGGACCGGGGGCTACGTACTCCCGTTGGCTGGGTATTACCATTAGCGCCGGCCGCTGTAGAAGGTTGGCTCACGGCTCGCTGGTCGTTTCGCCGCGAGCGCCTCTATCTCATTCCCGGGGATAGCCCGTTGGGCCTGCGGCTCCCGCTGCGCTCGATCGAGGGGGAAGGCCCGCCAGAACCGGCGGAGGAGCGCTGGGAGGGGGAGCGTGATCCGAGGCGGGCCGACGACTCCGCACAGCTCAAGCTGGAGACTGGCGCGGCTGCGGCTCCGGCTCGTGGCTTGCGAACTGCGCTTTGTGTCGAAGTGCGCGCAGGGACGCTGTTCGTGTTTCTTCCGCCGCAGCCGAGTGCTGAGCGCTTCTGTGAGCTTGTCTCCAAGGTGGATCGTTGTGCAGCAGAGCTCGGACTTACCGTTGCCTTCGAGGGCTATCCGCCGCCCAAGTCCCCTGAGCTATTCCACTTCTCGTTGTCGCCGGACCCTGGGGTGATCGAGGTGAACATCCCGCCAACACGGAGCTGCCGAGAGCACGTCAAGCTCATGGATAGCGTCTTTGCTGCGGCCCTCGCTTCGGGGCTCTCCGCAGAGAAGTACCAGCTGGACGGTCGGCAGGCCGGAAGTGGCGGCGGCAATCATATTACCTTTGGCGGGCCGACTCCGCTTTCGAGCCCGTTCCTTCGCCGTCCCGACTTACTGGCCAGTCTAATTACGTTCATTCAGCATCACCCGTCGCTCTCCTACCTTTTTAGCGGTCTATTCGTCGGGCCCACCTCGCAGGCCCCACGCGTCGACGAAGCCCGCTTGGATTCGCTCTACGAGCTCGAAATCGCGTTGGCCAAGGCGCATGAGCCAGCGAACAACCCGCCCCCCTGGCTTGCGGATGCCCTGTTCCGCCATCTGCTCGTTGACCTAACAGGCAATACCCATCGCAGCGAGATCTGCATCGATAAGCTGTTCGACCCACAGAGTTCGTACGGGCGCCAAGGCATCGTCGAGTTGCGCGCCTTTGAGATGCCACCGCACGTTCGAATGACCTTGGCGCAGACGCTCTTGTTGCGTTCTTTGATCGCATCCTTCGTCAAGCAGCCCTACCGCGCACCGCTCGTGCGCTGGGGACAGTTACTGCATGACCGCTTCCTGTTGCCGACCTGGATCTGGCGCGACTTCGAGGAGGTCCTGGCGCACCTCGATCGCGCTGAGCTCGGGCTGCCGGCGGAGGCCTATCGGGTATTCCTTGAACATCGCTTCCCAGTGATTGGGGTGCTGGAGGTTGGTGATGTCAGCTTGGAGCTACGCAACGCCATTGAGCCTTGGAACGTGCTCGGTGAGGAGCTCGTCGCCACCGGCACTGCTCGTTTCGTCGACTCCTCGATGGAGCGGGTCGAGCTGCGCGTAACGGGCTTCGTTCCAGAGCGTTATCAGGTCGTTGTCAATGGCCGCGAGCTGCCTCTGCGCAAGACGGGCGTGGCTGGCGAGTTCGTCGCGGGGGTGCGATTCCGCGCCTGGGCTCCGCCCCACAGTTTGCACCCACATCTCGGCGTTCATCACCCGCTGCGCTTTGAAGTCATTGACCGTTGGGCGAACCGCTCCCTCGCGGCCTGCGCTTATCACGTTTGGCACCCTGAGGGCCGCGCCTATGACCTACCGCCGCTTACCCGCTTTGAAGCCGCAGCACGCCGTGCTCAACGCTTTACGATTGAGGGCCCAACGTTGCGCCCAGTGCGCGTAGCACCAAGCTCAGCGCATCCGGATGCTCCCCATACCCTCGATCTGCGCCGATTCTCCATGGACCATCCAATACCTGAGCCCAGCGAGTTCGAGGAGGTAGTGTGATGACCCTCGCAAACGCTGAGGAGGACCTTTTTACTCAATATCAGCCCATCGCTGGGACGTGGGATGAACTCTTCAATCAGCAGCGCGCCGTGCGCCCGGAGTTGGTAAAGCCGCTTCGCTCTCTTTTGGCAACCAAAGCCGGCCTTCTTGCACGCTCTCAAGCACTGGCCGAGCTGTCACTTCTACATCAAGGGGTAACCTTCTCCGTCTATAGCGACCAACGCGGAGCCGAGAAGATCTTCCCCTTCTGCTTGGTCCCCCGGGTCGTCACCGCTGCAGATTGGTCCGTGGTCGAGCGCGGCCTCGAGCAGCGTATTCAAGCTCTCCAGCTGTTTCTTGATGACGTGTATGGCGAGCAGCGCTTCCTGACCTCCACAACCATCCCAGCTGAGGTCGTGCTTGGTGCAAAGCACTATCTGCCTCGTCTGCGAGGTCTACGGCCGCCGCGTGGAGTCAGGATCCACGTCGCCGGTATAGACTTGATACGCGACGGTAATGGGGTGTTCCGTGTGCTGGAGGATAACCTCCGTACGCCGTCCGGCGTCTCCTACGTGATCGAGAATAGATTGGTAACCAAGCGGGTATTTCCCACCATCTTTGCCGAGGCGCGGGTGCGGCGGGTGGACGTCTACCCAGCCAAGCTCGCTGAAACGTTGCGCGCGGTAGCCCCCGAGGGCGTTGAGGATCCGTTGGTGGTGGTGCTCACGCCAGGGCCGTTCAACTCGGCCTACTTCGAGCACAGCTTCCTCGCACGTACGATGGGTGTCGAGTTGGTTCAGGGCAGCGACCTGACGGTAGAGGACGACTGCGTTTACCTGCGAACCACGCTCGGGCTGCGTCGCGTGCACGTGGTTTACCGGCGTATCGATGACGCCTTCCTCGATCCGGAGGCCTTCCGCGCAGATAGCTTGTTAGGCGTGCCCGGCATCATGCGTGCGTGGGCCAAGGGCAACGTCACTTTGGCCAACGCCCCGGGCAACGGCGTCGCGGATGACAAAGCCGTATGCGCCCTGGTTCCAGAGATCATTCGCTACTACTTGGGGGAGGACCCGATCCTGGCTGACGTCCCGACTTTCGTCTGTGCTCGTGAGGACGATCGACGCTTCGTCTTGGAGCATCTCGAGGAGTTGGTGGTGAAGGCGGTCGACGAGGCCGGTGGGTACGGAATGTTGATGGGGCCACAGTCGACGGCGGCGGAGCGCGAGGAGTTCAAACGTCGTATCGAGGCCTCCCCGCGTAGCTACGTTGCCCAGCACCGGGTGGAGCTCTCGAGTTGTCCGACCTGGGACGCTGAGCGCGGCTCCTTGGTGCCACGTCGCGTCGATTTGCGGCCGTACATTTTGACCGGACCATCCGGTCCTTGGGTCTTGCCCGGCGGGCTTACGCGGGTCGCGCTGCGTGAGGGGTCCTACGTGGTCAACTCGAGCCAGGGTGGCGGGTCGAAGGATACCTGGGTGCTTTCGGAGGAACGATGATTACCCGGGTCGCCGATCACTGTTTCTGGCTAGGGCGCTATATCGAACGTACGGAGAGCACGGCGCGGCAGCTCCAGGTTACGAGTTCCATCGTGCTCGATGCCGAGCTGCCATCGTCGCGCATTTGGCCGCCGCTGGTGATCGTCTCGGGCCAAGAGCAGGACTTTGTCTCGCGCTTCGGCAGGGAGGCGCTCGGGCAGGGAGAGGCGGTTCAACGTTATCTAGTCAGGGATGAAGAAAATCCAGTCTCGCTCGCCCGTTCGATCGTCGCGGCGCGGGAGAACGCTCGCTCGATACGCGAGGTCGTGAGCCTCGAGGTTTGGCAGACCATCAATGAACTCTACGTGTTCTTCCATTCCGAGGAAGCGGCGCGAATGTTCGAGGACAATCGGGATGCCTTCTACGGGCGCATTCGCAAGGCTACTCAGCTTGGGCTCGGGCTCCTCCGCAGCACGATGCTGCACGACATGCCGCTCGACTTCATCTGGCTTGGCGTATCGCTCGAGCGGGTCAGTCAGACCGCGCGGCTGCTCGATGTCGAGCATCACGCCTTGTCGGCGGACTCGGCGGAGCACGCAGTGCTCGAGACCGGTCTGTGGCTCTCGCTCTTGCGAGCCTGCTCGGGGTTCGAGGCATTCATGAAACGAAACCGCGGCAAGGTAAGTGGTGCCAGCGTGGCGGCGTTCTTGATCAAGGAGGCCCAGTTTCCTCGCTCGGTGCTTTACTCGACTGGCTATGCACGACAGCGCCTGTCGGCGATCTGCCTCGCAGCACAGGGCCAACCGTACGTACCGGGCTCTGCAGCCCTGCGCGTACTAGCGGAGCTTCAGGCCTTTATCGAAGGGCTTTCCGCGGAATCGTTGAGCGGAAGTGGGGTTCACGCTGCGCTTACGCACGTGGTCGAGCAGGTGCATGAAGTGTGCAACTCGGTAGCCGAAGAACTTCTGAACGCCGGTCCGCGGACTCAGCTGCAAAACCAGTCGCAATGATCGCCGCGTCGCGGTAGCTGTTGAGAGGTCATGCCCAACCTCTTCGCGATGTCGTTCGAAGGCACGCTCGCCCCGTCGTTCGACCTTCGGTGTCTGCAACCTGGCCGCAAACATCCTGATGGTTGGGGAATTGGCTACTACCCGGGCGGTGAGCCCTCCGCTTCGGTTTTCAAAGAGGCAGCTCCGTCGAGCGGCAGTATTCGAAGTGAGTTGGTCAAGGCGTGGGACCACCTCGCGTCGTCGCTGTTCGTGATTCATATTCGAACGGCGACCTGGGGCCAGAACAGCGACGCGAATACGCAACCGTTCTCCAGGTCCTACGGTCAGCGGGACTGGCTGATCGGCCACAGCGGTAGCTTGCGTGAGCGGCTGGTCAGCGAGGGGCGCTTCGAGCCGGTGGGGTCCACCGATACCGAGATCATTTTCTGCGATTTGCTCGAACGTATCGAGGAGTCTGGCTGGAAGTCGATCGGCGCCTGTGACCTCGAGCGGCTCCGTGCCGAACTGGAGGACCTCAACTGTCACGGCACACTATCGCTGGTCATCAGCGACGGTACGGACCTGTTGATCTACGCCGACGCAGGCGGGAACGGCGGGCTCTATCTCTCGCGGTTACTACCACCGCTCGGGGATACGCTCGTGTTCGGGGATGACGAACTGCAGGTGGACCTCACCCGTCGCGGGGAGATCTCGAGGAAGGGCGTGGTGGTCTCGTCCTCTCCCCTCGAGCGCGCCGACGGTAAGCCCATGGAATGGACGCAGGTGCCACCCAGCCACCTGATCGTCGTGCGCCAGGGGGCCGTCATCGCCGAGATCGGCGGGGACAGCTGCGCACCGATGACGTCGACCCGGACGATCCGGCCGGTGCAAGAGTCACCGCAGAAGGCGGAGCCACGCTCCTACGAGATCATCCACAGCACGGTTTATCGCTATAAAGTAGCCGTTGAACGGAGCAGCCACCTGCTCAAATTGACGCCCGCGCATACGCGGCTGCAACGGGTTCGTGAGCACTCGATTGAGCTGATGCTGGACGGTAAAATCTTCGAGGGCCGACAGATCGATTTTGACGATGTGTTTGGCAATCGCGCCCGCCGGCTCTTGATTGAAAAGCCGTACAAGGAGCTCTCGGTGGTGGCGCGCTCGAAGGTGGATCTGCTCGACACGGACCCGCTGGTATTCAAGCCGCTGCACGCCCGAAGGGCGATCCCGCTGGTGTGGATGCCGTGGCAGCGCGAAATGATGGCGCCCTACCTCCTGCCCGAGGAGCTCCCCGAGACGCAGCTTCAGGAGTTGGCCGAGTACGCCATGACCTTCGTCGAGCGGAACGACTACGATCTAATCGGCACGGTGCTCGACATGAACCGGTCGATCTTCAAAGAGTACAAGTACCTTCAAGGTACAACGACCTTGGCGACCACCGCGTTTGACGTGTACGCGAATCGTCGCGGGGTGTGTCAAGATTTTACGAATCTATTTATATCGCTCGCGCGCCTGCTTGGTATTCCGGCGCGATATAGTTGTGGCTACGTGTACACCGGGCCCAAGGCCGAGAATACCGCACAGTCAGAGGCTTCTCACGCCTGGGTCGAGCTCTACCTTCCTGAAGTTGGTTGGGTGGGTTTTGATCCAACCAACGGCGTCCTCACGCAAACGGAGCATATCCGCGTTGCCCACGGCCGTAGCTATGTCGATGCGACCCCCACCTCCGGGACAATCTATGTCGGCGGGGGCGCAGAGACGCTTCAGGCCTCGGTGCGAGTGGAGCCTATTGCGTAGGGCCGGGCGGGGCTGGGGGCGGCGCAGATCGCGGCCAAGGAGAGTGCTCCTCCAGCGAAAGGGCTAGCGACAATAGCAGCGCATCTTCACCGCAAGCTGCGGCGAACTGCACGCCGATGGGCAACCCGCTCGCACTGCGGCCGAGCGGTAGCGAAATTGCCGGTGCACCGGAGGCGTTCTGAATGGGTGTGAAAGGCGTAAAGGTGCGCAGGCGGGCGCGCACCGTTTCGTAGGGAAGGTCGGTCGCCAGGTGGCCAATCGGCAGGGCGGCGGAGGCGACGGTGGGGCACATGAGCACGTCAAAGCGGCGGAACCATTCGGCGTAGGTGGCCTGAAAGCCACGCAGCCGAAGGATTGCCTCTGCGCAACCGCGAGGCTGCTCGAGAAACGTCTGGGCCATGCGCAAGCTCCAGGGCTCGAGCTTCGCTGAATCAAAGCCGCGATGCAGCATTATGCGCGCGGTCACCTTCTGCAGCCACGCCGCGAATCCCCAATAAAGTAAGAAGTCGTCCACCACCTGCGCTGTAAACGGGCAGGACAGGCTTTCAACCTTGTGGCCGAGCTCCTCACAGCTGCGCGCGGCGGCAAGCACGCTGCTCTTCACGTCCTCGTCCACCGTGGTGCCGATCGGAGAGTCCACGAATACTCCTATCCGCAGCGCGCGCTCGGGCTTTGGTGGGACCGCGCCCACAGCCTTCACTCCCCGCGGCGGGCGGGCTCCCTCGATATGTTGGTAAAAAGCGATCGTGTCGTGGACGGTTCGGGTCAATACGCCGTCAGTTGCGATGTTGACGGGCAATAAGTTAGAGCCCTCCATGTCGAGCCTGCGCCGCGAGGGCTTGAGGCCCACGAGCCCATTGACTGCAGCCGGGATACGAATCGAGCCACCGCCGTCACTGGCGTGAGCGAGCGGCACGACCCCCGCCGCAACCAAACACCCCGCGCCCCCCGATGAGCCGCCGGGGGAGCGCGTTGGGTCCCAAGGGTTACGACAGGGCGACTGGGCGATTGGCTCGGTCGCGGCGATCAGGCCAAGCTCGGGCGTTGCGCTTTTGCCCAACGTAACGAAGCCGAGCTCGTTAAAGCGCTCGGTGATGGGGCTGTGCTTGCGAGCGATGAAGCTTCCGCTCGCACGCGAGCCCCAGCGGGTTCGTATGCCTTGCACGTGCGCCAGGTCCTTTATGAAGGTCGGCACGGAGGCGAAGGGCCCGCTGCGCTCGGTCTCAGCGGTGGCCTGCGCGTAGCGTTCGCAGACGACGGCTCCGAGGTGCGCGACCGCTTCAGCACGCAGCCGCGCAGCCTCGAGGACTTCTCGACGACTCACTTCACGACCGCGGACCTTAGCTGCGGTCGTGGCGGCATCCCAGTGGCTGAGTTCCGCAGCGAAGCTCGAGGTGACCACTGGTTTTGATGCCGCCCGATTTATGATTCCGCTCAGCTGCGACGGCGGCGTCGGCTTGCGAGCGCCAACAGCCCGAGCAACGCGCCCCCACCGAACCAGGAGGGGCTGCTCGTGAGCGAGTTGCTCTGACATGAGAACAGGCCGCCGCCCTGGGGGAACGCATCCTCGTTGCCGCCGCCTTCGCCGCCAAGCCCGCCCGTTGCGCCTTCACCGCCCTGGCCGCCCAAACCACCAGCGCCACCGTTGCCGCCCGAGCCACCAGCACCGCCTGCGCCGCCTTGTCCCATCTCTGGCACGTAGGTGACCGAGTCGATCTTCCCGTTGAAGACCTCATTGGTCGGGTTGTCGTTGATGCAGATTGTGTAGTTGTACTCCCAGATCGGCTTAATGACGATATTGGAGGGCTGCGCTGCCGTGACCTCCAGCGTCAGCTCGACCTCACGGCCTTGGTTGGTGTCGATGTCCCCCATATCCACGCCCGACTCGAGCGTCGGCAGGGTCACCGTGTTGCCGTTGATATCGCCGGCCGCGCCGTTGGTCGTGAAGCTCGTCAGCGCGATCCCGTTCGGCAAGTCGAGGGTGAACGCTACATCGTTGGCTGGTGCGCTTCCTTCATTGAGGATGTTGGCGGTTACGGTGAAGGTGTCCCCGAGGGTGACGCTGTCCTTGTCGATCGTCGTGCCAGAGTTTTCATAGAGGAACTTCGGCGCGTTTACATCGATAGCGATGCCGGCGAGCACAGGCATATAGCTATCGCTATCCGTCTGCGTACGCAGCACCGCGCTCTCCTGGTTGGGCACGAGGTGACCGGCGGCGCTCGTGAGCTCGAGCTGCGCAACGTCCCAGCCCTGCCTAGCCCCTGAAACGTTGTTGGTGTTTTGGGAAGGCGTTGCGTTGGTGTCGGTCGTCTCGTGGTTGCTCGTCCCGAATGACCCTGAGGTGTCAACGAGGCCGTCGGGGCCGTTGATCTGCGAGCAGAAGAAGTTATTGACCGGGTTATTCGGCCCCGAGAGCAAGATGAAGCTGGGATCAGCGACGGTCTCACCGATAGCGAGCTGGTCGCCTACGCGGTTCGCGTCGCCCTCGAGCGTGGCGATCGCGATCGTCCCCTCGATTGGCGTGGTGGGCGGAGCGCAGAAGCCGCTAACTGGGTAATCCACGGTGGAGTCTTCATCAACGAACAGGCCGCCGACGAACACGCTCATGTTGCGGATAGGCTCACTGTCGTAGCGGTAGGCGACAATCAGCGTCCAACCGGCTGCGTTCGTCGTGTTGGTGGCGGCGCTTTGTGTGCCAGGTACACCTTCCACCGTGTAAGCCCCACTTCCATGCGTCTGAATGAACTGGGTGACCTCGTTGCTGCGCATGTAATAGCGAATGGGGAACGAGCCCGCTTCGTTCACGGTGACCCCGGTGCCGGCGTCCGGTGAAACGGTGATTTGAGCTCCGTCGGAGGAGAGCGTGACGGATGCGCCGAGATCGGCGAGGACATTTTCATCGCCGTATTGGAAGCTCCCGCCCCAAACCAACTCGGCATAGAGCACCGAGGCTTCAACCGGGAGGGCGAGCGAGGCGGAGGAGCCGTTGACCGTCCAGTCCGAGGTTGTGTTGGGGCCCCAGGGGTTGGCCACGTTCGCCGGCACGTTGTCGACGCTGTTCGGGTCTAGCGAGATGAAGGTGCCAATTGCGTCCTGCGTTCCCGGCCCGTTGAGCCCGGTCTGTTTGGCGAGCCCAAGCGTATTTCCGGCTGCAATGACGTTGCCGGGTTGGGTGGTGCCGAAGCGGAGCTGTTGTGCGGACGCCTCAAAGGCGAAACCGAGTGCGCCAACAGCGACGAGCGAGGCAAGGGCCGAACGAGAGAGGAACGCAAAGCTCATAGCCTTTCGCTAGTCGCGGGAAGACGGGCGGTCAACGCCAGCATTGCGGGCTAAGTCGTTCAATTCGGGGACTTGGGTGGTGGTTTGACCCACCCCGGCGCTGACTTTCGGTTGGAGCGCTGGCCCCTTCCTCTTGCCAGCTCGCAAGCTGCCTCGTACTAGAACGGGCTCCATGCAATACGTCGACCCCAACCTGCCGCGTCACATCTTCGGGTGGCATTCGCCGAACCTGAGCCTCGACATGCCGATCGTAAGCTACGGCGAACGAGGTCATCCGCTCCTGCTCTTCCCCACCGCCCAAGCTGACTTCCTTGAGAATGAGCGCTTCTTCTTGATCAAGTCGATCGAGCCGTTGATTTTCGCCGGCAAGGTTAGGGTCTTCTCGATTGACAGCATCAACAAGTACGCGTGGATGAATGACGACATCCACCCGCTGGAGAAGGCGCGTCGTCAGCGCCTTTATTCGCAGTACATCGAAGAAGAGGTCGTCCCGCACATCCGCCGCGTCTGCGGGGATGTTCGCATTGCGACGAGCGGCGCAAGCTTTGGTGCGTTTCACGCCGCCAACACCCTGTTCCGTCGGCCGGATCTGTTCGACACGGTGATCGCGATGAGCGGCTTCTATGACTTGGAGCCCGGCTACACCGAAGGCCACATGAACGACGACATCTACTTCAACAACCCGGTGTCGTACCTGTCGAATCTGAACGGCCGCGACCTCGACCTGTTGAAGCACCACACCCAGATTCATATTGTCTCGGGCCGTGGCGCCTATGAGGCGCCGCATCGCTCCGAGCAGCTCTCACGAGTTCTCTCTACCCGCGGGATCGCTCACAACCTCGATCTATGGGGATACGACGTGAACCACGATTGGCCTTGGTGGCGTCGCATGCTTCCGCACTATATCGGCGAGCGTTTGGGCTGGTGACACGGCTGCGGTTGCGCAAGGGCCCAGCGCGAGATGCGGTTCGCTTCTCGGCGCTGGGCGGCGCAATTCTGCTGCACGCCACTTCGATATCCGCGCAAGATGCGCCGGTGGCAGTGCCGGAGGGTGGCGCTGCCGCTGCCGCGGATCCACCCGGATTGATCGTCGGTCCGCCGGGGCCACCGTTCTCCGTCTACGACGACCCGATCCTGGTAACGGTGGAGGGCGACAAAGCGCCCGCAGGAGCGTCTTCCCTCGGAAGGAAGATGATTCGTGAGATGCCCGGCGTCTTGGGGGATCCCTACCGAGCTATCGAGGTCGAGCCCGGCGTAACCCCGGTCGCTAGTGGGGTTCCCTTCTACTTCATCCGCGGCGCTCCACCCGGCAATATCGGTTATTTTTACGATGGTATCGCCGTGCCCATGTTGTTTCATGTTGGCGCTGGGCCAGGCGTGATCCCACCGAGCATGGTCTCGCGGGTCGAGCTTCACATGGGGCCGTACCCGGCGAACTTTGGCCGGCTCGCCGGCGCGATCGTAGATGCCGACGCGGCCCCAGCTCAAAAGGAGTTCCGCGCGGAGGGCGTGTTTCGCACGGTCGATCTGGGCGGCCTCGTCGAGGGCCCGTTGCCTGATGATCGAGGCAGCCTATTGCTCGGAGGTCACTACTCGGTGGGGGCTGAGATCCTCTCCGCCGCTGTCCCTTCGATCGACCTCCGTTACGGCGATTACCAAGGCCGAATGACGCTCAAGGTCGACGAGACCAGTCAATTTTCGCTGCTCACCTTCGGCTCGTATGACTACCTCGCGACGATCTCCGACGACGTGCGGGACGTGTTGCTCGACTCGGACTTTCATCGGGTTGATTTGCGGTACACCAAAGAGCTTGCGGGCGGCGGCTCTGCTCGCGTGGGCGCCACACTGGGGTTGGACCAATCGCGTGGGCTCGGTGTCGAACAGGCGAGGGACTACAAGCTGGCAAGTCGAGCAACGCTGTCGAAGCCGCTTACGGACAACCTGCTCTTGCGCGGTGGCTTCGACCTGTCGCTCGATGGATATGACGTTACGCCCGGGGGCACACAGGAGTGCACCACGTTCGTGTGTAGTGACGGGCTGCTCGGGGCCGACACCGAGTCGCAACTCGGGGAGGCCTTTGAGGTGCTCTTTCCCTCTCGCTTCGACTTAGCGATGGGCGCTTGGATCGACACGCTCATTGTCTTGGGAGATCGAGCAACGCTGACGCCAGGCTTGCGGTTCGACTACTTTCATTCCAAGGGCAATAGCGACTTTGCGATCGATCCGAAGCTTACGGGTCGTTTTGGCATCAGCGACGCGTTCCGGCTGGTTCCATCGGTGGGGCTCGCATCCCAGTTGCCCGGCTTTCCGCCGTTACCAGGGCTGCAAATCGGCGGGATTCCGGGCGGCTTGCAGCGCTCGTTGCAAACCAGTTTTGGCGCTGAGGGGGAAACCGGCCCGATCGACGTTCGAGGCAGCGTTTTCCGTCAGGCAACGTTCAATCTGACGGACGCGATCGGAAAGAATCGCGGTGGCGGGTTCGGTGCTGAGCGCTTTCTCGATCGCTCTACTGGAGATAGCTACGGTTTGGAGGTGTCGGCGCGCGGCGCGCTCTCGCGCTCGATCTTCTTCCTCGCGTCGTACACGTTGTCACGCACGACCCGAAGTGATGAGGGGCTGGTCGTACCGAGCGCCTATGACCGGACCCACGTCGCGCAGGTCGCGTTTCTTTACGACCTCGGAAAGAACTGGAAGGCGGGCCTGCGCAGCCTGCTCTACTCTGGGTTTCCGGCGGAGGAGGTCTCAGCGGGGGAGCTGGCGTCCAACCCCGACCGTGTGAAGCCCTTCTTTCGGCTTGATGCCCGGCTTTCGAAGCGCTGGATCCTCGGGGAGCGCGCCTATGTCGGCCTGGTGTTCGACATGCAGAACGTGACCCTGGCGAAAGAAGTGTTCGACGTAACGTGCGAGGACGGCAAATGTACGCCGCGCGAAATCGGGCCGATCACGATCCCGACGCTGGTGTTCGAAGCCGGCTACTGAGCGCAGCTCACGGGATCGCGTAGACGATGGGCTCGACGTAGAGGTTCCAGCCCTTGGCGTAGTTCTGACCAGGGTCGAGTTCGAACAGCACGCAAACGAACTTTCCGTCTGGTGAGGCTGCGGCCGCGTACGGGCGCGGAGTGAACTCTTTGCCGGCCGCGACCTTGGGAAGCGGAACCGTCTTCGAACCGCGCACGAGCTCGAGGTGGTCCGTCTTCCAAACCAACTTTCCGCCCAATGAGCCGAGTTCGGCTGCCACCAGGGCTCCTTCGCTGAAGGGTGCCGGCTCGAGCGCAAGGCCTTCTAGATTGCGATCGCGAAGCCAGTTCTCGATCAAGTCGAGTACTTCAGCCTCATCGTCGGGGCACGGGTCATTGGGCTCACACAGGGTCGAGTATTGGGTCTTGCTGCTGGCGGAGCCAACGTTGCCGACGATGCCAGTTCCGTTGCCTTCTTCAGCGTAGGAAGTGACAGCTGCGAAGGTCTTTTCGCGAGTCGACCAAAGGAGCCAGCCTTCGTGAAGCTTGCCGGCGAGACGTGCCCTTGCAGGCGGTGGCTTGGCGGCCGGAGTCGCGCTTTCGATCGCGGGGCGCTCGGGCACGCTTGGCGTTGCCACGGCTGAGCTTTGCGAACTGAGCACGGGCGCAGCCGACCGTTGGTTTGCCGGGTCCTCTGGGTCGCCGAAGTCCGCTGCTCCGCAGCCAACGGATAGGACAAACGTGCACAACGGGAGGATTGCAAGGCGATGGTCATTGAACACGGCGCGTGGAGTCTACCTTTCCCCGAGCTGCACCGCTAAGGTCTGCGCATGAACGTTGGAGGAAACGCCTTCCTCGGAGTCGGTCTTTGGGTCCTGGTCGCCTGCGGCGGTTCGGACTTTGTGCGAGATCGTGGAGACGCACGCCCACTCGATGCTTCGCAGGAGTGGTTGACCCAGTCGACAGCCCAACCAACGAACGCGGCCTCCGCCCTGGTAAAGACTGGAACCCGACGGCCTGAGCTGTTTCGTAATACGTACTACGACTTTCCTTCCGAATCAGACGGCGCACGCAAAGCCAAGGTCTTTGACGCTGAATGCAAGCAGATCGCAGAGGTCACGCAAGAGTTTCACGACCGCGTGTGCCTTCAAGGCAGCGGAAGGTTGCGGACAGGGGAGACCATCAGCTTTGCCAAGCGCGATTGTGCCTGCGCGCTCGAATGCCCCAAGAGCGGACAGAAGATCTGCTTTGAGAAGCTCGATCCGAAGCAGTTTCCAAGTGGTCGAGGAGCGCTTGGTCAGCCGGTGACGCCGCTTCGTACGGTGGCTGTCGATGATGAGGTGATTCCGCTCGGCGCGACCCTCTACATCCCCGACTATGAGGGGCTATCTCGGCCAAACGGCTCTCAACACGATGGCTGCTTCTTGGCGGAAGATCGCGGTAGCAAAGTAGTCGGGACGCATATCGACATTTTTACGGGCGACCCGGCGACGACGAAGACATGGAACCAAGCGGTGCCATCGAACGTTGGTGTGCGGGTGGAAGTTGACTCTCCGCGTTGTTCGCATCTGAAGTCGGCGGCAGGGCGTAAGTAACGCCTGAGCCAAGGAGGCCAGGTAAATTGAGAGGAAGATTCCTTCACAAATTGCTTGAGAGCCGCCATCATTCAGCTGTGTTCACTTACGCTTACATGCCTACCCTGCTGCGCCGTGTAGGGGTCCCGCTCGTCGTGGGACTCGCACTGGCTGCTGAGCCCGCTGTTTGGGCCGCCCCGGAAGGTGCTCCAGCAAACTCCGGCGCGGCAGCCGAAGCCGCCTTGCTCAAGCAGCAAGGGGACGCCTTGATGGACGCGCTGGACTACCCTGGCGCACTTCGAAAGTACGAAGAAGCCTACGCAAAGCACGCCGACGCGGCCTTGCTATACAACCAGGGGCGCGCTCTGGAGCTGATGGGCCGGTTCCCCGAGGCGCTTGACCTACTGCGCCGCTTCGACGCCCAAGCGAGCCCCGAGCTTCACGCCAAGTTGCCAAACCTTGCGCAGCTCATTCTCGCGATTGAGGAGCAGACCTGCGAGTTGTCGATCACCGTGAAGGTCAAGGACGACAAGGTCCCCCGCAATCTCACGGTCAAGCTCGGCAATGAGGTCATTGGTGGGGCGCTCGTCACCAAGAAGCGGGTGAATGCTCAGGACGGAGCCGTTCTTGAGGTGACCGCTGACGGGTATGAACCCTATCGCGACACCATCCCACTGCCGAAGAGGGGCAACAAAGACTTCACGGTCGCGCTTGCGGCCACGGACAAGACCGCGGTGCTTCGCGTCGAGTCCCCGGTTGCAGGCGCAAAGGTGCGGGTCGATGGCAAAGACGTTGGGCAGGTACCCACCGAGGTTCGGCTTGCGCCCGGGGCGCACACGGTCGTGCTTTCCGCCGTTGGGTACGAAGACAACGAGATCACTGTTGAGCTCGGCCCAACCGACGTTCGGACCGAACGGATCGAGCCTGGTTCGGCGCCGGCGTACACCCAGTGGTGGTTTTGGACGATCGGGTTGGGCGTGCTCGCCGCTGGCGGCGGAGCTGGTCTCGCTTATGCGTTGCTGACCGAGCGCTCACCGGATGAAGGCTCGATTGCACCGTGCACCACCCCGGTATTCGTCGGCCCGCAAGCCGACTCTGGGTGTGAGCCTACGACGAGCTATTTCCCATCAGCTGGTCGCAATCAGCCCACGCGTGTTCGACCCAGCGGCGCGTTTCAGATCGGCCCCATCCCCGTCTTCCGACTCGAGTTTTAACCGCTCATGAGACTACAGCCAGGCAGCGTGATCGCCGGCAAGTACTCTGTGACCGGGGTCCTCGGCGAAGGTGGCATGGGCACCGTGTACCAAGGTCGTCATATTGAGATCGGGTACACCGTGGCCATCAAGGTGCTGCGAGAGGATCACCTCGGCGACAACGACTCTGTGAGCCGGTTTCACGCAGAGGCCCGCGCTGTTGCAAAGCTGCGCACGAAGCATGTCGCCAAGGTGTTCGACGTTGGAACCCTCGAGAACGGCTTGCCGTTCTTGGTGATGGAGTTCCTCGAGGGCGGAGACCTGGAAGCGGAGCTGACCCGTCGAGGCCGGTTTCCCGCAGCGGAAGCGGGCCAGTATGTGATCGCGGCCTGCGCTGCAATGAGCGAGGCGCATGCCGCTGGAGTGATTCATCGCGACTTGAAGCCAGCCAACCTGTTCCTGGCGAGGGAGGGCAACGACACTGTCGTGAAGGTCGTGGACTTTGGCATCTCGCGGGTGCTTCCAGAGAATGGCGTGCGCCTCACCCAGACCCAGTCTGCATTTGGTACCCCGCTGTACATGGCTCCCGAGTCGGTACGTTCGGCAAAGCTGGCTGACGAACGGACTGATGTTTGGGCGCTCGGGGTGATTCTTTACGAGCTCGTTACAGGTACGCTGCCGTTCCTGGGTGAGACGCCAACCGCCGTTGCGGTTGCTGTGACCCTAGACGAGGTCAAGCCACCTTCGCTGGTGGTCGACGGGGTGCCGCAGTGGGTGGACGCTGTCGTAAAGCGCTCGCTGGAGAAGAACCCAAACAGCAGATTCCAAACAGCGCAGGAGCTTGCTCAGGCCATTGAGGCTGGTATCTCGGGCTCACAGCCCGAGCGGTCGAGTGTCGTCGCGGTCGCCGCCAAGGTGGCGAGTGCCGAGGAGTCTGTGGGGCCGGCGGTTCGTGACGCTCGTGTGAGTGGTACGAGTACACGGACGGCGGTTTGGCTTGGTGTTGGCATGGCCTTGTTGGGGGTTGTCGTGGGGGCGCTGTTCTATCTGCGCACGAACGACGCGGGGAGTCGGCCGGTCGCTTCGGAAGCGCCGAGCGCGCTGCCGCAGGTAGAAAGCGGCGCACCCGTAGATCCAACGAACCCAACGCCAAAGGTTGAACCGGCGCAGTTGCCGGTGGATGCAACAGCCACGTCGCGGGTGGCAGTGATCGCGACGGCTTCTACGAGCGCAGCTCCGAGCGCGGCTCCAAGCGTTCCAACCTCGCTACCAAGCGCGGCGCCCTCAGCGGTTCAACCAACGGCTGCTCCCGCACCAACGGTGACGAGCCCGCCTACCGCAACCGCGAAGCCGGCGGTCAGCTCAAAGGGCAACCCCCTTCGGCTCTAGCCGTCAGTCGATCAACCGGTAGGCGCTGGGTCCGAAGGTGTACGCCGCGGCAACGGCCGAGGCGCCGACGAGGGCTGTAAACGCACGCCGAGATACTTCTGCGCTCATTTGCGAAATGCGCTCCTGCTTTCGTTGGGTCTCGTCGTCGGTGTCCTCCTCCAAGCCGAGCCGATGCGCCTTTCGGAGTCTATCGAGCTGAAGCTGTCCGCTCACGTAGTTCCATCCAAGAAAGAGGGCGGCCAGAAGGCCGATTGCACAGGACACATCGGTGCGCGGGCCCAGTGTCTGGGTGCGTGCGGCGATGAGTAGCTGAGGCAGTGCTACCGCCAGCGCCACATAGCTCCAGGTAGCGCGCTGGTATCGCTCGATATCGGGCTCGCTGCTCGAGCGCACAGCCGCTCGTGTGCTTCGCCAAACCAGAAGAATAAACGGGATAAAGGCTGCGCCGACCAACGCGCCCTCGGTGGCACCGCTGATTCGGTTGCTCACCGTCACAACGGTGCGAAGCAGCAACCGTGCTTCAGGAAACAGAACGCCAATCGACAAGCCCGCTACGGCGCCCAACGATGGCGCGAGCAGGCTCGCGAGCAAGGCCGCCCTTGCAAAGGTTGGGCATAGCTTCCTCGAGTCAAGCACGAACCCAAGCAGCCCCAACAGCGACGGAACGAGCAGTGGTAGGAGTGCAGCCAGCGACTGCCGGCGATCTGTTCGGAGCGAAGGAGCTAGTGCGTCAAGAATGAGGCTCACCGCAAGAAACCCAGCGGTTGCTAGCACCACCGACAGTCTAGGTGCGGCTTGTGCTGGGCTCATCGCTCGCCTGCTCGCAAATGATTGAGGGCTTGAAGCCCCGAGTCGAACGCGACTGCGGCCGCACCGCCTACGACCAGCGCAGTTAGCGCCACTGCAACCATCGCGTGGTTCTTGGCGACCCTAACGGCGACATTCGGCGAGCCCCAGATTTGCTTGCGGACCGTGGCCGAGCGGTAGGCGGAGCTCCCCGCCGCCTCCTCCACCAAGTCCTCACCGAGCCCGAGATCCAAGCGCAGCGTGGAACTCGCGCTTTGGGTCGGCGCCATTCGGGTCGCGGCCTTTTCTGCCGCGGTCGCTGTTCCCCACGCCCACAGGCTACGACCACAAAACCAAAGCACCATGAGCGTGGCTAGCGCTCCAGTGCCCAGCGAAGCGAGTCGCGGTCCGTAGCTTGGCACGAACTCCGCGAGCTGCAGCGCGAGTGACGCAGCCGCTGTGAGCGCAGCGAGCGCAAACCAGCTGGCGCGCGTGTCAATGTCCGCGATCAGCGAGTCGGCTCGCGCCCGCCCAGCCCGTTGCTCGAGCCAAGCGAGCAACCCGAGACAGGGGCCGACACAACTAGCCGCCAGCAGGCTGCCGCCGAGGGGCAGTGATAACCCGCTCTTGACCCAAGCAACGCGCGAAATGACGAGCGCCATCGCTCCGGCGCTGAGCACGCTTAGCAGGCCCGCCACAAGGGCGGCGGCGAAAGGCGTAAAGCGGGGCCTCAGGGCCAAGGCCCCCACTGCCAGCGTAAGCAGCGGTGTTAGCAGGGTGACGAAGCCTCGGATGGGGCCGTCCGACGGGCTCCCACCCAGCTGAAATGCGTCGGAGACCAGCACTGCCGAGGCAAAGCCGGCGACAGCGAACGGTAGGAGAGATGTCCGTCGATTCATGGGAGCCTCATGTCGAGCGGTCTGTAGAACGTCAATCCGCCGAGAAGTTCCCGCAGGAAAGGTGGGAGCGGAGGGAATGACTCGTGCATCAAAGGGCCTTCGGCGGTTGTTCTCGAAGAGGGCGCGAGTCATTCACTTCGTGCCTTCGGCACTCCGTAGACCTCCGCGGACTCCGTCCACTTCGTGGACTCTGTCCACTCCGGTTCTTGTTGCTGCACCGCCTCCGGCGGAATGACTCGTGCCAAAGTCGAAGGTTCAACGGGCCTTCGGCGGTTTTTCTCGAAGAGGGCGCGAGTCATTCACTTCGTGCCTTCGGCACTCCGTAGACCTCCGCGGACTCCGTCCACTTCGTGGACTCTGTCCACTCCGGTTCTTGTTGCTGCATCCGCCTCCGGCGGAATGACTCGTGCCAAGTCAAAGGTTCATCGGGGCCTTCGGCCGATTCTCTCGAAGAGGGCACGAGTCATTCTGTTCACTGCATCCGCCTCCGGCGGAATGACTCGTGCCAAAGTCGAAGGTTCAACGGGCCTTCGGCGGTTTTTCTCGAAGAGGGCGCGAGTCATTCTTGTTGCTGCATCCGCCTCCGGCGGAATGGTCTGCGTTGGAGGGCGCGACAAATCCCCACAACCTCAAAAAGGGGTGTTAGCTTTTTCGCTCCGCTTTGCCCGCGGAACGAATGGCTGCCGATAACCCTACTTCGAACCCTTCCGCCGATCCGGCGGGGCAAGACGAAAAAGCCCGTGGGCGAGCTCGCCTTGGTAAGACAATCAACGGCAAGTACCGTCTGGACTCCATGTTGGGCGTCGGCGGTATGGCAACCGTGTTCGGCTGCACCCACCGCAACGGCTCGCGCGTAGCGCTGAAGCTACTTCACTCTGAATTTGCGCGCGACCAAGGCATTCGCGAACGTTTCCTGCGCGAGGGCTACGTGGCCAATCGCGTGGACCACCCCGGTCGCGTAGCGATCCTCGATGACGACGTTACCGAGGCGGATGAGCCGTTCTTGGTGATGGAGCTCCTCGAAGGTGAGACGCTCCAACAGATGTGGAAGCGAATGGGGAGAAAGCTCTCCATTCCGGACGCGATGGAGGTGGCTGAGGCCTCGCTCGATGTTCTGCACGCCTTCCACGAAGTCGGCATCGTTCACCGCGACATCAAGCCCGCGAACATCTTCGTAACCAAGGAGCGCGTCACCAAGCTGCTCGACTTCGGCGTCGCACGCATGCGCGAAGCTGGCGGCGACAAGACCCGAGCGGGTACCGCACTCGGAACCCCATCGTTTATGGCGCCCGAGCAGGCGATGGGCCTCACCGATGGCGTGGACGGTCGGGCGGACGTGTTTTCGATCGGCGCCACGCTTTATGCGGTGTTGAGCGGGCAACGCCTCCATCAAGGGCGAAGTGACAATGAGGCGTTCATCCTAGCTGCAACCCAGCCAGCCCCGTCGCTCGCCCGCGTTGCTCCAGACCTGCCGGTTGAGGTAATCGCGCTCGTCGACAAGGCTCTCGCCTGGGATCCGCGCAACCGCTTCGAGACCGCCAAGACGATGCGGGAGGAGTGCCTACGCATTCTTGCAGCACATCGTCCCGAAGCCGCCGCGGCGCGCGGAGTCGCTTCGGCCGTCGCTCCCTCGGCTGCCCCGGTGGAGGTTTCGACCGTTGGGCCTCCCCCGGTCGCGCGTGAAGTCGTTGAGGCTGCGGCAGGTGACCAAGATCCGGCGGTCCTGCGCCTGGTGGACTTCTTCCGTCGAATCGAGCGGCTCCTGCCCACGGTGCGACAGTACGGTTGGCAGCACCCAGAGGCTGATCACAAGTTGAGGGCTGCGCACCAGGCGATCAACGACGCGATCTTGGAAGACTCCAAGGCCGTGTACTGGGGCCTCCTACCGTATTCCTTCGTCCATCGTCAGCAGACTATTTGGGAGCCGACCGCTCCTTTTGACGTGGTGCCCTACAATCTTTTCGCGGCGGGAATTCGCAACTTTCGAATCCAGGCGGGTGTTACGGATCAAGAGATTCGCGCGCTGTGCGAGGTCTTCCTGATCGATCCGCTGCGCGACCTCACGCCGGAGGATGACCTTGGAACGGCCCTCTGGGAGCGCCAGCTCACCAACATCAAGTACGAAGCGATCAACGTGTTTGCCGAGGGCGACGCGGCTGACCGTGAAGCGTTCTACGAAGAGTCGGACCAGCTAGAGTCGGTGGCGAATCGAGCCTCGGAGGAGCGGGTCAATCGTGCTGAAGCAGCTGCAATGAACGTGCAGGTTGACATGCAAAATGTCGAGATTGTGCGCGCGGCGACCAAGGTCTTGGGCATCGATCCGATGGCGCGGAAGGCGGTCGCAGCACAGCTGGAAACGAGCCCCGAGCGTTGGAGCGAGCGCTTCGTGGAGGTTCTCGCAGAAGCGCTGATCGACACGGTCAAACGTCGAGACGTCGAGCTCGTTGCCGCGCCCCTGGACGCCAGCGCCCGCGATTTGGTGTTGTCGCGTCGATTCGATGTGCTGTTCCCGATGTACGACGCCCTGCGGCGCGCGGTCGAGACGGCGGTTTCGCGCCATCGGTTTTACGGGGTGGATCCGCGCTCAGTCGGTCCGCTGCTGACGCGCTCGCTGTTCGGTCCGGAAACGCTGCGCCTGCTGTTGGTGGAGGCTGTTCGCTCCAACCAACAAGCCGTATTGCAGGGCCAGCCGCAAACGCGTCCGCAAGCGGATCTCGATTGGGTCGCACAACGTTTGCAGTTCGTGCTCTCGGAGCTCGGTGCCGACCACATCATGCCCGTCGTTGCGGCGCTGGATGAAGTGAACCATCAAAACCTGAAGAACGTCCTCTTGCAGTTCTTGCAGCAGGCCATGACTGGCCGCGAGAACGAGATTGCGGACCGCATTCCCGGGCTCTCCATCGAGAGCGCGCGGCCACTTCTTCGGGTGTTGGCAGCGGCTAACAGTCAGGCCGCATGGGATTGCCTACGGCGTCTCGCGGCCCATCAAAACGCGACGGTCAAGTGTGAGGCAACAGCCTACTTGGCGCAGACTCCGGAACAAAAGCGTGAAGAATTGGGTCGTCTCGCTGAGAGCCCCAACCCCGAAGTTCGTTCTGCGGCGCTGCGCGCGATGGCCTTTCACCAGGTACGGACAGCGTTGCCGCTGCTGGTCAAGCGCGTTCAAGACCCCTCCTTCAACTTGATGGCGCACACCGAGAAGCGAGAGCTCCTCAGCGCGCTCTACGCACTGAATGCTCAAAAGGGTGAGCAGTTGGCGATGGAGATCGTGCAGAAGCATGGGCTGCTCGTGGATGATTCGCTCGAGCAGACGAGAGCGCTTTGTGCCGAGTTACTTGGTGCCAACGCAAAAACGCGTGAAGCTTTGGAAGCTGTGCTGCAAGCTGCGAAGCGTCGTTGGTGGAATACCCAGCCCTTGCGAGAGGCTGCGTTGGCCGCTGCTGAAACGATCGCGGCTCGGTCTGGCTTCCGGATCTCGGCCGCTGGTGAGGTGGTCGGATGACGCAGCCCGCGCGACTTGATTTGGTGACCGAGAATGCCGGCGAAAACGTTCGCCGCGTGCAAGCGCGTGATCTCGGCGCAAGCATAGTTCAAGCGATCTTTCGCTTGGCCAAGCAGGCCACGTTACACACGCTCGACAATCAGGCAGTGGTTCGCCAGGTCGAAGATACGGCGAAGTTGATCGCCGACTACGGTCAGCGGACAGAACAGAACGTCTCCATCCTGTTCGCCTTTGGGTCGATCTTCGTTGGTGGTCAGCTGCTGAAGGCGAGTCGACAAGTCTACGAAGGCGCGGTCGAACTTGGCGAGATTCTCAAGAAGTATGGCTTCTCGGAGCTAGCCATCGCGCGCAACGTGACGAGCCAGGATCTGTTCGCGTTCGTCGGGGCGATGAGTGAGGCGCACAAGACTCAGCGCGCCACCAACCTCGAAAAGCCGTCCCCGAGAGTGCGCCTTCGTGCGGTGTCGGATGCAGCGCTCAAGCGGGGCGCCTCCGTTGAGCGACTCGACGAGAAGCAAGCGGTCGTGCGCATGTATGCGTCCGCGATCGTCATCATGCGGCGCTTCTTTGAGCAGCTGCAGCGAGGGCGTTATGAGCTTCCTCAGCGGGTGAAGCGCATCTCGCAGATGCTGGTGGATCTTTCGCGGGGAGAAACACCTTCATTCTTGGGCGTTACCGCAGCTCGAAACGCCAACCAGGATGAAGCCGGTCGCGCCGTCAACACGGCCATTCTCTCCGTTTCGGTTGCACGCCAAATCACGGACGACATCGTGGTGCTTGCGCGAGTCGGCATGGCGGCGTTGCTGTTCGATACAGCTCGCCCGCGGCTTACGGGCACCGTGGGGCCGACGCCTCCGGCGATCATGCCACGGCTCAGCGATGCCCAGGAGTTGGAGGTCCCCGCGGCTACAGCAGCCGTGCTAACCGCACTCGGCCACGTGAACGAGCCGACCGTCATGCGTACGGTATTGGCCTTCGAGGCGCACTGGATCCGCCGTTCGCGTGAACTCGGTCCGGTCTACCACGGCGCGCGTCCCGCCACGCTCCAGTCGCGCATCGTTGCGGCTTCGCGGCGCTTCAACGACCTACTGACTCCTGCTCCTGGCGCGGAGCCACTGACGGCCGATGAGGCCCTGACACAGCTTGAGGCTGAGGCTACCGATCAGGCCGACTTCACGGTCACGCGCCTTCTCGTTGCGGCACTGGGGATCTTCCCGACGGGCACCGTGGTTCAGCTTGGTACCGGTGAAATGGCGTTGGTGATCGCTGCGCCAAGCCATCCTAGTCAATACGCCCAGCCTCGCGTGAAGGTCATGTACGACGCCAATGGTAGGCCGCTTCCGGCGGCGTTTACCGTTGACCTTGCAGCCCTGCCGCACACCGATCCGCGCAAGCAGGTCGCTCGAATCATCTCTCCCGCCGATGAAGGTTCGCGCGCTCAAGCTACACAAGAGCGTGCAGCGCAAAAGGCCGCGGCTCAAGCTCGCCCATCCAGCGGTGGGAACACTGGGAGTCTGCCCAATACTGGGCAAAGCCGAACGGGGCAGAGCCGACCAAACACGGCGTTCACGCCCTCGGGTATGAGCAACGTGGGGCCGCAACCGGCGCCTCCGCCGCAGCCTCCGCCGCAGCCTCGGCCCGCTGCGCCGCAACCGGCACCGCAGCCTCCGCCGCAGCCTCGGCCCGCTCCGCCGCAACCGGCACCGCAGCCTCCGCCGCAGCCTCGGCCCGCTGCGCCGCAACCGGCACCACAGCCAGCGCCTTCGCTTCAACCGCCGCCAGCCCTGCTCGCTTCGCAGGCGAACCCTTACCAACCGCCGCTTCAAGCTCCGCCGCAGGGGCTGAAACCGCAGCCGTTCAGTCCACCGCAACCAAAACCAGGTTTCCAGCCACCGCCGCCGCAGGCCTCGAATGCCGGCTTGCGTTCAGGCGGTCATACTCCCGGACCTGCGCTGGCGCAGCATCGCACGCCAGCGCCGCTCGAGCCCGTTTATCAAAGGACGCCTCCTCCGGTTGCGCCAGTCGTGCAGTCGCCTCCCGAGGATGACCTCATCGAGTTCGACCCTGAGCACGACACCAACGACGGCCTCGAGTCCGAAGGGGCGACCCGAGCTGTTGCGTGGGGCGACGATGCGGAGGACGAGGCGAGGGGAGCCGATTCCACCAAGATCGCAAATGCCGCTGCGGTTGCCGCCGCCGTTGCAGCTTCGCGCCTGCCAGATCCGGCGCCAGCACCAGCGCCGAAACCACTCCCCGCCCCGCCCCCAGCCCAGCCGCGCGTACCGCCTGCTGCCAAAGCAGCGCAAGTCATACCGGTCGCGGCTGCTCCAGCGCCGGCGCCAGCGCAAGCGCCGCCTCCAGCGCCAGCTGCAGCTCCCACCCCCACCGCCGAGGGCACGCTCAGCAAGACACCGATGGTGCACTTGCTGGTCTACATGTTGGACCAACGTCTGACGGGCACCGCCCTGTTTCAGACCCCGGCCGGCGACAATCACGGGGTCTATTTCGAGAAAGGAGTGCCGTGCAAAGCCAGGACGGGCGGCATGGTCGCGCCGCTCGACCGCGTGCTCCTCGACATGGGGTTGCTCGATGAGCAAACGCTGCGACAAAGCCTGATGGAGATCGTGAAGAAGAAGGTTCTTCACGGGCGCTACTTGGTCTCCAAAGGGTTGCTTGATGGGGCAACCATCTTGCGTGCTCTTCGGCAGCAGCTCGTGCGCAAGCTCGGGCACCTTTGCGAGTTGCCCCCCGATACACGTTACGCGTTTTACGCCGACTCGAACTTGCTTGAGACCTACGGTGGACCCGAGCTCACTCCAGTCGAGCCGCTGACCGTGATCATGACCGGAATTCGGATGCGCTCCGAAGACCCATTGATCGAGCAGACGGTCAATAAGCTCGGGAAACGGACCATCGGTCTGCACATCGATGCGGAACTCAAGCGATTCGAGCTGCATCGTGAAGAAGCAGCGGTGGCTGACCTCCTGCGGATCAAGAAGACCACCGTCGACGAGTTGCTAGGCGCGAGCGTTGCCGCGGATCGCGTGGTGAAGCTCATGGTCTACGCCCTTACGATCACGCGGCATTTGGAGATCGCGGGGGCCCAGGCGAAGCCTCCTGTCGGCGTCACCCCGAGAGACCGAATCAAGCAGTCTGGGGTGATGGAGCCTGGCCCGGTCGCAATTCGAACGACCGACCAACGGTCGGCCCCTTCCGTTCCGTCGGCCCCCTCTGCCCCGTCGGCTCCTTCTGCCCCGTCCGGCGCGCGGTCGGCGCCCTCCGCTGGCCCGCGCCCACAACGGGTCTCAGCTCCTCCGGAACCGCCGCGCTCCAACGATCGGCTTTCAGCCCCGCCCGATTCGGTTCCGCCATCCCGCCCCTACGAACGACAGAGTTCTCCGCCTCTGTCGCCTCGCGCACCCATCGCACTCGGTCCTGAAAGCAGTCGACCGAAAGCCCCGATAGCCCTGTCACCGCAACCTTCGCCCGTTGCGCGGTGGGCCCCGGTGAACCCAACCCCCGTCGAGCCCGTTGAGGAGGAGCCCTCCTTCGAAGACCCCGAGTTCGACGACGCGCTCGAAGGGGCGGGCGGTACGCTCATCATGACCGACAGTTCGGCTGTCCTTGCCGCCGTGCAAGGTGCTCAGGCTGGAGCTGGCTTTGCCGGTCAGCCCTACGGGCAGAACGCTCCGCAAGGCTACGCCGCCAGCGTGGACCAACAGCAGGCGTACCTGCCACAGCAACAAGCGCAGCAGGCGTACCTGCAACAGCAACAAGCGCAGCAGGCGTACCTGCAACAGCAACAAGCGCAGCAGGCATACCTGCAACAGCAACAAGCGATGGCTGCGCAACAGGCGTATCTAGAGCAACAGCAAGCGATGGCCGCGCAACAGGCGTATCTAGAGCAACAGCAAGCGCAACAGGCGTATCTAGAGCAACAGCAAGCGCAACAAGCGTATCTAGAGCAACAGCAAGCGATGGCCGCGCAACAGGCCTATGAGCAGCAGCAGGCAATGGCTGCGCAACAGGCCTATCTGGAGCAGCAGCAAGCGATGGCTGCGCAACAGGCCTATCTGGAGCAGCAGCAAGCGATGGCCGCGCAACAGGCCTACGCTCAGCAGTTGGCTCAGCAGCAACAAGCCTACGCTCCCCAAGCGCCGTCGGGGCCGTTCGGGCAGAACTTTCAGGAGCCGACGTTCGGTGCCACCTCCGCTGTCTCTGCGGCCCAAGCCTTCGGGATCCCGCAGGCATCGGGAAGCATACCCCCACGAGCGAGCGCCCCACCTGCTGCGCCCAAAAAGGGGCCGCCGGCGCATTTGTCGATGGATCACAAACATCGCTGGCAGGAGATCGAGACAAAGGCGGGTCGCATCGCAAACGAGAACCACTTTGAGCTACTCGGTGTCGGTGAGGACGCCACGGATCCGCAGATCCAAGCGGCGTACTTCAAGATGGCCAAGCTGTGGCACCCCGACCGGCTGCCTGCCGAGCTCGCCGAGGTCAAGAACACCGTCTCCACAATTTTTGCGCAGCTCAACGAGGCCTACAACTGCCTGAACGATCCGGTAAAGCGCTTTGACTACGTCAAGAGCTTAGGCAAAGGCGGCGGAGAGACTGAGGCCGACGTCGTGCAACGTGTCGTGGACGCGTCGATAGAGCACCAAAAAGCCGAGGTCATGCTCAAGAAGAATGACCTTGCAGCTGCGGAGGGTTTTGCCAAGCGGGCGGCCCTCGCGGACCCGGAGCAGGTTGAGTACATCGCGCTCTTAACCTGGATTCAGGCCCTACGGCGCGGAGATCCACCGGTTGTCCCCGAAGGCAAAACAAGCACCTTTTACGACGATCTCGTGAGCATCCTCGACGGCGTGTTGGTCAAAGACCCAATGTTCGAGCGAGCTCTCTACTACCGTGCAGTCTTGCTAAAGCGCAGTGGTAAGGAAGAGAAGGCGATGCGGGACTTCAAGCTCGCCGTGCAGTTGAATCCCAAGAACATCGACGCCGTGCGCGAGGTGCGACTGAATCAGATGCGCCGTGACAAGAAGCGCAAAGACGAAACGGGATTGCTCGGTAAGCTCTTCAAAAAGTAGAGCATACCGAGTCAGCTCCCGCGCTGCCGGATCAGGCCTTCCTGGGCGGTTGTCGCTACCAGTTGCCCGTCCCGGCTGAAGACGCGGCCTCGAACGAGTCCGCGGGCCCCGTGTGCTGAGGGGCTCTCCATCACGTGGAGCAGCCAATCATCGACGCGAAACGGCCTATGAAACCACATGACGTGATCGAGGCTCGCCACCTGCATTCCGGGGGTGAGCCAAGTGGCTCCGTGAGGCAGCAGCGCCGTCGTTAGGAATGCATGGTCGGATGCGTACGCCAAAAGATATTGGTGTAGCGCGAGATCATCAGGCAGCTTTCCGGTGGTACGAAGCCATACGTGGCGCACGGGTGCAACCGGCGAAGGCAGAAACGGATCGGATTCGGCCTCTACGGGCTTCAGCTCAAACGCTCGCTCGGCGACCGCCCGCTCCCGCAGGAACTTGGGCAACCGCAGGACGAAGGGCGCGACCCGTTCTTGTTCACTCGGCAGCTGCTCGGGCGGCGGAACGGTTGGCATCACGTCTGCGTGAGAAAACCCCTGCTCGAGCTTCTGAAAGGACGCCGCAAGGTTGAAGATGGGCTGGCCAGCTTGGATCGCGACCACGCGGCGGGTGGTGAAGGAGCTGCCATCGCGAATGCGATCGACGTCGTAGATGATTGGTTTAGAAACATCCCCCGGCCGGAGGAAATAGGCATGTAGCGAATGGGCATGACGTTCCCGGGGTACCGTCTGTACCGCAGCGGAAAGAGCCTGCCCCAAGACTTGGCCACCGAAGACTGTGCCCCAGCCGAGGTCTTGGCTTTGGCCCCGAAAAAGGTTCTCCTCGATGCGCTCGAGGCCCAGTAGCAATACCAGTTCATCTAGGACGGATGACATCAGGTGCGTCTCTCAGGAAGCCTCAGGCGCTTCGGGCTCTGCGCGGCCACGCTTTCGCGCGATTACCCCTTTGGCCTGCTTGATGAACTCATTGGCGAGTGTGCGCGCAAAGATGAAAGCCCCAGCGACGAACATGATCGCCCCAAAAGTCACCTCGCATAGCAAGCCAACCCCTGCCGGAAGGCCAAGCCAAGTCCAAAGGTATCGTGCGGCGAACACTGCGCCAACCATGGGACCACACGCCAGGAACGGCCCAATGACCGTCTTGCCAACGTCGGTAAGGTGCACGTCCTCGGGCTTGAGACGGCTGAGCAGCAGCACCGTATGGAGCGAGAAGCCGAGGCCAACCCCACACGCCGATACGACTGGGCCGAACGGTGAAAATACGGCGATGAAACCGAGGATGCTAATGACGAGCACAAGCTCGATATACATCAGCTGCAGCGTGCGCCCGACGACCTGCAGGTACCCCATGGCAAGCCAGCCGAAAGAGCGCAGCATGCTCATGGTTGCGAGCACGGCCAAAAACGGTGCTACGCCCGCGTAAGCAGGCGCGTAGAAGGTAGCGACCATCGTGTGCGCTACCGCTCCGAGGCCAGCCGACATCGGGAACACGAGCACCGCCATCAACCCCACCGCGCGTAGGAACCCACGTTTTCTCTCCTGGACGTCGTCAATCCGGGCAAACGTTGGAACGAGTACGTCGGTTACCTGGTCTCCTAGCGTGGTCCCGGGCAATTCTGCGACTCGATACGCTTGATTGTAGAGCCCCACCGTAGCCGGCCCAAAGAGCCGCGCCATTAGCATGTTATCGCCAAGTGTGGCCGCAACGCCCAGTAAGCCCGCTTGATTGATTGGCATTCCAAAGCGAAGGATCCGACCGAAGATCTCCAACTTCAAGCGTGCAGGCTCGAAGTAGTCTCTAAACTGGGTCACCGAGGCCAAGAAGAGCAGCGCCAAGATCGCGCGTGCCAGGTTTGCATAAACGATTGCGTACGCGCCGAACCCCTTATAGGCGAGCGCTATGCTCGTCCCGGCGTAGACGAACTCGCCCAGTGCGACACGCAACCCCACCAACTTAAATTGCATTTCCCGCACGAGCACATTGCGAGGTAGCCAGCTGAGCCGATCAATGAAGCCTGCCAGTGCAACCAACGGTAAGAAGGCCGCCGCGCCGGGTGTCTTCAATAGCCCGGTAAGCGGGTGACGCAAGAGCACCGCGATAAGGCTGGTGACGATGCCTCCGCCAATGACGAGTAAGCCGCCATGAAACACTACTGCCCGCGACTCTTTGGGATGGGCGGCGATGAACTGCCCAACGCCAAAGGCGGATGCGGCGCTTAGCAACGCCACAATGGCAACTGCGACGTTCACTTCCCCCTGGAGTTCCGGAGCGAGGAATCGGGTCAGGATGAAGGTGCTCACGATGGTGACCACCCGCGAGCTTATGTTCGCACCGGTGGTCCACAGGAATCCTGACAGGGCTCTCTTGGCTAGCGACACTTCCCCCTCCTAGGCTCTGGAAGCATGCGTGAACGCTTGGGTCGGCTGCCAAGCACGGGGTACAGTTTTGACCATACGAAGGTCTGTTCGTTTAGCGACGATACTCAAGAGCGGCAACCACCAACCCCAGCTTTCTTTGTCCTCAAACTGTCAAACGCACAGCCAGAGCTCACTAGCGAATATTGAGAACCTACGGTCAGTTCTCTCAAAGAGTTGAGAACGTTGAGCGAGGCCCTTCCTCCAGGTCTGTTCGTTGCCGCTTCACGACTGAGGCGACGTTGCAGCTCCTTCGTACGGAGGTGTCCTACCTGCCTTTGCGGAAGCTTGTTCTTTTCTGGATTCCGTTGGCCGCTTCCGTCGACAATCGGACCATGAGAACCTTTCAGCGAACTGCGACTACTGCTTTGGCTGCGTGGCTAGTTTGCGGCACCTTGTCCGCCTGTGGAGATAGCGGACAGAGTTCCTCGAACACTGACGGTGGTTCTGACTCCTCGAGCGGTGGCGGTGGAACCGGTGGGACCACCGCTAGCGGCGGTCAAACCAGCAGCGGCGGTAGCAGCAATGGCGGGTTCAACGCAGGGGGTGAAGGTGGCGCTACCGGTTGTACCGGCGACCAAGACTGCAGCCCCGGAACGATCTGCGACGCCTCAGGCGAGTGCGTCCCCGGATGCTCCGACGTGTCGCCGTGCGCAGATGGTCTAACGTGTTGCGACGCCACCTGCGTCGATACGCAGACAGACTTCGACTACTGCGGCTCGTGCACGAACGCCTGCGATGTCTTGGCCAATCTGTCGACGACCTGCAGCACGGGTATCTGCACGGTAGGCCAATGCGATGCAGGGTTCTTCGACTGCGACGGCGATGCGTCCAATGGTTGCGAGTCAGCGTCGGAGTGCATTTGTACGCCGGGCTCTCAGCAGAATTGTTACACCGGGCCGCCTGGTACGCAGAACGTTGGCGCTTGCGTTGGCGGAACCCGCACCTGCGGCGTCACGGGACAAGGCTACGGGCCGTGTCTCGGTGAAGTCATACCGGACAATGAACTCTGTGCTAACGGCATCGATGAGGACTGCTCGGGCATGGCGGATGACGTGCCCGACCTCGATGGCGACGGATGGACGGTCTGCCAGGGGGATTGTTGCGACTCCGCGGCACAAGGCTGCACCGAGCCGGAGAAGGTGAATCCGGGGGCCTACGAAGCGACAGGTAACAATCTCGACGACGATTGCGATCCAGCAACGATGGACGCCTCCACACCGACGAACTGCAGCACGGTGGAGAACCTCGGCGCGCTCACCGGGCTGCAGTTGGCGCAGGCGATGGATATCTGCCAAACCACCGTTGCCAACCCTCCTCAAGTCAATAAAAAGTGGGGTCTCATCAGCGCCGAGCTGGTGCAACCCAACGGTACAGCCACAGCCCCGGCGGCCGTTCAGCTCGGGGTGCTTCAGACCTTTGGCGTCAATATGCCTCAGCAGAATGCCACCATGGGGGCGATCTCGAGCGGGACTGCTCGAGCGCCCAACAACGCGGGGTACATCGTTCCTGATGGCTCTGGCTTTACCGGAGGAGCCGTCTCCGGTTGGCCTGCAAGTACGCCAGGCGTGGGATCCGTCAATGACGGTGTCAATCTGCGGTTGACCTTGCGGGCTCCGACCAACGCCGAGAGCTTCTCGTTCAAATTCAAGTTCTTCTCGGCCGAGTACCCTGAATGGGTCAACTCACAGTTCAACGATACCTTCCTCGCATTGTTGACTAGCGGTGCGGCAAACCTGCCTGTAGACAAGAACATCTCCTTCGATTCAACGGGCGGGCGTGTCGACGTTAACAACGGCTTCTTTGATGTCTGCGTTGGTTGTCCGCTCGGTGACGCAGAGCTCGCAGGAACCGGTTACACCTCACCGCAAATGGGCACCAACGACGCTGGCGCGACTGGGTGGTTGACCACGACGGCGCCCATCGTCCCCGGTGAAACCTTCACCATCGAATACATCATCTTCGATGTCGCCGATCACTCGTGGGACTCATTGACGCTCCTCGACGCCTTCAATTGGTCGGTCAACCCGTCGATGGTTGGAACCACGCAAGACTGAACGGCGCTCGCGACGCTGGGCTTACCCGGCTGCGCACACCAAGCTCGGTCCCTCGCCTTTGGCCAGGGGCCGAGTTCATTTTTGTGACCGCATGAGGCTCTTGGTCGCGTCTGGTGTAAGAGACTCGAACGTCCTCTTCCGCATGCGTCCAACTCCTCCAAAACTCGCCTCCGCTCCGGCTCCGGCCCCGGCTCCGCCGTCCAAGTCGTCTCCCATCGACTTCCCCGAGGAGCTCCCGATCACCGCCAAGGTCGCCGAGATCGCTCGGGCGATCCACGACCACCAAGTGGTGGTGGTAGCGGGTGAAACCGGCTCCGGGAAGACGACGCAGCTGCCCAAGATCTGCCTCGCGATGGGCCGCGGACTCGAAGGGCGCATTGGGGTTACGCAGCCGCGGCGAATTGCGGCAACCAGTGTGGCCGCCCGAGTGGCTGAAGAACTCAAGTGCGAGCTCGGGCGCGAAGTCGGCTACCAGATCCGCTTCGCCAACCGCACCTCGCGCGATACGTACGTAAAGTTCATGACCGACGGCATCCTCCTGGCCGAGATTCAGGGAGATCCAAAGCTGCTCCAGTACGACACGATCATTCTGGATGAGGCCCACGAGCGGACGCTCAATATCGACTTCCTACTGGGCTATTTGAAGCGGCTGTTGCCAACGCGCCCCGACTTTCGCCTGGTGCTCTCGTCCGCAACCTTGGAGACTTCACGGTTCTCCGCCTTCTTTGGCGGCGCTCCGGTGATTGAGGTTTCTGGGAGGACGTACCCGGTCGAGACTTTTTATCGGCCACCCTCGGATACCGAAGAGGGTCTTTCGGAAACCATCGCCGCGGTCGTCGAGGAGATAACGACGCTCGACCCACGTGAGGACATCCTCATCTTTCTTCCCGGGGAACGCGAGATCCACGACGCGATGCGAGCGCTGGAGGAGCACGCGCTTCCACATACGGTTCTGCTACCGCTCTATGGCCGACTATCCCAGGCCGACCAGAAGAAGGTCTTCGCGCCTAGCTCTCAGCGGCGCATTGTACTGTCCACCAACGTCGCGGAGACATCACTTACCATCCCCGGCATCGTTTATGTGATTGATACGGGGACGGCCCGAATCAATCGCTACCAGCCACGGAGCGGCGTAACCCAATTGTTGGTAGAGCCTGTTTCGCAGGCAAGCGCGGAGCAGCGTAAAGGGCGCGCCGGGCGAACTCGCAGTGGCGTCTGCTTCCGACTTTACGAGGAGGCCGATTTCAAGCTGCGCTCCGCCTTCACCGACCCAGAGGTGTTGCGGGTGGGGCTCTCTGGCGCCATCTTGCAGATGAAGTCGCTCGGTATTGGCGAGCTGCGTGAGTTCCCGTTTGTCGATCCGCCGCCGAAGAGAGCCGTGGATGAGGGATACCGCGTTCTGGAGGAGCTGGGCGCACTGGATGAGGCCAGCCAGCTGACCGAGATCGGGAAGAAGTTGGCGCGGTTGCCCCTCGATCCGCGGGTGGCCCGGATGGTGTTGGGTGGCGAAGCAGAGGGCGCGCTCACGGAGATCCTCGTCATTGCGTCGGCGCTCGGCCTCGCTGATCCGCGCGAGCGGTCCCTCTCTAACCCCGCCGCAGCGGATCAAGCCCATCGTCAATACCGCGATGAGCGGTCGGACTTCATGTCCCTCCTGCGCCTGTGGCGAGTCTTCCACGCGGACACCGCAGGGAAGACGCAGAGTCAGGTGCGGAACTATTGCGCACGTAACCATCTATCGTTCATGCGTATGCGCGAGTGGGCCGACATCCACGACCAGCTGCGTGGCGTCGTGATCGATATGAAACTAAAAATGAACTCGAAGCCTGCCGATGAGGCGGCGATTCATCGAGCCATATTGCCCGGACTGTTGAGCCGCATTGGCCTCTGGAACCAGGAAAACAGAGCCTATTCTGGCGCTCGTCAAACTCGATTTGTACTCCACCCAGGTTCTGGCCTAGCGCGTAAGCCCCCCGCATGGGTGGTGGTTGCCGAGCTGGTGGAGACATCCCAGTTGTTTGGCCGAGTCGCTGCCGCGATTGACCCAGAGTGTTTACCAGCCATCGCCGGGCCTCTTTGCCGAAGGAGCCACGGCGATCCTTACTTTGCCGAGCGCACTGGCGAGGTCATGGCGAAGGAAGAGGTAACTCTGTACGGGCTCCCCATCGTGCGTGGAGACCGGGTTCGCATCGCAAACCTGTATCCCAAGGTGGCCCGCAAAGTCTTCATCATGGACGGTTTGGTGCGCGAACAGTACGAGCCCGCCCCGTTGCCTCAGTTCATTTTGAGCAATCGGCAGCTGATGGACCAGGTCAAGGAGCTGAGAGCGCGCGCTCGAATGAGCGATATGATGGCGGACGAGGACGCGCTCTTTAGCTTTTTTGACAAGCGCGTCCCTGACGAGGTGACGAGCGGAAAGACCTTTGACTCCTGGCGGGCTACCGCAGAAAAGGCCACTCCAAAGCTATTGCACCTTAGCCTCGAGGACGTGCTGCTCGGAGACGCGACCGCTCTCTCCAAAGAGCGCTATCCAGAGCAGCTCCGCGTAGGGTCGGTAGCGCTTCCCGTTAGCTACCAATTCGATCCCAGCGCCGAGGAGGATGGCGCCACGTGTACGGTGGCAACGGTGCTGTTGCCCCAGCTCGATCCAGCGATCTTCGACTGGACGATCCCGGGCTGGCACGAGGAGAAGGTGGCGCAACTCCTGTTTGGCCTGCCCAAGTCTCTGCAGCGTACGCTCGGCGTGGACCGCTCCTTCGTCACCCTAATCGCGGAAGGTTTGCGACCGTTCCAAGGCTCGATGATTAGCGCCTTGTGCAAGGCCCTCCACGACCTAACTGGCGTGCGTGTCAATGAATCGAGCTTCGACCTCGAGGCCCTACCAGCCTATCTCCGCTTCAACTTTCGCATCGTCGATGAGGCGGGCCATGCGCTCGCGGAGAGCCGTGATCTCGGGGATCTGCGTACGCGCTTCAGTACGCGTGGACGTGAGACCTTTGGCACGATCTCCAAAGGCTCCTTTGAGCGCATTGGATTAGTTACGTTCCCCGCTTCTGGTTTGCCGTCCTCCGTGTCCATTGCTTGGAAAGGTGGGAAGGTCGAGGCATTTCCAGCGTTGGTCGCTGGCAGTCGCTCGGTGGACTTGCTCCTGTTGTCGTCCAAAGAGGACGCAGACCGCGCCACAATCGACGGCGTCATCGAGCTCCTCCTACTGGCCTTGCGAACGAACCTGGATGCGCTTGTGAAGGAGGTCCCGGCGCGTATCGCCGCGAGCTCTCTCTCCGATGGGAGAGCCAATCCACGGTCGGTGGTCGTCAAACGTGTATTGCAGGAGCTGGTGTTCGAGGAAGGGTCGCTGCCTCGTAGCGTGGCTGAATTTGAGCGGTTGGTCGAGCGGACGAAGCTGACGCTTTCAGCGCGATTGTCCCGACTAGCGACTCTCGTGCTGGCGCTGGTGGAGCCCACCGACAAGATTCGCGCGACCTTGAAGGCGAGCGCTGGGAAACCCGGGTTTCCACGTGAGGCCTTGGCCGATATCGAGCAGCAGCTCAAGCACCTTGTCTCCCTCGAGCGCGTCGCCCACGAGCCTTACTCGCGGGTCGCCGCGTTACCGCGCTATCTCGGGGGCATTCTGATCCGCCTATCCAGACTGCCAAACGGTCCCTTGAAAGATCGCGACAAGGCCCTGGGCGTCGTGCCGTACGCAGCCAACTATTGGAGTAAGCGCGACGCGCTGCTCAAACGCGGTATCGCGGCAGGGGAGCTCGAGCAGTTCTATTGGATGACTGAGGAGCTGCGCCTCGCAGTATTTGCGCCCGAACTCGGGCCGACCGTGCCTGTCTCGGAGAAGCGCCTCAAAGAAACCTGGGCCTGGCTGACGCGGCCTTAGGCGTTTTCAGCGCGGATATAGGGGGCTATCCGCTCGCGGAACTCGGGGCTCCACGGAGCTGGCCTGCGACTCTCTTGGTCGACGCACACAATCACGCGCGTCCCGCGTGCGTAGTCCACGTCCTCATCCATCGGCAAGATCCGGAAGCCGAACGTCAGGCTACTGCTACCGAGTTTCTCGACCCATACGCGTACTCGTACCTCGCCGATGCCGGTGACCGGCCTTAGGTATTCAATCGAGTTGGTCCGCACCAAGTGAAACCGATCTGGGTTTGATAGGCCGAGCATGCCTGCCCAACCCATGGCTCGCGTCCAGAAGGAGCCAATCGTCCGCTCGAATAGCAGCACGTAGCGCGCGTTGTGGAGGATCTGAAGAGCGTCGAGATCGTCGAAGTAGACGCCGTGAATCGCCTCATGAAACCGCATAACGCCTTTTGGTTCAGCGAATCCGGAATGTCCACTACCAGAAGACGCTTCCGCTGAACTTCTCTTGGAAGTGCGCCTAAGCTGTGGCCTGTGTGGTTGGCCGTCGTCGTAGCTGGTGGGCTCTCAGCGCTCATGGTGCTGTGGATCACCCCTCGCACGCGCGGGCGGCGGTGGCTTGCGTTCGGCATGCTACTGACACCGGCTCTCGCACTGCTGTGGGATGGCGAACGGCCGGTTACGTTAGGTGGCCCGCGCCTTCGGGCTGCCGGCACCACGGTGTCCTCCGGGGCGTGCAAAGCTTGCCACCCCGCTGAGTATGCGAGCTGGTCGCGCTCGTATCACCGGACGATGACACGGCCCGCTACTGGGGCGAATATTCTCGCCCCAGCCGGTCGTCATAGCGTTGCGCTCAAGCAGGAGAGCGTCGTCCTCGAGCACGACCAAGACGCGCTCTGGATAACTATGCCCGACCCAGTGGCGCTGGCTCTCTCAACCGCTGGCCCTATCCCGACGATACGTGAGCAGGCAGTGCTCACGACCGGGTCACATCACTATCAAGCCTATTGGGTAGCAGGCGCACGTATTGGTGAGCTGCGGGCCGCGCCCGTCGTATGGCACATAGAAGCTGAGCGGTTCATTCCGCGCCATGACGTATTTCTGCAGCCGCCGGATAGCCCCGACCAGCTCGTGCGTTGGAACTCGAACTGCCTCGTGTGTCACTCGACGCTGGCCGAACCTCGACACGACGACGCGCGCGATACCTTCGATACGACGGTAACCGAGCTTGGGATCGCCTGCGAGGCTTGTCATGGAGCCGGCGGACTGCATGCTGGCCACTACGCTGACCCCTGGGCGCGCTGGGCCGCTCGCAACGCGGATGAAGCCAAGCACATCACGCAGCCGGAAAAGCTCTCCAAGGCGCGCGCCTCCGAGGTCTGTGGCCAATGTCACTCGTACGCTCTCCCCAAGGACGAGGCCGAATGGTGGACCTCAGGCTACGCTCGCTCGTACGCACCTGGGGCGGCATTAGCGGATAGCCGAACCGTTATCGATGAGGCCGAATTAGCGAGCGGCTCTGGCGTAATCGAGGCGAGCGCTGAGAGCCTGTTCTGGGGCGACGGCACCATTCGCGTTGGTGGGCGCGAGTATAACGGTTTATCTGCCTCAGCCTGCTTCCTGCGAGGGGAGGGAGATTCAAAGCTCGGTTGCGGAGATTGTCATCAACTTCACGGGGACGATCCGGTCGATCAACTGAAGCCAAAGGCGCACGGCAACGGAGTATGCAATAGCTGCCACGTTGGGTTCGACCAGCCGCAGCACACCAGGCATGCCGTGGGGGCTCTTTGCTACTCCTGCCACATGCCTAAGGTGTCGTATGCGCTTTACGCTGCACAGCGGTCGCACCGCGTCGACGTCCCGAGTGTCGAGGTCGCCGTTCAAACGGGTCGTCCACCCGCGTGCAACCTGTGCCACCTTGACAAGACGTTAGGCTGGACAGCGGAGCAGCTGACGCAGAACTGGGGTATTCCGTCAGCAGCCCCCGCGGTGGACGATCGTGCGCTAGGCGTGAAGTTGGCTTTGCGTGGGGATGCCGCCACACGCGTGATCGTCGCGGATCACCTGCTATCGGCTGAGGCCGTGGCCGCCTGTGGTGACGACTTTCAGCTGCCGCTTCTTGCAACGCTGCTGGCGGATCCCTACTCGGCAGTCCGCTATGTCGCAGGGCGGGAGCTGACGCAGGCGGGCCTCCTGGATAAAAAAGGGTATGATTTTCTAGGAACCGAGGAGCACTTTCGGCAGGTCGCCTCGAGTCTGCTCGCTACCTGGGCCGAGCGCTCTCACCGTGATAACGCTGCGGTCCTTCACCCAGGTGGGAAGCTCGACGCGCCTGCGTTGGCAAACGAGCTGAAGCATAGGGATGACCGCCCCATCTGGATCGCAGAGTGACGAGGAGAGAAGAAGACGCCCATGCTTGAATTGGAGAAGCGGGAGACGCTGGTACTCCGGCAATTGCGCGCTGCGCTGGGCGGGCTCTTCCTGTTTGTCTTACTTGGCGTTCTGCTAGAGGCGTTTCACGCCTTTAAGTGGATGGGCTATCTGCACGTCCAGAACGAGACGCGGCGTATGTTGCTGCGATTGGCGCACGCTCACGGAACCGTGCTGTCGCTCATGCAACTAGGATTTGCGTTGGCTGGCAAAGCGTACCCCGTGCTGCTCGAGTCTGTTCGTCCCGGGGCGATGCTACTGGCGCAAGTCTTGATCCCGCTGGGCTTCCTGCTGGGAGCCATTGGCGCGGTGGATGGCGATCCAGGCCCTTGGATCGCCTTTCTACCGGCGGGCGCTTTGGCGCTACTCGTGGGCCTGGGCTCGTCCGTCTGGGTATTGAGGCGCGGCGAGCAAAGCTAGATCAGAAGCATTGCCCGCGGCATGAACCGTCTACGCACCAAGAGAACGGAAACGGGCATTCAAAACATTCCTGTTGGCAAACGGGACCGCACGGAATGTCCGCACCTTCGCATACGGGATTGCACTCAAAGACAGGTATACACTCGTCCGCATCACCGCACTTTACGTTGGGATCGAGGCACGGAACTGCGCGGTATTGATCTAGCTCCGGCAGCAGATCCAGGGTTCGCTGCGCGTACCAGTTGCGGATGGTCGTGTAGCGTTCCTCGTCCCCAGGTCGCAGCATGTCCTGCGCCACCAGTCTCTCGTGCACCGAATCCACCAGCGCTGCAGGGTCGAGCGCGATGAAGTCCGCGATGGTGTCCTCGCAGGTGGCGATCGTGTCTGCCCAGCACTCCGGATCCGATTGGCACCCATTGGCGACGCTGTTCATGCCGTAGAGCGGCGTGAATTGATACCACTCTTGGCCGCCGCTGATGTCGACGGAGTAAGGCAGATAGATATAACGGCCGTCCTCCTTCTCGAGCAGCACGACGTTGTTTGTGTTGTGAAAGGCGTCATCGCCTGTCCAAAGAATCCAAGAGAGGCACTGGAAACGATGCACCGAATCCCAATCGAGGTAAGCCTCCGTTGCTGCCTTGAAGCCAGCGCCAGGCGGTGTGCTGCTGATGATCGCGCCGAGCTCCTCGAGGCGCGTGCCGTTGCACGTCTGGATCTGGCAGTTGTTGGGGTCGTCGAAGTCAGTGAACGGGATGTCCCCGACGAACTCGAACATATTGGGGCAACCGCCGCCTAATAACTCACTATTTGCCGTACAGAAGTCTGTCTTGTAGACCTCCGTCAAGGTGTAGGGGATCTGAACGTTGGGCCCCCAAACGTTGCTCCCAACCCAAGCGAAGCTGGCCCGGGGAGCCGGATACCCAAGCCCTCGGTAAACCTCAAACGCGATCAATTCTCGATAGATCGAGCCAACCAAGCCGTTGTTGAAGCGTAAATGCTCAACGCCGCCAACCTCGAGCCCGTCGGTGAACTGGTCCATATCGACCCGCAAGTTGGGGATCGACTCGGGCGTCCACGGCCTGAACGTGGATTCACCGATGACTTTGACCTCGACCTTTCCGTAGTTCGCCGTGTGAGGCGGCTCATCAACCGACGATACAAGCAGGTAATCAACGAACGTTGCGTCATCCCCTCCGGCGCCTGGCGTGTAGATATCCCCGAAACCACCGCCGTCTTTCTGGTTCATCAGCTCGACCTGCTCAGGGCGGACCGCGAACCAAAAGCGATTGCCATCTTTCCCAAAGACGTCGACGGAGTGCTCGGCAACGCTGACGTCCGCTTGGGGGGCACCTTCGAGCAGCGGATCGACCCCGCCGGTGCCGCCCTCGCCACCTTCACCGCCGGCGGCCGCGGCGCCTGTTCCACCAACTCCGCCGTCTCCTCCAGCGCTGGTCGCTTGACCAAACTCAAAGGAGTAACTGTTACAGTTGACGACGAATAGCAGGCTAAGGGTGAAGTGGCGCATACTCTTTCTTAGCGACGTCAGGCGCTGCGTGCACGCCCTTTTTGCGCATCTTTGCGGCGGTGCCGTAGCGCCGCGAGCGCGCCGAAGGCGACCACCGGTAACCACGCGGCCCGGGTCCCTCGCGAGGTGGCGGCCTCGCAGGTACAGCCCCCAGCAACTTGCAGCTCGTCGCCTGGTTCAATGGGCTTAGACGCGAGGCTCACCTCCAACGTAGCTTCGTTGTCGAGGGAAGAGGCCTCGCAGCCAAGCTCGCTTGTGACAGCGCCAATGATGAGAACGCTCTCCTGCCCTTCGTTGGGAGATAGTTGCGCAACCACCGTCACGAGCGCGTCGGGCTCTAGTTCTCCGAGGCTGCAGTCGAGCACGGCGCCGCCCGTACAGCTGCCTTGTGAGGTGGAGGCAGATAGAACAGTAGCGCCGGTCACGGTGCCGCTGAAGCGGGTTTGGCCAGCGGCCGTAGCGCCCGCGTAGCTGACGGAGAAGCTGGCCTCGATCGGCTCAGTGGGCGCTACCGGTTGCAGAGGCCCATCTACCGTTAGCGCGATATTTCCAGGCGCGCTGCGCGCAAGGCTGACGACCTCCCATTGTTTTCCGATCGGGTTCGTGTGGTGGAGCAGGAGCAGATCGAGCGGGCCTCGCGCAGCCCTTGCTGCTGCGGAAACCTTGACCGAGATGGGGCCTTTGCCCACGAACATCGGCGAGCTCTCGAGCCCAAAGCTCGTCGCGTCGATCACGAGTTGAGCTGGGTCGAAGGACCCCTTGGCGGTGTCGCTCGAGATCACGAGATCCGGTCGTTCGCTCGATACGGCCCAGTCGAACGCAGGCGCGTCCGGGTTGAGGCCTAGCTCCACCATCCGCGCGCTCAACACCAAGACGCTGCTATTGAACGGGCTCGTTTGGGCAACATCCGGAGTCAATACGTTTAGCGGGTACCTGGCGATTCGTTCCCCGCTGGTAAGGTCATAGGTGCTAGCCATCAACACATCGCGGTAGGGCGGATCGGGATTGCGCGCTTCAACCCGGATTTCGTACTCGTCGGGGCCTGTTTGGTCGGCGTCGATGCCTACGGTTACGACGCTCAACGGACCTCGCGCCGGCGTGGACCAAGCGCCTGACACCGCAATGCCAAAGAAGACTTGCGCATCGTCGAAGGTCGCGGCTGTAGCGAGGTTCGTCGCGATACCAACGGCGCGGATATCGGTCATCGCTACGACGGGGTTGCTCGCGGCGTCTTCGTCCTCGTCGTCCAGCGCCGCGAGTTGGAATGCGCTGACGACTGGGCTCGGGTGAGGTCCGTCGCCTTCGATGGCCACCTCTATTGCGCTATCCGCTTCAGGGGCGTCCTCGCAGGATGAGGGCGCCACGCCATGCAGGTCAACGGCAGCGCGCAGGCTTCCCGTGTATGGCAGCACCACGTCTTCGTGCTCCGCTTGGGCCAGCCGAACGAGGCCGCTCGCCTGATTGAGATAGTGGCGTGGTAGCGGGGTTTGATTGCCCTGTAAGGCCGGCGTCCCCGGGTCCGGTCCGGGGTTGCCGAGGGCGACTGGATCGACGAGCAGCGTCAGAGTCATCGTGCCCGCCTCCCCCGAAGCTAGATCGAGCTGCTTGGGCGCTACGTTTACTTGAACGCCGTCGCGACTGAAGGTTGGAATCACCTCCGCCGTGAGCGAAGCCGGCTCGCTGCCGTGATTGGTGACGACGAAGTCACGCGTCACCTCGGTCGGCTCGAGCGCGATGATCGTGCCGAAGGAGACCCCAACCTCGCCAGTATTGGGGGCTGCAGCAGCCGTTACCTCAGCTTTTGCCGAACGCGCGATATCGACCCGACCGGCTCCGACGACCGAGGTCCCGTACACGAGCCCTGTCAGGTCGCGCACGTTGGCTGCGCCGTTCATGAGGTTAGCCTTCAGTTCGTAAGGTCCGAAGCTCGGGTGGGCTTGGCGGGCGAGGGCGGCTGCACCTGCAACGATGGGGCTTGCCATACTCGTCCCTTGATTGCTGACAGCAGCGGAGCCCGTTCCCACCGCGGCGGAATCAATGGCCACTCCAGGGGCGGTGATCTCTGGCTTGAGCCGGGCGTCCGCTGCGCTCGGCCCGCGTGAGCTAAAGTCGGCGATGAACTCTGAACCGATACCGCTATAGGGGTCAGCGGCGTCCAGCGTGATCTCGATAGGGCCGGCCTGGAGACCCGTCTTGAGTGCCCCGCCGTCGCTGAGTCGAACCATTACGCCAGGAATGGGCGATGCCCCGATGGCACCGTCCATCGAGAACGGTAGCGCCATCGCCTCATTGTCCACGACGATCACGGCGACAGCTCCGGCCGCTACTGCATTGGCGAATTTATCGACGAATGGGCAGGTTCCTCGATCGATTAATGCGATATTGCCCGCTATCTCGGCTGCGTTGCTGAACGGCGTGCAGCCCAAGGCCGGAGCCGCGAGTACCAACGGTGCGCTGACCGGCCCAACCGCAGCGAGCCGCGCGGTAAAGACAGCCTCAGCCGCGGGATACTCTGCAAAAGCCGAGGGGGGAGCAGTTACCTTTAGATTGATGAGCCGATTGTCCACGCTAGCGGCCACCGAGAGGGCCTCGGGGTAGGACGCGGGGGACCCGGTGACGAAGAAGCTCTGGCCCTCGTTGCCCGCGGCTGCGACGAGCAAAGTGCCGACGCGGCTCAAGCCAGTAACGAGTTCCCCCGTGACCGAAGTACCAAGAGCGTAGGGGGTGCCGAGCGAAGCATTGACGATGTCCAGGCGGTCATCGAAGCTGCCATCCATGTTGGGATCCGCGGCCCGGTCGAGGGCTGCGCCAAGGAGCGTTGAGGCACCCTGACAGCCGAACACCTTTAGTCCGTAGAGGCTCGCTGCGGGCGCCACACCGGGACTCACGCGGAAGGCTTGCGCGCCGAGGCTCTGGTCGTAGGGGCCGAGGAAGCTCGATCCGTCGCTCAAAACCCCTGTTCCAGCGGCGATCCCAGCGACGTGCGTGCCGTGGCCTCCGGAGATCTGTTGGCCAATGGTCGTTGCACAATCGAGCGGATCCGCGTCGGGTTGCGGTACAGGCGAGTTCTCGGCGTCGTAGCTATCGCCTGCGAAGTCCCAGCCACCAACGACCTTCTGCGTCGGGAAGCTTCCCGGTTCGAGCACGGTCGGGTCGTTGCCGTCGTAGTTGGCACTGGTCCCAACGCCAGCGAAGTCTGCGTGGGTGTAGTCGATGCCCGAGTCGATGATGCCGATGGTCACTCCGTCGCCCGCGTAGCCAGGCGTGCCGGCCCAAACGCTCGGTGCGCCCGTTACGGGTACGGCGGAATTGAGTTCGGGGTAGAAGACGGGCGCGCGCTCGACACGAACCACACCGGCGAGCTGCTCGATGACGCCAGCGCCGCGTGCGTCGGTCAGCACTTGCACCACGTTGGCCAGGCGGGAGATGCGGGCGATGGTCTTGGCCCCGGCAGCCTCCAGCTTTTGCTCGAGATCACGCTGCTGTTTATCGATCTCAGCAAGCCGTTTCCTGCTCAGCCTCGTCGCCTCCGCAGATCGCGGATCCATGCCCTGAGGAATTTGAGCTACCGCTCCGCCTCCCTCGAGCACGACAAAATAGGCCTCAACCTTCTCGTCGGTACTCGCTTGCGAGGCTCTCTGAAGCGCCTCGAACGACGACTCCGCTGTGCATGCCGTGCACGCCAATGCCCCGATAATCAAGAAGGGAGCGTTCGCCGTCTTCATCATCCCCGGGAGGTAGAAGACGCACGGCCCGGGAGCAAGCTGCAAGCTATGACCGTCAGCGCGACACGCAGGAGTCGAACCTGCGACCTCTGCCTTCGGAGGGCAGCGCTCTATCCAACTGAGCTAGTGTCGCTTGCGCCCGAAGGCACTCAAGCCTTGTCGCACGGTCCAATTTCGTGCGCAAGCTGAGCCGACACCAGGCCCCAAAAATCAACGGCGGGTAGCCCCAATTGACGCGAGAATGACGCCGAGTAAGAGGTTTCCCGTGTCGGCCGGCCATGGGTCATCCCCCTCCGCTCTTGAGCACGTCGCCCCGTGAGGCCGATGTTCTTTGGCCGTTCGGCGAGCCCGTTGTTCGGGATCTTCGAAGAGCCCAGTGATAGGAGCGCGAAGGGCCACGGCGTGGTGCTCTGTCCACCCGTCGCGCAGGAGCACGTGCGCACTCACAGCCTGATGAAACAGGTTTCAGCTGCGCTGGTGCGAGCGGGCTATCACACGCTGCGCTTCGACTGGTTTGGCGTCGGAGATTCAGCGGGGAGCTATGAACAAGCGACGCTCGCCCGCTGGAATGAAGACCTCGCTCAGGCGAGTACCGAGCTACGTGATCTGAGCGGGATAAAGAAGTTGTCGCTGTTTGGTGTTCGGGTGGGCGCCACCATCGCGTTGCGTGCGGCGCGGCAGGTCAAGGCCTCCCATGTGCTCGCGCTCGACGCCGTTTTGGACGGTGCCGCTTATCTGCGTAGCCAGCAGGCGATCCACTCCGAGACGACCGCGGACCCCAAACGATATTGGCAGCGGCCGACAACGCCACACGACGCTGCGCACGAACTCGTTGGCTTCCAGGTCTCGGATGACTTCATCAATCAGGTGCGCGGCCTCGAGCCGAGTTCGCTGTTGGACTTGGCCAACGTGCGGGTGACCCTGCTCGAGTCTGGCTCCCGCGAGGCGGCGCGTAGCTACAGCGATAGGCTCACGGGAGCTGGCGTTCCAAACACGCTTACGCAGGTCGCGATCACCTCGGCGTGGGAGCTTGCCTCCGCGGTTGAAGAGCGCGTGCTTTCCGCGAATTTGCCCGCGAGTGTGGTGTCCGCGCTCAGCCCGCAAGGAGCCTCATGACTCCGCAGGGGACCAGCCAGCCCGTCTCCGAGGTGGTGCAGCTATTCGGTAAAGAGCAGCAGCTCTTTGGCATTGCCTCGTTACCTCCGAACGGAGCCAGCACGAGTCCTTATGCCTTTATCTTGCTCAACTCCGGGCTGATTCACCGCGTGGGGCCCTACCGGGCCTATGTAGAGCTTGCGCGTCGAGTGGCTGATTCAGGCACCTTGGCGCTGAGAATGGACCATGTTGGCGTTGGCGACGGCCCAGCCCCGGAACCGGGCGCTTTACGCATGGAGCAAGTTCGCGCCGAGGTGGCTGCTGCGATGGACCACCTGACGAAGGTCTACGGTATCAACCGCTTCATTCTTGGCGGTATCTGCTACGGCGCGCTCGAGAGTCACAAGGTGGCGCTCGGCGATCCGCGGGTGGAAGCGCTGGTGATGCTCGACTCCTACGCCTATCGCACGCCTATCTATTATTGGCAGGCACTGTTGCGTAAGGCGCTGGCGCCACGCGGCTGGCCTGCGATCGCGGGCCGCTTCGCCGAAAGCGTGCGCCAACGCCTTGCTGGGGCGCCAGAAGCTCCCGCCGCCGCAACGGAGGCGGATGAGTACTTCACCGACTGGCCCGACGCGCAGCAAGCGAGGGCGGAGCTTTCATCGCTCGTCGAGCGGGGCGTTCGCAGTCTTTTCGTTTACACCGGCGGCTGGTCGGACTTCGTCGATGAGCGCCAGTTCGACGAGATGTTCCCCAACTTGCGTGGACGCGGCGTCCGAGTGCAGTACCTGGCGGACGCCGACCATACATACTTTTCGCCTTATCACCGTGAAGCGATGATTCGCGCGGTTGTTGACTTTACCCATGGTCTTGCGACCAACGCGCTCTGAGCTCTGCACTCTATGAACAAGCCAGTCGAACTATCGGATGAGCTGCGCTTTCGCTGTGGTGTCGTGTCGAAGAACCGCATGGCTCTCGCTGCGCTCACCAATCAGCAAAGCGGTGATGATGGCCTCTTGAGCGACGATGAAGCTCGTTGGCTCGAGCGGCGGGCACAAGGCGGGTTTGGCATCATCACCACCTGCGCCGCCTACGTTACGGCAGAAGGTAAAGGCTTTGATGGGCAGTTGGGAGTTGCAACCGCCGAGCAAGGCGCTCGTGTCGAGCCGCTTGCGCGGGCCATCGCTGCAGCGGGCGCGCTTGGACTCGTGCAGCTCTACCACGGCGGAGTGAGGTCGCCCTCCCGCCTGACCGGGGTGCAGCCGAAGAGTGCGTCGGCCTTTTCCTCGACCGAGGAGAACTTTGAACCACCGCGCGCTTTGTCCAGCGAGGAGATCCCCGCCATTCAGCAGGACTTCGTCGATGCGGCGAAGCGGGTGGTGGCGCACGGCTTCGCTGGCGTCGAGTTGCACGCCGCCCATGGCTACCTCTTGAGCCAATTCCTCAGCAGTACGATGAACACGCGCGAGGACGCTTACGGCGGCAGTGCCGCTGCTCGCTATCGGTTTGTCGGTGAGATCGTCCGGGCGACCCGCTCTGCGATTCCTAACGCCGTGCTCGGTGTGCGCATCTCCCCAGAAGACTTTGGTTACGCCCGCGGGCTCGATCTCGACGAGAGCCTCCAGGTTGCGGCTCGGCTCGCGGAGGACGGCGCGGACTATGTGCATATCTCGCTATGGGACATAAAGCGGCTAACCAAGAAGGAGCCGACGCGACACCCGATCCCGATGTTCCGAGCGGCCCTCCCGCGCGAGGTTGCATTGATTGTCGCAGGCGCGATTGGCACGCGCGAGACCGCCGAGATGGCCCTCGGGCTCGGGGCGGACATGGTGGCGATTGGTCGAGCCGCGATCATCAATCCAGCGTGGGCGAACAACGTCCTCACTCCCGGTTGGGTTCCGGATCAGCCCCCCCTCACGCCGGAGCAATACCTGGAGCGTGCCGTTAGCCCCACGTTCATCAACTACCTCCGCCGTTTCAAGGGCATGGTCGGCTAGCGGAAAGTTGGCCCACTCGAAGCTGCTTGGGCATGAGGTGGCCCATGCGTGCCAGGAGGTGGTTTCTCGCGACAGCGCTCAGTTTTGCAGCGACGCTCGCCGTCGGTTGCAAAAAGCCTGCGAAGGAGAACGACAACGGCGGTGGACTGCCAGCGCTATCGAAGAGTTCCTCGCCCAACCAGGCCTTCGATGCGCCCGAGCTGGTTCCTGAGGCCAACGGTCCGCGGCTCGGCGCCGCCGAGTTCGCTGCGCCAATCTTTGCTCAGCCCGACCGGCGCTCCACCAAGATCGGTTACCTGCGTGCAGGCGGTACGGTTGCTCGAGGGGCCAAGCCGGTAAAAACCGATGACTGCCAGGGCGGTTGGTACCGGATCATGCCGCGCGGGTTCATGTGCGCGAGCGGCGAGGCGACGACCGACCTCGAGCACCCCATCATTCGCGCGCTGACCTTGCGGCCCGACCCGAGCAAACCGCTCCCTTACCCCTACGCCTTCGTGCGCGCGATCGCGCCGAACTACTATCGAATCCCGACGGTGAAAGAGCAGGAGCAATACGAGATGGCGCTCGATCGCCATCTGCGGAGCTACAACAAGCTACACCTCAAATGGGACGCGCTCTCCGTCGGCTCGAATGACCTCGAGTTTGATGCTGACGGCAATACCGTCGGGGTTGCGCCCGACGAGCCGCTGGCGCTCGACTACAACAAGATTTACGGCGGAACCGGGAGTGATGAGCCCCCGTGGTTCTTCGCCGATGGCCGCAAGATCCCGAATATCGCAGCGTTCAAGGTGCCTGACTACGCGGTGATCACGAACCGTATCGCTCGCAAAGCGATGATCGCAGTGATCGGCACGTTCGTCGGTCCGGGTGACCGGCGCTTTGCGTTGACCACCGACGCTCGCTTGGTTCCAACGTCCAAGCTGAAGCCGGAGCGGGGGTCGACCTTTCACGGTGTGAACCTGCGCGAGGGTTGGTCACTGCCCGTCGCCTTTGTGAAGCATGAGGGCGTTTACTCGTATGACCTGAGTCACGCAGCGCTCGACAAGGTGGACGAAATTCCGAAGTTGGACCCGGTGCAACTCACTGGGCGCTCCCGCAACCTCGGCGGGCACCGCCTACTCGAGGCTTCGGGCGGTGAGTGGTACCGCGAACGCGATATTGCAATAGCCGCAAAGCCGTCCAAGCTGCCGTCCTTCGCCAAGACCGACAGGCGCTGGATCGATATATCGATTCAGTCACAGACCCTCGTTCTTTATGAGGGCCAGAAGGCGGTTTACGCTACAGCGGTAAGCACGGGGCGTGACGGCCTGGGAGATCCGAAGAAGACCCTCTCCACGCCGACGGGGACCTTCGAGATTCGCGAGAAGCACATCACCACGACCATGGACGCCAACGAGGTCGACAACAAGTTCGAGCTGCGTGACGTGCCATGGGTGCAGTACTTCAAAGGTGGCTATGCGCTCCACGCAGCACCGTGGCATGAAGACTTCGGTCGGCCGCGCAGCCACGGTTGCATCAACCTTTCACCGATCGACGCGAGGCGTGTCTTCCTTTTCACGACCCCGATGTTGCCGGCTGAATGGCACGGCGTGACGGTGGAGAAGGAAACCGGCGAAGGTACGACGGTGTTGATCCATCCGTAGCTGACGGTTGGGTTGGGATACTTTGAGCCCAGCCTCGGGCTGCGGATGGTAGGCTCGCGAAGCGGTGCAACCCCGCCGGGAACCTCGAACCATGCGTACGCCGAACCAGCTCCAATCCTTGCTCAACTTGGCTCTTGTTTGCACCACGGTGGGGTGTGGCGGCAAGGTGGCCTTCTACTCGGATGGGGAGGGTGGTTCTGGCGCTAGTACCACGACCACGACCACAACCAATGGTGGCGGAGGCACCAACCCGGTAGGCCCCAACGTGACGGTGGATTCGAGCTCGAACTCCAGCGGCCCCAACTCGTCTTCGTCCACGGGAATCTCCCCGGTTGGTGGCGGCGGACCTGGCCTCGTTGAGGAGGCTGTGATCGAGGACCAGTTTAGCGGCACCGTGTCGCTGACTACGACTCCGGGGACCCTGGGCGTTACAGCGGTCTTGCACGCGAATGATCCTTTCGCGGACGTCGCTATCAATACGCAGAGAGCCCCCTCTGGCGCGCTCGTGGTCGACGGCTTCAACCCGACCAATCAGTACGGCTGGCAGTGGTTTGGTGCGGTAGCGATGGCTGCGCCCCAGCTCGATCACCCGGAGACGTTTCCTTTTGCTCAAGGCAACTGGAGCTTCGACTACAGCGCGGGTTCACCTGCGCGCGCTTCGATTTGGAAGCGAAGCACCATCGATGGCAGCTTTTACGGAGGTGTCCTGGATATCAATGTATTCATGCCTGACGGGCTCATCGATGACTCCGAAGTGACCGCCACGCTCGTGAACACCTATTCGGATTGGGGTGGGCTCACCCTCGGCCAGGTTCGCTACTTTTCTATCCCCGACGAGTTTTTCTTCGTCGACGATGTCAATCTCTTCGACGTGTTGCCGCTTACCGAACAGGCGCCAACGCGCCCGGCGCTCAACATCATCGCTACTGGTGAAATCGGCGGTCAATTTGAGGGCGCAGCTGGTTTCTCTCTTGGCGTACCGGGCATCCCGGTGGTGCACGGCACAGGCGGTAGTGCCATCATCTGGCAGGTCTTCTACGACTCAAACTTCATCGACCCTCTGATCCTGCGGCATGAGGCGGGTCATTTCGCGGGGCTGTTTCATACTTCGGAGTTCCAACCAGGGCTCGGGGACGCATTGTCGGATACCCCACTATGTATGGACGCCGGTGCGCTCGATGATGCGTGTCCTGACCACAGCTTTGCGATGTTTCCGACGGGCGGCAGCGGTGAAGGGGTGTTCTCGGACAAGCAACGCGCCGTCATTCAGGCCAGCACGATCTACCGCGGAATCTTCGCTCCGGGCGAGCTGCCAATGGAGCCTTACGGCCCACCGATCTCGACCAAGATGGCTGAGCACCGGGAGGTCTCCGAGGAGCAGCTCGTGGCGGCTTATCAACGGACGCAGGGCCGCCACACAGTCGCCCCCGCAACCCCGTGGGGGGTCTCGGCCTCCGCGCCTGTTCGCTCCTATTTGCAGGGCGTCGGCTGCCCCAGCGGGTCGAACTACTACGAAGAGCTCGGTCGGGTGCTCGCTCGCACGTCGACCGAGGCGGATGCGCTCATCGATATCGCTGGGGACGCCGCCGCCCCGACAGCGGCGCGCTATCGCGCAATCGCAATGCTCGAGCACCTGGGTCCGCGCAATGTTGACACTGCGCTGGTGAGCTGGATCGCCAGCGACGAGAGTGAAACCCCGCTGGTCCGGCAGGCGGCGCTTAGCTGGATGCTCGCCGTTAGCGACGCGCAGACGCGAGCGGAGGGCCGCCAGCTAGTGCAACAGCTGAGCGTTGCGGCTGACAAGCGACTCGCAAGCGGCGCACGCCGGCTGCTCGCGCGCTGACGTTCACGTCCGCACGAGCCGTTCATTCATTGAGGGCGTGCGGGGCCGCACCAAGATCCATACGCCGTCTCCCAGGAGCGTTCGCTTGATGTGGATGAAGACCCTGCGTGGGTTCATTCGATAGTCGAAGGTGTATTCGAAGAGGGCGCTGTCGAGCTTGCCGCGGCTGACGTCTTGGTAGCGCCCCTGGAACTCAACCGTGCACGCACAAGGCGCAAGAACCTCAAAGAAACGCTGACCCATCACCTCGGCTTTGGTGCGCCCAGCAAGTTGGGACTCCTTGGAGTTGTAGGCTTGCACCATTCCTTCTCGATCGAGCCCAATCAGTCCAAACGCGAGCTCATCAAACTCAGCCACGCTAAGCTGGGACAGGCGATTGGCCACGTCTTCGCTTCCGAACCTGGCTGTCCTGATGCCCCCGCTCATTGATCCCCTCCTGCAATTGAGCACAACGTGCGCTTGCTGTGGAGAGGGTTCCTACTCGGAGTCTGCCTTGCCACGCGCGCGCTTCAAACCAGCGCGGTGTTTTTTGTCTTGGATTCGGCGCCGATGGGCTCGCGCAGGCGTCTTCGTCGGTTTGCGAGGAGCCTGCACGTGAAGCGCTTGTTGCAACAATGCCGCGAGAAGGTTGCGAGCCTCCTCGAGGTTCTGGTGCTGACTGCGTGTGGCCTGGCACTCGATCTGAATGAAGCCCAAGCTATCGAGTCGATTCAGCGTTCGATCCCGAATGAGATCCCGCTGTTCTGGACTCAGCGCTGGGCAGCCCGGAAGGTCAAAACGCAAGACGACTTTGCTGGCGGTCTTGTTGACGTGTTGCCCACCTGGTCCAGACGAGCGAACAGCCGAAAACCACAGCGAATCGCTGGGCAGTACGAGTCCTGGTTGAACGATGAGGTCGAGCATGGAGCCTAGCCTTGTCGAGGATGGCTCGAAGGGACGGGCTTGGGCTCCACGCCTGACGCTACAAAGTTCAGGGGTGACTCAGCGTTTCGCGTGATCGTTGAGCACCTGCGCCATGGCGGCAGTCAGACGCTTGGCCATCGGCACGTGAAGGAACTCGTTCGGCCCGTGCGCGTTGGACTCCGGCCCGAGAACGCCGGTGATGACGAACTGTGCGGCCGGGAAACGGCGCCCGAGCATGCCCATGAACGGGATCGAACCGCCTTCCCCCATGAAGCAGGACTCGCGACCAAATTGCGCTTGCGAGGCCTGCTCGAGGGATTGCTTGAGCCACGGAGCTAGCGCCGGTGCGTTCCATCCGGGGCCAGGTTCTTCGGCGTGGAACGTTACTTCGGCTCCGTGCGGCGGGTTCTCGGTCAGGAGCCGCGTAAGCTCCGCCGCCGCTGCGGCCGGCTCGACGGTGGGAGGAAGTCGCAAGGAGAGCTTGAGCGAGGTGGAGGGACGCAGGACGTTGCCAGCGCTCGCGATGGGCGGAACCCCGTCTGCACCGGTGACCGCGAGGAAGGGCCGCCAGGTGCGATTGAGGATCAGCTCGGAGTGGTCTTTGGAGACGGGCTGGGTACCGCCGGCGTACGGAAAGCGCATGAACATTCCATCGCCAAGCACGCGACCAGTGACTGCGGCTTGCTCTTTGCGCTCTGCGGGGATCTCGGCGTGGAACGCGGCGGGCAGGATCTTGCCCGTCTTGGAGTCTTCCAAGCGATCGAGCAGCTGGCGCGCAATGCGGAAGCTCGACGGAACCACGCCGGTCGCGTCGCCCGAGTGAACGCCCTGATTGAGCACCTTGACCGTGAGCGTGCCGCCAACCAAGCCGCGCAGGCTCGTGGTCACCCAGAGCTGGTCGTAGTTGCCACAACCGGAGTCGAGACAAAGCACCAAACTGACCGCTCCGATGCGCGAACCGAGGTGCTCGAGATAATGCGGTAAATCAAAGCTTCCGCTCTCTTCGCAGCCTTCAATCAGAATGACCGCGCGCTTGTGGGAACCACCGTGCTTTCTCACAGCCGAGAGCGCCAACACCGAAGCGAACGCGGCGTAGCCGTCGTCTGCGCCACCGCGCCCGTACAACTTGTCCCCCTCGCGCACCGGCTTCCACGGCCCGAGGTCTTCACGCCAGCCGGTCATCTCGGGCTGCTTGTCGTAGTGGCCGTAGAGCAGCACCGTGTCGTCGGTCGAGCCGTCCGTCGCCGGGACCTCCATAAACAGCAGCGGGGACCGTCCAGGAAGCCTAACGATCTCGGTGGTCAGCCCGGAAAGCCCGTGGTCTTTGCACCACGACTCGATCAGCTGCACGGCGGCCTCGAGATGTCCGCTCTGCTGCCACTCCTTGTCGAACATGGGTGATTTGCAGGGGATCCGAATGTAGTCGGTGATCTTCGGGAGGATCGAGGTGTCCCAAACTTCCGAAACGAACGAGGCGAGCTTCTCTTGGTCCATCGGAACGCAGCTTTCGCACGCTCCGGCGTCCGATGCAAAGCTGCGGGATCCGGGAGGAAACTTCCCGGCGGATGTACTAGGATGCTGCCCGCCGCATGAGCAGTATCACCCGAGGGGTCAAAGTGGGCTTCATGGCGATCGCGCTGCTTGCAGCGTTGATCGTCGGTTACCGCTTCATTTCCCGCTCCACCGGCACCGAGGGCGGTTACGAGGTGTACGCCTACCTCCCTGACATGACGGGCGTCGCGCCGCAGTCGCGGGTGATGATCTCGGGCATCCAGGTAGGCGTCGTGCGGCGGATCTGGCTCGACGAGGGTCGTGCCCGGGTCGACATCAAGATGCGGCCCGACATGGTGCTGTACGAGGACGCTGCCATCGGTAAGCGGGCAACCAGCCTGATTGGTGAATCCTACGTGGTGCTGACCCCTGGGACCGAGGGCAACGTCAAGCTCAAGGACGGGGATCAGATACGCAACTACATCGACGAGCCGAGCATTCAATCCCTGCAAGGTCAGGTATCGGAGATCCTCAAGGACGTTAAGACCGTCACGGAGACCCTGAAGAACACCGTCGGGTCGAATCAGGGTCAGGATCAGATCGCAGCGATCCTCAAGAACCTCGCGGAGGTAACCGAGCAGCTCAACGCAACGGTCAAAGAGAATCGCGAGGTCGTGAAGGGCACGCTGGCCAACGTCCAGGGCATAACGGGCGACGCTCGGCCACAAGTTGCGGCCATTCTCGACAACGTGAAGCAGGTCACGCAAGAAGTGCGGACGATGATGAACAAGGGCGATGAAGCCGGCAAACCCGGCGAAATTCGCTCTGCGCTCGAACGCATCGATCGCGCGAGTTCAAGCCTTGAATCGGCGCTCGGCCACGCTGACAATATCGCCGCCCGCATCGACAAGGGCGAGGGCACCGTTGGGCGTCTGACCAAAGATGAGACGCTGATCAACGAGGTTGAAGGCGTGGTGTCTGACGTTGGGGATCTCGTCGGCGGCATCGGTCGCGTGCAAACCGTGGTCGGCCTCCGGACCGACTACAACTTCCTCGCCAACACCGTGAAGAGCTACGTCGAGCTGCGGCTGCAGCCCTCGACCGACAAGTACTATCTGATCCAGTTGGTGAATGATCCGCGCGGGCGAACGAGCTTCGAGCAGACGACGATCGATACCACCAACCCGAACGACCCACCGAGCTACCGCGAGACGCGCGTCACCACGACGAACGACTTCCGACTGAGCTTCCAATTCGCCAAACGGCTTGGGCCGCTGACAGGCCGCTTCGGCATCATGGAGTCGACGGGCGGGCTCGGGCTCGACCTGCATCTGATTGATGACCGCTTTGAGCTGAAGCAAGACCTTTTCGGTTTTGGGGAACAGCTAACGCCGCGCTGGCGCATCAGCGTTGGTTACGAATTCATCAGCAAGCTTTGGTTGCTTGGCGGGGTGGACGACATCATCACCGGAGACCGGCGGGACTACTTTGTTGGTCTGCAACTGCGTTTCAACGACCAAGACCTAAAGAGCATCCTGCCGTTCGCGCCCGCTGGGCTCTAGCACTCGCACCTGCCGTGACATTCCGCTGAACTCATAGCGCGGGGACGCTGTATGTTTGGCCGCGACAATGAAGCTCACCAGGTCTCCTCTCAGGCTCTCGCTCTTGGCTTTCGTTTTCGCCGGTTGTTCCAGCGATCCAAGCATTCCGCGCAATCTCCCGGCTCCTGAGTATGAAGCTCCGCGCGCGTTCCCCAGCGCAACGGCGAGCGCCGAGGTGGAAGAGCCTGATCAGCCCGAGGTGGCTTCGGCCGACACGGAGCTCGAGGAGCTCGGAAACCAGTTCCTCAGCGACATGTTCGTGCATCTCCCTGTGCGCGCAACAGAAGCTGGAGAGCATCGCTTTGACGGTAAGTGGCCCGATCTCTCGGTGAACGGAGAATCGGCCTACCGCACGATGTTGAACGCGACCGCGAGTAAGCTGCGAGCCATCGACGCGAGCAAGCTCTCGGTCGAGAACGCCGTCGACCGGGACATCCTCTCCAATCACATCGCGCTAGCGCTGTTCACCCTGGACGAGCTCAAGCCGGCCGAGACGGACCCGATGTTCTACACCGCGCTGATCGGCGATGGTCTCGACCCGTTGGTCAGTCGTGAGTTCGCCCCTGCCAGCGTCCGGGCCAAGAGCCTAACGCTGCGGCTCGAAGGGATCCCGGCGCTGGTAGCTGCAGCGACTGCGCGGCTCAAGGTCGCGACCGAGCTGCATACGAAGACGGCGATCAGTCAAAACAAGGGGCTGATCTCGCTCGTCGGCACCGGCTTCAAGGAGTTGGCCGCACAAGCTGGAGCCGACGGTCAACGTCTCCCGGCTGCGGCCAAAGCTGCTGAGACCGCGCTGCAGAACTTCCAAACCTTCTTGGAGAAGGACCTGCTGAAGAAGGCAACGGCGGATGTGCGTCTCGGCAAGGAGAAGTTCAAGAAGAAGCTCGCGCTCGTGCTCGATGACGAGACGGCTGCCGAGGCTTTGGTCCCTGCGGCGCGCGCGTTTCTTGAAGCGACTCGCGCCGAGATGGTGATGACCTCCAAAGAGCTTTGGCCCGAGCTGTTCAAAGGCAAGGCTTGGAAAGAGCCGAAGACGGTGGAGGAAGAGCGCAAGCTGATTCGGGCTGTGCTCAATGAACTGGCGAAGGAAAAGTCGACGAACGCCACCATCGTCAAGGACGCTGAAGCCACCTTGGTCAACGCCACGGCGTTCGTGCGCCAGCACGATCTGGTACGCATCCCCAACGAGCCCTGCAAAGTGGTGGAGATGCCCGAGTATCGGCGCGGCGTTGCCGTGGCTTACTGCGACTCCTCCGGCCCGCTCGAGGCGAATCCGCAGACCTTCTATGCGATAGCGCCAGCCCCGCAAGATTGGCCCAAGAAGCGAGTCGAGTCCCTCTACCGCGAATACAACCGCAGCATGCTCAACGACCTTACGGTCCATGAAGCGATGCCGGGACACTTCCTGCAGGCCATGCATCAGAACGGCTTTTCGTCGAAGGTGCGGGCCGTGCTCGCGCACGGCGCCTTCGTCGAGGGCTGGGCGGTCTACACCGAGTGGCTGATGGCGAAGTACGGTTTTGGTGGGCCGCGTGTGCGCATGCAGCGCCTCAAGATGGCCTTGCGCATGGCCGCCAACACCATCCTCGATCACGGCGTTCATGCCGCCAACATGAGCGAGAAAGAGGCGCTCAAGCTGATGACCGAGGAGAGCTTTCAGGAGGAGGGCGAGGCGCTTGGTAAGTGGAAGCGCGCGCAGCTGACGAGCGCTCAGCTAACCACCTATTTCTACGGCTTTACCGAGATGATGCGGCTACGCGGTGTGGCTGAGAAAGAGGCTGGTTTCAAGGAGCGCAGCTACCACGATGAGCTGCTTGCCCATGGCTCACCGGCGCCGCGCTATCTGCGTCGCATTCTGGGGAAGTAACGCGTGCTGCGGCGCTTGATTGCAGTCACGACGTGCTCTGCGCTCGGGGCGCTGGCTCCTGCCGCGGCCCAGGCTCAAGCCGCAGAGCCGGCGCGTCCAAGTCAGGGCGCGATCGAGCCGTCGGTGCAATCGGTCGCGCGCGCGTTGATTCAAGCGCTGCCCAAACTCGAGGGCGGCGTGCTCGTTTCGGTGTCCGGCTTGCAGGCCCAACCCAGCGTCGAGCGCGGGAGCCTGCTGGCGCTGCGCGTGGCAACCTTGGCAGCTGGCTTTGGCGGCTTTCAGGCTCCCGAAGAGGTAACTCCGCTCAAGACCGCGATCGCCAGGGCGAAGGGCAAGGCCTGGGTGCTCTCGCTGACGGTGGCGCTCGAGGGAGGCCGGCTGCAAGTAACGGCTGACGTTCACCCCGTGCCGAAGACGCGCTGGGCTCGCATTCGCAATCCGCTCCCCGGCTCGGTGGCGCACGCCTTCGCCGATGCGCCGATCGACGCCGAGGTCCGTTCATTTCTACCGCCCGTTCCGCTGGTTTCGGCCTTGACGATCGAGCGCGCGAAGAGCTTCGAGCGAGAGCCGCTCGCGCTCTTGTGTGAGGACCTGGATCGCGACGGCGCTCCGGAGATCGTCGTCGCTGGACGTGAGCAAGTTTCGCTCGTGAGGCTGCATGAACGGCGCGTCTCGCCGATCGCGTCGCGAGCCTGGAAGGACCTCTCGCTCAAAGACGAGACCCCGTGGCGCGAGCCGATGGCGCTGGTTTTTGCAACCCCGCCCAGCGCGCGCGGTGGCTTGCCGGCGCCGCGAGAGCTCGTCGTGGCCAGCACCGATCGAGCGAAGTCGGTACGGCTCAATGCAGCTCTCGAGTCCGTCTCGAGCTATTCCGGTTTTGCCCTCCCCGACGCCGGCCGCTTCTCCTGCGCGACGTTCGACAGCGATACGCTAACGGGGCCGCTTGCGGCTTGTGCTGACACCACCGGTGCGCCGGCGCGCGCGAGCGTCAGCGGACGCTTTGACGCGTACGCGGGCGCGCTGTTGGTGGATGGCGGTGGTACCGCTTATTCCATTTGGGCGGGCAGGGAAGACGGCCGGCTCGAGGTGCGTGATGGCTCCGGCAAGCTTGGCACCGCCGCTTCGGTGGGCGCGCAGCTCGCCGTTGGGGACCTCAATCAGGATGGCACCCCGGAGATCCTCGCGAGCCTCGATGTCCCGCGCGGCAGCCCAGACGCCGTGGTCGTTTACTCGTGGGAAGATCGTACGAAGCAGAACTTGAAGGAGATGCTGCGGGTTCCCGTCGCCGCTGGCGTTCGTGCGATCGCGGTGTGCCCGCCGATCGATCGCGGCCGCGTGCCCTTTGTGATCGCCTCCAGCGACGAGCTCATGGTTGCTCGCTGATGAGGCGGCGCGCCTTGCTGACGGCCGCGTTGGCGCTGGGCCTTCCGGGGCGAGCGCTCGGGCTCGGTCGCACCCCGCGAGGAGGGACGCTCTCCTTTCGTGTGCCGTGGGCACTCGGCACGCTGGACCCGCATGACTGGGCCAATCCGGTAGCTGGCCTGTGCGCGCCGGCGGTCTTCGACACGCTGTACACGCCTATCGCAAAGACGCCGATGTTGGCCGAGGAGCTACCGCGTAAAGAGGGTGCGCGTGTGGTCGTGCCGCTGCGTACAGGCTTGCGAACGGCGCGCGGTAAGGCCATCGGGCCGGCCGAGGTGGTAGCGAGTTTGAAGCGCGCTTCCGCGATGGGCGCTCGATTTCTGTTGGACCCGCTGGGCCCATTTGAGGTCGGCCCCGGCCATTCAATCGCCTTCTCCAAGGCGACCGCGGCTGCGCTGGTGGAGACGCTCAGCCTGCCGATCTTCGCGATTGTGCCCAGTAGCTTTAACCCAGTAGAACCCGATGGAACCGGCGCTTTTCTGGCCCAGCCGAGCGCTAGTCGCTTGACGCTAACGCGTAATCCTTCCTCGGCGATGGGTCCGGCTTTTCTCGAGAGCCTCAAACTCGAATCGGCCGCCGATTTGCGAGAGAGTTTGCGCGAATTCGAAGTCGGGCGCGACGACCTCGGCTGGCTCGGAGCAGGCTTGGCAACCCCGCGTCCTTCCGCCCAGCGCTTCGACTTTTCGAGCGTTGGGTCCTTCATCCTGACGGCCAACGGGGATACCTCATTAGCGAAGCCCGGCGCTTTGCAGAAGCTCGTTGACCGCATTCCCAAGGCCGCGTTGTCGCATCTCGCGCTTGGCCCGCTCCCCGACGCTGGCGCCGTCGCCGAGAACCCCGGCGGCCCGATCACCCTCTTCGTCGATCACGGCGCGCACCTGGCCGAGGTCGCCGAGGCCATCGCCGGTGCAATCTCTCACCCGGATCACGAGGTGACCGTCCGCCAAACCAGCCGCGCAGATATCGCCGCGCGCCGTCGACGCAACGAGACCATGCTCGCCCTCTTTACGATGCGAACCATCACGCATGCGGCCGATTCGCTGACCCTCGCCGCCGACCCCGATTTGCGGGTCAAACGCGCGACCTCCTCCAACGTGCGGGAGGCGGCCAGTCTCGGCTCCGCGGCGTTCGTCGGGGATATGCGGGTCCACGGTGCGCGCCTGCCGCGACTGGAGCTGAGGCCTGGCCAGGGTGGTCGCGGCTTTGACCTCGCCAATTCGTTTATGCGCCCGCCGAGCTGATCCGCGAGTTACGGCGCGCTATCGACTCGCGAGCCGCGTCGCCACGGCCTCTGCTTCAACCGGCCCGCGGATCGGCGCGATCGGCCGTGCGCGGTAGAGTAAGCTGCGTTTGGGCGCCTCGGCCATGATGCCCTCCCAGGAGCGACGGCGCGGCGCCTTCATCTGGTCGGCGAGGCCGGAAGGGAAGCCGGTGATCGGATCCACGAACTCGACCAGAATCGCGTGTTGGTGAATGCGCTCATCCCGCTTCAAACCGTGAATGGCCAGGATGTCGCCCGCACGGAAGTCGGTGACGTTGTCTTGGATGAACTTGAAGAAGTCGTTGCGGCGGGCGAACTCGATGCGCTCTTTGCCTTTGAATTGACGAACGTCGAACAGGTCATCCCGCGAGTCGGCGAACTGCATGAAGCCGAGGACGCCGCGGCGATTGGTTACACCAAAGGAATCGATGTCGAGCCGCCCTTTGGCTCGCGCGGGCGGCTGGCCGCGCGGGGCGAACCAGCTGCCAGCGGCGCGCTCATAGGTATCTAAAACGAAGTCGACGCAAACCTGCGGCGGGGACGGTCGGCCGTCGGGGAGGAAGACCGGATAGGTGCCACCTTCCGCCTCGAAGGTGGATTGCCCACGCAAATAGGCGGCTCGCCAGATCGGCCGCAACTGGCCGTCTTTGTCTGGGCCTTTCTCATTGCGCGGCCGGTCAAAGGGAAGAACCTCATCGGTCTGCTGACTGACGGCCTCGCGAATGCGCGAGTCGGCGAGCCGGCCGGCTTCGGCGTGATCGAGCGCGGCTTTGAACGCTGCGCGCTTCTCTTGCGGCTCTGCGAGACAGCCGATCGTGAGGCTCGCCTTGTTCGCTTCGAGCACCGCCTTCACGCTGAGTTGGCCCACGCGTAGCTCCGCGAGCAGATCGGTCTCGGTGATGCGCTCGAAGGAGATGCGGTCGAGCCCGTGCGCCCAAGCAAGGCCCAGGATGTCGCGGTGCAACCACGGTGAAGTGCTAGCGACGTTCCCTTCCTTGTCCGCTACCTCGATGCGATCGCCGAATACGATGGAGGCCTTCTTACCGTCCTTGGGCCCACCATCGAATACGTACTCACGATACTTACCGGGCTTCAGCCGCAACCGGCTTTGCTTGTTGCCGCGGGTCAGCAGCAGATGCTCCTCCTCAAAGAGTTCGGGGAGGGTGACGCGGGCCTCGAGTTCATACGCATCATCGGGCTGGTCGGCGTACAGGTAGCCCTCGCGCAATAGCAATGTACGCAAGGCCTGCTTGCGCTGCTTGTTGCGAGCGATCAAGCGGGTAACGCGCGTGCCCGGTAGTTGCTTATCGAACCACTGTCGTTCGCGCTCGAGCGCAGCGTCATTGAGCGCGGTCCGCTCCGGCTCGCGTACGAACAAGCTGGTGGCTCCTCGCGCTCGGCCGAGCATTCGCTCGCGGTTGGTTTCCAGCGGGCCCTGGCCGTAGGCGCGGCCTTGCTTGGCGATGGCGTTGTAACGCGCCTCGCAGGCCACGCGCTCGCTGTCCTCGCGGCTCTCGCTCGCGCTGGCTACGGCTGTGCTGGGCGCAGCCGCGAGCGGAAGCTGGGCATCGACCTCACCAGGCTTTCCGGCTTCACCAGAGCAACCGAGGCCGGTGAGCCCCAACGCGAAGACTAGCTGTTGCAACTTCATGGCTCGTTGGTCCGACGCCCCAACAGCGTCTCTCATTCCACCGAAGTTGACCCAGAGAAGCGCCGTTCTCGGACCATTTTCTTAGTTTCGATTAAATAGGTTGAAAATGAATAAGTACGATCTATTGTTGGGGCGTGGCTGAGCGGGCAAAGTCGAGCAAACCTCGGGGCAGCAAATCTGCGGGAAAGGCGCGCAAAACGCAGGAGCAGCCTGCGGCGTCGATGCCGCGGGGTGAAAAGCCTGCTCGCAAGGCGGACAGCGTTTCCCGGGACCTACTTCGACGGATCACCAAGGGGGAGTTGAAGCTTGGGGCCGTGCTGCCAAAAGAATCCGAGCTCGCGGCCGAGTACGGCGTCAACCGCGGCGTAATCCGAGAAGCGGTAAAGCTGCTGGAGGTTCATCGGCTGGTTGAGCCGGTGCGGCGGCGGGGCACCATCGTGCTCGATCCGTTGCGCTCGATGAGCCCGGAGGTCTTGCTGGTGTTGCTCGTCCCGCGGCCGGGCGACGTGGATCTCGCGGTCCTATCCGGGTTCTTGGAGGTCCGCGCCAAGTTGGACGCCGATATGACGGCAGCGGCTGCCCAGCGACGCAGCAAGCAAGACGTTGAAACGCTGCGAGCGAAGGTCAACAGACTAAGCACGCTCATTGACGAGCCCCGCGAGTACATCGCGAGCGTTCATGAGTTGACGCTCACGCTCGCGCGCTGCGCGTGCAATCCCGTTTACGAAATGCTCGCGGCCTTCAATTCACGCGTAACCGCCGAGCTCGAGCAGAGCCTGGTGGCGACGCGGCCGCCGAGCGCTGAGCACGTAGAAGGCCTGCGGATCCTGATTGAGCTGGTCGCCGCAGGCGACGTGGAGGGCGCGAGGCAGGCCGTCGTCGGTTTTCATCGCTGGGCCATCCCGAGGATCATGGCGTCCGCAGCGCTCGCCTCGGGCAAACCCCTTTCTTTGGTCATGTCGGATTTCAATCAATCGTAGCGCGAGGAAGTATGCAGCTGCAGCAATCTCTAATGCACAATAGCGTTGGCCCCCAGCGGCGCCGACACGGGCGCGGAAGCCTCCACCAGGTGGCTGGCATGAACGTGCTCAACCTGGTCGGCTCCTTCGCCGAGATGGGGGAGCAGCATGGCGCTCTATTGGCCGAGAAGGTGCGGCGCGGCCCTATTCCCTATTACCGGACGATGGTGGAGCGCCTGCTCGGTAAGCCCTTGGGCCCACTATCACCCTATCTGATTGCAGGTGTTCAGCGCGGCCTGGGCTCATCGGTGCGTAAGCGGCTCCCGCCCTTCGCCCTTGAGACAATCCGCGGCATCGCGCGCGGTGCTGGCTTGGATGAGGAAGAGTTTATCTTGGGCTGCACCATGCCGGACTCGCTGGTGTGGTCTGCCTCCATGATGGCCAAGTTGCGCGGCGCAGCTCCAGCCGTCGCTCACCGCTTGGAGCTAGGGCTTGGTTGCACCAGCGCCATTGCTTGGGGAAACGCGACAGCCGAGGGCAAGCTCTTGCACGCTCGCAACTTCGACTACTTCGGAGTCGAGAACTGGGTGGATAACGCAACGCTCATCTTCCACACACCCGAGAAGGGCCAGCGTTATGTCGCAGTGGCTGCGGCTGGCGTCGGGCTCGGCGGCATCACGGCCATGAATGAGGCGGGGCTGACCCTGACCGTGCATCAACACATGTTTACCGATAAGGCGCGGCTCGGCGGGATTCCGATCGGCGTGCTCGGAGATGTGGTGATGCGGGAGGCCACCACCTTGGAGCAAGCCGCCGAGATCTTGGCGCAGCAGCGCTCGATAGGTTGTTGGACCCACCTGGTGGCAGACGGCAAATCGAGGCGTGTACTTTGCTTCGAGCAGAACCCGGAGCGGCACGTCGCAAAGTTCGTCGGTGGGGATGCAAAGGCTAGCCCAGAGGCTTCCACCTTCGGCTACGCGAATATCTATCTCGACCCGGAGCTCGGTAACTCCGAGGTGGCGCTTTATGGTTCGTATTGGCGGCACAACTTGGGTAGGCACCAGCGCGTCAATGAGCTCTTGAAGTCGAACGCAGGCCAGCTCGGCCCCGCACAAATGGGCGGCATCCTCGCGGATCAAGGCGCCACCGCGCGCTGCCGCATTCGCGACTCGATCGCGATGGTGATGACCGTCGGCTCGGTGGTCTTCTCTCCTGAAGATGGCGCGGTTTGGGTGGGCGTTGGAAAGGCACCGACGAGTCGCGGGGAGTTCATTCCGTTCTCCTTCAAGGAGCTGGGTGAAGCCAAATCTCTGCAACGGTTCACCACCCCATCTCCCGCCGATTCAGGGGCTGATGTGGCGTTCGAGCAGTTCCGACGAGCGTATGTAGCGTACTTGGATCGCAATGATACGCAGGCGGCGCTTGGTCATATCGAGACCGCGCTGGAACTTGCGCCCGAACAAGCGATATATTCTTATGTCGCCGGTCTACTCGCGCTCGAGCTCGGCCGCTCGCAGCGTGCAGTCCTCGCCTTCGACCGGGCGCTTGCGCTCGGGCACGCCGATGAAGAACGAGTGGCCGCCTTCCACCTTTGGCGGGCACGCGCTTTGGACCTCGAGGAGCGCCGTCCCGAGGCGCTCACTGCCTATCGATATGCAATAGGGTTACGAGCCGATCAAGCCGTGCGCACGGCGGCCGTCGCTGGTTTGACGAAGCGGTATAACCGGCGAAAGGCCAGCGCGATCCACGTGGAGATGTCGCTCGGTGATGTAGCGATGCCTTGAGCGCGGGGCGGGCGCTCCGTGAAGTTCGGTGAAGGCGGCGGGGGAGTCCAAGTCTCCGTGGTACAAGCGGAGGCATGAAGGCCTGTTTGGACTTTCGTGGGGAGCGGAAAGCCCGTGTGCTTGCCTCGCCGCAACTTCAGAACGGAAGGTTCAGCAATCCCTCCGGCGTAACACCTGAGTTGCAATCCAACGCCCTGCCGCTTTTGGGGGAGTACTTCTTTGGCGGTGCAGAGCGGACGCCGCGCGCCTCCTTGCCGCTGCTCCGGCCGCATGACCACTGGGCAAAAGCGCCGCAGACCCGCTTGCGCCTAACGTGGTTGGGGCACAGCACCGTGCTCTTGGAGTTGGACGGCTATCGCATCCTTACCGATCCGGTGTTCGCCCAGCGGGCCTCGCCGGTCTCCTTCGCAGGGCCCAAGCGCTTCCACCCGGTGCCAGCCCAGATCGAGGAGCTACCGCCGATCGACGTGATCTTGTTATCGCATGATCACTACGATCACCTCTGTCGGCGCACGATGATGGAGATCGCGCGGATGGGCGTTCCGGTGGTCACGGCTCTGGGCGTCGGCGCGCGGCTCGAAGCGTTTGGCGTGCAGCCCGAACTGATCACCGAGCTGGATTGGAATGAGCACGTGGACCTGCGTGGCTTGCGCTTCTATGCAACACCCTCCCAGCACTTCTCGGGTCGTGCCGCTACCGATCGCAATCGCACGCTGTGGGCCTCATGGGTCATCCAATCGGAGCACCATAAGGTCTTCTTCTCCGGGGATACTGGGCTTACACCGCTGTTTGCCGACATTGGCCGTCAGCACGGTCCTTTCGATTTGGTGATGCTCGAGATCGGCGCCTTTCATCCAAGTTGGGGTGGGATTCACCTCGGCCCGGAGAACGCACTAACCGCTTTTAAGATGTTGGGCGGCAGGATGCTGCTGCCGGTTCACTGGGGCACCTTCAACTTGGCGTTGCACGCTTGGAATGAGCCGCCGGAGACGTTGCTTGAGCTTGCCGGTAAGGCCGACGCACCGCTCTTGACCCCGCGACTCGGTGCGGTGGTGGAGCTGGCTCATGCTGAAGGTCCCGATACGTGGTGGCGAGAGGTAGGCTCAGGCCGTTGAAGCCAACCACGTTCTCCAGGGTCGCGTTGGTCGCAGCGGTAGCGTTGGGGCTGCTCGCGGCTTGGCACTTTGGAATTTTTCAACGCTTCGCCAGCCCGACTGAGCTGAAGCTCACCTTGGTGGAGCTCGGCGCGCTGGGCTACTTGGTATTCGTACTTTCCTACGCATTGCTACAGCCGTTCGGCGTTCCGGGGACCGTGTTCATCATGGTCGCGCCACTGATATGGCCCTGGCCGGTAGCGTTCGCGCTATCAATGACGGGCACCATGGCTGCGAGCGTGGTCGGCTTCTCCTTCGCCCGCTTCGTCGCGAGAGACGCCGTGGCCAAGCGCATCCCTGCACGCCTCAAGAAGTATGAGGCCGCCCTCGAGCGCCGGGGCTTTACGACCGTGGCGTTGCTGCGCTTCATCTTTTGGATGCCGCCGATGTTGCATGCTTTCTTCGGCATCTCGCGCGTGCGCTTTGGCACCCACTTTTGGGGATCTCTCGTCGGCTACCTGTTGCCCATCTTCATGGTGAGCTACTTCGGTGAGCGACTTTACGACATGCTCACGCACTTGCCGGCGACGGTCTGGCTTGGTGTCTTGGCCTTCACTGCGCTCCTGGCGGTTGCGTTTTGGCGCAGGCGGAGTTTCAGCGCGGACGCGCCGGGGCGCTGAGCCGCGACGATTCAACGCACGAGGGCCACGACGGACGTGCTTTCGCGCAATGCGTACCATCATGCAACTGTGCTAACCTGCGTCGATGGAGCGAAAGCGGTTTCCAGGTGTTCCTTGCCCGATTGCGCGTTCTCTCGATGTGCTCGGGGATTGGTGGACCCCGCTCATTTTGCGCGAGTGCCTCTACGGGGTAACGCGCTTCGACGAGTTTCAAGAGTGGCTGGGGATTGGTCGCAACATCCTCACCAAGCGTCTCGCTCTGCTCGTCGAGCAGGGCGTGCTCGAGAAGGAGGAGTACGCCGCTGGGCGTCACGACTATCGGTTAACCGAGAAGGGGTACGATGCCACCAAAGTCCTGCTCGCGACGATGAGCTTTGGTGAGCGTTGGTCCTTCGAGGAGGGGCGCGAACCGGTCATCGTTTATGACCGAACGACCGGCCGGCGTGTGCGCGCCCTGGTCGTCGACGCTGAGACCGGCGAGCCGATTGAGCCGCGCAATCTAATGGCTGGCCCGGGCCCTTCTTTCCCTGCGTCGGCCAGCGCGAAAAGGGCTCGTTTCGCCGAGTATTACGCGCGCAACGAGCCAAGCTCGGAGCCCAAAGCCTAGTCGGCGGGGAACTCGATACAGAAGCCCGAGGTATCGAGGCAGGCCAGCACCTTGATCGGAGCCGGCTGCTGGTCGAGGTTGCCCACGGCAAAGCTGGTGATGACCTCATTAGCCGGTATGAAGATGCCGCCCACGGTCAATAGATCGGTCGTGGCGCCCGTGGCACGCAGGCTTAGTTCAATGTTGCTTTGCGGATCCGTTAGGAGGTACGGCTGGCCGCCAGCGTCGCCGACCTGCGAGAACGCTACGTCGGTGAACAACGGCACAAAGTTCTTCCCAGCGTTCTCCCCGAGGCTCAGAGCGGGCGCTCCAACCAACTGATTGATAAGGCGTTGCCGCACCTTCCCGGTGATCGCAGCTGTGTCATCGCTATAGCTGATTAGCTGGAGGGCCTGCTCCCCAGCTGAGCCGGCGACCATCCCACTGGCGGTAACTGTGAGGGAGCTTTCTGCTTCCAATTGAAGGTCGAGTTGGGCAGGCAGCGCTGGTCCGTCGCAATCGGTCCCGGCCGCCTCCAGTAGAACCGCCTGGTACCCGCCCGCGGGGACCTCGAGGTAGCTAGTGGCTCCAAGGTAGCCGAGCCCGCCGGGCTCGAGGCTTTGGTTCTCGAGCAGGGGGCCGATGGGCGGCCCGTCCGCTGGGATCAGGCAAAGATCGACCGCAGGCCCATCCGGCGATAGATGGATAAAGCGTAGGCTGGCCGTTGCGGGGGCCCCACCGCCGCCGCCCTCACCGCCCGCCGAGTTGCCGCCAGTGGCGTTACCGCCTGTGGCGTTCCCGCCGGTGGAGCTACCGCCTGACGGCGCCTCTCCGCCCAGGTTCTGCCCGCCGCTCCCGCCGCTGGGGTCATCCGAGTTCTCCTCTCCACAGCCCAAAAAAGCAGCAAAAACGAACGACCAGGACGCTGCGGCACGATGCATAAAGACGCTCCTTCTAGAAAGTCGCAAAGACGAGATGGTCCTTGTCGGCTAGAGGGTTCTATAATAGAACTAACAAATGACGCAAGCGGACTTCACCCTATGAACCTTTCGAGCGAGGGCCGTCTCTTGGCCTGGGTTGCCTTGCTGCACCTCGTGGTGGGCCTTGTTTGTTTGGTTGCCCACGCGGTCCCGGCTGCCCCGCTGTTAGGCGTTCATCCGGCCGCCAAGCCAATGAAGTTTGGCCTATCGATCGCCATCTTTCTTGCGTCGATGGCGGTCGTGGTCCCGGCCCTGTCGCTTGATGGGGTCAGCAAAGCCGTCATCGCTTGGCTGCTTGCGGTTACGATGGTGCTCGAGATGGTCGGGATCGTCACGCAGGCGTTGCGCGGTACCACCTCGCACTTCAATCTAGCCGGGGCGTTCAATGCGGCGATCTGGCGGATGATGGTCCTGGCGATTGTCGTGACCACGCTCACGATGATTGTGGTCGCGGGCGTGGCGACTATGCGCCCCTTGCTTGGAGCGGATGGCGCGCCGTGGGCGCCGCTGATGCGAGCCGCCTGGTGCGCGGGGCTTTGGCTTTTCTTGGTCGCCGCTGTATCAGGCTTCGGTATGGGCGGTCGGCTCCAGCATTCGGTCGGTGGCGCTGACGGCGGTTCAGGGCTGCCGCTCCTCAATTGGAGTACAAAGTTCGGCGACCTCCGAGTGCCGCATTTCCTTGGCCTGCATTCGCTCCAGACCTTGCCGCTCTGTGCTGGCCTCTTGGGCGCGCTCAGGTCACCAGCGTTGAGTACGGGGTTATTCGCCGTGGTGCTGGCTCTACACGTTGGGCTGGCCGGGTTGACGCTGCAGCAGGCCTTTGCCGGTAGGTCGAGCTTTTAGCCGATGGCTTGGCTGGCACGAGCGAAGGGGCTGGTTTGCGTTAGCTGCTTGCTACCGGTGATTGCGCTGGCGGAGCCGAGTGAGCCAGCGCCGTCTGAGCCAGCGCCGTTTGAGCCAGCGCCGTTTGAGCCTCCGACCAACTTCCCTTTCCCGACTGCGTTCTGGCTGGCGACGCAGGCCATTCCCAGTCCGGCGCTCGTCCTCGATCAAGAGAGCGTCTACTTTGGATTGGCCTGGCAGCTAACGCCGCTGCTCTACTCGTGGTCTGCCAATTCAAAGGTCTTGGGGCTGCGCACGTTCGTCGTTGAGCCCAACCTTCGCTACGGCGGTTCGATAGAGATTTACGCCTCACCCGAGGTGCTCTTCCTCGAGCATACGAGCGTCCTTTTGCGGCCCGGTATTCGCGCTTACTTCCCGCTGCTGGAGCACGGTGAAATGCTTAGTAGTTCCTTCGGGGTCTCCTTCCAAGACGTAGCCGGGATTGGTGCTGTAGCAGGGGAGGTGGGGATCTACGGCTTGTTCGGGATCCTGGGGCTACAGCTCTCTCACGCACCGGCGCATTCGGCGCGCGCTGCGACCATGGCGACGTTGAGGCTGCGCTACTTTTGAAGTCGGGTCGCTTGGCCAGGCTGGCGCTCTTGGGCGCTTGTTCGCTGCTGGGAGCGGGCTGCGTCTGGTCGCAGATCCTAGAGCGCAACGTGGGTGCGCTGGCGACGCAGCCGCGCGCGGTACCCAATCGCATCAGCGACCCAGCGCGTAGAGATGTGCGCTTGGCGGCGCTTTGGGTGGGACACGCGACGGTGCTGCTGCAGCTCGACGATAAGTGGGTATTGACGGACCCTGTCTTTACCGAGACGGTGGGCGCAGGCTTCTCCAGGCGGCTGGTGGAGCCGGGGATCGCCGCTGCCAACCTTCCGGCGATTGACCTGGCGTTGGTCTCCCATATGCATGTAGACCACCTTTCGCTCGGCTCGCTGGATCTGCTCGAGTCGCGCGTGAGGCGCTTGCTCGTCCCAGAGTCCGGCCTAGTTTATGTGCCGAACTATCGTTTTCCGACCGAGGAGGTCAAACGCTTTGAGACCTTCGCTGACGGCGAATTGCGGGTCACCGCCGTACCCGTCAAACACCCTGGGTTTCGTTATGGCGCCGATGCGGCCTGGATGCGCCGCAGCGCGACGGCCTGGGTCATCGAATATCACGGCCTCACCGTCTACTTCGGTGGGGATACCGCTTACGACCAACGGGCGTTTCAAGCCACCGCCAAGCGCTTCCCGTCCATCGACCTGGCGATTCTTCCGATTGGGCCGGTGGAGCCCGACTCCTTCGCGCGCGCAACGCACGTGGACGGCGAAGAGGCGCTCCAGGCGTTCATCGACTTAGGCGCTAAGCACATGATGCCCGTCCACTACGACACCTTCGCCCACGGCATCGACCCGCCGGGATACGCTGTTACGGTGCTCGAGACCGCCATGGCCCGCGCCGGCGTAGGGCCAGAGCGAGTCCACGTCGTGCCCGTCGGCGGTCAGCTGGGGTTGCGTTAGAGCGCCGGGCTCAGGGGTCGAGGTCGGTGGGCCCTCGGCAGCCGCAACCCTCTCTCCACTTGGGCGGTTCGATATCACAGTTGCACGGCCGCCCCACGGGCACAGGCGTGAGCTCCTCGGCTCGACGTTCAAGCCACTTGGTGCATTGCGGAACGAAGTCCGGCTGGTCAGCATCATTCAGACCGAATTTCTTGAACAGCGCCCGAGCTTCGTCGTATTCGCCGACCTCTACCAGTCCGCGGGCTTTGTAGCGACAGAGGCTGGCGAGAATGGAATGACCGTGCGGTGTGATGTCAAACCACGGCGGGTCACACACCTCTGGGATTCGAGTAAGTGTGTTGATTGTCTTCGCGCTCGGACAACGTGAAGTGAGCCTATGAAGGTGCGGCAAAAGATCCATGGCGCTGAATACGGCATCCTCTTTGACCATGTCTTTGACCAACAGGCCCATGAGATCGGCAGCGCCCCCATCGTCCCCGAAGTCCAAGAGCAGCTTGGCAAGCATAAGCTCCGAAGCCTGCCTCTCTCGCAGCTCATCCCCGTAGTATCCCTTCGCTATGCGTTCTAACGCGAACGTGACCTCGGGGAGGTGAACCACATCATGACTCATGATGGCTTGCAGTGACCGACCGTGCTCACCCGAGGCGCCCTCGTAGATGCGCTCGGGTGCGGGAGTTCGGCTTGGCAGTTCGGCGTAAGATGAACGGCGATACTCGCAGTCCGCTGGAAGCGGCTGGCCGCACAGTAGCGTCACGGGCTTTAATGGGAGTGGGTCCGAAGCCAACGGTGGAGTCGCTCCGCCGCAAGCGGTCAGAACCAGCCATTGCGTAACGAGCAGGAGAACACACTTAAGCGCGCTCACTGGTGCTCGCGGGCTCGACGTTGGACTCGAAGCCGTGGAGAACGCTATCGCAAACACGCAATGAGCCAAGTTGCTTGCCACTACGGTGCAGCCTTCCGCACGCATCGTTCGCTCGTCCAGATAAAGGCTTTGGCATCATCCAGATCGACTCGGGCAACTCTTCGTTCACAGCGTAACCCTGACGGGTCGCAGAGGCACTCGCCAGGCGGCGGCAATGGCTCGGGCTCCGGCTCTGAAGCTTCCGGCGCGGGCTCCGGCTCTGAAGCTTCCGGCGCAACGAATGGCTGACGCGGCTCGCATCCGCAACCTTCTCGCCATTGGGGCGGCTCGATATCACAGTTGCACGGTCTTCCAACAGGTACTGCCGTGCGCTGATTGGGGCGACCCTCCAGCCACTCTACACATTGCGCGATGAACGCTGGTGGATCCGTAACCTGCGGGCCGAACTCCTTCAGCAAGGAGCGCGCCTCTTCGTATTCACCTAACTCGACGAGTCCGCGGGCCTTAAGCGTAGCCTTGAGAGCCAGGACTGACCTGTCACGCGAGGAACATTCCGGACAGAAGGGTTCGTACGTGGGCATCAGTACCGTCAGCGTTCGCAGCGTAGGACAGCGCGGGAGATAGTGCTCAACGGCCCACGAAGCGTCACGCTGCCTAAAATGGTCATTTTGCGTGAGGATAAGAAACGCGAGGTCGTCTGCCGCATCCAGCTCACCGCTGCCGTAGAGTGCCTGCATCAATGCGCCCTCGAGTAACTGCCGACTTCGCAGCGAGTCACCAAATTCTCCTTTCGCCGCGCGACTGAGTAGCTGAATCGTCTGAGGCTCGATAGTAAGAGTCGGTTTGAGCGCCTCCTTTGCTTGCAACGACTGGACGTAGCCGCCTTCCTCGTCGGCTGTACAAGAGGGGCACGGCTCTTGACTGGGCAGTGTTGAATAGGACCTGCTACTTATTGTCCCGCCCTGAGGAAGGCAGCGTTGTGGCAAGGCCATTCCGCATCCGAGGATTGGCGGTATTGCTCGTGGCTCGCGAGCCGTTTGCACGCTTGTCCTGCAGCCGAACAAGAGTGCGGTTAGCGCGATAAAGAACCGCACGCGCAGCAACAATAGCGGGCCGCTCAAGTGTGCACCATCGTGTCTATCTAAGTGAAGTCCTGCGCTCGCGGCATCAGCGCTTTCAGACGCCAGCAGAAGTAGCAGCCAGACCCGGCGATGAAGCGGGTAGGGCAAGCGCCGATTGAAGCGGGACGCGGAGCTCAATTGGGCGCTTGCTCCAATTGCGCTATCACGTGGGCCAAGAGACCTGGCTCGCGTCGGCTTTTGCACTGTTCAAACGCAACTCGTTCGCCATGGTCGGTGCACACGAGGAAGCGTGCAGCTTGTTCGGCCTCGCTGCCGAGAAGATCGTAGCGGCCGTCAGTTGTAAATACATATCCAGCGTCCCGATGATCGACCGTGCGCAGGCTGACCATGGCAGGCTTCCCTGGGGCAGCGCCAATCTCGATCGTCCCGTTCGGAAGTACTTGGGCAAACCACTTAGGTGCCCACGTGAAGAGGAAGCGAGTATCCAGAGTCTGTACGGCGGTTCCCTCTGCCCAATGTCCAAACTCGGCGCGTGTCATCCGCTCCGGTGAAAACGGGTCGAGGGTGCTGCCAGCCTTCTCGAGCGAGCCGTCAGGCAGGAAGCTGTAGATGTCGACGGGAGCTTGCACATGCTCTTTACCGGGACTCAGCACTGCACCCGACGGTCGGGCCCAGAGCTTGTTGTCCCTCGTGACATACAAGTCCGAAGGTTGGAGAGATTTGGTCGAGGTCAACCCAACATGCCCCGCCCGCGCCAAGAACTCATCGGTCCAAAAAATGGTGCCATCTCGGTTGATGCCCTGAAGAAACCCCTTTAGGTCGACGGGCTCCTGAAGTTGTTTGAACGGCGGTACCGTTGTCCATAACTCGACCATCCCAGTTGACCCGTTCTTTAGAGCGATACGCGTTCCGTCCTCCGATACTACGAAGCTATCGACTCGGCCGTCGACGGGGACCTCTTGCGTGTTCGACTCGGCCTGACGCTCGAGTCTACCTGCCTGCAGCGTGAATCCGTGAGGTCCCGGCAGGGCGACTTCGCTCTTCTTCGTGCCCCAACGGCCTGTCGCGAAGGAAAGCTCCCAAGTCTGCTTGTGAGCCGTGAGAGTCGCCGTCCCGCCGTCATCGTGCAGCCGCAAAAGGCCGCCCGTCGCCAGACTCCAACGTAGGCTCTTGTCATGCATGGTTAGGGTTCGGGGAGAGACGTGGGCCGGCAAAAGGTGCTTTTGAATTACAATGCTATCTACAATCGTATGTAGCGCTCCGCTCCGAAGCTCAAAGACGCGCAGGCTCTCATCCGCCGCCCCGCTTGCTAGCAACCGCCCGGAGCTGCTGCGAATAAGCGAGACGGTACGGGGAAGATAAGTGAAGGCGGGGTGAGCTACCTGATGATTCTCACCCGTTGCCGTGTTCAATACACAGACCGAGCTTCGCGCGCATGTTGTCGCTATCCAGTCGCGCGACTTGGACATCAGACTGCGCTGATCGCTGTCTGCGCCTGAGAAAGACCAACCCAGTTTCGGCTCAGACCCATGAAAGTCCGTTGCCACCACCCGGTTGCCCAGGTTTCGGACGACCCGGTCGTCGTTGACCCAAAACGACTCGATACGAGGGAAATACAGAATAAAGGGGTCCAGCCAGAAACTCGGCGTTGGTAGCAGCTTGCGCGTCTTCAGGTCCCAGCGCATGAACGGTCGAGTTTCCCACACCGCCCAACTAGGGTCCTTAACACCCTGAGGCCACAACCACAGCTCTCGGTTGGGGCGGACCGCCATCGGACCGCAATACGGCACGGGGCCAAGCGTAACCTTTGACTGGGTATTGGTCTGATTGAGACTTAACCTGCCTTCTCCGCAGATCGCCACGGTGTGCTCATCCACCTCGATTGAGTAGGACTCGTTCGCTGGCTTGACCGATTCCACTACCGGTTTGGGCTCCACTTGCACACTTGCAACCTCGTCAAACGGCGGGAGAAACGCCTTCGTGTCGCCATCGCAATTAACAATAAGTGCGTCTCCGTCTTGCCAATAGAAGTCGACTTCCGCGCACCCCGACTTGGGCTCGACCTTCAGCGGGTTATCGATTAGCCGCGGCTCTGATGGCGGCGACAACTTCGTGAGCCTGCCCTGAAGGGTCGACGCTCCACCTGCACTGCAAGCAGCCAGCAGCAGGCTGCAGAGCGTGAAGCCTCGACGGGCGGGCTCGAAGGTGTCAAGGCCGCGCACTGAGAACCTCATCTTCCCTCCGGGACCGGCGTCGCGGTGGAGCATTCATTCATCGCCGAGGACCAGCGTTCGAGAAGAGCAGGCTGCCGCTCGAGAGGTGCTGTTGCCACAAGAGCTGTCCACTCCTCGTCGAATCGGGTTGCACCGGGCTCTCGGTAATGGACCTCGCCAAACAGACAGTCGTCATCCGGTTGAGGGCGCCCGAAGGCATCATAGTAGTAGTTAACCTTGCAGTCCTTGTACGTGCATAGCTTTGCGTGCGCCTGCAGGATCCGCGTCATCTCGGGAACCAGCTGGAGCACGGCCTGGTCATTGGCTCGCTCGCGACGAAGCACGTGCCTACCGCGACCCGCGAGCGTTGAGAACTGTGCGGTTGCTTCAAAATCGGCGACCCGATCGAGGCATGCCCGAGTCACGCCTCCCAGCGTGGAGCACTCGTTGTTCACAGCCTCCAGCATGTCATCCAGCGCCAGACGCGGGATGGAGCGAAGCGCAACCTCGCGAAGGCGTGGGTGTGTCGTGGCCCTGAGCTTATCCACCTTCGTGGACCCGTCTGAGCCCGCGAGCACCTGCTCGAGGTCTGCAGCTGGCTTCAACAATGCAAGGGCACGCTCTACCGCCTCGTCGCAAGTGCGAGAGGCCTCGCGGTCGATCCAGGTCGTCTCGTTGTGCGCGTGAAGGTACTGTCCCTTGTGCACCCAATACATTACGGGCTTCATCTGCGCACACTTGGCCGAAAGCAGAACCAGTTCGGCCAGCTCCTCCGAGCCGTCGATGGCTTGTTGAAGCATGGTTCGCTGAGCGATGGGAGCCGGTGCTGGCGGCATATGCGTGTGGCAACCAAGGAGACAAAGGGTAGCGAATAGGTGGACCACCCGCGGGATGGCCGGTGGTCGTCGACGGCTCGAGCGCTGCGTAGTCACTTGCACTTCTCCTGATCGCGGCCTGAGTGGCATGCGGCCAGCTCCTCGTGGAGTCTTGTTGCCGCGCCCGAGTACGCCGTGCCTTTGGCGACTTGTTCGAAGCTTGAAACCATGGTGTCACAGCTACGCCGTCCTAGCCGTTCCTCCAGGTCCGCAAATTCCTCCAAGGCCTCCAATTCCTCGGTGCAGACGGTCCTTAACTGCTTGAGCCAGGGTTCAAACACGCGCCTCGGAGCCATCTCGACAATCGGGTCTTGGAGCCACGGATAGATCCTGAAGATGTATACGTCTTCTCGCAGAAACCTAGATACGGGCCAAAGGATGTTCCAAGCCTTGTCGTAGGCAACGGCGCAGGCTGGGGTGGGCTGATCCTCTGGCCAACGATGCTCATACCAGGCTCGTTCGTACAGGCCGTCGCGAATCCATTCGACGAGTGGAGCGATTCGTGGGCACGCGTGTGCGGCGGCACGCAGCTCCGCCCAGTGGCTCGACGCCTCGACCGCCACTTGAAGCGGGCTCTTGCGAACCTCGGACTGAAGCGCCACGGCTGCTCCATTATGAGCCTGGCAGGCCGTGAGCGACATTGCCGAGAGAGCCAGTAGGCGGATGCGCGCAAGCTCCAATTTCCTTCCCCCATGCCTATTCATGCCAATCGTCGATAGGGCGACACCTCGGCGCCGCGGTTGCAAGCTTGCGTCGTTGGGCGATCCTCTAACGATGGTTGCCGTTGAGCACGTTCGCGACAAGGCCCACCTCCCGCCGAGCGTTACAGTCCTCCAACGCCAGCTCGCGTCCGGCTTGGACACAACGGAATACGTGCGCCGCGGCCTCCGGCTCAGAGCCCAGGAAGTCGTACCGCCCATCGGGCGCGTATGCGTAGGCCGCGTCCCGTTCACTGACGGCGCGCATGCTTAGTATGATGGGTGACCCTGAGCGGCGTCGAAAGTCGATCGTCCCGTTCAGACGCACTTCGGCGAACCAGTTTGGGGCGCTGGTAAATAGTAGCCTATGGTCGGGCGCCCCGCGGTTTGAGCCGACACCCCACATGCCGTTGGTTGCGGACGATACCTCGCAGCGCGTGCGCTCCAACGAGCCCAGTAGAGCGGCCGCGCCGCTTACGCTCTCTTGACCGCCAAGCAGCCACACCTGGAGCGCCTGGCTCGGTGCTGCGCCAGGGTCCGGCTGTTCGTTCGGATAGAAGAGTCCTGCTCCGTCCTTGAATGCGACGAGCTGTCGAGTGGGCCGCCTACCGCGAAGACCGAAGCGAGGGGCTACCGGCGCTGGTAGTCGAGAGAGCATGCCGGGCTCGATGTTGGCGATTGCACGGTCGCCCCACACGAGGCCGCCCTCGTGATCGACGCCGTCGAGGACCCCTATCTCGAGGTTGTCGGCGAGCACGGTGAACGGGGGGGAACTGCGCCGCAATTCTACTTCCGCCCCTTCGCGTTGCAGTGCCGCTCGGCTCCCGTCACCGGACAGCTCAAATCTCTCGACATGCTCCGCAACACGGAGCCATGCCCTCGGCTGGCCCTCGGGGGAAAATGCTCTAAAGCCCAGTACGCCGTCGCGCAGAACATATTCGCCAGTTGGGCTGAATCGGCGCTGTGTACGAACGTCGTGTATCCACTCGGGGCCTGCAGTGGATTGACGAAACAGGAAGCTCCAGCGATGAATCCCAGACTCAACCACCGCCTGCTTGCCGTCCTGCCTCACACTTATCAGCGGTGTCCTTTCCGGTCCGATTGGAAACGGGGAGGAATCGCGACGGGGAGGGGGCAGATGCAAACGGTACTCTGTGCTTAGGGCGCCCAATGCACCCCGCGATAGGAGCGTGCCCGTTCGAAGGTCCCATGCCCTAGCCATCCCATCGACCGAGCTAGTTACAAGCAGATCAGCGTTTGCGCTTCGCGCCAGTGACAACACACGTGAGGTGTGCGGCATGAATGCACCGGGCACCGCAAAGCGAGTGCCCGTTAGCACGTGCCAAACGCAAACCGAATCAAACGAACATTGAGCGGCCAACCACTGGGCATTAGGGGATACGGACCATTCATCCTTTGCATCGCCATTGACGAAACTGAACACCTCGCGCTCCTCGGAGCCAGTACGCCCAAGGAAGAGCCCGAACCCGGATGCACGACGCCGAAGGTCAAGCGAACCACTTAGCTTTCGAGCTGACGGGGCAGGGGCGGTCTCTGCCGCTGCCGCAAGTGGCTGTACTGGGCTGGTCCAGGGCGGAGCATAGACCAAGGTGGTTTGCTCACAGCGGACGACAAGCTCGTCGGCATTTTGCCACGAGAGCCTCAATGCAGTAGGGCAAGGCTCCGGTACGGTGGAAGTGGTCTCCGGCTGTGCGGCTGTCGTCGCGGAACCTATCGAGCTGCATGACGATTCGGCGGGTACAAAAGGCGGCGCGCTAGGGGTAAGCGTCGGCTCTGCTAGAGCGCATCCAGCGACTAGGAGGGAGGCGAGGAAGTAGAAGCGGTCGATTACGTTGGTCCAACTCATGACCGTGGCTCCAAATTCACCGAACAGCCGAATGAGAGTGAAGCTACCGTGATAGCGAACCTCGACGTTGGACTCGAAGCCGTGGAGAACGCTATCGCAAACACGCAATGAGCCAAGTTGCTAACCACTACGGTGTAGCTTCC